>NZ_LVJI01000001.1 GCF_001637225.1 Paenibacillus antarcticus
ACCAATTATTTCATTTTGTTAGCACCAATCTGTCTCGGTGACAACTTTTATATCATATCATGCGGTAATTCATAATGCAAGAGTTTTTTTCGGAACAGGAATCTATTTAAATATTCTGCCCAAGCCATTCCCTTGTAACTAAACCTTATCAACCATCATTCTTTTATCGGTTGGGTTATTAACTTAACATATACTTAACCACGTTGGCAAATGCAAATAATATACAAATGAATTAAGGCAAGCGATTATGAATCGCTTGCCTTAATTTGAAGCTTACTTATTTTTTATCCAAGGGTTACGCCGCTTCTGTTGTTTGTTTTTTTGTCTTTTATCTCCGGCTTGATTAGTAGCTCTACCTTTACCTGTATTTACACTTGAGGTTTTGGCTTTCTTCAATTTCGAAACACTAATGGAATCTTCAGGCTCCAAGGTTGAGTTACTCACATCATTACCTATAAATGCTTTTTCTGAAATGGCTGTGACGTTACCAACATCAGATGATTCATGAATACCTTCTCTACTATGACATCCGCAGTCATGCATAACTTGAGACTCAGGTTGAGAATAACCATACGACATAACTGGATGTTGCCCCTGATGTTCAACTCCTTGCCCTTGCATCATTCCATTCGGGAAAGTCCAATCGTAAGGTGATATACAAGAATATACCTCTGAGCAAGATACTGAAATATTTTCCGATGGTGCCATATTGTTCGATAATGGTGAAAATCCTTGATTGTCGCCCCCATAACCAGATAAACCACCAGCAAATGAGGTACCGTACGGTGACATGTTAGGATTACAATGATCTGGTCCTTCGTGTACCATTTGCGGCATCATAGGGTAACATGGTTGCGTAAATTGCGGTTGTACCCAATTCTGTTGTTGCCCATAACCTTGATGTTCCCACGTTGCTTGTTCGCACTGTGGTTGATTCCAAGAGTATCCTTCCGTAATACCTGGATAATACATTTGTTCTGAAACCTGAGGGCAAGGATTAGACTTCTCCATTAATGGAGCTTTTTCCTCCGCCTCTTGAGTAGGGACAGAATACTGTATATACAAGTGTTGTTTCATTTCTATTTTTTCTTCTGCAATTGGTAACTCAGGAAGTGGCATAGGTATGTGGTGTGGTGGAACATGTTGAATTGGCGCATTGTTAGGAGGTGGGGGATTAGGAATTGAGACGTTTGGCATTTGTACGTTAGGCATAGGCACGTTAGGTGCTAGCGCATTGTCTTGAATTTGTGGAAGTTGAGGGATAACAGGTGGGATTGTTTGAATTGGTGAGGTGTCTACTTTGGGTCCTGTGTGCGTTTTACCTCCTGCAGTTGTTTTATTGTGATTAGCATTTCCACCAACTAACTCTCCGTTTATTACCTCTTTCATTCCAACCTTAGGAATATTCACAATTTCCCCAACAAGCAGTGCATTTGGATTTTTCAATTGAGGATTAGCGTCGATCATTTCCCTTAATGTTACTCCCCAAGCTTTAGATAACTGCCAAAGACTATCTCCCTGCTTCACAACATGTTTGTGAATAATATTTTCTGGCATTGGGACAGAACTTGCTTCCGTTGGAATTTTGACTTTTTCACCTATGTTTAATTTGTTCGGGTCTTTCAGTTGCGGATTAGCCTCAATTAGCTTTTCTAGCGATATACCATACTTTTTAGATAACTCGTATAAGCTGTCGCCCTTCTTAACCATGTGTATTTTCACGTGGAAAAAACCTCCTAAACTTCTTATAGACGGCATCTGCCCGCCTTCTTTACTCTCATCTTATGCAAGTGATGGGCGGATGACATCATTGATGACAAAAAAAATCCTTTCATGACTTAACCATGAAAGGATTTTTACTAAAAACAGCCTTATTTTAACCCATTTAAGTAAATCCATTGTTCTACATTGATTAATGTATTGCATCTAAGAATTTTTATTATAAGGATAACAAGGATAAGACCCCAATACACGCACCTGACATCCTAAGGCCTCAATCTCCGAAAAGGCTGCTTGTAACAACACCGCACTATCCTCAGCAAGAACATCAATGTAAAAATAATAATTACCTAGTTTCTTTTTCGTTGGACGGGATTCAATTCGAGATAAATTGAGCCTTCTCCAAGCAAATGCAGAAAGAACTTGGTGAAGTGCCCCTGGGAAATCTTCAGGAAGCGTTACTGTAACACTCGTCTTCATCTGATTACTCTGGCGCTGGAGACGTGCAGAATCAGAACCAATCAGCACAAATCTAGTGAAATTATTATCATGATCCGTTACTCGCTCGGCCATAATATCTAACTTATACTTTGCAGCTCCAAGAACTGTACCGATCGCAGCCCATCCTTGGCCTGGATTATTTTTGACAATATGAACTGCCTCTGAAGTACTTCCTGCGTGCTCTACCTCAGCTTGAGGTGCATACTTACGAACGAACTGCATGCATTGAGCAGCAGCGACAGGATGAGATATAATTTTAGTGATTTTACTGTAGTCTATCTCTCCATCTTCTGAAAGAAACGCTTCTCGATCACCAATTAAATTCTGTATGGATGGATAGACCCACTCCGCTTGCATAGGAATATCCACTTCATTTACAAGCCAATCCATATGCAGACTCACTGAACCATCAATCGTATTCTCAATGGGGATTACACTATAATCACTTTTGCCTAGAACAGTTGAACGAAACACATCGGAAATCTGTTTATAATACAGTAATTCCACAGGCTCATCGCCAAATAAATGAACTATAGCCTCATGAGAGACAGACCCTTCTGGTAGTAAAGCAATTCGTTTCATACTTCAACTTCCCCTTTTATCATATCCAAAAATGAATTAGATGACATATTATCATTGATAATAACGCCATCACTTGAAGGATTAAGCCATCTAGCAGATGCCTGAATTCCATATTCCTTCATCGTATCCAATAAATATGTCTCTAAATCCCCCTTAAGAAGATTACCACGATCTACTAACGCCAGCAAAGTTGGGCCTGCTCCACTTAAAGCGACACCAAGAGCTCCACGGTTCGGAGCCTCCTCTAAAATACGAGACATACCCGGCACTAAACTTGCGCGATATGGTTGATGTAATCGATCAGACATGGCTCTTCCGATGAGATCAAATCTTCCCTGCGATAACGCAGCTACGAGTAGTGATGATCTGCTGATATTATATATAGCATCTTCACGACTTATTTGATCAGGTAGCACCTTTCGAGCATCCGAGGTAGATAGTTGAAATTCTGGGATAACAACAAGTACTTCCAAATTGTTATGAGGCTCCATTTTTATATAATCAGCATGCACCCCATCCCATACAGCAGTGATAATTCCACCAAATAAAGATGCTCCCACATTGTCAGGATGACCTTCTAACTTAGTGGCCATATCGAATAACTTATCCTTGGAAAGTGGTGAACCAATTAAGGCATTTGCCGCAACCATTCCCCCAATGATAGCCGAAGCACTACTCCCAAGACCCCTGGTTAAAGGAATATCAGAATACATTGAAATCTCAATCTCTGGTACGCAAACACCCGCTTCATCAAAGACTAGTTGTGCCACTTTGTATACTAAGTTAGATTTATCCGTAGTTAATCCATTCATTTGATCGCCATACAAATGAAACTGAGTATGCTCCGATTCTTTCATCTCAATCCATGAATATAACGACAAGGCCATTCCTAGCGTATCAAAACCAGGTCCCAAGTTCGCTGTACTGGCCGGCACCTTCACACAAACACCTTGACTTCTAATCATCCCTGTTCCTCTTCCAGCTTAGCGATAGCATCCATATCAGTCGCTTCATAGTTCCCTACAATAGTAGGTTGTGCAATAACAGTCTCATTGAAATATTCAGATCTTTCAATCTTATGCCTGCTAATCACATATACTACGCTTTCCCCATTTAGGAAGTATCCTTAGCATTTAAATTTATAGACTCCTTCAGTACGTTGCACACGGCAACAGATCCTGAAGGAGTCGGTTCAAATATATTCTCTGAGTTTATCCCTCAACGCGATAAACACTTTTAATGGTACGAATGACTGCGAGACCCTCGAAATGCTCTAATACCTTGTTCATACTAGCTTTACTAGCATCGTGAGTGACGATGATAATTTCAGCATAAGGATTATGTTCGTTAGGTTGTTGCACGACGGACTCTAAACTTACATCAAATTGAGCAAAGGCTTGTGTGATTTGTGCAAGCACTCCTGCCTTATCATCGACGTGTAGAAGAATAAAGTTCTTATACTTAATTTGCTCATCATCTTTGAGCTTCTTCTGCTTGTATGGAACAATAGCTTTCAAACCATTCACGCCAAGCTTCAAGTTCTTGATCGCCGCCACAAGATCAGCTACCACCGAAGTTGCTGTAGGCATAGCTCCGGCTCCGGCTCCGTAGAACATCGTCTCACCGACAGCTTCACCATACACATACACAGCATTATATACACCATTCACAGATGCAATCGGATGACTGCGACGTACCATTGTAGGTTGAACACTGATACTGATGTGCTCATCATCACGATCCGCAATTCCTAACAACTTCATTTCATATCCAAGACGTTTAGCATATGCAATATCTTCTTTGGTCACTTGGGAGATTCCACGTACACTAACATCCTTCAACTCCACATTCGTTCTAAATCCAAGTGTTCCTAGAATAGCCATCTTACGTGCAGCATCCAATCCCTCAACATCAGATGTTGGATCTGACTCCGCATAGCCAAGTTCTTGTGCTTCTTGTAAAACATCATCATAAGAAGCGCCTTCTTTACTCATCTTAGTCAGAATAAAGTTCGTTGTTCCATTTACAATACCCATTATTTTCAGGATACGATCCGATGAGAACCCTTCAATTAGTGTGCGAATAATCGGAATACCACCCGCTACACTAGCTTCGTAGAATACATCACACTGTTTCTCTTGTGCTTTAGCCAGAATTTCAGAACCGTACAATGCCATGAGGTCCTTATTGGCAGTTATAATATGTTTACCTTGCTCTAAAGCTTCTAAGATATAAGCTTTAGTCTGTTCCACTCCACCCATCACTTCAACAATAACATCAATCTCGGGATCACGAATAACATCCCATGGGTCTTCTGTCAATATTGCGGGGTCAATATATATATCCCTTGATTTATCACTATTTTTTACTGCAATTTTTGAAATAATAATAGGAGAACCCACTTGACTACTTAAATCCTCCTGATTTCCTTCTACAATTCGAACGACCCCTGTACCCACAGTTCCTAATCCTAATAATCCCACTCTTACCGGTTTCATTAATTCGTCCCCCTTGATCACGTCATTCATCTTTATTAGTGCCTACCCTTGTCCAATCATATGGACGCGCTTTACCCCTGATACGCCTTTCATACCTTCTAGCATATCACCAAGCCCTTCACTAAGCCGTGAAATTTCTACAGATATGACTACATTAGCAATCCCTTGTAACGGTATACTTTGATGCATAGTTAGAACATTACCACCAAGACCTGCCACAAGACTTAATACTTTAGACAACATCCCTGAACGATGTTCTAAATCAATGGATATCGTAACAATTCTTTCGCGTTCCAATTGATTAATAAGATGAATTCCATCTTTGTATTTATAAAATGCACTCCTACTTAAACCCACTTGTTCCACGGCTTCATGAACCGTTTTAACATCCCCGGCTGCAAGTAATTGCTTCACATGCATCGTCTTTATGACCGCTTCTGGTAAAATATCCTCACGAACTAAATAATAGCGTTCTTTCAAGAACGTCCTCTCCTCAAAGACTACTGTTTGTGTATAGTGGACATTATAATATATTTGTCCTTCGAGGGTCAAGAGATAGAAGCCCCATTCCGCAAAAAAAACCGTATTTCTGTACTTTAAAAGTACAGAAATACGGTTTATAAATGTGAATTTAGTAATAACTACTACCCTCAACAAATTCGAATTCGAAATCACCAAGACGAACGATTGTCCCATCTACCGCTCCACGCTTACGAAGCTCTTCATCCACACCCATAGCACGAAGAATTCGCCCTAATTTGAGGATAGCTTCATGCGAATTAAGCTGCATTCTCTGCATCAGATGTTCAATCTTCGAACTCGTAATGATAAATGCATCATTCTCACGAACAATCGTGAAGGAATCATCATCCTTCGGATCCAATTTATATACTTTTCTTTCCTTGATTTCAGGAACATCTTCAATAACCGTTTCAACTTCAAGTTGATCCAACAAATCTGTTGCCCGGTATAGTAATTCCTGTATACCTTTACGTGTCAAGGAAGAGATAGGCATGATCTCTAAATCCGGTCTTACAAGTTTAACTTGTTCACAGAAGGAGGCTAAATTCTCTTCGGAATCTGGCATGTCCATTTTGTTTGCTGCTACAATTTGTGGACGCTTCTCAAGACCTGGATTATACAATTTCAATTCCTCATTGATCTTAACCCAATCTCCATAAGGATCTCTGCCTTCAGAGCCAGACATATCCACCACATGAATAATAACACGAGTCCGTTCCACGTGACGAAGGAATTCATGTCCAAGTCCAACACCTTCATGAGCACCCTCGATTAGTCCTGGCAAATCAGCCATAACGAAACTGCGACCATCCCCTACATCAACCACACCTAGATTTGGTGTGATGGTTGTGAAATGATAAGCACCAATTTTAGGTGTAGCAGCTGAAACGACAGATAGCAATGTTGATTTCCCAACACTCGGGAAGCCCACAAGCCCAACATCCGCCATAACTTTTAATTCTAATACAATATTACGTTCCTGACCCTCTTCACCATTCTCAGCAATTTCGGGAGCTTTATTCTTCATGGTTGCGAATCGAGCATTACCTCTACCGCCACGCCCACCCTGGGCTACAACAATATGCTGACCATGTCTGGTTAAATCCCCAATCACTTCCCCAGTACTATCGTCCATGATGATGGTTCCTGGCGGGATACGGATAACGGTATGGTCCGCATTAGCACCATGTTGGTTCCTATTGCGTCCCTTTATACCAGGGTTCCCTTTAAAATGACGTTGATAACGAAAATCCATCAATGTTCGCAGTCCTTCATCTACCTTAAAGATGATGTCACCACCTCGACCTCCATCACCACCCGCAGGTCCACCATCCGGAACAAACTTCTCACGACGGAAAGCAACGAGTCCGTCACCCCCATTGCCAGCTTTCAAGAAAATCTTCGCTTTATCTACAAACATAACTTCACCTTCCTCATGTATCACACGGTACTCGTAGCTGGAAAGAACCTTGAGAGGCGTAAACCTGCTCAGCCTTCACCTTATGGCTACGTACCACATTATGAATTTGTTGCTGAAGAACTTCTGGGTCAACATGTGAACCTTCACCTTCAAAAAAAGCGACTATGTCTCCATCTTCTTCATAAAAACTAAGATTTAGCTTGCGAGTCTCACCCCAAGATGATAGTTCACCGTATTGATACGCTCGAACGGACTCCACGATGGCAGAAACCCAGTTCTCAATGTCATCTTGTTTCATTCTGCGACTAAGATGTAAGTCATCTGCGATGTTGACTTCAAGTTCTACATTACTTCCTATAGTACGAAAGGATTGTAAATAAAAAACTAAAGATGGAATACCCAGTTTTGAAATCTTACCCTCAAGATATATCCGTTCTTTTATTCTTCCCACACAATCGATTGTTTTATCATGCTTTCCCAGTTGTATATAACCATATAAAATTTGCAAATCATTCATCCAATCATGTCGATGATGATTCAAGGTATCAATAGCAGTCTGTTCAATACTCTGAATGACTAACCGTTGCTCCCTCTCACTCTGCCTATGAATAGATGAGATTGCGATCCAAAGTACTGTAGCCACCCAAAGCGTAAGCATGATGTACCATATTAACGCTGGATACCATATGACTAATGACAAAGGAATCCAAGTTGATATGATAGCTAGAGCCCCTAACTTTTTCCACGATTTCACAGCATCACCTCGTCCTCAATCATCTATTGGGTAATTTAACCATTTCATAGTATAGCACAGTATTTCATATCAAATCATCTAAAAACCTACAAAAAAGCCCCCGGCACTTATTGGCCGGAGGCTTATTATCAGTTCACAACTGTTTCGTTAGCAATTATGCTTCCACTGCTGCCGCTACAGGAGCTACCGGATAGACGCTTACTTTCTTGCGATCGCGGCCCCAACGTTCAAATTTCACAACGCCTTCCACTTTTGCAAACAAAGTATCGTCACTACCGATACCAACATTCGTACCTGGATGAATTTTAGTTCCGCGTTGACGAACTAAGATACTTCCGCCAGTAACCGTTTGTCCGTCTGCACGTTTCACACCAAGACGCTTCGATTGAGAATCACGTCCGTTTCTTGTGGACCCAACACCTTTTTTCGAAGCGAATAACTGAAGATTCAACTTTAACATGTTGTCTACCTCCTTCTTTAAAGAATAGCTTCTTCTATTAAAATATACTTACCGTAGGATTCAGCAATATTATTCAACATAACTAGCATAGATTCCAGTAGTAACTGCACTTTGCTTCCAGTAACTTCATCCTCTATAAGAGGAATCAGGCCACTTAAGAAACCATTATGCATCTCACAATTTAAAGTAATACCAGTTAACGTTTCAATCGAATTGACAGTTCCAACAGTAATAGCCGATACTCCAGCACATACAATGTCTTCCCCAGCCTTCGCATAATTCGCGTGTCCCTTAATCTTAAAACTCTGGATTATACCACTATGATTACGAAAGATTCGCACGACAATCACTTGATCGCACCTTCTTACGCCTGAATTTTTCCGATAGTTACTTTAGTGTATGGTTGACGATGACCTTGCTTCACATGATAGTTCTTCTTAGGTTTGTATTTGTATACAACAACCTTATGACCTTTACCATGTTTCTCAACTGTAGCGGCTACAGTTGCACCGGAAAGTAACGGTGTACCTGCTACCAATCCATTGTCATCACATACTGCTAGTACACGGTTGAAAGTAATACTTTCTCCGTCTTCTGCGTATAGTTTCTCAACGAACAACACATCGCCTTCTTGCACTTTGTATTGCTTACCACCTGTTTCGATAATAGCGTACATATTCTTGCACCTCCTCATGTCTCAGACTCGCCTAATCTAGGTGACAGCATTATAAAAATGTTGCGCTTCACAACCCGACCGGAGCGGTTACAGCATGTGCAGGACAAACAATCACCAGACACATACTAATAGATAATAACATAGGCACTACGTATAGTCAATGAATTGTAATTACGTTTATTCTGCCCGTTCCACTACAATGGTCACATTCTTTATCCAGAATGACAGATGTGTCTTCACGAACTTTTTTACGTGTGAGCTCTAGGAGTCCAAGTTTTGTCCAGCCAACAATTTGACTTTTAGCTCGATCTTTTTTCATAACAGACTCTAGAATATCTACCACACTTTGTCGATTAACTTCTTGCTCCATATCAATAAAGTCAATAACGATGATTCCGCCCACATCCCTTAGACGAATCAACCTAGCAATTTCTTCCGCAGCTTGTAAGTTCGTCAGTGTTACTGTTTCTTCCAGACTAAATGCACCTGTATATTTGCTTGTATTCACATCAATAACCGTTAAAGCTTCCGTATGGTCCCAGACGATGGTTCCACCACTTGAAAGTGACACTTTTCGAGCAAGACCTCTGTCTAATTGTTCACGAATACCATAAGCCTTGAATATGGATTCAGGTGCATGATACACCTTCACGGGTATATGTATACCATTCGTCATTTCAGACAGATACAATTCCGCATCATTTGCTTCCCTAACATTATTAATGACAAGTTCATCTTTTATGGGGTCTAATACATCACGAATCAGTCGCTGTACGATACTCAAGTCTCTATGTAGCAGACTAGGCGCTTCCGCTTCATTCGCACGCTCTTGAATGAGTTCCCACTGCGCGCGCAAAAAATTCAGATCCCCTTGAATGGCATCCCGTGGCTCATCTTGAGATACCGTTCTTACAATAATCCCCTCTCCACGGAATCTCATTTGTTCACATAAAATCTTCAATCGCGTACGTTCGCTCTCTCTCTGAATCTTCTTCGATACAGCTACATAGTCTGATATGGGCATAAAAACAACCCAACGTCCTGGTAGCGAATAATGGGTAGTCACCCGTGGACCTTTCCCTCGAAGTGATTCTTTCATCACTTGAACAACAACCTCTTGCCCTACTTTTAATAATTCTTCTATCGAAGGTTTTACCTTCGGCTGCTTCTCAAGATGGGGGTGTAGCACATCATCAACATATAAAAAGGCGTTCTTCTTGTGTCCGATATCAACAAATGCAGCCTGCATGCCCGGTAATACATTAACAACTCTTCCTTTATAGAAACTACCTACTAAGCTTTCACTTTGGCTGCGTTCTGTTGCAAACTCAATAAGCTTTCCTTCCTCTATGAGAGCCATCTGTGTAAACTTAGGTTCACAGTTAACGATCATCTGTTTCATGGCTTCACCTCTGCTAGAAGACATTTCACTATATCGTGCATGAAATCTCTTATGAATTTTGTATAATAATTATTTCGCTGCTTCACAGCTAAGGAAGGCGACGACCATGAGAAAAATAGGCTGCAATAAGACGTTGTTCCGGTAAAACAGCTATAACTTTACCATCTTTATCCATAATATAAATTAAATGATATTTCTCTCTCTTAAATAGACGCAAAATATTCTCTAAATGTTTCGTTACATCCGTAATAATAGGCTGGGCAATTGAACCGCTTATGGCGTATTTTGTATATACAAGATCTCTATTCATCAAAAATCTCATGAATCGATATGGAAGATTGCGATAATCTATGAGATTTGAATAAAATAAAAATATTCCAATCATCAATATATTAAGTTGTATGATTCCTTCTCCCTTAATTAATGGAAGCATTGAGTAGGAAATCACAACCATACTAGTAACTATACTCACTCTTGAAGACCATAGCAAAGTCCAATGATAAGGAAATAATCGACTGGCGAGAGATTGCACTATTTTACCTCCATCAAGTGGGAGGATTGGCAGTAAGTTAAATAACGCAATCACCATATTACCATGCACGATATATGAAATAACCGCATTATTCCCCCATCCCACCTCCAAAAAAGTCATGCCAATACCCATCATGATAACATTCTGAAGAGGACCCGCCAACGCAATAATGATCTCCTTCCATGGCGTGAGTTGCCCATGGTCTTCAATAGACACAACCCCTCCAAATGGAAGTAACTGAATCGAACGGACCTTAATCCCCAATACGATTGCAGCACTCATATGCCCCAGTTCATGAATAAGTACAATAACAAAAAGTGTAATCAGTTCAATAAAACTTCCTGTCACAATAGACATTAACATCACGATAACAAAAAGAGGATGTAAGGATAGCGTTACCCCACGAATATTAATCAAAAGACATCACTTCCGTGGGGTCGATATATTCTTGAGCTTGCTGTATTGCAAAATATAAGAATGGAGTCTGCTCCATAGTTGCATTAGATAATACGCCAAGCGAATCTCCCGCTTCGACCCAATCGTTTATTTTCAAACTCGTATCGAGATGCCCATAAATAGCCACCATACCGCCTGTGTGCTGAATTGTTAAAGTCTTCCCTGCAAGCGAATCTGTCACCACATCTATCACTCGGCCCGTTGTTACGCTTTTAACCGGATGTTTGGCATTTGAATCGCCATTAGGCGTAATTTCAATTCCTTGAAGAGCCACAGAGTAAGGCATTGTTATATTCCCCTGAATAGGAGCAATCAGTGAAAGTGATGCAATAACCTTCTGAGGGTTATCCTGACTTTCCTTAAAGCTAGGAATAATCGTGGGCGCTTCTCCGAAATGAGAGACATACCAAGCCTCAGCTGCTTGAAAGTTCATTTCTCGGTTCAGTGACTGCGTTATATATTGCTGAACATTAACTGCCAAAGGTTGTTCCAACCGATATACGCCAACGATTAATCCAAATAATACACCACTAACTAACAAGCGCCAAGTAAAGCTAGAAACAAAATTATTTTTTCTACCCTCTTCATTGAATCCATTTAAACGGTTACGTTCCTTTTTCCATAACACTTCAGGATCCAGTTCTTGAACTACCTGATTTCCCTTGGACACCTTCGATATATCGAGACGAGGCTGATTATAATCCAATAGTTCCTGAATTCTCTCCTCTCGGCGTTGTTTCAATGCTGATTTATCATCCATTTCATCAATCCCCCTTACGAGGCTTCTTTTCACCTATTTTATGAGGGATGTCCATCTATTTAGAACAAGCTTACTTAGTTATCGGTACAATAAGAAATGCATATCAAGTTAACCTTTTACTTTTTCATATAAAAAAAGAAACCCTCTCAAAAGTAGACAATGCTACTTTTTTTGAGAGAGTTCCTATCCTCTAACTCTATTATTTTCCCATTCCAAAAAACTTTTTAAAACGTTTGAACGCACCTTGCTCAGCATTCATTTGCATTAAAGGTACCGTATCCCCCAGAATTCGACGAGCAATATTACGATACGCGATCGCTGCTCGAGAATCCGGGTTCATCACGGTTGGTTCCCCGTTATTGGCTGCCTTAATCACATACTCATCATCGGGTACGATACCAATCAAATCAATATTCAAGACTTGAAGAATATCCTCAATATCTAGCATATCACCAGACTTAACCATATTATGTCGAATTCGATTCACAACGAGTTTTGGAGATTCCACATGGGAACTTTCTAGAAGTCCAATAATTCGATCCGCGTCTCGAACTGCAGCGTTCTCAGGTGTGGTAACCACAATAGCCTTATCCGCTCCGGCAATCGCATTCTTAAACCCTTGTTCAATACCCGCAGGACAGTCGATGATCACATAATCGTATTCCTTCTTAAGTTCGAGGATAATATCTCTTACTTGTTCAGGCTTAATGGAGTCCTTGTCTTTGGTCTGTGCTGCTGGAAGCATATATAATTCATCGAATCGTTTATCCTTCACAAGCGCTTGTCCAAGCCGACATCTTCCTTCAGCTACATCGACCAAGTCATAAATAATACGATTCTCCAGTCCCATCACGACATCCAGATTACGCAATCCTATGTCGGTATCCACCAGACATACCTTCTTGCCAAGTAAAGCAAGTGCTGTTCCAATATTGGCAGTTGTGGTTGTCTTGCCTACTCCACCCTTACCAGAAGTGACAACAATAGCCTCTCCCATGTACTACACCCCCTTAAACATGTTAAAATCACGCCGTAATCGTACAATATTGCTCATCTTATCGATCTGCATAACCCCATCTTCTAAATA
This sequence comes from Paenibacillus antarcticus, assembly GCF_001637225.1. Taxonomy (GTDB): domain Bacteria; phylum Bacillota; class Bacilli; order Paenibacillales; family Paenibacillaceae; genus Paenibacillus_AQ; species Paenibacillus_AQ antarcticus. Next base: position 13,370 of record NZ_LVJI01000001.1, read on the forward strand.
AGCGAATTCCATACGAGTCTCCCATGTTTCCCATTCATCAGGTGGACGACTGATCATATCAGAAATTCGTAATTGTGTTGGAGCAAAATGAGATGCAGCTATAACCGCCTCTTCGTTACCTTCATTACCCGCATGAGCCATTCCACGTAATGCACCCAAAATATAAATGTCCCCAGTACATGTCACAGAACCGCCTGGATTCACATCTCCCAGAAATAAAAGATTTCCCTCGTGATGAAGCACTTGACCAGAACGCACCATTCCGCTCATCACAGTAATATTGCTCCCTAGAATTTCTTCTAGTTTCAATTCTTGCGATTCAACTGAACGTACCAAGAGATTCCCTTTTTGCTTCATGATCTCAAGGATGCTCTGCTTCTGCTCCACGGTGATATACCGTGAACCCATCTTTATATCCACATGTATAATTGGACCTGCCAAAATATTTGTATGGCTATGCTCCAATTTATAGCGAAGTTCGGTCAATAAATCCTCGAAATCACATTCGTCCTCAAGTAGGAAGACCAGGCCATCTTTGATGCCCTTAATCGTGACATGATTGGATTTTACAGTCATAAGCCTGTCCCTCCCATCTTCTTTCATTTCGTTCCCAGAGTCCCAAGTTCCTGCTTTGATCTCTAAATAATAGAATTTAGCCTAAGCCGCCTTCTCTTTTTGGTTAAGTTTACTAATTTTCTCTAGTTGAGATCTTAGAGGAACATAGATTATTAATCCAAAAACAAAGTGAACGAATACGTCAGGAAGGATATGATGCACTAAAGCCCAATCGTAAGACGTATGACTCATTTGAAATATTGTATATATTCCGTACAAGGTACTATCTAATAGCAGACTGCCAAGAATAATAACTGTCATCATGATAGGCATTGGTGCCCTTGGAGTTTGAAATATGAATCCCATCAGATAGGCTGATAACCCCATCGCAAAGGAGTATGTCCCCATGATCTGCCCATAAAAAACAATGTCATGCAGTAAGCCAAATACGATCCCCAGGACTAATGCCGTATGACGATGGTTATAGATCGATACGAACAGAATCACTATGTACACCAAATTCGGTACAATTCTAGACTGCCATGCATCAGGAATGAGCCATGGCACAACAGTTCCTTCTAATATGAACAGTATGAATAACAACAGAATGAGAACAGGTCTACGCATCATCACTATTCAGGAACCTCCGGTGTGAACACCACAAATAGTTGTTTCCAATCTACAAAACTTGCAGAAGGAGTAATTATTGCTGTTCTCAACAGTCCCATTTCTCCGACTTGAACGCTATCCACAGTTCCGATAGTCATCCCTCGAGGATACAATCCCCCACTTCCTGAAGAGACAATGGTGTCTTTTGCTTTCAGTGGATCTTCCTGTTTGATTCCTGTCATTAGAAGTTTCCCCGTCTTCTCATCATAACTCTCAATGATACCAAACGTTTTATCCTGCTTGTTGAGCGCTGTTGCAGCAATAGCATTTGTATTAGGATCCTTAACATCCATGGTCGTAATCAACTTCACCGTTGAAGTAAAATTACTAACTTTACTTACAACACCAACGAGCCCCTCAACTGAAGTGACGGACATATCTACTTTCACACCATCACGCCCACCAATATCTATCACGAGTGAACGATTATTAGGGTCCGTATTCACACTAACTACCTGTGCGATATGGAATTCATAGTTATTTTTTCCCTCTTGTTCTTTAGTGAATTTCAGATCAGTATGAAGATCCCTAATCTCAGCTTCCATAAAGTTAAATTGTGCCTTCTCGCGTGCATACTGTGCCAGCGCAATTTTAAGCTGCTCATTCTCTTTATGAATTTCATTCATGTTACCAATATCTTCAAACAAGCCCGCTACATAGCCAGCGGGCTTATAAAAGATGTTTTGCACAAAACCGACCGTATCTCTGAGGAATTTCTCAGGCCAGGACAAAGTCGTCCTAGGCCCAAGTGTGAATCCCATTAGAGCTACAAACATAACAAGGCCAATTAATATAACAAACAATCGTTTGTTTCCAAGCAATTTAAACAGTTTCAACACCCTCTAACATTGCTTATTTCTATCCCATATCAGGGGTACATATTCTAATTAACGTCTTGATCTAGCTGAACTCTTAAACAAATGAATGTTCTCTAATGCCTTACCTGTACCAATAGCTACACAATCCAGTGGGTTCTCTGCCACAATAACAGGCATCCCCGTCTCTTGTGCAAGCAACTTGTCCAAGTTACGCAATAGTGCGCCTCCGCCAGTCAATACGATGCCACGATCCATAATATCCGCCGCAAGTTCAGGTGGACATTTCTCAAGTGTTACCTTTACCGCTTCAATAATAGCATTCACCGTATCGCCTAGTGCTTCACTAATCTCATCTGAGGTAATAGTGATGGTCTTCGGTAATCCTGTCACTAAGTCGCGACCACGAATTTCCATCGTTTCCACTTGATCTAGTGGTAGAGCAGAACCTACTTCCATCTTCAACTGTTCAGATGTACGTTCACCAATCATCAAATTATATTGACGTTTGATGTACTGAATAATAGACTCATCCATTTCATCCCCAGCGACACGAACGGAACGACTCGTTACAATTCCTCCAAGAGAAATTACTGCAACTTCCGTTGTACCTCCACCAATGTCAACAACCATACTACCCGTTGGTTCCCATACCGGAAGATCTGCACCGATAGCTGCTGCAAAAGGTTCTTCAATAATATAAGCTTCACGTGCACCCGCTTGCTTCGTCGCATCTTCAACAGCACGTTGTTCCACAGCCGTAATTCCTGAAGGTACACAAACCATCACATTGGGATGACGTTGAAACATGGAACGTTGCTTCTGAGCTTGCTTAATGAAATATTTAATCATTGTTGCTGTAATATCAAAATCTGCAATAACGCCGTCTTTCATAGGGCGTATCGCTTGAATATTACCAGGTGTACGTCCAATCATCTTTTTAGCAGATTCCCCAACAGCCTCAATGCTTTTCGTATCTAATCTAATCGCAACTACTGAAGGCTCTCTAACAACAATACCCTTACCTCGGACATATACAAGTGTATTTGCTGTCCCCAAATCAATCCCTAAATCTTTCGTAAAACCACCAAACATGCTGTAAACTCCCTTTCTGTGTCAATCTAAGCAATATATCACATGAAGCCTTGTTCCTTCAAACTTACAAAATCCCCGTCCCCAATAATGACATGATCTAATACATCAATTCCAATAATTTGCCCCGCTTCTACTAAACGAGAAGTGATGGCTATATCTTCTGGACTAGGTGTTGGATCACCGCTTGGGTGGTTATGTGCACATACAATCGAAGCGCTACTACATTTAATTGCCGCTCGAAACACTTCTCGTGGATGAACTATAGAAGCGTTCAAACTCCCCATAGAAAGTGTTTCTTGGGCTATAATGTGATTTTTTGTATTTAGAAATAAACAAACGAAATGTTCTTTTTGTAAATATCTCAATTGTTCACTTAGGACATCGAATGCATCGCGTGGGCTACGGATGGTTACCGTATCGCTCATGCGAGCTCTAGCTAAACGTTGTCCTAGTTCAATTCCAGCTTTGAGCTGAACAGCCTTTGCGTTTCCAATACCTTTAATTTGTGTAAGTTCATCGATGCTGAGGTCAACTAGATTGCGAATACTGCCGACTTTATTCATAATCCGCCCTGCCAAGTGGATGGCCGATTCTTGATGAGATCCCGTTCGTAACAGTATTGCCAGCAATTCAGCATGGCTTAAAGCCTCTGCCCCATAATGCATCATGCGTTCTCTTGGTCGTTCTTCATGGGGGAGGTCGCGTAACAATAAGAATTGCGACTCCACTCTATTCCCCTCTTTTCTGTTCAATTCAAACATTCAAACAGACTACAATACATCCACCCCAAATTCCGACAACATATCGGTAAGGAGAGAAAGTGGCAATCCCACGACATTGAAATAACATCCTTGTATACTGTCAATTAGCGTTGCTCCGAGTCCTTGTATTGCATAAGAGCCTGCTTTATCAAAGGGTTCGCCACTATTTACGTATGCTTGAATCTTACGATGAGACAATGATTTCATGGTAACTGCTGTCACCCTATGGCGAATCAATGTTCTTCCTGTCAATACATCAATACACGCTACGCCTGTATATACCTCGTGGGTCTTACCTTGGAGTGAAGAGAGCATAACATAAGCATCTTGCTCATCCTTAGGTTTACCAAGCACCTGATTGTCTAACAACACGATCGTATCACTACCTACAATGATTGAAGGTTCTGTCTGCGTCAAGCAAGTCCGATGCACGGCTTCCGCTTTGCGAAGAGCCAATCCCTCTACGATTTCACGAGGGGTCCAGTCCTCAAGCGTATCTTCATCTGCATGACTAGGTATAATTTCGTATGGAATACGTAGAGAGGAGATTAACTCCTGCCGACGCGGGGATGTCGAAGCCAGAATAATTCGATGTGAGTGTTGTGAATTCAAATAGAGTTCTCCTTTATCTTCGATTATAGCTTACGGTACAGCCACACGGAGATAATCATACTCAGCAAGCTAAGCAAACACAGTTTCATTTGAATGGTAAAATCATAACTAATAATATCCAAGTCGGCTTGTGGTGACCATTTAATCACCTTTGATGCAGTAAGAAAAGATAGACTTTGAACAGGCTCAAGAGCCGTGGCAATCCATGCTCCCACTAGCCAGCCAAGCAGCAGAAACAATATAAGCATTCCTACGTTTCTCTTCATTCGTATCTTCCCTCGCCATTTTTTGACACTCACATTATTATACGGTTATTTCTAGTTCAATACAAACAAAAATCCGGTAGGGGAAGTATTTCCAATTTCCTCTACCGGATACATAATCTATTTAGTTCTTTTTCATCATATTAATAATTTCTTTTTGCCCCATCATATATTCCATCATGGAAGACTGTATTTCCCACAAATGACCCTTAGATGTATTTCTATTGTACTCTGTCACAGATGATAGAGCACTATTCATGGTTTGTTCCATCTTCTTGCCTACCACAACGGCTTCCGGACTTAGACCCGATTGTAAAGTTTTTATAGACTCGGTCCACACTCTGTGTAGTTCTGTGAGTACGACCATTTCGCTGTCACTTAAAGGTATCGGATCTTCCATTCCTAGTAACGATGCCGAATGTGTACTTAAAGAAGAGATCAGATCCGTACTGACGGCAAAGTATCGATTCAGATTCTCAACATCGCCCGAGAAGGTAAGTTCACTGGCAGACGGAAGCGTAATCTCTCTCACGTAGAGCTCAACACCTTGTGTCTTCAACTGATTGCTAAGTAATTTCGCTTGTTCACGATCCGTAGATATACCCGCATATACCCTAAATCCCAAATCTGGGTCATCTCCTGCTGCGAGCCCAATCTTCTGAAGCTCCTCTTTGGCGATAGCCACACGCTCAGCATTGCTGAACACACCATACTGTAGCATATAATACGTCTGTGGTTCTAACGTAACCGCAACCGCCGGAATCTGACCTTCCGTCTCGACTGGCATATTACTATTTACCGTCATACTTTCTATAGCTGTACTTTTTTGTGAGTCTTCAGAAAATATACTTCCTACATCAAAAAAAGAAAGAACCACGAACCCGAACAATGCACCTGTTACTACCGCTGCCGTTACTGTGCCAAATATCTTCCACATTGAGGCAGGTCGACGAGGACGATGCTCGGCATAATGATGATCGACTTCCGGTCCTATGATTCTTTCGTTAGAAGGCTCATTGTCCCGCAAATCATTAAATGCATCTTCTATTGGATCCACTCTTTGAAAACGGTTTGTCATCAACTCTTCCCATGCCTCGTTCTTACTAAATGGATCTCCCCAACCATCTAGTGGCTCTGGTACAACGGCTAACCTTGGATAGGTTGTATTTCTTGATTCATCTGAGAACTCATTTTCAACGGTACTTTCCGTAGATTCCTGTACAATGATTGGGGCTTCACTTTGTTCCAAGTGTCGTTCAGCTACGTCAAATCGAAATGTCATTCTTCCTTTATTCACAGTTAACACCTCACCTTGTCTCATCTTCTATTATCCAAATATATGATAGATTTAAGAAAGATATGTTCAGTAAGACTTAGTAAATATGAAAAAAGAAGGAATAGCTAATGTATATCATTAAAATCTACTACATAACAAAACGGCAGCATAAGGAAGAACTCCTTGTGCTGCCGTCATTTTAGAAATCTGTAGTCATTAACTTATTTCTTATTCAAATCTTTAGCTAATTCTGCTCCAACTTTCCAGATATCTCCTGCACCCATCGTTAGAACGACATCTCCGAAAGCCACTCTTGTCTTCAAATCTAGCAGGACATCTTCTTTTGTCGGAAGATATCTTGCTCCAGCATTACTGTTCTGAACAATAAGCTCAACTAATTTGGAAGAATGGACACCTTCAATTTCTTTCTCACCCGCAGGTGCATAGATATCTGTAATAATAACCTCATCCGCTTCACTGAATGCTCTGCTGAATGCATCAAGTAAAAAGAACGTACGCGAATATCGCTGAGGTTGAAACACAGCAATAATCCGTTTACCTGTTGCTTTAGCTGCACTAATCGTAGCTTCAATCTCTGTTGGATGATGTGCATAATCATCAATAATGAGAATGCCATTCTCCTCACCTAGCACCTGAAACCGTCGTTTCGCGCCATTAAATTCCGAAATTCCTTGTACAATCGCATCGAAAGAAATACCCGATGTTAGACAGACAATGACGGTTGCCATGGCATTATATACATTATGAAGACCTGGAACGGATAATTCTACAGTCCCAAGCTTATCACCTCTATAACTCAACATGAACGAAACTTGACGGTCTCCAAGAATAATGTCACTCGCCATATAATCGGATTCTGTTTTAATACCGTAGGTAATCATTGAACATTCAAGTTCTGGCATAATTGCCTGTATATTATGATCGTCGCCACAGACTACAGCAGTCCCGTCTTTCCGAATCTGATTCAGAAATTGAACATAAGCCCCTTTTAGCTGTTCGAAATCACTGTTGTAATTCTCTAAATGATCCGCTTCAATATTCGTTACAACGCCAAGCCACGGATGATATTGAAGGAATGAACCATCACTTTCATCCGCTTCAGCAACAACGTGCTCCCCTTGACCAGCTTTAGCGTTTGTACCTACATTCATGATTTCCCCACCAATAATATATGTAGGGTCCACACCGCATTTCTCCATAACCAACGCAATCATCGAGGATGTAGTCGTCTTGCCATGCGCACCCGCAACAGCTACACCTTTACGTTCGTTAAGTAGTCTAGCCAACATTTGCGAACGATGTAATGTTGGAATATTTAACTGTTCCGCTTCCACTCGTTCTACGTTATCTTTGGATAATGCCGTAGAATATACGACCAAATCAGCACCATGTACTTGTGCTGCGGTATGACCAATATAAATTTTGGCTCCTTTAGCTACCAACTTTTCTGTCAATTCCTGAGATACAACATCAGACCCTGTAACTGTATGACCCATTTCTAACATAACTCTTGCAATGGCGCTCATTCCGTAGCCACCAATACCGATAAAATGAACATGTTCCGTATTCAACTGTTATTCACCAACCTTTTTCAGAATCGGATAGATTTAAGAGAGACCCTCGCACGTCGGCAATTAAATATAATGTACCGGATACCACTCCAAGATCCGCCTCTTCCGTCCGTAACTTTAATTTCTCTAACGCCATTCGCCAATCAGGTTCTACTATAATTTGCAAATTTGGTTTGCCGTATTTAGGCTTAAGCTGTTCAACAATCTCCAACAGCTTATTCACGTCCATTTTTTTGCGAAAATCCGGTTCTGTCAGAATAAGCGTATCCACTATAGGAAGTATATGCTTCAAGTAGGATTCATGATGCTTATTTAACAACATCCCCATCATCAAATTTAATGATTGATATTTATAGTACTGAGGAAGACTCTTCACAAGCGTCTCTGCGCCCTCTGGATTATGTGCACCATCCAATACAATTCTTGGAGAAGTACCTATCTCCTCTAATCGACCTGCCCATTTCGTATTTCGGAACCCTTGAAGTAGCTCTTCATCATCCATGACGAATGCCATGTACTGACGAAGCACCTCAAGTACCATCATAGCAGCCGAAGCATTCGCAATCTGATGCTCACCTTTCATCCCAATCTCGATATCTATTGAGCGGAAAGGTCCAGCATAATGAAAAGATTGCATACTAGACTCATAGTTTAGACGTTCATATGTGAATTGCTCGCCTGCGAGATATAAAGTTGAACGATTTCTTTGCGCTGCTTCTCTTATTACCTCTACAACCTCAGGCTGATTGGCACAACTAACGACGGGAACCCCAGGTTTAATAATTCCCGCCTTTTCCATAGCAATTTGTTGCAGCGTATCTCCTAGAATATCCGTATGATCTAAGCCCACATTCGTAATAACTGACACCACTGGATTTACAATATTTGTTACATCCAGTCTTCCCCCAAGACCTGTCTCCCATACCACAACATCAGGTACGCAAACCTCTGCATAATAAAGAATAGCAAGGGCCGTCGATACTTCAAACATTGTCGGTGAACCAAGCTCAGTTAGTGCTATATTATCTACTACAGGACGTAAACGATTCGAGAGATCAAGTAACGTCTCTTCGGGAATATCATCACCATTATACTGAAAGCGATTAGTGAACTTAGTAATATACGGTGAAGTGAACGTCCCCACCGAATACCCGGTTGCTAACAGAACTTTAGTCAAGAAGGCACAAGTAGAGCCTTTACCATTCGTCCCCGCTACATGAATAAATTTGAGACGACGCTCAGGTCGCCCCAATTGTTCCATCATCATTTCCATGCGAGATAAACCTGGTCTGATCCCAAAAGGGATCAAACCATTAATCCAATCGACTGCTTCTTTATAAGTTGTAAGAGGCGACTTACGTTCGGCTCCTATATGATCCCCCATACTCTCTCACCTTCAGGTCTATGAATTGGTTGTTAAGTTATCCTTTGAGTTCTTCAATTCTAGCCAATACTTTACTGCGTTTATCCGAATAATCTGCTTGTTTGGCACGTTCCTCATCAATAACCTTGGCAGGGGCCTTAGCGACAAATCCTTGATTGCTAAGTTTCTTCTCAACCCGATCTACTTCATCATTTAACGTTTGTACTTCTTTCTCTAGGCGTGCAATTTCTTGTGTGATATCAATCAATCCAGCCAATGGCAAGTACAATTCAGCTCCGCTCACAACGGCTATCATGGACTTCTCTGGTGCTGGAATATCAACACCTACTTCAAAGCTAGATGTGTTGCAGAATCGTTTCACGTAATTCTCATTACGACTCACGATGCCGAACACGTCATCATTTCCTGCTTTAACGATCAATTCCACTTTTTTGCTCATCGGTACATTAACTTCAGCGCGTATATTACGTACCGTGCGGATGATTTCCATTAATATATTCATTTCGTTAACCGCTTCTACATTCTCAAAAGCAGCATTATACTCCGGCCATGCAGCCAGTGTAATCGTATCTCCTTCATGAGGTAGATGCTGCCATATTTCTTCGGAGATGAACGGCATGAATGGATGAATCAAACGAAGTGTACGATCAAGAACATAGGCAAGAACTGATTTCGTATTCTTCTTAGCAACTTCATCTTCACCGTATAAGGACAATTTGGCAATCTCAATATACCAATCGCATAGGTCATCCCATATAAAGTTGTACAACAGTCGTCCTGTCTCGCCAAAGTCGTAAGCATCTATTAGACGCGTGATATCACGTGAAGTTTCGTTTAATCGATGAAGTATCCAACGATCAGACGTTTGTAAATCTCCACTGATATCGATATCTTCGAATTTAAATCCTTCTAGATTCATAAGAGCAAATCGAGAAGCATTCCATATTTTATTGGCAAAATTACGGGATTGTTCAACACGTTCCCAGCGGAAACGAAGATCTTGACCCGGTGTACTACCTGTTGAAATCATATAACGCATCGCATCCGCGCCATATTTCTCAATAACCTCTAATGGATCTACGCCGTTCCCTAGTGACTTAGACATTTTTAGTCCATCTGAATCTCTAACGAGCCCATGCATCAATACATCTTTAAATGGAATCTCATCCGTGAATTCTAACGCAGTGAAGATCATTCGCGCTACCCAGAAGTAAATAATGTCATAACCAGTAACGAGCACGTTCGTGGAATAATAACGTTTCAAGTCTTCTGTATCATCAGGCCATCCAAGCGTTGAGAATGGCCATAGCGCTGAGCTGAACCACGTATCCAGTACATCTTCATCTTGTCTTAGTTCAGTGCTTCCACACTTGGAACATACCGTCACATCATCATGTGCCACATGAAGCTCGCCACAAGCATCACAGAACCAAGCCGGGATACGGTGACCCCACCAGAGTTGTCTTGATATGCACCAATCGCGAACATTTTCAATCCAGTTTAAATAAACCTTTTCAAATCGATCCGGTACGAAGTTAACTCCATTGCCTGACTTCTGTACTTCAATCGCTTTTTCTGCCAATGGCTTCATCTTAACGAACCATTGTGTAGAGAGGTAAGGTTCAACGACAGCCCCCGTACGTTCACTGTGACCAACCTGATGAACATGATCCTCGATATTAATAAGCACACCTTGTTCTTGCAAATCCTTAACAATCTGCTTACGGCAGACACTGCGGTCCATACCTTCATAAGGGCCGGCTAAATCATTCATTGTCCCTGTATCATCCATGACGCTGATCTGCTCTAATTGATGCCGTTGTCCTACTTCAAAGTCATTAGGATCATGCGCAGGAGTAATCTTCACTGCACCACTTCCAAATTCTTGCTCCACATAATCATCAGCAATAATCGGTATTTCACGACCAATGATAGGAAGAAGAACCATTTTACCAATCATATCTTTATAACGCTCGTCTTTAGGATGAACAGCAATAGCTGTATCACCTAACATTGTCTCTGGACGTGTAGTCGCAACAGTAATGTGACCACTACCATCTTTTAGAGGGTACTTCAAGTGGTAGAGATGTCCCTGTACCTCTTTATGCTCTACTTCAATATCAGAAAGCGCGGTCCGCGCAACGGGGTCCCAGTTAATAATATATTTACCACGGTAAATAAGACCTTTATTATACAGTTTCACAAAGACTTCACGAACAGCTTTAGAAAGGCCCTCATCTAATGTGAAGCGCTCCTTGGAGTAATCCAGAGATAAGCCCATCTTCGCCCATTGCTCATGAATTGTATTTGCATACTGATCCTTCCATTCCCATACTTGATCTAGAAACTTCTCTCTTCCTAAATCATAACGGGATACGCCCTGTGCACGAAGCTTCTGTTCTACCTTGGTCTGTGTAGCGATACCCGCATGGTCCGTACCTGGAAGCCATAAAGCATCATAACCTTGCATCCGTTTCGTACGAATCAGAATATCCTGCAACGTGAAATCCATAGCATGACCTATATGAAGCATTCCAGTCACGTTAGGTGGTGGAATTACAATCGTATATGGCTCTGCTTCTGGTCGTTGACCTGCTTTGAAAAACTCGCCATCCATCCAATATTTATACCATTTCTGTTCAGCAGATTTCGGGTCATACGTAGTTGGCATTTCAATCGTTGTTTTCTTCTCATTGTCAGTCATAATAAGTTACCCTCCATTACATCTTCAGAATATCTAAAAACACAAAAAACCTATCGCCCTCAAAGGACGAAAGGTTAACTTTCGCGGTACCACCTTTGTTTCGTGCATGCGGAATAATAAGCCCGTATACGAAGGACTTATTACCATACAAATCACGACACTCATACAGATAACGGCTGCTACCGGCCATATTCTAATCATGAGGATAATCCTCAAGGGTTCAAAAAGGCAACTCCAGGGTGACTTTCGTTTGGCTGCATCCTGCGGAATCTTCCAGCTTACAATTCCGCTCTCTGAAGGGCATACCAACTACTCTTCCCGTTCACAGTTTATTGTTAAATATTCTATAGTTATAATAACGTTCCTATGGCTCGTAGTCAACTTCCTATCCATCTAAAAACCCCCGTACATGAGGAAATGTACGGGGTTCATACTAATTAGAACGAATAAAACATGTTAAGGAATGTAAAGAATTTGTCCTTCTTCGATAGTCTGCTCTGACAATCGATTATACAGCAGTAGTTCTCTAGGACTCAATTGGTAACGATCTGCAATAAGATCAAGCGTCTCTTCTCTTTGTACGATACATAGACGGACCTTACTGAATGGTGTTCTCTCAGATGAACCACCAAGGAAAAGGCTCTTCCACTGAACATCTTCATTAGTCAAATGCTCATGATTTATTTCCTGCGCAATGAGCTGTTCCTCTTGCGCTTGCTGTTCCTGATCCCTTTGCGTTCGTAATCGACTAGACGTCAGTATTGAAGATAAGCCCACGTTATCTTGCGTAGTAGCTGGCACTTCTCTTTTACTTCCTAAGCCGATTCTAAGCTCCGATTTCTCTTCGTCTTGGACGACTTCAGGAGATGTAACAACTGGAGATAACTCTTCCTCTAACAAATCTAACGTGGAGTGTTCATTCTCATCGTGCGAAATAGGCTCGACAACAATTTCATTCACCGCAAAATGTTCCTTGGTATCTTTCAGTCCAATATTCCACACATTAGAGTGGTCTTTCTGACGGGCAGTTTCATCCTCCGTATGTAACAACGGTGTATGAATACCGTCAGTGCCATAACCATCTTGATCACCAAAACCAACAGAATCACTTATTCCAAATGTGTGCTCGTCTGACAACTCCAAATTCGTATAAGCTACATCTTCTACCGAAGGTCGAGGAGACTCATTGTAATCCAACTGCTGATCTGGTGAATGAACTACAGTGAAATCTTCCGCATTCCAGGATGACGTATCATTTGCGAAAGATTCAATACCACGCAAAGATAACACACCTGTAATGTTAAGACTCCTCTCGGACAATAGATCCACGTCGAAATTTTCAATTTCAACACCAATCTCATCCAAAGAAGTTACACGGTTAAGCGGAACGGTTATTTCAACGGGAATATAATGTTCTAACCGTTGGGATGCATTCTCCTCACCTTCACCTCTGTACAAACCCGTTAGTATCAAATGACCTCGGAGTGCAGCTTGATCTTCCTGGCTAATTACCTGGATATACGGTAATAACTCAATCTCTTCAAGCTCCGCAATTCCAGCCACTTCTTCTGACAGTTGAATGCGTTCATAAATATCAAAGCGCAAACCGTAGGACTGGTCAAACACAGGTAACGTCCTCCTTTCGGCATATTATAACCATGAGTTCACTCACGGCATGAGCCCATTTTTCTTAACTCATTTTATCTATATGCGTCAAAAGGTAGAGCATGCCTCTTTTACCATTATCCTTTGGATTACGTTCGTAGAATATTCTGTAAATCAATAAGATCTGTAGGCCACGGATCAGCAACTTCAATGTATTCTCTCGTAAAAGGATGACTGAAACATAACCGTTCTCCGTGAAGAGCTTGCCTTCCAATGAGTCCAATACTACCTTCATACAATAAATCACCTAACAAAGGATGACCCAAATGATTCATATGAACACGTATTTGATGCGTACGACCTGTATCCAATTCAAGATGAACTAGAGTTACTCCTGTATATCTCTCTTCCACACGTACACGAGTAATAGCAGATTGCCCTGTAGGAGAGACACGCCTACGCTGAGCATGGTGTCGATCCTTGCCGATGGGTAGATCAATCTCCGATAAACTGGAACTAACACTTCCCTCAACAAAGGCGATATATTTCCGTTCTATTTTCTTCATGCGCATGTCTTCATCCAGTTTCAGTTGAGCCCATTCATTCTTTGCATAAAGTACGGGGCCAGATGTATTCTGATCAAGTCTATGAATATGTCTGACTGCTGCCTCTTCGCCATTCACCTCATAGTGGGCGGCTACAATTTGATCGAGTGTAACTTCGCCTTTGCGACCATCCGGATGTATCGTCATTCCCGCTGGTTTGTGTACGACTAGACAGAAATCATCCTCATAGAGCACTTCAAGTTCCTGCCAGATCGAATCAATACCTAGGGAACGAGAAGGAAAAAGGGCTAGCCGTAGCCGAGCTCCACTCCATTGAATCTTTTTCTCATGTGTAAGTCGTCGTAATAACTTCTCGGGTATACCAACGATGTTATTTAACCATGCGATTGTCTCTAAATCACGGTCTTCAGCTTCAGCGATAGCTTTTCCGGGACTAAGTTCTATCCATTCCCCACGCCGCGTCCATTTAACTTGATGACTCATAGGGATTTAAGAGCGTTAAAATTCGCTTCAATCGTTAAATCAATATCTTCAACACTATGTGCAGCAGATACGAACATCCCCTCATATTGCGATGGAGCTACACTCACACCATTGTTAAGCATCGCTGCAAAATAACGACGGAACATATCTAAATTGCTACTCTTCGCAGTATCAAAGTTGGTTACCGGGTGATCCGTAAAGAATGGACATACCATAGAACCCACACGATTAATGGTTACTGGAACTCCGAGTTCTCTCGCATTTCGTTCAAAACCTACTTGTAATCGAGCAGCTCGTTCTTCTAATTGCGTGTATACTTCGGGTGTGAGTAACTTCAGTGTTGTAAACCCGGCTGCCATGGCCAACGGATTCCCACTAAGTGTGCCCGCTTGATAGATCGGACCTGATGGAGAAATCTGCTCCATAATTTCACGTTTACCACCATAGGCACCTACCGGCAATCCTCCACCAATGACTTTTCCAAGACAAGTTAGATCTGGCGTTATGCCAAATAATCCTTGAGCACATTCCCGGTCCACTCGGAACCCAGTCATAACTTCATCAAATATAAGTAAACTACCATATTTCGTAGTTAGATCGCGTAGTCCTTGTAGAAATCCTGGTAGTGGAGGTACAACCCCCATATTACCCGCAATTGGTTCCACAATGACACATGCAAGATCTTCACCGAAACGTTCGAATGCCACTTTAGCAGATTCAAGATCATTATAAGGAACCGTAATGGTGTTTGACGCAACGCCCTCTGGCACACCAGGACTATCCGGTAATCCTAGAGTGGCTACACCAGATCCTGCTTTGATCAATAGACTATCTGCGTGTCCGTGATAGGAACCTTCAAATTTCAAAATTTTGCTTCTGCCTGTCACACCACGAGCAAGGCGAATCGCACTCATCGTAGCTTCTGTCCCCGAATTAACCATACGTACGATATCGATCGAAGGAACTCTCTCACACACCGTCTTCGCCATCTCTGTCTCTATCAATGTTGGAGCACCAAAGCTCGTCCCTTTCAACGCGACTTCGCGAATGGCTGAGATCACTTCTGGATGGGCATGTCCCATAATCAAAGGTCCCCAAGAGCACACGTAATCAAGAAAACTATTGCCATCGATATCATAAATGCGAGAACCTTCTCCACGCTCCACATAAACCGGCGTTAATCCTACACTTTTAAATGCACGAACGGGGCTATTCACTCCCCCTGGAATATACTGCTTAGCTATTTCAAAGGCGGCTCTTGAAGCCTCTTCTTTACGATTCCCAGACAAATTGCTCATTCTCGCCACTCCTATCATTAGTGAAATCTATTTTTGAGTTAACCAACCAGCCATATCTTTAGCAAAGTAAGTGATAATAATATCTGCACCTGCACGTTTCATGCCTGTCAGCATTTCATGTACGATAGCTTTCTCATTAATCCAACCCTGTTGTGCAGCGGCCTTCACCATGGAATATTCACCACTAACGTTGTATGCAACCAAAGGAAGATCGAATTGATCCTTAATCATTCGGATAATATCTAAATAGGCTAGCGCTGGCTTCACCATCAGCATGTCAGCACCCTCTAGCACATCAGATTCAGCTTCTCTTAGCGCTTCTCTTGCATTTGCAGGGTCCATTTGATATGTTTTACGATCTCCGAATTGAGGAGCCGAGTCAGCCGCTTCTCGGAATGGGCCATAGAATGCAGATGAGTATTTCACAGAGTAGGACATGATAGGGATGTCTTTGAAACCCGCTTCATCAAGGCCTTCCCGAATCGCTTGTACAAACCCGTCCATCATATTAGAAGGTGCAATAATATCTGCCCCCGCTTTCGCTTGAGATACTGCGGTCTTAACTAGAAGGACAAGCGACTCATCGTTCAGAACGTCTCCATGAATATGACCATCATGCTCAAAAGTATGTACCATCCCACAATGCCCATGATCTGTGAACTCACACAGACACGTATCTGCAATAACTAACAATTCTGGATGCCAGCTTTTGATCAGACGCGTCGCTTCTTGTACGATACCATCATCTGCAAATCCAGAAGATCCAATACTGTCCTTTGTTGCTGGAATACCGAACAATAGAACTGCCGGAATCCCTAAAGAAGCAATGTGATCCACTTCCTCCTTCAACGTATCCAAGGAGAAATGATAGACGCCAGGCATAGATGAAATTTCATTCTTCACATTCGTTCCATGCGTCACAAATATAGGTTGTACTAAGTCCTGTACATTTAAAACAGTCTCCCGTACCATATTGCGAATACCTACAGATTGACGTAAGCGACGATGCCGTACTAATGGAAAGCTCATAGTTGTTGACCTCCTAAAATTTTTCGAGCGTAAGCTTCTTGAAGGGTCATCGAGAAAAACACTTCGGAAGCATGGGTTTAAATTATTCAAGCATGAAATTCTTAATCATAAACAATCCGCTACCGTAGCGGTCATGCTACACAGGAGAGATAACTACTTCTCAAGCATTCCAACCACATAACGAATTCACCAGACTATCAATCGTAGCTTCTTCCGCAATTCGGCCTACTGTTAGTCCCGCATCCTTTGCGGTCTTAGCTGTAATCTCCCCAATGCAGAAGGTTTCAACACCTTCCAAATGTTTAATAGGGTCAGGAATACCCATACGTTTCATAATGGCAAGAAGATTGGTTACCGTTGAAGAACTAGTAAAAGTAATAGCATGAATGCCGCTTTCATTGAACATTCTTAATAATTCATCATCTTCTTCACCCGTAATAACCGTGTGATATGTCACTGTATTTGTAACATCAAGCCCCATCTCCGTAAGCTTCTCCGGAAGCCACATTCTTCCCTTATCCCCTCGCGGTAGCAGAACCTTTTGTCCTGCCTCCAATCGAGTACCCAACATCTCAATTATTCCTTCTGCTTGGAATCTCTCAGGGAGTTGTTCAGGCATGATTGAACGCAACTTTAAAGCCTCAGCCGTTGCTGGGCCCACAGCTACAATTTTAGCGCGATGTAACGAACGAATATCAAGTCTTTGCTCTTGTAAATGCTGAAAGAAAAACTCCACACCATTCACACTCGTAAAGAAAATCCAATCATAACTCTCTAATTCAGAAAATGACTTTTCTATATTTAACATTTCTATAGGATCCGATGGTTTTATAGTCTCAATGACTGGGAACTCATAGGATTCCCCACCTAATTCTTCAATTCTACTGGCTAGCTCGCTTGCCTGTGAACGGGCGCGGGTCACGAGTATACGTTTGCCAAAGAGTGGCATGTATTCAGCCCACATTATCTTTTCTCGCTGCAATACTACGTCACCCACAACGATAACGGCAGGCGCCTGGAAATTCGCTGCTTTTACTTTATCTTCAATATCCTCAAGTGACCCAGTCAGTGTCTCCTGCTCTGCTCGAGTACCCCATCGCACAAGTGCAACAGGGGTACTCGCTAGACGCCCATTCGTAATCAATTGCTGACTAATGTATCCTATCTTAGCAACCCCCATCAAAAAAATGAGTGTTCCTGTAGCATTCGCTAACTTGTCCCATTGAATCATTCGGTCCAGCTTATCAGGGCTCTCATGCCCTGTAATAACCGAAAATGAAGAAGCCATATCACGGTGAGTCACAGGTATACCTGCGTATGCTGGTACACTTATCGCCGAAGTTATACCCGGAATAATCTCATATCGTATTCCATTCTCCCTAAGTAGCTCGGCCTCCTCACCAACACGTCCAAAAACAGTTGGGTCCCCGCCCTTTAACCTAGTGACCGTTTTACCCTCCAAAGCAAAATCGACCAACAACTGATTAATCTCTTCTTGCTTCATCGTATGACGGTCTGGAAGTTTACCGACATAGACCTTCTGCGCACCAGGTCGCATGGATTGTAATAACCTCGGATTTGCCAAACGATCATACACCACTACATCTGCTTTTTTAATACATTGCAATCCCTTGACTGTAATCAGACCAGCATCTCCCGGCCCTGCCCCAACAAGATATACTTTCCCTTCGATTAACGACATTACGTTATCCCCTAACTTGTGCCAATATATTCTCCGCTCCTTGAGCAATTAATCGATCTGCAACTTCTAGTCCAAGCTTCTCGGGATGTATTCCTGTTACAGTCTCTTTTAAAATGATATCCCCATCTGGAGAACCCACCATACCTGTTAATTGTATAACTTTGGGACCAGTTTGGGAATGATCAGATGGATCGTTCACCCACACCGCATGTGCACCAATCGGAACTTGGCATCCACCATTGAGCGCACTTAGAAACGTTCGCTCAGCCGCTACCGTTAGAGAAGTAAGCTCATCATTATAAAGTGAAAGAAGCTTACGCAGGTCATGATCATCTTCACGACATTCAATGCCCAGTGCACCTTGCCCTACCGCTGGAAGACATACATCTACGGAAAGATATGATGTGACACGATCTTCCCAACCCATACGATATAGACCAGCTGCAGCAAGGAGGATAGCATCGAATTCTCCGTTCTCAAGTTTCCGTAGACGTGAATCAATATTGCCTCGAATAAATTCTAATTGTAAATCTGGACGATATGCCTTTAGCTGACTAGAACGTCGTAAACTACTTGTACCCACCTTAGCTCCTTGAGGTAATTGATCTAAATTCAGTCCTCCTATAGAGATGAGACAATCACGTGAATCTACACGAACTGGGACAGCACCATTGATTAGGCCATCCGGTAACTCTGAGGGCATATCTTTCATGCTATGTACGGCCATGTCGATTTCTTTATCAAGCATCGCCTGCTCAATCTCCTTAACAAATAAACCCTTACCGCCAACTTTCGAGAGCGTTACATCCAAAATACGATCGCCTTTCGTAACTATCTTTTTAACTTCGAATTGAAAATCAAATCCATGTTCAACACTAAGTTGCTGTAAATCTTCAATGACCTGTCCTGTTTGCGTTAAGGCCAGTACGCTTTGTCTGCTACCTACTATAATCGTCCGCATTCCTTAATCCTCCTCATTCTTCGCAATCCATAGGTGTATTTGAGTTTCACTCCAGGCCTTGAAGCGACCTTGTCTGATCTCCTCAAGAATCGGGTATTCTGTTAGTTTTCTTAATAACTTGTGGCGTTGCTTGGGTGAATTCACACTCTTCTTAATTTCTGCGCGCATGAGATAAAGGAAATCAAGATAAATCTCATATTCATCCCCATATTCCTCATTCAAAAGCTTACAAATATTCGTTGCTACTATAGGTCCTGCGCCTTCAGTCGATACAGCAATCGTAAGTCTTCCTCGCCTCATAACTGCGGGATTTAAAAATGTACTCGCCTCTGTATGACTTGCTACATTAACCAGAATCCCCTTCAAGTTAGCTTCCTCAGCTATTCGTTGATTCACCATCTCTTGATCTGTCGTAGCATGTACCATCCAGTATCCCTGCGTATCTCCGCCAGCAAATACTCTTCGTTCCCACATGATGCGGTTCGTTTCATATAAAGTGAATAACCCCTGTGAAAGTTCTGGACTAATGACAGTTACCATAGCTTTTGCTTCAAGGAGTGCTTGGGTCTTTCTTTCTGCAATCATTCCCCCACCAATAACAAGGCAGGGTCGACCTTCACAATCAAGCAATATCGGAATATAACCCGCCACAGCTCTCACACTCCCGTCCACCAATGAAAGTTAGACCATGAATTTAACAAGAGATTAATGACAATAAATACGTATCCAAATAACGCCCACCTAGACATCATGACACCTGAATTTTGTTTGGATCTTCTTTTAACAAAATAATAACTAAAAATACCAAGTCCTATGAAAGTTGTTACTACCTTAAAATCCAATAGCAACTCCAATCTTCCTTCAGAAACAATCGATAGTACCGCAACAATTAGCGACACGGCTAAAAGTGGAGTACCTACCGACATGCCATAGTAGGACATTCTATCCATCATTTCTAGACTTGGCAATCGTCTCATCGTGTCATTCCATTTCTTGTTCTTCAACTTCTTATGAAGGAATAAATACATAGCAGCAAATACGGCCGCCACTGTAAATGACACCACACTTAGATTGGCTAGGATAATGTGAAACACTAACAATCCGTGCACGCCTTGCCAATTGCTTAATGGATTATTGCTAAAGTCAAACCGCAAATGATTGAGGACAAGAACACAGAAACCTATCACACTAAATAATAGGATGGTAATCTCTGATTTCTGAAAGAAGCTCATCAATAACGAAGCCACTACAAGAATAAAAGCAAACATAAATAAGAAGTCATACAGGGTAACAACCGGTACAATGCGGTCCTGCCAAGTACGAATCCCTAATACGGTGAATTGTAATGCTAATACAATAATAAGAAGCCCTGTGCCCATCCGCTTCGCACTCGAATTGCGACGAATGCAATCCGAGAAAAAAAACAGAAGGCTCAGGGCATAAATATAAATGCCTGTATCATAAATATTGCTAACTAACGACATATTCATTCACCCGACTTTACAGGCTGGCCGGCATCAAGGATGCCTTAGAGAGAGATGACATGATCTCAGAAGATTTGCTTGACGCAGTTACAGCTGTTTTTTTGGAAGCAACCATTTGAACTTTATCATTACCTTGTTCATTCACCTGATCCTCTAACGCAAAAATCTGCGTAAAGAATTCCAATGCATCATTCCCTTGCTTCTCACCTGTCATTTCCTTAATTCGATTTATAGGATCATGCATCATTTGGTTCACAATACTTTTCGTTAATCGACGGATCACCTTACGTTGATGATCATCCAGTTCTGGGAGCTTATTAAACAGGCTTTCCATCGTATCTTCATGAATAGAGTTAGACTTTTCTTGGAGAGCTCGGATAACTGGTCTAATACCAAGTGTCTTCAACCAATGATGAAATTCGATAATCTCTTCCTTTATCATAATTTCAATTTTAACCGCTTCTCCACGACGCATTTCAAGATTACTCTCCACAATGCCTTCTAAATCATCAATATCGTATAGAAACACGTTATGAAGATCACCAATAACTGGATCTATGTCCCTTGGTACAGCAATATCTATTATAAAAAGTGGACGGGACTGCCTATTTTTCATACTTTCCTTCACCTGTGAAGACGTCAATACGTATTCTTTAGCCCCCGTCGAGCTAATCAGAATATCCACTTCATCCAAGCGGTCGATAGCCGTCTCAAGCGTACATGGTGTGCCGTTAAATTTAAGCGCTAACTCTTCTGCTCTTGACAGTGTACGGTTTGCCACAATAACTTCATCAGCGCCATTGGCATACAAGTGTTTCACTGTTAATTCACTCATTTTACCGGCACCGAGAATTAACACCTTCTTATCAGTAAACAGACCAAAAATCCGCTTGCCCAGTTCTACTGCAGCATAACTTATGGATACTGCACTTTCTCCAATAGTTGTCTCCGAATGAACTCTTTTGCCCAGCGTAACCGCTTGTTTAAATAACATATTGAACCAAACACCTGTAGCATTATTCTCTTGAGACTGTAGAAAAGCATTACGGACTTGGCCTAATATTTGTGTTTCTCCAAGAACCATTGAGTCTAAACTACATGTCACCCGGAACAAATGAGAAATCGCCTGTTCATCTTCATAAATATATAGATGACTCGTAAATTCTTCACGTGAAATACCGAACCATTGCTCCATAAAACTACGTATAAAGTAGCCACACATGTGTAATCGATCAACGACTACATAAATTTCTGTGCGATTGCAAGTTGCAACAATAACGCCCTCTAAAACACTCTTAGTTAGCTTCAAATGTCGCAAGGCTTCTGGTAAATCCTTATCTGCGAATGTAAATTTCTCTCTCACTTCCACAGGCGCCGTGCGATAATTTAATCCTACAACGACGATGTGCATTACGTTTGTCACCTGCCTCAACTAAAATGAGATCTCTGAAATATTATATCGAAATTTCAATCAATTAATTTTAAAATCAATATGTTAATTATATCACACTTGTTCAACTCGTCATGTCGATTTTATGACATGTTTATGAACCCACTTCTTATAACGTATTGTTAGTAGTATCTTCTGTATCTATACGTCTCATGCTAAACCCACTTTACTATTTCAAAATAAGCTCGTCTAATTGCTTCCCCAACTGAGCTAATTGACCAGACTGCGTTGACACAATTTGATTATTACTATTTACAAGAAGACTGTAAATGGGCAATACTTCGGAGAACTTGGTGCTAAACTCGACTAATAGATCACGTTCCTTTTGACTAAGCGGACGTTCTCCACCGATCTGCCAACTAGTAATCATATTAACCAATTCACCTATTGCTGGCAAGGTTTTCAGTTCATTCTTTCCAAATGCCTTAACCATACGTTCATGACCAAAATTAGCAGCATAAGCAGCTAATTTAAGCCCAGCTAACTGTCCTGTTGCATTCATATGAACAGCCTCCATCAAGGATGAATTTAATATCTCCATCTGAAAATCAGCAACCTCAAACAGCATTTGACTTGCATTCATTTTTTCCTCATTTGGTTTTAACATCTGATAACCCTGATAGAGCAGACTTCCAACTAATAACAATATCACACAAAGGAATAAGATATCCTTATTCTTTCTACGTTTCAAACATAACGCCCCCTTGTCTCATGAATACCTATGTAACAGTCTATGGGCATATAAAAAACAAATGACCATGGAATCTCCATGGTCATTGTATATAAGAATTATAGTGACGTTATTTTACGAGCTCGAGCGGTTGCATTTCGGGTGTTTCTACCGTCATTTCTCCTAAACCACGCACAAGCTTTTTAGCATAAGTTTTTTCCGGTTTCAATACGGATACCAGGTAATCAATAGCTAATTGTGGATCTACTGTCTCCCCGCAGGTATAACAGTCAATAGCTGCAAAACCTCTCTCAGGGTAAGTATGAATCGAGAGATGACTTTCTGATAACAATACTAGTACAGTAGCACCTTGTGGCTCAAACTGCTTAGATTGCACGGACATTACCGTCGCCCCACATGCCTCCGCAGCCTCCACCATTTGATTCTGCAGAAATTCTGCACTGTTAAGCATTCCAAAATCGACACCCCAAGCATCTACAGCAACGTGTCTTCCGAAAGTCGAATATTCCATCCTTCGGTTTCCCCCTTCCTAGGAATAAAATGTTTGAAAAATTTCATCCGCTAGGACCTACGTCATTCACTTCTCGAGGGAATAATCTCTCGTAACATAATGTCCTGAGTGAATCCTGGTTCCTAATATTCTTTTCAACGAGATTAAAAATAACATCTATTGGTATTAATTGCAATACCTTTTTTAAGAATTTCAAATTTATTATTTCTGCTGACATAAAAAAAAAGGAACTCTTTTCAGTGAATCGAAAAAGTCCCTTTTATAATTAATAATTATATCAAGCTTCCATCGCAAACCATTTTGCTGTACCCAATCGAAGCTTCTCATCAATAAAAGTAATATCATTATGACTAAGCGCTTTATTCCGTTGATCAAGCCAAAAATTAATGTCTTCATATGTCATGGAAATTTCTTCTTCAACGCCTGTTTTCTGAAACAATTGTTCCAAGTCAGTCACCGTTTGTTTATGTTCAAATACTAACCGGCTACCTTCAGAAGTGATTTCTTCAATTCTTTGAACTGATCCATGCACATAATAATACATCATTGTGAATCCTTGATAAATACGATTAACTATTCCATCACCTTTATAAGTCATGAATAACTTACGTACCGCATCTACCAATCGAGGGTTCACCAAGCGGCATGACAACTCACAGAGGTATACACCATCCTTGCATACAATAGGTAAATGAACTTCCTCCCCACTCACATCCTCGAGTACAATTTCTTGTTCTCCGCTTCCTAACACTTTTACTTTAGGATGTATATGCAAGTGTTCTATCGAATTCAGAAACTGATTCATTTGAAGTTCTGTTAATTGTAAACTGGCTTTTACATATTCTGTGGCTAACCGCTGAGCCATAAAAATCTCCTCAATTCTTTGTCTCAATACTTAATATTATTATACAGCACAAATATAATAAATTTCTTGTTAACAAATCATTGATTTTCCACCATATTTCATAAAAAAACCGCATTAATCCCGATTATATTGTGAATATCATATAGGATGCTCACTTTCATAGCTAAAAAACGCTGAATCTCTATGCTATCCAATGAAAAATATTAATTTTATAGTTCAGGAGCGCTTTCAGGTGAGCTCTCAAGAGAGTCTTCATATGAACTTTCATCATCTTCTATGGTAGTCTTTGTGTGAGCTTTAATGATGCCCCACAACTCATCTTTACCAAGTCCAGTCTCAGATGAGAATAAGACCATAGGATGATCAATTCTAAGACTCAAGCATTCTTTCATTTGCTTAATCTGTTTTGCCCAGCGACTACGTGGTATTTTATCCGCTTTCGTTGCAACAACACAGACTGGTAAATCATAATGCGATATCCAATCATACATAATCATATCGTCTTTGGATGGCGGATGCCGCAGATCTACAATGAGTAACAATAGCTTTAACGGATCTCTATCCAATAGATATCCTTCAATCATCGCACCCCAAGCCTGCCGTTGTGTTTTGGATACTTTGGCAAATCCATAGCCGGGAAAATCGACTAAATACAACTCATCGTTAATGCGATAATAATTTAATTGCTGGGTTTTACCTGGTGTAGAGCTTGTACGTGCTAAGTTCTTACGATTGATCATTTTGTTAATCAGTGACGACTTACCCACATTGGAACGCCCTGCCAGAGCAATCTCCGGCAAGGCGTCCTCCGGGTATTGACTAGCGCCAACAGCACTAATCACAAACTCGGATTTAGTTACTTTCATAATTTAATAATTCCTCTCTAGTTCACTCCCGTATGGTCCACAAGCGCATGTTGCAGAACCTGATCCATATGCGATACAGGTATAAATTCCACTTCATTCTTTATGCTGTCTGGAATCTCACTTAAATCCCGTTCATTATCTTTAGGGAGTAGAATTTTTTTGTAGCCTGCACGATGGGCGGCAAGTGATTTCTCTTTCAGTCCACCGATGGGTAATACACGTCCACGCAAGGTGATTTCACCTGTCATAGCCACATCCTTGGATACATGCCTCTTCGTTAAAGCAGATATTAAAGCAGTCGCAATAGTAATCCCTGCTGAAGGCCCATCCTTGGGGATAGCTCCTTCAGGAATATGAATGTGAATATCATTTTTCTCATGAAAATCAGCCTGAATACCTAACTCTTCTGATTTGGAACGAGTATAGCTAAAAGCCGCTTGTGCTGATTCTTTCATCACATCACCCAATTGGCCTGTTAACGTCAGTTTACCCGAACCTGGGACAACTGTCACCTCAATCATAAGAGTCTCCCCACCCACTTCCGTCCAAGCGAGCCCTGCTACCGTTCCAATTTGGTCCTCAAGATCAGCAACACCATGACGGAATTTAGCAATCCCTAGATGGTTTTTAACATCATCTGATGTTATTGAGATCTTAGATTCCTGTTGTGACACGATAATTTTGGCAGCTTTGCGACACAAAGCAGCAATTTGCTGTTCTAGATTACGAACACCAGATTCTCTCGTATATTCACGAATGACTTTAAGTAATGCCTCTTCTTCGATCAGTAATTGATCCGGCTCTAATCCGTGGTCACGCTTTTGCTTCGGAAGCAAGTAACGTTTAGCAATTTGCAACTTCTCAAGTTCAGTATATCCCGGAATATGAAGTACTTCCATACGATCTAAAAGAGGTCTTGGGATATTGTGTATAGCATTCGCTGTCGTAATAAACATGACTTGAGATAAGTCAAAAGGCATTTCAATAAAATGATCACTAAACGTATTATTCTGCTCTGGATCAAGTACTTCAAGTAAGGCTGAGGAAGGATCCCCTCTAAAATCTGCCGCCATTTTATCAATTTCATCTAGAAGGAATACCGGATTTAATGAACCGGCCGTTTTCATTCCCTGAACGATACGACCGGGCATAGCACCTACATACGTACGACGGTGCCCTCTAATCTCTGCTTCATCCCTTACACCACCCAATGACATACGCACAAATTGACGATCTAAGGATCGTGCAATCGAACGTGCTAGTGACGTTTTCCCGACACCAGGAGGACCAACTAGGCATAGAATAGGCCCCTTCATTTTTTTAACCAACTTTTGGACAGCTAGATACTCCAACACACGTTCCTTCGGTTTATCAAGGCCGTAATGATCCTCATTCAGAACATCTTCCGCCTTCTGAATATCAAGGTCATCATCCGTCTGATTAGACCAAGGTAGACTTAATAACCAATCCACATAATTACGGATCACTCCACCTTCTGCAGAACTTGTTGGCATTTTCTCGAGTCGGTCAATTTCTTTCTCAACTTTCTCGTGTACCTTTTCCGGAAGGTCCTTTTCCTCTAACTGCCCACGAAGGTCATCCACTTCGCCAGCCCGACCTTCCTTCTCGCCTAATTCTTTTTGTATCGCCTTCATTTGTTCACGTAGGTAATATTCCTTTTGGGTTTTTTCCATCTGTTTCTTAACCCGCTGGCTTATTTTACGCTCCAATTCAAGTACTTCACGTTCATTGTTTAGAATATCAAGTAATTTCTCGAGCCGCTTTCGAACATCAATCGTCTCTAATATTTCTTGTTTATCTTTAATCTTCAGTGTCAAATGACTCGTAATAACGTCTGATAGACGACCAGGTTCTTCAATATCTGAAACCGCATCTAATGTCTCTGGAGTAACTTTCTTTGACAAATTAATATAATGCTCGAATTGACTGAGCACGGTACGCATCAAAGCATTTATCTCAGGATCATCATTCTGCTGCTCGGGAAGTTCACGAGCAATAACCTCGTAATACTCTTCGTTATCTGTATACTGAAGAACTTCCGCTCGCTCCATCCCTTCTATTAACACACGAATGGTTCCATTCGGAAGTTTCAACATTTGTCTCACTTTTGCCACTGTACCAATTCGAAATATATCGTCTTGTGTTGGTTCTTCAATGTTCACTTCAGACTGAGAACAAAGGAGAATCAAGTTATCTTCTATCATAGCTTTCTCCAAAGCCTTGACCGATTTCTCGCGACCCACATCGAGATGAAGCACCATGCTTGGGTATACAAGAAGTCCTCTCAAAGGCAATAACGGAAAACGACGACCTTTGGGTTTACTAGTACCCATCGCTTTCGCACCTCCAGTTGCTCTCTTTAGGTTATGCATCTTATATATTTTAGCAAAAAACAACTTGAAACACCAATAAACCGCTGTATTAAAAGCTTCCCGAATCGGTTACTTGACCAGGTCGAACTAATTTAGCATGTAGATACGATGAAGGGACTTCTGCAAATCCATCCGCCATCTCAGGCAGTAATGTTTCTTGCAAATTGTTTACCAACTCTTTACCGAATACATGCTGAAATACTTCCTGAATCGATTCTACTGGAATAACTTGCAATCCATTTAGATCCGCAAATAGGGACTGCCAATTTTCCTTAGGTATTATGACGGTTGTTGCACCCGCTTGAAATGCAGCTTCAACTTTGGCAATAACGCCTCCAATCGGCTTTACCTTTCCATGAATACTAATCTCACCGGTCATGGCGATACGATGATCAATAGGAATACGTTTCACGGCTGACACGATAGCAGTAGCCATCGCTATACCAGCAGAAGGCCCATCGATTGGCGTGCCCCCTGGAAAGTTAATATGCAGTTGATAATCACTTGAATCAAGCCCCATCAAACGAAGAACGGTAAGGACGTTCTCAACAGATCCTTTAGCCATACTTTTACGACGGATCGTTCGTGAACCCCCTCCAATTTCTTCCTCTTCTACGACCCCGGTGACATTAAATGTCCCTTGTCCTTTAGGGACTTGCGTTGCAGATACTTCAATTTCCAGTAAAGTTCCCATATTCGGTCCATAGACGGCAAGCCCATTAACTACGCCGATCTGAGGATACATGGCAACTTTTTGTTCTGGACGAGGTTGAAGTTGGCTACTGTTGGCAACCCACTCCACATCTGAGGCGTCCAAAGAATCTCTCTTCTCCGTCAGAGCTAATCCAGCAGCGAGTTGAATAATATTAACTGCCTCTCTTCCGTTCGTAGCATATTGTTTCACTACTTCTACAGCCGATGGACACGGCGTAAGACCAATTTTCTGGATAGCATCTTCTGCAATCCTTCCAATCTCTTCAGCTAACAAAGGTCGGAAATAAATCTCCATACAACGGGACCGTAGCGCTGGAGGGATTTCATGTGGGGAACGAGTCGTTGCCCCGACAAGCCGAAAATCTGCCGGCAATCCATTTTGAAAAATATCATGAATGTATGCTGGCGTATTATTGTCCTCAGAGTTATAGTATGCGCTCTCTAAGAGAACCTTGCGGTCTTCCAGTACCTTTAACAATTTATTTAATTGAATGGAATGCAATTCACCAATTTCATCAATAAAAAGAATACCACCATGTGCCTTAGTCACTGCTCCTGGTTTAGGCTGAGGAATACCTGCAACACCCATAGACCCTGCCCCTTGGTATATTGGATCATGAACGGACCCAATAAGAGGATCCGCAATCCCACGTTCATCAAAACGAGCCGTTGTTGCATCTATTTCAGTAAATTTAGATTCACTTTTAAAAGGAGATGCCGGATTCTTCTTAGCCTCCTGCATCACTACGCGTGCGGCAGCCGTCTTCCCTACCCCCGGTGGCCCATATATAATGACATGTTGCGGGTTAGCACTGCATAACGCAGCCTTTAAGGCACGCAATCCATCCTTTTGCCCTACGATATCCTCTATCGATTGAGGCCGGGTTTTCTCTGCAAGAGGTTTGGTTAGAGAAATAGACCGTAGTTTCCGTAATTTCTCCAGCTCTTTCCTCGACTCTCTGTCGACCGCAGTACGATTGGTCTTCTGACCACGCAATAGATTCCAGAAGTAAATTCCGATTACAATACCAAAGAACAATTGAACTAGCATAAATATCATAGTAAAATTCATGGCCATCCTCCCATTTCTTTTTCTATCGTTAGGTTAATACTTGATAGTATTGCCTTTTCCTCATTCAATAAACGCAAAATATTATGAATTTCAAAAGGAGCCATCCGATATGGGTAGCATGCGTTCATAACAGCTATGGCTATCGTTCTATTGTCACATCAAAAAAAACTGCAAGCCAATGACTTCTGGCTTGCAGTTTTTCATAAATTCAATATTATTATTGATGTTGATGATTGCGTCCCGGGATTTCTCCTGTTGCTTCAAACACTTCAACAATATGATCAATTTCTTTCTTCAATTCACTAACTAGATCAGCCTCAGGAACCTTACGGATCATCTCTCCATAACGGAAGAGCATTCCTTCTCCACGAGCACCAGCGATACCGATATCGGCCTCACGTGCTTCACCCGGACCATTTACGGCACAACCAAGTACAGATACCTTAATAGGTACCTTCAAGTTGGAAATGTACTCTTCAACTTCATTAGCAATAGAGAATAAATCAATGTCTAGTCTTCCACAAGTAGGGCAAGAAATCAGAGTTGGTGCATTAGAGATTAGACCGAAGCATTTCAAGATCTCTCGAGCCACCTTAACTTCCTCTACCGGATCCGCACTAAGGGATATCCGTAGCGTGTTCCCAATACCAAGAGAAAGTAGAGCACCAATCCCTGCAGAACTCTTAATTGTACCCGAGAACAATGTTCCCGCTTCGGTAATACCCAAATGTAATGGATATGGGATGACCTCTGCTGCCTTACGATAAGCTTCAATCGCCATAGGCACGTCTGAGGCCTTTAGAGATACGATAATATCGTGGAAGTCTAACTCTTCTAATATTCCGATATGAAAGAGCGCACTCTCAACCATAGCATCCGGCGTTGGATAACCGTATTTCTCAAGTAAATGATTCTCTAAAGAACCCGCATTAACGCCGATACGAATTGGAATTCCACGCGCTTTACAAGCTTTAACAACCTCTTCCACTTTCGAACGTCGTCCAATATTACCTGGATTTATTCGAACCTTATCAATCCCGTTCTCAATAGCCAGCAAAGCTAATCTATAATCAAAATGAATATCCGCAACAAGCGGAATATGAATCCGTTTCTTAATTTCCTTAATCGCAGCAGCAGCTTCCTCATTGTTAACGGTAACACGTACCATTTGGCAGCCCGCTTCTTCTAAACGTAATATCTCAGCTACTGTAGCTTCAACATCAGCAGTCTTCGTCGTACACATGCTTTGAATAATAACATCGTTATTTCCACCTATAGTTAGATCTCCAACTTTGACAGGACGTGTGTCTTTTCTCGAAAACATGGTTAACCTCCCTTATAACGCTAAAACTCCACTCCTAACCCTGACGTCAAGATTTGCACGGCACAGGGTAGAAGTGGAACTTCGGCATCAGTTTACAAAGTGCCTTAAGGTAATTGTTCCTTTAGGCGCTTTCTTCCTGTTTCTTACTATCATTATCTTCATTATTTGCATGTAATTCCGGAACAATCTTATCGTTGACTACTTTCTCAGTGATGACACATTCTTTAATATCATCACGAGACGGAACCTCAAACATCAAGTCCAACATTATTCCTTCAATAATAGCTCTTAAACCACGAGCACCTGTTTTACGCTTAATAGCTTCTTTAGCTATAGCGACCAAAGCCTGAGGTTCAAACTTCAAGTTTACGTTGTCCATTTCAAGTAGCTTTTCATATTGTCGAGTCAATGCATTCTTCGGTTCAGATAGAATCCGAACAAGCGTATT
Source organism: Paenibacillus antarcticus (assembly GCF_001637225.1). Lineage (GTDB taxonomy): Bacteria > Bacillota > Bacilli > Paenibacillales > Paenibacillaceae > Paenibacillus_AQ > Paenibacillus_AQ antarcticus. The sequence goes on from NZ_LVJI01000001.1 coordinate 44,558, forward strand.
CTCATCCAAAGGCTCCAAACTTGAAATAACAGGCAAACGGCCTACAAATTCAGGAATTAGACCAAATTTCAATAGATCCTCTGGAAGAACCATAGATAAATACTCTCCTGGTTGTAGTTCCTTCTGAGTTTCTACACCTGAATTAAATCCAATAACTTTCTTACCAATTCGACGTTTAATTAATTGTTCTAATCCGTCAAATGCACCGCCACAAATGAATAATACATTCGTCGTGTCGATTTGGATGAATTCTTGATGTGGATGTTTACGTCCACCTTGTGGAGGTACAGAAGCAACCGTACCCTCAAGAATTTTCAGAAGTGCTTGCTGTACACCTTCACCAGATACATCACGAGTAATCGATGGATTCTCCGATTTACGTGCTACTTTATCAATTTCATCGATATAGATGATGCCACGTTCAGCCTTCTCCACATCATAATCAGCCGCCTGTATAAGCTTCAATAGAATATTCTCAACGTCCTCACCCACATATCCAGCTTCCGTTAATGAAGTAGCATCTGCAATAGCAAAAGGAACATTCAGTATCTTAGCCATCGTCTGTGCAAGCAACGTTTTACCAGAACCCGTAGGACCTAGTAAAAGGATATTACTCTTCGTAAGCTCTACATCATCAATCTTGCTTTGTGTGTTAATACGTTTGTAATGGTTATACACAGCAACGGATAGTGATTTCTTAGCTTGATCCTGTCCAATAACATATTGATCAAGAATATTACAGATATCCTTAGGTTTCGGAATATCCTTCAAGTCCACTTCTTCCTCGTGGCCTAGTTCCTCTTCTACAATTTCAGTACATAACTCTATACACTCGTCACATATATAAACGCCAGGACCAGCAACTAATTTACGTACCTGCTCCTGAGTTTTACCACAGAAAGAACATTTAAGCTGTCCCTTCTCATCATTAAATTTAAACATATTACCACCCCTTTAAGATTTGATCGGTGAAGAGAGAACTTGGTCAATAAGTCCATAAGACACCGCTTCTTCGGCGCTCATGAAGAAATCACGATCTGTGTCCCGTTCGATTTTTTCGAGGGGTTGACCCGTACGTTCAACATATATTTGATTGAGCTTTTCTCTTGTTTTAATGATCCAATCCGTATGAATCAAAATATCTGAGGCTTGCCCTTGAATTCCACCCAAAGGCTGATGAATCATCACTTCACTATTAGTTAAGGCAAATCTCTTACCTTTTGCCCCAGCAGTCAGTAGCAAAGATCCCATACTCGCCGCCATTCCCATACATATCGTGGAAACATCCGGTTTAATAAATTGCATCGTATCGTATATACCCATCCCTGCTGTAACAGAACCACCCGGTGAGTTGATATATAGACTTATGTCTTTCTCAGGGTCTTCAGCAGCCAGGAATAATAGCTGTGCTATAACGAGATTGGCAACATCATCGTCAATTGCATTACTTAGAAAAATAATGCGATCCTTAAGCAATCTGGAGTAAATATCAGAAGATCGTTCCCCTCGATTGGTTTGTTCTACAACCATAGGTACCAGACTCATTTGTCCAACCTCTTTTCCATTCAAAGATAGACTTCATTGCTTTCAACAGTATTTTACCATGTTAGAAGCACGATGTCATTTTTTCAACTATCATATTCAATTCTTTTTAAATAAATATGTATTTGCGATTACATCCAATTACCTTATGATTTATCCATAATTTGGATAAATTTAGGTAAAAATAAGGCACGTAAATAAATACGCGCCTTATCATAAGCAGACTTCTTATTTACTTTCTTCTGAAGTTGCCTCTTCTTTAACTTCTACAGCAGCGACTTCTTTACTGTTAGACAGTAGGAAATCAATTGTTTTACGCAATGAAATTTCTTCACGTAAACTATTCAATGAACCATTACCTTCTAGAACGCTACGAAGTTCTTCAGCAGAACGTTTGTAGGATTCAGACATTGCTTCCAATTCTTTAGTGATATCTTCATCCGTAACTTCAATGTTCTCAGCTTTAGATACTTGCTCAAGAACAAGATTGTTACGAACGCGCTTGTCTGCATCACCTTTCATTTGTTCTTGAAGATCTTCCGTTGTTTGACCGGAGAAGCTTAGGAACATTTCAAGGTTCATGCCTTGAGCGCGAAGACGATTATCAAAATCACGCATCATGCTTTGAACTTCACTAGCGATCATTGCTTCTGGAATCTCAACTTCAGCTAATTCAGCAACTTTATCTACAACAAGACCTTCACGAACACCTTTTGCTTCTTGCTCTTTACGAGCAACAACTTGTTTGTTCAAATCTTCTTTGTACTCAGATAATGTTTCGAATTCACTAACGTCTTTTGCAAACTCATCATCCAATACAGGAAGTTGTTTGCGTTTGATTTCATGAATTTTCACTTTAAAGATTGCTTTTTTACCAGCAAGATCTTCAGCATGGTAAGTATCTGGGAAAGTAACTTCAACGTCTTTAAGATCGCCTGTAGCTAATCCTACGACTTGCTCTTCAAATCCTGGAATAAATGTGTTACTTCCAAGCTCCAAAGAATAACGCTCAGCTTGTCCGCCGTCGAAAGGAACACCGTCTACAGAACCATCAAAGTCGATAATTGTGATATCGCCATTTTCTGCAACGCCTTCTTCAATAACAACTAACTCAGCATGACGCTCTTGCAAACGACCCAATTCTTCGTTCAGTTCTTCTTCAGTTACTACAACTGCTTGAACTGGCACTTCTACACCTGTATATTGACCCAATGTTACTTCAGGCTTAACAATTACTTTGGCTTTAAATTTAAAAACCTGACCTTTAGCAAATTGATCAATATCAATTTCCGGACGATCTACAGGGAAAATGTCTGTTTCATCAACCGCTTGTGTATAAACTTCTGGAAGCAAGATATCAATTGCATCTTGATACAGACTTTCTACGCCATAACGTGATTCAAAGATAGAACGTGGCACTTTACCTTTACGGAATCCAGGTACATTTGCTTTCTTAGATACTTTAGTAAAAGCCTTATCGAGTGCCTCGGTTACACGCTCTACTTCTACTTCTACTTCAAGAACCCCAAGGTTCTTCTCTATTTTTTCCCAGGTTGCTTTCATTTTATGCTTTCCCCTCCAAAAATATTTCAATTGTTTATTATTATCTACATAAATTCACGCATAGAACAACCATTTTAGTATAAACAACATTGAATTCTTTTTCAAGAGCAGGGTTATGTTTAATCCTATAACCCTTCAGAAATAAATTGCTTCAACGCACGATAAGCTTGTTCGAATTGAAACCTAATATTCTCTGTTATTCCATACATAGCACGTGTTTCTTCTTCATTTCTGCTTCCTGTAAGACTTTCAGATACTGTTTGATGAAGTGCAGCCGCCCAGATATCCATTACCAAATCTTCTTCAATAAGCAAAGATTGATAGACATTTGTTCCATACGCACCTTTAATAAATTGGATCCACAGCTCTTGAGCAAAATAATAAAGCGTAGGTTCCTGTACTTCGGTATGTTGTGCAACCCGATCTACAATATCGTGTACAACGAGCGGGAAATCGCTATCTTTCAGCGGAACATTCTCAATTTCAACTTCAACCTGTTCCTGTCCTCGTACAAAAGTAACGCATCCTTGCATACCTCGCTTATGAAGTGTCTGTAGTACCCGATACTGAAGTAGTGGGTGCATCGCTCTCGTCTGTAACCATTCCGTCAAAGACCGATCTATATCTTCACCATTCAAGTAGGATAGATGTTCTAATGCTAACATGGTCTGTTCAGACAAAGCCTCATGCATGACTTTGTAGAGCAACTTATTAGCATAATCGGTATCTTCAGCAAGCTTACCCATCACTTTAAGCCTTGTTAATTCCTCTTCATCTAGATCAATTTCTTTATCCAAATGAGCTTGTTCATTATCCTCGCCCTCAATATAGTGAGGGAAAGCGGTCTCTAGCCATTCAAGTAACGCCTGCCATTCATCAATATGTCGCTCTTCCTGTCCTTGGCATTGAAGCAAGAAACGTAGTAACTCCATCGCTTCTCCGTATCGTTCGCTTTCAAGCATGACCGTAAGTTGAATCTGATAGTAATCCAACGTCTTCGGAAAAAGTACAATATTATCTTTAGCAGGGGGATTTGTGTCGTTTATAAATGCTCCTCCTCTTTACCTTATCTCCATTATTTAAATTATATCACACCTCTTCTTAGTTTTAAAAAGTCACCTTTATCACTTCACTTTCATATATTATTAAATAATGCTTGCTATTACACGCCTGCCATGATATATTATTAATTGTTCGTTTTTCGCGTCTCAGTAGCTCAGCTGGATAGAGCAACGCCCTTCTAAGGCGTCGGTCGGGGGTTCGAATCCCTCCTGGGACATCATAGAAGAAGCTCTCCTTTTATAGGAGAGCTTCTTCGCGTATAAGGGGATAATAATTCCCTTAGGGGCGTCGGTGCATCTCAACGTTAGCATACGCTTCGCAGTCTCAACCAACGGGAGAGTATCCCTCCTGGGACATATAGTATGAAGACTCCCCATTGCCATTGAGGAGTCTTTTTTTGTTTTAGAGTACTAGAGCCCCCTATAAAGGGACTTCGAAGGGTATACCTCATAAGAAACATTTAAGGGACTACTTTTCTATATACAGAAAAGTAGTCCCTCTTGTTAATGAATAGCATGACAGCTTTGCTATCCTTATTTAAGGATCGTATAAATAACCCAACAAATCATGACTGTTACAATACACATTGTAGAAATGGAAGACAGGAATAAAAAGAAAACACTATACTTCCGATCCTCATGGGTCACAACATCGTTTTTTCTCGATGGTATCTTATCATCCATTCCTCCCTTGGAGGGAGGTTGGTATTCCCTCACGCTAAAAACTCCTTTCCTTGCTATTCTACTTTATCTTCTATTCTATAAACGACCAGTATGGTGCTTCTCTGCCGTTCTGTTCTTGAGTTGCTAGTCTTAACTACAGATTCATAACAGATGTTAATTACTTGATCATCTTTTAATCCTGCTAAAAACTGATTAGCCTTATTCTCGGCATAAGAATTATCCGAATCCACAAACTCTTTGACCTGTATCATCTTCCACTCTCCTTTTAATATCAAACTTGATTACCTGTCAATCTCACCGTAATTCATGTATTTAATCTCTGTTATTCTTACTTTAATAGGACCTGAAGGTACGACAAATTCATACAGCTCATCCAATGTAGTCGTTAACAATTGCAACCCGATCGGAGATAGAAATGAGATCCAGTTCTTACTTGAATCCGTCAAATGAGGAAAAACAATTGTATATTGCTCCTCATAACCGTCATCCTGATATTGAAGAGTCACTTGACTACCAATAAGAACCCTAGAATTTATAGACTCTGGATTCCCCTCAGCAATAATATTCTCAAGTGATGACGTATACATACAAAGAACTTGATCCACTTTATTTCGCTCATTAGAATCATCTGATATATAATTCTTCAAGAAAAATTGCCGCTCTTCATCAAAGAATACAAGCTGGTTCACCAACTGGGTACTGGAACCTTGAAGGATCGCACTATGGTTCATAGTATATTTCACCCCCTGTATGAAACTTCTCCCTTTCTAAACCACGATAATACAAGCCCATATTAATCCCTCCATAAAAATATAGACCTCGTGTAAGGAGGCCTTTATCGTATCTTATCAAATATTTACATTTAATCAAATGTAAAAGAATGTTTCAGCTTTTCTTAATGTATTAATAATAGTCAAATAGACCGATTCCCCGGTCAATTCAGACCTTAAGGAATCAGCCAATTTGCGAAATCGATAAGCTTACTACATTTTTAATTTACGGTTGCTTATCCATAATGGAATTCGAAACAGAAGATTAATGAGTAACACAACTAGAACTAACACAGCTGCTGATCGGTCTGCGATCTGCTTCGCATCTTCTACGATCGCCTCTGATTGTACATACCACAGATGCACTGCAAGCGTCTCTCCAGGCGAGAATAGATTAAAGTCCCACATCTCTCCAGAAGTGCTTAATCCCGCCGTTAAAAGGATGACCGCCGATTCTCCAAATGCTCTACCTGCTACCAAACAAATACCCGTAACAATCCCCCGCATAGCGATAGGTAGTACGACCGTACGAATACATTGGAACTTTGTCATCCCTAGGGCATATGAAGCGTTACGAACATCAACCGGTACAGCTCGAATAGATTCTTCTGTGACACGAGCAAGCATAGGTAGATTTAGAAAGGCTAGACTGACAGCCCCACCTAATATCGTAAGCCCTACTTGAAAATAAGAGGCAAAGATAGCTAACCCTAACATCCCAAATACAATAGAAGGGACAGAGGCTAAGCTCTCAACACATATACGTAACACTTCAGTAAACTTATTCTTGGGTGCATATTCAGCCATGTAGATTCCGGCTCCGATTCCTATTGGTATCGAGAGGGCTAATGAAATCCCTAGAATATAGAATGAATTAAATAACACGGGGCCAATCCCACCACCAACATCCATTTCTTCAGGAAGTTTCGTTAAGAAGCCCCAAGACAAGCTAGGCAATCCCTTGCTTAGAATCGTATAGAGAAGCCAAAATATAAGCATTAGAACTAAGACTCCTAGCGTATAAAACCCACCCGTTGCAATTTTATTAAGCCTAATGGAACGGGTTATTTTTGGAGTTCTTGTAAAACCACTCATGTAAGATCCCCTCCCTTTCTACCTAGGAAGCGTATAAATAAGATAAGAGCAAAGGATATAAGCAGTAACAAGAAGGCCATCATGTGCAATGCATAATTCCAAGGTGAATCAAAATCAACATTTGATATTTGCATAACAATATTACTCGTCAACACGGAAGTAGGAGAGAAAAATGATTTAGCTAACTGTGCTGTATTCCCTATTACCATCACAACAGCCATTGTCTCACCTATTGCACGTGTCATTCCCATAATTATTGCCGCAACAACACCTCTACCCGCTGCGGGTAGTATCACTTTCATAATAACTTGTATACGCGTAGAACCCATAGCATATGCTGCATCACGGTATTTCTTAGGTACCGCTGAAATCGCATCGTCACTAATACGACAAATCGTAGGTAGAATCATGAGCGTTAGAACTAGCGCTGCTGCAAGCAGACCATCCCCGAGATTCTCACCACTTATTTCACGAAGAAACGGTATGAGCACCGTCAATCCCAAATAACCGTATACAATAGATGGAATACCTACTAGAAGATCGAGGACCGGGCGAACTACATTCTTAAACCAAGGTGGAGCAATCTCAGCAATCAAGATAGCCATACCTACAGATATAGGCACTGCGATCACGAGTGTAAGAGCTGTCAACGATAATGTATTAATGATAAACAGAGCCGCCCCGAAGCGTCCCTCCTCAGGTGTCCAATCAAATGAAAAGAAGAATTCAGCAATTGAGACATGTTGAAATGTCAGCAGTGCTGTTTTTCCAATGAAGAAAATAACGAGTCCCAATACAAAACATAGCGCAAATATGCTAAATAGAGCATAAAATTTAAACAATTTATTGGAAAAGTGCACCCTCGCATATCTGTTAAACCGATTTGAGTTCCTAGGTTTAGTTAGCATTTCATCTTTAGTCGCGAACGATTGTGCAGGCGTACCCATCATATACCTCCCAGAAAGCAGCCAGCTCCATTGTTTCTAGAGCTGGCTGCATAATGATCTTTCCTTTTCTTAATGATCCTTATTTCATTGCAGCAATCGGAATGAATTTCAATTTCTTCAATGAACTTTGTTGGAATTTGGAGCTCTGAACATATTCAATGAAGGCTTTTGTTGCGCCTGTTGGTTGACCCTTCGTCATATAGTATCCATATGCCCATATTTTGTAGCTACCATTGATGACGTTATCTGTTGATGCAACTACACCATTGAATTTAACAGCCTTCAAATCACTAGTCACATACACCAAGTCAATATAACCAATAGAGTTCGGTGTAGTAGCAACAGCTGTTTTCATATCACCACTTGATCCAACTTCTTTATAGTTCTTTTCTTTCTTTGTGATATCGCCGCCATTTAGTGCCTTAGACTGATAGTTAACACGAGTACCCGATCCGAAAGCGCGGGTGATCACTACGATATCAGCGTTATCACCGCCAACATCTTTCCAATTCGTAATTTTACCAGAGAAGATACCTTTCAATTGATCCGTTGAAAGATCTGTAACTTTCACATTGTTGTTAACGACTGTAGCGAAAGGAATTACCGCTACTTTGTTAGCTACTTGACCTGCAAAAGCTTTAAATCCAGGAACATCCATACTTGCATCCCAGTCACAAGCACCAATGTCAGCAATACCTTTTTTCACAGCTTGTGGACCTGTAACTGATCCCTTACCCGAAGCAGCAACTTTTACTTTAGGATTCAATTTTTGGAACTCTTTTGCAGCTTGAAGAGTCAAAGGCAATAATGCAGTTGAACCATTCACTGTAATCTTTCCACTCAATTGACTTGGAGCAGCTGAAGCTGCACCGACAAGAGCCGATGACACCAACATAACGGATGTAACTGCAACTAATGATATTTTTTTGAATAATTTCACTTTAAAAACCCCTCTCGTTTGAACCATATTTTATTGTGTAAGCTGAATTTGTTGACCATTTGTAATTACAATTACTTTACCGTCAGAGATAACTGCCAACTGTGTACCATCCGGTGAAAGAGCTACTTCGGAAATATCGTTCTTTGTGCTGAATAGTTCCACTTGTGTTCCGTTTGCATCAACCTTAATCACTTTCATGCTTCCATCTTTAGCAATTCCAACTACAATAATAATTCCGTCATAAGATACGTCTTCGAAAGTAACATCAATATTACTAACTAAATCCTGAGACTTCCCATCAGCTGTAACTAGTTTGATTACGTTAGTAGCCGTTGTATTATCTGCATCGGCGCTCATATATAGGGTATTACCACCGCTTAGTAATGCTGGATATAACTTATTATCATTGCTATTGGTTAATTGAACGGGCTTAGCATCTTTTGTAGCGAGATCAAGAGAATAGAGTTGTGCACCTGCACCAGTGTAGTCGATCGTTAACGATTCCTCTGTGCCCTCTTTATCCGTTTTAGCAACACCCGTTATATTTACGATATAGACGATCTTTGTTTCATCAGAAGATACACGAACATCAGACTTGTTCTCTACTTTATCTGCTAATACTTGCGTGATTTTGCCTGTGTCTAAACTTATGTAGGAAATTTTCTCTTGTTTGTCACCTTGAATGAAATATACCTTTTTGTTATCAGCAGACCATCTTAAATCTGTTTTGACTGATGTATCAGAACCGACGATTTGAACTTGCCCGCTACTTATCGTCAAAATGGATAGTAGATTGTTATCATCAATGAATGCTCCCAACTGCCCATTAGGTGAAACTGTTATTGAACCTTCACTTGCAGAAGTAGACAGCAACTCAGATCCATAGGTTGTTTTGTTAAGCTTGTAAAGTTGAGCCGTCTCTCCATCTTCTTTCGTTACTACGATATTTCCTGTTGCGTCCCAATGAAGCGTGTCAAATGATCCACTAAGTCTTTTCACCGTTAGGATTCGATTCACCTTATCCGCCTGACCTGTAATCACTTCTCCACCGATTGCTTCTACAATCGCACCAAGTTCAACATAAGTTCTTCCGTCTTGTGCGATTGGTGCAGTCTTAAATGTAAGATTCGCACTATTAACTAAATATTTCAGTGACTGTGGTTGAATGTTAACTGTATGAACAGAATTGGCATCCTTTAATGTAATCGTTCCTTTGGAGAGTGTCGCTGAAACCTTCAATGCCTTCGCAAGATCATTTACCGCATACAGCGGTGTTTGATTAACTAGAATGGATTTCAAAATAACGTTACTACCATTCACGTTAATTGATGAATCGACAACTTTGTATGCTACCGCCTTCTTCACTACTGCTTTATTCACTGCTTTATTCACTGCTTGACTCGTTGGCTTAGCACTTGCTGCACCTGCGGTTCCAGCTGCTAAAGCGGTTGTAACTAGTGTAGTTGCGACCATAATCGTCATTAATTTACTATTTCTCAATTATATTCACCCTTTTCTTGTCATAAAAGCTATAAGTTCATTGTCGTATACAAGTGTTAAATCTGAACAACTGGAATGTTATGGTAATGTAAAATTGAGTTTATTTTTTAAAATATAGCGATAATTCTTCTCTTAACTTCCTCTATCAAACGGTTGCGCACCAAAAATATGTATTCATAATCATTTTCATTCGTACTTGTCCTAGATTTGTTGTCTATCGATCTATTCAAGTGAAGTGTTATATATAATAGAAGAAACATACAAATAGATAATGCCAGAAGCTTTAAGGTAGCCCAATTAAATACTCCAACATGTTGACACTTGATCCAAAAAAGGAGTAACATACCAACTAAATAAAAATCTTATCGGATAACTTTGAATTATAATGATATACATACAAATAAAGGTTATCTAACCTAATGAAATGAGGACTATCCCATGACAAATGTGACTAATATAAAAGAAGCAACTTCAGAACAAGCCTTATCTCAACACCTAATCGAGGTTCGACGTAATCTTCATATTGAACCTGAATTATCAAATGAAGAATACAAAACCACTGCAAAGATCCGTGAATGGCTGACTGAAGCAAACATTCGCATTCTGGATGTTCCACTAGCTACAGGATTAATCGCTGAAATTGGTTCAGGTCAAGATCCGATTGTGGCTATTCGGTGCGATATTGATGCCTTACCTATTAAAGAACAGACGAATTTGCCGTTCGCTTCACAGATTGACGGCAAAATGCATGCTTGCGGTCATGACTTTCACACGGCTGCAATCCTCGGTGCAGCTTATTTATTGAAAGCACGCGAATCCGAATTGACCGGGACCGTACGTGTTTTGTTTCAGCCTGCTGAAGAAACAGGACATGGTGCAACATCCGTATTAGCCTCGGGCGGTCTAGATAACGTATCGGCCATCTTCGGTTTGCATAATAACCCAGACTTACCTGTTGGAACATTTGGAACTCGTACAGGCGCTTTAACAGCTGGCGTTGATCGCTTTGAAATAATGATTCGCGGTATAGGAGCCCATGCTGCCTACCCTGAGAATGGCGTAGACAGCATCGTGACAGCTGCACAAATTATCCTTTCGTTACAAACCATCGCCAGCCGAATTACAAGTGCCACTGAACCTGTGATTGTCAGCGTGACGAGAATTAATGGTGGAAACACATGGAACGTCTTACCCGAAGTTGTTGAGTTAGAAGGAACCGTCCGAACCTATAATGAAGAAATTCGACGTCTCATTCCAGAAAAAATAAACCAGATTATTAAAGGAACTGCCGCTGCCGCTGGAGCAGAAGCAGAGTTACATTGGTATCCGGGTCCTCCTGCCACAGTTAACGATGGGGCTTGGGCCGACTTCACCAAAGAGATTGCAACCCTTGCAGACTATAAGGTACTTGATTTATCCCCCCAAATGGGTGGTGAGGATTTCTCATTCTACCTTCAGCAAATCCCTGGGGCCTTCGTCAATATTGGTACTAATAGCGCTTATGGATTACATCACCCTCAGTTTGATGTAGATGAAGAAGCATTATTACCTACTTCACGCTACTTCGCTCTACTAGCAGAATCCGCTTTAAAGAAGCTTTCGTAGATAACCTAATTGACTACAGCAGAAGGAAGTATTTCCTAAAAACAAAATATCTGTGAACGGCAAATAAACCCTCTGGACTTGGGGGTTTATTTGCTGTCTTTCATTCATCTAAAAAGATTCTTAGTTTCCTTATTCCGTATTATATTAATGAGTGGGGGGCGTACTCGTTCATTATGGAGAGGGGATCATATTATCATAATTAACGACGAACATTGTATCATTTCTGTTCCGTTCAACACGTCAGTAAAAATGTTAATAGGTATGGAACAGCGCAGTTCTGGTGATGTATATATCTTAGGAACACTTATGCCTAAGCTTAATATACTTCAGCAGATCAGATATATGGCTCAATCGGATGGGACCCGGCCGACTCCTCTCACACCAACGTACGTACCGTATTCGTATACAGCGGTTCTTGGTTATTCACCGGTATTTTCTTCATTTCGGAAGTTTTGAACCTTTATTGCGCTAGAGCATTCTCAGAACGTCATCAATTTTTTTGCTATTGGCAAGGAGGTGATCTCGGTTCATCCATGTCATAAAATCAACTTCGAACGCACGACGATTTCGAACGGCGGGAATTGTTTGCCACATGGGATGATCAATCTGCTGCCTTTCTGAACCTGCTACGTCTTCATGCCATTTATCGAACGCGAAGAAAATATAATCCGCATCTAACCCGTTCAACCATTCCCACGTCACACCTTGTCTACCTACTTCATGTGTTAACGCCTGTACCATCGGATGGGGAGATATACCTAAATCCTTCCATAAAAACGGCTTCGTATATTTCTGATCGACGCTGATGTAATCTGCTGTAATACGCAGAAAAGCATACGTCTGATTCCTCATTGAGCCAAACAATAATTTTCTCGCCCTGGATAGTTTATCCTCATATTGTTGAATGGCATACTCCGCCTGATCAACCCGTCCCAACCGTTCCGCTAATGTTCGTAATGTTGTATACACATCCATATCATCATCTATAATGACATCGGTATACATGAATTGCTTGCATTGCTCATATTGATTCGTACGAAGCTCGTAATCACTTCTACGTGCAATAATTAGATCTGGCTCGTACTCTGAAAGTGATTCATAGCTATCTTGTAAAACATTAAATGTCGGAACATGCTTCAGTCCAAGATATTCTTGCCTCCCCCATCCGGGATGAGACCATTGCACAACAGGAATAACACCTAATGTGATCAATAAATCTTCCATATATAGAGACACAACACGCACCGTACTTCGCAGTTGTTTACGATACTGACCTGGAGCCACACCGACCGACTTCTTAAAGCGGCGGTTAAAATAAAATTCATTGTTAAAGCCTACATGTTGGGCAATCTCATGAATTCGATCTTCTGTTTTTAAGAGTAGCTGCTTCGCATGGTCGATCCGTAGTTTATTTACAAAACTAAGTGGAATTTGACCTGTAAGCTCCTTGAACATTTGCGAGTATTGCCATGGGAACACATTTACATCCGCAGCCAACTGCGCCACTGTCACTTGCACAGCATAGTTATTACTTAAATAATCGATTGAGCTTTTCACAGCACTCTTCAAATCCCGTACAGGGGACATGCTACTATTTTGCTGTAGCATATAGCGAAGGAATTCCCCAAACCGCACATGATTGAGATACCGCATGAATTCTTCTTTATCTTGACTATGTAAGTAGATCTCCTCCAGCAAATCAATGCACCGTGCGAACGGTACGTGGTTCCAGATACCCTTATATGGAAACATAGCAGGCTGTTGTTTATACTTATGCTCCGAGGTATTCAAATCTGGAATCCGAATCGCTTTAAACGTAATAACGTAGAATGAGATACTGTTTTTATATGTATGGATATGAATGACTTGATCTGGTTCCACAATAGCCAGACTTGCTTTGACAATTTCCTGAGTACCATGCCCAATATCTATTTCTGCTATGCCATCCGCAACAGCAAACAGCATATACTCCTCAGCCCCAATAAATTCCTCACTACTCATTTCGTCCAATTGGAGATACCGGATGCCTGTCATCATATAAATGATGGACGGGCAGCAGGAAGATACAACCTCGCTACTCATCATGCCTCCTCCTTTGATAATGAGAATCATTATTACAAGTGTAACGTAAAAAAGAAAGCTCTTCAATAAAATCTAAAGAACTTTCTTATTTGTCTTTCTAAAGCTATTTACTTCACTAAGAATTTCAGCAAATCATCCATTTTCATCGAATTCGCTGTAATCGCCCCTGATTGCCAATGCGATCGTTCTAGTTGATAAACATGGCCGTTTTTGACAGCAGGAATGTTTTTCCATAAAGGGTCATTAAGCAGGGCAACCGCCTTCTCATTGGACTTGGAGTCCCATGTACCATCAGAGGGGAAGATAATAATATGATCAGCAGTAAGCTCTGGTATTTTTTCTTGTGAAATAACATCGTGGGCCTCGATGTTCTTCACCCACGGGAACGGCTCCAAACCAAGGTCTCTGTAAATACTGCCTGTATATGCATTATTCAGACCGAACAGACGCAGCTCCGGCTTGTCCCCGACATCCAGACGAATGACCGCAACCGTCTCACGACCAATTGCCTCTTCCAACTTCTCTTTTGTAGTGGTAATTTTCTGTTTATATGCTTCTAATACACTAGTAGCCTTCTCTGGAATGCCGAGTAAATCAGCAACTATTTTTAGCGTTTCTTCTGCATTTCCAATTACTTCATCAGGCAAGCGATAAGTAGGAGCGATTTTGGAATACAATGGATAACTATCATCCATTCCCCCATTCAATATAATTAAGTCAGGATTATTTTCAAGCATAGCCTCCAAACTGCCGGTAATATCGAATAACGGAACATCCGTCATTCCTAAATAATCTTGTTTACCCCAGCTCGGATGATACCATTGCACAATCGGTTCCACACCCAACGCCAACATATAATCCTCTAAGTAAATACCTGCTACTCTTTGCGGCTTGACAGGAACTTCTACTTCACCAAAAGCATCATTAACCTTTCTTGTAACACTAGTCTCTTGCTTATTTTCTCCTTCATTCGTCGATGTTTCCTTTGCATCGCCACAGCCTGCCAAACTTACCATAATCGCCAGCAGTACGACCAGCCAACGTATCTTTCGTATACTTCCTATTATTTCGACCGCCATATTATTTGCTCACTCCCCTAGTTACTATTCGTTGTAATGAAATCATTATATAATCAATGATAATCATTATCACATTTTACCTGATTCTCATTGTATTCTTTCCATAGAACGATCTCAATGCACATATCCAACTACATTTTGCACAAATATCAGGTGCGTCAACAAGATTGTATATCCCGGGAGGGAGTCTCTCCCTTTGGTCGCTAACAATGATTATGCTCCGACGCCCCTTTTGGGGTTCTCATCCCCTAATACGAAAAAAAAAGCTCTCCATAAAGGAGAACTTTTTTGTGTGATGTCCCAGGAGGGATTCGAACCCCCGACCGACGCCTTAGAAGGGCGTTGCTCTATCCAGCTGAGCTACTGAGACACAATCTTAGATGACATTTAAAATTAATATCATTTAAAAAGGGTGCGTTATTTATTATAACGCATCCCCAGAATAAATCAATACTTATTTTATTTTTATTTATTTCACTACTCAATAAGCGTATTTCTTACTTATTACCACGACGCCAATTTGTTTTATCTTCTGTATGCATAGCTGCATTCTTAGCTACTACTTCTTCAGCAAATTCATTATTATGCGCATATTTGTTACCTTTATTTTTCTTGAATTTCTCAGCCACTTCATATCACCTCCTACTCCCTACGTTTAGTATGGTGATACCGGGGATCGAATATGAGTTATATTATTTGGATGGGATAGATTGTAACTAACCGTCATATGAATTGAGAAATGCGTTCACACCTGATTCCTTCATCTGCTTTCGAGTATCGATCGAACCGTACTCATAAATCCTTTGATATACGTCATCTAGTGCATTCTGATATGTCACATTCACTACACGCTCTGGCTCATCTGGCCAAGGAAACACAAATCCAAGAAATGCATTTTCTTCTTTTTCCTTTACTAATCCCATCAAATTTCTGATCTCCTGGGCCTCATCTTCTGTCGCTTCGATTTCCCATTCATAAGTCGTCGCACCCCTGGCCATTAGAACAGATCTTCCATGCACGGATACAAAATACTTATGTTTATTCACGACAACTTCCCCCTTTGTTCGACTCTGCGTGCATTGTACTCATCTATAGTTTTCCTTAAAGGACAGACATTTTATGCCTTCCTTCGGCATATTCTATATGACTTTGGTAAAAAGAAAGGACAGATAGGGTCAACCGACAAAGAGAGGATGAACCGTTATGTGCGGAATAACAGGATTTATACAGTGGAGCGGCGATTTAACGCAGGATTCGCAATTACTCGTCCAAATGACCAACAGCTTAGATAAACGTGGACCTGATGCATCTGGAACATGGATCTCAAATCCTTGTGCTTTCGGACATCGACGACTGAGTGTCATTGACCCAGAAAATGGTGCTCAACCTATGATCGTACATCAAGAAGATGATGTGTACGCCATTGTATATAATGGCGAACTATATAATGCTGCAGAACTTACGAAAGAACTACGCAATCGTGGATATCAGTTCCGTACGCGTTGCGACACTGAGGTATTGTTGGTGTCTTATATAGAATGGGGACCTGATTGTGTAGATCGTTTCAATGGTATCTTTGCTTTCGCTATATGGGATAGTGTGCAGCAACAAGTCTTTTTTGCGCGCGATCGAGTTGGTGTTAAGCCACTATTTTATAGTCATATCGATGAGACGCTTGTATTTGGTTCCGAGCCCAAAGCACTTCTGCAACATCCAAAAGTCGAACCTATTGTTGGACCTGAAGGATTAGCAGAGATTTTTGTAATTGGACCCGCTCGAACACCAGGACATGGGATATACCGCAATGTAAACGAACTTCGGCCTGGGCATGCCATGATCTTTAATCGTAATGGGCTTCGTACCTACGCCTATTGGAAGTTAGAAAGCCATGTACATGAAGATGATAAGGCAACTACAGCAATCCGCTTAAGAGAAATTCTTCAAGATACCCTCGAACGTCAATTAATATCTGATGTTCCGGTATGTACACTTTTATCCGGTGGATTAGATTCTAGCGCGTTATCTGCATTAGCCGTAGACTATTATCGTCGTTCAGGGCAAGGCCCACTACACACCTATTCCGTTGATTATGTAGATAATGATAAGCACTTCAAGTCTCACACATTTCAACCCGGAGCAGATGCCCCTTGGATAGAACGAATGGTAAACGAGCTTGGGAGCAAACATCACTACATTGAGATCGATACGCCAGAGTTGATAGGTGCACTTGAAGCCTCAACAAGGGCTCGTGACTTACCAGGAATGGTTGATGTGGACTCCTCTCTTCTGTTATTCTGCCATGAGATCAAAAAAGAGGCTACGGTCGCTCTCTCTGGTGAAGCGGCTGATGAAATATTTGGCGGATATCCTTGGTTTCACCGTGATGATATGTTAAATTCAGGAACATTCCCTTGGGCTGTTGCTCCTGAAATGAGAGCAGGTCTGTTATCACCTGAAATTAGGAATTGGATTTCTCCACTTGATTACCTAGGCGATAAATATTCTGAAGCTGTGAATGAAGTTCCTAAACTTGCAGGAGAAACTACCAAACAGGCTCAGATGCGAGTCATGTCTTACCTTAATATTACACGCTTCATGCCTACACTATTGGATCGTAAGGACCGTATGAGTATGGGGGCTGGTCTAGAAGTACGTGTCCCTTATTGTGACCATCGCCTAGTAGAATATGTATGGAATATTCCTTGGGACATCAAAATGACCGGAAATCGTGAGAAAGGTATTCTTCGTAAATCGTTAGAAGGTGTACTCCCTGATGATGTTCTATATCGTAAAAAAAGCCCTTATCCTAAAACACATAATCCCAATTTCTTGTCCGCTGTGAAACAACAGCTACTCACCATATTAGATGATCCGTCTTCTCCACTTCTCCCACTCATTGATGTTGCCAAAATTCGAGAAATAGCTGCTTCTTCAGATGCGTCTTCTAACTTGCCTTGGTTCGGTCAATTATTGTCAGGACCACAGTTATTCTCCTATTTATCACAAGTCGATTATTGGCTTCGCACTTACCATGTCTCGATTCGCTAAATAAAAAAGGTGCTGCCCCGAGGGGGTAGCACCTTTTTTACTTGATGGACACAAAGTTCATTCTTATTCATCCATTCATTTCTTCAATTGCGCGATTAAGTTCCGTAAAGCTATCCCACGATGACTAATAGACTGCTTCTCTTCTAATGACAGCTCAGCCATTGTTTTATCATACTGAGAAAGATAGAAAAGTGGATCGTAACCAAATCCCCCAGCGCCCGCTACATCTGAAGTAATCCATCCTGCCACAGAACCAGAAGTCTCAATATGCTCTCCGGAAGAAGGGTTATATAACACCAATGAACAAACAAAGCTCGCAGGACTTAACAGAGACTGCTCTGTATCTTCACCCATCCTTAATTGAACCAACTCTTGTAATAGCTTCTCGTTGTTTAACTGATCGGTCGCATGCTCACCCGAATAACGAGCAGAGTACACACCCGGTTGTCCATTTAATGCCTCTACACATAAACCTGAATCATCCGCAAGAACGGGGAGTCCTAAGCTATCTCCAACCGTCTTAGCTTTTTTCAGTGCATTAGCTGCAAAAGTAAGTCCGTCCTCTATAACATCTGGTATATCAGAATAGTCAAACATACTTTTCACTTGCTTGCCCAGCTGCGCAAAAGCATGTTCAAATTCTCTGACTTTCCCTTTGTTCTTCGTCGCAACAATGACGATATCTTGATCTAACTTCATGCTAGACTCCTTTTCCTACTGTGCCAGAACCAATAGATAGGGCAATCGGACCAAGAACTTCTTGTTGATATGCGATAATATCGCGGATACCTTGTTCCCCGATCTGAAGTAATGAATCTAACTCCTCACGTGAGAATGGACTTTCTTCACCCGTTCCTTGTAACTCAACGAATTGTCCACTTCCGGTCATAACTAAATTCATATCTACTTTAGCCTTGGAGTCTTCTTCATAATTTAGATCTAGCAACGTGCGTCCACCAACAACTCCTACACTAACGGAAGCCAAATAGTCAGTAATTGGGAATACAGGCAGTTTATGCTGTTGTGCAATCTTGTTCACCGCGATGCACAGAGCTACAAAAGAACCCGTAATAGAAGTCGTCCGCGTACCTCCATCAGCTTGAATAACATCGCAATCGAGTGTGATCGTACGTTCACCTAAAGCGTGTAAATTCACTACGGAACGAAGGGCTCTTCCAATTAAGCGTTGAATTTCCATAGTACGACCAGTAAGCTTACCACGATTTGCCTCACGTTGATTACGAGAATGAGTGGCTCTTGGCAACATAGAGTATTCTGCTGTTACCCAACCTTTTCCTTGGCCCTTTAAGAATGGGGGTACTTTCTCATCCACCGTTGCTGTGCAGAGTATTTTGGTATCTCCCATTTCTATATACACAGAACCTTCCGCGTATTTATTTACGTTTGTCGTTATATTCATTGTACGAAGTTGATCGTTATTGCGTCCGTTTGATCTCACTATTATCTGCCTCCTACATCTTAGCGTCCCTATTTTGCAAACCTTATTTTATCAAAGTGTAGGAATAAAAGCACCTTTTGAAGGAGGACCTTCTTTTAAATTGGTATTTCGTTAATATATTGTGGTCTTGATACCGGCTTACTGTAATTTTGATTATCATCACTTACAACTTTAGTATCACCATTCATTTGTATTTGTACTTTGTTACTCCCTACATTCTCTGTAACAGTTAACACGACAGACTGTAGTAATTGGGAAGGAATCTTCTCTCCTTTAATAAACATGTCCTCTTTGAGAGATACTGTGACTGTCCCGTCTTTGGCCGTCTTCACTGACTCTAAGGAAGTAGCTGATGTCATAACCTGCTCTAAGCCACCTCTTAGTTGTGGACCACGAATGAGCTCATTAAGTGCTGCCTTTAATGTATCCTGTCCAGGTTCCACTAGCCTAGTTACAGGTACATAGTATTGTACGCCTGCTGGAGATTCAGATGAGAAATACACCGTAACAGCGCTAGAGCGGGTAAACGTTGCCCCGTTCCCTTTTTCCAAATTTATTCCCATGCTTCGTCCGAGAGGTTGATCGAGTGGCGTATGTTGTAGAGGCATCTCAGTAATCTTCTCGCCATCTACCCAGAATTGAACCTGATTGATATTAGTATTGCCAGTAAGTGTCCACGTTACCGCCTCTAACATTTTTCGTTCGTTCTGGGCTTCATATTCAGTAAACGATTTATTAAATTCTACCACCGCGAGCTTCTTCTGCTTCTCGATTGTGACCGTCTTCACCTCAGTACCTTCGGGTAATACTGCCGTGAAACCTTCTGGAAGATATGCTGCATAAGGTCCGTCTTTGACCATCACTTCAAGGGATTGACGCAAGAGCATGTTATCCTTATTCTCTAAAGGTGGTAATCCTAATGACACTGGAGCCAAAAGTCCATATTGATCTGCTAAATAAACGGTCGATGTTGGTGTCATAGCCGTACCCTGAGGAGTCGGCGTGACACTACCATTCATAGCCTGCAGCATTTCCGATTCAACTTGAGCTGGCGGTGGATCAATATCCATCGATTGTTTAGTAAACCCTCCGCACCCAGACAATATAATAGGAACAGCCAATAAGCCAACGGCAGAGATGTTACGAATATTCATTTTTTTTGACATAATCTATGTACCTCCCTAACGATTTTAGATATAGTTTGTACTAGTATATATACGAGCTCTTTTCTAAAAAATAACTGTAAATGAAAATTTCCATCACATTACAAAGAATGAGGTGTAGCGCTATGAGCGATGTACGCAATCCATATTGTCTAAATAGTAAAGCCGTTTCAGATGCAACCTTCGAATGGCTCCATAAACGAGGAGTCACTATTCTTGAAATTGCTGAACTCGTCATGTTACTCCAGAAAAAGTACTATCCGACGCTTACAATGGAGGAATGCGTGCATAATGTTGAGATGGTCCTAAGCAAACGTGAAGTCCAGAATGCTGTCCTAACGGGAATACAATTAGATGTATTAGCAGAAGAGGGTAAGCTAATCTCCCCATTACAGGAAATGCTAGTCAATGACGAAGGACTCTATGGTGTGGATGAGATATTGGCTTTTTCAATCGTCAATGTCTATGGAAGTATCGGATTTACGAATTATGGATATGTAGACAAATTAAAACCTGGTGTATTAGAAAGACTCAATGATAAATCCTCTGGACAAGTTCATACCTTCCTAGATGATATCGTTGGTGCAGTTGCTGCGGCAGCTAGCAGTCGTATTGCCCACCGGAAACAAGCTGAGATAGAAGCTATCTACGCTGAAGAACATAATAAATTCGATCCTCTTGCAAAAGGAAGACCTGAGTAATCTTGTGGTAGCATTACGATTGCGATTATGCTAAACCCTGATGTGATTACAACAAAAAACAAAACGAGTAAGGACTCTAAAGCATCCTTACTCGTTATATTTGATGACATAGCTACCTACGCTACACGTTTGGTACTATGGAGTTACTGGTGGAACTACACCACCGCCTGCATAAGCTTCTGTAAAATCAGGATCAATATTTACAAGAAGATTCTTGTTGATATTCTTAGGTTTATTTATGATCTTAACATTCACTTTTATTTTACTAATGAGTTTCATTAGCATTTTATTTTCTTCTTTAAGTCTACGAGATTTTCTTTTAAGATGTCTTATCTTTCTACACCGATGACAATGACACATAGTTATTCCTCCTTTCTTGGAATTAGGATTCATCCTTATTCTTGCGTGCTTGTTATTATGGTGTTACTGGTGGAATTACTGGTAGCAACAATCCACCAGCATAAGCTTCCGTAAAATCGGGATCAAAGTTAATCAGTTTGTTCTTGTTGATATTCTTAGGTTTGTTAGTAATCTTGACATTCACTCTTACTTTACTAGTCAGTTTAGTTGATCTTTTCTCAACTCTGCGAGATTTTCTTCTTCTACATGGATGACAATGACACATGGTTAGTTCCTCCCTTCTAAATTTTTGTTTTTGTGTAGCATAATATGAAAGTTAGCTAATGCCGCCACCTTCACCGCTATATGCTTCTGTAAAATCAGGGTCAAAGTTAATCAGTTTGTTCTTGTTGATATTCTTCGGATTGTTTTTGATGCGCGTTTTGACAGAAACTTCCGTTTTCTTAACTGCTTTGAATTCTCTTGACATGTTGTGTTCCTCCTATCCTCTTGAATGTAGGTCATCAAAGGATGCTAGACTAGAAATGATGATTTGATTAAACAGTCCCACCGAAACCGCCATAATATGCACTAGCCTCCGTAAAATCAGGATCAATATTAATCAGTTTGTTCTTGTTGATGTTCTTAGGTTTATTCTCGATATAAGTTCTGACAGAAACCTTCGTTTTCTTTACCGCTTTGAATCCTCTTCTTGACATGGTGTGCTCCTCCTCCATGAGTATTGATTCCACTGAAAGCTGTCAACGCTAATCTACTAATAGGTTAGTCGATGTCACCATCAGCGATCCCCAATCCATAGGAACTAGCTTCTGTAAAATCAGGGTCAAAATTAATGAGTTTGTTCTTATTGATATTCTTCGGATTGTTTTTAATACGAGTTCTGACAGAAACCTTCGTTTTCTTTACCCATTCGACTTCTCTTCTTGACATTTTGATCTCCTCCTTTCCTTCTGGATTAATATATATTATGAAATCGGTGATAGATTTGTTTATGCTAATCTACTAGTAGATTAGTATATTCTGGCTTAATCCAAAGACAAACAAAGAAAAAGACTATATTCTTCTACTTAATGTAGAAAAACATAGCCTTCTAGCGTCCCATGGATCAACTTCTATACGACTTTTCTTATTAAAGTTAATTTGGAGGTTGAGGAGTTGTGTTAAAGATGGTTGCCCCATCCAACATCGAAACGGATGATTGTACTTTACCACGACGCACCAATTCCTGTAGATGAGCCAGTGCTTCACACATAGCAAACCTCATTTGGTGAAGAGACAGTTTTTTAGGAAATAAGGAAGTACAAATCTCAAACCCATTTTGCGGAGATTGAACGAGAAGCTTCTCGACTTCAATTAACCGCTGTTCGTGATGCGCTAGTAGATCATCTATTCGTTTATGAAACATAGAGAAGGGATGCCTATGCCCCGGAAAGACTTGATTGACCTCATATAGCTTAAGTTTCATCAAGCCATTCATAAAGCTATACAGAGGGTCAGGATCACTCCCTGGAATGAGACTGACGTTCGGTGAAATCTGTGGTAATACAGCATCACCACACATCATAATACCAAGTTCTTCATTATATAAAGAAAGATGTCCTGGCGCATGACCCCCAGTCTCTATAACTAGCCATGAAAGACCACCTAATTTCAGGTAACTTCCTCTTTCTACTATTGTAATATCAGGCGTCGGTGAAACCTGAGGGATGAAATCAAGTAAATGTTGCTCAATCTGACTTGCTAACTCATCAGGCAATCCGTGCTGTTGCAACCATAGCGTTAATTTAACGTTGATATCGGTGTCATTTCCCCACATAAGAAGCGATTCATCATAGGATCTTTGAGACATGTATACCTGAGCCCCACATTGAGATTGAAACCAACCCGCCAATCCATAATGATCGGGATGATGATGAGTCACAAATATTCCACTTACATCCTCGAGTGTATAACCTAACTTATCAAGTGCTTTCTTCCACTCATCTTCTGTTACGCTATTACGTGGTCCTGGATCAACAATCACGATACCCGATGAATTGTGTAGCACATAACTATTCACCCATCGTAGCGGATATGACATCGATATTTTAACTTGGCTGATCCCAAATTCCCAAGTAGTTATTTCCGGTATGTTCACTATGTATAATGACCTACTTCCCAATAATTTATTATCTTCTATTGACAATAACCCTAAATAAATATATGATTTTTCTATATTATTCTAACATATAAGCTAATTATATATATACCCGTAAAGGGGAGTAGCTGTTTAAATAAAGTCGTCAATACGAGAGATGTTTCTCCGGCTTTATTGGCAATTGTCATTTCACAATTGTTAGCGAGACCTTTACCAAATTGGGAAAACCTTTGATTTTTTAGAAGGATTTCACCTCTTTGGTAAAGGTCTTTTTTAATGTTTATCGTTGAAAGTACGTCAATTGACGTTTTTCTTATAGTTTTTGAAACATACTAAAGACACTAAGGGGGAGAAGAAATGGATTTAGGATTATTATTGGAGTATGGTTGGGTTCTTCTCGTACTTGTAGGATTGGAAGGGCTTCTCGCAGCAGATAATGCACTGGTATTAGCTATTATGGTGAAGCATCTGCCTGATGAGCAAAGAAAAAAAGCATTGTTTTATGGCCTTATGGGAGCATTTGTCCTTCGATTCGGTTCACTATTTATCATCTCATTCCTAGTCGATATCTGGCAAGTACAAGCTATTGGAGCCCTTTACTTATTATTTATCGCTGTGAATCATATTTTCAGAAAGCTCATTACCAAACCTAAAACGGATGAAGCTATTGAAGGTAGTAATGAGAAAAAGAAATCTGGATTTTGGATTACAGTAATCAAAGTCGAAATAGCGGATGTTGCCTTTGCCGTTGATTCTATTCTAGCTGCAGTAGCACTTGCAGTAGCATTACCTCCAAGTGGAATCGGACATATCGGGGGATTAGATGGTGGACAATTCCTTGTGATCTTTGCAGGTGGATTAATCGGATTAATCATCATGCGTTTTGCAGCATCTTATTTCGTTAAGTTGCTACATTCCCGTCCTGGACTAGAAATTGCTGCTTTCGTCATTGTTGGTTGGGTAGGTGTAAAGCTATCTATCATTACACTTGCTCATCCTTCACTCGGTGTACTACCTGAATCATTTGCACATAGCACAGCTTGGAAATTAACTTTCTATATTGTACTCATATTGATTGCAGTTGTTGGTTGGTTCATGAGCAGTAAGAATGAAGAGAAAAGCGATGAGAATCCTATCGCTGAAGCTGATAAACAACTAGGTCAATAAATATTTAATGGAATAAACAAGAGGGACCGACTCCTTGGGTAGATAGTAACCCATGGAAATCGATCCCTTTTTATTTCGTGATAAACAATTAATTCCGCCACTTCATAAATCTGTAATCAAGATAGTCCACCAATAGAAATAATACAAATCCCACCAGACTAAACAGCATAATGCCAGCATACATCTCTGTATAATCCATCCTTAACCAGGCATCCATAATAAAAAATCCCATGCCATGCTCTGTTCCATAGATTTCTGTGAAAAAAAGTATGGAAATGGCCGTACCCAACGAAATACGAATCGTACTGAGGATCACGGATAAAGCACCAGGTAATGTTACATGCCAGAATTTCTGTAATGCGCTTGCACCAATACTTGTTAATACATCGTATGTGCTGTCTGGAATTGCCTTTACGCCATCACGTACAGATATAATGACTTGAAAGAGTACAATCAACATGATCATCAGAATTTTGGATGTCTCACCAAGCCCAAAAAATAACATCACCACAGGTAATAAGGCTATTTTGGGTATAGGATACGTCAAATAGACAACCGGATCAAGAAGCTTATTCCATATTCGAGATCGCCCCATAAGCAATCCGATGGACATTCCAATCGTTAAAGCCAACAATACACCGGCAAAAATACGAAATAAACTGTAGCATACATCAAGCCATACCTTTTTTCCTTCCAAATGACCCATAGAGGAATATACAGCGAGCGGGCTTGGAAGAATCGAATGGTTAATAAGTACGTATGCGATATACCAGATCACATTCATACTGACAAATACGAGTAACAGTCTTAACACATGATGGCTCTTCTTATTGTTCACCATTGTTCTTGTATTACCTTTCTAATCCGCTTTGTCTGTTGAAAGAAATCGTCACTATCCCGCTTGTCCTCATGTTTAATACGAAATACGTGATCATTATCAATCAATACTTGATGATTTTCCTTGTTTGAAGGCATTACGATTATTTTTTCTCCAAGCAGAATAGCCTCTTCCACATCATGTGTAACAAATAACGTTGTCGCCGGATGAGCGATCCAATTTTCTAAAAAGAGCCGTTGTATCGTTTCACGTGTGACTGCATCTAGCGCAGAAAAGGGTTCATCCAGCAACATGATCGTTGGCTCAAGTGCAAAGGCTCTGGCGATCGCTACACGCTGCTGCTGACCTCCACTGAGCGACAATGGGTATCTCTTAGCTAAGTCAGCAATACCCATTGCTGCAAGCCAGTGTTGGATCTGCTGTTCTTGACTCTGTCTTTGATTTCTATACGGATGACTAATCTTCATCGCCATGTTTATGTTTGCATGAACTGTTTTCCAAGGAAGAAGTCCGTAACTTTGTGGTACGAGTCCGATCAATGGTTCTTGTGTATGGACGGATATTCCATCAAAGAGGATTTCTCCCTGATATTCTTTAATTAAGCCCGCAATGGTACGTAATAAGGTTGATTTCCCACTACCCGAAGGACCAAGAATGGTGTAAATGCTATGCTCTGGTACCGATAAATTGACACGACCAAGCGCCAATTGCCCATCCTTATATGTAACGGAAAGCTCCTTAATATGAAGTCCACTATTTCTTGAAGGCGACATCAGAGATCACTTCTTCAGGCGATATATTTTTGCTGAGTAATCCTTTTTCTCTCGCCCATGTAAAAGCCGCTTCTACCTCTTGTACGTTCACTTGATTCGCAGGAAGGTAATCAGGCACGACGATATCATTCTTCAGGCTCTCTGGATAACCTACTTCTTTAATAATGAGATCCATGTATTCCGATTGTTCATGAGATTTCATATAAGACACGGCATCATCATATGCCGCATACATGGCCTTAATACCTCGTTCTTTCGTGTCTATGATCGCTTGGGGGAACGCTAGAACAAATGGGTTCACTCCAGCATCCTTCGTTGAGCTTAGTACGCGCAAGCCTGCTGATCGGCCCATCGTAACAAAAGGCTCTGGCAAAATAGCTGCATCTGCCTTATTATTTTTTAACAACTCTAGTCTTGTCGGTATCTGTGGTACTTCTGTAACCTTAATATCTGCTTCAGTCAACCCGGCTTTTTTAAGCATCGTCGCAACTGTATATTCTGTAGATGTATTCTTAGATAGAATAACGGATTTTCCTTTTAAATCCTTAACTTCTTGTATTTCTTCATTTCCTGTTAATAAATCAAATTCTCCAAAGGTTGTACTAGTCACTTTCACATCCAGACCAGCCTCATTATAAATGGCAATAGCAATTAAATCCGCGCTGATTCCATCTAACTTATTCGCTTGAAATGCTACGTCACGGTCTTTCGCACTTTTGAACGTCTGGATATCCAGATTCACACCATGTTTCTTATCAAAACCCTGTTCATGGGCAATTAGAAACGGAATGGCATCGATTGAAGGTAACAACCCCAACGTTAATGAAGACCCACCTTCTGCCTCATTCAATTCCTTGTCTTTCGATGAACTACATCCAACCGCAAGTGCACTGATAAGAACCATCAGCATAAATAACATCATTACCTTTGTCGTCTGTCTTCTCTCCATAATCTCTCTTGCCTCCATATTCTGTCTAATACGTCTGATAAATCTCTTACGCTTCTCATTCATATCTTTGCGAATTAATTCACAAACAAGAAGAGGTTGTCCTTATAAGTCACACCTATGCAACCATAATTAATGCTATTTTACACTAAAGGTTATATTTTGTATATTTTAATTTAAGGTATTTCAGACCATATCGATATGATAATATGACAAAAAAACCTTCCTCTATGTCTTCCTCAAAGGAAAAGAAGACACAGTCAGAAGGTCGAGGGTGCTTTTTGAAGGCAGGATTCAAATAATGAGTTCGCCTTGCTTGATCAACTCAACTACAGCTTGCGAACGGCCTTTAACATTGAGTTTCTGCATAACATTGGAGATGTGGTTCCGCACCGTTTTTTCGCTTATAAATAATAGCCCGGCGATATCGCGTGTCGTTTTGTCCTGAACGAGCAGTTCAAAAACTTCACGTTCACGGTGGGTCAACAAAAATTTGCTATTGTGCTCGTTTCCCTTCAATGGTGTCACCCCTCCTTGCTCGGGTTTTTTATGGTATAACAAGGTAAAGGGATACAGTCAACTCATTCTATGAATAGCAAGGGGTAATGGTGCTTTGAATACATAAAATTAGGCTTATTCGATTGTTATCCTATCACCTCACATTTGATTTCGATAGAATCATGTTCATGAAGAAATAGAAAAATGCCAAGGCACCTGAGTCATTATCTCAGGAGTCTTGGCATTTCATTTATTTCAACTTGTACTGGGTTAGCGCCCCATCTTGTTCAAACTGTTTACAGGTTCATTAGTCACATTGGTTCCTGATGCAGTTGGGAAGATTCGATTAACCAATGTTTGGAATTCATTCACAATCCCACTAATTGGATGACCATTAGACACATCTGTTACAAAATTACCAACGCGATCCACGAATTCAGGGTTCGCTGATACGTATACATTTTTTACGCTAGGATCACTCTTCTTAACGAGATCAGCAATTTTGTCCTTCACTTCTTTAGTCATATACTGATCCTTATCGTTCACGACATCACCGCTCGGTGTAGGAGTAGTTGTTAACCCTCGCATTAAACCATTGCTTTGGTTCCCAACTGTTCCATAACCACTGTTAATATTATCATTAGCAGTAGTACCCATACCTGTACCTGTTATTGATGGTGCTCCAGCCCCCATCATGTTTCCATCATTACCTAGATTACTAATTCCTGTGCCTCGTGCCCCATTCAGGTTTGTTGATGTACCGCGTAAAGAAGTATTATTATCATTTATCGATACAGCAACATAAGCACTGTGGTCTGTTAACATGACATTTGCTGAGTTAACATCTTTCAATTTAGCGATTTTATCCGAAATTGCTTGGCTATGCCTTAAATTACCCATCGTGGTATTACTACGTGTATGCATACCATCGTTCACAGATCTCGTACCGTATCGATTAACATCATTGGTTAAATTTCTGGCAGATTTCATACTCTTGGTACCTACAGTATTGTCTGTTTTCGTTGTCCCACACCCTGTTAATCCAGTCACCGTCATTCCCAGAAGAAGTGTTGCAGATAGTAAGGACAAACTAGTTGTTTTTGCTCGCACTCTAACGCCTCCTTATGATGTTGAAAACTCTAATGTTAACATCATATAGAATGCTCTTTACCACTCAGTGCTATGCTGGAAAGGTTTTGTTTCTAATTCAAATAAAATACATTTTTCCCTTTTTTAATACATATAACAAATTGTCTAGCTCCGTCGCACTTGGTTAGAGAATCTTTATATCAAAAAAGCTGCACGAATGCAGCCTTATCACAAAAGCGCTATTGAGACTTATATCCTAACTGGTTACCATCTTCGAATCCTTGGGCAAATCCAGTATTAAAGCCTTTGTTATATGCTTCATCGTAACTTTTACTGTTTGATAAACCCTTACCAATCTCAGTAGTAGCTGTCTGAACGGGTACTACTGGAACTGAAGCAATTTTAGGTATTGGGATAAGGCGTTTTTTCTTACTAAGTAAAGCCTGTCGTTTTCTTCTAGTTGATTTGACCAATCGATAATATCGAGAATTCCATTTTTTATACTTCTTTAATTTCAACACCCTCGTGCTTACTTTACGTAAAGCACGTGTTCTTTTTAACCTGGACTGTACCTTCTTCTTCATCATCCTCATTATAATGCACCTCCTAGCGCATGCTTGCTACAGCATATGCTGAGGTCATGGGACGGTTCCTGATTTTTTACTAATAAGTGAACTTTTACGTTCCATCTTCTTCTTTATTAGGCAATAAAAAATCATAAGGATCCACATTCCATTTATCGATAAATAGTTGATGGTTTCTTACGACAAGATCGTGCCACCCTTCTGGATATCTTTTCTTAAAGCTAACACTTCCTTCATGATGAACAAGAACATCACCACACATTAACAATTTATATCCATTTGATCGTGCACGAAAGCAATAATCATCATCTTCAAAGTGCCCTGGTGAAAAACGTTCATCCAGCATGCCAATCGTATCCATGAGTTCCCTACGAAATAAGAAACATAAACCTACGATTCGATCCACAACTTGCCATTTTGAACAATTTGGGATGTTCCATTGCCCTGCTAATGCGTGAAATTGTTGCATATCTTCATAGTCACATGCCACTTTTTGTATACCACTCACATTCCTAGTTACAGGACCTACAATCCCGATTTTATCGTCGCTGTACAAAGCACTAAGCATATTCTTTAGCCATCCATCTGATACAATCACATCATTGTTCAGCAAAAGAATTTGGTCTCCAGACGTAGCCGACATTCCTAGATTACATGCAATCGGAAAACCAGTATTATTAGGAAGTGATATGAATATAATCTTTTCATTTCGACAATACTCTAACGTACCATCACTCGATCCGTTATCAACCACAATGATTTCGTAAGGCAAATCAGTATATATACGAATAGACTCTACACAAGAAATTAACAAGGGTAATCCATTAAACGTCGGAATGATAATACTAGTCACGCTCATATTAGATTCCTCCGCATCGCAAGTTGAGATCTTGACTCATTTGGCAATTGAAGCCTGACACCTGTCATTTCCATGACCGCACTTAATGCTTCCATATGATCCCCCATAATGAGGTGAGTAACTTCATTATCTAGGCCTATATTTCTAGCTCTCACACGATTATGGTTCACCACATCAACTCGGTGGACGCAAGCTACCTTAAGTCCTTTCATAATAGCCAGGGCTTGAGCCTTCGGAGGAACGATCAAGGACGTTACCCCTACCATTTGAATCGCACGCCGTGATAATGCATGTGGTACCGCTGTTAGTGAGTTTGCCTTCAGATCATCTCTATTTAATACTCGATTCAGGAAAATTTTACAACGTGTTACACTATCCTGCCGGTAAAAGGGAGGAACCCATGCAGAAATATCATTTAACGCAACGTCTACTCCCTGATCTACAGCAATCAAGAACGGCATAAGTTCACGTGCATTAATGACGATATCCCCATCCACATAAAGAACAATATCCGTATTCGTCAATTTCGTTCCTGCTGCTCTTCCTACATCATGACCTATTCGATCAGGATAGTGAATGATGATTGCCTTCGAGCTTTTTCTTACGACCTGAAAGCTCTGATCTGTACAACCATTTAACACAATCACAATTTGAGAAATAGGTAGCTTTTCCAATTCCTGCAATAATAGCCCTATGGTCTTATCTTCGTTACATACTGATATCACTACGGATGCAGAATGTGTTAATACACTCAATCCTTCATTCATGTTTTCATTCGCACGAAGGTTATTCAACAGCTGAGCTTCATCTTTGTGCTGATGCCAGTGCCGTTTAATGTATCTCGTTCTTCTCCTCAACTCAATTCGTGATTTGTCAGCCATTCGCTTCCTTCTCATCTCTCACCTCACCTTATCCCGCTTCCGCTCTAGATCCGAGTAACCCGCGCGAGATCCCTTTTGTTTCAATAACCAGTTAATGGCTTCCAGATGATCTCCTGTTATCATTGCTTCTAAGGGATCAACTTCATTCTTTTTTACGCGACGAGGATTTAATTTCCCGACCTGTATAGAATGAACTAACTTTACTTTCAACCCCTTGGATACCGCTATCGTTTGAGCAAGTGGAGGAATAGTTAAAGACTCTGCACCTATCTCCTTCAAAGCTCTTCGACTAATTGCATGAGGAACAGTCGTCAGTGAAGCACCCTTTAGATCAGCACGTCCCAACATGACATTTAATGCGTGCTTGGACAATATCACACGATGCACCGGTATCTGATGAATAGGTCCTCTATAATCATTCAGTGCAACATCTACACCAGATAAAACCGCCCTAACAAACGGTGCAAGTTGGAATGATGGAATAACCATATCGCCATCAATGAATAATAGTACTTTCCCCTTTGCCGCTTTGGCTCCAACAAATCGTCCCACATCATGCCCTAATGGGTCTTCTCCATGAATGACGATAGCTCCAAGTCTATTAGCTATCCTGTCTGTACCATCTGTGGAGCCATTGGTTATAACAATAACTTCCGTACTCGGATGAACACGAGCCGCTTCACGTATGACTGCTTCTATCGTTCTTCGCTCATTCAGAGCAGGTATAATGACAGATACCACTGGCAACTGGTGATTTCTAATGCTCACTTGTTTATTTTTAATGGTTGCCTGAGGCCGATGCCTTGTCTTGGATCGGAGCCTTCTCTGCATGGCCAATTTCCTCCTCAAACAAGAAATGGGAAATCATTCCTTCTACTATTCTCTTCACATTTTATGTTTCATCCGTCCCGTGGTAACGGCATTTGAGCAATAAGCTTCATTTACAATACCCACATGAAGAACGAAAAAAGCACGGAATCATCATTCCCGTGCTTAATCATTTATATGAAGAATCTTAGATAGACGGGCCTACAGCAATCCACGAAACAAAACCATACTTATGACGGCTACCTTGATTACGTACGACTTCAATAACTGCTGAGTCCTCTTGCTGGGACTTCAGTGCCGCATAGAAGAATGGATGACTGCACATCGCAACAATAACATAATGAATACTATCGAACGCCTGATCGAATCGTACATCAACCTCAACACTACTCTCATCACCTGTAAACACGAAAGCCGTCATTCCAAATTGCTGCATGGATGGGGCACCACTACTCGTAATTACTGGATCAAATGCTAGATGTGTTAAGGATACGGTATTGTCTGCCAATTTAGCGCCTTGCACCGCTCCATCTGCTAACTTCTCATGTCGGATACTATCATCAGCTAAAGACTCTGTTCCTACAGCTCCAGGCACCAGATGTTTACTGTCTACTGAATGCATAGCCAGATGTTCACCAAAGACTCCTTCCGCAGCAATTTTGGGACCATATACCGCTTCATCTTGAATATGAGCACGGGAGACTGAATTATCTTCAATATGTTCAGAGGACACAGAACCTGGCTGAAGATGCCGTCCACTAATAAGTTGATCCTGAATATGATGGGAAAGAATTATACCTTCCTGAAGATGCTTAGAACGGATTGACCCTGCTTGTAGATGAGATTCAGATATCAAATCTGGCTGTAGGTGATGCGTATATATCATATGGGACTTAATATGATTATCGGTAACTACGCCGTTACCGATATGCTCACTCTGTACAATCTCCTTCGATAAATGCTCGGATTGAATCGCTCCCGGCTGAATTTTATCCGAGCTTACGGCCTCGTCCTTCAAGATATCACTGTCTACTACGCCGCTTTGAAAGTGGGAAGTAACTAGTGAAGCGGATTGCAATTTGTGTCCACCAACACTACCTTCAGGAAGCCATTCTCCAGATTTCAACTCATCGCTCAGATGCGAAAAGGTGACCGAACTATTCTCAATATGATCAGAGGACACAGAACCTAGCTGAAGATGCCGCCCACTAATGAGTTGATCCTGAATATGATGTGGAAGTATGACACCTTCCTGTAGATGCTTAGAGTGGATTGATCCTTCTTGCAAATGTGATTCAGATATCAAGTCTGGCTGTAGGTGATGCGTATGAATGGTATGGGACTTCATATGCTTAGCTGTTACTATTCCGCTACCGATGTGCTCACTCTGTACAATTTCTTTCGATAAATGCTCTGATTGAATGGCTCCTAGCTGAATTTTATCCGAGCTCACAGCCTGATCCTTCAAGATATCACTATCTACTATGCCGCTTTGAAAGTGGGATGTAGCTAGTGAAGCGGATTGCAATTTGTTCCCATTAATACTGCCATCAAGTAGCCATCCTCCAGATTTCAACTCATCGCTCAGATGCGTAAGGGTGACCGAACTATCCTCAATATGTCCTGAGGACACGGAACCCGGCTGAAGATGCTTCCCACTAATGAGTTGATCCTGAATATGATGAGGAAGAATTACACCCTCCTGAAGATGTTTTGAATGGATTAATCCCGCTTGCAGATGTGATTCTGATATCAAATTGGGCTGTAGGTGATGCGTATGAATAGTATGGGACTTAATATGCTTAGCTGTAACCACGCCGCTACCGATATGTTCACTCTGAACTATGTCTTTGGATAGATGCTGGGATTGAATGGCTTCAGGCTGGATTTTATCCGAGCTTACAGCCTGTTCCTTCAAGATATCACTATCTACTACACCACTTTGAAAATGGCCTGTAGCTATTGATGCAAATTGCAATTTACTTCCGTCAATACTATGATCAGGAATCCATTGTCCGGATTTCAACTCATCGCTCAGATGTGAAAGCGTGACCGAACTATCCTCAATATGTCCTGAGGACACAGAACCTGGCTGAATATGCCGCCCACTAATGAGTTGTTCTTGAATATGATGAGGAAGAATTACACCTTCCTGAAGATGTTTAGAATGGATCGATCCTGCTTGCAGATGAGATTCCGTTATCAGCTTCGGTTGAAGATGATGCGAATGAATCGCTTGATTCTGAAGATGATCTGCTGTAACTGATCCGTTACTGAGATGCCCACTTTGCACAATATCTTTCGATAAATGCTGTGATTGAATGGCTCCTGACTGAATTTTATCAGAGCTTACAGCCTGTTCCTTCAAGATATCACTGTCTACGATACCTCTTTGAAAGTGGGAAGTGGCTAATGATGCGGATTGCAATTTACTACCATCAATACTACTGTCAGGAAGCCATTGTCCAGATTTAAGCTCATCTGCAAGATGTGAATATGTTATAATCCCTTTTCTCACATGATAGCCATGGATCGATTCCTGTTCGAGATGTTTTCCAGTAATACTCTCAAGTCCAATTTGTCGTCCGCTAACAGTACCAGAGGCTATCTTTTCACCTGTAACTGAACCATTCTGAATACTATCTGTGCCCACCGATGATGTTCCTAAATGTTCAGCCAGAATAGCTGACGTCTTAATATGGTCTGATTCTACAGCCTTTAGATTAATGTGCTGAGAGGATACCGAGCGTTCTGCTAGAATATCAGATTGTACCGCATTAGGACTCAACTGTTCGTAGCCCACAGATCGTAGCTCCAGCTTTTCTTTGGTAACACTTCCATCGGCTAACTTAGAAGTGGTTACGGCCAACTCACTCAGTTTATCCGTTGATACGCTTTCCGGAGATAACTTAAGCGAAGTAACAATATGATCCCCTAAATGGTGGGAAAGAACCGAGTTTGGTGAAATATGCTCATCTTTAACCGCCCCTGGGGCTATCTTAATGGATGTGATTGCTTGATTCTGCAGTAACGTTTGCCCAATACTCTTCTCTTGCATATGACGGGATGTTACAGCGCCATCTGTTAGATGAAAGGCCTGAATAGAGCCTTCTTGTAAAGCACGCCCACTAACGCTGTCATCCGCTAGATGTAATGCTTGTATTGCTCCTTGTGCAATGTTGTGGGATCGAACACCATCGCCCGCTATTTTCTCAGAAGTGACCGCAGCGTCTGCTAACTTGTCACTAGTGACACTACCCCGATCTAACTTCCCTGTTGTAACACTCTTAGCACCCAATGCTCGCTCTGACACGACTTCATACCCTAAATGAAATTCCTGAACCGAATCTGCCCTGATTTTGTCTGTTGTCACTGCCGCAGCTTGAATATGTTGTTCCGTAATGGCGTGTTTTGCTATGTGCTCAGATAGTACCACATCAGAATTGAGATGATTGGACGTGATTGCATGAGGAGCAATGTGAGTACCCAGTATAGAGGACTTAGCAATATGACGCGTATGAATCGCTTCATCGATGATTTTAGTTGAGATAATACTCTGATCAGCAATTTTTGAAGTTGTTACGGCCTGTTCGATGAGTTGCGTAGTTCCTATAGACTGGTCCACTATTTTCTTAGAGCTTATACTATGATCAGCAATATGGTAGGCGTCCACTACACCTTCAGCAATATGATTACTGCTCACAGCTTCCTTCTGTATATGCTTGCTTCGTATAGAATTTTGTGCCAACTGAAGTGATTCCACAGCACCTTCAGCAATGTGTCCTGATTGAACCGCTCCATGAGCCAATTGTTCGGAACCTATACTACGGCGTAAAAGCTGCTCCCCACCGATAGACTCTAGTGCCAAATGATTTGCTGTAATCACGTTATCCTGTAAATGCTTTCCTTCAATGCTAGCATCCATAATCTTGTTTCCTGTAACCGCATTGTCACGAATTTTGGATGCAGTGATAGCTAAATCAGCAATTTTTGAGTTATCAATGACATCATTGGCTAAATGTACGCTTTGAATGGCACTGTTCTGAACCTTATCTGAGGTTATAGAATGATCCTCTAACAATGCATTTGAAATAATCATATTACTTAAGTGTCTGCTTTGGATAGAAGCATCCGCAATTTTGTGAGATTCTATGGTACGATCACTTAGCTTGTCGGAGCTTATGCTCCCATCCTTCAATTTCTCACCACTAATGGATTTATCGGAAATTTTGTCGAATCCAATGGAGCCATCAACCACGTGTTCTGCATGGATAGAGCCCAAAGCAATTTTAGAAGAAATAACGGCTCCATCTGCGATATGGATACTCCCAACCACATAATCCTGCAATTGCTCACTCTGTATGCTACCTTTTTTCATTTTGGATGCATCAATTGCTCTAGGAGCTATTTTGTCTGCTGTAACAGCACCATCTGTTAGATCATCCCCATAAATAAAAGCTACTTTTCGGTTAGGATGTTGTTTATCCGTCAGCAACTCTTCTACCTCAATAAGTGAAAGTCCCTCTTCTACTAGAGAAGTAATTTCAATTTCCTCAACTTTATGATCTTCTAGAGTATGTTCTTCCTCCGTCTGATCTTCTGAACTAACTTCATCAATTTCAATCTTTGGAACTTCCTTAACCCTTTTAGCAATAATGGCTTCTAACACTTCATTACTCTGATCTAAAGGCGGAGCGGCTACAGAAAGAATGTTAACTTCCGATTTGTTATGGTGCTGATTTAATTTCGGCTTGTCGAGAAAACTCAGTTCCTGCTTATTCGGATCATCCACATAATAAAGAGGTGCCTTTTTACTTTTACTCGTTTTATTCTTCGTTGGTTTATTCAAAGCAGTTCTCTCCTTCCTGCTGTCTTTCGTCATAGGCATCCTATGCAAGATCATAGGCCATTGTCACAGAAGTCTAAACTTTATACTTATTCATTGAAAATAGGCCATCTTGTTGAGCATATTCGTCCAAACCATTTGTCTTAATTGAAAGTACACTGTTGAGAACACATACTGGACCTGAACTGAACATCAGACAAGGAGGAACGGTCATGCAGCAATTGGTTGGCATACTGCTTAATGCAAGCATGCACCGAGGCATACCTCGCTGCATTACGGGTCAGGAATCACTAGCAAATTATGAAGAAGGAGCTCAGGTCTATGGCTTAATCCCTGTGTTCCTAAAGCTAGAAGATATCGATTTGGAGACGGGTAGATGTGTTGCCTATATTAAGAACGATGCCGATTATGTGTTAATCGATATCCCCATTCCGAAGGTCATTCATAATCGTGCGATTTATATCAATAACAGTTCACATCTACGTATAAGTAGGTTACTCAATAGAGGTATTATTGTCTTCAATGTATGTAATCGTTATGGAAAAGATGAAATCCACCGTCGACTATCCTCCAACCCATCGTTAAATCCATTCCTTCCAAATACGGATACAGCTACACCTATAGCCATCCGTCGTATGATGAAGCAACATCATGATCTCATTCTGAAGCCTTGTCGTGGCAGTATAGGCCAAGGTATTATGCGGCTTCGTAAAGTTAATACGAAATGGATGCTCACTTACTCAAATACTCCTTCAATTGGAGAGTGGAAAACGATCACATTAAACAAAGAACAATTGCCTCCCATTGTGCTGCGTAGAATATCGCTTCAACCCTTCCTCGTACAAGAACGCATTCCTCTTGCTGAATATCAAGGTAATGCATATGATATCCGCGTAACGATACAACGAGGATTACAAGGTCTGTGGCAGATGACAGGGATGTATGCGAAGATAGCTCCATCTAACACTTTTGTAACTAACATCGCACAAGGAGCGACTGCTGTCCCAGTAGAATCCATACTTACAACTAGCATACCTTCCCAATCTCCCCTATCCGTGATCCAATCCATTGAACAGGTCACCTTGGAAATTGCATGGAGTCTCAGCACACAACTACCATGGCTAGCAGACTTCGGAATGGATATTGGGATCACCTCTGAGGGTAAACCCTATTTCATCGAATGCAATGGTCGAGATCAACGTTATGGCTTCCGTAAAGCCAGCATGATATCCACTTGGAGAAAGACATATGAGCACCCTATGGCATACGCTCATCATTTGTTAGAAAGCGATGTATACCGTAGAAACCTTCCTCATTCATACCATTACAATTAATACAAAAAAGAATGGATTGCGACATCAGACCTACCTCTGAAGTCCTATCCATTCTTTTTGTTGTTTGTAGTGATAATGAACTTGACTTAGCACAAGCTGCTACTTCCAAGCAGATGTTGCTAAATAACAAGAAGGAATTGATTTAAAATCTAAACTATGTCAATATATTTCAGAGCGCTTACGTAACCTCTGAAGGGAGAAAAACCATGGCAAAAAAAATACTGCGATTGATGACCGAGCTCTCCTCAAGAAAATCGATATCCCGAATAATGGGTCGTTTTTCTCACAGTAGTGTAAGCCGCTACGTCATCCCAACGTTTATACGAAACTATCAAATCCCCGTGTCTGAAGCGGAAAAAGATATACGTGAGTATCGTTCACTTAACGCATTCTTTACACGTAGACTGAAACCTGGAACGAGACCTATCGATGTGAATGAGCATTCTTTAACAAGCCCTGTGGATGCGCTTATTACAGCAATGGGAAAGATCTCAGCAGGAACTATTTTAAATGTAAAAGGACAAGACTATTCGGTGCAGGATATTCTTCATCATTCTCCCCATCTGGAGCTCTATAAGAATGGTTATGTATTCGTACTTTACTTAAGTCCGAAAGATTATCATCGCATCCACACTCCTGTAACAGGAGTACAGACGGAAAGTGAACATATTAAAGGTCGTGTTTATCCTGTAAATGATTTCGCAATGACTCATATGCGTTCTGTACTGTGCCGTAACGAAAGACTCATCACATATATTGCTCATTCATTTGGAGAAGTGGCCGTTGTAAAAGTTGGTGCAATGAATGTCAGTAGCATCCAATATACAGACGCCTCCGTGAACGAATGGAATAAAGGTGATGATCTTGCCTATTTTGAATTTGGATCGACCGTCGTTCTACTTATGGAGAATGATACCTTTACACCTCGAGAAGATATCAAAGTCGGAGATGCTGTACGTATGGGGCAACGTTTAGGTGATCTCCATGCTTCTGCTGCACAAAGTACAAACCATTAACCTTGGCGATGTAACAGCTTAAGAATGATGCGATGAAACCATCGATCTGGTAACCATTGTTTGGCAAGCATCGTTACTGTAGTCCCACGAGGAAGAGAATAACGAAATGATGGATATTGAACGGTAGCAATCTTAGCTATTAATTGGGCTACATCCAGTGGATTACCGCTACTTGCCGCACTTCGTTGCGAATATTGCAAGATGCGATCCAGTAACCCTTTATACGGAGAATGGGATGCCTGACTCATCTGAGAGAAACTCTTTCCCCAGATAGGTGTCCCATAGGCTCCTGGCTCAACGAGAATAACATCAATACCGAATGGCTTCACTTCCATGGCGAGACACTCGCTGAATCCTTCTAACGCGAATTTAGAAGAAGCATAGGGTCCATACCCTGGGAATCCAACATTCCCACTAATACTACTCATCTGAATAATACGTCCTCCTCCACCTTCTCTCATTAAAGGTAGAACAGCTTGCGTAACACAGACCATCCCTAAGAAATTAATCTCCATTTGCTCTTTCCACATCGATAAAGGAATTTCTTCAATCATCCCGCCTACAGCTACACCTGCATTATTGATCAGAATATCTAGACGACCATAATTATTCTGAATCTGATTCACCACATCCTGTACTTGATCTTCATTTCGAACATCCATTGCCACCACTTGAATAGATGACTCCACACCCGCTATCTGTGAGGCTTTCATTAACGCTTCCTTGTCCTCTGGATTACGCATGCCTGACACAACCATGAATCCCTCACGCGCAAGCTCCACACTAGTTAGAAGCCCAAAGCCGCTAGAACACCCTGTTATGAGTGCAATCTTACCTGTATTGTTGTTCTGAATCACTATGATCGTCACCCCTTTAATTTCATCCTATAACACAAAAAGCAACTTCAGATCAATCACAGGTCCAAAGTTGCTTTCATTCCTATTCATGTGTCTATCAATTCATCTCAATCTAACGAATTTCGGACGGATTCTGACCTGTATATTGCTTAAATTGCCTGCTGAAAAAAAAGATATCGCGGTACCCTAGAGTATCTGCTACTTCTGTAACATTCATGCCTGCATATAGCAGTAAATGTTGAGCTCTTTCGATACGCATCTTTATAATATAGGACTGAACAGGGGAACCTATTAAATCTTTGAATTTAATAGAGAAATAACGTGGCGACAGTCCAGCACGTGCTGCCAAGTCTTCCACGCGATGCTGGATTCCTGGATGTTGGCGTATATAGTTAGCTATTTCATGTATGACCTCAGTTAATTGATTACTTACTATTTTGAGAACAGGCTGATGGTGATCATGATTATCCTCACGCAGCAAATGGATCATCAACTGCTTGAGAATAAGCTGACCTTCCTCCTTAGCAGCATAGGTATTCACTAGAAATAACCGTACGTAACGAGCCAACATATATTCAAAATCAACCGTCTCTTGTAACCTTCGATAAGGACGTGGAATCTCAGTTACGGGCTCTATTACATCAAAGTGAATATAACTCAGCACCAATGGTTTCTGTGGATTGTGAACAGCGCTTGTGTGATCTCCAGGTCGAAATAGAAAGCAGCTTCCCTTACCAATTTCATAAGTTTCATCATTCCTTATGAGCGTACCCTCACCACTCCACACATAAAATAAATCATAATTAGGCAATGCCTTTTCTCTTTTTTGCCATTTCCAACTTGGTTCACACACAATTTTGGCTAATGAAGGTTTGATCTCAAAAGAGGACGGTGAAGCATGTAGCATATCTTAATCCCCCCTTTGTTATGTATTCTACTACACGTTATACGTTCATCTGCATCTAAATAATTGTTGCACATCCTGCCATGCTAGCGCAAGTCGATTTACACCTTCAAAGATCTGTTCATCATGAAGGTGAGCAAAGCCAAAACAAACGGCTATTGGACCGGGTTCGATTGTATATCTTTTAGCATCCATAAACTCCACGCCTCTGCGCTTCGAAGCCACTTTAAAAGCTTCAAATTGTTCAGCAGATCGCTGCCATAGTGCATACACATGAAGTCCAGCATCCCCAGGAATGAACCGGAATATTTCACTAATATGAGCAGAGATCAAGGTGCAGAATCGATCATGCCGTGTGCTATATATTCGAGTCATTCGTCGTAGATGTCGCTTATAATGTCCATGGA
Organism: Paenibacillus antarcticus; assembly: GCF_001637225.1. Classification (GTDB taxonomy): domain Bacteria; phylum Bacillota; class Bacilli; order Paenibacillales; family Paenibacillaceae; genus Paenibacillus_AQ; species Paenibacillus_AQ antarcticus. The sequence goes on from NZ_LVJI01000001.1 coordinate 86,121, forward strand.
TCATGAAATGCGCTAACGCCCTTTGTTCTAATAATCCTGGTGATATTGGATCATAGAATGCTTTGGCACGCGCTACAGGCTCAAGAAGTGCGTTGGGAATTAATGCATACCCTAATCGTAAGCCAGCAAACATTGTTTTGGAAAAAGAGCCTAAGTAGATGACTCTACCGTCACGATCCAACGCCTTTAGTGGTTCGATCGGCCGACCTCCAAATCTAAACTCACTATCATAATCATCTTCTATAATAATTGCCTCTCGCTCCTGTGCCCACGCTAAGATCTTCCTACGTCGTTCCAAGGAAAGTACCGCACCTGTAGGAAAATGACGACTAGGCGTCACAAAAAGTAACCTAGCATCCCAATCCTTAGGTATTAACCCTTCTTCATCTACGTCTCCTCGCACCATGGTGCCACCGCATGCTTCTACAGCCTTATGAATACCGAAATATCCTGGATTTTCTACGACAACACGTTCACCTTCGTTCACTAGAAGCTGTGAAAGAATCGCAATTCCCTGCATAGACCCACTAAATAGAACGATATTTGCTGCAGATACTGTAATTCCGCGTGTAATCCGTAGATATCCTGCAATAGCCTCACGTAGCTGAATATCTCCCTCGGGAGGAGTAGGTAACTCTAAATCTCCTCCTCCTTTTCCACCTGCATAAGCTAATGCACTACGCCATGTATCGTATGGGAAGTATTCCATAGGTATGGATTCAGGTAAAAAACTGATGGATCCCTCACATTTTAGACTATAGGAAGTTCGCTGTTGTCTCATCAATCTCAATCCCCAGGAAGATAACGTAATCTCAGCACTCGGTGCGTGCTCTATCGAAGATACTGGAGAAGGACCCGAGTGAGTCACAAAAGTTCCCCTTCCGACTTCCATTTGTACGTATCCTTCCGCAAGTAACATATCGTAACTCTGGGCAACTGAACCACGAGACATATCATAAAGATTTGCTAAATAACGAGTAGATGGAAGTTTGGAACCTCCTGCAAGTCTCCCATCTAGAATAGCGTCACGTAATGCATAATAAATGGCTAAATACTTGTAACGATATTCCTCTAAATAGGAGTCCAAATGCAAAGCAAGTTCCATACATACACCTTCTTCTTATATAAGATTATAAATTGGACTATAAAATATAATCTAAATTGGATCTTTTTACTTGTCAATCAATATCATACGATAAATCTATATTGATGAAGTATTTTAATCATACAAAGGATAGATTAGGAGACTGATGCGTGATGAGAAGACAAGAATTTAGCGTGCAAGAAGAGATGGAATTGAACCAATTCTTATCCGAGAACACCTTTGGGTTTCTAGGAACCGTCGATGATGAGGGGCGCCCACGAGTGACTCCGCTCAATTTTGTATATGATCAGGGTTTCTTTTACTTTCATGGAAGTCGTGTTGGAGAAAAAATGAGTCATATGCGTATTAATGAACAGGTTAGTTTTACAGTAGCCGATGAATATGCATTGATTCCTTCCTACTTTAGTAATGCTGCAATGGCTTGTCCTGCTACCTCCTATTTCAAAAGCGTCATGGTTAGCGGCACTGCTGAGCTTGTGCTCGACCTCTCTGAAAAAGGGCGAATATTCACATTATTTATGCAAAAGCTACAGCCAGAAGGAGGATATGATCCAATTGACCCTACTGATCCTCGTTATAATTCAAGACTACGGGGCGTTGCAGTCATGAAAATCATTCCTGAACACCAATCTGCCAAATTTAAGTTCGGACAAAATTTATCTAAAGCAGCCATAGATAATGTTATTAGTGGGCTTGAACTTAGAGGAAATAGCCGTGATCAAGAAACCATTGCACAAATGAAAAAGTACTGTCCTCATATGCCGTAATAAAGTATTTGTCAGTGACGTTTCCAAGGGTAAGTGGTATAATATGATCCAGTTAAAGCGGTAAATTATAACCATTAAACAGACTTGGAAGGATGGAAAGCATGAACCCACTTGCTGGACAATTGAATGAGAGCATTAAAGCTGGAAATTCACACGTATATGACATGTTATCGACACTTGGAAAAGAGATTTACTTCCCTAAAGAGGGAATTCTTAGCCAGTCAGCAGAAGCTTCAGCCCATGCTAAGAAATACAATGCTACGATTGGAATAGCCACTGAAAATGGAATTCCTATGCATTTAAATGTGATTCAAGACAAGTTGTCCGCATTCCAACCCAAAGATCTGTACAGCTATGCTCCACCTGCTGGTAAACCAGAACTTCGGACTGTATGGAGAAGCAAGATGCTACAAGAAAATCCATCTCTACAAGACAAGTCCTTTGGTAATCCGGTTGTAACAAATGCACTAACACATGGTCTTAGTATCATTGCAGATTTATTTGTAGATGAGGGCGATGCTGTTATTTATCCTGATAAGAATTGGGAGAATTATGAGCTTACTTTTGGTATACGTCGCCATGGTGAGACCGTTAACTATCCACTCTTCACGCAAGAAATGACTTTCAATAGTGCTGGGCTTCGAGAAGCTTTATTGGCCCAAAAAGATAAAGGTAAAGCCATTGTCCTTCTTAACTTCCCTAATAACCCTACAGGATACACTCCGGGGATTAAGGAAGGTGATGAAATTGTCGCAGTCATTAAGGAAGCCGCAGAAGCTGGAATTAATGTCGTTGTCGTAACAGACGATGCTTACTTCGGTCTTTTCTTTGAAGATTCACTTAAAGAATCCCTATTTGGTAAGCTTGCAGGACTTCATCCTCGTATACTTGCAGTTAAAGTAGATGGAGCTACCAAAGAAGAGTTTGTATGGGGATTCCGCGTCGGATTCATTACCTTTGCTTCTGAAAATTCTGATGTGATTGCTGCTCTGGAAAATAAGGCAATCGGTATTATCCGTGCAACAATTTCTAGTGGTTCACATCCTTCTCAGACGTTTATACTTGAAGCGCTCAAAGCGCCAGAGTTCGCTGCCCAAAAAGAAGAAAAGTTTCAAATCATGAAGGGCCGTGCCAATGCTGTAAAAGCAATCCTAAACAATGACAAATACAATGAAGTATGGGGTTACTACCCTTTCAACTCTGGCTATTTCATGTGTTTGAAATTGAAGACAGTAACAGCTGAAGCCCTTCGTACCCATCTGATTCATGAATATGGCGTAGGTACGATTGCTTTAGGAGAACATGATCTAAGAATTGCCTTCTCATGTATTGAGGAAGAATACCTTGAAGATTTGTTCCGTTTAATCTATCAGGGCATTCAGGATTTACAGTCCATTTAACTACAATAACCTTAGATAATGCATTTTTATTGCTTATGGTTTAAGGCCCACGCACCTAGTCCACTTCATTCATACAATACGGTGTATTAAAGAATACATCATGAGTGTGAAAGGGGAATAAACATGAGTGGAATAGAAGAAGTTAGAGGCGGTTGTGGGTGTGGCGTCGGTGGCGGATTATTTAATAACACGGGTGCTATCTTAGTCCTTTTCATCTTGTTGGTTATTATCACACGCGCTTTGTGGGTATAATGGATTATCGAGATTTCTTATAATGAATACAAAGAGAGGCCGAGGAGTATATCCCCGGCCTCTTTCAATATAATTTTACTCGTCATCATTGTCTTTATTGCCTTTACGCGAAAGTATGACACGAATAATACATGACATCACAATTCCAAGCGCAAGTGTACTCAATGTCAGACTGATATGTACCCATCCATCCCGAAGTAAAGGTAGCCAGAGAACCACAGCTACGATTAGGTGAACCTGAAATACAAAGGATGTAACATTATGCTGTCTACTATTCACAGGAATTGGATATATACTTAGCCAGAAAGACTCCTTGTGGAAACGTTGTAAAGACGATATTTGTACGCCTATTAGGAACAAAAAGAACAAATAAATGCCACTACCAAGCATAGTCCCACGTGTCCACCATACAAGTAAGAATCCTAATACTCCCGCACGTAACATAATCCCTAATATATCACTTCGCACAAAACTTTTCGTAAGAAGATACTTATATGCGGCACTTGGTTTCCACACGATTCGATTCCCTGCCTTAGAGAATATTCGCCGTGGATATACCCGTTGCTGTTGCTCAGGGACATTAACAAACCATCCTAACACCAACATAACTCGACCAATCTGGGATTCTTCTTTCGTAATCAATCGCTCCCAAGCTACTAGATGCTTCACGGGATAGGATAATGCGAATAAGTAGGTTACAAGCACAAGAAGTACATAAATAAGACTTTTCCCAACAGGCTCCCATAACCATGCACTCAGTGCCAACGCCATAACTGCCCAGCGAAGCAAGTGAAATCCCTTAGAAGCTCGAAGGGACACCATCGATAACTCTTTCCAACCACCGTAGCTAGATATGATTTTTAGAATACAAAGAAGGATGAGAAAGCTCCAGAATGACTTAGGTGCGACATCACTTCGAACATACAGCGGCCATGCTGTCAAGAATACGAGTGCTAATCCTATGAATTTGTACAAAACACCACTAACCCAACTACCTGATAAATAATCTTTCATTTTCGATTCCTGTGGTAGCAAGAACACAATATCAGGCGATCTTAGATAGGTTCGAACACTGCTACGTACAATCAACGGGAGCAGTAACACCAACATAATCCAACGAATAGGTAATCCTGCAGGAATATGTTGTACAAGAGATGTATACCAAGCTGAAAAAGCAATAAACATGAATAGAAGTAACACAGCCACGCCACTTTGCATGACATACCCTAAATAAGGGATAATTTCTCCCCAAAATTGACGACGGCGTTGAATACGAAGACTCTTCAGGTCCATATTCAAACCCTACCCTGTACGAGCGAATAGAACAGTTCCTCCAGCGGAGCACCCGGTTTACCTGCTTGTTCAGCAATCTGTTGAAGTGTTCCATGAGCGATAATGATTCCCTGATGCATAACGATAAATCGATCACAATAATTCTCAATGGTCGATAAAATATGAGAACTCAACAGAATGGAGGCACCTCCGGCTTTTAACTCCACCATGAAATCGAGCAGTGACCGAATCCCTAGAGGATCTAACCCTAGAAAAGGTTCATCAATAATATAAAGGGACGGACGAGCTACAAAAGCGCACATAATCATAACCTTTTGTTTCATCCCTTTAGACAAATGTATCGACAAACTATCCATCTTATCTTCCATCCGGAATAATGCAGATAACTTTCCTGACCGTTCCTCGAAGTCTTCTTTAGATACACCATATGCTCTTGCCGTAAATTCTAAATGCTCCCTAACGGTCATTTCCTCATAAAGTAACGGAGATTCTGGTACGAAAGCAAGCGCGCTGTGGTAAGTTTCTGAATCTTCCTCCCGCTTCTTACCTTTGACGCGAATATCTCCCTTTTGAGGTGTCATCAATCCCAAAATGTGCTTCATCGTTGTACTCTTACCTGCACCATTCAGTCCAATGAGACCGATCATTTCCCCAGTACCGACTTGAAAGTTAACATCATGGAGCACAGGACGATTGAGACTATAACCTCCAGTAAGTCCTTGAATTTCTAAAACAGGCATATCGCTCATTATTTTCACCTCGATTTTGATAACTATCATTTTACAGGTACGTAGAACCGACCGAGCTTCTTATTAAAGAGTACGAGTGACGTATTCTACGAATGACAGCCTAACTCCTGTTACTCTTTTTGCTTATCTTTCAACCACTTCGGTGCACCTTTATTTTTACGTACGCGTTCCCGCTCTCTTTTACTAGCTCCAGAAAGAGGTCTAGTTGATTTACGAGAAACTTCGGCTGTCTGACTAGGTGTATCAGAGCTTAGTTGCGTTGGCTGAATCGGCTCCGCACGCTTAGCAATTACTGGACTATCAACAGACCGATTCTCTTCACTTGTGATTTCTTTACGCGGTGTTACCTTGTCGCCATCAAACCGTTTACGACTCTCTTCACTTTTGCGGAAAGGAGTAGGCGCAGCTTCTTCTCTAGTTGCAACAAAAGGTGTTCTAGTCGTTACAGGTTCTTCCCCTGGCTTAATGATTTTTCCTCCGAACATCGTACGAAGACCAATTGGCGTTTTTAATTCTTGTATAAATTTCTTCATGATAAACGTCTGTCGGTCTGTAACAATGGAGACTACTGTCCCACTACGTCCCATTCTTCCGGTTCGGCCTGCACGATGCACATAATGCTCAGAGTCTATTGGTGGATCATAGTTTACAACCATCGTTAAACCTTCAATATCCAATCCACGTGCAGCTAAATCACTAGCAACAAGCACTTTGAATTTACCGTTACGGAAACGTTCGAGGACACCACTACGTGCCATTTTATCTGCATCCCCATAAAGCGCCTGCGTGCTAAGTCCTAAATGGTTCATCTTAGCTTCTACTTCTGCGATATCTTTGGTAGCATTCACAAATACAATTACTTTGTTGGGATTGTAATGGCGAATAAGACGGCGAAGCGTATCCGGCTTATCACGTTCTTGAGATACGAAATAGAGATGTTCTAACCCTTTTGCAGTCATTTGCTCTGGTTCAATTCCGACCTCTATGGGGTGCCTCATTTCTTTCTTCACAAGTGCCGCCGTCGCTTTACTAACCGTGGCGGAGAGAAACACCAGTTGGCGGTCGCGCGCCGCACTACGAATAATGCGTTCCACATCGCCTCCTGAACCAAGATCAAACACTTGATCTACCTCATCGACGACAATCGTTGTGACTGTATGCATCTTGATCTTACGCATTTCAACGAGTTCTTTTATTCGCCCTGGCGTACCAACAACTAATTGAGGATGAAGTTTTAGCTTCTCAACTTGACGTTTCATAGCTGCTCCACCAATCAGTCCCAACACACGAATTCCTTTATGTTCTCCATAACGTTCGCTCTCACGCACAATTTGCATAGCCAGCTCTTGTGTAGGTGCTAGAATCATCTTCTGTATCGTCTTAAGTTCAGGGTTAATCCCTTGCAAAATTAGAAGCAAATAAGCAAGCGTCTTTCCCGTTCCAGTCTGTGAATGTGCAAGAATATCATTTCCTTGCAATGCAGCTGGAATCACCTCTGCTTGAACAGGTGAAGGTGCGATTATTTCAAATTCAGATAGCTTATTTACCAAATCGATTGTAATACCTAGTTCTTCAAAAGAAGTTAAATTCATGTATGTCCATCCTTTATGTTCAAATCATTCTTATTCATTATATGCTAAAACAGAATTCCCACCAAATTCTTGTCCAAATTAATATTGAAAGTTCTAACCCCACATCAATTCCCACAAGAAGAAACGGCTACACCGTCCCTTAAGGACAGGCAACTGTCTCTTGAGAGATATTAAGAAATAAAGTATCAAGTGAATCTTTTACTTTCTTTTATTTTCAAAAAAACCGACTCTTATGAGCCGGTTTCCCCTTTATTTCTTATTCATTATTTTGTACGTTAGCTTGTCCGCCAATCGTGGAAATAATTGATAGAAGCGCATACCAATAGCAGCCAACCTTGGAAGGTTAATCTCCTCTTGTTTACGCTCAATCAGTCTTACCATCTTACGCGCAACAAGTTCAGGTTTCATCATAAACCAGCCTATATTGGAGACATATGTCCCTGTTGGGTCGGCCAACTCAAAGAATGGGGTATCTATAGGCCCTGGATTGACCGTAGAAACCGTTATGCCGCTCCCCCTTAGTTCTTGCCGCAGACTATTACTAAATCCATACACAGCGTGTTTAGTCGCCGTATATGATGTGGATCGAGCTGTACCTATCTTAGCTGCCATGGAAGCGACATTGACGATATGTCCATCACCCTTTTGTAGCATATAGGGAAGAACTGCCTTTGTACATCTTACAGTTCCCATATAATTCACATTCATCATTTCGCTGAATTCATCTTCAGACATTTCCAGGATCGATTCAAATTTACCATATCCCGCATTATTTAGAAGGATATCTATTCTACCGTATTCTTCGATCACTTGGTTCATCGACTGTTGCACTTGTTCTGTATCCGTTACATCCATCACAATCAGTTTATGTGAACCCGGAATTCTCTCTCCAATCGAATGAAGACGTTCTACAGAACGAGCCATCAATACAGGAATAGCACCCTGCTCAGATAAAAGAATCGCAGCTAATGCACCAATTCCACTTGAGGCGCCTGTTATGACAACCACTTTGTCTTTCAACATCATATCTGCATCTCCTACCTCAAACTTCGTGTCTAGTGATATTTCTTACTACGAAGTTTGATCTCCTAAGAATGAGCTTACGCTCTCTATTCTAAGAAATCATCACTTGAATATCCAATTCACCGATTCCAGCCATCATAAGTGGAATGCTAAGTGCCTTTTTAGAAAAAAACAAGGGATCATCTTGAGGACTTACAATTTTGGGAGGTGTAATATCTACGTTCACTCCTTGATTGTAAAGAATCGTACTCGCATTACCACTGATCATATTACTAAGCTCAGAGATAGCGCTTTTTCCCATTTCATCCATTTCGGTTATGACAAACCCACCCATCATCGCCGAGACGATTTTTAAAGCAACCGTTTCTTTCAATCCAAATACAACATTACCTGTTAACTGTCCGGTCATACCCACTTGAATCCATATATCGCCTTTAACTATTTCAATGTTTTTAATCCCTAAATCACCTGTAGAAGGTGATATGCAAATAACTTGTTCAATAACGATCCTTGCGGACTCTAGAAAAGGATTAATTATTTCCGCTTTCATATCAAAATGCCCCTTTACACTAGTCTGTTGGTAATGCACCAAAAGTCCCGATTATCGTTAGAATAATTATACTTAAATCCCAGCAATAATACATCATTTATTATACAAAAGTCTCACTTCAAGGTCCTTAGAACCTAATTTACATCAATTCACAGACAGTTATCTTATCCATTTATACAATTTCAATGAGGTGATCAGAAATCCACTTCTTCTTTATCGGTCTTTAACTCCCATTTTTGAATGGCTATTATACATATTATATAAAGAATATGTATTGACCTTCATTGCTCTACCCAAGCGTATCATCTATAATTTTAAATAATATGTATTTGAACGAGATCATAGAAATATAAGAACTATCATGAGGAGGGATGGCGTGAACATCAGTCAGTTAGAAACACTTGTAACCATTTCAAAGACTATGAGCTTTCGAAAAGCAGGAGAATTACTCAATCTTACGCAGCCTGCTGTATCAGCTCAGATCAAAAGCCTCGAGGACGAGTTCAATACTGTGCTTGTGGACCGCAACCAGCCTGTGACGTTAACGGATCGTGGTGAAGTGTTCCTCGAACATTCGAAGCGTATGCTATCTATCGTAGAAGAACTAAAGCAACGCCTCTCGGATTTGAATCACATCCCTCAAGGACATATCGTCCTTGGAACGACAACTTCTATAGCCATACAAATCTTACCTCGTGTATTATTTTATTTTCAAGATCAATTTCCACTCATCAAAACCACAATTCAGTCTATGGCATCCTCTTCGGTGTACAATAGCGTAGAAAATGGGCAAATTGATGTGGGCATCGGATACCTCATTGAACGTAACCCGAACTTAATGACTTCTGTCCTTTACTATGACACTTTCGAACTCGTCGTTTCTCCTAAACACCCTTTAGCCCAGAATCCTGTCGCCTCTATGGAAGCATTACGCGATCTACCACTTATTCTGCTCACACGTGATACAGTTGGCCGGAAGTTTGCTGATGAAATTTTTAAAAAGCATAAAATCACTCCAAACGTAGTCATGGAACTTTCAAGTAGTGAAGAAATAAAACGAATGGTGGAACTCAACCTTGGTGCCGCTATTATTTCTAAAATATCTGTTGGAAGAGAGCTACGTCTGGGTACACTAAAAATAATTCCACTTTTCGAACTTGAAGTCACGCATCCCGTGGGTGTCATTTATAAATCAGGTAGATATCTAAACTCTGCCATGCAGCAATTTCTAAGTGATCTCAAAGGCATGCCCGAGACACAATTTATAAGTTCTGAATAATTGAATATAAGGAGTGCACTAACCATTGAAATTTGATATTCACACGCACCATTATCGTTGTGGACATGCTGATGGAAATATTCGTGATTACATCGAATCCGCCATCTCTTCTGGTCTTCAAGTCATAGGTATCTCCGATCACACCCCGTACTTTGCTAGTCAAGAAAACCAGGCCTTTCCGCTTATTTCAATGGGGAAGTCCGAACTTAGAAATTATGTAGAAGAGGTTCTTCAACTTCAGCAAGAGTATGCCGGTACTATCGATGTATTGCTAGGTATAGAATCCGACTATTTTCCAGACCATGCTGAACTTTACAGACAGACGTTATCTAAATACCCCTTTGACTATATTATTGGTTCCGTCCATCAAGTATACGACGTGAGTATTTTCAATAAGAATCGTTGGAAAAAGTTCACACCTGAACAACATATCTCCGTTAAGAAAGAATACTACCGTCTCATTCAAGCCTCTGCAAAAAGCGGAGGATTCCAAATTCTTGGGCATCTCGATGCCATGAAAGGAAATTATCCTCCCTTTTCAGATATTCCTGCGGTTGAAATCATTGATGAGACGATGCAAGTCATAGCTGAATGTGGAGTTGCGATCGAAATTAATACATCAGGAAAGACGAAGCTTAGTGGGGGTTGGTATCCATCAGATAGTATGTTGGAGAGAGCACTCTATTATGGTGTCGATGTTACTTTTGGATCCGATGCCCATAAGCCTAGTCGCGTAGGAGATGAATTATCAGAGGTAAGCACCAAACTCAGAGAAATCGGTTTTAAAGAATGGGTCTATTATAAACAACAAAAGAAAGTTATCGTTCCCCTAACTTGAGTCATCGAGAAGACAAAAAAATGGACCCGTTATCAACGGGTCCTAATATATTATTCAAAAGGGGGGTTATGTAATAAGTATAACCATGCTCTGTTAGAGTTACGTAACGGCTATATTTCATTTGTGTAACAATAACCCTCACTTTGCATGAACTTGTCTATAGGATGTCTCGCTTAAGCGGAATTCATTGATCTCACTTGCAATACCCACTGCTCCATACCTAGTTGGAATCGTTCGTACCCACGTTAACCCATTGTTGGTCATAACCTTTTCTGAAGGTGCATTATCCTTATAACATCTACCCTCGACTTGTTGCAAGCCAAGCTCCTCAAAGCCGAATTTCAATAGAATCTTCAATGCCTCCGTCGCCAATCCCTGATTCCAGTACATACGATCAAGCATATATCCCAGTGTTGCTTTAGAATGAACTCTACTCCAATGTTGATAAGATATTAATCCTATAAGTTCATCAATGTTCCTTAACCAGATGCCAAAATGAATAAAGTTCTCTAATTCACGACTTAGAATTTGGTTGAGCATCCTCTTAGAACCAAAATAAGAATGATCCATATGAAAATTAGCACAATTTATCATTTGTAGATCAGAGAGAATAGCTCCCAAACGCTCCCCATCTATCTTCTCGATTCGTCTAAGTTGCACCCGCTCCCCTTCAAGTGTAGAAGAGTCCATAAACTCACGATTATCATCGAACATCCTTTTCCCTCATCACATACCCGACTTCTTGAACGTGAATACCGTCAGTTCTGGTCTACATAAGAATCTTATAGGTAGTTGTGTTACTCCAATTCCTCGGTTCACATATAACTTCATGGCACTGGATTCTAGATGATAAAGGCCCTGAATATATCGTTTGGATCCTATAGGTGTAATAACCGCACCCAACATAGGAAGACGCACTTGCCCTCCATGGCTATGCCCGGATATTTGAATATCAAAAGGATACAGCGCTGCAGTATCTGCATAATCCGGTTCATGCATCAGCAGTAAGGAAAAGGTTCCTTCAGGAATCCCTTTCAGTGCCTTCTCTGGATCAGGTAATCCGATTAAAAGATCTTCCAATCCTACAATGGCAATCATACTTTCATTTCTTCTCAAGAGCACATTTGAATTCTGAAGTACGACAAACCCTGAAGCTTCCAGCATCCGAACGATTTCGCCCGGTTGTCCCCAATGGTCATGGTTGCCTAGGATCGCATACTTACCCATTGGCGCTTTAAGAGAAGTTAAATATGGAATGGCTTGTGCCAGCGGCTCCGCACTATTGTCTACGATATCACCTGTGAAACAGATAACATCTGGGGATTGACTCATGATAGACTCCATTAGATTCTTTAGATGTGATTCATAAGAATGAAATCCCAAATGAAGATCACTAAATTGGACAACCTTCAACCCATCAAAGACGGGTGGTAACCTCTTGAATTCAAGCTCAAGTAATTCAAGAGAAAGTTGTCTGGGTTCCCATAACCAAGCATAACTACTTGAAAGTAATCCTGCACCTATCACAGTGGACGCACTAGAACGAAGAAATTGCCTTCTCGTCATCTTCAATTTTTCTCACTCCCCCCAGTATTCTAAGGTTTCACTTCATTACCTTGACTGAATTTGAAAGGAATAGTGTGTTTCTTCTGTCTTATAATAAGCTTCTGTAATTCCCATCTTAACAATATCCCTCTTGGATACGATTCTACAGGTCAGTTCAACCGAAAATGCGCTATCAAAAGGAAACGGTGATAGTTCTACGGTCGTTGGATTCTTCCAATAAGCCTGAATGATTTCACCCTCCGTACAATCGAAATACTCAGACACCGCAAACCCATCACGCCACCATGGAAATTCGTGTTCTTTATCTACGCCTGGTTCATTCAAACACAAATATAGCGATAAATCATCACAGAACTTCAATACGTGAAGATCATAATTAAGTTCACTATTGTTTGTGAAATCGATTAAATCTAACTCTAGTTGTATATGCTTTCTACGTTTCTGTTCCTGTTCCATATACTTCGTAAGGATCGGATGTTCGAAATTGGCTTGTACCAATAGCCTTTCGAAATGCAGACTACATAAGAGTGCTGCATAAGGACTATTCACCTGAATCTCGTCCAATCCTTTACTGTAGAAAGTCAGCTTAACCGCAACAGGGAAATCCATGAATGTATAGGGTGTATCTTGGGTATCATTCCAAAATGGATTGTCATCCAAATAAATCCAACCTCTGTCATGGTCTTTCACGGCATACAGAGCTTCCTTCCAGCGCTTACTGATTCGAAATCTTGCCGAATGCAAAGCTTCCGCAAATTTCCCTGCTAGTAAACCATGTTTGTGCTGATCAAACATGACCCAGTCATCCTTACGTTCTCTGCATATCATATGTATTCCTCCTAAAAATGAAGTGAACCACTTGCTCTATCTATTATAACTGCCCAATCAACGAACAGCACCTCTACGAATCTCACACATGTGACATTCGTAGAGGTGCCCATATTAATCGATTATAATTAAAATTATACGCCTAACCAACGCTTAAACATATGCTTGGTTGTGTCCTTATTCATTTCGGCAATAGATGTTGTTAATGGTATTCCCTTTGGACACGAGCGGACACAGTTCTGTGAGTTACCACAGCCGTCAATACCACCGTCCTCCATTAACGCATCTAAACGTTCATCCGCATTCATCTCACCTGTAGGATGGGCATTAAACAGCCTAACTTGAGAAATAGCTGCAGGGCCAATGAAATCCGTCTTCTCATTCACGTTAGGACATGCTTCAAGGCATACACCACATGTCATACACTTCGACAATTCATACGCCCATTGCCGCTTCTTCTCAGGCATACGAGGCCCTGGTCCCAAATCATACGTACCATCGATTGGGATCCATGCTTTCACCCGCTTAAGTGCTTTAAACATCCGAGTACGATCAATCACAAGATCACGAACTACAGGAAATGTACTCATCGGTTGTAATCGGATAGGTTGCTCCAAATTCTCAATCAGCGCGGCACAAGCCTGACGAGGTTTGCCATTGATAACCATTGAACAGGCACCACATACTTCTTCCAAGCAATTAGAATCCCAACATACGGGAGCAATATTCTTTCCTTCACTAGTTACCGGATTACGTTGAATTTCCATGAGTGAACTAATAACATTCATATTCGGGCGATATGGAATTTCAAACTCCTCTGTATAAGGCTTCGAATCCGGAGCATCCTGACGAGTAATAATAAACTTAACATTTTTCTTTGGTGCAGATGTTTCCGCCATATTTATTCCTCCCATAAGTTTTTGAGCGCGCTAACATACACGATTAGATTACTTTTCTTTCGAATAGTCACGAATACGTGGCGGGATCAAACTTACATCAATCTCATCATATGAGATCTGCGGACCCTCAGGCGTCCACTTCGCTTTCGTTGTCTTCAGGAACCGTTCATCATTACGCTCTGGATAATCCGGCTTATAGTGTGCACCCCGACTCTCATCACGTAACAAGGCACCTACTGTCATCGCATGAGCTAACTCCAACATATTCCATAGTTGACGAGTAAACGCAATGCTTGGATTGTTCCAGCGAGATTTATCATTCATGCTAATATTCTGGTAACGTTGCTTCAATTCTTTGATCTTCTCAATTGTCGCTTCAAGCTTGTCATTATAACGAACAACAGTCATATTATTCGTCATCCACTCACCCAACTCTTTATGAATAACATACGCATTTTCAGTTCCGTCCATAGCAAGAAGCTTCTCATATTTGTCTATATGTTCTTTCTTATAACGATCGAATACAGATGTAGGAACATCCTCTGCCTTCTTCTTAAGACCTTTAATATATTCGACCGCTTTAGGTCCAGAAATCATACCTCCATAAATAGCAGATACGAGAGAGTTAGCGCCCAAACGATTCGCACCATGATATTGGTATTCGCACTCACCTGCTGCAAATAGCCCAGGAATGTTCGTCATTTGATTGTAATCAACCCATATTCCACCCATTGAATAGTGGACAGCCGGGAATATTTTCATTGGAATTTTCCGAGGATCATCGCCCATAAACTTCTCATAGATCTCAATAATTCCACCTAACTTAACATCTAGTTCTTTCGGATCCTTGTGTGAAAGATCAAGATACACCATGTTCTCTCCATTTACCCCGAGCCCCTGATTGACACACACATCGAATATTTCACGAGTTGCAATATCGCGTGGCACTAAATTTCCATAAGCAGGATATTTCTCTTCGAGGAAATACCAAGGCTTACCATCTTTATACGTCCAGATGCGTCCACCTTCCCCACGTGCGGATTCGGACATCAAACGGAGCTTGTCATCTCCAGGGATAGCGGTCGGATGAATTTGAATAAACTCACCATTCGCGTAAAAAGCCCCTTGCTGATAAACTGCACTCGCAGCAGTACCAGTATTAATTACTGAGTTCGTTGTCTTCCCGAAGATAATACCAGGTCCCCCACTTGCTAATATAACCGCATCAGCTACAAAGGTATGGATTTCCATGCTTTTAAGATCTTGTGCACAAATCCCCCGACATACACCTTCATCATCAATAATTGCGGAAAGGAACTCCCAATTCTCACGCTTCGTTACTAATCCTTCAGCTTCATAACGTCGTACTTGCTCATCTAGTGCGTATAATAATTGTTGTCCTGTTGTCGCTCCAGCAAAAGCTGTTCTATGGTACTTGGTTCCACCAAAACGACGGAAATCAAGCAGTCCTTCAGGTGTACGATTGAACATAACGCCCATCCGGTCCATCAAATGAATAATACCTGGTGCTGCATCGCACATCGCTTTAACAGGTGGTTGATTGGCAAGGAAATCGCCACCATACACTGTGTCATCGAAATGCTCCCAAGGTGAATCTCCTTCACCCTTCGTATTAACAGCTCCGTTAATTCCACCTTGTGCACATACGGAGTGAGATCTCTTTACTGGAACTAATGAGAATAAGTTAACATGAGTACCCGATTCCGCTGCTTTAATGGTTGCCATCAATCCAGCCAAACCGCCGCCCACAATAATAATATTTGTTGTCATTTAGGTCACCCCTTAGCTTAAGACTGTCTTTAATGAATCTATAACGTTCAATGCAATATCGAACTCAACACCTCGGAAAGCAATAAGTGAAAGTACAAACAATACCGATACGATTACGAATAATCCCATACACAAGACTGAAGATACGCGTTGCGCACGAGGACCCACGGTAATTCCCCAGCTTACAAGGAAGGACCATATCCCATTGGAGAAATGAAATGCCGTTGAAATAATACCTACTAAATATAATGTAAATGTTAGAGGGTTCATTACGACCGCATGTATTATGCCTCCTAACTCTTCATGTGTTACATTTCCAAGGGCTACTTGTACGCGTGTCTCATAGACATGCCAAATAATAAACATGAATGTAATGACACCTGAAATACGCTGAAACAAGTACCTATAGTTACGTTCATACTTGTAAGAGCCCGCATTCGGTTGTGATTGATAGGCAATATACAGTCCAAATACACCATGATAAAGCAATGGTAACCAAATGAGTAACAATTCCATGAAGAAAACGAGTGGCAGGTTATTAAGAAATGCTACTCCTTCATTAAATTTGGCAAGTCCACCTTCAAATGCGCCAAAGTTCGTCACTAAATGCTCCAAAATAAAGAAACTTAGTGGGATCACTCCAAGTAATGAGTGAATTTTTCTAGCATAATAACCCTTCATAAAATGACTACTCCCCTTTCCAATAACAGCGTTTTCAAGTTTTGTTGTAAATAAATCCTATTAGGAAGTGATAAATGCCGCAAAATTCGACTAACTCATCCACATATTTCGACATTATGTGAACAACTTGTGGCACTTTCATGTTACTCCTTTTTATCTTATAATGGAATTGCAATATAATTATTATTTGTTATAACATAAACGCATATGTTGAATTATTATAGAGATTAGTGGGGTGTACCATGTTTGAATCCTTAGATGTGTTCGCTATCGTTGTGGAGCAATCAAGTCTTAATAAAGCTTCTAAACTGTTAAACCTCTCCCAACCTGCTTTATCACGAAAAATTGCCAAACTAGAGAACGATTTAGGGGTCAGTCTATTCCATCGTCGTGGTAAGCGCTTAGAATTAACCTCCATCGGGCATTTAACATATACCTTCGCGTTGGAGCAGAATAAACATCAGCAACAATTTCTACGGACGTTATCGCAACATAAGGATGGGAGTCAGATCTCAGTTACCTTGGGAGCGAGCCTTACTACATTACAAACAACTCTCCCTCCACTCATTAACACATTCATGGAAAGACATCCTACTGCAGAAATCAAGCTTGTTACAGGCAGAACCCATGAGATCGTCTCCGCACTCCGTGAGAAGAAAATCGATGTTGGAATCGTTGCTTCTTCTATCTACGAACGGGGCTTACACTGCATCCCGTTGTTTGAGGATCATTTGGAACTGGTGTTACCTATACATCATCCACTTGCCGAAACCAAAGTCGTCAATATGAAGCATTTACATGGCATGCCGATGATTAGCTTCTCAAGTGGGACATGGTACCGCAAACTAACAGATGAACTATTTCAAAGTACGGGTATTATGCCTGACATTCGGATGGAAATTGACTCTTTCGAAGCCATTGTACGCTTATTACCTACTTGTAAGGCTGTAACACTACTACCCAAATCTTACTTACATCAACAACTCCTTAATGATAACCAACTAAAGGTTATTCACATTCCCGACCTCAAAGAGACGAGAAGAACGACATCCTTAATCTATGGTGAATATACAGAGTTAAGCAAGGCTGCACGACAATGGATTGAAGAGACGGAAGCCTTATTCAACCGCTTAGATTTACAGTTATAATCTCCTACAAACCAGTATAGCCCAGAAAACCTACGTTTAAGGTTTCCGGGCTATACTGGTTTGTTCTATATGCGTTTAAATTTTTAATTATCATGCATTACTTCATTCTCAAACTGTTCAATATTCGCGTTCGAACCAATAATGACCATAATATCATCCGTTCGAACCTGATCCATCCCTGTTGGAGCTACTATAATTCCCTCTGCTCTGTGTAACGCTACGATACTACATCCAAATCTCGAACGCGTATTTATCTCTGTTAGTGTCTTGCCATTAAGACACACAGGAACTTTCATTTCTACTATGCTGTAGTCTTTAGAGAGTTCAATATAATCCAACAGATTAGGCGTTACCAGTTGATGTGCAACTCGAATGCCCATATCTCTCTCAGGATACACCACCCGATCTACACCTAGTTTCTCAAGTGCTCTTCCATGAAGAACAGAGATCGCCTTAGCTATGACTGTAGATACGCCTAAATCCTTTAGCAGTATAGCTGCAAGAATACTCGTCTGGATATCCTCTCCGATAGCCACAATGCCACAATCGAAATTACGAACACCAAGTGATTTCAACACTTCTTCATCTGAAGCATCTGCTACAACTGCATAAGTCAGCAAATCACTCATATCACTTACAATCTCTTCATTTCGATCAATACCTAGTACTTCATAATTCAGTGCCATGAGTTCTAGTGCTATCGACGATCCAAAACGTCCTAAGCCAATAACAACAAATTGCTGTTTTTTCATTCCTCTTTCAGTACTCCTTCATCTATCTCAATTTCCTTACTATCCTATAATAATTTTGCCTTCTGGATGACGATATAACTCTTTACCTTTTTTCGGTCCAAGAGCATAAGCCATAGTTAATGGTCCAAGTCGACCCGCAAACATCGTAAGGCTGATGAGGATCTTACCTATAAGACTAAGCTTCGTTGTTAATCCCATGGTTAAACCTACCGTACCGAAAGCAGAAGTTGTCTCATATAATATCATTAAAAAAGGACTATCTTCTGTCGTGGACAACACCATCGCTACACTCAATACGAGCAAGAGTGCAAGCAACGTAATCGTTAACGCCTTAAATATCCTTTCTTGCGCAAGACGATACCGGAACAACACGATATCTTCACGGCCACGCAACATCGAAATAACAGCTCCAATAATAATGGTAAAGGTCGTCGTTTTAATACCACCACCGGTCGATCCTGGAGAAGCACCAATAAACATCAGAATAATCATAAAGAATTGAGATGCCTGCCTCATACCTCCTAAATCAATCGTGTTCGCTCCAGCGGTTCTTGGTGTAACCGATTGGAAGAAGGATCCTAGAATCTTCCCTCCCCAATTCAGTGACCCTAGTGTTCTTGGATTGGAATACTCGAATACGAATATAACAATCGCTCCGAACACGATCAAGAATGCTGTCATGGACAGTACCACTTTGGAGTGTAAGGATATTCTACGTGTTCTCTTGAAATCCACCAAATCAGACAGAACAATAAATCCAATCCCACCTGATACAATCAAGAACATGACAACAAAATTCACTAGCGGATCATATACATAACCTGTAAGGCTACGGAAGTCACCGAACAGATCGAATCCAGCATTGTTGAACATGGAAATCGCATGAAAAATACCAAAGTATAAAGCTTTTCCAAAAGGCATATCAATAGACCATCGGATGGTCAAAAGAATGGCTGCAACACCTTCAATAATTAGTGAAAAGAATAATACCTTTCGAATTAAGCGTACGATGCCTTCCATTGTGTTCTGGTTCATCGCTTCTTGAAGCAGTAAGCGATCACGAAGTGAAATTCTACGTTTCAGTATTAGAGCAAATAAGGTCGCCATCGTCATAAAACCAATCCCGCCAACTTGAATGAGCATAATAATAACCACTTGTCCGAACATCGTAAAGAATGTCCCTGTATCTTTTACGACCAATCCGGTTACACACGTTGCTGATGTCGCAGTAAATAAGGCATCAATAAAGGCTAGAGGTTTCCCCGTTGTATTAGCGATAGGTAACGTAAGTAAAAGAGTTCCCAGCAATATAATGCTAGCAAATCCCATTACTAGAATTTGTGGAGGAGATAATTTGAACCAGCTAAACTTCCATTTCAATATGATCACCCCTTTTCAAAAATATAAGAAAGTATGTCGCTTTTTTTCACCAAAGGACTGCGCATCCATTTATATTTGGTCAACGAAAAAAGACACTGGAATTCCAATGCCTCTCGGGTTGGTTCCTGCTAGCATATCGCCTACGAGGTTAGCTGACGGATTCGGGTATGCACAGGTTACCCTATTCGTTGAATAAACAACGAAATTCACCCCATAAAAAATGGTTCCCCCATATTTCTTATGAAAATTCGGCGCATTATTGAATTGCATTCCGATTATAATCTTTATACAGGAACAGTACAAAGTCATTTTTGGAACAAATGTGTTGATATTGAATGAAAAGAAGCTAAATAATGCGTATGAACACTCAATCCCTCTCTTTATATATTATTACCTTCGTAATCATCTTGTTTTCGCACATCACACTTTACAATTACTGGATTTAGCGCTGAAATCTGTGTTATGTTAACTATACTCAAGAAGAAAGACCATCTAAATCTAGGAGGAAATTCAATGAATGTTACAGGACAGCCTTTGAAGCTCAAGACCAATTATAAGGTTCTGAGTTTACTCGGGGCTATCGGTCTGATTCTGTTTATGATTATCCAAGTGTTTCCTGGTACTGCATCGGATACATTGGAGCAGCAAAGCACCGGAATCATCACTAAGGAACAAGCTCTAGAAGTTGCAACGCAATATGCTGAGTCACAACTTCATATACATATATTGAGTAATCCTGACACGCTGGTTACATATCAATCTAACTCTGATATCTACGGTTATTTATCTAAAGAGAAACTAATAAAGAAGTATAATACAACTTTTGAGAAGAGATATCCTTACGATGTGTATCGTGTCCGTCTACAAGAGAGCGAACGTGGACCTTTTCTCAATATTGATGTACATATGAATACAGGGGAAATCGTAGCTTATGCGCAAGAAAAAGAAACCAACTTTGCCTCGACTGAACCTACGAAAGAATCCATGAGTACAACAAATAAGAAAAAACTCGCTGAACCATGGCTTACGAAATTAGGCTATGATCCAGAGAAGCTCACCATTGTGCAAAAAGACAAAAATACGCTTACCTATTCAGATTACAATGTAACCATTGGTGAGGCGGTATTACAGCTTAAGTTCGCTTTTGGCACAGACAGGATTGTATCCTTTCAACCTGCTTTTACAACACCTGCAGAACATACTGCTTATGTTGAAAAAGAACACACCAAAGCCGTCTGGTTAACCCTGCTAGGATATGGCCTTCTAACTTTAGCACTTGGCGTACTCGCTATTGTTTATAGTGCTTTGACAAGACGATATACCTCTTTCGTTAGAGGTATATTCCTAAGTTCCTTTTATTTCATTGTTTCTATGCTAAGCACTTTTAACATGTTACCTGCATTGGAAGCGGAAGGACTCACAGGAACATCCCTAATCTTAGGACTGATCTTTCAAGGTTTACTCACATTGGTCATGGCTGCGTTATTGTACTTCTCCCTGATCGGTGGAGATGGCTTATGGAAGAAGGAAGTTGGACTTAATCCGTGGCCACGTGGCAAAGAATCTGGGTATGGATCGTATGTACTTCATAGCATGTTTGTCGGATATTTATGGGCACTTATATTATTAGGTGTTCAATCGATTATCTATTTCATACTCGATTTAACGCTTCATAGTTGGTCTACAACAGATGCAAGTCAATCTCCAATTAACATGGTATATCCTTGGATGCTACCGCTATTAGCATGGGTTGCTGGAATTTCGGAAGAAGCGGTTTATCGCTTATTCGGAATTAGAATGATGAAGAAGATTGTCAAGAACACCTTTGTGGCCTGCCTGATTCCTTCGATTATCTGGGCATTCGGTCATACGCTTTATCCTATTTATCCCGTTATTTCAAGACCAATAGAGCTTGTCATAATCGGGCTTCTATTCAGCTTTATATTCCTGCGTTATGGCTACATTACTGTCATGTTCAGCCATGTAGTATTTAATAGCATTCTCATGGGTTTCAGCTTATTCACACTGAATGATACCACTAATATTACGGCCGGAATTGTATCTATGATCATGCCATTTATCGTAGCATCCGTGATATACCTGTTTTACGCTAGAAAAAAAGAGAAGCCGTATGTTACGACTCCTCCTGAAGTGCTGCAATAATTTGTGAGGCTAGTTTCTCACCAATAGAGAGAGGCCGGAAGTCTTCGACGCTGGCCTCTCTTATTTTTTTGAGAGAACCGAAATGCTTCAGCATCAGCTTACGGCGTTTCTCTCCCACGCCAGGTATAGCATCGAGCTGGGATGTAACCATCGATTTACCACGTAGTTCACGATGGAAGGTGATTGCAAAGCGATGCACCTCCTCTTGAATACGTTGTAATAGATAGAATTCTTGACTATCCCGAGGCAGTGTTATGACCTCTGCTGGCTCACCGATCATAAGCTGTGAAGTTCTATGTTTAACATCCTTCACGAGTCCACATACAGGAATAAACAACCCTAGCTCATTCTCCAGTACGTCCATCGCCGCAGCAATTTGTCCTTTCCCTCCATCAACTACTATCAGGTCCGGCATCTCCAAATTTTCCTTCAATACTCGTTCATACCGTCTGCGAATGACTTCTCGCATCGTACTATAATCATCTGCTCCAACGACGGTTCGAATCTTGTACTTTCTATACTCTTTCTTATCCGGTTTACCATCTATAAATACAATCATTGCTGATACTGGATTAGTTCCTTGAATATTAGAATTATCAAAAGCCTCAATACGATGTAGTGAATGAATACCAATGGCTTCGCCTAAGTTTGCAGCTGCTATGGATGTACGCTCTTCGTCACGCTCAATTAGTCTGAACTTCTCATCAAGAGAGACTCTAGCATTCTCAGCAGCCATCCCTACCATCTGTTTCTTCAATCCTCGCTGCGGTATATATACTTTAATACCCAACCATTCCTGAAGTGCAGAAACAATATTAACATCATCAACACTTCCCATTAAGAGAGATGCACGTGGATCATTAACAGATTCAGACTCACTTACAGATGTTTCATTTATATCAACCTTGTCACCATTAACTTCTTCAGCGTTCAGCATTACTTCATTCTGACCATTGCCTACGTTATTACCTTGTGTAATCTTAATCTCAATTCCAGCCTCTACCATATTCAGCTCGGGTAATAGAATTTCTTGCGGTAGCGCTGGATTGTCACTGTAATATTGTGTAACGAAAGTCATAAAGTCGCTATAGGCTTCCCCGTAAAATGGAAATACAGAAGCATGCCGCTGAACCATCTTCCCTTTACGCATATAGAGTATCTGAACACACATCCAGCCTTTATCGACTGCAAAGCCCAGAACATCCCGATCTCTTGTATCCGACGTCGTAATTTTTTGCTTCTCCATGATGGCATCAATGTTCATGATCTGATCACGAAGTTCTTTAGCTCGTTCGAAATATAGTTCTTCTGAAGCTTCCAACATCTTACGCTGAAGCTCCTTCTTTATGACCTCGTGTCCACCACTGAGAAAAGAGCTAATCTCTTGTATTATCTGATCGTAAGATTGTTGTTCGACCTCTTTCTCACATGGAGCTAGACACTGTCCCATATGGAAATACAAGCATACTTCCTTCGGTAGTACACCACATTTACGTAATGGATACATTCGATCTAATAACTTCTTGGTCTGCTGCGCGGCATAAGCATTTGGATATGGACCGAAATATTTCGCCTTATCCTTTAAGACACGTCGTGTCACTTCTAATCTTGGATGTAACTCATTCGTAATTTTGATATACGGGAATGTCTTATCATCCTTAAGCAGAACATTGTATCTCGGTTGATGTCCCTTTATGAGATTGCACTCCAAAATAAGTGCCTCCATATTACTTCCCGTTACAATATATTCGAAGTCACGGATATCAGATACGAGCATCTGTGTTTTACCATTATGACTCCCCGTAAAATAAGATCTAACCCGATTCTTAAGTACCTTTGCCTTACCAACGTAAATAATGGTGCCTTCACTATTCTTCATCAGATAGCACCCAGGGAGGTCAGGCAAGAGAGCTAACTTATTGCGAATATGATCCTGCGCCTTCTCTTTCTCTTGTATATCCTTGGTCAAATCATCCATTTGTATGTCATTACCTCCCCCAGTAAAATGACTATTTTCTATATATTAAAATCCAATTATGCTCTATTCTCAATTAGCTTAAGTATCCATCATTCTAATAAAGCGCCCCCGAAAAACCGGAGGCGCTTAGTGTATTGCTCAATTCTTACTGGTGCTTAGAAAGCATGTTCTTCAATGCATCTTTGGAGTTCAATCCAACTACTTTATCAACCGGTTGACCGTCTTTAAAGACAATCAATGTTGGAATACTCATTACACCAAAGCGAGATGCTGTTTCAGGATTCTCATCCACATTCACTTTAGCGATCTTAACACTGTCACCTAGTTCGGAAGATAGTTCATCCAAGATAGGAGCGATCATCTTACAAGGACCACACCAAGGCGCCCAGAAATCAACCAAAACCGTTCCTTGTCCTTCCACTTCTGTGATAAAGGACTGATCGGATACATTAACAATTGCCATGATATTTCTCCTCCTTATTTAGGAAAGTTCAATGAATTTAAACTGATACGTCTTTGTGGACAGTTCAAGTATACCACATTATTATAAGCAAAGGAAAATATCAAATCCAATAATATTCAGTAATTCTTTACAAGTTAATTTAGAATTGAGTATACTTGGGTTAACTCAGGTCTATTTGTATATGATTATTATCATGCGCAAAAACAAGATCTTTATGAGGAGGAATGAAGCATGGAAGCAAAAGTATATTTAAATGATCCTCGGGAACATGTAAATGAAGAACCCCGCGATGATTTTGGAGATTTAATGCTTGGATTTGGTGGAATGTTCTTATTCTTGGCCGTTCTATTCTTCGGAATGATCATCATCAAGTTCATTGTCTCTGGTTAATCTTGGATCATTAAAGGAACACCGAAAAGTCTGATCTCCTAATTTACTAGGGGATCAGACTTTTTAAATTTGGATATAGATAATTAGTGTTTACCGCGTTGATTTTCACCGTGAAGGTTAACCACATCCACGAATGGGGAGATTCGATCCATTAATCGTTGACCTTTATTTCCCTCTTCCCCATCCTTATTCGTAAAGCTAAGATGCTTCTCAAGACCATCAAGTGTGTAATTTGATGTATAGAATGTAGGTTTACGATTCATCCGATAGTTCAAGATAGACCCCATAATATGATCACGCGCCCACGGATTTAAATTCTCTGCCCCAATATCATCAAAAATAAGTAAATCACAGTTCTTCATCAGTTCTGTACTTTCCTTCAACTTCACATTATCCATCATCATAGACTTCAAATCCTCAACGAAGTCTGGCATGTAGACAATGACGCCAGTAAGCCCCGCGATCGCAAGTTCATGTAGCATATAACTCATAAGAAATGTTTTTCCCGTTCCGAAAGAACCATAAAGGTATAACCCTCGTGTGGATAGCCCATTCTCTTTCGTCTCACGAATATAGCGAAACACTTGTTGTACAGCAGGAGCACGCAGACGGTCCTTACCCATAATTTCTACTTCTTTATATCCTTCATTTAAAGCACGCTCATCTACATAGAAGCTCCGAATGCGCTTCTTCACCTGATCATCATGTTGTTTCGTCAAATGAAGCGAGCACGGTGCCTTCCGTTCATATAGCTCAGCATTCCCGTTCACCGTCTGTACACCTAGCTTACTGAAATGACCTTGAAAGTCATTCGGACAATTGGCAAGCCCGGGGCAGTTATCACAATTACGCTTGTCCCCAACATACTGATATAAGCGGCTTACGTTGAGACGCAGCTTAGAATCATCCAATTCAGGATAAAGTGTACGTAATTCCTTAATCAGTGGATGGCTGAACAGTTCATCTTCTATCGCTTGTGACTGTCGCCGAAATGAAGGATTCTTCATCTGCTGAAGTAATTCTCCTAAAGATTCCACGTCTCACCCTCCTTTAAAAGTCAAATGAATATAATGAGACTATTCATACTTAACCTTGTTTCTTACTTGCTTGAATTTCAGCAGCCATCTTCATCATTTCTTCAAATTCTTCTTCAGATACCAAATCACCTTGACTGTTATCCTTAGCAATTGGAATTTCCGGCTTCGCTTTGGTCTGCTTGTTGTTGCCGTAAGTTCGAGTACGCGACCCGCCTGATGCAGCTGCCTGTTTCCCTTTTACTTTAGACTGATCTTTGATGTATTGTACTGCCTTCTCGTAAGAATTTATCTGTTTCAATAGCATATTAGATGCAATAGCCTCTACAAAATTTCGGTTGATACGTTGATCTCCACCAGAAGCCAAAAGCGACATTAAATAATGAATAAGTACATTAATGACTTCACCAGGCAATTTGTAGCTTAGATCAATCTTTTCAAATATATCAATTAAATTATCCGGTACAGCGCCCGGGAAAAAAGTTTTAAGTAATTTCGTATAAGGTTCGTTTCGAAGCATCATATTATACTGATGAACATCACATTTCGATTTAAACTGTATCGGTACCTCAACATAATACTCCATTTGTACCGCATGTTCCAATTGAAGGGATCCCTCTGGATTGTCTTCCTCTTGTCGAATGGATATTATTTTGCCAGCTAACACTTCACGTTGTTCCTGCCTCTTCTTTCCTTGACGGAAGTGTAGGTTGGCTTGATGTTGCAATTCATCGAGGATGATATCTCCTTGCGGTGTAAATATACCATCTTCATCAAGCAGACGACATAAATCTTGAACATTCAGCTCATACTTATTAACAACATAATTCACAATGCCCATTTGTTCAAAGTTAAACCGAAGCTTCTCGACGTATTCTCGATTAACGGATTCTCTTGGAAAACGAAGAATAATATCAGCATAATTCAGGCCATTACTTTCTTCCCCTGCTTGCAGACCAGACTGTCTAGTCGTAGAAACTTCTGAAAGAGCTTGCTCTAACTCATAATCAATTACATGGGTATTCAGTTCAAAAATTTCATAAAAAGGTACTGAAATATTCTCTTTGTTCTGCTTGGCTCCTGACCATTCCTCAGGTTCCTTAATCCATAGTTCCTCTCGCAACGAGAGCACGGCAAATTTACCTATCTTATCTCGTAACAAGAGTGTTAAGTGCTGCGTATTAAAGAATTCCGTTGGAGATAAAGGTGCCGTTAATTCGTACTCGTACATATAATCGTCGTTCTCAGGTACATAGATACGACTTGTTTGTAACAGACCTACCGCTTCAAGCTTGGAAGCTTGCTCGATTAGAAATTTCCGCCCAGTCTCACTAGGTTCCATACCAAGGGTTAAGAAAAGACGGCGTTGTTGTTCTATTCTAGAATAACCAATTTTCTCTATAGGAAGTTGTTGAAACAACAAATGATAGAAACTTATAGCGAATGCACCGACCATGGGTTGATAGATACTATGGAGCATTCTGTTATCAAGACTGCTCAAGCAGAACTCGCGATAAACACAGTATTGATGGTTCTCGGTATAATGTAGAAGACTCTTTATGCGCATCGTTTACCTCCCATCGTTTACATTGACTCCTTCTATTCTATCATAATTCTTACTGTTCGTTCGACGTATTTCGTGTTTATATCACATGAATTTATATCCATCCTATGGGGTTTAATCAAATATCATCACGAACCCTTGATCATAATATGAAATCTTTGTAACAAACAACAAAGCAGCCCTTCCTAGGGAAGAGCTGCTCACAAAAGGCTTTCATTAGAACATGGTGTACCCACCTTGACGCAATTTCTTAATCGCCCATCCACTAATAAAGGCACCAACTAATCCAGCTAAACCCGTAAGATAGTCAACGATATGAAACGAACCTAGATGCGTTCCAAGCGGCATACTATGATCCCACAAAGAATATATAACAATAGGTAAGATGACAATTACAAACAAATAACACGGGAACCACGTCGTTTTCATTAACATATTAAGAATAAAGCCAATGCCGAACATCATCACAAAAAAAAGTACCATCAGTACAAGCACAGGGATAAATTGCATACGGGCTATTTCACCTCTTCTTCATATCGCGCCTATTCCATTATTCCAATAAAAAACGGCATAAATTAACATACGCTAGTAGATAGTTTACTAGAAAAATTGTCATGAAGCAACGAAGATTATGTAAAGATTGTGTCTTCGTTTGCTCTTATACTTATTCATGGGATACAATGTGAGCATAGCAATATGTAATTACCTATACTTAGGAGTGATTAAGCACATGAGTGAAGTCGCAACAACACTTGAAGGATGGTACTCTCTCCACGATTTCCGTTCTATGAATTGGTCCTCTTGGAAATCCGCTGATGATGAAGACCGTGCTATGGCACTGGATGAGCTTCAAGCATTTATGCAGGAATGGTCTACCGTCGAATCCACTCACCAAGGAAGTAGTACGGCGTATTCTATTGTTGGACAGAAAGCTGACTTTGTATTTATGCATCTGAGGGAAACATTAGAAGACCTTAATGCACTTGAAACAGCTTTTAACAAAACCATTTTTGCTCAATATACGACAAAAGAATATTCATATGTCAGTATTGTTGAACTTAGTAATTATATGGGTAGTGCAAATGGTGGAAATCCAATGGATAACCCAGAGGTTGTCGCACGTCTTAAACCCATTCTTCCGAAGAATAGATATATCTGTTTCTACCCGATGAATAAGAAACGTGAGCTTGCGGATAACTGGTACATGCTTAGCATGGAAGAGCGTCGGACTTTGATGCGTAGCCATGGCTTGATCGGACGGAGTTATGCAGGTAAAGTAAAACAAATCATCACGGGTTCTGTAGGATTAGATGATTGGGAATGGGGAGTAACTTTATTCTCTGAAGATGCACTTCAGTTCAAGAAGCTAGTATATGAAATGCGCTTTGATGAAGTTAGTGCTCGTTACGGCGAATTCGGTACATTTTATGTAGGTAGTTTACTAAGTAAACAATCTTTCGAAGACATGCTTAAATTATAATTTGCCGATCTCAATATGTATCTAATCATGGGCCTTCTCCTTATCAACATCTGGAGAAGGTCTTTATTACGTTAAAAAAGATTCATCACATTAGTCCTGTGACAAATCCTTTACTAGCTAATGCTATTCTTCTTCGTTTTGCTTCCTTGAATCAAGATATTCCGCCGTTGCAACATCCCGAGCACGGCCTTTCTCCTTCAGCCTTTCAATCGCCGGAAGAATCAGAATATCTACTTCTTTCTGAATCGTATAAGCCAAATCGTAAGCTTCTTGAGATTCTAAATGAGCTCCGACTTCCATTAGGGCATTATACCGGTCTAATTCTTCTCTCGTCAGTAAACCACGAACTTGTACGCTACAGTGTCTCATATTATAGGAATCTTCCTTTTTTCAGTACGAGTGTGATGCCGCCAATCGTATACAGATATCTCATATCTACAACCTTTTTCAACTGTGCTGCACTCCAACCCTTCATGAGCTTCGTACCTATAACGGCAACACCTTCACCTTTACCAAGCGATGCAACGGTTCCTTTATTAGTGAATTCAAATTTCCTAAGTTGCTGGTTACGGATGCTAGCAACCACGTTCTGTGCACAACATACACCTTGTTGCATAGCAATTTGTGCAGTTGGTGGATAAGGGCGCCCTTCTGGATTAAAGATAAGTGCATTATCACCTATAATGAATACATTGTCATGACCTGGAACGTGTAGTTGTTCGTCTACTTTAACTCGACCTCTCATCGTTTCGAACCCGGCAGCTTCAATCATACGGTTCCCACGAATTCCACCAGTCCACACCACAGTAGCCGCTTTAATCTCTTCACCCGTAGCAAGAAGTACACCCTCAGTTGTGCATTCTTTAATAGCAACACCCATTTTGAATGTAACACCTTTTCTAATAAGAACATCCATTGCATATTCGACCAGTTCTGGTGCAAATCCAGGCAATGCGGTTGGCGCTGCTTCAATATTATAAATGTTAACAAGATGAGGATCTACATCATATTCTTTGCACAGTTTAGGAATACGATCAGCTAACTCAGCTACAAATTCAATGCCACTGAATCCAGCTCCTCCAACCACGAAATTAATGCGTTCTTGAGCATTTCTTTCATTCTTATATTGAGCGAATTGATACTCGATATGTTTACGTATTAAGCGTACTGAGTTAATACTACGGATGGACATCGCATGTTCCGCAAGTCCAGGGATACCAAAGCTCTCAGGCTCTCCTCCTAAGGCAATGATAAGATAATCGTAAGAAAGTGTACCATCTTCTAGTATTATTTTTTTCTCTTGAGGGCGAATCTCTTGCACAGATGACTTCACCAAATCAATCTTGAATTCATCAATCAGATTTGAGATAGAAATACGAGTATTTTCTATACTATCTGTACCTGCAGCAGGCATGTGCAAATGAGTTGTCAAGTAATGATACTCATGTCGATTAACTAATGTAACGTCTGCTTCATTATACTTCAATTCTTTTTGAAGACGTTGTGCGGTTAGGATCCCTCCGTAACCAGCACCCAGTATTACTATTTTCGGAATATTACTCATAATCATTCCTACTCCTTCCAAATTCCTCTTTATATATAGTTTATAGCCAATTCACCCTTATATTTGTGAAAATAAACACATTAATAAAAGGGATAATAACACCATATCCCACTCCTGAGACATCCATTACTCTCTACTTTAGTCGTTTTAATACTTATAATCAAACTCACCAAAAAGCAGTTGTAAATTATATTATACACATCTGACATACTAGCTATATTATGCATAAATATCAAGGTTTTTTTCGAGGTAAAGAATGGCCATTCGACATATTTATATGGTGAAATTTCACATTCATACATTTTTCGCAATAAATCGTCTCTTTCAAACTTTTCATATCATAACGATCCGACTATAATGATTAAGATGTAATAAAAATAATTCACTTATTATACGGAGGTGCTTTACCTAATGACATCCCAACAACTTGGTGATGAAATGACTGACTTAATCATAATCGGGGGCGGCCCCGCTGGTATGTTTGCTGCATTTTATTGTGGAATGCGTCAAGCATCCGTAACTCTGATTGAGAGTATGCCGCAACTCGGTGGACAACTTGCTGCTCTTTACCCCGAGAAATACATCTATGATGTTGCTGGATTCCCTAAAGTAACAGCACAAGAACTCGTAGATAACCTACTTGAACAATTGAAACTGTTCAACCCTAATGTGCGTCTTGAAGAAAAGGTAGTCTCTGTCGTGAAGATAGCAGAACGCCATTTCATCGTTAAGACAGATCAAAATGAATATCATTCCAAAGCAGTAATTATTACTGCTGGTGTAGGTGCATTCGAACCCCGCAGACTTGAGATTCCGGGAGCAGAACGTTTCGAGAAATCCAACCTTCATTATTTCGTTAATGATCTAAATGCTTTCGCAGGTAAGAAAGTATTGATAAATGGTGGTGGTGATTCAGCGGTAGATTGGGCACTAATGCTAGAACCTATTGCTGAACAAGTCACGTTGATCCATCGTCGTGATAAATTCCGTGCACATGAACATAGTGTTGAGAATTTGATGAATTCGAAAGTGAATGTGGTCACTCCTACAGAAATTACTGAACTTCATGGGGATGATATCATTACAAAGGTAACCCTTTCAGATGTGAAAACAAAAGAAACACAAGAAATTGAAGTAGATGCAGTCATCGTTAATTTTGGATTCATCTCTTCTCTAGGACCCATTGCAGAATGGGGCATCGCAATCGAAGGGAATTCAATTGTAGTCGACTCTCGTATGGAGACTAATATTCCAGGTCTTTTTGCTGCAGGTGATATTACTACGTATCCTGGTAAGCTAAAACTTATTACCGTAGGATTTGGTGAAGCGCCAACTGCTGTAAATAATGCTAAAGTATATATCGACCCGGAAGCTCGTCTTTCCCCAGGTCATAGCAGTAACATGAAATTATAATTTTGTACTATTAAAAGGGTATCCAGTACTTGACGATTAATGTTTCAACGTCAACTGGATACCCTTTTTAGTCTGTTATTCTCATGTATGTTAATGATGTACTCACACCCCCGGTAAATTGAGAACCACAATAATTCAACATTTTGTCTACTCAATCAGTACATTCCAACTTAATAAGCGAGTTTCATTTGCTGAATTCCCAATTTACGTTTCTTTATTTCGGCTAATAATAGCTTTATGAAATCACGTTCTAACTTTAACTCTACAGCCAGATGATAAGAATCTAGTAACATTTCATCTGATAATATAGCCATGAATCTCACAACCTTTCCTCTTTTTTCCTAAATCCATCATATCAAACTATCAATAGTAGAACAAGCGTTCCTGATATCCACAGGTATCTGTGGAGAACCTGTGCATATTTTGTTAGTAACTGTCATAGACCTTATCAAAACACGGTGGGTAATGTGGATAAATGTTATACACAGGGGTAATTTCATTTCATTCAAAAAAAAATATATTTTATTTGAGAGCGAATTTTTTGGATTTATTCTGGAAATCTATTTTATTCATACTAGAATTCTCTTAACATTATAATAGATTCTCATTACTATTACTGAGGACGAGTATTCACTTCAAAAATCCATATTTGCCCTTTCATATCTATTCCATAATCGAATCCCAGTTGAGTGATCCCAGGGAATCTTTTTTCCATAATTGTTGTACAAACACTTGTTAATTTACTCATTTCTTGACGTTTAGCATTTACTGATATGTGATGTGATAAAGACCGGCGTAATCCTTCCTTACAAGTAAGCTGTGTGCCTCCTCTGCACAGGTTGGTGACAAATAACCCTGGCTTAGCAAGACGCCCAACCATTGAGCGGAATATCCACTCCTTTCCTTCCTTAACTACCTTAACTCGGTAATCGATGGGACGACCCTCAATCGTGGCAAGTTGAATTCCTTGTTGAATGAGATAGGACCTTGGTTTCTTCATTTTAAGAAGTATACTGTACATTTCTGCAAACCTCGAGTAACTAAAAGAACGTGAACCATGTGTAAGCATATATCCTTCAGCATTATATTTAACTCGTAATATCCCATTGCCACCTGCTCCAACATCGGGCTTTACAACGACCACACCATATTGACGGAGCATCGTTTGTAAATTCGTTATTGTTAAAGACTTCATCTTTGGGATGTATCTTGCCACTCTCGGATCCCTTAACAATGCCTCTGTCTTTAACCACTTACTCGCCAACTGCCGTCCTGACATATGCGACCCTCTCCTATCTTGCCGGTATATCAATAGCATACTCCCCGTCTATTACTCATTCTTGTATGATTGTCTCTTGCTCCACACCTAATTATTAATACTGTTAAATTTACACAAAATTATCTATATATTATTGGCTTACCTTAGAATATCGGATATACTCAAATGTAGTGATTTGTAAAAGGGGGTCTACGCGAGCGTGGCACAGGTATTTCAAATTTTGTATTGGATCGCAATTGTCGGTATGTCCGCAGCACTCGCTTTGACGACGTTAATGATCTGTGCGATTGGATTTAAGTTTATTAAGAGTAAACGAACTGTGTTAGGATTCAGTTGCATTGGCTTCTCTATTGCAATGGCATTGATGATTGTCTTCATGGTGAATCATACGTTTATATTACCCGCTTCGTAGAATTAGAATCGCTAAAAAGCCACTAGATTTAAGGTGATGTCTCACCCTTAAATCTAGTGGCTTTTATTTTAGATTGACCGTTACAATAACGAATTGTCCTTCCGAACAAGACAGTCTTCATCTTGTTCGTTAATCTTACTTCAATTGTCATAACCGATTGGATAGGAATGTTCACTGTTAAAGACAATATTTCCAGTATGTAAATCCGCATGCTCTTACGCAAAACTGCGCCTACTGTCACTTCTCACTCTTTTTTCAAGCACAAAAAAAACCTTTTGGAGTTGTATGTCTGCCACATACAACTCCAAAAGGCTGAAATCTGTAACGCCTAAATCCTAATTAACACTCGCCTTCAGGTGCTGGCTTCCCTGCATCTTTCGCTGTACGGAAACTCGCTCCGCAACCACACGATGCCGAAGCATTCGGATTATTAATCGTGAAGCCACCAGACATACCTGATTCTTCGAAATCAATTTCCAATCCATCGAGGTAAGTCAGGCTTTCTTTATCAACCACAACCTTCATATCATGCACATTCATATATATGTCATTCTCTGTTTCATCATCATCAAAACCCATCGCGTATGAAAATCCTGTGCATCCGCCGGGTTGTACACCAAGACGCAAGAACATATTCGGTGTCTCTTGTTCTGAAAGCATCTCTTTCAGCTTAACTGAAGCCGTATCGCTAATATTAATCATCGTTCAACCTCCTAATTGTGTCGTAGGTTAATTATACTCCAGAACCCTAGTACCCTCAAGTCAGTCAACCTATCTCGGACAATCATTTCATTTTTTTAACTCATCCTCTTATTGCGACCCAGTAATTCGCGGTCTATAATAGGAAATGAATGCATAATTTTTTTTGATGGACAATCTGAAAGCTACGCTACAAAAAAATAAGTCTATGCTTCCGAAGCGAGTTTTTTTTCGATACACAGTCTGGAAGCTACGCTACAAAAAAACTTTTAGGAGGAACTACATGACAACACTTATTACCCCTAATATAGATAGTCGAATGGCTACTATTATAGAAAAGGTGCAACAAGGAGAACGTTTAACTCTTGAAGATGGAGTCTACCTCTACGAGACTGATGATATATTAACGTTGGGACAATTGGCTAATCAAGTTAATCTACGTAAAAATGGAAAAAAAGTGTACTTTATTGAGAATATGAGTCTTTATTTCACCAATGTATGTGAATCTTATTGCGCCTTCTGTAATTTCCGCAAAGATCAAGGAGAAGATGGATCCTATACGCTCACTGGTGAGGAAATGGTCGAATATGTTAACCAACACATTCATCCAGGCATAAGAGAGTTTCATATCGTTGGAGGTCATAATGCTCATGTCCCCTTCCAATATTATGTTGACTCTTTACAGACCTTAACAGATCACTATCCTGATGTAACATTAAAAGCTTATACTGCAGCTGAAATCGAATTCTTCACACGTTTAAGTGGACTTAGCACAACTGAAGTACTACAGAAATTACAACAAGCTGGGTTGAAGTCACTTACTGGTGGAGGGGCTGAAATCTTATCAGATCAATATCGCGAGAAGATGAAGGTAGATAAAGCCAATGTTGAGCAATATTTAGATGTTCATCGTGCAGCTCATAAATTAGGAATGAAGACACATACAACAATGTTATACGGATCTATTGAAAGTCATGAAGATCGTATTCGCCACATGGTTCAGATACGCGAGCTTCAAGACGAAACGCAAGGATTCATGGTATTCATACCTTTATCTATGCAACCGAAGAATAGAAATGCTGGTATTATGAGACGTAATTCGGCTTATGAAGATTTGAAAACCATTGCGATCAGTCGTTTAATGTTGGATAATATCGATCATATTAAAGCCTACTTTATTAATATCGGCGCTCAACTTACGCAAATGGCACTCAGCTTCGGAGCTTCTGACGTGCATGGTACGATTATTAAAGAACGTATTAGTCACGCAGCTGGCGCGCTTACACCAGAGGGATTGACGCGTAAAGAACTAGTATGGCTTATTAAAGGTGCTGGGCGCATTCCTGTTGAACGGGATACTTTCTATAACGAGATTCAAATCTACGAGTAACATTATTCCTGATGTATGAGAGGATTGGAAACCACCCATGAGAAAACTAGTTATTCTCGGCGGCGGATACGGAGGGCTCGCTATTATTCAAGGCCTTCTTGATGACCACCTACCGGAAGATATTGAAATGATATTAGTGGATCGAATGCCCTTTCAAGGTCTAAAAACAGAATACTATGCCTTAGCAGCAGGTACTGCAACAGACTTAGAACTTCGTGTCTCTTTTCCCAAACACCCTCAACTTACAATCAAGTATGGTGAAATTGCCTCGATCGATTTAGAAGGTAGACAGGTTCTTATGGAACAGTCTGAAGATATTATCTACGATTATCTTATTATTGCTCTAGGTTGTACAGATCGTTATCACGGGATTGAAGGTGCCGAACAATTTACAAGCAGTATTCAATCCTTTTCAAATACGCGTAAGACATATCAACAACTTAATGATGTACGGCCTTATGGTCAAGTGAATATTATAGGTGGGGGACTCAGTGGCGTGGAGATGGTGTCGGAATTGAGAGAAAGTAGACCTGATCTGAATATCGCAATTCTCGACCGTCACAGCCGTATTCTCTCGTCCTTCCCATCTAAATTATCTATTTATGTGGAGCACTGGTTTCAAACCCACGACGTCGATACACGTTTTCAAGTTTCAGTTGACCGAGTAGAGGATGGTGGAATCTATAATGGTTCCGAGATCATTATGAGTGACGTTACTGTATGGACTGCGGGCATTCAACCTGTCCGTGTCGTACAGGATCTTCAAGTGGCCAAAGATCCGGGTGGACGAATCATTCTAAATTCCTATTCTCAAATCGCTGAGCACCCAGATGTCTATGTGATAGGCGATTGTGCCAGCCTTCCATTGGCACCAAGCGCACAAGCTGCTGGAGCTCAAGCGGAACAAGTTGCAGAAGTTATACATTCCTTATGGCGTGGAGACACACCTAAGTTACATCCACTCCGTCTAAAAGGAACACTTGGTGCACTAGGTAAAAAAGCAGGGTTCGGACTTATGGGTAATAAAGCCGTTCTGGGTCGCGTTCCCCGCTTACTAAAAAGTGGCGTTCTTTGGATGTCTAAACGTCATTTGGGTTAATCTAGATCCAGATCATCCCATGCTTCCGCTTCCTTTATCTTGGCAATAATAACATCATATAATTCGTCTGCACTCTCAGCAGTTACAATTTCACCATCTACCATGGCATATGGCATGAGGTAGCATTGACCACAATTCGTCAGACATCCATATTCGACGACATCGTAATCTGGGTTGGACTCTAACTTTTCCATCACGGTATCTGTGTCAAAATGCATATTGTTTGTACAAAATTCTATGATTGGTCTCAATTCTAATGCACCTGCTTTACTTATCTATTTTATTTTTATGTTCATTTGTAATATAATGATGAATAGGAAGGAGTTGAACACTTATGAGTGAAAACGTACAAAGCACCATGTATGATGAAGTATTAGACGTATTAGATAAACTTCGTCCATTCCTTCAACGCGATGGCGGTGACGTAGAATTGGTCGATGTCGAAGACGGTATCATAAAGCTAAGATTAATGGGTGCATGCGGCAGCTGCCCAAGCTCCACGATTACTTTGAAAGCCGGTATTGAACGTGCTCTCCTAGAAGAAGTTGAGGGCGTAGTAGAGGTTGTTCAAGTATTTTAATCTAAAACCTTAGAGAAATCTTCTTAATATTTTGAGAAAGTCTTGGACTTCGTGATCAACGATGCCAAGACTTTTTTTTAATATAAGAAAGTATAAGTACCACTTAATATGCCATTCCTTATATCACCTCTGAAACCGGTGCCGTCTTTGAACAAGGACCTCTTTGCCGTTTCGACTTGTATAAGACTTATATCCATGGCCGAATGGGATCAAGTCCTCCCGTAATATCCATGATATTGCCCGTAATAAAATCTGAGTCATCATGACACAAATATTGAATGACCCGTGCGATATCTTCTCCACTTCCCGGTCTTCCATTAGGTGTCTCTAGGTCTTCTATTCCTTCAACTTCAGCGATGGATTTCTCCTTGTTCATTCCCCTAATATCACCAGGGCACACCATATTAACCGTAATGCCATATGGCGCTTCTTCTACGGCTAATGTCTTCGTGAAAGAAACAAGCCCTGTTTTCGCGGCTGCATACACGGCTCGATGTGGCCAAGCCCTCGCTTCTCCTGCATGTCCGAATCCGAAATGAATAATTCTTCCCCATTTCTTCTTCCTCATCGAAGGAATAACCAAGTGGTCAAGTAACATAGCGCCGATCAGATTCCCTTGCATAAGCGAGATAATCTCAGCATGTGTATATTCCGTAAACAAACGTCGTTCCCGTATAAAAGGGCCAGCATTATTCACGATAATATCTGTACCTCCAAATTGATCATTCACTTGATTTATTAACCCTTCAAGTTGTTGTGGATCAGAGATGTCAGCTTGAACAGCAATACATTGCACACCCTTAAGCTCAATCTTAGCTCGCAACTCCTCTGCCTCTACAGCACTATGGACATAGTTCAGAACGATATTACAACCTTGATCTGCCAATGTAAGTGCTGTTCTCTTGCCTAACCCCTTCGCACTTCCCGTAATCAGGGCTACTCTCCCATTCAAATCTTTTCCTCCTCCAATGAGTGGTCATACCTTAATTATAGAAGATTTAGTCGACCTCTACAAATATAATCCCGCAAAAGCAACAAGGCTTTTGCGGGATTATGCATAAGTTCATTCCAACATTGAGGTGAAGGCTCTGCCGTCTATTTAGAATGCTGGGATAACAGCACCTTTATATTCATCCTCAATAAATTTCTTAACGTCAGCTGAAGTGAGTGCTTTCGCTAACTTCTGAATGGCTTCAGAGTCTTTATTATCTGGACGTGCAACTAGAATATTCGCATATGGGTTATCTTTACCTTCGATTAACAAAGCGTCCTTAACCGGATCCAAACCAGAATCAAGAACAAAGTTGGTATTAATAATAGCCAAGTCAACCTCATTCAATTGACGAGGGAGAATCGCCGCATCATGTTCAGTAATCACAAGATTCTTAGGATTCTCTGTAATGTCGCTCAGTTTAGATTCCACTGCTTTCGGATCTTTAAGCTTGATTAAACCATTATTCGCCAGCAGACTAAGCGCACGTCCTCCATTGGTAGCGTCATTCGGAATAGCAATATGAGCCCCATCTTGAAGTTCATCAATTGATTTCAGCTTACTGGAATAAGCACCTAGAGGTTCAATATGAACAGCTGTAACGGATACCAAATCCATTTTACGTTTGCTATTTTCACTGTCAAGATACGGCTGATGTTGGAAGAAATTCGCATCCAATTGCTTCTCGAATAACTGTGTATTAGGTTGTACGTAATCAGTGAACTCAATGATTTGGATCTTGACGCCTTCCTTTTCTAGTGCTGGTTGAATATGTTTCAGAATCTCAGCGTGAGGGACAGATGTTGCCCCAATTTTCAAGGTGTCTGATGACGATTTACCACATGCGGATAGAACGACTACGAGTGAAAGACTTAGAAATGCAAGTGCCCATTTTTTCATTTTCCATTCCCCTTTTCTTCGATAAGAATAATGTGATATATATGCGACCGAATGTACTATTCGGGTACTACCATAATGGAGACATCTTTATTTTCTTGTAAAATGACGAACCAGTCGATCTCCTGCCATCTGAAGAAATTGTACCAATATAACGATTAACACAACCGCTATGATCATAACTTCCTTTTCATAACGGAAGTAACCATATCGAATCGCTAAGTCTCCAAGTCCCCCGCCACCTACTTGACCCGACATTGCGGTGTAGGATACGAGCGTAATAATCGTAATCGTCATGGCTGCAAATAGACCTGGTCTCGCTTCAGGTAGTAGAACGCGTAGAATGATTTGTTGTGTTGATGCGCCCATCCCTTCAGCCGCTTCAATAACACCCCGATCTACCTCACTAAGTGATGTCTCTACCAACCTTGCAAAGAAAGGAGCTGCTCCTACAACAAGCGGAGGAATCGTCCCCAGAACTCCAAATGATACGCCTACAATCTCTCTTGTTATTGGGATCATCGCCACAATAAGAATAATAAAAGGTACCGATCTTAATATGTTAACCACAAAAGAAAGGACAACGTATACAGAATTTACTCTACGAGAAGATGATCGTGATGCAAGATAAAGAATAATACCCAGTGGAAGACCTAGGATAATAGTGAATA
Organism: Paenibacillus antarcticus; assembly: GCF_001637225.1. Lineage (GTDB taxonomy): Bacteria > Bacillota > Bacilli > Paenibacillales > Paenibacillaceae > Paenibacillus_AQ > Paenibacillus_AQ antarcticus. The sequence continues at coordinate 126,081 of NZ_LVJI01000001.1, forward strand.
TTGCCGATGCTCCCAACATTTTTAGTGTATCTAATATGGCAGTCGCTATCTCTTTCCAATCAATTAATGAGAAATCTAATCCACCCATTAGCCCATCACCTCCACTTCAAGTCCTTGTTGTATAAGTCTGTCTTTTGTTACTACAATATCCTCTGGATCACCCTCGAAACGTACAACCAATTGCCCATAAGGCGTATCCTTTATTGTGGAAATCGTCCCTTGTAATATCGCAAAATCGACTCCTGTCTCCCGGACAGTCTTTGAAAGAATCGACTCATAGGTTTTCCCACCCAAATACGTAATCTTCAGAACTTGTGATTTCAAAGGATAGTCCCCACTCATAGCTTGCTTGAAAAGCTCGCTATTGTCCGATTCCCCACGAATAAAGTCACGTGTAACAACATGTTTGGGCTTGAGGAATACGTCAGTTACGGCCCCTTGCTCTACAATGCCACCTTGATGAATGACAGCAACCCGATCACAGATGCTCTGAATGACATGCATTTCATGCGTAATGAGAACGATGGTTAAGTTGAATCTCTTGTTAATGTCCAGCAATAATTTCAAGATAGAATCCGTTGTTTGTGGATCTAAAGCCGACGTAGCTTCATCGCATAGTAATACTTCTGGTTCACTTGCCAATGCACGAGCAATACCTACGCGTTGCTTCTGACCACCCGATAATTGAGCTGGATATTTATCACTATGATCTTGTAATCCCACAAGAGCCAATAGCTCATTCACCTTCTTCTCAATACTACTCTTAGATGTGTGAATAAGACGTAATGGGAAAGCAATATTATCATAGACTGTCGCAGAAGAGAGCAGATTGAAATGCTGAAATATCATCCCTATTTTGCGTCGCTCCGTTTGCAATGCCTTTGTATTCAGAGCAGTTAAATTAACACCATCCACCCATACTTCACCTGATGTTGGACGCTCTAATAAGTTAATACACCGGATGAGTGTACTCTTCCCTGCCCCAGAATGACCGATGACACCAAATATTTCGCCCTTCTCGACTGACAGATCCAGTTCATTCAATGCTGTAGTTATATGCGTTCCTTTACCGTAGCTCTTTGTTAAATGCCTTAATTCAATCAAACGAAAGAACCTCCTTTATTAAAAATTACCCAAACAATATAAAAAGCCCATTTTTCTGAATGAAAAAGGGCTCTCTTTGTGTAAAAGACAATGCCTTCTCATCTACCAGAGTCGCTATTACACGCATCTGAAGGAATTAGCACCTTACATTGGAAGATAAGACTTTATGTCTCAATTCTTCAAATATCGGTTGCCGGGCTTCATCGGGCCTATCCCTCCGCCTCTCTTGATAAGAAAATACAATATGAAATTAAGTATTGTAAGTATAGAATGAATTATTACCTTTGTCAAAAAGAAATTATAACCAAGCTCCAATGATATTTACGTTTGTATATCTTTGCGTATCCATCTTTCACTCGTATAAGCATATACGGTAGATAGTGTTCTACTCACCATATCGACTCCTAGCTTTAATTCTAGCAAATGCTTGTCGACATCTTCTAGTATGATTTTATCATGGAGACCTTGATGGCGTTGCCAGAGATCATCTTCCATCTCGGCGTTCATATAGTGAATTTCCGCATTTCGACGTTTCCTAATATCATTAATTGGCTGGCGATATTCTTCCCTAATCGCTTCAAGTTTGCGCCCAAGTGATTGATGTGTGTGCTTATCTGAGAATTGACGTAACACTGTGAAATAGGAATATTGAGATTTAACCTTCGATGTTTCTAGGTCATAGACTTCGTTCAAGAAAGTTCCTAACTTGTCTAACAACGCAAATACTCGGATAAATCCATTCTTATAAAAGTAAACATACCGTGCGTAGTCCAACTGTTCTTTAACAGACATATCATCCATAAACCCAGCAATAACAATTGACTTTCTAAAAAATTCAGCCGCAACATAACTTTCATCTAGCTCCGTAAGTGAAGATACAAGGCCACGTGTCCAAATTTCGAGCTTACGCAGATCATGCGTCGGATCCTCATAGCGATTCATTTCTTTCTGAAGTAACGAAATCGCCTGTTCCATCTCTTTAAAAGCATTCTCCACATGGGGATTATTGTTCTTATGTGACAAGTCTCCAAATAACTCACTTAACATGGCATGATCTCCTGATCCATATTTAAAATGAAATAACACTACACCTACGTTACTCCTTCATCAATAGTATCCCCAGAAGTTGCTGTTACTATAGACTTGTTTGGCCCAATTTCAAAAGAAAAGCCCTTGAATAAGTTCGTAAACTTAATCAGGACTTTATCTACATAGTTATTTATTTAACTGCCATACTCTCACACTAAGATAACATAGAACGCCAAACAATGAAGATACGAGCAAGTTATGAAGTAACGCGGCAAATATATATAGTTCTGGATTATTTAAAGTGGCAATGATTGCTGCACCACTTAGCACCTGCATAAGACAGAGCGTTACCGCCACAATACCCAAAATTTGCAATTCACGATTCCCAAGGTTTCGGCGATAAGCAAAATGTGCGAGCGTCGCGATCATTATAAATAGTACGAGCGCAGCAACGCGATGCATAAAGGCAATGCCGACACCACCTGACAGTTCCGGAATCCATTCCCCATTACAGAGCGGCCATCCTGAACATCCTCCTCGAGCATCTGAATGACTGACATAAGCACCGATATATACAACCACATAGCAATAAATCGTTGTGATCCAAGTGAAATTCCTAAAAGAACGACTTACCCTTGGTACATTCACAAATTCAAAGTCACTCTTCGCCTTATCAACCCTACGTATTCCTAGCGAGAGCATTAATGCACTAGCAAATGCGATCAGAGAAAATCCAAAATGTAAGGCTCTCACGTATGAAGACTGATCATAAATAACCGCGAGCGCACCCATCACCGCTTGAACTAATACAAAGACTAGCGTCATTGCAGCATACATTCTTAGATCACGACGTTTGCTGTACAGCCAAAAAGCAATAACAACAGCTAGTGCACATAATCCAGCTAGTCCACTTACTAATCGATGGGAATACTCTATCAATGATTCCACCGTATGGGCCGGAATAAACTTCCCGTGGCACAGCGGAAATTCATGACCACACCCAAGGCCTGAATCGGTTTTGGATACAACGGTGCCACCAAACGTGGCAAAAAACATGACAAAAAACGTTAAATAACTGAGCCATTTCAACTGCTTGGTACTCACAATATCTCACCTGCTGATCAAATTATATTTTCAATATTACCATTCCAATTATACCTGAAAAATATCGCTCTTCCATAGCCCTTATGTGACAAATTATATAGAAAAAGAAATCATCACCCCTAGTGTATAGAAGTGATGTGACTTTTACTTATGAATCGAGTTGTATACATCTACCGCAGTATTCAAGAAACCTTCAATTTCTTCACGAGACTTACGAAGTTTATTTACATACCGAACAAGTTCTCTTCCATTGGTATAAGCCACAAAACTAGGTATTCCCAAAATGTTCTGCTCTTGACTCACTGTTCCAACTTGATCGACATCAACTTCCACGATTGTTAGTTGCTCTGAGAATTTCGCTTCTACTTCCGGCATAAATGGATCAATATATTTGCAATCAGAACACCAATCGGCTTTGAATACTGCTACGGTTAATTGGGATGATTGTATGGTCACATCGAATTGCTCTTTTGAAGTTATCTTTTCCATCAAATTCAGTCCTCCCAGTTATTTTTATATAAGTGAACCAAAATAGGGAGTGGAAGTCAAATTTTTGAGACATACTGAGAACAGGAACCTACCGTTAGAAAGGAAGTTAACTATGTCTTACAAGCATTCGGATTCCCACTTAATTGGTGATATGTTGAGTCTTGTTAAGACTCTTCCACAGCAAACAACGGAAGTACTAAAAGGAAAGTATGCCTGTTGGAAATTATCCCGCCCATTTCATAAACATCGCAGGAACTTGAATTGGAATGAAGCCGCAGCCCAAATTATTAGAGATCAAGTTGAACGTACCATTGATGAAATGAGTCGATCCAAAGACGTCAATATCTACAAAGAAGAAATCATTCAACCTTCCTTAACTGAAGTGGATGATGCCATCCTGAGACAAATACAAATCGATACTACAACGGCTAACAAAAGCAATATAACGCGAACCCAAGCCTACCTACAATGCTATAAATCCAATCCCGAGCTCCATTGGGCGTTGTTAGCCCATATGGTTTCACGTAACGGAGGATGGAATATGAGTGATTTGAAGGGTGGTTTGATAGCCGACCTCACGAACACCTCCCTAAGAGATGACATTTATCGAATGTTAGAACGTTGTAATGCGCTTATTTTTCAAGACGCCTATCCTCAACTGCAACTTTACATACATAGCAAGAATCAAGGTCGCAGTTACTTTCATCTATTACCTAAGTTTCATGTATCCTCATTCATGAATTCCTTCTGGAATAACTTTTGGATTGATCGAAACAGTGCCTTATTAACTGTTGGATTGATTATTAATGAGCAGAGCTATATTGAGGGTCGAGTGGTTCAACATAGCTATTTTCAGAAAAATGTCTTTCAAAGACCCGAATATAAGCTCCATCATCTCGCTCATGTGAATCAAATCCTTTTTCCTTTGGATAAAATATGCTCAAATGTTATGGACGATGAAAAACCCAGTCCTTCACCGGGATTAGTAGGCTTAGTATTAGAAAACTTCGGAGATATTGAAGAAAGAATTAATCTTGGAAAGTCTCTATATGGGCTACTTTTTGGATACAAGGACGTCCTAGAACGTGTAACTTCATATGCAACAAATACGACGTACCAAGGCTCAAGAAGTGAATACTGGCCCCATTTATTCACACTAGACAGAGAAACAGCACTGAACTCTCCCATAGAGAGCACAGTGCTGTTAGAACACGAATGGTTACCACCAGGACAGAGGATTTATAGTCCTGTTCTTATTCATGTATGGTTCGATATGCCTTATGACCCTATTCCCCACTACGATTGGCTGAAGAATAAGAATATTACTCAGTATATCTCTAAGCCTTCACGTCCTATTTTAATCGAAATGAGTCATGACCACCGATCTGCTATTCAGAAGACCGCGTTAGCTCATGATATCGTCCGGAGATTCACATAGCACCTACGATATTAATACTACCCTTTGTCATAGTTACGAATGCGCTTTGGTTGTAGTCGCATAAGTGGCTTAAATACTTTTTGTAGCATTCTTGGATAGCTCGCAAGTTCATGTTCCCTTAGAACGCCTAGTACAATTAACATCACCAAGTATATAATGACGACGACAGCTCCTACGATGAAACAGGTGATCAGGTAAGCCAATCTCGCTGGCATAATATGTACAAGTTGAATCCCTGCTTGATTGAGACCATATCCCACGCCCCCAGACACGACTACCGTGATTAGGAAGCTAACCCAACGTGTTCCAAGGATAGAGAATGGTACGATAACCTTAAGTAGTCTAATATTGAGCAGTGTAATAACCAGGAAACAAATTCCAGTTGCTGCAATAATACCGTAGACTCCAAAGAAAGGAGCCAATATGTAACTCGCCCCAAGTTTCACAAGAATTCCAACCATCACATGAACCATCGATACCTTTGCCTTACTGACTCCTAACAAAATTGAATTAGATGTCATCATCGTAATCTGAAATATAGTTCCTAGGGTAAGCAACATGATGATTCCGCTACCTGCCGTGTCCGTAAATATTGCACCATTTACAGAATAAGAGGCCGCACAAAGTGCTATAACCATCGGCATACCTGTTAGAATGGCAATCCTCATAGCCAATGTAATTTGTTGCTTCAGATACACCTGATCACGTCGTGCAAAAGCAGCAGATATAATTGGGATGAGGGAGGTACTAAGGGCGATTGCTAGTATCGGTGGTATCCCTGCAACTGGCTGTGCCCGACTACCCATAATAGCTAGAACTTGTGTTGCATACGCATCCCCTGACTGATCAATTAACAGCCCTTTAATAATGGATGAATCAATGAAGTTCACCGCTGGAACGGCTAGTGAAGTTAATACAATCGGGATAGACAATGTAAAGATATCTTTATAAATTTGAAGCATAGGGATTGAAGAACCTTGTCCCTCTTGAAGATGGAGCGCTCGATCTTGCTTACGCATCTTAAGCGTGAAATATAACATAACCCCGAAGGCACCAATACTACCTAGTACGCCACCGAACGACGCCCCTGCTGCAATGGTACTATCATCGAAACCTGTACGAAGTAATACGTAAGCCAGCACGATTGCTGTACCAACTCTCGCGATTTGTTCAACAATTTGTGAGATACCACCAGCCATCATATTGTTACGGCCCTGGAAATACCCACGCATCATCGCAATGGTGGGAAATAACAATAGTGCAGGTGCTAAAGTACGAATAGCAAACGCCGCTTCTGGTGTCTTTGTACTTCTAGCATAATATGGAGCCCATACATACAGAAGAACCGTCATAATCACCCCTATGACTGCTGAGAAGATTAAGGCAGCATGATAGATTCTTTGTGCCTCATGAGGTTTCTCCAATGCATAACGTTCGGAGACCATCTTACTCAATGTACTTGGAATACCCGCGGTCGCTACCGTTAGTAACATCAAATAGATATTATTGGATATGGTAAAGGATGCATTACCAACATCACCCAACATATGCTGTAATGGTACCCTTTGAACCAACCCAAGCACACGTGCCACAAGGGCTGCTGCTGCTAGAATAAGCGTTCCTTTAACAAACGATTCTTTCTTTCCCAAACTGATTTACCTTCTTTCTCACGAAAAGACAGCTCTCATTTCAACCATTACATAACGAACATTAATAGATGATGATCCATATAAAGAAAATCACAATCATAGCAATCTGCAGAATGATCTTCATAACCATACTACTAAACAATCCCACTAGAGATCCAAAACCAACTTTCGCTGATTTATTAACAGAAGAACCAGATAGCAATTCACCTATTAATGCGCCAAGGAATGGACCAATGATAAGACCAAAGGCTGGAATTATAAAGGGTCCAATAATAACACCTATCGTGCTATATATGACAGACTTACGTGAACCACCGAACTTCTTAGTCCCCCACGCACCTACGACGTAATCTGCTACAATTAGCACGACCACAATTAGCGTCTGAATGATCCAGAACATGACTCCAAACGAGTCAAAACTAAAGAACCAACCATAAACAAAGAAAGCTAAATAAATCGCAAGTGCACCTGGAAGTATGGGATATACAGCTCCAGCAAGTCCCACTGCAAATAAAGCGATGATGAGAATCCATCCAAGTAGGACCATTTAGTCAACTCCTTAAAAGTTTTTGGAAGCATTACTTCATGTTAATACTACGTCAAAAACTTACTTCGAAAGCATATACTTTTAAAGTTTTTGAGCGTTTCTCCATGGATCAACATCGAAAAAACTTACTTGAGAATCATATGCTTAAAAGTTTTTGGAAGCGTTACTTCTTGTAATACTCCAATCATCTATAACTCAAAAATATACTTCTTAATCACTTCCACAATCCCATCATCATTGTTGCTTGCTACGACAATATCAGCGACATCTTGTACTTGCTGTTGCGCATTCCCCATTGCAACCCCAAGTCCACACTGCTGAATAGCTGCTACATCATTCAAGCTATCTCCTACTGCAATAACTTCCGACATCTCAATACCAAGTAACTTACATACCTCGGCAATACCTGTTGCCTTGTTACAGCCCTCTGGATTAATCTCTAGGTTAAATGGTGAAGAGTTCGTAATCTCAAGTCCATTCATGTCCTGTAGCTTCATCAAAATTTGATGCCGGATATCGTCATCTTCCGTATGGTAACCAAATTTCAACCATTCACTATCTTCTAACGGCTCATTAAGCCAATTGTCCTTATTATAGACGTGCTGTACCGAATAAGCCCAGAACCACGTATCTAAAGATACTGCAATTTCGTATAACTCTTTGATCCGCTGTACATCAAATAAAGAACGACGATGAAGTTGATGGGGTGCCTTCCAAACCTCACTCCCATTCACAGTGACCATAGGTGTAGAAAGCCCTAATTGTTCGCCGAATGGCAATGCACTTTCAAAAGAACGACCTGTAGAAAGGCATACATGCACCCCTCTATCGGTTGCGTTCTTAATCCATTTCATCGTTTCTGATGAAATCTGGTGCTCATCATTTAGAAGCGTACCATCCATATCTAACGCTAAACACTTATATTTCATATTCACTGTAGCTTCCTTTCGAGTACATTCTCAACTACACACTTTGTACTTTGAGCAAAGATTTAGTCCGTACTTCCTTCATCTGTAGTATCCTTATTGCCCTTAGGTATTCCATCAAGCCCATACACTTCATCATAAGCGTCAAAAATCTTACGTGCAATCGGAGCCGCACTTTGGGATCCAAAGCCACCTTCAGGTATCATTACAGCTACAGCCAATACAGGGTTTTCACGAGGCGCATAAGCAATAAATACACCGTTATCGACTAACTCCCTACCTACCTGTTGAGTTGAAGTTCCTGTCTTTCGAGCAAAATCATACGGGAAGTCTCCAAATGAAGATACCGCACTATTCATACCTTTCTTAACCACATTCCAATAGGATTTATCGAAATTGACGACATTCAACACTTCTGGTTGGAACTGTTGAACCACATTACCTGCCTTATCAGTAATCTTACTCACAATCTGAGGCTTCATTCGTTTCCCTTCATTTGCAAGTGTAGCTGTATATTGTGCAAGTTGAAGTGTTGTATATTTCCCCTGCTGTCCGAATGATGCATACGCCATCCTAGACTGCACACTTTCAATATCGTTGTTATACTCAAGTAATCCTTTCTGTTCTCCAGGGAGACCACTTTCCGTAACAACACCAAGACCGAATTCCTTCATATACTTATCCCATTCACCAATGGCTCCAGCTCCATATTTACTATTTAGGGGAATCCCTACTTTATCCACCATAAATGCATTTGATGAATGTTCAAGAGCTCCAGCTGGGCTCAAAGGACCATAAACATGCCCTCCCGAATTCTGAATTCGGGTCTGATGCCCTTCCTTACCGAAGTAAGCCGCACCTTTGTCATAATACGTATAATTCTTGGAGAAGAACCCTTCGTTTAAGCCAATAAGCACACTAAGAGGCTTAATCGTTGATCCCAAAAGAACAACAGACTCTGGATGGTATCCTTTTTTACCCGAATTAAAAGAACGAATGGTTCCATTCTGGTAAATATACTCAATATTTTTCCAATTATCTGAAGATACGGCTCCCGATCCCCAAACATTGGTATCATAATCTGGCATACTAGCCATAGATACGATCTTCCCCGTCTTCACTTCCATCGCGACCGCAAAGCCCGTAGTAGCATCCCGATGGAGTTTGCCAGACACAGGATTCTTATGTAACCAATCTAACTGGTCCATAATCGCTTGCTCTGTCTTCATTTGAACATCTTTGTTAATCGTTGACCACACATCATGTCCTTTTTCGGGAGCGACGATATTATCCACACCTTCAGGCATGTTACGAGGATCAACAGGTATTTCCATGTATCCGTTCTTTCCACGTAATTCATCTTGGTACATCAATTCTAATCCATCAAACCCAACAAACTCGGATTCACTATACATTAGACCTGGATCTTTTTGTGTACCATTCTTCATTTCATCCGTAATTGTCTGATATTTATCTAATGTTTTAGATCTTTTGAAATCTTTAATATAACCTATGGTTTGAACAGCCACGGTGTCAGGATCATATTCCCTCTTATTCTCTTCAACAATCGTAATCCCTTGATAATCGGATTTATGTTCCATAAAGTAAGCATACTCTTTATCCGTAATATCCATCTTAATTCTTCTCGGTACATACCCAGAATATAATCTGTAGTTTAAGTCCAACGCCTTCAAAATATCTTCTTTAGTTAAGATTTCCCCGTTAGGATCACCATATTCTTTAAAAGCCGCTGCTAAATCCTCAGCCAACTTCTCAACTTCAGGATAGTTATCTCGCTTCTTGCCACCTTCAAGATCACTATAATTACTCTTCAACGTAACATACATGGACAGTGTTGGTGTAGAATAAGCCAACTTCACACCCTTGTCATCATATATAATCCCTCTTGCTGGAGAAATAGGTACATTCTTTACATCTCTACTCGTTTCTTCTCCTTTTAGCATCGGGCCCTCAACAAACTGTAATATAGCCAAACGTACGATAATAACACAAAATATAAGGAACGTACTGAAAAAAAACAGATTGATACGCAGATTAAAACTATCTTTATGTTTAGGTGATTCTTGCTGCGTTCGATCCGGTACGTAGTCGCTCACCGGTTGTCCTCCTTTAGATATTAACCACTCTCGAAGTTCATTTTCATGGAAATGTCTTTCTCATTCTATCATAAAATAACGACACCTTCATCTTCGCCATCTTCTCTCATTATGGATCATATCTTATAAAACACAAATATAAGAGGCTAAATTGTCATAGTTGCAATTTAGCCTCTTATTCTCACTCATCATTGAAAAAATATTAGAAATCTGAATTGTTTTTATAGCTTACAGCCATAACTTTTTCATAAGCACTTTCAAATTCTTGGGGAAGGAGCGGCTTGATCTGTTCCATAATATTAGATAGTGAGGCAAAGGCATGCATCTCCTTCACCGTCCAATCTAACGGATATAATGAGAAATCACCAATGAACTTATACCCCTTACCATAACCTTGGTGAAAGATAGGAATATGCATCGCGCTTAATACATCCATATCCCGATAGATGGTACGTTCAGTTGTTCCACATCGTTCTGCAAGCTCTCGAGCAAGAATTCCAGGCATGGCTTGTACAAGAGTAATGATACGCATTAACCGAATTAATCTATCTGTCATATTTTCCCCTTGGATGTAGTTATTTGGACTCATATTAAACACTCTATAAGTAGTCCTTTCGACTATCACCAGGGATTATCCTTCTTTTCAATCATTGAATTATGCAACTATTTTCCTAATAAAATTATTAGTTAGTATCAAAAAATCTATTTCAAGATAAATAAATGTTATAAATCTCCATATAGATCAATTACACGGTACATCTTTTCCGCCTCTTCCATCAAACTTAGATCGCCTGATTGAACAGCAGACAATAGCAACTCATCTCCTTTTCTTCTTAATATAAATTCAGCATGTTCTATATCGCCTAATTCAAATATTTCAATTGCTTCTTTCATGATCATAGAAGTCTTAAATAGTTTTACTTGCTTCTCAACCTTAAAATTACCTGTTTTTCGTAGGAGTCCCAAATTGTACGTATAATTCATATAAATCTCCTCAACCGCTTGTTCTTTCATCCGTTCACTATGAGAGCCCTTGAATCTCCATTGGGTGGATATTACTGGACGTTTACAAGCTGCATGAGACTTAAAGGAACATTCGATAACTACACACTGCTTCATATCAGTATATAAATGCCCTAGTGGAAGTTTTAAAAACGAATGTGGTGATTCTACTTTTCCATTACAGCCGTATGTACGAACTACTTTGATACCTGGTTCGAGCCATATCATTAATTCAACATCCCGAGCATAAAGTTTAGAAACTGATTTCGGACTGCTTGATTTCAGTTCTGAAGCATTCCACTCAATTAGTAAATATACGCTATCGGCTCCGGTAGCATATATGTATGAATGATTCCATGTATATGTAGCTTTAATATCTGCTGTATACACTCCACCACCTCCTGCTCTCACTAATATACCAATAGTAGAATGACATCATATTGTCAGGGAACATCAGTTCCCATCAAACCAATTGAGTTTTATTAACGGAAATTTCTGTTAATAACCCAATCCAATAACTAATTACAACGTATTCGAATAAAGTAAAAAAAGGAATACCACCTCATAGTTGAGGGGTATTCCCTTTTTTATATAACGTTCACCATTTACTTATTCTGTAAATATTTCTTTCTTTTGAGGGAGTTTTTCTCCTACCGCTGGAATACCACCAGAAATATTTACGCACCAAAAAATCAAGCCCCTCATCCAAAGAGACTTGATTATTCATGTCTTATTATCATATCACTCATCCTGACCTATTTTAGCTATCCGTTTTTTCAGTGATATTATGGGAATCTCTTTTCGCATGAGGTCCATTTACTATAGGTGCAAAGGTAACTTTATCAATAAGAAGACCATTACCGACTGGCTCTCCATTAACAGTAACCAACAATTTTCTATAATTTTTCTCTTTTTTCTGCATCCTTTTCGTACTCCTTTAAGTATTGTATAGATATATATACCCCAAATCTGATTGTTTGAAACGATAATTACAAATTTCATAACCTAAGCCTTTGGTTATATATTTAACAAATCACATTTCTGGAGGTGACCAAATGAGGATGCCATCATTCTTACTAAAATCCTGTATGACTAGCTTACTGATCTTGACTATTTGCATTTGTTTCTTTCAGTCTACTAAAGCACATGCGAATTACTTCACAGATTTCTATAATGGATTAGAGCAGTTCTCTGAACTTCCATCCGAAATTAAAGAATTAAAGAACAGTTACGAACAATCTCGTTCTGAGCTAAATGAAGCAAAGGAACGTGTTCAAACCTACGCAGAGCAAAATATTCAGCTCATGGAACAGAACCGTCAACTAACAGAAACTGTTCAATTATTAAAGCAAGCAGAGACCTCTCGTCAAAATCGAGCTAATCAAATAAAGAGTGTAGTCATTTGGGCGATAGCGCTAGCGGTAGGTTATTTTATTCTTACTCGAACGATTCGATTCGTAATGAGACGCTCAAATAAATGGTAAGTTCATATAACGTCTGTATTGGAGGTTCCATTTCATGAACATACAAATCAACACTGACAACAATGCCCCTATCGGACAAGCCGTCACCTTCTCTCTTATGAAAGGGGATCTCGTCCATATCCTGCATCCTGAACAGATCGTTGCCTATCGCGGACCTTCTAATGGGCGTAATGATCGTTTCATGAATATGAACCGCATGTATCGTAAGAGGAAGATGATCCAATCCGATATGTTGGGTCCTTCTCAATTCGTTGCTGCTCTGCCTCCTGGGTTTGCTATGAAATCAATAGACATTAATGAGGGTAGTGATCTGCTTTACGATTTCAGAAGTTTATTCTACTTTAGCGATGGAATCACGATGCAGACACGGATATTAAGTATGAAGAATATACTCGTAACTCATGATGTCATTAAAGTAAAGTTTTCAGGTACAGGGCAAATTGGCATCCTTACACAAGGACCGGTATGTCAAACTGAACTTCATCCTTCAGAGCCTGTATATATCGACGCTGGAAGTCTTATTGCCTATCCTGAGAATGCCAATCTAGAGTTGACCGTGTATGGAAATACATTAGCCAGCCAGCGCATGAACTATCATTGGAAAATGACGGGTAAAGGTACCGTACTCTATCAAGCAGGTCGTCAGAATAGACAATTAGAGAATGATCTGAATAATGACGGATTTATAAAGCGTGTGCTTAGAGAGATCATACCTTTTGGTAACATTTTTATAAAATGAGTGATCGATAACATCATTATATTCGTCATCATTAAACCACGTTATTATTGATATATGATTATTTATGTTATAATGGTGCGGTTCCACGTTATCCGACTGGGACAATTGAAGATAATCCATGCTTTGCATGGAAGAGGTTCGCGAACTCCCTCTATAAAAAACTATTCACCTTATTTTGTTGGGATAGAAATAAGGCTTGTTTTTGTGTTGGAATTAAGTTCATGAATCTCTTTTTCTTCTGTAAATCTAAAGAAGAATGAGAGGTTTTTTTGTGATGACTAACGACAAAGCGGTCGTCGTATTTAGCGGCGGCCAAGACAGTACCACGTGCTTATTTTGGGCTTTAAAAAATTTCAGTGAAGTTGAGACAATCACCTTCGACTACGGTCAGCGACATAAATTAGAGATTGAATGTGCTACTAGCATCGCTGCTGATCTCGGTGTGAAGCAGACAATCCTCGATATGAGTCTTTTGAATCAGCTTGCCCCAAATGCACTTACTCGTCATGATGTTGACATTACTCACGATGAGGGGCAGCTCCCTAATACCACTGTAGATGGACGTAATCTTTTATTCATGAGTTTTGCGGCCATTGTTGCCAAACAAGTAGGTGCTAGGCATTTAATTACAGGCGTATGTGAAACGGATTTCAGTGGATACCCTGATTGCCGAGATGTATTCATCAAATCACTCAATGTCACACTCAATTTGTCCATGGATTATGGTTTTGTTATTCATACACCACTGATGTGGCTGAATAAGGCCCAAACATGGCAAATGTCTGACGAGTTAGATGCTTTCAACTATATCCAAGAACGTACACTGACGTGTTATAACGGTATCATCGGTGTTGGATGTGGCGAATGTCCCGCATGTAAACTTAGACAGGCTGGTCTGGATCAGTATCTAGATACACGTAAAGATTCTTCGTCTACTCAAGGTGGTGCCTAATATGAATCCTACACCTGGGGAGTTCCGAATCATCGATAACCTTCAACGCTTAGGAGAAGGTATTCAACGCGACGAGCTAAAGTATCACACCAAGAGAGTGCTCGTATGTAAAGAATTCACCTTCGACGCAGCTCACCATTTACATGCCTATGAGGGCAAATGCAAGAATCTTCATGGCCATACGTACAAAGCGGTCTTTGGAATCAGTGGTGTACCTAATGACATTGGAATCACCGTTGATTTCAGTGAAATCAAGAGTATTTGGAAAGAACGTATCGAACCCTATCTCGATCACCGCTATCTTAACGAGACCTTACCTAAGATGAACACAACGGCAGAGAATATGGTCGTCTGGCTGTTTGAAGAAATGGAGCAAGCACTTCAGGACTCGATTCACCTCGACCATGAAGACATTCCACACGCCAGCGTAATGCGTACAGAGTTTGTAAGACTATACGAGACTCCTACCAGCTATGCTGAATCAAGACGGGAGTGGATGCTAAGTGAGTAGTCAGCATCCTAAAGGTCATTTCGAAGATTCTAAACCAGCTCGTCGTCTCCCGATTCTTGAAATATTTGGACCTACTGTCCAAGGTGAGGGGATGGTCATTGGAAGGAAGACCATGTTTGTTCGTACCGCTGGCTGTGACTATCATTGCTCTTGGTGTGATTCAAGCTTCACTTGGGATGGTAGTGGGAAAGATCTTATTAAGCTCCTAAGTCCTGAGCAAATCTGTCATGAGCTATATCAAATAGGTGAAGATAGATTCTCACACGTAACGCTATCTGGAGGAAACCCAACCCTACTTCCACAACTCGGAGAATTAATCCAGTTGTTACATGATCGGAACATCACCGTCGCAGTAGAGACCCAAGGATCTAGATGGCAAGATTGGCTTATCGATGTTGACGAGGTGACATTGTCTCCTAAGCCACCTAGTTCAGGTATGATCACGGAGTGGAGGACATTAGATATTATCGTAGACAATTTGAAGCAACGACCTGCGAAATATTCCCATAGCTTGAAAGTGGTTATTTTTGATGAAGCCGATTTAGACTATGCCGTTACAGTCCATCTTCGCTATCCTGATACTCTACTGTATCTGCAGGTGGGGAACTCGGATGTACACACGATGGATTCTACACAACTCACAATGACTTTATTACAACGCTATGAATGGCTCATAGATAAGGTCATGGAATCCTCTATTTTAAATAACGTTCGGGTATTGCCTCAGCTTCACACTTTAGTGTGGGGTAATAAACGGGGCGTTTAATACGGAATATACACATAATAAATCGAACTAAAAAAGGAGTATCATCATGCCTGGAAGACAACCTACTGAAATGGAAGACCTTACGTTACTAGGAAACCAAGGAACGAAATACCTTGTGGAATACGATCCATCCATTCTTGAAAGTTTTGATAACAAACATGCGTACCGCGATTATTTCGTCAAATTTAACTGTCCTGAATTCACAAGTCTGTGTCCTATCACTGGCCAACCTGATTTTGCCACAATCTATATTAGTTACATGCCAGATGTTCGTATGGTAGAGAGTAAATCACTAAAGTTGTACTTATTCAGCTTCCGTAATCACGGCGATTTCCACGAAGACTGCATGAACATTATTATGAATGATCTCATTAAGCTTATGGATCCCAAATACATTGAAGTCTGGGGTAAATTCACTCCACGCGGAGGAATCTCCATCGACCCATACTGTAATTATGGACGTCCAGAAACGAAGTATGAAGAAATGGCACAACATCGCCTGATGAATCATGATATGTACCCCGAAACAATAGACAACAGATAATAGTAAATAAGCGGGGGGATGTCCCTAACCATTTCATCAATGATTATTGAACCATCCCCCCAAATATTATTTTATATTTGTTTCAGATCCTCGATCTTTCTTAGAATTCTTCGTTTCTTATACAGCATCTTACCTGCCTCAGATACATCTTCAATCGTTGCTTTATTACTAATAGATCCAAAGACGATACCCGCAACGGGAACAAGTTGAAATAATTTCTTCCATCCGAAGCTATCCATATAAGTCTGAACAACTTCTTGCCATCCTTTTAGTTGAGAAAATACTTGTCCCTCGCGTTCCTCATCATCAAATTGTGCTAATTCTTCAAGTATCGCCTTCTTCCCTACGACATCCGCTGAGGAGAACTGAAGGCACTTTACAATAAATATCCGCTCATGCTTGTCGGTAGGATCAAAACCATAGCACAATGCTAGCTCTTGCAATACTTTGAGAGAGAGACCCAGAACGAGGGGAATATCCGCAGCGATGGTAAATACCCCACCAACACCCGTTGTCGCTCCTTGGGCAGCAGCAAATTTCACTCGTCTGGATATCAAGTCATCTGCAACGCCATCTAATAGAGCCAGTGGTAATTTACCCACATCTTGAAGCGCAAAAGATCCCTCTTCGTTGTGATCAGTGTTATTCTGTGATGCTTTTTCTAAACGTTTCATCATCGTGTTGTGGTGTACCAAGTATTGCCCACCCGTCTGAATAAAACTTCCGATCTCATTTATCACTAAACCTAACTTTTCACGTATCCCTTTGGGTGTTAATTTATCTAAAATCAAAAACGGAACCCGACCAATTTTCTCCCATATAAATACCTTCTTCTGTGTCTTCTCCCACTTTATAATATTGCGAAATTCATCCTGTAGCTGTTCCGATGTCTCTTGATCAACCATTGTTCTAACTCCCCTTTACAAAGTCACCACAATTATGATTCTTCATCCTCTAACATGTCTGTTACTTTTTCCTTTTCTTTAGGTAAACGCACATCCTTTGTTAGTGCGATTGGTAAAGAAGGTGATGTTAATATGGCCTTTAACTGCTTGCGCTTCGCTTTTGGACTTAGAACATAAAGTGTGTCTCCTGCTTCAATCCTAGTATTTCCTCTCGGTGTAATAATCTGTTCATTACGGATGATCGCAGTAAATAAAATATCCTCTGGAAGATCGAGCTCAATGATTTCTTTTCCTGTAATATCCATAGAAGAGTTCACTTCAAGATGATTAATCTCCGATTTGGTCTTACCTAGGGCAGTTAGCTCCAACAGTGATGGATTGGAAGGTTTAATATCTCCCGCTAATCCTAGTTTTTTAGCAAGGGGAGAGATCGTAGCTCCTTGAATCACAGCCGACGTAAGCACTACAAAGAAAACCACATTGAAAAACAATTGTCCATTCTCCAATTTAGCCATTAATGGATAAGTAGCCAGAACAATGGGAACAGCCCCACGAAGTCCTGCCCAAGATATAAGCACTTTTTCTTTTACCGAA
The DNA here is from genome assembly GCF_001637225.1 of Paenibacillus antarcticus. Lineage (GTDB taxonomy): Bacteria > Bacillota > Bacilli > Paenibacillales > Paenibacillaceae > Paenibacillus_AQ > Paenibacillus_AQ antarcticus. Next base: position 143,981 of record NZ_LVJI01000001.1, read on the forward strand.
AATTTAGTGAACATGGTACTTACAAATACACCTAGTGGTCTCGCGACTACCATTAGAATCAATGATAAAGCTAAAGCTGGCCAAATAATCTCTGGAATTTTTGCAGGAAATACTAGCAATCCTAGCAGTACAAACATCGTAATCTGCATCATCCAAGCAAAACCCTGATTGAAGTGCAAAATTGACCTACCATAGGCCAAATCAGAGTTTCCCATAACAATGGCCGTCACATAAACAGCTAATAATCCACTACCATGCAACATTGAAGTTGAGCCGTACGACAGAACAACAAATCCGAGAGCCATAACCGGATAGAGTCCAGAAGAATCAAAGTTAATATTATTGATAACATAAACAGCTAACTTACCAATAACAATCCCTAAGATCAACCCTAATCCCATCTCCCAGATAAATGAAAAGAACATGGCCCACATCGACTGATCTGGGTTCTGAATCCATTCTATCAATGAGATCGTTAGAAATACAGCCATAGGGTCATTGCTACCCGATTCAGCTTCTAAAGTTGATGTGATCCGTTTACGTATATTCTTGCCTCCAAGGACAGAAAATACAGCCGCAGCATCCGTTGATCCTACAATAGCCCCGAAGAGAAACCCTTCCGCCCAGTCAACACCTAGAATATATTTAGAGCATACACCAACTACAAAAGTCGTTATGAGCACACCCACGGTTGCAAGTGATAATGCAGAACCCATTACCGGCTTAATATCATCAAACTTCGTCTGCATACCACCTTCAAACAAAATAACAATCAATGCAAAAATCCCAACAATTTGCGTTACAAAAGCATTGTCATAATAAATAAATCGACTCACAACCATCCCAACTGCGATAAACAATACAAGCGCGGGCATACCTAGTCTAGAAGAAAACTTCGTCGTGAGCACGCCCACCAATAAAAGACCTGCTACAAGCATAATAAGTGAATTCACGAGTGTAGTAGTATCCATATTCTCACCCCTTATTTCATTTGGATCTAGCTACAATAAATCTATAAGCAATATAAACACAATGGTTCACTCACCAAACATCCCTTATTGTTCCATGAAGTAAAAATTCATTAGAATAACAAATAAAAGGGCGCTACAGTTGTACTGTAGCGTCCTTTTATTATCCTTCAGGAGTTGCATCATGATACGCAGCAGGAAAACGAATGATCGCTTCGGTTCCGACGCCCTTCTCGCTATTAAATATCACGTTCCCTTCCATTGCTTCAATAATGCGGAATGTCACCATGAGTCCAAGTCCTGTACCTTTGGTCTTCTTGGAATAGTAAGGTTCCCCTAATCGCTTAATCTCTTCAGGATCCATACCCTCTCCGTTATCACGGATATGAACGACAACCTGTCCTGCTTCATGATAAGCCCAAATACGAATATGCCCCTCTTGAACTAAAGCTTCTATACTGTTCTTAATCATATTGATGAGTGCTTGTTTAAATTTCGAAGAATTACCATGAATCAACAGACCAGGGGGAATATTTGTGTATACAGTCCCACCTTCAAAATTAGCTAAAGGCAATAAAATCCCTTCTACATGCTTAAATTCCTCAGATATATCAAGTAAAGTGATCTGTTCTAGTCCAGGTTTAGCAAATGTTAAAAAATCGGTTATGATATTCGATGCTCTATCTAACTCTTCAAGGGCAAGTTGTAAATAGCCCTTTTCTTTCTCTTGTGACTTCTCTTCCAATAATTGTAGAAACCCCCTTGTAACTTGTAGCGGATTTCTAACTTCATGAGCTACTGATGCTGCTAATTCGCTAATAATGTCCATCTTCTCAGATCGCTGTAATTCATTATTAAAACGTTCGAGTTCCTTAGAATATTCAACAACTCGACGATGATTTAAGGCGAATTTCCTCCCTAGTAATACAATTAATGAAATTACAAAGCCTATCACTCCCCATTTCCATAGAAATATTTCATAGTTACCATGTTGTGAATAGAACCATATAAATTCTGCTATAACGACCAATGACAATATCGCAAATCCTGCAGCCATAATCAAAGCATCTTTATTACCTTTGATTGCATAATAAGTAGCATTGATTACCAAGATAAGCCCTTGGATAATAATCAATATACCTAAGATGGTTCCCGATACAACATGATAGACACTATATAGTGAGTTATTGAGAAACATATTAATAACGATCACCGAAAAACAAAGAAGGGAGTACATCATTTGAAACTTGCGGAAATTAGTAATAAACCCATAATACCCTTTCCCGATCATATTCTCGAAGATATAGGTTAATCCAGGTAAGAAAGTTAATAATGCCATATCAAATAATATCGTATATACCTTCCCATACTCTCCATAATGAGTGTATAAATATGGCGAGTACGTTATGATTAATATTCCAATTGATACTAATACAATAGCTAACGATAACCAATCAGACATCTGCTCTTTTCTCAAGAAAAATGTACAAATAAACATGACTATAGCAATAAATATGATTGAACTCCCGAAGATGATATCAATTAAGTTATCTTTGACGAACATGGTAAGAAGCGTTTGATAGTTACCTACTAATATCTCCTCAGCCATTCCCATTCTGCCTCTCTCCGAATGCAATTTCATAACCAACTCTTTACCTACATCCTGAGATTTAACTGGCAGTAAAATTCTATTCACATCATACGTGTGGGACCTATTATTCTCATAAATCTTCACATTGTCTAAATAGATGGAAATTTCTTTCGCATAGATTTTATTGATAAATATAGCTGAAGCGGAGTTATCTATAGTTGGTAATCTGAATTTAACCCATACGGTACCGGAATCATGATCAGTATCCATTATCACTTGACTGGAGTTACGCCAAGTCCAGGTACCAGAAGAAGGAATCCCACTTATGTTCTTTCTAATCTCACTATGACTCTGATCCCACATAAATTGCCACCTTGTAATCTCGGTGGAATGATTTCTTTCCTCTATTGTATTAGATGCAAAGATAGTATTAGTGGAAGACATCAGGATTACGATTAATACTATAATTATCTTACTAACCATTCGATTCATAAACACACCTCAAAGAGTTCCGATATATTAGTTTACTTTCCTAACTAAAATTCGACAAACTTCGTGACTTCCCTGCACTAAGAAGCCATGACTTTAAAAAAAAATAAACACATATGTTTAAATTTTACAAATTATTGAATATAATCATTTGGAAGTATATGTTAAAATAATGAAAAGAGGTGTGATTCCATGCAATGGTATAAAGACTTTGCGAACCAAATAACACAAGTCTTTAATGAGTCACAACGAGTAATAGCTACATTCCCGTCGCCACATAACATTAAAGGTCTCGCATACTTAAGTACATTTGATGCCCAAGAAGAAGAAAGCTCGAAGAACTATATTTGCTACCTCTTACCTTTCTGGTTGAAGGAATTGATTCCTTTGAAGGAAGAGGATTATGTCAAATTATCTGTAGGTAATGTGTTTGCTATGTTATATTTCTTTATTCAGGATGACATCATGGATAGTAAATCTACGTTAGATCGAGATCAAATACCCCTTGCCAATTTATTCCATATGCAGTTCTTAGAAATTTACAGATCTTACTTCCCTTCCGATTCTCCATTCTGGGACTACTTCCACCAATACATCATCGAATGGACAGATAGCGTATCCAATGAACATCAACAGGATTACTTTCAAACCAACTTAGTCATGACGGCCCGTAAGGCCAGTCCTCTCAAGCTATCAAGCACAGGCGCTTTGGTTCTATCAGGTCAGTCTGAGCTAATCCCTTCACTATCGGACTTTATCGATCATGTCCTCATTACATTACAAATGTCCGATGACTGGATTGATTGGCAGGATGATTGGGCGGATGGTAGTTATAACGGGTTATTATCTATGATTCAAGCAGAGAATGGTCGTGAGGGTGCTCTGAGCTTAGACCACATTAAGAACGCTATCTACGTCCGAGGTATTATGAAGCGTTATACAGAAATTGCCAGTGCAAATCATACATATATTCAAAAGTTGACATTAAATATTCCATACCTTGCTTCATTCCATGAAACACTTGTTGAGCACTTAATTAAGGATGCAAACCTTATCGAAAAAGATAAATTATTGCAAGAAAAAGGGGGACTCCATTATTGGTTGTCGAAAAATATGATTTAATGATAGATTTGTATAATAATACATGTTATTCTTAATAAGTAAATAATAACCATTTGAAAGGGTGATTCTATTGACGCATCAGGCTCTTCTTCAAACTCAAATCATTAATAAAGCATGGGAAGATCCAAGTTTCAAAGCACAACTCTTGTCTGATCCTAAAAGGGCTATCAAAGAAGCACTCGGGGTCATCATTCCCGAACACATTAAGCTTCAAATGGTGGAAGAAACATCCGATTTATTTTATCTAGTTCTCCCTTCTAACCCATCTGAGAATAACTCCAAAAACAATGTAAGCAAGATAACCTGGTAGTCAGACTACAATTATTATCTGCTCTATAGATGAGTACAAAAAAAGGGTTGGGACTGAGACAATTACTGTCTTCGTCCCAACCCTTTTTGGCATTACAAATCATCATTTAGAATTAACCACCAATACGAGACATTTCAACCTTAGTTCCTTCTTTAATATTCTTACCTCGATCTATAGAATATCGATCATTACGGTTATACCATATATCAACGAGATGCGATGTAATGTCTTCATCAGAAACACCTGAGCGAAGTAATGGGAGTAATTCATAGCCTTTTGTTGCAAATAGGCATGTATATAACGTGCCCTCTGAGGACAATCTCGCTCTTGTACACGTAAAACAGAATGCATCACTTACGGATGAGATGATACCAATCTCTCCTTTTCCATCTAGAAAACGATAGCGTGAAGCAACTTCACCAGAATAATTTGGCTCCATTGGTTCTAACGGCCACTCACAATGAATCCGTTCTATCATCTCTTTCTTACTTACCACTTGATTCCAATTCCACCCATTTGTATTTCCAACATCCATAAATTCAATCAAACGAAGAATATGCCCTCGATCTCGGAAGTAACTTACCATAGGGAGAACGGATTCAACGTTCATACCTTTTTGTACTACCATGTTCACCTTGACCTTAAGTCCCGCTTCTGCGGCTGCCTCAATTCCATTTAGAACAGGTTGCACATGAGAACGACCACCATTCATATGCATAAACGTAGAGTCATCTAATGAATCTAAACTTACTGCCACTCTCATTAACCCGGAATCCTTCAATAATTGAGCATGTTTAGCCAAAAGACTACCATTCGTTGTAAGCGCAACATCCTCAATTTCTGGAATTTGAGATACACGTTCAATAATTTCAGGCAAATCTTTACGGAGTAGTGGTTCTCCACCAGTAATACGTATCTTCTGTACACCAAGAGCCGTAAATAGTTGAGCTAAGCGTATAATCTCGTCAACACTCATCATTTGTTTCTTAGGTAGGAAAGCATAATTTGTATCAAATATCTCTTCTGGCATACAATATCTGCATCGAAAATTACAGCGGTCTGTTATTGAAATCCTCAAGTCTCTTAGGCTGCGATTGTATTGATCTTGTGTCTGCATCTCATCACTCCATTAAAGTCTTCTTCAATAGATCCAGCCTATTTATCTACATTATAAACGATTAATAGGGAATTAAGCTCATCATGTTTCAATAAAATCTACACAAAGTACATTTCAACTATTTCCATTCTAATATATATAAAAAGCTCCAGAAGCTATTGATAAGCTTCTAGAACTTTTTTTATTCTATATTTTATTTGTTCAATTCAGCTTCAATGGCAGGCTCTAAATCTAATGGATCGACTGGTGCCTCAAATCGACTAACCACTTCACCATCTCGGTTAATCAAGAATTTAGTGAAATTCCATTTTATATCGTTGCCTATTAATAACTCTGGATGTCTATCATTTAACATAGCATTCAGCATTTTGGCTGAAGAATTGTTCAGTACAAATCCTTCAAATGGTGCTTGTTCAGTTAAATATGAGAATAATGGCATCTTCTCTTGCCCTCGTACATCCACTTTCTCAAACAGTGGAAACGTAACGCCATAATTTAATTGACAGAAGGTATGTATTTCATCATTACTGCCGGATTCTTGCTCAGCGAATTGGTTACATGGGAATCCTAATATTACCAACCCTTGTTCCTGATATTTATCATATAACTTCTGAATATCTGAGTATTGTGGAGTAAATCCACATCCACTTGCCGTATTCACTATTAACACTACTTTCCCCTTGAATTGTTCAAGGCTTGTCTCTACCCCACGAATATTGTTAGCTGTAAATGAATAAATACTCATTATCTCATTCTCCTCTGTTGAATCCTTATGTTTCGTAGGAAGAATCTATCATTTCAAAAACTCAATGTCAAACTCTGCCTCTCATATTGATATCAACTTAAGGCTTCTATAAAGAGGATAGAATGATTACTGTCCTCCCAAATGATATTCATATGCGCTCCATGTGTCATACCCCAAATCATACACGGTATTCTGAAATTGGTTCAACCATTCTCTACTCCGAACCATTGCTGATAACGAACCAATATCCGTCTGAATACCTAATGGGAGGCTAGGATATGTCGCTCTAATCTGTGATGCAAAGACTTGATAACCCTTAACATAATCGGGTGACAATAACCTTTGCATCCAGTCTGGCCAATGCGTCTGTAGAAAGTGAATATCTGGCTTCACAAGCCCAATCATAGATACCGCGTCAACCCCTTGCCATTCCTTTATTTTCTCTACTGCATTTGGTGAGTTCACAGCAAGAGACCAAGTTGCTACTCGTATATCTGGACGAACCGACCTTACGCCATCCACCCCATTGATCATCTCATCAACAAATCCATTTACAGCCCTTACTCGAAATGAAATCCACTGACTATATATTTCAGGAGTGTTCAGATAATAATTGGACGCTTGCTTATTCGTGAAATTCGGTATGTCCATACCACACTCCTTATGGAAGGCTGCACTTGCGAAGTTCCCTACATCCCCATATATCCCTCTTTGTATACCATCCCATTCAGGAAAATAAGGTTCTGCAATTTCGATTCCATCAAAAGGGTACTCTTGCACCAGTCGAGATAATGCTGCTTTCTTCCATCCTATATATTCCGGAGCAAAAAGAGACAATCTCTCGAATCCATCCTTAGGATCTTTCAGCATACCCATCCGCCAATCTTGCCAATGTGTGGGTAAATGACGCGTATCGAAGGTTCCGTTCCCAATAACCATTGCCCATACGGTAATCCCCCGTTTATGAAAAGCACCAATTAAATCGCTTGATACATTGTACTCATCCACAACGAAATAATGGACGATAAGATAACCCGCATTTTTAATTTCATCAGCTATACTCTCCGCTGTACGATTTAAGTAATAGGGAAACAAAGGATCTATCTGAATACTAGGTCCTAGTAATATGGATTTTGTCGAAATTCCATTCATTTTCTTATCAACTCCTACATTACGAATCGTCGTTAAACGCTATCGATTTTCCCTGTAAAGTCTTATACAACTAGACCTGCAGTTATAATTACCTATGAATTTATCGAAAATCCAAGCCTACAGACACGGGCTTTTTATGTCGAAATAACACTAAAAATAATCGATCTAAAAACCGATATTATATAGTAGGATTTTTTAATTATGATCTTTAATTGTCATTTTATACGAACAACTAAATAATGAATCGATTTAAAGGGAGCTGTATTTTGTGGCTGATAACATTAATTCCACTAGTAAAACAAGGGGATGGTTTAAAAATGTTCTAACCGCTCGCACCGAGTCAGAAAGTAATCATATAATCACGCAAGCGGGTCATGAAATTGAGCATGTGGAGACGAGTAACGATCCTTCGAAACTTGACTATGAATTACTAAAACAGGATAAAACAGCTTTCGATTTAGTTGTTGCTGTTGAGAATTTATTGAATGACCGCCAATTGTCCCAATTTAAAAGTAAAGATACCGAAGATCAATTATTTAACGCAAATGAAAGTATTAATCGTCTTAAGAATGAGTTAAGTAAGAGGGAACATTTGATTCTTGAGAAGGAGAATGAATTCAGAGGTCTTGAGGATAAATTGACGAGTAAACAAATGAGCTATGATCAACTCCTTGAGGATTATAAAGACTTTCAGAGCTCCTCCAATAGCGGAATCGAGAATTTAAAATATCAGCTTGAAAAAGAAAGAAATAAATACGCTCATCTAAGCGAAGAGTTTACCAAACATCAATACGAAAGTATGCAAAAGACTCAAGAACTAGAAGAGAAACTAAGAGATTCAGAAGCAGAGAACTTAAACATCTCAAGCCAACATCAAAAAATTGTGGAAGAAAAAGCTCAACTATTACAGACCATTACAGATTTCACGACACGCATGTCTTTTTCATTTGCACCTCCAAGTGAATGAACATCTCTACTCACTCCTGAAAGGAGGGAAACTCTATCCACTCTTACACTGAGAAATGGCTGGAACTTCTATCTGTTGATAAAGGAACCAATACCTATACCATTCATATCAAATTTGCCTTTAAAGAATCTATACTATTGCAATGGGAACTTGATGCTTATACAGCAGATCATATTATAAATATTACTGATGTAACGCAGAGGGTCAAATACAGATTATCCTTGCAGTGCTATTTCAATGCAACGCATAATCATCACTATAGTTACTTAACGAAATATAATCGTGGAGTTAGCGAAAAGATTATGTTTGCATGCTCTGAGTCCTATTCAGCACAAATTTCAACCTTGAGAGAAATTCAAAATCTGGATGCATTAAGTCTCATGCCCTTTATTACACCTCAACCCGTTGTAGAGGAAGCTCAAATGGTGAATGTCGAGTTGAGCGGGATTACCTCTTTGAAATCAAATAGAAAATTGATGACTAGAGGGTCACGATTACTCATATCCACCGTAATCATAGCTATGTTATCCTTTCTCTACATTCCAGAGTATTCGTATATAAGTGAGAAAGTATTTGCGAATGTCTTCACCGTATCTCCTAATATACCCGCGCCAGTTACATATGCATCTGAAGAGAATCCTGAGAATTATGAATCAAATCTAACTGCTCCTTTAGAGGAAAAGATCCTACCAGAGGTAATCCTGACTTCGGAAGTTGCAGAACCTAAAATACCAACTAAGGTTACTCTGGTCAAGGCAGTCAGTTTCAATGTACCTTCTGGATCAGTCGCCTTAACCTTTGATGATGGTCCTTCCATTTATACGAAGGAAATCGTTAATATTCTGAATACATATAATGTTGGGGGAACCTTTTTTTTCGTTGGAACCCAAGTTCGCAAATTCCCTGAAGCTGTCAAGTATGTAGATGCTAACGGATTTTCTATAGGAAATCATTCTATGACTCATGCTAATCTACCGCAATTATCTGCTACCGATCAGCAATATGAGCTACATCAAACCAATCAATTCATTCAGCAAATCATAAACAAACCTGTTCTTCTGTTCAGACCTCCTTATGGATCGCGAGATGACAATCTCAATGCACTTGTCGCAAATAGCAACATGAGAATGGTATTGTGGAATAATGATCCTGAAGATTGGAATACACGAGATTCGCAAAAAATACTTCATTACATTATGAATAGCAAGTCCACTGGATCCATTATTCTCTTACATGAATCCAAAGAAACATTAAAAGCCCTCCCATTAATTATTCAATTTCTACAAAAGCAACAACTTGAAATTTCAAGTTTAATCTAAATGTATGATTTCCATTAACAGATTTCGTTACATATCGTAAGACTGCTGAGTCACAACAGCAGTCTTTTTGTTTATTCACACTTATCTATCACATAACCCCTCTCCCCGTGAATATACTTACTTAATAACAGACCACACTGTGCCGTATAAACCATTGGGAGGTGTCTACTATGTCATCGTCACCCCAGCCTTATTCGTTCATTGTTTCTCGCGAAGACTGGTCTCTTCACCGAAAAGGATACCAAGATCAAGTCCGCCATCAACAAAAAATACGTGATGTGATTAAGCAGAACTTACCTGACCTCATCACCGAAGAAAATATCATCATGTCTGATGGAAAACAGATTATTAAAGTTCCCATTCGAAGTCTGGACGAATATAGGTTTGTTTATAATTTCCAGAAGCAAAAACATGTTGGGCAAGGCGATGGGGATAGCCAAGTTGGAGACGTTCTCGGTCGGGACCCCGCACAGAAACCAGGCAAGGGTGATAAGGCAGGCGATCAACCAGGCCAAGATACTGTAGATGCAGAAATCAGTATCGAAGAGGTAGAGAACATGCTTTTTGAAGAGTTAGAACTTCCCCATTTACAATCGAAAGACAAGGAACAGATTGAGACGCACAAGATCATCTTCAATGACGTTCGTAAGAAAGGAATGATGTCCAACCTAGATAAGAAAAGAACAATCCTTGAGAACTTACGTAGAAATGCATCAGCTGGTGACCCAGGTATTCATGGCATCAATCCTGATGATCTAAGATACAAAACATGGGAAGACGTTGTGGTTCCCGATTCCAATGCTGTCATTATCGCAATGATGGATACTTCAGGCTCCATGGGCTCATTCGAGAAATATTGTGCTCGTAGCTTCTTCTTCTGGATGAATCGTTTCTTGCGCAAACAGTACGAGAATGTTGATATTGTATTTATTGCCCACCATACGGAGGCTAAAGAAGTAACCGAGAATGAGTTCTTTACGCGTGGGGAAAGTGGTGGCACCATCTGTTCATCTGCCTATCAGAAGGCACTCGAGATTATTGATCAACGTTATCCTCCTGCCAAGTTCAATATCTATCCCTTCCACTTCTCCGATGGTGACAATTTAACATCAGACAATGAGCGCTGCGTGAAGCTGATTGGTGAATTACTTAAGGTCAGTAACATGTTCGGATATGGCGAGATCAATCAATACAACCGGAGCAGCACCCTGATGTCTGCCTACCGAAACATTAAAATAGATCAATTCATGTATTACGTTATCAAAGAAAAAGGTGAGGTATATCAAGCACTGAAGACCTTTTTTCATAAGCGTGAAGTTATACAAAATTAAGTTGTCTGAGTATCATTTCGCATGATGTTACATGAAATAGGAACATAACGCCATTGCTACCTCCTCATTACAGGAGGTAGCAATGGCGTTTTTAATGACTCAATGGAATGACGTCCAATTCTACTAAACTCTTATTTTTCATCCTTTTATTCCATTTTAGACATATTTCAACCAAAATCAGACAATATAACTCCATTAACTCAATAGGGATAATGATAGTATTTAAACCTATAATTGGTAGATTTAGGAATATGTAGTAATTGGACTGAAATTGATTCGAAGGATAACGAAGTTTTCTTTAAGCGTCATCAAAAAATCCACTACTTTTTAGATTCTAATACTGCTTATCAATACTATCGGCTGGAGTTACAGAATAACAGCGGTGACAAACTCCAGGTTGGAGAAGTAACGTTATCCAGTACGAAAGATAAATGGCATGCGATCGATCCGATCTATGTGTTGAATGATATCGATACTGCTGACAACAGTCATTTATTCGAAGAAGCCCTACCGAACTATCAGCAGGAAATAACAGCAATAGCACGTGATGTTGCCAGCAAGCTATTTAATGATCCGAAAGAGCTTACTAATAATCCCAAGAAAATTGATATTGGTCTCCATACCCCCGGTGACGTTGCAGGCACAGACTCTCAAAGGGGGTACGTCGATTTCTCCAGTACACACCTTAGAGATACATATAATGTTACCTCCACAATCCAACCACTAAGAATGATGCTATAAACTATAAAGCTGCTTAAAGAAGAAATCAAAGGCATGCTTTATCACGAGCTAGGTCATCTGTATCAATACAATAGCCAAAGCACTCTTCCCGGCTATTTGACAGAAGGTGTAGCTGATATGGCACGTTCGGTTTACGGATATAACGATCGTTATACCGAGAAAAAAGGGGGAACATGGGATGATGGCCAACACACTGACAACTTTTTACTTTGGCTCACTGAAAACAAACACGCCGGAATCCTACGCATCATCAATGCTAGTCAGGTGAATTGGACGGAAGACGTATTTAAGACAGTCTTAGGGGAAGATGTAGACTCATTATGGGATCAATACCAACAGTCATTCGCACCAACAAAACCAACACTTCCTCCATTTCCTGAAATAACTGTTAGTGGTGAAAATGCTCCTAATGGGATTAAAGAATATGCCATAGACGGCGACAATAATACGAAATGGCAGACAACTGAGAATCGTGGTTGGTTGGAGCTTAATTATGGTGTACCTACTTTCATCAATAGTTATGCCATTACTGCTGCCAATGATCTGAAAGAGGCGGACCCTAAGAACTGGACCTTAAGAGGATCTCATGACGGCATTAATTGGACATGGCTTGATATGAAGGAAAATGTAACATTCGTTAATCGCAATCAAAAGAATACCTACTATTTGAACCCTCATATCGTTGATAGAGCTTTTCAATACTACCGTCTGGAGTTACAAAACAACAGAGGTGACAAACTCCAGGTTGGAGAAGTCATCTTATCAAATATTCAAAGTTAATGATCGATGAAATCCGATTATGAAGATCAAGAATTTGCATAAATAACTATAAAAAGAGTGTCCCAAATGTCATTGATACTATGACTAGGGACACCCTTTTTTTAGTAACGTTCATCACAATTTCAGCTTTATCTATATCGAAATACGTTTATACTCATTAGGCGTGATGCCAACAACACGCTTGAATAACTTGTTGAAATAAGCAGGATCCACATATCCGACCTCTGCTCCTATTTCATGCACTTTCATATCAAGTGAATTTCTAAGTAATTGTTTGGCTTTCGTAATACGGACTTCAATAATGTAGTCCGTAAGGGTTAGCCCTATTTCCTGCTTAAACAGCTTGCTCAGGTAACTTGGTGTTAAATATACCATGTTAGCTAATGTATTCAGTTCAGCATGTTGATTATAGTTGGCCGTAATCCAGCGCTTTACAACTTCTACCGCTTTATCCGATCCTTTTAGACGCTGGACACGGATTTCAGTCAACTTAGCTGAAAAAGAAGTGTTAAAGAGGGTCTCAATCTCATTCACAGACATGCTAGACTGGATTTTTTTATACCCGACTGCGTTATTTCCTCTGTCGATTACCTCGAACTCTGGTAGTTCTTTTTCTGCTGTTTCTTCAACCATACGGCAGATACTAATAATCATGTTTGTCGAACAACGCTGAGTCCTAACAGCAGAGAATACATTATGAAGTTCTTTCATTATTCCAGTCAAATTTAGAATCTGAAGCTCATGAATTAGTGAATCGCGGAAAGTATTAAATAGTTCCGCGATATCCGCAACCGACTGTTTGAGATCTCTAACGTGTGCATAATGAAAAGTAGAAGTCGTATAGATACCGGCATCGCAGGCATGCTTTGCTTCAAGATAGGCAAGCCTTATCTTGTCTACTTCCATATAGGAGTGGCTCGTGCCCACATGTAAGGAATAATCTGAAGACGAAGCTTGTACATAACTCTCGATAATTTGATGCGTCACAGAACTGAGTATCTCCTTAGAGTAACAGATCCAAATATGAATACCATTCTGTATTTCTATATAATCGAATAGAAAGACTTTCTCTTGTCGTAAAGTAGCTGTAGCATGCCAAACAGCTTCTGGATGACTTCCTTTAAGAACAAATATCGAAAAATGAGGATAAGGCAAGATGAAATTGTCCAAAAAAATGGCTGAAGGCTCCTCCACTTGAAGTAACGTGAGGAGCAACCCAGATCGTTGACGTTCATTATTGTCCGCCTGTATTCTCTTCTCTTCATCTAATTGGTAAAGCAACTCAAATAATTGTTCCTTATTAATCGGCTTCAGCAAGTAATCAACAGCGGAACAGCGAATGGCCTCTCTTGCATAATTGAATTCAACGAATCCACTTATTAGAATGGAACGGATATGGGGATGACTGACTTTAAGCTCTCTAATTAGCTCCAATCCGTCAATTTGAGGCATGCGAATATCAGTAATAACAACATCGATATCGAGTTGTGGTAACTTATTTAGCATCTGCATCCCATCAGGGAAGATACCAACCACTTGGAATTCAACGTTTTCTTTACTGATCATTCTAGCCATACCGTCACGTATTAAAATTTCATCATCAACAATAACAATACGTAGCAATCCGAATAACCTCCTTCCGTTCACTACATCATTCATTGTTTCTTTAAGAGGAATCCTTTATATGGAGAATAACACGTGTTCCTTTCCCTGGCTCGCTTTCCACGTGTAGCTTGAACAAGCTGCCATAATGAAGCCGAATCCGTTCGTTAACGTTACGAAGTCCGATTCCGAACATTTCTCCAGATGCTGCATTCATTAGGCTGTTATTTAAAGAATCTAGTATGATCTTATCCATACCAACACCGTCATCTTCAACACAGAATACAGCTTTCCCATTTTCTCTCCAAGCTGAGATGGTAAGCGTACCTGGACCCATCTTTTGATCTAATCCATGAAATACCGCATTCTCGACAATCGGCTGGAACACAAGCTTAATGATAGGAAGTTGAAGAAACGCCTCTGGTACTTCAATGATTAGTTGAAATTTATCTGGAAAGCGAATTTCCAGCAGATTAAAGTAGTTCCGGACATGGTCGAGTTCATGTCTGATCGTAACGGATTCCTCACTACGAACGATTCCATAATGCATCTGTAGACCAAGTAAATAAGTGAGCTCTGCTACACGCGGATCATCATTGGACTCAGCCAGCATACGGATAGACTCCAGTGTGTTGTAAATGAAATGAGGATTAATTTGGTTCTGAAGTGCTCGCATATCGGCCTTTTGTTTGCGTTTCTCAGTTATTGATACTTCCTGGAGCAATTCCTTCATCCGTATAATCATACGGTTAAAATGAATCCCTAGCATTCCAATTTCATCGTTATATTTAGGTTGAATCCATACGTCTAGATTTCCATACTTCACCTGTTTCATTAATCGTACCATTGATTTCAATGGCTTGGTTAACGCGTATGAAATGATGGTGGCTACGCACAGCGCAAACGCGATAATCAATAATGTGGTAAACATAAGCGTATTACGGTTCTTCTCCACCGGTGAAAGAATTCGGACCAGTGGTATGGTTACCATCGTTGTCCAGCCAGTCTGCTCCGAAACAGTATAAGCTACTAAATAAGATTCACCCTCGGATGTGATTTGGAAATGGCCTTCAGGTTGATCTATCTTATTTAGTAAAATCTTATACTTAGGAACCAGATTATTAGCCGTTTCATCACCGGCGTACACTACTTCACCTTTGTCATCAACAATCAGGGTATTACCCTGAGTAACAGCATTTACAGGGCCAATGATGCCTTTGAACAAACTGATATCCACATCAAACACAAGAATACCAATATGTTTCAATGTGCTCACTGAAGAAATGGTACGGAGAACACTGATGACTTCCCTATGTTCATACGAATTATAACGAATCAAATGCTTGCCAAGAATGATAGGGGCTACCCCAGCTTCTTCAGTCAGTAACTTCCATCTCGTAAGTCGATCTTCGGGGAATAACTCATTGATCCTAGGATCTTTATCATTAAAAATGTAATCGTATTTGTCTACCAGATAAACAGCTAGAATCTCTTCCTTTGTATGACTCAGATAACTTAGAAACATCGACATGCTTACATTCTTATCCCAGTCGTTATTCTTCTGCTCTAGATAGCGCTGAACATCGGTGTTATATAGTGGTAATGCCGTATATCTCTTTAAGTCGGCAATATATCGGTCAATCGTATCCGAGGCATTCGATGTCATCTGGATAGCGCTCTCCGTGGCATTTTTTAAATTGGAATTAACCATTGAACGAGAAGAAAGGTAGCTCACATAGGTGATAGGCATCGAGATCAGAAACACAAATATGATGATCAGCTTTCGCTCCATTGGCAGGTTTGCAAGGAACAGCCACATTTTGTGCAATATCCCTCGAATATATGAGAACATAGCTATGTTTCCTTTCCCTACTCTTTATTCTTAAAACTCCTCTGGACCCAGTTACCTAGTAGCCATAAAACCTATCTTCTCTCACTTAACAGAACCGCTAGTAACCCCTTCAAAGATGTACCGCTGTAAGAACACGTACAAGACCACTGTAGGCAGCAGAATGAGTAAAATAGCTGCGCAGATCATATTCCAGTCCGCCGAATTCACGCCTTGAAATCGCATGAGAACAGTCGTAACTACCCCAAGGCTTTGTTTGGGCATATAAAGATAAGGAATGTACATGTCATTGTATATACTTATCGTTTTTAGAATAACCAAGGTCGCCGTAGCCGGAGTAAGCAATGGAAAGATAATCGAACGATAAATTCTAAAGAGGGATGCACCTTCGACCATAGCACTTTCATCAAGATCGTAAGGGATATTACGGATAAACTGTAAATAAAGAATAATCTGAATGACATCCGCACCAATATACAATACAATCGGGGCACCCAAGGTATTATAAAGGCCCAGACTTTTAATTATCCCAAAGGTAGCCACTTGAGTAGTGATACTGGGAATGACTGTAGCTACGAGATAAGCTCCGAATATCATCCGTTTCAACTTAAAGGAAAATCTACCAAGTACATATGCTACCATTGTCCCTAATAGAATGTTAAAGGTCAATGTAATAATAATAATGATAAGTACATTACCAAAACCAGTTAACAATCCACCACGTTGAAACACAGTTATGAAGTTGTCAATATTAAAAAAGCTTTTTGGAAGCGTCAAAGAGCTACTAGCATTAAATTCATCTGTAGACTTAAAAGCATTAACAATAACCACATATAGCGGAAATAGAACGACGAAAACGCCAATGAGCAACGTAACATATTTTATATAATCAATAAAATGAAATTTGGAGTTGTTCATGTCTACTTATCTCCTCCCCGACTAAGAACAAATTGCTGCAGTAGCAGTACAATGACAACAAAGAGAAGCAGAATGATGCTCATTGCCGAGGCAAGACCATAATTATTATAAGCAAAGGCTGATTCTATGACACGCATAACATATGTTTGACTGGCTCCCGCTGGTCCACCTTTAGTTAGTACAAACGGAAGGTCAAATACTTCTAATGCACCTGTTACGGTAAGGAATAAGTTCAATTGAATAACGGCCTTCATATTAGGAAGCGTAATTCTCCACAACGTTTGCATGGCATTCGCGCCATCAATTTTGGCAGCCTCATAAATATCTCGGGGAATAGCCTGCAGAGAGGCAATATATATGACCATATTATAGCCCATGAATCTCCAGAACCCTGTAGAAGCGAGTGAGTAATTGACAAGACCCTCTGTTCCAAGCCAGCTGGTATTTCCAAGACTGCTTAATCCGATACTATTCAGCAACATATTAAGCGAACCATTAGTTGTATCAAATACAAAGCCAAACATAAAGGCCACAGCCACTCCGTTCATAATGTATGGAAGAAAGAGTATAATACGAAATCCATTTTTCCCCCGTAGCTTACTACTCAGAATGATCGCGAAGTAGATTGCTACGATGTTCTGGAGTATGCCCATCACTAAATAAGCGAAGTTATGTTGAAATACTTTGAAGATGTCGGAATTTGCGAAAACCTCCTTATAATTACTGAGTCCGACCCAAGGCTTCTCCGGGCTATATCCATCCCAATTTGTAAAGCTATAATATATCAATTTCACCGCTGGGTAATACGTGAATAGCCCAAGTAGTATCATCGGAATCAATAGGAACGACACGATAATAATAGTCTTCTGTTTATGATAAGAAATCGATTCAAACATCGTTACATCCCTCTTTCTTAAAAGAATTGGAATTGACGACAAAATGGATTATCCATAGAAGCGATAATCCATTATGCACCGAGAATTACAGCTACTAGAACTCGTGTTTTAGAGTATTATGCTATTCTCATTAATATCCAAGATCCTTTTTCGCTTTAGCCCATGATTTATTCCACTTGTCTAAGACGGTCTGTGGGTCCTTAGCGAGAACGAACTCCTGAACCACTGCTGGAAGATCAAGTTGTGCTTTGTTGCTAATCTCGGTAACTTTAGGATCATCTACAGTTCCTTCCACCAACGTTACGCCTGTAGCCTGAAATTCTTTTAGTTGAGTGAGTTTAGATTCTTTGCCTTTCAGAGGTGAGATAAATCCGGCAAAGTCTTCATATCCTGATTCTTCTATCATCCATTTCAGAAATACTTTAGCTGCATCTATATGTTTACTATCCTTAGCCACAGCATAGAAGTTATCAGGACTCAATGTAGCCGTTACTGTTCCTGAATTATCATATGGTAATGGGAAGAATCCTACATTATCAGACGTAGTTCCCGCGCCAATAATCTGATTGATGACCCAGTTACCTAGATAGTACATAGCGAACTTGCCGGATGCGATGTCCTTTTTTGATTGCTCCCAGTTTGTCGAGTTAATGTCCTTTTCTAAATATCCCTTTTGATTTAACTCCTTGAGCAGGCCGAAGGCCTTACCATAACCCGTATCCATCGTGAATGGAGCGTCTTGGTTCAGCTTTTCATTGGGGTAATTAGGATCACCTGCAATGAGGCGCGGCGTATCGAAAGCCCACGTATTAAGAGGCCATTTATCCTTGAAGTTGGAAGCCAAAGGAATAACTCCGTTAGCTTTCAGCTTTTCACAGGCCGCGAGGAATTCATCCCAAGTTTTAGGTATGTCCGTGATACCGGCGTCTGCAAAGGCTTTTTTGTTGTACACGATCCCCGAAGTAGAGTTACCCGTTGTAATACCATATAATTGACCGTCCTGCGATTTGAAATCTTTGAAGGTAACCTGATCAGTCAAACCAAGATCATCCAAGGATGCGAAGTATTTCGGTAAATCAGAGTTAGGAATCTGCGGAATGAACATCACATCCGGAAGTTCACCACTAGCCATTCTAACTTTGGCTTGTTGGTTGTAATCGGTCTGAGAGCCCTCGAATTCAACTTTAATATTAGGATATTTCTCATTAAAGCGCTTTGCATATTCGTCATACTCTTTACCAATCATATCTGTTCTATTTGTCAGGAATGTGATTTCACCACTAATAGCTGTAGATTCATCAACCGCTGGTTCTGTTGTGGCATTTCCAGCAGTGTCTCCGTTTGTATTTGCAGCAGGTTTCTCTGAGTTTGTTCCAGCGTTGTTATTACCCTTACTTGAACCACAGCCCGTTAAGGATAACGAAAATATTAAAATAATAACAAATCCTAACGAAAATAGCTTCCTACTCATTTAGCATTCCCCTTTTTCATTTGATGATAACGCTTACATTTACAATTATATAGCCAGCATTGCACTCTTAAAATGTACTGTATTACTATTTATTGTCTTCATTTGTTATCTTTATGGAAAACAACCTCTTTATTGACAATAAAAAATACCCCCAGAATTACATCGGATAAATAAACCAGGGGTTTATTCCAATGTTTATTCTAAGGGGTGCACTTCAGTGATCACACGAGCGTTTTTTACTCATCCATGATCCTATGATTCAATTCACGATCATTATGAATTTCGATTCACTTGAAGCAATGAGATCTTCTTAATCGTTATGGTATCTTTCACTGTTTCTTCTGAAATGACATTCAACTTGATAAGACTAGCAATTTTGGTAGGATCGGCTTTTGAAATCATCCTCCAGACACTCGGATCAGGTAAGGCATCATATAGCTTGTTATCGTCATATTCTTTTCTATCCTGAGACACAATCTTCACATGATAATGACCTGTTTGAAGTTCTGTCAGCTCTTCTTGCGAACAGTGACTGATGATTTCATTTCTAAGATCTCCTAATTCCTGTTCTATTTCTTTTTGCTTCTTTTTCAGTTGAAAATATCGTTTCACTTTCGTCTCCATGAATTCACGCCTCTCCCTTTTTTACATAGATATGCTGAGAGAGTCGCTTTTATACGAAGGTGACCTTGTGAGAAATCTAAATCTAATTCATTTCATTATTACTCGGAGAATTGTTCTTGAAGATCTTTCCATACTTTTTTGTTACTATACTGTTTCTCTGCGCTTATATCTTTACCGAACCAATGTGGTGCTACGAAGGCATTCGCTTCCTCAATGGAATCAAATTCGACCTCAACCACGATCAGCTCAACTTGATCATAGTAATCAATTTCAATAACACTATCTTCCCATACTGCCGTAATTCGATTCTTAGTTAAAGGGATAGCGTCAAATGCCTGGACAATTTGATCATATATCTCCTCCGAGATGAAATATTCAATCTCCTCACGGCTAAGGCCATTACCTTTCTTGAATGTATGGGTAAACGTCATTTCATTCGTATCTAAATCAATGATCCTACGAACTCTCAATTCCTGATTACTATCTATGGCAAGATACGTCTGCTCAATACGATGTTCCGTACGGAATTGTAGCTTGCCTTCTTCCTCTGCTGATAATACGGGCATTTCAGGTAGAAGAAACTTACGTTCAATTTCTAGAGGCATATGTTATAGCTCCTTCTTCATGCGATAAATCGCTTTATTCTCTAATCCACGAATGAAAGGCGTCCATTCCTCTGTCTCCGGGGTCGTATCCAGCGCATCCTCGACCATCTGTAACTTAGCATCCATAGCATCAATGAAGTGAAGAGCTACAGCCTCTGCCATTTGTGGCTGAACGGGACTGCCCCACTCACCTAAGTTATGATGGGATAGGACCATGTGCTGTAAACAAATCACTTTCTCAGAGTGAAGATCAATATCGCATCTTATCGCTGCTTCCGTAATCCAATTCGATGCCATAGAGATATGCCCTAGGAGTTTACCTTGAACACTATATTCTTTAACGATTCCAAGCTCCGCTGTTAGCTCTTCCGTCTTAGCTATATCATGTAGAATAATTCCTGCCTTGATCAGATCTGCATTTAGAAATGGTCTCTGTTTGCAGATAAATTCCCCAAGTTCCAACATGCGAACCATATGATAAGACAATCCCGCGTAAAAGGCATGATGGTGCATTTTAGCAGCTGGATAATGTAACAGTTTATCTTCTACTTTGGTAACACAGAAGTTAACAATCGTACGCATCTCTTCATCTTGAATACTATCTAACGTCTGCTTAATGGTATACAACAGATCTATTGGCTTAACTGGAGCAGCACGAATAAAGTCTGTTATGTTCACACCATCTTCGTCTGTTACTTTACGCATCTTTGAAATCTTGACTTGTAGCCGTTCACGGTAGGTATGTGCGATACCCTGCACCTTCACAAGATCCATAGGAAAGAATGTTTCCTTATCTGTAGCACTCGCATCCCAGAACTTCGCTGAGAGTTGACCACTTGCATCTCCAAGGACAATATCAAAGTAATCCTTAGGTGGTGTCCCATTTGTCTGTTTCACTTCTAGCTCTTTCAATATATAAAAGCCAGTAAATTCATCTTGATTCGTTAACTTATTAATTAAAGTCATGTGTTTACCTCCAACATGAAATAAAAACCATCTTATTTTTTGTTACAACAAATCATTTCTCATAACTATCTACAATAACATATCTGCTCGTTACCATGTTAATTCTACACTTATCTTTATCATACAACATAACCTTAACAATAGGATACGCCAAGGAGAGGAACGATCAATGTCGAATATCTCCGCTCCTTCTCACATATACATCATATGAACCTAAATTTTCTCCTTACAGAAAGGGGGAAGCTCATTAGCATGCATCAGGATGAAATAACCGCACTAGAGCGTTCCATAGCAGAAATCACCGAGATTGCCACGGGCTTCGGATTGGACTTTTACCCAATGCGCTACGAAATATGTCCCGCAGACATTATTTACACATTCGGAGCCTACGGCATGCCCATCCGATTCTCGCACTGGTCCTTCGGGAAGACTTTCCACAAAATGAAGACGCAGTATGATTTCGGGTTGTCAAAAATTTATGAACTAGTTATCAATTCTAATCCCTGCTACGCTTTCTTGCTTGATGGAAATTCATTAATCCAGAACAAATTGATTGTGGCACACGTCCTTGCTCACTGCGACTTCTTTAAGAACAATGCCCGTTTCAGTAAAACAAATCCTAGCATGGTGGAGAGCATGTCTGCCACTGCAGAGCGAATCAGTCAGTACGAGATCAAGTATGGTCATAAACAAATCGAAGAATTCCTTGATGCGGTACTGGCGATCCAAGAGCACGTCGATCCTGACCTCGTTAGTCCATATCGTCGGAACCGATACGACCGCAATGGCGATGGAATAACTGACTCCGGTCATGAGAAACCAGACGCACTGGTAACAGGATTCGAGGATTTATGGGCGTTAGATGGAGACAACAAGAATAACAATCGTAACATAAATCAGCCCAAGAAGTTCCCTCCACATCCAGAGAAAGATCTCATTTGGTTCATCCAAGAATTCTCCCCTAATTTAGAACCTTGGCAACGTGATGTCCTAACGATGCTTAGAGATGAGATGCTCTACTTTTGGCCGCAAATGGAGACTAAGATTATGAATGAGGGCTGGGCTAGCTATTGGCATCAACGCATCTTACGAGAATTAGACCTTACATCCGAAGAAACCATTGAATATGCCAAGCTCAACTCAGGGGTCGTACAGCCTTCAAAGAATAGCTTAAACCCTTATTATCTTGGGCTCAAAATATTTGAGGATATTGAGAAACGTTGGGATACCCCTACGGGTAATGATTCACTTCTCATAGGATCTAAACCTGGGTCAGGGAGGGCCAAAATATTTGAAGTGCGAGAATTAGACTCGGATACCTCTTTCATTCGTAATTATATGACGAAAAAGCTCGCGGATGACTTGGACTTATATGTTTTTGAGAAAAAAGGTCCCGAGTGGACCATAACCGATAAATCATGGGAGAATGTTCGGGATCAACTCGTCTACTCTCGCGTAAATGGCGGTTTCCCTTACTTGGTTGTACAAGATGGTAACTATGATGATAACGGTGAGTTATTCTTAAAGCACATGTATGAAGGAACCGAGCTAGATCTCAAATATGTGGAGCGTACATTGCCTTACGTTCATAGGTTATGGGGTAGAACCATACATTTAGAAACGACGATGGAGAACAAAACGGTACTATTTACATTTGACGGAAAGAAGACCGCTAGAAAATTCATTTAATCTAGCAGCCAACAACGACGAAGCTACTACTCATGGATGCATAACAAAGGACACGCATATCTGTGTGTCCTTTGTTATGCATCCATTTATTTGTTCAGCTATTAACAAATAAAAATAACCTTAGGTCCCCCAAATTTATGGAGTCGCCAGGTTATCTTTAAATTCATTCATCTTACTTCAACATACCTCTAGCTTAACGATTCAGTAAGCTTCCTACATATTTCAACAGCTCATTTGCACAGATGGGGCAGTATCCAATATCTTCGATAAGACGTTTACTTACTTCATTAATACGTTTCAGTTGGTTCCCATCTGGTGTCTTTGTGGAAGTCGTGATCTTCACGATATCTTTCAGATCAACAAACAGCTTCTTCTCTATCGCTTCACGAAGTCGGTCATGATGATTGTATTCGAATTTCTTACCTTTTCTCGAATAGGCAGAGATACGGATGAGAATTTCTTCACGGAATGCTTTCTTCGCATTCTCCGATACCCCGATCTGTTCTTCTATAGAACGCATCAGTCTTTCATCTGGATCCATTTCCTCATCCGTTAGCGGATCACGAATCTTGGACCAGTTGCAGAATGCTTCTATGTTATCGAGATAATTCTCAAATAATGTTCTAGCTGATTCTTCAAAAGAATATACGAATGCCTTTTGAATTTCCTTCTTAGCAAGCTCATCATACTCTTTACGTGCGATAGCTACGAAATTAAGATAACGCTCACGTTCTTCTTTTGTAATGGACGCATGTTGATCTAGTCCATCCTTGATAGCTCTTAGTACGTCGAGAGCATTAATACATTGAAGATCTTGCTTAATGAGCGCGCTAGAAATTCGGTTAATGACATAACGTGGATCTACGCCCGACATCCCCTCATCTAGATATTCATTCTGCATTTCCTTCAAATCTGCTTCTTTATAACCCTCAACTTCCTCACCATCGTACATACGCATTTTCTTGACGAGATCCATCCCTTGTTTCTTAGTCTCTTTAAGGCGAGTAAGAATTGAGAAGATGGCCGCAGCTTTAAGCGCATGTGGGGCAATATGAATGTGATTCATATCGCTTTGCCCTATTAATTTAGCATATATTCTCTCTTCCTCCGATACCTTCAGGTTGTATGGAATCGGCATAACGATCATACGTGATTGTAGTGCTTCATTCTTCTTATTAGAAATGAAAGATTTATATTCGGTTTCATTCGTGTGGGCTATGATGAGTTCATCTGCAGAAATCAATGCAAACCTTCCCGCCTTGAAATTTCCCTCCTGCGTCAAAGATAGTAGGTTCCACAGGAATTTCTCATCACATTTCAGCATCTCTTGAAATTCCATCAAACCACGATTTGCCTTATTCAATTCCCCATCAAAGCGATACGCACGTGGATCTGATTCCGATCCAAACTCTGTAATCGTAGAGAAATCTATACTTCCCGTAAGATCGGCTATATCTTGTGATTTCGGGTCCGACGGACTGAATGTTCCAATCCCTACACGTCCCTCTTCAGATATCAATACCCGTTTCACATGTACTTTTTCAATATCTCCACCATATTCCGTCTTCAATCTCATTTGGCAAGAAGGACACAAACTACCTTCAATTCGAACGCCCAGTTCTTTCTCCACATCAGCACGCAGATCCATCGGAATTAAATGCAGTGGTTCTTCATGCATCGGGCACCCATCAATTGCATACACCGCACCTTTATCGGTCTTCGAGAATCTCTCCATTCCGCGTTTCAAAAGGGTTACGATCGTTGATTTCCCTCCACTAACAGGACCCATAAGTAGTAGTATCCGCTTACGAACATCTAGACGCCTAGCTGATGAGTGAAAATACTCTTCAACAAGCTTCTCAACAGAACGATCCAGTCCAAAGATATCTTGGTCAAAAAATTTATACCTCTTATGTCCGTTAACAACCTCTGTGCCATATGAATCGATCATTTCATACACACGAGAATGAGCAGTCATGGCAGGCGTGGGATCTTTTCGAAGTAATTCAATGTAATCTTTAAATATGCCATTCCACTCCAACTGATTGCTCTCTGCACGATAAGCTGCTACACGTTCGAAAATATCCATGATTGGTACCTCCTATGACTTATGATTGGAACTGGCATCACCAAATAGAAACAGTCTCGTCGTCCTTTTAAGGAGTTCATGCCTCCGGTGCAAGCGACGTTTCGTATCGCTTTTAGCTTATGTTTCCGTTGCAAGCAACACTTCGTATCGCTTTTAGCTTATGCTTCCGATGCGAGCGACACTTCGTATCGCTTTTAGCTTATGCTTCCGATGCGAGCGACACTTCGTATCGCTTTTAGGTCAACCCCTTATAGCTTGAAAAAGTGTACTACATACCTATGCAAGAAAGTGGGTTTAGTTGACCTATTTTTATCAATATAGAGTTTGTCTTTTTAGAAATGCTATAATTGATAACGAATTACGCGTGGAAAAAGTCAATGAAGGAGACCTCTACATGGCCATTCAACACGAAACCGAACTATATGAACCTTTAAAACATTTTTTTGAGGAACAAGGATATGTCATTAAGGGAGAAGTACGTCATTGTGACTTAGTAGGAATACATGAAGAACAGACTGAACCTTTAATTGTAGAAATGAAGAAGACGTTCAATCTCTCGCTGTTACTGCAAGGGATGGAACGCCTCAAGATGAGCTCACACGTATATTTGGCTGTTGAACGTAGCCGCGCTAAACGAGGGGCTGTAAACCAACGTTGGGGTGAATTGTCAACGCTATGCCGACGTTTAGGCCTTGGACTAATCACAATTACCTTTTACAAGACCAAACAACCGTTTGTTGAGATCCTCACAGAGCCTACTGACCATGTGAAACCTCAGACAAAGAACAAACGTCGTCAATCAAAGTTAGTTAATGAGTTCCGTGAACGTAGTGGGGATTATAATATAGGTGGAAGCAATCGTGCGAAGCTCGTAACAGCATACAAGGAAAAAGCACTTCGTATCGCCCTCCCCCTTCAGCATGCTGAATCTTGCGGCGTATCTCCAGCATCCCTACGTAACATTACTGGCATAGGAAATGCATCTTCCATACTACAACATAATTATTATGGTTGGTTTGAGCGCGTCTCTCGTGGTCGTTATACCCTTACGCCTTTAGGTATTACTGCTTTAGAGCAGTATCGCAACGTCCTCGAGGTATCATCTTCACTTCAGTCATTAGCTAACATCACGGAATATGAAACAGAACAATCTGACTAACTTCTAGCCGTGAACTCACTTACGGCTTCACTAATTAATTGCATACCTTGTATTAATTCACCTCTCCTGGGTTGGGTGAAATTAAGACGAATTCTATCAAAACCATCCCCCTTGTCCACACAACATAATGCTCCTAGGCAGAAATCTACCCCCTTAGGAATGGAACATTTCAATAAAGCTTCGCTCCGCAGACCTTCTGGCAGCTGGATCCATATAAACATTCCTCCTAAAGGAAGATCATACCTAGCACCTCGCCATACAGGTTGGTTTAACAACTTCTTCATCAGTTCCAGTCGAATGTTATATTCACGTCTCACTAGAGCAATATGATTACGCCAATCAAAAGTTGTGGATACCAGTAATTGATATAATATTCGTTGATTCAAGGCACTTGATTGACAGTCTCCTAAGGGCATCTCAGCACACATCAATTCAATCAACTTACGCTTTCCAATTACCCATCCTGTTCGTAATTCAGGTGCCACCGTTTTATTAAATGATCCCAAATATAGCACTTGTCCTCCCACTTTTTGACCTCCATCAAGTCTAAATAATGATGGATATCGCGTACTAAATGACACTGGATCCATTGCTTCGTCAAAATAAAGATCTCCGTACGTATCATCTTCCACGATCAAAACGTGACGTCTCCGACATAGGTCAAGTACTTGTGCTCTTCTCTCTAGACTCCAAATAACTCCTGTTGGATTCGTGAAATTAGGAGTCACAAATAGGAATTTGGGACTTGTAGTATTGATGAATTCTTCTAGTGCATGAAGAAGTACCCCTTGCGCATCCGCATCAATCGGAATAATCGTCGCCCCCCGCATCCGCAATAACTCCAGAATACTCGGTGACGTAGGATTCTCAACAAGCACAGTATCTCCCTGATCTACATAAACACGTGTCAGTAACTCCATCCCCTGCTCATTACCCGTTGTTAACAGGATCTGATTAACATCTACTTCTATTCCCTTATATTGCTGCCATTCGGACTGAAGCCATGCTCTAAGTGGCATGTATCCCTCTGAGCTTTCATTCTGCATTGGCAGAATATCGTCTGTTGTATGCTCAGCTATCAACGGGAATAAATCTTGATCTGGGAGCTCCTCTGCGAGTGTTATCGATGAATCTTGCAAAGAGTACTTCATAGACCACCCTCCTCTATATGGCTACAAGCCACTATAATTATATGTATAAAGGGCGGATCGGAGACGAATAAACGGCAAACTTTTCGATGGCTTGGGCTCGCGTGTTAACGCCCAACTTCACATATATTCTTTGTAAATAATTATCTATCGATCTGCGACTGAGTTCAATTTCTGTTGCTATTTTATCATATGTAATTCCTCGAACGACACGCCGCATGATAAGTATTTCTGTCTCCGATAGTTGGAAGAAGTCATGTGTATTCTGTGGCGAAGTCACCGGCCATATCCCATTCTTCAACCACTCTAATGGTATAAAGGTATATCCTTCACGAAGACCCTCTATGAGAAGAAGCAATTGTGTTGGAGAAGCCTGTTCAGATAATATCCCGCTTGCTCCGAGATTAAGTAATGATTGAGCTCTGAGCAGCCCTTCTTCATCCGATACAATAACAACATGGCTTGCTTGCGATTGCGACTTAATTTGCCCCAAAACACCTTCCAATCTACCCTTTGACCATAAATAATCAAGGAGAACTAAATCCGGTTGCATTTCTTTAACCATATGTATTCCTTCAGTAATACCTACTGTCATTCCTGTCACATTTAGATAAGCTTGTTCTTCTAGAATTAACTTCGTACCTAACATACTCGTGGGCTGACCACCCAAGATAACGACTCGCCAAACTAGCGACATGTATAAAATCCTCCCAGTCATTGTAGACAGACATAACGAAATTGTATCTTACTAGTTACAATAATCGACATTTAATATCGATAATTGTGTGAATTTTTGGTTTTTTGCGAAATTGATAAGGTAATGATAGAATGGGAACTTGTCAAAAATAATAGATTAAGATGAGGTGATCACTATGCCTTCGTCAACGGAGACTAACTATGAACGTCCCAAAACCAAACGTGGACCTTCTGTCAAAGCTTTCTTGCTACTATGGATCATGCTAATTAGTATCGGGATAACAGCCGCGTATATGTATAGTAACGAGCTTAAACAGGACATGCTCCAACAACTGCAAAATGAAAATCAACAACAGATGACTCTATTAAAAACGGAATATGAGTTAAAACTCACAGAACTATCCGCTCAAGTCGAGGAACTGAATAGCAAGGTGCAATCATTTAATGAATTACTTACATTCACTAAGGATAATGCGACAACTAAAACCGATAACAGTAATAAATTGTATACACAACTAAATGAGGTCAAGAAACAACTTGACACTCTACAGAAAAAGATGGACCTTCTCAAATGAGATTGCAAGTCAAGCAGATCAATCGCTTTTTCTTACTAGCAACAGCACCTTTTATCGGGGTTATATTCTGTCTCATATTCATCCATCCATCTGTGAAATTAAATATGAATACGAGTCTCTACCTACCTAATGGTTCTATTCATGATACATCGAAAGACATTGTACTCCAACTGAATGATGCAGAAGAAATTGTAAATAGTACCCTTGCAACGATACGTCATACATCAGAGTTATATCAAAAAACACTTGATACTACAAATAACATCGTAAAGACAACTATATCACAAGCACTTAAGCCTGAGTACATCTACAATAGAAGAATCACTTCTAAACTTGGCACACCTTATCAAAAAGTAACGAGTGATCGTATAACCCTTGAACTCTATAAAGTTAACCCCGGCGTATATCAAGGTCACGCTATGAAGATAAAACTTAAAGATCCTAAGGCAATGAAAATGAGTCTAGGTAGTGACGTTGTCGGTGGTTCTGAGACGACGCTTGCGGCTGTACAACGTTATGGCGCTATTGCTGGCATCAATGCTGGAGGATTTGCTGATGGAAAGGGCAAACGTTATCCTCTAAGTACAACGATTATGAATGGACAATATCTGACCGGATTTGAATCGAGTTTTAAAGATCTCTTCTTTGTAGGCTTAGATAAATCGGGTAAGCTCATTGGGGGGAAATTTCACAACAAGGAGGATCTTGATCATCTAAATCCTTCGTTTGGGGCAACCTTTGTCCCCGTATTACTCCACAATGGTCAGAAGGTACCTATACCATTGCAATGGCAAACATCACCTGCTCGGGCACCACGTACGGTTATTGGCAATTATAAAGATGACCAACTGCTGGTTATCGTTATCGATGGATATAATGAGAGTGGTGGATCAGGTGCGACTTTACAAGAACTTCAAGATAGATTGCTTCAATTAGGTGTACGTGATGCCTATAATTTAGATGGTGGAGGTTCTTCTTCCCTAATCTTCAATGGAAGAGTCGTGAGCAAGCCTTCTGATGGAAGTCTTCGTCCAGTACCCACTAATTTTTTGTTTTTTAAATAAAAATTAAATGGTATAATAAGTATAGCGAGGTAGTTTTACAGGAGGTGGCATGGTGTCTTTTTCATTAACTTTTTGGATTGTTGCATTGGTTCTAGCTCTATTCATGATCGGCATCCTCACATCATCTTATAACGATGATAAAACAAAAGGTCTTTAGGTTAATCGCTATGTTGGCTTCCTCACGCTGAGGAAGCCTGTTTTATTTGTCGTATTGTTCGGGTTCGTCTGTAGGTTAATCTATGTATACGAAGAAAAAATCAAAAAAAAGCACCACGTTAAATCGCGATGCCCCCATTATATGCATTAGGCCCGAAGTAAATCCGTCATCTCTGACTGGCACTGTGCACAAATAAGACGTTCTTTGAATTCATTCACTTCTTCTACTGAACCACAGAACACACATTTGGGACGATATCTTTCCAAAATAATATGATCTCCCTGGACCAAAATCTCTACTGGGTCCCCTTCATTCATCTGATATCTTTTTCTCAATGATTTGGGTAAGACAATTCTCCCCAACTGATCCACCTTACGAACCACACCAGCAGGCTTCATATGGTACTACACTCCCCTATCAAAAAATATAGTAGTCCCACAACGTCTAAAAATGGGTCTATCTTAATAGTTCGATATGATTATGTCGAATCCTGCTGTGTTCGACAATTTTTATCTTAAATCATTGAAATCTAGTTGTCGCAATGCCTCATATACAACAATTGCCGCCGAATTGGAGAGATTTAATGATCTAACCTGCTCACCCATTGGTATCCGCATGCATGTTTCAGGATTAGCTTCAAGTAATTCTAGTGGCAACCCCTTTGTCTCTTTACCAAATACAAAAAAGTCCCCATCCTGATATTCAAAGTCACTATATCTTAAATTAGCTTTTGTCGAGGCATAGAAAAACCGGCTGCCCGCATACTTCTCTTGCACCTCTGCAAATGAATCATGATATTCAATATGAACAGCATGCCAATAGTCTAAGCCTGCTCTCTTTAATGTCTTATCATCGGTAAGAAACCCAAGTGGGTGAACCAAATGCAAATGTACACCTGTCGCAGCGCATGTTCTTGAAATATTTCCTGTATTTGCCGGTATTTCCGGCTCCACAAGTACGATATGTAATGCCATGATGATATCCTCCATCTATCTATTTATAGTTAGTATAACCCCAATTGTTCCGCGGGACCACAACAAAAGCCCTCCACCAAAGGGTGGAAGGCTAAGAGTACTAGAAAGTAAATGACTAATCAACTTTCCTTACCCATGAGTCTTTTGAAAATGTGACATGAAATCAGCTAGTGCTTTACAACTCTCATAAGGAACCGCATTATAGATCGAAGCGCGTAAACCGCCTACACTACGATGGCCTTTGAGACCCACAAAGCCTTCCACTTCTGATTCTTTAATGAACTGATTCTCAAGTTCCTCAGAAGTCAGACGGAAAGTGATATTCATAATCGAACGGCTACCTGCTTCAACAGGTCCCCGATAAAAGCCACCACTGTTGTCTATTGTATCATAGATAAGCTGTGCTTTCTTGCGGTTAATCTTCTCAATTCCTTCAAGAGCACCTTGCTCTTCCACCCATTTCAATACTTCATTAACCATGTATACGGAAAAAGCAGGTGGTGTGTTATACAATGAATTGTTTGAAGAATGTGTATTATAACGTAACATCGTTGGGATACTCTTCGGTGAGTTATTAATTAACTCTTCCCGTGCAATAACAACTGTAACACCGGAAGGTCCTAGATTCTTCTGAGCTCCTGCATAGATAAGTCCGAATTGATTCAGATCAAATTGACGGCTGAGAATATCACTGGACATATCGCCAATCAATGGAATACTGCCTGTGTCAGGAAATTGTTGATATTGAGTACCTTCAATCGTTTCATTGGAGGTCACATGAAGATAAGCTGTATTATCAGACAATTGAATATTACTAAGATCAGGTATAGACATAAACTTGTTTGCTTCAGATGTAGCTACAACATTTGTTTGTCCAATTAGTTTGGCTTCTTTGATTGCTTTATCAGCCCAACTTCCCGAGTGAACATAGCTAGCAACCTTACCTTCGGATAGCAAGTTCATAGGAAGCATTGCAAATTGCGTACTTGCTCCGCCTTGTAAGAACAGAACTTTATATCCCTTTCCGCCACCAAGTAATGATAGCAGACGACTTTCTGCTTCATTATGTACTTCTTCATAAACTTTACCGCGATGAGACATCTCCATAATGGACATTCCTGTATTTCTGAAATCCACAAATTCAGCTTGTGCACGTTCTAGAACTTGAAGCGGTAGTGCAGCAGGTCCTGCATTAAAATTATAGGCTCTCTTAGTCAAGTGTACTCCCCACCCTTTCTCTTTCTTCTTTTATATTTTATGTTTTATGATACCGCAATGATAGCAGTATTCCTACCACCCATCAAGTATGATTCGCACTTTCGAACTTAAATCTAACATTAAAATTATTTATAGGTAAAGACATTTTTATTTATCAGGTTAAAGCGACACAGTGGAAACGCATTCTTTATTCTACATTCAACAAGGAAGATCCTTCGGGAAGCCCGAAGGATCAAGATAATTTATGATTTTATATACCCATTCTAGCAATCGAAGTAGAGGCTATATTCATGTGGATGAACACGAATGCCTACTGCCTTAGCTTCAGCACGTTTCATATTGATATAGTTATCAATAAAGGACTTAGTAAACACTTCACCTTCTGTTAAGAATTCAAAGTCTGCTTCCAAAGCATCTAACGCTTCGTCCAAGGTACCTGGTACACTGCGGATTTTGAATTTCTCTGCATCGGATAATTCATAGATATTCGTATCCATTGGACCATAACCCAGTTCTTGAGGATCAATCTTTCTCTTGATACCATCAAGACCAGCCATCAACATTGCTGAGAACGCAAGATAAGGGTTAGCTGTGGAATCTGGTGTACGGAACTCAATACGGCATCCTTTAGGCGTTACAGCGGCTACTGGAATACGTACGGCTGCGGAACGGTTACCTTTGGAGTACACAAGGTTTACTGGAGCTTCATAACCAGGAACCAGACGTTTGAATGAGTTCGTGGAAGGATTCGTTAATGCAATCAATGCTGGTGCATGATGCAGTATTCCACCGATATAATGTAAAGCCATTTCACTCAGGTTAGCATATCCACCCTTCTCATAGAAAAGAGGTGTGTCGCCGTTGAAAATGGATTGGTGAACGTGCATCCCGCTACCGTTATCTCCAAAAATAGGTTTCGGCATAAATGTTGCAACTTTACCATATTGGCGTGCTGTATTGTGAACGATATATTTATAAACAAGCAAGTTATCTGCTGTTTTCTTCAAAGTATCAAAACGGAAGTTGATTTCAGCTTGACCCGCTGTTGCCACTTCATGGTGGTGACGTTCTACGCGCAATCCTGCTTCTGCAAGCAGACGGCACATTTCACTACGGATGTCTTGTTGCGTATCTACCGGTGCAACTGGTACATATCCACCTTTAACACCAACTTTAAAGCCTAGGTTACCGCCTTCTTCTTTACGATTCGTATTCCATGCAGCTTCTTCCGAATCTACGAAGAACGAAGAACTGTTCATGCCACTTTCATAACGCACATCATCAAAGATGAAGAATTCAGATTCAGGTGCGAAGAATGCTGTCGTACCTACACCGCTCTTCTGCAAGAACTCTTCTGCTTTAGCAGCAATTCCGCGTGGGTCACGTTCATAACGTTCGCCATCAGGCGTATGGATGTTACACATAATGTTCAAAGTAGGGTGAGCAGTGAATGAGTCAATAAATACGGCTTCAGGATCAGGCATCATAACCATATCTGATTCTTCTATGCCGCGAAAACCGGTAATTGAGGAACCATCAAACGCAACCCCGTTAACAAATGTTTCTGCGTCTACTTCTGAAGATGGTAATGAAATATGATGAGCACGTCCTTGTAGATCTACAAAACGAAAATCTATCCACTCAATATTATTATCCTCAATAATTTTCAATACGTTCTCAACTGACATTTCCTTTTCCCCCTAAATTCCGAACATTAACCATCCAATTGATTAACAATGTTCATGATTTCTTTTATCTGATGTCGCAATTATAAAACGTATTTTTTTTAACGTCAATACGTATGTCAGGTATTTCTTTTCAATATGTCATATTATCTAACATAAGTGTAGAATTATCTAAATAACAAAAAACCATTTCCGATTTTATAACAAAATAGGAAATGGTTTGAATTTTTTTAACGATTCAATTTAGACAGTTATCATTATACTCTTGAAAGAAATTTCTCTGCTGGAGATTTCTCTGTATTGAAGGTTCTACCTACAATAGGAGCCAATTTCTCTAAATCTTTCAACAGTTCTGCAAATTGATCTGGGAACAGAGATTGTACACCATCACCCGTCATTGAATTATCAGGGTCGGTATGCATTTCAACAATAAGACCGTTAGCACCCGCAGCTATAGAAGCTTTAGACATCGGAGCTACCAATTCACGACGTCCTGTACCATGACTTGGATCAGAAATCACCGGCAAGTGACTTAATTGTTGCAATACAGGGATAGCAGCTAAATCAAGCGTATTACGAGTATAGGACTCAAACGTTCTAATGCCTCGTTCACATAACATAACATTTGGATTTCCTCCAGCTAATATATACTCTGCAGCATTCAGTAACTCATCGTAAGTTGCACTGAAACCACGTTTAAGAAGAACTGGTTTGCCACACGTTCCTAGTTTACGTAGTAAGTCGAAATTCTGCATATTGCGGGTTCCGATTTGTAAAATGTCCGCATATTCAGCACAAATGTCTACATATTCAGGAGTCATGACTTCAGTAATCGTTAACAATCCATGCTTCTTTCCTGCTTCTTGCATCATAATAAGTCCTTCTACACCAACACCTTGGAAGCTATAAGGACCCGTACGTGGTTTAAATGCCCCACCCCTTAACACCTGCCCTCCAGCAGCTTTGACCAATGCAGCGATCTCATCAATCTGTTCAGCTGACTCTACAGCACATGGTCCTCCCATAATAACAATCTCTTTCCCGCCAATCTTCACACCTTTAATATCAATGATCGTATCTTCAGGGTGGAAATCTCTGCTTGCCAGTTTGTAAGATTTAGAAATCTTAACCACGCTCTCTACACCCTTCATTTGGCGTAAATGTTCGGATAACTTGGGGTTTACACTACCAATCAAGCCGATAACGGTGCGATCTGCTCCCTTAGATACATGAGCCTGTAAGCCCTCCTTCTCAATCACTTTTACTATTTCCTCTATTTGTTCGTCCGGCGTTACATTCGAAGTTATTACGATCATAATGTATGTCATCCTTTCCTCGTATCAATTTTTACTAACACGCTTAGACGCTTGCACGCTTTTAAGCTTTTATGCTTTTATGCTTTTAATGACTAAAGCAAATATACCCGAAGTTACGTATCCCGTCAAGTCCAAATACATGGGTTAAGCGCAAAAAACTCGAAAGAAGAGCACTCTTATAAAAAAAGTGTCTATCTTTCGAGTCCTATTTCTTATCCATAATCATTAGTTAGTTCTTAGTTATACATGGGTTATATTATCGTATTACTTTTC
Organism: Paenibacillus antarcticus; assembly: GCF_001637225.1. Classification (GTDB taxonomy): domain Bacteria; phylum Bacillota; class Bacilli; order Paenibacillales; family Paenibacillaceae; genus Paenibacillus_AQ; species Paenibacillus_AQ antarcticus. The sequence goes on from NZ_LVJI01000001.1 coordinate 179,587, forward strand.
ACTTTAACAGATGGAAGTAGCTTCTTCATGTTAACTGTTCGTACCGTTTCCCATGTACCCGAATCGTTAGGATCATACTGTTCAAGATATCGTATAACTTCCTTCGTAATAGGTGTAGGTGTAGAGGCACCTGAAGTGACGGCAACTTTAGAGATTCCTTCAAGCCACTCTCGCTTAATTTCAGTTACATCACCGACCCGATAAGCAGTCACGTTAGCTATTTCCTCGGATACTTGTGCAAGACGATTCGAGTTATTACTCATTGGATCACCTACAACGATCACTAGGTCTGCTTGACCGGCTTGTTCTGCAACCGCTTCTTGACGTACTTGTGTTGCTAAGCAAATTTCATTGTGCACTTCAGCAGAAGGGAATTTCTCTAATAATTTCTTCATTATATGTTTAATATCCCACTGACTCATCGTGGTTTGATTCGTAATAACAATGCGAGTGGAATCCAAATGGAGATCCTTAATCTCCTCTTCTTTTTCAATGAGATGAACATGATCTGGTGCGATACCAATAGCCCCTTCAGGCTCTGGATGTCCACCTTTACCAATATAGATCACTTCATAACCATCATTGACCTTTTCTTCAATCAGAACATGGGTCTTGGTTACATCTGGACAAGTTGCATCTACCGTTGTTAACCCTTTGTCCCGAGCAATCTTACGCACTTCTGGTGATACACCGTGAGCGGTAAATATGACAGTCCCACTCTCTACCTTATCAAGAATATCAAGACGGTTAGCACCATCCAATGTAATAATACCATCATCTTCAAATGAATTCGTGACATGGCTATTATGAACAATCATACCCAATATATATATAGGCCGGGGAAGATCTAAATTCTGAGCCGCTTGGCGCGCAAGCACCATAGCATCAACAACTCCATAACAATATCCCCGAGGAGAAATCTTAAGCACTTCCATGGTATCAACCTCTTTTCATTAACTAACCTTATTCTTATTCATTATACCTTATTCCAGAGGGACAGGAAAGATCATTGGGAGCCAGATAATAAAGGTTGTCCCTTCATCAACGCGTGTTACGACTTCTATAGAACCATCCATTTCTTCAATAATCCATTTCGCGATGGACAATCCTAGTCCAATGCCTTCTGTGACCCCTCTAGATTGATCCGCACGATAGAAACGTTCGAAGATTAATGGGACATCCTCTTTTTCCATCCCAATGCCTGTATCCGCTATACGTAACCCTATTTGATTCTGATATCGAAATGCATCTAGGGACACCTGACCTTCAGGTGTATATTTGAAAGCATTCTCAATAAATATAAATAACATTTGTTGCAAATAATCCTTATTACCGAACACATACACACCATTTAGTGTAGATAAATTACCTATGATCCATTCGGCTTGATGAGGCAGAAATTGTGCTCGACGAACAACTTCCTCAACCAATGGTTCAAGTGGAACCGGAGATTTCATAAAAGTCTGTCCTGTATCTGCACGAGCCAACGAAAGCATGTCACTTACAAGTTGACTCATTCGTTTGGCTTCATCGGAAATATCACTGAGTGCTTCTCTAGACACGATCTGTAATGTTTCCTCATCCATGCTAGGACGTTCTCCCGATTCTTTATCCCACATTTTTTGAAGTAGATCAACATTTCCTCGAATCGTCGTAAGCGGCGTTCTCAGTTCATGTGAAGCATCTGACACGAATCTTCGCTGTGCTGCATAGGCGTCTTCTAATTCTTTGTAGAATCCATTCATCCGACTGAGCATATTATTTACGGTTCCTATTAACTGACCAATTTCATCCTGAGGACCATTATACTCAATCCTTACGCTAAGATCTGCGCCTTTCTGGATTTGATTAGCCGCCTCAATCACTTTACCTATCGGGCGAATCGATTTATGGGCAAGGAATAATCCTAAGCTCGATGCAATAATAATCATGATCGCCGAACCCAGTACGAGAATATTTTGAAGTCCGTCTAATAGATTTTGTTCAGGCAGTGTATGGGCAGCAACTTGGAGAAGACCTATAATAGGACCTCCGTTATAAGCTGGAATCGGTGCTTGATATATAAGAAACGGATTTCCATCAATTTGGATACGGCTAATGCTTTTTACCATTTTTTCAGGTGAGATTGAGGGAACAGGAATTTCAATGCTCATTCTTTTTAAGTTCTGATCGAGTATATTTACACCTGTTGTATAATCGTGTATCTGTGCGATGATCTGAGTCTCGTCAAAGTTACTAACCGTTTTCTTAAATGTAAAACCAACTGTTCCTGTAAACGGATCGAGAGTTATCGATGGATCAATTCGTTTTATCTGCTGATCAATTCGTTTCTCCACTTCATTGTACGTATTATAATAAACAACACCATATACAATCGATCCGAAGATAATAAGTGTTACAGCAAGAATGGCTGAATACCATGCCGTTAATCGAAGTCGGATGGACATATTATGTATCCCCTCTTAGAATGTATCCTGCTCCACGGATCGTCTGAATGATTCGTTTTCCTCCATGCTCTTCCATCTTTTGACGTAACATCGCTATATATACTTCTAATACATTGGATTCTCCGCTATAGTCATAACCCCATATCTTATCCATGATCAAATCACGAGATAACACACGCTTTGGATTCTGCATAAATAAGTTCAGTAGTTCAAATTCTTTAGCCGTTAACTCTAATCGAACACCACCCCGAAGTACCTCTCTTCCATCCATATCCAAGATAATGTCTTCGTAGCTTAGCTTTGGTTCCCCCGCTTCATTCAGTCCAGGTTTACGTCGAAGTAGCGCACGTACACGAGCTAGCAACTCTTCAAGTGCAAAAGGTTTCACTAAGTAATCGTCTGCGCCAAGATCTAATCCTTTAACACGATGTTCAATCTCATCTTTGGCGGTCAGCATTAGAATAGGAACTTTACTTCCACCTTCTCGAAGTCTTCGGCATACTTCGAACCCATCTACCTTTGGCATCATAATATCTAATACAACTAGATCCGGCTCGCTATTAAGGATCATACTTAACCCCTCTGCACCGTTTACCGCTGTTGAAACATCGTATCCTTCAAAAGCAAGTCCTCTACGTAACATAGAAATAATCTTCTCATCATCATCAATCAGTAAGATAGTAGAACGCATACATCATAACCCCTTTAATAAAACCTATTTATAAACATGTTGATGTTTCTTCTGTCATCTCTACTCTACGATAACATATAGCAATAGCGAAAGGAGAGAATCCCTTCCGCTATTACTGTTAAACATTTCCGATTGTTGTTCTATTATTACTTCGTTGTGATGTTGAAGTCATTCTTATTTCCAATCGTTACAGGAAGATTAATTTCTTTTCCATCCCGAACAATATTCAAAGTAACCTTGTCTCCCACTTGTTTCGTCTGAATGGACTCAACAAGTTCCGCACTCGTAGGATACTTCGTATCATTAATCCCTACGATAATATCATACGGACGAACATCTGCAACATAAGCAGGCGATTTAAATGTAACTTCAGTAACAACAGATCCTTCTTTCAACGTTGATCCCATTTGTTCTGCTACCTGACTGGTCATTGTGAGCAAGGAAGCACCAATGAATGGAACTGGTTTTTTTGGTATTTCTTGATTATTCTTAAGCTGGTCCACAACTTCCGAGATTACACTCGTTGGGATAGCAAATCCAATGCCTTGTGCATCAGCACTCACCGCAACATTCATTCCGATGACTTCACCATTAAGGTTCAAGAGAGGTCCGCCGGAATTACCAGGATTAATAGAAGCATCCGTTTGTAATAAATGTTCGTACTTACGCGTACCACTACCATCTTCTTCATTGATATCTATCGTACGTTCCTTCGCACTAAGCACTCCGGATGTAACTGTATGATCAAATCCTTGTGGGTTACCTATAGCTACGACGCCTTCTCCTACAGACATATTATCCGAATTACCCATAGGAAGGGTAGGGAAATTATTGTCGCCCTCAATCTTAAGTACCGCTAAGTCAAGTTCTTTACTTGATCCAAGAAGCTTAGCTTCGTAAGGCTTATTATTACCTTCTATTGTCACTTGTATCACATCTGCACCATCAATGACATGTTGATTCGTCAAGATATAACCCGTTTTATCATAAATGAACCCAGATCCTATACCGTAGGGAATCAATTGTCCTGATTTAGAATCCGAGGATGATCCGTTTTCTTCGCTACTACTTCCGCTTCCGCTCTTCCCTTGATCGCCAAAGAAATAGCTAAAAGGATCATTTGAATAAGGATTAGTCTGTTGGCTACTTCCTGACTTAACCAACGTTGCAATCTTCACGACCGCAGGACTTGCTTCTTTAAATACCGTTGCTACATCCCCTGGCTTCGACAACGGTAAAGACGTTGCTGTAGCTGAAGATGAGCCTGATTTATTATCAGGAGTTGTTACGATTGATCCGCTTGACTCCATTGGAGCAATTGCCGTAAGCACTGAATCTGGTGTGAACAAGTTCATACGATCAGCCGTAAACATCAGAGACGTAATGACCACCATCCCTGCTAAGAATGACACCAAAATCGTTTTAACCGAGCTTTTCGGTTTCTTGCTATATTGCCAGTTGCCGTTTCCACCGTTCCCACCATTTCCTCCGGAACCACCATAGTTGTTATTGCCTCCACCTTGGCCGCCTTCTGAAGAACTGAATGCGTTTACCACCGGTAAGTTGCGAAGAGGTCGAGGTGGCGTCACGTCCACTTTATCTCTATCATAAGAATTATCTTCATTCTGTATCACACTATCTTCACTTATCGATTTAAACGGTCCGTAGGAATAATAATAGGAAGAACCTGATTCTGAAGACTCTTTACTTTTTGACATTTCCTGATCCAAATCTTCTTCTAATCGTCCAAACTTCTCATTGCGTTCATCCATCTTTAATTACCTCCTATACCCTTACCTTTATTGTAGGCGGGATATTATTTAACTGTTCTTATCATGACCTATAAACCTTAATGTCACATTAAAAACAATTTAAAGAGAGATAAAACATCAAATAATAGATTAACCTTATGTATACTATAGACCTACGCCCAGCCTTTACGATGTGCAAAGATCGCGAGCTGAGTTCGATCATCTAATTCACACTTCATTAGTAAGTTACTGACATGTGTCTTGACTGTTTTAATACTAATATGTAGTTCCTCCCCAATATCCTTGTTACTTTTTCCTTCTGCAATAAGGAGGAGTACTTCCTTCTCACGTTCAGTAAGCCCAGATGCATCCGCTTCGACCATTCTTTGGCGAATGCCCCGTGTTAGAGCCTGAGAGACATCCCCTGTCATCACGGGCATGCCCCTAAAAGCACCTTGTAGCGCATATATTAGTTCTTCCGCTGATACCGTCTTAAGGACGTAACTAACTGCTCCTGCTTCTATAGCATCTACTACTAGATTATCTTCAAGGAAACTTGTTAAGATAACAATTTTCATAAGAGGATGTTCCTTTAGAACCGCCTTAGTGGTCTCTGCTCCATTCATTATTGGCATCATCAAATCCATGAGTATCAAATCCGGAGGACCATCTGGGAATCCAAGTCTCAGCATATCCAATGCTTCTTGACCGTTCCTTGCTTCCCCAATAACTTCAAACTTCGGTTCCAACATTAGATACGTTTTGAGCCCCATACGCACCATATCATGATCGTCTACAAGTAGAATCTTTATGTTGCCTTCCATCGCTATTCTTCCCCCTCATTTGTAGAATTCAGAGAATCATTCTCTCCTGGCGTAAACTTAGGAATATGTACACGGATCGTCGTCCCCGCGCCCTCTTTACTAATGATTTCTACATGACCGCCCAATTTCTCTGCTCTTTCTCGCATGGTAAGAAGACCATATGATCCTTGTTTTTGTAATCCTTCATTAAACCCTTGACCATCATCACTCAGACTAAGAACCACCTGATGTTGCCCTTCTCGCAAAGACATACTCACTAAGCTCGCATGTGCATGTTTCACAATGTTTGCCATAGCCTCTTGAATTATAAGAAACAATTGATGTTCTATCGCTTCAGATAACTCACCTTGCAACTCTAGTTCCTTTATCCCTTTAAGACCATTTTGACGACAATAATCAGGAAACCATTTCTCTAGCGCCTCAGCCAAGCTCGTACCTTCAAGTTCCACGGGCCGAAGTTGAGCAATGAGTGCACGCATTTGTTTCTGTGCCAGATGGGACATACTAATTAGCTGTTCCATGACCATCTTCCCCTGGTCCTCATTGTGTACCATCACCTTAGGAAGAGCCGATGCAGACATATGAATGGCAAAGAGCTGCTGACTGACTGTGTCATGCAGATCTCTTGCCATTCGTCGCCGTTCTTCAATCACTGCATTCTCTGCTGACTTCTCATTCTTCACTACTTCTTGTACGCCTAATCGTTGTAGTAACTTCATCTTCTTCTCTACCGTATCCATCATCGTATTGAATTCGTAGTACACACGTGCGAACGATTGATCTTCTGCTACAGGCATCCGAACAGATAGATTCCCTTTGGCTACCTGTAACATATTAAGATCTAGAACATCAATCCCACGTTGAATACGCTGACCTGCCATATAACCTATAACCACTGTGAATATGATAATACCCAGCGTGTAGTACAACCACATCACATTGTCCTTCACTTCAATATATCCCATGTAAATCCCCATATATATAACGCCAGCCATAACGACTCCACTTAGTAAGAAATAAAACAGCAGCAACCATTTCGTGTTCTTAAGAATTTTCACCATTCGCTTTAACCTACCGTATTGACTTTAATATCACCAATGAAGGCACTGACATTAATGACTATTTTCTTTTGAGATTCTCTGAAATAAGGTGAGCAAGTTTGAACAGAACTCATGAACCCACTTTTCGATTGAGATAATATGGACATATCACCAATAAAGGAACTTGAGTTCACCTTGATCCCCAAATCCATATCATCGGGAACATATATTTTTATATCACCGATAAAAGCAGAAATATTAATCTTCGTTTTACCGTAAGGAATTTGAGCTTTCGTTAGATCAAGAACTGTATCTCCAATAAATTGAGATATGTTGGTCGGCTTTAGTTCGAAATACTCTCTTCCCATATGAACGTCACCAATAAAAGCCGATTTATTTACCTTTTCTCTATTAACAGAGCTTTCGAAGTTGTCGAACTCAACCTTGTGTCTTTTATGTCTTCTATCGTATTTGTGATGCGAATCTTCTTCCTCATACCCATCACTATCATCAAATTCATAACTGTTACGTTTTATTTCATTTTCTTTTCTATTCCCAAATGAAGCTCCAAACTTCTCTTCAAATTGCTTATCTAACGTCGACTGAGATCCTCCATCTAGATCTGACAAATTCGGTAGTTCAGATGGTTCAGGTGGGAACCCCATCGGCTCAATCGGTGCCTTCATTTTCTTACTAGATGCAGGACGATTCGGCTTGAATATGACATGAAGTCCACATAAAATTAAAAATCCAGGCACTAAGAACTTAAAGAAATCACCAGGACTTACAATATACCAATCTAATGCACGTGCTTGAAAATAACCTCCAATGGCAATAAGAATGAACGCGCCTAAGAAGGAGCCACCTTGACCACGTGAAGTTAGCAAATTTTTCAAACCAGCATATATTAATATCAGCGGCCAATATGTCGAAATAATAGATCCTAAGCTAATATCCACATACCCCATTTGCTGAAGCAAGAATATAACACCTACACCAATAAGCACAAATCCACCAAAGAAACGATCAGACCATCCTTTTCTCATGCTAAGCTCTCCTCATCCTCTTTCGTTATCCTTAGTGTACAACAGACTTAGCATTTCTGAAACAGACTACAGAATGATAAATACTCAGTCTTGAGGCGGAGAACTACAAACATAAAGAATGCCCTCACCATATAGGTTAAGGGCATTCTTGGCTTGTCCGAAAGTATGTTAGAGCTCACACTTGAATCACTAATTAGTTTTGAGATTCAAATTCTGCATTATACTTTTCATTTGGTGTCTTGTAATTTTCTTGCACTTTATTTGGTTTCTGAATTTGACCGTTTTCTTCAGCAAATTCAGCATTAAACTTTTCATCCGGTGTTTGGTAGTTATCTTGCACTTTCTTTTGTCTTGAATTTTGATTCTGATTTTGATTATTTGCCATGAGATTTTCACCTCCTCTTAACTTGCATTTGCAAGCTTTAAGTAGGGCTACAACTCTTTTCCCCAGTCCATAGTATGTAACAAGGGCAGAAATTTATGCAGCATCGGTGAAATCAAAATATCTTCATAATCAAATCGATTTTTCAAGCACAAAGCTAGGTAATGATTTATAAGTTTCGATCGCTTGACCTAGACTCCTTAACATCTTTTCTGTGCATTTCCCATTTCCTCGCCTAATCACTTGTACTTCCACACTTTTCTTGCCCCATTCTTTATACACTTGTTTTGTTGTAGCGAAATAGAGGTCTATCTTGCGTCCCTTGATGGCAGACCCTGTATCCGCGACAACTCCGTATCCGTACCCTGGAATATATAGAATGCTACCTAATGGAAAGACTTTAGGGTCCGCAGCAATCGTCGATATCTTATTCTTATCACGTTTCACCTTAACTCCAGAATAGGTAATCCCATATTCCGGATGGCTCGGCCTTTTGCCAGTAGATTCATATCCAGCAGTGTAACCCGTTGCGACAACCTTAACAGTTCGAATGACCTGTTCCTGACTTGGAGCTGAGACTGTAATGGACGGAGCCTTAACTTTACTTGTTGTTTGCGTTGTTACTTTCTTAACTGTTGGTTTCGTTACTTGCTTGGTCGGTTGCTTTACCGTCGATATCGTTGCAATCTTGTTTGTATTAGTATCACGAGCATAATATAGCTGTTGTTGGTAACATATATTTGCTGGCATCCCAGCAGAGCTACACTGTGCATAACTCATGGAAGCAGCATAGGATTTATTATCCCCAATCACCGCACCAATCAAGAATACACATATCACAATCCTTTGCCAAACATTAATTCTAATCATAAGAAAATCTCCCCCTTACTAGCGAGGGTTCCCATTACAACAGATATATATACATAAAGGATTGTCAGACCTTGTATTCTTGGCCTGACAATCCTTTACTAAATTGATAACTATTATGAATCATATATCGTTAGAAATTATGAAATACGGTGATTTGAGATCTCGTCTTTCAGCATGGCAATGACCTCATCGAGAGGTTTAGCCCCGATATCTCCCTCACCACGTTTACGAATCGCAACCGTACCACTATTCATTTCATTCTCACCAATTACAAACATATAAGGTATTTTTTCAAGTTGGCTTTCACGAATTTTGTAACCAAGCTTCTCATTACGTAAGTCAGCTTCAACTGAAATACCGCTAAGCTTCAACTTGTCTACAACCTCGTTAGCGTATTCTTCAAAGGCACCCGATACCGGAATAACCTTTACTTGAACCGGAGACAACCATAATGGAAGTGCACCCGCAAAGTTCTCAATCAAGAATGCAGTCATGCGCTCCATCGTACCAAGAATACCACGGTGGATAACGACTGGACGATGTTTCTGTCCATCATCACCGATAAATTCTAGATCAAATCGTTCTGGTAAGAGCACATCAATCTGAGTTGTAGAAAGTGTCTCTTCCTTCCCAAGCGCTGTCTTAACCTGAACGTCCAACTTCGGACCGTAGAATGCTGCTTCGCCTTCTGCTTCATAGAACGGAAGTCCCATTTCTTCTACAACTTCACGAAGGATACGTTGAGTGGATTCCCACATTTCATCATCTGGCCAGTATTTCTCAGTATCCAGAGGGTCTCTGTAAGACAATCTGAAGCGATATTCTTTGATTCCAAAGTCTTCATACACTTTAGTGATCAGTGTAACAACACGTTTGAATTCTTCCTTTATCTGATCTGGACGGCAGAAGATGTGAGCATCATTTAGCGTCATTGCGCGAACACGATGCAATCCTGTCAATGCCCCAGACATTTCGTATCGATGCTGCATCCCAAGCTCAGCGATACGAATCGGTAGATCACGATAACTACGCATATCACTCTTATACACCATCATATGGTGAGGACAGTTCATAGGACGTAATACTAATTCCTCGTTATCAAGAACCATTTTAGGGAACATATCATCTTGGTAATGCTCCCAGTGACCTGAAGTTTTGTAAAGTTCTACATTACCAAGTACTGGCGTATATACATGTTGGTACCCAAGATTTTCTTCCATATCCACGATATAACGTTCCAATGTCCGACGCAATTTGGCGCCTTTAGGTAACCACATCGGAAGACCTTGTCCAACAAGAGGTGAGAAAGTGAACATTTTCAACTCTTTACCTAATTTACGATGATCGCGTTTCTTTGCTTCTTCTAGGAAATGCAAATGCTCGTCCAATTGTGCTTTTTTAGGGAAAACGGTTCCGTAGATACGTTGTAACATCTTATTCTTACTATCGCCGCGCCAATATGCACCAGCAACATTCATCAACTTAAATACTTTAATTTTTCCTGTTGAAGGTAGATGTGGTCCACGGCAAAGATCGAAAAATTCACCTTGATCATACATCGAGATGATACTATCTTCAGGAAGATTGTTAATCAATTCTATCTTGTATGGATCTCCAAGATCACCGAATATTTGCAATGCTTCTTCACGACTAACCTCTCTGCGTACAATCGGTAAATTTGCACCAATAATACGTTCCATTTCTTTCTCAATCTTCTGTAAATCTTCTGGGTTGAGAGGATGCTCAAGATCCATATCGTAAAAGAAACCATCTTCAATCACAGGACCTATGCCTAGATGTACCTCCTTGTTACCGAACAAACGCTTCACAGCTTGTGCCATAACATGAGCAGTACTATGACGCATTACCTCGATACCTTCTGGTGAATCCAGTGTTACAATTTCAATAAGTGCTCCTTCTTCTAATACGGTAGACAAATCAACTACAACACCGTTGAGCTTACCCGCTACAGCATTCTTCTTCAGGCCACTACTAATGGATGCGGCTACATCTTCAATACTGCTACCTTCAGCATACTCTCGAAGCGAGCCATCCGGTAATTTGATACTAACTGCCATATTAATTCCTCCTAAGTTTTTCTAATCTTCAAGAAAAAGACAACAAAAAAACACCCGTCCCGGTCAAGGGACGAGTGTTATCACCCGTGGTTCCACCCTAATTTGACAATTGAAACTACATTCCTTCAAACGTTGAATGCACAAACAATGTCCTTCATCAGCATTGTGTAACGGTAATGAACCGGCGATTCTTACTGTTCTCTAAGATATATCCAATAGAGGAGTTCATAATCGCAACTACAAAGGGGTAAACCAACGCCGGTACTGAAGGGAATTACAGCCAATGTTCCCTCTCTCTAAACAGCCCTATTGTTCGTGGTTCATGTCTTCATCAATGCATTTGGTCAATTTAACAGTTATTATAATTCTACCTGATACTAAACGTCAAGTCATATCTTCTCTTTCTCCCTAAAGAAAACATCGCAGTTTGGGCAATAGTGGCATAATTCGACTCTTTTATCGAATATTTGTAACAATGTTTTGACTGCGGGCATTTGTGGATCACGTGTATGAAGTATTAATTTACCTGGCGATACCGAAATAAGTGTACTCACAACGGCGTCTTCCATTTCCATATCTTGTTGATCAATTCTTTCTACAAAAACACCTTCGGTTAATTTCGTTTCCAAGGGATTCATATTCTCATCAAATAATAACAGTTCCTGTCCTCCCTTATGCACGACATGAACTAATGGAATTTGTGGCTCCTGAAAATATACAAAGTACTTGAGTAGACCTACAAATTCTTCATATTGCCGATCAACTAAGAACTCATCTACGGCATATTCGATAATTTCCCGCAGCTCTATACCATAATTTTGAAGGCGAAAGGATATAAATCCATCTATATTTAATACAGAACTCTCCAGTAAGCATTGTTGTAAGCTCTTAGAGAGCATCCGATAACGACGTTTCCATGGTTCGTTCGGAGTACCTTTCCCTTTCTCTAACAAAGAGACACAATGCTTAATAATTTTCTCAGACTCCTCTTTACCAGAGAAGTCAAATTCATCCCGAAGCAATGTTCTAATTATATGTTGTTCCTTTATTTCTAAGATGATTTCAGCAGCTGCCTCTGCCGCAAGCTCATATAGAGCGGTCATTCCATCGCCCATGGAGATTTTTTGTTCATTCCCCATGCATTGCCATACTGAAGTACCTTCACTTGAAATACATGAGAATTTCAATGTCTTGTATTTCTTATGTAGTTCTTTGTTTTTTCTCGAAACAATGTTTTCAAATGTCACTTTTTCTGCGGCTGCTGTCGTAGCTGTTATGCTGAATAGTACCATGGAGAACACTCCTTTCATTATCCTTGTTAAGTATATGGTCCCTGAACAGAGGATATACGGAAGGGGTTAGTGGAAAACAAGCTAACATTTCTCAGTTACGTACTCACAAGCATTCTTAAGCTGACACATCCGGTGAAAACAAGTAGAAATGGCAATGCCGTCCTTTTTATCCAGGACGGCATTCGTTCATAGGAAATATAAGGAGTAGCGATTATAAAAAAAGGGACTGATCCTAGAGGTCATGATATAGACCTTTTGGGACAGCCCCTTAAACTGGGTAATATTTAATTTTGCATTACAAAATCACGATCAATCGTTGTTCCTTTTTCAAACACTCTCAAGATATCATATTTAGTGTTTCGTTGTGCTGGAATTTTACCCGCATCACGGATCAGTTCAACGATCGATTCAATATTCACTTTATGAACTGCTCCCGCAGAGGAAACCACGTTTTCTTCCATCATCGTACTTCCGAAATCATTGCATCCGTAGCTCAATGATAATTTACCAATTTCAGGTCCCATCGTTACCCATGAAGACTGTAAATGTGGCACATTATCAAGTAAAATACGACCAACGGCCACCGTCTTCAAGTAAGCCTCCGGTGTTTCCCGTTCACGTACAAAGTTTGTATTATCCGGTTGAAATGTAAATGGGATGAATGCCAAGAAGCCTTTGGAGTTATACTTATTCGTAATGCACTCATCTTGCGCGTCACGAATGCGCATCATATGCAGTGCTCTTTCTTCCATCGTTTCGCCAAACCCAATAACCATCGTAGCGCTAGTGTTCATTCCTTGTTTGTGCGCAATTTGCATAACATCCATCCATTCGCGCCAAGTACCTTTCAATCGGCTAATCTTTTTGCGAATACGATCATCCAGAATTTCAGCGCCTCCGCCTGGAAGCGAATCTAGTCCTGCTTCATGAAGCTCACGAACCACTTCTTCTAGTGATAATCCTGAAACTTTATGCATCGTGCGTATTTCAGCTGGTGAGAAGGAATGCATCGTAATATTAGGGAAGCGTTGCTTTATCCCTCTGAGCAGGTCCGTATAATAAGTAAATGGAAGATCTGGATTGGTTCCACCTTGCATCAAAATTTCGGTACCACCCACATCCTCCGTTTCTTTAATCTTCTGAAATATTGCCTCATCCGGTAGCACATAACCTTCACTTGAACCAGGTGCTCTGTAAAATGCACAGAACCGACAATATGTATCACAAATATTAGTATAGTTAACGTTACGCCCAATAACGAAAGTCGTTATCGGATCAGGGTGTATCCGTTTCATGAGAATATCTGCTGCATGTCCTAACTTCTCAATCTCGTCACTCTCCATAAGTCTAACGCCTTCTTCTAGATTAAGACGTTCTCCACGAATTGCTTTATCTAATATACGATCTACTGTATTCATAAAGGCAACCTCCCTTGATATGATAATAAATAATATGATATTTAGAATAACATTCCAACTATCTCATCTTAACATAATGGACTCATAAGAAAAACAGCACCGTAAAAAACGATGCTGTCTGACGTTCGTTCTTAGTCCTCTTGAAGCGCCTGATTGAGATCATTAATTAGATCGTCAATATCCTCTAACCCGACAGAGAATCGAAGTAATCCGTCCGTAATACCTCGTTCAGCACGCACTTCAACCGGCATAGCTGCATGGGACATCATCGCAGGATAAGATAAAATACTCTCAACAGCCCCTAAGCTTACGGCAACTAAAGGGATCTGGACTTTATTGAGCACTTTCTTCGCACGTTCACCTGATCCAACATCGAAAGACACTACTGCGCCATAACCTGTGGACTGTTTCTCATGAATTTCTCTGCCTGGGTGGTTGTTCAATCCAGGATAGAACACAGCAGAAATATCCTTTCTTTCATTAAGCCAAGAAGCAAGCTTCCCAGCACTAATTTCACTTTGATTCATACGCACTTTCAGTGTCTTCATTCCACGAATAAGGAGCCACGAATCCTGCGGACCTAGAACGGTACCTAATCCATTCTGAAGCTGCTTTAACTGTTGTCCCAGTGAAGCTGTACGAGCTACGGTAAGTCCAGCCAGAACGTCACTGTGTCCCCCTAGAAACTTAGTGGCACTATGAATAACAATATCCACACCTTGTTCAATTGGACGTTGATAGTAAGGCGTCATAAACGTATTGTCCAACATCGTAATAAGATCATTCTCTTTAGCCCAGTTAGTGACCGCTGCTACGTCTGTGATTTTCAATGTAGGATTAGACGGTGTCTCCATATAAACAGCCTTCGTATTTGACTTGAGCGCTCCCTTTACCTGATCTAAATCTGTCATATCAACGAAGGTAGTCTCAATACCTAATCTGCTAAGAATACTTGTTAATAGTCGATACGTTCCACCATATACATCCTCCGTAACAATCACATGATCTCCTGTGGAGAATAACATGAATGTACTAGAGATCGCAGCCATTCCTGAAGCGAAGGCTAACCCTCGCTCGCCACCTTCTAATAGTGCGATATAATCTTCTAACGCTTGACGCGTTGGATTGCCAGAACGACTGTAGTCATATTGAGGTGGATTAAATACATCTTCATGATGAAAAGTTGAGGCTTGGTAGATTGGAACGCTAGATGCCCCAGTCGTACGGTCAATTTCCGATCCGAAATGAATTAGCTTAGTAGCAAAATCTGCTTGAGAATGGTTTCCGGATTCTTGTTGATTACTCATCCTTGTTGTCCTCCTTCAATTTCTTCCCGAGCTGCATCAAGTGCCCCTCCAAGATCTGCGATTAAATCCTCCACATGTTCTATACCAACAGAGAAGCGGAGTAATCTATCATCCACACCGATTGCCTCACGAATTTCCAGAGGGATGTCTGCATGGGTTTGCACAGCTGGATAAGTCATCAATGATTCCACGCCACCTAGGCTTTCTGCAAAAGCAATCAATTTAATATGTCGAAGTATGGGCTCCACGTAACGAGCATCTGTCACTTTAAAAGAGAATATGCCGGTGTTGCCGCTACATTGCTTCTTCTGAATATCATGTCCTGGGTGATCCTTCAAAATGGGATGAAATACTTCCGCTACGGCAACATGCGTAGTTAAGAATTCAGCCAGCCGAATCGCATTACTCTCATGTCGCTCCATCCGCAGTGCCAATGTCTTCATTCCACGCATCAGTTGATAAGAATCTGTCGGTCCGAGAACGGATCCGATAGAATTATGAAGGAAGAACATCTCTTCTGATAATTCCTTACCTTTCGTGACAATGATTCCTGCCAATACATCATTATGGCCACCCAGATACTTCGTTGCACTATGAACAACAATGTCGGCTCCGAGCTCCAACGGACGCTGAAAGAACGGTGTCATTAACGTATTATCTACAATCGTAAGTAATTGGTGCCTTTGTGCCCACAGACAGACAGCTTCAATATCCGTAATCATCATCAATGGATTCGTAGGTGTCTCAATAAAAACAGCCTTCGTGTTCGGACGTCTATTACTCTCTAACGCATCCATATCATTCGTGTCCACGTAAGAGGCCGTGATTCCAAATCTAGAAAGAATGCGTTCGAACAGTCGATATGTACCACCATATAAATCTAATGAAACAATAAGATGATCCCCTTGACTGAACATTGCAAAGACAGTCTGTAATGCAGCCATTCCTGAGCTACAAGCGAAACCTGCATCGCCTGATTCGAGTTGAGCGGAAGCATCCTCTAACACTTTACGGGTTGGATTCTTCGTCCGTGAGTAAT
Organism: Paenibacillus antarcticus; assembly: GCF_001637225.1. Classification (GTDB taxonomy): domain Bacteria; phylum Bacillota; class Bacilli; order Paenibacillales; family Paenibacillaceae; genus Paenibacillus_AQ; species Paenibacillus_AQ antarcticus. The sequence continues at coordinate 195,772 of NZ_LVJI01000001.1, forward strand.
CAAACCCTGTACTTTTGCCTAATTGAGGATGGCGAAAAGCGGTAGCCTGATAGATAGGGAAATTGATCGCTCCTGTTACTGGTTCCTCAATGGATCCGATCTGAGCTAATCTACTCTCTATTCGTAATCCCTTCTCATTCATAAGCTTATTCCCCTTTGTAGATTATATTTGTGGCCAAACTTCCATCGCATCTCCAATATCAAACGGTGTCTCTTGGTATACATAATAATTCAGCCAATTTGCGAATAATAAACTTGCATGTGCACGCCAAATTGCTGGAGGTACACGATTAGGATCATTTTTTGGGTAATAATGTTTAGGCAAATCTATTTCTAACCCTTTGGCTACATCACGTTCATATTCCCATTTCAATGAGAAGGGGTCATATTCAGAGTGTCCCGTGACGAATATTTGCTTGCCATCTTTCGTAGCCACAATATAAATACCGGCCTCTTCAGATTCTGACAAGATCTCAAGTTCAGGAATGCCTTCAATATCCTCACGACGGACTTCCGTATGACGGGAATGTGGCACATGAAATACTTCATCAAACCCTCTTAATAATTTAACATTAGGTAAATTGATCGTATGCGGGAATACCCCAAATATTTTCTCTTTCAGTTCGTATTTCGCAACTCCAAAGTGGTGGTACAGCCCTGCTTGAGAAGCCCAACATATATGAAGGGTTGATGTTACATGTGTCTTACTCCATTCAAAGATTTCTTGTAATTCATGCCAATAGTTAACATCTCTGAATTCCATTTGTTCCACAGGTGCTCCTGTAATAATCAGACCATCAAAACGACTAAATTTTACTTCATCAAAAGTTTTATAGAATGTTCTCAAGTATTCCTCAGATGTATTCTTGGAAGTATGTGAGCTTGGATGTAACAATACAATTTCTACCTGAAGGGGTGAGTTACCCAGTAGACGGAGTAGTTGTGTTTCCGTCGTCTCCTTCGTAGGCATTAAATTGAGAATCGCAATTCGCAGGGGACGTATATCTTGGTGATAAGCAAGACTTTCATCCATGACAAAAATGTTCTCTCCAGCAAGTATTTCCTTCGCTGGTAACGTATCTGGAATCTTAATCGGCATGCTGATTACACTCCTTTGGCTGACATCGGCGATAATCATGAGTAAAGGGTTCTATAAACAAAAACAACCTAAATCCATAGGAAATATCCATAGGAGAAAGGTCATCATCGTTAATCTATGCGCCTCTCTCATCTCTCAAGAAGGATTTGCCAACAATTCGACAAATCTTCCTGCAAGAATTAGCACCGTACGTTTATTAAACGCCGGTTGCCGGGTTTCATCGGGCCTGTCCCTCCACCTGCTCTTGATAAGATTTCGCTTTATTCATTTGTAGTTTAATATTTTTTGGTAAAATTTATACCTGAATTCACTTTAAATCATAACGTTACCTTCGTCAAGAAGAGAACTACCTTTTCAAAGAAATTTTTCAATCCGTTAACACCTAGATCGCGCAATGATCATAAGCTATAGACTAGACGTAACAACCTTTTTTCTTCTTGAAAGGATGTTAGGAGGACGTTATACTAGACAAGTATTACATTCCTATAAATGAAGAAGAGGTGACATGGAAGATGGACGGCGACCCGAAACCCCAGCTGATGAATTATATAACACAACCGCATAGGACTAGAACCAGCCTGTTGGAGGAAGGAGCTATTCAACTTCTCCGTGTGTAAGTATTATCTTACCTTTAACTTCAAAGACTGACCTCTTTTCTATGCGCGTAACTTAGCGCTACCCATGGCTGATCATGGGGATGAAGGAGTGACTACTAATGAAAATTCGATTGGTTAATACAGGGGTGTTCACCCCAATTGATGACATCCAAACTACACTTACCCCACCTGAAGAAGGATTCTACTGGATCGACGCAGATGCAGAAGACCTTACTTTATTGCAACCCCTCTTTTCTTTACATGACTTAGCTGTTGAAGACTGTCTCAGTGAGGATGAACAACGTCCTAAGATTGAAATATATGAAAACCACTACTTCATCGTAGTCAACAGCATCAGGTTCGATGATGAAGAAATTTTCTTGCGCGCCCTTAGTGTATTCTTAGGGAGAAATTACATTATCACGGTTACGAATCAAAAAATAAATGAGCTTCGTTCATTGAAACCCATCCTTTGGGAACAAGAAGTCAGTTCACCCGATCGATTCTTATATTTTCTCATTGACTTAGTGGTGGATAACTACTTTTCTGTAGGTGACCGGATCGAGGCCAAAATCGAGAAATTAGAAGAAGATATTCTAATGCATACTAAGAAATCTCATCTTATTGAAATCATTGGACTTCGAAGTGAGATATTGTGGTTAAAGAAAGTTCTTGGTCCACAAAAAGAAGTTATTAACATTCTCAACAAAAAAGATCTTCGACTGATCGACGACCAATTGCAGAAATATTTCAGTGATATTTATGAGAATGCTGTAAAAATTACTGAAACATTTGAAACATATCGTGATCTGATGGGTAACTTAAGAGAAGCATACCAGTCCAGTATTGCTAACCGTGCGAATGAAATTATGAGAGTATTTACAGCCATTACAACCATCTTCATTCCGTTAACACTGATTACTGGGATTTATGGAATGAACTTTACAAACATGCCTGAATTAGACATGAAATACGGCTATTTCATGATTATAGCTATCATGGCGACTTTGGGTTTCGGCATGTTCCTTATATTTAAGAAGAAAGATTGGCTCTAATCATTGCACAAGGACGAAAGGCGCTCTGTCTACAGAGAATCTTTCGTCCTTGTGTCATATTTAACCGACGTTCCTTCTAGAATCTTGATCCCGTCGAAACCGAATACGAATCATTCGTATGCGTTCGTATAATTGATCTATATTACCTCTAGCCAACGTATCTTTCCCTTCCCCATACACCTTCTGTAGTACTGGCTTCAAGAAATTATCTCCGAGTTCTTCAAATGCCGACCATACAGCATTCTGCTCGACAATAGCCATTTCTTGCAGTTCAATCTGTATAAGATGCTCGGTGTCATAACCTTCCTTCTCCAGTTCCTCCAAAGCTTCAATGATTTCTTTCCGAGGCGTGTTACATACCTGTTCTAACTGCTCTACGTTCTTGCCTTCCGATATTCCCATCATAAGCGTGCGACGCATCCTATACTGATCTAGCTCAAGTCTGTATTTCTGTTCCTTCTGCTTGAATACCCAAGTCATGTAAACCTCTTCATTTAATTCAGCGTAAACCCAATTTAATGGAAAGGTATGATTGCGTGTTACTTTAGCTGTGATTTCTAAAATATCAGTGCCATAATCCCCTGCTTTGTTATCTCCCACTCCCGGTAGTTGCAATAGTTCCTCAACATTGTGCGGAATAAAGCTACTGATTAATCGTAATAATTTATTACTTGCAATGAAATACGGAGCCTTACGTTCAGAGACAGCTCTCCTACGTCTCCATGCACATAACTCGTTGTATACATTTTCATCAGGATGATGTTCACTATAACAATACAATTTCTGAACACTTTGACCACGGTAACGTTGTTCTTCCTCTTCATGAAATACGCCTTCTATAATGGGTCTGTAACCCTCTCCAAGCTTGATGGCAAGGCCGTGACGATAAATACACAACAACTCATTCCATGAAACACCTTCGTACCATGAGGAATCAAGGTATTCTTCATTTATCTGGAAATCTCGCCATCCAAGATGCCAAATTCCTTCCTCCTCACCAATCCATACTTGTGCTACTGCTTCCTCATCACTTCTAGATCCTTTGACTAATCGATTCATAAAAACAACCTGCATTTTTCATCCCTCCCATCATTCAGCACAACACGCAAAAAAAGCACCACCCTTACAATAATGTAAGAGAGGTGCTTCCTCGGTCGAACCATGTTATACTGTTACCCCTATAATACCATATACTGTCATTTCGTCAACGATAATTCATATCTAGACATAATGAGAAATTAAACTTCCTCAAGTGCTAACCGTGCAAGTGCTAATGCACCACATAGTCCTGCATTATCACCTAGCATAGGAGAGACAATATATTGCTCAATATCTTTATTAATGGATGAATGCTGTACATATCCATTCAGAAGGCTACGAAGCTCACGATGAATCAATGGAAATAGTTGACGTTGCTTCATAACCCCACCGCCCAAAATAATCTTTTGCGGGGATAAGATCAAGATATAATTCATTAAAGCTTGTGCTAAATAATACGCTTCCATTTCCCATGCCGGATGTTCCACATCGAGTTCAACACCTTGTAATCCAGAACGCCCGCTAATTGCTGGTCCTGCAGCTAGTCCCTCTAAACAATCCGCATGGTAAGGGCACGTTCCCTTGTACGAATCCTCTGGATGACGCCGAACGATGATATGTCCCATTTCAGGATGAGATAATCCATGCAACATCTTCCCATTAACGACAGCTCCTGCCCCAATACCTGTACCTACAGTAATATACATACAGCTATCTAAGCCTTGTCCAGCACCCCATAAGTGTTCACCTAGCGCTGCCCCATTCACATCTGTATCGAAACCTATAGGCATATCAAAATGTGATTTCATATATCCAACGATATCATACTGACTCCAATGAGGTTTGGGTGTGGTCGTAATATAACCATATGTATCGCTTTCTTTAATGGGATCAATGGGTCCGAAAGAACCAATGCCAATCGCTTCGATGTCTTTTCCTTCAAAAAAAGCCACTACCTGAGCCATCGTTTCTTCTGGTGTTGTTGTTGGAAAACTAACTCTTTCTACAACTTCGCCATCCTTTGTTCCAATACCACAGACGAACTTCGTTCCTCCTGCTTCAATCGCTCCTAATAAACCCATGTGTCAACATCCCCTTCTGCTCAAGCTGATTTCCCCCCTATTATATTATATTATTCTGTTTGTAGATACAACGAAACGATACAATATGTGAGCGCATCCTGAGCATTACCATCATTGTATAACATGACCACGCATCATAAATGAGGCGTGGTCATGATGAACATTTATTTTATTGATACTTTACGGATTTCTATTTAGGTTATTCCCAAATACTAACGTATTACTAAGTAATCGTCCTGCTGATGTCAGTACTTTCCCTCTACCATACAGCGCAGAGGACGCGCCTCCATCCAGATTCATAGCTTGCTTTGCACCCAGTTTCTGCATCACTTCAGCCCACTGTTTCATCGTTGCACCCGAGATTGTGGCAATCATCACAGAACCATCTGCCATGATCGCAATTCCACTACGCGCAGCAGCACTACTTAATATCTTCTGGTCTTTAAATCCTTCTGCCGTAGGCGTTAATGCAACCTTACCGTCCTTCACAAGTCTTGGTCCAGCTCCAACTGCCGTAATGACTTCCTCCCAAGGAAGGGCTTGTCCCTGATCATCTTGATAAGTAACATTCATCTCTACATCTGCTCCAACTTCAAAGCGTTCAGCCATCGACTTTTCTGTACCGTTACATACGAGAACATAGCCCTTCTTCGGAATCATAACATTATCATTTGGCACTTTCTTGGTAACTTTCCCGTTCTCTATCACAACGGCAATACCACCCTTAAATCCAACGTAACTCCCACGATTCTCTGTATATAAAATACTAACATTAGCATTCGTCGAAGGTGTCCGATTAACAAAGGTCGCATACCAACTCAAGGGACTACCTACACTTCTAGATACTGTACCTTTGATACTCAATCTAAGTCTATCCATAAGTGCGGTTCCGTCAGATTTAAAACCAATCGTCGTTCCATAGTGTCCCATATGCACAATCTTTCCGTCCACAATGAGATTGCCATAAGGATCAGGTGGACCTCCATAAGCTTCAAAGAAAGCACCGCTTATCGCAGCTTCTCCGCGATATGCTTTTACGATGGCATTAAAGTCTTGTGTTAACCCCACTTTACCCTTAGCCAGCCCAACAGTACTTGGTACTCCTTTAGGAATAGACGTGGTCTGTACTGTAAAACTTCGTCCACTAACCGTTACCTTTTTCACTTCATTTCTAATAGTAGCACTAGATGATGCATAGGATGTATTCATATATCCAGGTAGTACAAAGGATAATGTCATGACTACCACTAGCATTCCAATACCTACTCTACTTATTCTCTTGGATTTGAACCATGACCTGCTCACCTAGACTGCTTCAACTCCAATCAATTGACATAGACTCTTCATTTCCAATTCTTCGAATTTCGATGATATCAGAACATTGTCTATTTCAAGCTGGCAACCATCAACGGCACACTCTACGGGAACTTCACAATGAATTTCGGCGAGTCTACGTGATAAATGTAGCATATCTAGATCATTCTCAATCTTAGTACGTACACTCGAAGAGAGTTGATCGAGGTTCTCAAGAATCCCTTCAATCGATTGGTATTCCTGAATAAGCTTGATCGCTGTCTTTTCTCCTATCCCACGAACACCGGGGTAATTATCACTAGCATCACCCATAAGTGCCTTCATATCAATAATTTGACGAGGATGAAGTTGTCTTTCTTCATATAAGGATTCAGGTGTGTATACTTTATAATTACCTTGTCCTTTTTTCATTATAATGACACTCGTAGCCGGACTCACGAGTTGAAGTAAATCATGGTCACCCGTTAATATCGTAACATTCATTTCTTTACTGATCTGTGTTGCTAACGTACCAATGCAGTCATCTGCCTCAAACCCTTGATAACTAACATTAGGTATTCCGAAACTCTCAATGACATCACGGATCAGAGAGAATTGAGGAATAAGATCATCAGGTGCTTCCGAACGATTTCCTTTATAAGCCGAATATTCCTCAGCACGAAAAGTAGTCCCACCCAGATCCCAACAGCAGACGACATGACTTGGTTCGAAGGTCTGTACAGCATCCCAGAAATAACGGACAAATCCATAGATAGCATTAGTAGGAACGCCAGCCTTTGTACGACGAATATATCCACTAGAAGCCGATGCAAAATACGCTCTAAATAATAAAGCCATGCCATCGACTAGCATTAACGATTGTTGTTTTTGACTTGTCACTCTTTTAACCGCTCCTTATATAACTCTTTCTTCCGCACAAAGGCGGTGATAGGTATAGTATATCATACCTCTAACAGGGCATTATCGAAATACTAGCTTCCCCAAACATTGGCATATTGCTCTTCTTTAAAGCCTAGCGTTACCTGCTCCCCATCACTTACAATAGGTCGCTTAATTAACATTCCATTTGACGAGAGCAGTTCGATTTGTTCTTCACGGGTCATGTTGGCAAGCTTATCCTTTAGTCCCAAGCTTTTATATACTTCGCCGCTCACATTAAAAAATTTCTTGAGTTCTAGCCCACTGTTATCAATTAATTCATTTAATTCAGAGACCGTTGGCGGATTCTCAACGATATGACGAATTTCAAGGTCATGTCCATTTGCTCGTAACCATTTCGTTGCATTACGACATGTACTACACTTTGGATATTGATAAATAACAAGGTTGCTCATACTTATTCTTCCTCCTTCATTATATTCTGAAGTAATTGACCTCGAAGTGCTACCATATCCGTTGGAAGTGGTGCAGTAATGGTCATCCGTTCTTGCAGAATCGGATGAACAAAGGACAACTCCGATGCATGTAACGCTTGACGACCTATCAGTCGATCAATCCTAACCACTTTATTCTCATCCATCAAGTTCTTCTGAGTTTCAGTGCCAGCGAGTTCATTATCCTGATCCGTTTCCATTTCAACATAAATAGGATGTCGATAATACGAGTCCCCTATCAACGGACATCCGATTGACGTCATATGAACACGGATCTGATGTGTTCTACCTGTCTCCAACTTTAGTTGTACCATACTCGTCTGATTGTATTGTTCAATGACCCAGTACCGTGTCAGTGAAATATACCCCGTTGGTGTCACAATTCTACGATGAGGATCCAATGGGTCTCTATCAATAGGACCATCTACCATTCCTTCAGGGGGACTAGGCACACCATGGACCAATGCAATATATTTCTTATCAACCTCTCCATCTATCATCTGCTGAGAGATATGTTGATGGACGTAGGGATTCTTCGCAATAACTAAGACGCCCGTTGTCTCTTGATCAAGCCTATGAACGGGTCGAAAGCGAAACGATTTCCCTTGTTCAAGCCAATAATGAACGACTCCGTTTGCTAACGTGTTGGTATAATGACCACTAGTAGGATGAACAATGATGCCAGCCTCTTTGTTTACAACCAACAGATCGTCATCTTCAAATAAAATATCAAAAGGAATGGGCTGAGGTAAAATATCTTCCGAAGTCTCCTGCTCCATCCGTATTTCAACCCTATCTCCACTCCTTACATAAACACTAATATACACTCTCTCGCCATTTAGCTTGATCCCTTCCTCGGTCTGTTTCAGTCGTGTTAACAGTTTGCGAGAAATGTTCATTTTTTTTTGCAAAATCGTCTTTAGTTTCCATCCCTCTTCTTCGGCGGAAACGACGTATGCGATTGGATTATAATATTGGCTCATTTCTCTGATTTAAACACCTTTTGACTACGTACATATTCGATGTCTGCTACTCCTTTACGTGCGTTCACCGTTCTTGCAATTACGAAGAAATAATCAGACAAACGGTTTAAATATTTACGTACATCGGGATTGATATCCTTTTCTTTGCCTAAAGTCACGGTTCTACGCTCTGCTCTACGACACACTGTGCGGCAAACATGAAGAGTGGAAGATATCATATCTCCACCAGGTAGAATAAATCGCTCGAGCGCTGGGTTCTCTTTCTCACACGTGTCTAGCCAAAGTTCCAATCGCTCTACCAATTCGCCTGTCACCTTATATTTACTTTCACTTAGCTTAACAAACGCTAAATCCGAACCACAATCAAACAACTCATGTTGTATCTCTAACAACTGTTCCTTCAGATCAGCAAACAATTCACCCTCCATGAGGCTAATCGCTTGTCCTACGAAACAATTCAACTCATCAATCGTTCCATAAGCTTCTACTTGATGATCATCTTTGATCACTCTGCCTCCAATGACAGAGGTTTCACCTTTATCGCCTGTACGTGTGTATACTTTCATTTGGAATCCTCCTAAAAGATTTTGAAATAGCATCACTTCATCGAATAGTCTTCGTTTCAAAAACTTACTTCGAAAGCATATACTTAGTTATTGGAAAAGCATTGCTTCTATTATTATTCCCCAATCATGAGCTTCATCACTTTAACTGAATTCTCAACTGAATTTGAGGAGAATGGAATGGTAGCATATAATCCTTCCGTTCGGAAGTTCATACCTTGAAATATTTTCATTTTTGAGAGAGGGATTGCAAAAAGATGCTTCTCAGAGACTATCTCATTTGTTGCTTCATCCGTTACGCCAGCCTCAAACACACCCTCAGGGAATTTCTCGGAATCGAACTCCTGATCAAGGACCCTATGAGCACCCTGCTGACTATATCGTTTCATAACATCTTCAGGCACAATGATAATCTCATGTTCCCCAGCCGCGTATTCTATCAATACTTTTTGCTCAACATATAATGCCGCTGCCGAGATGCTAACCTTAAGATCTTCTCCAAGCTTCTCTTGTAGTTCCTGCTCTAACGGCTCCCTAATATCTGAAGGGCTTTGTGAAAGATCCGTCATAAAAATAGAAACATCTGCATCATTCCCACAACCTGCCAACATCAAGATACTCGCACAAATTAGAAGCCATTGTCCAATACGTTTCAATGTCTGTTCCCCCAATCGATAATAAGAACAATATAGCATATATAGTGGACAGATAAAAAGAAGGCTCATCATTACGAGCCTCCTTGTAAACTACATATTATTTTTTAGGGAGAATGTTTTTCATGTATTCATTTATCTTTAAGTCTAGCAAACTACTAATTTCAATAACGATTTCAGAAGTAAATGACTGCTCTTGGACAAATATTTGTTCCATCTTGCTGCGGAGCATTCGAATTTCATCTTCCAACGTAAACTCTCTATTCGAAGATTCGTTCGTTTTGCTTGGCCATTTACCAATCTTCCCTTCGGAGATATAACCCCCCCGATATTTGGGCATATCATAATCAGCACAAAACAAATCGAATCCCTCCATTAGATAGTTTCTGCTCTTAAAGACAAATTATAACATAAAATACTAATAATAAAAGTGAACATATTGTTAATTCTCAAAAATAATCAGCTAAATTAGCCTTTTTTCAGTTTTTCTACAAATCCGCCTATTCGATCAAGCGCCTCAGTCAATTGAGCAACGGAAGTCGCGTAGGAACAACGAAGAAAACCATCCCCGCCGAGTCCAAAGACGTTACCCGGAACCGCTGCTACTCTAGCTTCTACAAGCAGTCTATGCGCAAAATCATCGGATGATAAACCGGTACTTTGAATGCTCGGAAATGCATAAAATGCCCCCTGAGGTTCATGACAATCAAGCCCGATATCACGCAATCCCTGAACAATCAACCGTCTACGCTGGTTATAGGATTCCATCATTCGATCTTTTTCCTCTAAGCCATTGGTTGTTAATGCTTCTAATGCAGCAACTTGGCCCATCACTGGAGCGCACATCACCGTATACTGATGAATCTTTAACATCGCTGCAATGAGGTCTTCGTGTGCACATGCATAACCCATACGCCACCCTGTCATAGCAAATGCTTTAGAGAATCCACTCACTAGCACGGTTCTATCCATCATTCCAGGAATAGATGCAAAGCTAACATGCTTCTCACCATAGGTAAGTTCAGCATAAATTTCATCAGAAATAACAATGAGATCATGTTTCTCTATCACTTTAGCAATAGGTAACCAATCATCATACGTCATAATTGCACCCGTTGGATTGCTTGGATAAGATAATATCACTACTTTGGATCTAGGTGTGATCTTTGCTTCCAAAGCCTCCGCAGTTAATTTAAAACCATTCGCAGACGTTGTTTCAATACCAACTGGGATGCCTCCACCAATAGCAGTAATCGGCGAATATGACACATAACATGGTTCAGGAATAAGGATTTCATCACCCGGAACGATCAATGCACGTAGTGCTAAATCTATCGCTTCGCTTCCCCCTACGGTAACGAGTATCTCCTTCGCAGGATCATATGTAATTTGGAAGTTCGTATCCAAATATTGACCAATAGCCTCACGAAGTTCAGGCATTCCTGCATTAGAGGTATATCCCGTACGTCCTCGTTCTAAAGAGTAAACACACGCTTCACGTACGTGCCATGGTGTAACGAAATCTGGCTCACCCACACCAAGCGTAATAATATCTTTATTAGCTGATACTAGATCAAAAAATTTACGAATGCCCGAAGGAGCGATCTCCCTGACGAGCGGCGCTAAATAGGATTCCATTGATTTTTTGTGCTCTGTTGCACGCCCTTCATTCAAGATCATCACACTTCCTCCTTCTTCATGGAGAGATCAAGAGTCGAGTATCTTCTATGTGATCCTCGAGAATAATCCCATCTTGTTTATATTTCTTCAGAATAAAATTGGTCTTCGTTGAAAGTACAGAATCGATTGGTGATAATTTCTCAGACACAAAGTTCGCTACTTCTCTTAAGTTTTGTCCTTCTACTTCTACAAGTAAATCATATGCACCAGACATCAGATATACCGATTTCACTTGAGGATATAAATAAATACGTTCTGCAATCCCCTCAAATCCACGCCCACGTTCCGGTGTAATCTGAACCTCAATCAGGGCTGTTACTTTCTCATCTTCAATCTTGCTCCAATTCACCACAGCAGAATATTTCACAATCACATGATCACTCTCAAGCTCTGCTATCGCCGTTGTAACTTCATCTTCGCTAACACCAAGAAGAGTAGACAATAAAGCCGGGGACCTTCTCGCGTCCTCTTTTAAAAGGTCCAACACCTTCATTTTAAGATCGTTTAGTTCCTTCATAAGTTATCCTCCAGTGCTTGCTTTTCGTGGGCACTGATATTAATAAATGTCATACCCGCGTAAAAGAGATTAATACATATACTACAATATTTTGAGGTCTATGCATAGAAAAAAACCGTCCCACTTGGCCCGGAGCCTTATGAGACAGTTATTTCATATAAAATATGCTTTTTCCAATCGATTACATATATTGTGTGCTTCCCGATTGTGATTGTTGTTGTTCAGCATTAGGAATATATCCATTTTGTATATCATTCCCTGTTTTTTGGCTCACGAATTGACGAGATTCTTGTTGCGTCTTTTTAGATGCTTGAACGTGCTTATCTAATTCAGAACGTGGCGCTTGACTAGGTAGTGAATACTCCGTTTGCTGCTGCATCAGGGTAAATACTTCCCCCTGTAATCTCAATGTATCATTCGTCAAGTTCGTAAACATCTGACGTACAGACGAACAATTAGATTCTGTCGCTGCTGTCAAATATTCTCTAGAGGTTCTTTTCAAATCAGCCACAATCGTATATAACAAATCCTTTTCTGGCATAAACGCGGAATTATTCTGAGATGTCACGTTAGTATCCTCCTCTATAATAGTGTTTGCTGCATTGTATCTATTGAATTTGCGTTGGTGCTAATTGTTGGTGTGCTTCTAATGATTGTACGAGTTGATCAAGGTGACTATCCAAACTTCGAATATAGGATAAACATGCTTGTTGAATGATTGTATTCTGTGTCGTTGCGGCTGTTGCAGCACATTGCTTGATCAATAAGTTCTCATTGGTAATGGAATCTGAGATGTAGGAAAGCTCTTTCGTTGTTAATGGTTGCATATGCGTCCCTCCTGGGTAAGTATATTTTGACAAAGATAGTATCTCCCGACCTTTTATTAATATGTGAAATTCATTTGTAATTCTAATCCTAATACTATAAAGGAGTGTTGATCGTGACCCCATTAAATGTTGGTTCCCTACTTTGGTCAAAACCCTCTGTTACAGCACCACAATATTCAGCGCTTGAACAAGATCTTTCGTGCGATTGTCTTGTCATTGGAGGTGGTATGGGGGGAGCATTACTTTCTTACATGTTATCTTTGCAGAAAGTCAGCACTATTCTATTGGACAAAACAAAGATTGCTACAGGGAGTACCGCTGCGAATACAGGACTCTTGCAGTATACGAACGATAAATCACTGACATCATGTATCAATACATTCGGTGAAGAGGCAGGTGTACGGTTCTATAAGTTATGTGAGGATGCTATGAAGAAACTGCATGACATCCAAGACGACTTAATCATGGAGACACAGTTCATTCCACGTAATAGCCTTTATTATGCAAGCACAGAACAAGATGTTTCTATGATTCAAGAAGAGTACAATAATCTCAACCATTATGGATTTAACGTTGAATACTGGGATAAGGATCGAATATCTTCCACGTTCCCATTCACCAAACCGGCTGCTCTATATACGCATGGAGATGCAGAAGTTAATCCTTTTCAAATGTGTCATTCCTTAGTTGCTACAGCTGCAAACAACGGAGTACAAGTCTATGAGAATTCAGAGGTCATTCGTTATGAGTACCAGCAAGACGGCGTGATTTGTCATACGAGGAATCATCGTATTTTTGCAAAGCATGTCATTTTCGCTCTAGGTTACGAGACACAAGAGATGAAAGCTGATCGCAATGCCATTCTAACCACTTCATATGCTATCGCTACCAATCCCGTAAAGGATCTCAGTAGTTGGCATGAACGATCACTTATATGGGAATCAGCACGTCCTTATTTGTATATGAGAACTACATCAGATGATAGGATTGTAATCGGAGGCCTTGATGAGCATCTCTTGAACCCTGAAGATCGTGAAGTACGACTCATCAGTCAGAGTCGAAAATTGCTTCAGGAGGCGGAGGCGTTATTTCCTGAAATAGGCCCCTTAACAATAGATTATTCTTGGGCCTCTGTCTTTGGGTCAACCCATGATGGACTTCCCATGATTGGGCCACATCCACAATATCCACACTGCTACTTTTTAGAGGGTTATGGAGGTAATGGAACCGTGTATAGTATGATTGCTGCTGAATTAATAGCAGATATCTTAACAGGAAACCCAAGAACGGATGATCTTGAATTATTCTCCTTAACCCGAACTACTAAACCATCTCCTCCTTCAGAACATGTATCGGCGTAATCTGGCAAAGAGACAAATAACCCGATTGGCATTATCGCCAATCGGGTTACTTGCTAGTCAACTTTTTTTGATACCACTAACTTATATTCTATATAATAATTATTTACTTAAGCCTTGAACAAGTCTTAAACGATCTTCCTCAGAAAGCGTTGTCTGAACGTGGAAGCAGCCCGTGCAAATGTACATATCCACTGTGAATGGTGTACTTAGAATTGGGGACTGTAGTGCTTTAACTACCGTAGGTTGGAACCCACTATCTGTCACTTGTTGTCCTGCTAACAACATATATTCATGACAATGAGGACACTCAGGAACTTCTTCCTGTTCATCTAATACTTTTTCAACCATTTCTTCGTAATTCATCAAATCGTGACTTGTCTCATACTTATCAAGTGCACGAATGGTTGGCGTGGCACGAATAACATCTTTTTCCCAGAAAGGGTTAATCGATAGTTCATCTTCGCCTTGAGCTGTAATGACTTCAGGTTCAAGTTCCTCATCGTCCTCGTCAATACCAATGTTGAGTGTACGATATTCATTTAGCTCATTCTGACAATGCGGACATTCTTCTTCTGGACCTAGTTCTTCATCCCATACAATTTCTGTCTGACACCATGGGCATACTGTTGTTTCCATGAAACCTTCCTCCTAGCTATTCTTCAAATAAACAATTCCGGCTACTATAAACATAACAGCGGCAACAAATAATATACGTATCAAGTTTTTCATAGGGATGACACTCCTTACAACTGAACTTAAACGACGCAAACATACTTAATGCAATTCAGCGACGGTAACACCATTTCCGCCTTCGCCATAATTGCCCAACCGATAACTTTTAACATGTCTATGCTTACGAAGGTACTCTTGCATACCTGTTCGAAGAATACCAGTTCCCTTACCGTGGATAATACTTACCTGACCTAAATTGCTCAAAAATGCCTCATCAATGAAACGATCGACTTCCATCAACGCTTCTTCGAGGTTCGCACCACGCAGATCTAGTTCACGACGAATATTGTCATCTCGCGTTCGTTTAACCATTGTAACACTCTTCTGCTTTTGTGGTTTATCTGTTTGGTTCGCATTCAAGAGTTCCAAATCATCTAAGCTAACCTTCATTTTCATAATACCTAATTGTACCATGGCTTCTTTATTTCCCGTAAGTTCTACAACATGCCCTTTTTGGTTCAGACTGTATAGTCTTACCTCATCCCCAGGTTCAATCGTACGAACTTTAACTTGATTCTTGGCCGGCGTTTTCTTACGTTGCTTCGGCTCAGCTTCTTCAAGTTGCTTACGTGCCGCAATTAACTTGTGTTCTTTCACCGATGCGCCTTCAGTCATTGCAAGCTCGCGCAGTTCAGAAATAATTCGTTCTGCTTCAGCGCGAGCTTTGTTGATCACTTCTTGTGCGTTAAGCTCTGCTTTTTCCAATAGCTTCTCACGTTGTTCATCCAACTTCTCGAGCTCTCGTTGATGCTGACTTCGTAGTGCCTCCATCTCTTTACGGAGCTGTTCAGCTTGTTTACGCTCAGTCTCAGCACGCAGGCGATTGTCCTCAAGAGAAGCGATCATGTGCTCTACACGCATATCTTCTTCTTTCACTTCACCCCGAGCAAAATCTAATATGTTTTTCTGTAATCCCAATCGCTCTCCGATAGCAAATGCATTACTTCTTCCCGGAATACCGATCAATAGACGATATGTAGGACTCAATGTATTCACATCAAATTCCATACTCGCATTAATAATGCCTTGACGTTCATAAGCATAAGCTTTTAATTCACTATAATGTGTCGTTGCCACCATGCGACAGTTCGTACGGTGAATGTGCTCCAGAATGGATATCGCTAATGCAGACCCTTCTGCAGGATCCGTTCCAGCCCCTACTTCATCCAGCAAGATGAGACTTTTAGACGTCATTTGCTTCAATATCCGAATAATATTGGTCATATGACTGGAGAACGTACTGAGGTTCTGCTCAATACTTTGCTCATCCCCAATATCTGCAAATATGGCGTCAAACACACTTAGTTCGCTACCCTCTTCAGCTGGAACGAAGAATCCTGACATTGCCATGAGACAAAGAAGTCCTATCGTCTTCAGCGTAACCGTCTTACCTCCCGTATTCGGGCCAGTTACGATAATGGAAGTATGCGTCTTGCCTAGTTCCACATCAATGGGAACAACCTGTTCCAATGGAATAAGCGGATGCCGTCCTTTTTTTAGCTTTAGAAATCCTACATCATTCATTTGTGGCATCGACGCTTTCATCACATGTCCTAATCGTGCTTTGGCAAATATGAAATCGAGGTCTCCAACCACACCAACATCTATAAGTAACATTTCTGCTTCATCACCAACAAGAGCCGTTAATTTCTGTAAAATAACTTCAATTTCACGTTCTTCTCTCATCCGTAATTCACGCAGTTTATTATTCATCGCTACGATGACCTCAGGTTCAATGAACAGCGTTGCACCAGAACCGGATTGATCATGAACGATACCACCGAAGTAAGAACGATGTTCTGCCTTCACCGGTATAACAAAACGATCCCCACGAATAGTCACCAATTGATCCTGAAGCATCTTAGAGACGGTAGAAGAGCGAATCATTGAATCCAGCTTTTCACGAATACGAACTTCCCCAGTTCTAAGTTCTCTGCGAACCTGTGCAAGTTCTGAACTTGCCGAATCCATGACCTCAGCACTGTCATCTATACAAGATTTTATAGCATCCTCAAGAACCTTCTGTTCAGAAATCCCTTCACTTAACGTGAATAGAATCTTAACTTCTTCATCCTCATGAATGTTAGCAATGAATCGTTTGATACGTCTAGATCCATAAATAGTATTACTTATAGCCAGCAACTCGTGTGGATTTAACGTTCCACCGATCTGTGCTCTTTTTGTAGCTGCAGAGATATCTGTTATTCCTCCAAAAGGAGGCGTTCCCTTTAATCGATCTACGGTATAAGCCTCATTCGTAGCATTTAATTGTTGTGTGACGGACTCTAAATCCGTAACCGGTTTAAGTTGTTCTACCGCCAGTTTTCCCATACTTGTCTGGGTATAGCCCGAACATTTATTTAAAATCTTGCGATATTCTAAAGTATGCAAAATTTTGTCGTCCAAGATAATTCACTACTCCTTTCAACCTTGACTTTATTATAACGAAACCAACCCAAATTCGCTATTTTGAACTTCCGTACATAGTTTCCTGATAATTGAATACAATAACACTTGCATAACACATTAATCATGTGTAAAGGAGGCCAATTGCATGCACTTCCTGGGTCATGTCGTTAGATTCATTGTAGCAGCACTGGTGTTAATGGTTGTAGGTTGGATCGTGCCACAGTTTTCCGTAGGTGGATTCTGGAGCGCTCTTATTCTCGCTCTAGTTATTGCCTTGATTAGTTGGGTTGTAGAAGGTATATTCGGTAAACGAATAAATCCTTTTGGTCGAGGCATTGTCGGGTTTCTAGTCAGTGCATTAGTGATTTACATTGCCCAATTCATCGTTAGCGGTGTCAGCGTAACTATGCTTGGCGCTCTGATAGCTGCACTGGTCATTGGAATTATTGACCTCTTCATACCGGTGGCAACACCCTATGATGCAGCTCGTGATCATCGTTAACTAGAGCGTGAACAATAACGCTTAGTACCCACATTACAGGCAAGCCCCTGTTCCATGGAACAGGGGCTTGCCTGTGGCCAAATATTCATTGAGATTAGCGATCTATCGTACCTTAAACAAACCATACTTTGTTCACGAATCTTTCAAATCATCATGTGCAAAGACGTTTCCTATAAGGTATGATATTACTATATTTGTCACAATATCATGCCTATGGGAGAGTGAATTATGAAAAAATTACTTGTATTAATCATAAGTTGCGTACTTTTAATGACCTTATCTGCATGTGGAGGAGACAATTCCTCAGCGAATTCTTCCAATAGTGGGGTAACAGACACCGGAGTAGCTCCAAGCGAGGAAATCGTCATTAAAGCCACAAACTATACGTTCGACCAAAAGGAGTATCGCATTAAAAAAGGTGATACTGTTAAGATTGTATTTGAGAATGAAGCAGGTAATCACGGTGTTCTGATCCCTGGACTAGAGCTTCAACTTGATAAGAAACATCCTTCCAAAGTCATTACGGCAGACAAAGCTGGTGAATACGAGATTATTTGTTCCGTATTCTGTGGCTCTGGACACTCGGGTATGATCTCCAAACTTATTATAGAATAAACACACTTTGATCGCCTCACTTCCATAGAAGTGAGGCGATCATTCTTGTATTTAACTTTTATCTTGTTCGATTAGTTCAATCCACTCGTTATATTCACTTTGTAACTTTCCGTATTCCTCGCTGAGCTTTCGATGTTCTTCCGTAAGCTCTTTCGTCTGTTCTAATTGTATCTCATGTTCCAACTGTAGAAGACGATATTGATGAGCCACAAGTTCGAAGGACTCTCCGATCTCAAGTAACTCACGAGACACAGTCTCCTTTTCACCACGTAACTCTTCACGTTGCTGTTCTGTCACTGCAATCTCCTGTTGCCAAATTTCTAACTCCGCCTGAAGTTTCTGTTCTTCTGCTCCCCAGGAAGATTGCTTACTCTCAAGTTGTTCATATCGTGTAGTCCACTCTTCCAATGAGCGCTGAGTGATCTCTAGCAAGTTATGATTCTCGGATTCACGAGAAGCGGCTTCTACTAACTTATCTTGTAACTCTTTCAATAAGCGTTCCTTCTCTTCTTTCTCTTCTAGCAACAACAGATTTTCTACTCTTGCATCCTCATCACGTCTCACCGTTTCACGATAAACCTCTTGTACCTCTTCATACTGTTGCTGGATATTCAGCAAATCACTCTCAAGACTCTGGCGTATATTCACTTCCAGCTCAGATTGCTCTTTCAGTACGGTAAGTTCATCATGAGCAGCTTCTAATAAGGCCTGATTTTCGGATTCACGAGATGAAATCTCTATTATCTTATCTCGTAACTCTTTCAATAGCCGTTCATTCTCTTCTTTCTCTTCTAACAACATCAGATTCTCTAATCTTGCATCCTCATCACGTCTCACCGTTTCACGGTAAACCTCTTGCGCCTCTTCGTATTGTTGCTTAAGAAGCAGTAAATCATTCTCAGCTGTTTGACGTCTGTTTACTTCCAGCACAGATTGCTCCTTCAATACGCTAAGTTCATCATGAAGTGACTTCATGCCAGATTCGAGTGTCTCATGCTGTTCAGTACCTTCTAATATAATACCTTCCAATCCAGAAATTTCTTCCATTCTCTTGTCAGCAAGCATCTTCCAAGACTTCGTTTCTGCCGAAAGCTTGTTCACTTCAGCTTCAAGTTTGCGGGCAGTAGCATCGCTCGCTTCAAGAGATTTTTGTAACAACTGACGGGCCGTCTCAGACTTAGCTAGACTATCCTTGATTTGGTTCGATTCATTCTGTAATTTCGTAACCTGTGTTTGAACAGATTGTTGCTCAGCCTTAGCCGTCTGTTCTCTTTGTACCGACTGCTTATATTGTTCATTTAATTGCGTGTGCGCTTCTTGAGCCGTTTTTAATTCCTTCTCAATCCCACGCAATTTCGTCTGCCCTTGATTGTTATTATTTCGCAGATCAACAAGTTGCTTATCTAACTCTAGAACAGACTGTTTATACTTCTGCTCTTGGCTAGCTTGATTCTGTGTTAATTGTTGATTCTTGACTATTTCCTTATCAAGTAAAGATTTATTGTTCTCTAATTGTTGTTGTAATTCAGCTTGTACTCGATTAAGTTCCGTCTGAAGTTCTTCTTTCTCTTTAACAACCACTGCTGATTCCTCTTGTTGCTTCAACAACTTCTCCGCCTGTTCCGTACGGTTGTCTTGCAACTTCAAGATCTCAGCTTTCAGTTCGCTACGTTCTCCAGTAAGCATCTTGAGTTCATTACGAACTTCCTGAGTCTGAATGGCTTCCTCAGCCATATGGACAGCAGCGAGCACCGCGATCTTGGGGGTATCGAGCCTAGTGTGATTCTTAGATACGGCATTCATTCGTTCATCAACGTACTGAGCAATTTTTTTCATATAGTCAGAACTGCTTCCGACAAGTTTATAAGAAGTCCCGTAGATTTCCACGGTGACGCGATTACGATCGGGTATATTCACTGTTGTTCCCTCCTTCATATGTGTTGACTCTTAGTTGTCTGATTCGCAATCGTCATTTCCACAATTTAGATGTTTTTCATTCCTAAAAAGGTCACATCGAATCATTAAGTCTATGGATTCGATGTGACTGTGTTCAATTCCTGCTATTTCCTTAATTCAGCTTCAAAAGTTTGTTCTAATGCCGTTACAACAGTTCCATGTACCGTCGTTATCTCTTCATCCGTTAATGTGCGTTCCTGATGACGATATAAAAGTGAGATAGCAATACTCTTCTTATTCTCACCTAGTTTACTTCCTGTGTACACATCAAATACCTGTACGGTCTGTAACAATTCGCCCGCAACTTCACGAATCTTAGTAAGTAATGCTCCGGCTTCCGTGCTCTGATCTACTACAACTGCAATATCACGCTCAACAGCTGGATAACGTGGTAAATCACGATATTTCAACTCATAATCCGTGTTATCAAATAATGGTTGTAGCAATAATTCCGCAACATAGACATCTTCCAGATCTCGATCAATTTGCAATTGAGGATGAACTTGACCAAGTGTACCCAATAACACCTTAAGGCCTGATCCATTGTCTAAGTAGATGGAAGCAGAACGACCAGGATGGTATCCTTCTGGTTGATTGGCAACATAAGTTACTGAGTCCTGCAAGCCAAGGTGATTAAACAACGACTCAAGCGATCCTTTGAGATCAAAGAAATCAACTGGCACCGGAGTAACATTCCACTGTTTCTGCCCCTTATTACCACTAAGCAATAAAGATAAGACCGGTATTTCCTTCGGCTGTACAGTCAATTGTTCTTCTTCCGTAAAGAAGACATGACCTATTTCAAATAATGCTAAGTCAGGATGTTTACGGTTCACGTTGTACGTTGCCGCATCCAACATCTGAGGAATAATACTTGTACGCAGAACACTACGCTCTTCACTCATTGGCATAGATAGTTTAACAGGCTTACTACCTATTGTTAGTGATGGAAATACAGCTGTTAGATCGGGATGTGTAAACGAATAGCTAATTAACTCCTGCCATCCTCCATGTGTTAACAGTCTCCGTAATTCACGACGTAAAGCTTGGGGTTTCGTGTATGCACCAGGAGTCGTTGGTCCTTCAATAGGTGTCGTTGGAATGTTATCGTACCCATAGAGTCGAGCAATTTCTTCCATAAGATCAACGTCGGTTGTAATATCACCGCGACGCGTTGGAACTCTTACTTCGATAATCCCCTGAGCCGTATCAGCACAATCGAAATTCAAGCGAGCAAATATTGTTTTCACTTCAAGCATAGAAAGGTCCGTACCCAAGACACCATTCAACTTCTCAAGGCGTAATGCAATCGTTACTTCTTGTGCAGGTTCAACGATTGATTCAACAATACCACGATGCACGCTGCCCTCTGCATGACTAGCGATCAATGAAGCAGCTCTATTCAATGCAGGAATAACTGCACCAGGGTCGACTTCTTTCTCAAATCGTAGACTCGCTTCGGAACGAAGACCTAACTGGCGAGACGTTTTACGTACAATTGCCCCGTCAAAATTAGCCGATTCCAATAGAATATTCACCGTTTGATTTGTTACTTCTGAATTAGCTCCACCCATGACACCCGCAAGGGCAATAGGTTTCACACCGTCCGTAATAAGTAACATATGAGGCTCTAGCTTACGCTCTTGCCCATCCAAAGTGATCAATGTCTCTCCTGCTTTAGCAAGGCGAACATCGATAGCACCTTTATTCAGCTTATCCGCATCAAAAGCATGAAGTGGCTGACCATACTCCAACATCACATAGTTCGTGATATCTACGATGTTGTTGATCGGACGTACACCCGCTGCCATCAAACGATTCTGCATCCATTGTGGAGACGATGTGATCTTAACTCCAGTAATATAACGAGCAGCATAGTGACTACAGAATTCCGGTGTGCTAATCTGAACAGAAATATGTTCTGCTGCAGTATCACTTACTTCAAAGAGTTGTTCTAGTGGATCTGGTATATTCACTTCACGACCTAGGATTGCGCCAACTTCATATGCTGCACCGCGCATACTAAGACAATCGGAACGATTAGGCGTCAAATCAAAATCAAGCACTTTATCATTTAATCCAAGTACATGACTAATAGGCGTGCCAATCTCTACAGATTCTGGAAGGACAAAGATACCTTCTTGTTGCGCTTTAGGTAGTAATTTCTCATTCAATCCTAGTTCTTTAGCAGAACAGATCATACCCTGAGATAATACGCCACGAAGTTTTGCTTTCTTAATCTGCATACCATCAGGCATGGTAGCACCGATAAGCGCTACTGGAACTTTCTGACCTGCGTCCACATTCTTCGCTCCACAGACGATCTGTAGTTCCTCTTCTAATCCTGCATTTACGATACAGATATTCAATTTGTCAGCGTCCGGGTGTTTCTCTTTACTGACAACATAACCAACAACGATCTTATCCACGCCTTTATTGCGGTTCTCAACCTCATCTATTTCAATACCTGCACGTGTAATTTGTTCTGCTAAATCCTCAGCAACTACGTTCTCTAATGTAACGTAATCCTTCAGCCATTCTGTTGATACCTTCATGACGATCCCCTTCCTCTTTTTACAAATTTAAATCCTTGAGAACTGCTTCAAGAAAGCCATATCACTATTGTAGAAATGACGAATATCGTCAATACCATATTTAAGAATCGCAATACGTTCTACACCCATACCAAATGCAAATCCTGTGAATTTCTCTGAATCATAACCACCCGCTTCTAATACCTTCGGATGAACCATTCCGCAACCTAGAATCTCTAGCCAACCCGTCTGTTTACACATCCGGCATCCACTTCCTCCACACTTCACACACGTAACATCCACTTCTGCACTAGGCTCAGTGAACGGGAAGAAACTTGGACGAAGGCGAATTTGTGTATTGGCTCCGAACATTTCCTGAACGAACTGTTGTAACGTTCCCTTAAGATCACTCATACGAATGTTCTCGCCGATCACAAGACCTTCGATCTGATTGAACTGGAAGGAATGCGTCGCATCATCATCATCACGGCGGTATACTTTACCAGGGCATATGATTTTGACAGGAGATTTACCATCCATGCTCTGCATCGTACGCATTTGCACGGGTGACGTCTGTGTGCGCATTAACAATTCTTCTGTAATATAAAAGGTATCCTGCATATCGCGAGCTGGATGATCCTTAGGTAAGTTAAGTGCCTCAAAGTTGAAATAATCCGTCTCTACTTCAGGACCTTCCGAGATATTGTATCCCATACCAATGAATACTTCTTCAATATCTTGAATGACCTTGTTTAAGGGGTGAACGCCCCCTTGTGACATCGGACGTCCAGGTAATGTAACATCCACTTTCTCAGCTTGTAGACGTTTCTCAGTCTCTGCCTTTTGAAAAGCATTTTGTTTGACTTCGATCACACTCTCGATCGCTGCACGCACTTCATTTCCTACTTGACCGATGACAGGTCTTTCTTCTGCGCTCAAAGAACCCATGCCGCGTAGAATCTCAGTCAATGCGCCTTTCTTACCTAAATACTTCACACGTAGATCATTCAAATTCTCTGGACTGTCCACCTCTTGCAACTGAGCCAGAGCCTCATTCTTCAATGCTTCCAATCTCTCTTTCATAGCCATTCAAGCCCCCTTAATCCATAAATGTACGTTAGATTTTAAACAAAAAAGGCCCTTCCTCCCGAAAAAAGGGACGAAAAGACCGTGGTACCACCCTTGTTAGACATCATGTCACTTGAACACAACATTCTCACTTTAAACGATGTAACGGACGTGAACCGGTACCCTCTACTGTCATCGCTATACATCCTGACTACATCAGGATACGACAAGTTCAAGGAACTGCTCCGGAGGGAACTTCAACAGCCTATTTCTGTAGAAACGCTCTCAATCAAACATACGTTTCCTCCCTGTAAAGAGGCACTGCTTACTCTTCTCCATCATGGCATTTCATTCATAACACTCTATTCACTAATTATAGCATAATTGTGCCTAGTGGCAAGAAAAGACGGATACGCCGTCCCATAAGAACCGTTATTCGTTTCTTCGAAATATAAGAAGTAGCGTATCATGTGAAACTTAAGCTTTCTTATATTTGAAATTACTGCTACGAATTAACAACCATTAAGCTGAGTAATTTATCTTAACTTATTTAAAGACTCTTTAATTGCTTCTGAAGCATTCGAATTTCTTGGAGACGTTCTATTTCCTCCATTTCCGTCCCCCCCTCATCACTAAGCAATCGTGTAAGTGTCCATTCTAACGCCATTCTTTGATTATCTTGTGTTGAATCGCCGCTTGCCCCCACTCTTTCCCGCCTTAAGATATGCTCTTCTTCCTCCTCTAATGTTCCTTCGAACAGCTGAGGTTTCTGAGCCTCTGACAAGGTCAGCAAGCGATTCGCCAACTTACGTACTAACATTCGATCATGGGAGACGATGACAAATGCACCTGAGTAAGACTGAAGTGCATCTTCAATGACTTCTCGAGTAGCGATATCAAGATAATTGGTCGGTTCATCCAGAACAAGAAGATTGGCTCCGCTGAAATAGAGCTGTAGAAAAGCAGCTCTACATCTTTCTCCCATGCTCAGATCCCCAATTCTTTTGAATACATTCTCACGGGGAAATAGAAAACATCCAAGAATCGTTCGTGCATTGGTCTCTGTCATATCTGGCAAAGAAAGAAGGCTATCTAACAGGGTCTGTTCCATGTTCAGTCCTTCCAGCTCTTGAGAGAAATAACCAATCTTTAATCTTGGATGCATTCGTACCTCACCTGCTTGAGGATTAAGCTTATTCATCATCAGTTGTAACAACGTGGATTTCCCCATACCATTCGGTCCGCGTACCGCAAGGCGGTCACCTCGTGAAATAACAAGATCCAACTTATCAAATAAAGGGTTCTGTTCTGTAAACCCAAATGTGATTTCCTTCAATTCCACGAGGTTGCGTGCTCCAAAACCCTCTGTCTCCAACTGCATTTTCACACCGGGAGCATTACGCGGCTTCTGTACACTCTGTGCATCCAATCTGTCCATTTCCTTTTGCTTCGCATGATAACGGGAGATATTCTTCTTGGCCTTCGATTTGTAGAAGCTTGTGGCACTTGGCATTTCTTGCTTGGAAGCTGCTTGATCTGCTTTATTGAACCATTCCTGGTATCTACGTATAGATTCCTCTAGCGCTTTCCTAGCCAGCTGTTGTTGCTTATACAACGCCTCTTGTTCACGAATCTCTCTGTCCTTCTCGCGACGATAATCAAGATAACCGCCGTTATATTTCTTCAGCCCTTGATTCGTCAGCTCGCACACACCTGTAGCTACGTGGTCTAGGAATGTTCTATCATGAGAAACAAATAATACGGTCCCCTCATAATCGTTCAACCAATTCTCTAACCACAATATACTGGACTCATCTAAATGATTCGTCGGTTCATCCAGTACTAGAAATTTAGGACGATGAACAAGTAAGGATGCAAGACGCACTCTTGTTTTCTGCCCACCGCTTAATTGAGAGAATGGAATTCCCCATAGTTCAGCACCAATGTGAAGTATATTTAGCATCTTCTCCACATCTACTTCCCATTTGAATCCGTCCATCCGTTCATAGCGCTCCAACCAATCACCATACTCTTCTAACAAAGATTCATTCGGATCCAGTATATTTATACGGTGACCAAGCTCCTCTTCCAATCGCTTCATATGCCACTTGATCTGATATAACTCGGTGCTATCAACCTGCGCTGCTTCCAGTGTAGTTATTCCCAATAAACCTGCCGAAGTTTGTTTCATAAAGCCCCATTGTGATCGAGGGAGTCCACGTTCAATTATCCCTTCGGTGGGTTCTTCCTCACCTGCTAATATTTCAAGAAGCGTTGTCTTGCCAACGCCGTTACTCCCAAATAGTGCTAGTCGTTCACCCTCATAAATGTCAATATCCACTTGTTCAAAGCAGACATTCCCTTGCCATTCTTTAGCCAAATTTCTACCACGTACGATATTCATCATCCA
The DNA here is from genome assembly GCF_001637225.1 of Paenibacillus antarcticus. Lineage (GTDB taxonomy): Bacteria > Bacillota > Bacilli > Paenibacillales > Paenibacillaceae > Paenibacillus_AQ > Paenibacillus_AQ antarcticus. The sequence continues at coordinate 222,139 of NZ_LVJI01000001.1, forward strand.
TCATCACCCTTTCTAAATGTACAAAAAAACCGCAGGCATAGGCCTACGGTGAAAGGTTATCGATAAGATGACGTAAACAGAGAGAAACCGTCAAAGAGGCCACTTAGCCCATTTACAACGATACACCCTAATTTGGACACACCTATCCTCACCCCTACACACCGTAGAGACTGCCTGTTTCACTTACATGCAGTTTATTGAGAAATAGATGGTTTACTTCATGGGCGTCGTGGTTACCTCGTCATTCGTATTTGTTAATTACTGGTTACAGTATACCAGAAAGGATTCAGGAATGGAACTCGTAGTTATGTAAGATGCTGTAAACGAAAAAAAAGACCCCTTGCCAAAAGCAGGGGCACTGAATACAGAAGATCATTGCTTATTTACTTTGTTATAAATCGATTACTTCTTATCATTATTCTTATTGTCTTTGCCATCTCTATTATCTGGATTCACTATTGAGTTACCAGATCGTTTATTAAACGCTAACTCAAACAATCCTGTAGCTGATAATCCTGCCAGCCCTCCGCCCCATAATCTCTCTACTGTCTGCAGATCGGTGAACGGGTAAAATGATAATCCCAAAAGTAGTCCAATGAGCACTCCAACTAAAGGAATAATATTCTTAGGTAGATTTATCGTGATTTTGACCAATTGAACAACCGCCATGACAAATACGGATAACAGCGTAGCAAAAGACAAGACATCATTTAGATTCTGATTCACCATCAGTTATCACTGCTCCTTTTCACAAATCAAGAGAATGAAGTAATTCACTATACCTTGGAGGACTTCATAACTTGCTTGGGGGTCAGATCCCCTTGAGAATAAATATGTTGTAAATATGATAATAGTCCATGCTAGGACAAATTGAGTGGGGTGGAAGTTCGAAGGATGGAAGTATACACAAATAAGCCCCACCGACCGAAGTCAGCAGGACTGTTGTTCAGATTCGCAAGTCTTGTGAATTTGCTTTGCTTATCCATTCTGTTTCATTTGTCCTGAAGCCAACCGTAATTCATCAGCCAATCTACCAATCTCCTGTTTATCTGCTGGTGTCTTGGCATTCCCCCAAGCTGGCTTAAGGTACTTATCAATGATGGCGTTGGCGTCTTTCTTATCTAGGTTTGCTAGCTCCTCGTTGGAATAGAAGTCTTGCAAGTATTTCGTAGGCTCAACCACACCGCTTTCCGTCTCCGTATATCCATATGAGGGGGCGCAAGCTTTACGAATCTCGTAATGAAGGTGTGCACCTGTTGACACTCCTGTACTACCTTGAAAACCCACCTTTTGTCCTCTTTTCACCATATCCCCTACCTTTACCAAAGCAGCAGACAAATGAGCATAACAATGAAGGTAACCTTTGTTATCCTTGATGGCGACTACGATACCGTAGCCTCCGAATCCCGAACCCTTGATACCCTCTTTCGCATGAATGACTTCACCAGATATGAATGCATTGATCGGACCATTCGAAGGTGTCGTTACAAGGTCTTCACCTCTGTGGAACTTAGGTGTTTGATATACCGGATGCATACGCATACCAAATGGACTAGTTAGCCTGTAAGATTCAAATGGATTCATGATTGATCACCCCCCTTTTGTTTGAGAATGGATATGATGTCTTTAATCTTATTCGGTAAGGGCAGTCCCATCCTTCCATAGTTCTCAGTCACTGAAATCAGTTCATTCGTTAAATAGAAATAAATTGAACCCACCATAATAACATTGGTCCCAAATAACTCGTCTAATCGGTGTGCCAGAATCACGACAAGGATCATAAGCCCTTTTTTAGCTAATCCCCAAAATCCAACGTTGCTACTAAGGCCGTTACCTAACTTTAATGAAGCAGCTATTCCCGTTAAATAATCGATCCCCATCGCAAGTAGAAACAATGAGATCAATTCAGACCATTCACCTACCAAGTAAGTGGCCGCTGATCCTAAAAGAGCGATGCCCCACTTTAAAAGCAAATCTAGTCTATCCATGTCCCATCTCCTCCTATTTTGATATGAAAAAATAGCCCCCGAGGATTCGGGGGCGAAAAAAATACGCCTTAGTGGCGATGTGGTGGTGCCTAGTTGCACAGTTTCGTCCTACTCCGTAATGTCGGCATCCAATAAAGCTTGTGTACTACTCTTCCATGTTGAAGGAACGTTATCTATTTCCCATCGACCTGCTTTAATTAGGTTGTAATATATCTTCGCCATTAAGCCACACCTCCAGTTATGATTGACGCTAATTCCGCAATTGCAAGCTGTGTCTCCATCTTGTCTGTTTCGCTTACGCTTGCTAACTCAGCTACCGCCAACATTAACTCGGTATTCTGCAATTCTAAATTCGCGATTTGCTCCGTTAACGGCTTTCCGAATACTGGCGGCGCTTCTGGCTCGCTTAGATCGGGATAGCTAAACTCTAATGTTTTTGTCGATACGCTCACACGGTACCCGTTTTGTAATTTGAATTCCTCTTTATAAGCAACATAAAGAAGTTCTAAAACACCTACAGATTCAGGGTTTCTTTCTGACAGCTTTGAAAATGAAGAAAAATCACTTTCAATAGATGGAGTAACATAATCATCAAAAACAATTCTATCCCCTGTGTTTACTAGAACCTCGCCACTAACAACATCATAGTAAATCCTGCTTCCTATCTTCTTCATACTCTCCCCCTCCTAATCTTCATATGCCATAACGGTATAAGTTCCCCCTGAACTCCAAAACTTTAAATCAAGTGAGGTTGTGCCGACGTTGCTCGGTGTTGGTGCATTGGTTGGTGAGGTGAGTTGCTCTACAGCATTAGTAATAGGGTTTCTAAATAACGACCAACTACTCCCGTATGTGTTGGATACTATAATGGATCTCCACGTAAAACCAAAATTTATAGCAATTACGGCCCCCGTACCTACATGAGTACCTACATATTTCGCCTTACCTTGCTTTAGTGTGCCAACTACACCGTTAACTGTTATGTTTTCGCGTAGGTTTGACGGGGTTAGACTTGATAAGTTAGATTCTAGTTTATCGATTAGTCCATCAAGAGAGTCACCACCACCATAAACTAAATCATTGAGTTTAGATTTAACAGCAGGAAGGAAAACCCCTTGTGTATCCTGTAACGCCTTTGTAACTTGTTCAATGTCCGCACCTGTAGGGAGTCGCTTATCGAATGTGTATGTCCAAGCATCAGTACCCATAGATATGGTTAATATATTACTCGCGGCGGTTGTGGCATACTTGCCAAACTTCACAGCATCCCACTGCACTTGTGTAAGCCCCACTGTGAGCGCTTGACCACTTATTGCGGTCTTCGTGCCTACGGTAACACCATTTACTTTCTCGGTGATGGTGGACATAGTGTTGTCCGTTGTGATTGTGTATACCAGTAGGCTGTCTTTGCTTGACTTAGCACCGATTGATCCCTGTGCAACTGAGTTAGTTACCACTCCCCACGTTCCATAGAATCCAACTTTTGTATCACCCTTATAAATTAATAAAGGCATTGAAAAATCGATCGTGACATCATCTAAAGCAGAAGGATAAAAATTATATCCAGCCACAAAATGATATTGTTTTGCCCATACCCCACCTATGTTTTTAACATGGCACACACCATAAAAACTACCAGTATACGTTATAAATATTTCATTTCTTTTGTTCGCACTTATAGATGGAAAATAAAAACTAGAATTATTATTCGCTACACTGTCGGTCACTATCTGAGGAGTAGACCAAGAGGTTCCATTATCATCAGAATAAGAAACACGTATATTATCTGCGGAGACTGTCGCATCCTTACCATGCCACGCTACCCATATACGCCCATTGGTTAATCCATTAACTGATTTAGGTACGAACACAGCAGATGGACTCGATTGGGCATATCCTGTTGCCCCACCTGTTTGATTATATATTCTTGTATAACCAGTTTGCCAAACTCCACTATTGCGAGTGTAAGCAACTACTAAAAATGTCGAATTTGAGTTAATCCAAGTCGCAACGATAGTTGGATTATTATTACTACTAACAACAATACTTGGCTGGATTACAGTCAGATAACTATCAACATAGTTTGTAATTTGATCCACCGCACCCCATGTCACCGCCCCTGTACTAGCATTAATAGCCCCTTTTGCATATCTAAGATTAAAGGTTGGATATGTTGTATTTTTGCTTGACCATGTGGCATGTAGTTCTGTTCCTGCTTCATTTGTGGCTAAGGATACGTTGCCCAATGCTGTTTGACCAATGTCTACATTGAAAATAGCTCCAGAAATACCGTTAGCAATTAAGCAATTATACCCATAGCATTGAACAGCATTGTTTAACCATGCACATATAATGTAAACATTGGTTCCATTGGGGACAATGGCTACATCTTGAATACTTCCTGATAAAGCATGTGTATATAGTAATGAAAAAGTAGCGCCATTATTTATACTTTTGTATAACTTATATCCTATTTCTGTCAAATCTTTTACAATGGCAATTAGCCAACCATTGCTCAACCTAACTAACTTCTTACCCCCATTACCACTCGTATCATACGCACTTGCAACAACCGTTGAATCTACTATACTAGGCATTTAAACCACTCCTTTCCTATGATCCTAAAATTCCATTTATCGCCGCAATGAGAGGCGCGGTATCAACTCCTTCACCCTGTAAGATAAAAGCCGCTTTAGATGCGCTGTATCGAAATGTATACACTCCGTCTTTTTTAAGGTTAGATAATGCTCTGCCGTTTGCGGTCAAAGGTATAGCCCCTAACGCGTTCGCATTAATTGTCGCGGCTCCTGTTGAATCTGCATTTATAGTAGCTACGATACCCATGCCATGCTTATATGCGGTCAGTGAAGGCAATGTAACGGAATAGGCGTTGCCTACGTTAGTTGTATCGACTACCGCCGGATGGTTCACATAATCCGCCTTATGCGCAGCAACAGTATCACTTAAACTCTTCACCGCCTTCGGCGTAGCAGCCTCCGTCTCTGACGTACTATCTACCGCACTACTCAGCCGTGTGATCCCTTTCACCATTAACGATGCATCAGGAATATCTACATCCACCCCTGCAATGGCTTCTGCTATTCTTTCCTCCACATATGTTTTCTCCGCCGCCTTGCTCTGCAACTCCTGAAGTGATTCAGCGGTTAAGTTCATGAACCAGTTCAACCATGCTGCTGGCGGGCGGTCTTCTACTTCCCAACCTATATTTCTTTTGGATTCGGGAGGCTCAATTCCTGTTGCTCCCCATTTCGGTGCTTGTTTAATAAAACCCACGATAATCCCTCCTATATCGGTAATCCATAATCATTACCTGGTACATATACTTCTCCGAGCGTTCCACCTAGGTTCATGTCTGGGTCAGATAATCCGAAAATATCATGTTGTAATCCATCATAAATGGATGATAATCGGAAAGTCCCTGCTAGTTCAATCTGAGCGACTCTAACTCCGGCTGCTACTGTCTTTTGGATGATCTGTCCGAACTGCATAGGAGACATTCCGACTTCATTCAGTCTTTTGATCGGTACCCTTGTCAATGTAATCCCTGCGGGCTCTGGATCATGCGGATCACTGAACTTCTCTTGAATCTGAATGTCTTTATAATCACAATCCAAAGCCAAGGACAGTACTCGTATAATCGTGTTAATGTCTGTTTTCGATAGATTTCTAGCGATCTTAGACTTTAACAGCACCCTATACACTTCATCTGTCGCAGCGCCACGTGGCTGAATGACATTCTGCCCGATACGATCCAATGTAGAACCTTGTGCCTTATCAATGTCCCGCCACTCTCGAACCTTCTCAAGCGAAGTATTTAATTCATCCATCTGACCATACAGAATACCGATTAACTTACCGATATTACTGTTCGGATTCTTGTTGAATACGTCTGCGAACCGCGACATCATATCTTTCACGCTAAACATGACGATTCACCACAATGTCCTTGGCATTAATCTGTGCGACTTGATACCGTTCTAAAGTAACGTTAGCCTCTTCTAAGACATCATTTTTGCCCACTTTTAACGTGAAATCCTCTATCCCTTCAATCTGATCTACTGCACTAACCAACTTGTTGTATACCGCAGGTGCGCCCATCGACAATCCGTTGTAGTAGCTGCCACCATCTTCTCCACCAATGTAACGAACAATGGCTGAACGAATTCGCTCATCCCCATCTGCGGGGTACTGCTCATTGGTCTTAAGTGTGACATCAACTTGTAAGAGTACTTCTTGCGCCCGACTGAATTTCACCTCATGACCATAACCACCAATATCTAAGACCGTCTTCACAACATCACCGTAAGACTCAATGCCACCGGCTCCAGTTGAAAATATAACTTGGGCAATCTCCTCATCATTTCCACCAAGCACATAACATTGGTAGGTATGAGGAGGACGCCCCGCTGCGTCCAATTGATTAGTGAAATTCTGAATAACTGTAGCAGCTCTAACGGTATTAATTCTAAGCAAGGCTCCAATTAAGGCATCTACAGAAGCCGCACCGCCACCCGCTACCGACTGAGTAAACAAATCTCGGAATTCGGAGTCTGTCATTTTCTCTCGTCCACCTGTGGTAGGTAGTGGATTAGTTACTCCCGTAACATTTGGGGCTGGATTTACAATGACGATAATCGAACCCACAGAGACGTTACCTCCCTGACCTGGTTCTACAGCTTCAATAGGAACTGTTGCTGTACCATGACTACCAAACGTTATTTCTTCCGTTGTATCGAAGTAGACTTTCGCCTCTGTTGCGATACGAAATCCTTGCGCTAACGTGTGACCCACCGTTCCTGTCAATTGAACAGAACCTCTAGCATATTGATCCAATACCCGAGTGATCCCCACATGAGGCCCTAATCGATCCAAGCTACTGCCTTCTGCACTATTGATATAACTACTGTTGTATACATCCTCTGCCGTCACCCATAACTTTGAGAGAAACCATGCAAAGATACGTAGAATAATGCCTAACGGTGATCTTTCGGAAGTATTCACTTTATCCCCAAACGTCTCTTTCGCCTTATCATTCATTTCTGCAAAAAGATCCTCAAACCGTCTGCGCTTAAATCCTGTTCTATCCAGCACCAATACTCACCTCTTTCGCTTGTATCCGTTCTCCCTCTGTACTGGTAGCATCAAATGTTACCAGTAGTGTTCGGGAATTCTTGTCGATTGTGAAGTTGATAACATCTACAGACTGAATTCGTTCTTCTTGCATCAGTCCTTGTGTCAATTCTTCACGCATCTCTTCCTCATTGATCTGTTTCCCCAGAAATGTAGAGAATGTAATCCCCATGTCCGGGTTCAGAAACCATTCGCCCTTATTCGTGCCAATTCCAATGTGACAACATTGAGCGATTTCCTCTGTCCCTTCCACCATCACTAAATTACCCGAGGCACTCATTAGAATATCTCCGGTCTCACTCAACTTTAGAGACTGCATGCAAACACCCCCACAATAACTGCATCATTCACATCATGTCTTCTTTCCGTATCTGCGGTTGCCACCTGCCCATTTAGAGCATTCTTAATCTCCCGATCAGCACACACAACATATACCGTATCCCCAGATTTAAAAGACGGCCTATACACCTGTTCTACCTCATTCACTTTGAATCGATGTCCAAGCGCCGGTACGCCCTGAATCATCGCAGGATCACCTTCTGACGTTCGGACGAGTGGCTGCACATCAGCCTTACATGTGGCTTCATCAAATGAAATGACGCGACATGGGAAGCCCACATGAACGGCATTTAATTGGTGAACCATCATCTGAGCTATTACTTGGGACAATGTTGAAGCAGGATCATTTTTCACATGATAGCCTCCATTTCCGTAGTGAAATCCCCTGTGCGACTCATATGGTGCTTACCACTCCGAACATATAAGCGACCTTCAAATTGTTGAGTTACCAGATCAACAACAGACGCAGTTGTAATTCGATGCTGTAATTGTGATGTGAGATGATATCCTTTGAATCCACCCTCTTCAAATCGTTCTGGCTTCCCAATGAGGCCCGTCCCTTTGGATAATCGAAACACCTTGTCCCCTGCACGACGTAAACTTCGCACGTAGAGTTTTCCTTTGTTAATAAAGGTCGATGTACCACAATCTTTCGCTACCTTTGCAAGGATCTCAATGACAACTCCTTTGGCTGTGTAACCCTCTTTATACTGATAGTCCACATTCAGGTCCATTTGAGCTATAGGTAGCTTAATCAATGCAGCCATTTGCTTGATGATGTAGCTAGCGGATGTATTCTTGGCAAATGAGGTCTCTTTCACTTCTTTCTTAGCGTAATTCTTGGCCTCACTGTCTAACACAAAGATCGATGTCACTTTATCAACACCATCCCATTGTGTCTCCACCTTTGAAATATAGCCCTGAAGCATGAGTCCCACATCTCCACGATAACCACCATTCATTTGCAAGAGGGCATCACTCTTGATGTTGTTTAACGTCTTATCGGATAAGTTCCAAATCTTAATCTCACTCTCATTGGGCAAAATATCATTATCAAAAGGAATAGTAGCTTCCATTGCAAAATCATCCATGCTGAATTTACGATTGGCGACAATCATTTCTGCTACTCGCCCAAAGTTAACCATCCGTATCCTCCCCATTATCAATGACATATAAAAAAACACTCTCAGAGAGTGTTTCCCAGATCACATCTATACTGTTCTCAGATTCATCGTATGGGATGATCGAGATCTTAGGGAACCGATGATCCATGACGTCATAAAAGAGGGGCATCGCATAGATCAACTTCTCTCCTACAACTAATATTTCCCCATCTCGTTCTAAATCGACTGTAAAGAAATCATAATCCTCGTTATAATTCACTTCGAAGGTAAATAGCTCTTCCGCAAGTGAAACATCAAATCGATACGGAATAAGATTCTTTTCAATATCAATATAATTCATACTACCTCACCCTCCTCTACATCGGCATTTCCCACGGAGTTCCTCTCTTATGTGTGGATTTCGGCGCCTTTGACGTTATTGTCTTCTTAGGAGTCGTCTTCACCGTATTGGAGTTACTATTAATCGGCTTTGCCGCACTATTCTTTTTACTAAGAGGTTGCTTCACTCCAGCGTTCGCAGCCTTGGCGACTTGTGCTTTGATCGGTGCTGGAAGAGGAACCTTAACATAAGACGAACCGGCAATCCGAACTTCCTTCATGCTCAACGTAAACGCGAAACCATCCATTATCGTATGATCATGCTTAGGAGAGAACCCTGAGATTAATCCTCTAAACGTAGTTCGTCCCGAAAATTGAACGATCTCTCCTTGATCCTGAGCTTTCACAATCATCGCCCTTATGCTAACTGCATGATCACCAACAATAACGCCGCTAATCGAAAGGGTCCTAGCTTTACGCTGAACATGATCGCTAAGATCGATATCCCTATCCACGGGTTGATCCGTGATTTCTACTTCATAACTCGGGCTCTCATCTTCTACTAGAATGTAATGACCGTTGAGTAACGCCATTAACTCATCGCCCCCAATCCGTTACGACGTAGTACGCTTTCTAATATTTTTTGAACTTCTTGGGCAACAACAGCACCCATATTCTGTGCATTCGGTAACGCGCCTGAGCCACCTTCTACAGTCACAGGGACGGTTACATGAATAGCGACTCCACCATTACTTGAAGCTATTCTAGCTGGATAGCTTCTTGCTGGATCTGCGGATGAATAAGCTTTGTTCTCCGCAGCCGTCATGACTCGTTCACCCTTGTGGAGTTCAGCGATAAATCCATCGAAAGGGACATAATCTAATCCTACCGCTAGACTCTGATTAACAAGGGGGCGACCACCGCCAGCAACACTGCTGGTACTTGAAGTAGTGACCTTAGTTGAAATCATTGGTATTTCAGGGATATGTTTTATTTTGATTTCCCCAAACCCAAGAATTTTCGAGATACCACTAATACCAACACTTATTCGATCAATCATATTATTTACTAATCGAATACAGTCATTAATAATAGTAGAGATCGTCTCCCTGGCATCCGCTGGTATTTTTGTCCACAACCCCAAGAAAAAACCACTTATTTCATTTACACAACTATAGAATATTTCAACTAATTTTGGTCCGATCGTTCCCCAATTTTTAAAAATTAGCATTACACCTGCCACAGCAACTCCTACTGCAACTACAAGCGCGATCATAGGGAGAAATGGTGCGATCATCGCCAATCCGGCAGATGCTGATGCCCATTGCGCAGCAATCCATACTGTTATCAATGGCATCAATATGGCTGCAATTACTCCTGCAACTCCAGCAATTACTGGACCCAAAACATCAAAATTTTCAATAAAGAACCCCAAAACAGTATTTACTAAATTTAGTAATGGTACAAGACCCTGACCAAGAGGAATGAGAAGACCTGACTGGATCAATCTTCCCATTATGGCGAGTTCTTGTCCTGGTGAATTCATTTTCACTTGATTCATCTGTGCCATTGTATCCTTCGTCATATTAAACTGACTTCTAGCTGTCCCCATTGCAGCAATAATAGGTGCATCTAATGTTTTAAATTTATCGCCCATTAAAGCAACACCTATGGAATTACGTTTGACGGGATCTTCAATTTGAGAGAGCATCTGCATAATTCCTGTGAACGCTTCTTTTGCCTTAGGACCGCCAGCAGTAAAGGTACTAATCATTTGATCTGCATTCAAATCAAGAGCTTGGAATGCTTTTTTCGTTCCAACTGATCCATTCGTAGAAAACGTGCTAAATTGTTCAATCGCAGCACCTACGGTATCTAGACTAAGAGCACCACCTTTCGATCCAGCTGCTAATGTATTAAACATATCATTGGCCGTAAATCCTAACTGTTGAAAGGGTTTGGAGTATTGATTAGCCACTTCTACAAGCTTTCCTGATTGATTCAACCCACTTTGAGCACCTTGTGCTAATAGCGCCATAGATTGTTCAGAAGTAATGCCAAAGGTTTGCATCATTGTATCTGCACTCTTCACAGATTCTTTAACTTCAAAGCCGAATGCATCCCTCAATAACAACGCATTCTTAGTCGTATTCTGAAGATCATCCCCTGTCTGCTTGGTAATCTGCATCGTTGTTGATATAGCACCAGACAAATCTCCCCACGACTTCCCGAAATTATCTTTGTACAAATTATTAGCAACAACCTCGGTGGCCTTCATCTGTGCATTAGTAGATCCCGTAGCTTGTTGGATCATCCCCATAGCATCAGCGTATTGACCCGCTGCGCTTATCAAATTCTTTCCCGTAGATATAGTACTTTTAGCACCTTTGGCAGCTATGTTCATCTGTTTAACTAAATCTGTTAACGATTTGTAGGCTCCTTCACTCAAATAAACCACCTCACATGAAAGAAAGAGCACCCAATTTGGGTACTCATTTCTTATTCATTTCCTTTTTTTGATGCTCCATATAGATATCCAAGGCTGCATTGGCTTCTGCGAGATCGTCATTATCCATCTTATCCAGATCACTGTACGAAATCTTCATGTCAGATAACATTAGCCGCCACATGAACCAGTTTTCTTTAGCTTTCCTGCGAGCTTCCGCCTTGCTGATGGTCATCTGAGTCACCTTCTTCGTCTTGCCCCGAGATGAATGCGTAAGCCGCATTAATGACTTCCGTATATTCCTTATAATCTGAGAAATCATCAATTTTCAACTTGGGATTTACAACAACATGCTTCAATACTTCTTCGGCTAGACGTTCCTCAAGAACAACACCGTGCTTGTTCATTGCAGCATCTTTAATTTTGGATACGGTACGTACGCCCGGATGCTGGAACGTATATTCCTTCTCTAATGCTTTGGATGTATAATTCTTCTGTTTAAACATGAATGATCGTCTCCTTTAGTTTACTCGACCACATGGTCAAGACATTGAATTTCATACTGACGGTCTTCTGCTTCATTACCGTAAGTACGTGTTGCCGGCTTTTTAACAAATGCTTGCGTAACGGTGATGGTTTCTTTAGGTTCACCGTTGAAAATAATGGAGATAGGCACAAGAGTACCCGTCCGTGCTAGCTTGTCCAAATATGCTACTTGCGGACTTGTCGGAAATAACGTCAATGTGAGTGTCCCTAATGGGTTATTCACTTTCGTCATCACAACATCCCCCTGTGACCCTACCTTAGCCGTCTGCGCATCTTCGTCCTTCTCAAATTCCACCATATCTTCTGAGAATCCAGTAATATATATCCCACCAACGGTCACCGTCAGGTCCATCGGATCATAAGTCGTTGCCATAGTTATCTCTCCTTACAGCTTAATTACGCCGCTTATTTTAGTTTTGTGAATAGCTCCTGCCAATTCGAATGAGAATGAACCGTCATTGTATTCCCGCTTCTCGCGATCCGCTGGATCAACTTGAGAGCGCGGTTTAAAGGTTGTGCTATATAGAGGTAACCCGTCTTCATCTCGAGCGATCATCCCATTCATATCTGCACGCTTGAGCACCGTCTTCACTTCGCCCTCAATCTGGGAAATCCCTGTGTTGTCATAGCGCACCTTATCTTGTCTGTTGAACAGTTTCTGTACAGCAAGTTCGATGCTCTGTGTGATATAGTCTTGGGAATGAATAATATCAATATATTCTCCACTAACGGTCTTACCTTCACTTGTAACGTCATCGCCAGCTTTGGTGACATAGGTATTTGCACCAAGATCGTGAATACTCAGCAATTCCGTGGTATCCATATCTACAGGTGCAATACCTCGTAGCGTCAGATTCTTCCACGTCAAGCTCCCTGGTGCTGTTGATGCTGCTCTACCTACCCATGCAGCCTCAGGATAATGAGATACATCTTCATGATAGAACAGGGCAGTACGTGTGAGTTTCTTAGCCTTAAAAGTAGCAAGGTTCGCTTTATCACTACTATGAGCAATAAACAATCTTGTCCCATTCTGTTCTACTGCTTCGGCAATAGTTGTAATATCAGCAATTTCTGTAGATGTAGACAGAAGGAAGTACCAATCCTTCGTAAATATCTTACCTACCAAGTCGCCTAATGTTTCTCCTATTGTCTTATGAAGCATAATAGCAATCTCAGCAGGTGAATTATCTCCTTGATTCAAGAGGGCATAGGCCGCCTTGTACACTTCTGTATTCTCAGCAAAATCTTTCTTAACCGCTTCTAAATCTGCATACGTTGTATACTCCAACCCACTTACGCTTGCACCAATAATCATTGGTTTACCAAAACCAAGCTTAGGTGTCGGACGCTGAATATCGATCGATACCGTTACATCATTTCTTACTGACACAGTCCTCAACTCCTCTGAATTTTTGTTTGTTCAATCCATTCTAAATCTGACTCCAAGATATCTAGGGTTCGGAACTCTACGTCAAATCCTTGGCGACGCTCCCATACCGTACCGTTCTGAATATCTCGATTTGTGACTGATTCTACCTTTGCTACTACCACATTAATCTTTTCTTTCAGTTCTGCATGTCCCTTTGACTTAAACCAATCACGAGCTGTCCATGCATTCTGTAATCGGACGACATTGTCATCATCGAAAGAAAGATAAGTCATTGTGAAATGTACCGTTTCGCTCTTCACAAGCTTGTCTCCCAATTGCATGACAACTGGAAATCCCCGACTACTATGGAACACATCTGAGAAATCACAGGTGATCCATGCGCCTTCTGGCTTGTCACCCGTTCCATTCGTTACAACAACTTCCTGACCAACATGTGCAGATAACCCCGCGATAATTAGGGTACGAATGTTCTCCAATGCAAGCATAGGAACCTCCTCTCTTAGAAACATTACCTTGTCAAATCATAGAGTGGTCTTACCTCCGTTCCCCCGCACCGCACCCTTGACGATTCACGTCTAAGGTCAATGAACTGACCCACAGCACAGCCGAGTTTCCGCAACGATAAGGGGTAGCAGATACACCCAAGAGTGTGTTCCTCTCTATGAACCAACTATATCGCGCATCCCCCGCCAGAAGACTGTCACGTTGCCGCCACTTTACCGTCATTGTTGTCAAATCACTCCCCAGAGCTTCAAGCTTTCGGTGATCATACTAACACCCTTCTCAATCCTACGGTCTACAGTTCTCTCACTCATGATGCTCCGAAATTGTATAGATGTAAGAACATAACTTCGTGACTTGAAATACCGATGCTCAATGATACGTTTCACTTCATCATCTAATATAAGAGAGTGTGCTAGAAGTACGTGGTCGACCAAGTGCTTATATGATGTATTTACCTGTTGTTCTTGTATTGTTAAATCCTGTTTATGTGATAAACCCATAACCATCTGGCACATCTTAGGATAATCTCTCAAAAGAGCTTTAGTAGCTTGTTTATCATGTTTAGTGACTGCGGATAATACAACGTTCATGATGTAACCCCCTCAATCCATATGGTATAAATGCTCTACTTCAATAAAATAATAGTAAATTCCAATACTTACCTCATGTAAATAATGTAAGGTAATCACGACATTTTGTAAAAGTTCATATTCCGTTAAATTTGCCCATTATGAATTGAAAACGTCCTATTTGTCGTTAATTCACGTCTAAAATCTCATTATTACGTGTATTTACGTCAATATAAAGTATTGTATGACCGTCTTTATGGAGTTATAATAATATACACATGTCGGTGTTGCCGACAAAGGATGAGGGAGTGGACAAGGTGAATATCGGGGATCGAATCAAAGAACAACGCAAATCAAACAAACTTACACAAGCTGAATTAGCAGAACAAGCGAACTTGTCCCGCTCCTATCTAGCAGATATCGAACGAAATCGTTACAACCCAAGTGTAGAAACTCTAAAATCAATAGCGAACGCTCTTCATATTAACCTCTCTCTATTAATTGAAGAACAACCAGATGACAAAACTACAATACCTGAATGGGCAACCTCTAAGGATAAAAGAGACTTCAAAAAAATTCTTGAAGATGATGGAGAATTGATGTTTGATGGAATACCATTGAATGAGGAAGACAAACGCAAAATTAAAGATGTGCTCACGGGATTGTTCTGGGAGGCCAAACATATGAACAAAGAAGCACGGAGAATAGGTCAGGAACAACGACAAAATAATAAAGACTAACGATAGGGTGAATGCTATGGATGAACTTGTTAACAAACTTATTCGTAAACACAAAACCAATGACCCTTTCGCTATTGCTCATAACATGAATATTTCCATTCGTTATGCTGATCTAGGCAATCATACGCGGGGTATTTATCATAGAACCCTGCGTCGCAGATTCATCATCTTACATAATCAGCTATCACCCGAATGGCAACGTTTTATCTGTGCACATGAATTAGGTCATGATCGCCTACACAAAGGGATTAATCGATTCTTCATCGATGAGCAGTCTTTCTTTCATGCAGGGAAATATGAACGACAAGCCAATCGATTTGCCGTTCATCTATTAACTGCATCTGATTCCCTAGATCCGAACGAATGCGTACAGCAGTTCTTACAACGGAACCATATTCCTGAAGAAGTATATCCTTTTTATTATTAGTATCTTTTGCATGCCTTAAAAACGAACATAAGTTCCCATTCTAATCTTCTCTATCTAAAAATAGACAAACAAAAAAGCCCTTGATGACCAAGGGCTTCAAAGTTTAACATATGAAGCGGGTGATGGGAATCGAACCCACGCTATCAGCTTGGAAGGCTGAAGTTCTACCATTGAACTACACCCGCATTAATAAAAGAAAAGAATCGGGACGACACGATTTGAACATGCGACCCCCTGGACCCAAACCAGGTGCTCTACCAAGCTGAGCTACGTCCCGACATGTCTAATGACTCAATAAATATTTAAGAGTACGAGAAATAATATACCACATATAGACCTCAACAGCAACTATATTTCATACCGTTCTCATGAATTAATCATCTTACTTACGCTCTTCATTATGTTGCGTCGTCTTCTTTATTCTCTCTCGTTAAATATATGATCTATAAATCACAATATTCATCGCTTAGCTTACATGTTCGTACAAATATAGCCCAACGTTCTTTCCTTCTTGATCATCACAAATAAAAAGGCGTATCCAATGATCTTCTCATTGGATACGCCTTTTGAAATTCTTATGTAACACAGTGACCAGTATATCAATCAAAAAGCTCTTATTTCTTTTCAAATGTCACTTCAGGAGTCATCAATTTATCATAGAAATCTACAGATTTATCTTTATTCTCTGATGCTCTTAACGCCATTGCCGATCGTGGATGCTCATCAAGCGTTCCTGTAATCATGTAAGGAATAATATATCCCCACTCTTCCTTCTCACGTAAAGCAATCATCAACTGTTCGATCACATCAAGTACTGGACGAAGCTTGTACTGCGTGTTCTTCAACTGCGATACAAGTAGCTCTGTAGGACAGTTACCTGCTGCACGACCCATTCCATATACAGAAGCGTCTAACAGTTCAACGCCCTTCTCTGAAGCAATCAATGTGTTAGAGAAAGCAAGTTGTAGGTTGTTATGTGCGTGAATACCAAGACGTTTGTTAGGTAAATGAGTCTGGAACTTCTCTACCAAGAACGTAATATCTTTATGATCCAGACTTCCGTAAGAATCCACAATATAGACGATATCAACAACACTTTCTTTAATCATCTCAAATGCTTCAACAAGCTCATTCTCCATAACATTAGACAGAGCCATGATATTAAGTGTCGTCTCATATCCACGATCATGGAATGTTTGAATTAATTGGAGAGCCTTGTCCACATCTTTGATATAACAGGCTACACGGATAAGGTCAATCATACTCTCTGAGCGATTCGGAATGTCATTCTCATCTACACGTCCAATATCAACTAGAGCAGACAGCTTCGTGAATCCCTTTTGAGGAATGACTTTTCTAAGAAATTCATCATCTAAGAATCTCCAAGGTCCCGCGTCCTCTGCACCCTTGAGTAATTTAGGAGAATTCTTATATCCAATTTCCATATAGTCAACGCCAGCTTCATTTAAACCAGCGTATAATTTCTGGACAAATTCAATACTGAAATCCCAATTATTAACTAGACCTCCATCACGAATGGTACAGTCTACAATTTTACTTTGATTTAATTTCATTGAACTAATCTCCTCTCACCTTTACACTATTACTTCATCATACTTGAATCAAGAACACGATGTAAAGGGTATTAAACATGAGAATCGAACATTTTCACCTTAACTTTTTAGTAATCCATTGTTATTGCGTATCACGATGTGGACAGGAACAATTCGTAGTCTCTTGTAATGAACAACCTGAGCAGGTCGTTTCTCCCCTCTGAAGGCGTCTAACATTCTTTACAACGATAACGATAACCAGAGAAAAGATTAATCCTCCCAGAATCCAATTAATCAATAGTATCGCCTCTCTCTCAATAGAAATATACGTTTGACGATTAACCAAGACCAAGTAACTTCCCACCCTGATAGACGATAAGAGAGACAATCCAAGCCGTAGCCGTCTGGTATCCTACCGTAAACAACGTCCACTTCCATGAATTCATTTCTCTCTTAATCGCAGCAAACGCTGCAATACAAGGCATATATAGTAGCGTGAATGTCATAAATGCGTAAGCCTTCAGTGGTGTGAAGTACGTCTGAAGCGAGGCCATAAGTTCCACTGAACCTTCTCCTACCTCACCTAGATTGTTTAGAATACCCATAGTAGCTACGACTGCTTCTTTTGCAACAAAACCGGTTAGAAGGGCAACTGATGATCTCCAATCTCCGAAGCCAAGTGGAGCAAAGAATGGCGATATAAAAGTTCCCACGGATCCAAATATGCTACCACTGACTTCATCCCCCATTTGGAGTGAGAAATTAAACGTTTGACCGAACCAAATAATGACTGATGCCGCAAAAATAACCGTTCCAGCCTTCTTAATAAATCCTTTTCCACGATCCCACATATGAATCATCAGACCTTTAAATGTAGGAATACGATAAGGAGGAAGCTCCATAACGAAGGCTTCTGCTTCACCTTTGAAAAGAGTCTTTCGGAGTAAAATTCCTGACAGTATGGCAACAACCATCCCTAATAAATAAAGGGAAAATATGACTAAGCTCTGAGCATTCGCAAAGAATGCAGCTGCAAACAGTGCGTAAACAGGAAGACGTGCTCCACAGGACATGAAGGGAGTCAATATTATCGTCAATCGTCTATCTTTCTCATTCTCCAGAGTCCTTGTAGCCATAATGGCAGGAACACTACATCCAATCCCCATAATCATTGGAATGAATGATTTACCGCTTAGTCCTATTTTTCTAAACATTCGGTCCATCATGAATGCCGCTCTAGACATATATCCGCTGTCTTCTAGTATCGCTAGAAAGAAGAATAGAATCATAATCTGAGGTACGAACACAAGAATGCTACCCAGACCAGCGATGATCCCACCTACAATCAGAGAGTCCAACCATTCTGCTGCTCCTGCGCTGTGAAGTAATGTAGTCACTGTATCTGCTAATGCCACATTCATGAGATGATCAATATAATCAATGGTGAATGTTCCAATAAATCCAAAGGTGATGGTGAATACCACATACATGATAAGGAGAAACAACGGAATAGCGAAAATCCGATGCGTTAGAATTTTGTCCATTTTATCAGATACAGTTAGTCCACCAACACTTAGTTTCTTTTTAACTGATTTACTAACGACTTTGGAGATAAACTGATACCGCTGATCCGCTATGATCGTCTCCATGTCATTGTCATATTCTTGTTCTAATTGGTCTCGAGTTGCGCGGATTGCCTCTATTAGCTTATGATTCATCTTAATGTTAGCTGTAACGATTTCATCGCCTTCAAGTAACTTTACCGTTGCAAACCGTGGTGGATACATCTGTCCAAGCATAGGAGTAATGAGCTCACTTAACTTTTCCAAGCTCTTTTCAATTTTCTCTTCGAATAAAGTTATCGATTCAGCCAATTGTCCTGATGCTGCGTTTTGAGCCACTTGAAGTGTCTGTTCAATCAACTCTTTAGTACCATGAGCTTTGTTAGCTGAAGTTGGAATGACAGGTACACCTAGCTGTTTCTCTAACCGAGGAATATCAATTTGATCACCTCTGGCTTCAAGAGCATCCATCATATTAAGCGCGACAACAACCGGTATCCCAAGCTCAATCAGCTGTGTTGTTAAGTACAAATTTCGCTCAATATTTGTTGCATCCACGATATTGATGACCACATCCGGTCTTTCTTCCAATATGTAATTTCTAGAAATGATTTCTTCTAATGAATACGGAGATAATGAGTATATTCCTGGAAGATCTATGACCTTAATATCTTCTTTGAATCTTCTAGCTTTGCCCTCTTTCTTCTCTACCGTTACGCCTGGCCAGTTACCCACATGCTGTGTGCTCCCAGTGACTTCATTAAACATTGTTGTTTTACCACAGTTCGGGTTTCCCACAAGTGCAAATCTGAACGCCATTCCTCTAACCCCCTACAAACTAACTGAGAACAGTTCTCAATAATTGTTATATTTTAAAAGCTACCGATGGTGAGCAGCTTTTAGCTCTCAAGCTTTTGAATCATAATATTGCTTGCATCTGCTTTCCGAAAAGTTAATTCATAACCTCGAATATTCACCTCAATGGGGTCCCCCATCGGAGCTACCTTTCGGACTAAGATCTCCGCACCACGGGTGATACCCATGTCCATTAACCGCCTTTTTACTGGTCCTTCTCCACCCACCCGAACGATAACCACTTTATCTCCAGGCCTGCATTCATTTAAGGTTGTCTCCATCTCTACTCTCCCCTTCAAGCTACATCTGAACTAACAATTGCTGTGCAATTCCTTTACTAAGAGCGAGTCTTGAATCCTTCACATTCACAATCAAATTTCCACCATTCTCTGAAATGACCGTAATTAGCGCGCCTGGAACCATCCCCAATCCTTCTAGAAATTTTCTAGTCGAATCCTTAGCTCTACAGACATTGATAACAGCCGATTTACCTAGTGGCAACATCGTTAAAGGCATTCCTCAATTCCCCTCTCTATTTCATCTATATCCTATTGCATTCACAAATTTATAATATTACTAACACTCATTTTCACTTTCTACAGTGAGATTGATAACCAGTATCAACGTTAACGTGTTCTAAATGTACTGATTTTCACTAAAGATTGTCTGTGATAAAAGTCATTCCTATGCCGTTCTATCCAGTTCCGAATCACAAAAAAATGCTAAGCCTTTTTAACATTGGCTTAGCAATCCTTCATTAACATATCATTGCATATGAACTTTATTTACTATCTTTCAAATGATCAATCGCAGCCTTCCATTGATGGTCTTCCATCGCCTTGTTACCGTAGCGTACATCATTATAAAGCGAGGTAATATTGTTCACATCGGAAGCAGACAGCGTCGATTCTCCCTTCTTATTTCCTTCCAACAGAAACGCGATTTCATTGGGAGTCTGAGAAGTTGAGTATACTAGCCCCTCTCGAATAGCTCTTTGAACCATACGTTTATAGTAGTAACGAACCTTTCCGTGAGGATTATCCGGTAATAAATTTCTCTTACGTCTAAATGAAAAAGAGCGGCGATTCTTTTCAATCTTCTCGACCTTATCCCTATAAGTGATATTGTCCGTTAGATGTTGAGTGGGAGAGCCAACTCCTCTGGAATAAAGGTTTGCTATGAATTGCCCTATTTTCACGGTGATAAACCTTACTATTCTGAATAAAATGTATATAACGACTAACGCTATAATAACTTTAGCCGTCCAATATAATAAGTCCATCCATAAAGAGGATCCTGCTTCCTTTGGAGTACCTTGTTCTATTGGAAATGCTTCAGGAATGGGTGCTGGTTCAGGATTAATAGGTTTAGGCCTTTGGTTCATCATGTCAATAATTCTACTTAACCAATGGGCAAATTGATTCCATAACCAATACAATCCTTGGCTTAATTGCGTAAATGCACCAAAGATCACCATACAGAAGATAACCAACATACTCCATCCACGATTTACTCGTACAAATCCTCTGAAGGCACCTAGTTGAGTAGAATGATTACTTAATGTTTCCCTACGAACCTGTTCTGAATTGAGTCGAAGTATCCATGAACAAAGAGAGATTAACCCTGCCATATATAATGAACCTGCATCTATGGCCGTTAGAGACAGATTATTAGAAAATATAGACAGAACTAACGTACATCCGATACCTTGTAATTGATATATCGGCGAGAAGGTTACTTTCCAACCTTGTTCAGTAAGACTATTTCCTCTAAATGCTACTCCTATCAGAACCACACATAATATCCAACCTCGTATTCCTGAATTGAATTGACCTGTAACCGCAAAGATCAACCCTCCTGCAAGCAATATACAAACCCAGTTCATCCATCGCTGTCTCTTACTTAAGAGAAGTGAAATTACAATTCCACAGGTCCCAGCAATCCACATCATTCCAGCAATGTACAAGGATGATGATAGCAGTACATAATGACTTATGACTACAATAATGGCATAGTAAGCAGCTATTTCAAAAAAAACAGTCATCGGAAGCGTGCTGAATACTGTTATTCTTTTGCCTATATTCATGAAATAACCTCCTGCATCCTCTCGCCCATAGACACTACGTCAACGACTGGAAGAACCATAACACTGTTGCCTTTTGAGCGAAGACGCCATATCAGTTCTTCTATTGCTTCAGAAACATGACCCGTAATCATGAGATAGTCCCATGTCTCTCCATCAACTCTGATATCTAGCTCATCTTTGAGAAATTGCTCAAAGGACTGCAGACACTTCATTTCAACTTGAGCCATTGCTTTCAATATGTCATCTAAATGGGATTTTCCATATCCTGGGGATATGCGTATCGCTTGCATTGATTGACTACCATGGATCGCATTATGTCCAAATCCTACTTTCATTCCCTGTTGAATGAGGTGGGAAGCAGCCGTCGCGGCATATGATAAAGCCTGCTCTATCATTTCTGGATTACTTACCACATTCCACATGTGCTCATTTACTTGAACATTTACATACACGATGACTTCAGGGTTAGCGGTATACCCTTGTTTATAGACTTGCAATTGTCCCGCTCGTGCACTTGCTTTCCAATGAATACGGTTCATAGGATCATTTCCCGAATACTCTCTTGTACCTAATATAAGAAATGGGTCCTCTACTACCCAACGAGACACTTCTAGATCTCCTTGCCAAGTGCGATAGGAGGATGGCATATTGTCAATAGATAATAGCGTTGGATATACACATAATGATACATTCACAGGTACTAATTGTGTTGAAGAGAATAATCCGATGAGATCGCCACCAGACATCGACACTGTCTCTAAAGAGTATAGACCTCGATTTAATGCTATAAATGGATGTTCCCTAGTAATTTTGTTATAGGGTTTCAACGTAAACACGCTTCGATGATTCTGATATATGTTACCTTTACTAATCTGTATGACTTCCTTAGATAGAAATGAAAATGATGCGGGCAACATGGCTTCCAATCTCAACCAGATGATGGGTATCCACTTTTCATTCGAGATCACTTCGACCATTTCTAATGAATCACCGGCATAACAATGATCCTTAGTCAAATGACGAGAGTAGGAAGTGTGTCTTAACACTGGGATACCGAATATAATACCTTGAATGAGAAGAACAAGAAGGCAAGCACAACACAACCATACAAAGGTCATAAATTACTTCACACTGCTTTCTATTTGATCCTCGCTTGGAACTGGAACATGATGTAGGATCTCCTGTAATAGCTGTTCTGCTCGTCCTTCCTGTTGTTGAAGACGATTTCTAAAAAGCAATCGATGCGACAATACCGAAGGGACCATATGTTTAATATCATCTGGCAGAACATAATCTCGACCTCTCACAGCTGCAAATGCCTGAACAGCTCGAAGTAAAGCTTGTGTCCCACGAGGACTCACCCCAAGTGATACATCCGTATGATTTCTAGTAGCCTCTGCGATTTGAATAATATATCGTAAGAGATCATCTTGTATTTGGACTGATAAATAGGATGCTTGCGCTTCAACAATATCTTCCTGTGAGACGACAGCCATTATTTTCTGGCTTACCTCGAGCGACGTAGTACGCTTTAATATTTCAATCCCTTCATTCATTGAAGGGTATCCTAGTTTCATCTTAAGCATGAATCGATCCATTTGAGCTTCTGGAAGAGGGAATGTCCCTTGATTATCTATCGGATTCTGAGTAGCTAGAACTATAAATGGTCGTCCAAGAATATGAGTTTCTCCATCGACACTAATCTGGCGTTCCTCCATACATTCCAATAGACTCGCTTGTGTACGAGGAGTAGCACGGTTAATCTCATCCGCGAGCACCATATTAGCGAACAGAGGCCCAGGACGAAATTTGAAATCGCCCTCTTTTTGATTGTAGAAGTTAATTCCCGTCAGATCAGATGGAAGTAAGTCAGGGGTAAATTGAATTCGTTGAAAAGAACATTCCATCGACGCAGATAATGTTTTCGCTAATAACGTCTTACCCGTTCCCGGTACATCCTCGAGGAGTATATGTCCCGAAGCAATTATTGCTGTTAACAGCAGTTCCACTGCTTCATCTTTCCCAACAATAATACGACTAACATTATTCTTCAGTTTATTAGATAATTCTTGAATATGTTGTACTTTCATCAAGGCCATCTCCTTAGGAAACCGTTTACAATTATATCTCTCATTTCTCGCTATATTCTCTTTCATTATAGCATTTTGCTATCCTTGATATATCAAACAACAAAAAAAAGCATCTCCATTAACAACCAGAGACACCTCTTAAAAGTACTATTTAATATGTGGTAGTGTTATCTTGAAATGTGTTCCTTCGCCCAAATCACTATTCACGTAAATAAATCCTCCATGATTTTTTATAATTCGATAACTCACTGAAAGACCTAATCCTGTCCCAGTTTTCTTCGTCGTAAAAAAGGGATCAAACAGGCGAGCCAATATATCATGATCCATGCCTTTTCCATTATCACAGATATGGATCTCTACATTTGTGCTTACTTGTTCTACATGAATATGAATCATTCCAGCATGATTATGGCCCAAGTCTTCAATAGCATCCATTGCATTCTTAATAATATTTAATATGACTTGTTTAATTTGTTTCGAGTCAACCGATATATATAAAGGAGCTTCCCTATCTTGCAGAGTGATTTGGCAGCCATTCATCAATGCTTCGCTTTCGCTAAGAAGGACAACCTCCTTCAACAAA
This sequence comes from Paenibacillus antarcticus, assembly GCF_001637225.1. Classification (GTDB taxonomy): domain Bacteria; phylum Bacillota; class Bacilli; order Paenibacillales; family Paenibacillaceae; genus Paenibacillus_AQ; species Paenibacillus_AQ antarcticus. The sequence goes on from NZ_LVJI01000001.1 coordinate 246,410, forward strand.
GATGACACATTAATAACTGACATTTGTGGCGCTGACGGCTTGGAGGAATTTAAAAACTCACTAATAATATCATTAGCTCTATCAATCTCCATCAAGATAATTCTTGCATATTCATCTTTACCCATATGTAGTAAGTGCGGTCGCAACAATTGAATAAACCCCCGAATCGCTGTTAAAGGGTTTCGAATTTCATGTGCGATCGATGCTGAGATTTTACCTAACATTGCTAGTTTATCATTCTGATATGCTGTTTCCTCTATTTGCTTATAGTCGGATACGTCCTTTGCACTCAGTAAGAAATCTCCATTCATTTGATCTCCATAAGTTAACGTAAGGAGCCAATGATTTCCCCGGTCATCACAAAATTCATGATGTCTTTTTTTATGAAAAATAGTCTCACGATATATCCTAAGCAATTTCCGTTTGTTCAAGCGGCTTAGTTGGGGATGCCGTAAGATTTCTGTTAGTGTGCACCCGATGAGGGCGACACGGGGTATCTCGAGTAGCTTGGCCATTTGTACATTAACAAACGTTAGCATTCCATCTCTGTCGAAGAGAATAATTCCACTATCAAGGTGTTCAAGTATGTTCTCATATTTATCCTTAACAAGTTGTGTTGATTGAAATGTCTGTAGTGATTTTAATAATGTTTCTTGGGTTTCACTCAACTCGATGTTCCCCCTTTTATCAAGAATGATAAATAATTATAATGCAACAGACGACTTTTTTCCATTTTTTTCATATACCAATCATAGACAGAGTCTAGGAACAACGTCAATCAGAAATACTGTCGAAAAAGATAAGATAAAGGTCTACAATACAAACTATTCAATTTTTAACATAATAAAGAGCCCTCGCACAGACGAAGGCTCTGAAGAAAACGTATTTTTTAATACGCGATTAGGCTTTATTATGAAGGCGAAGTCTTCGTTGACTCATCACAGCAAGTCTTGTCTTAAGTTCTCTCTCCCATTTCTCATCTTCCAGAGTCTTAGCTACTGCAAGCAAATCCAAAGCCATGTCTATTTGATTCTGCACGATATTTTTTGGATCCTCAGTTTCACGGTTTACTACATTCTCAAAAATAGCCTCTTCATCTTCCGTTACATAATCTTGAAAATCCACCTCAAAGGCGCCATCTCCATGTGCATACTCTGCAAGGATCTCGTATTCATTCTCTACTTTGTAATGAACTTCTACCCGATGACATACTGGACAAAAAAGTAGGGGAACATTATGGACTTGGGTGCGGTAATGCTTCAAAGTTCCTTTTGTACCAACCATACTCGCTCCACAGCAAAAACTCATTATAGTTCACCCTCCTCAGATTTCATCTATCATGATTTAAGTTATTCTTTCCCAAGGCTCACAATACCTCTTTTTTTCTTGTATATATTTTATATATATTCAACAATATTTTTAAGTTTCAAACAAATTCATTCTTTCGATAAAAACACCCCTTAACCGCCATTTAATAGCAGGTAAGGGGGGGGGATTAGTATACGTATATCAATGATTAGATTACATATTATTTTTAAAGATTTTTGTCACCAGGTTTCCAGTTCATTGCACATAGTCCGCCAGATTGTAGAGCTTGAAGAACACGGATTGTTTCTTCTACGCTACGACCTACATCGTTATGGTTAACGACTTGATATTTCAATTCGCCTTCTGGATCAATAATGAACAAACCACGAAGTGCGATACCTTCTTCTTCAATAAGGATACCGTAGTCACTAGCAACCTTTTTAGTAATATCTGAAGCCAATGGGAAGTTAATGTTACCCAATCCGTTGGAATCTTTAGGTGTAGTCAACCAAGCTTTATGACTGTGAATGGAGTCCGTACTTGCGCCCAACACTTCAGCATCTAATACTTTGAATTGACCATAAGCATCACTTAATGCTGTAATCTCAGTTGGACATACGAATGTGAAATCCAAAGGATAGAAGAACAATACAAGCCATTTACCACGATAATCGGACAAGCTCACTTTTCCGAAATCTTTACCATCTCCAGTAACAATCTCCATTGTGAAATCCGGAGCTGCCTTACCAACTAGACGTTCTGCCATGATACGAATCCCTCCTTAATATATGTAACAGAAAATATGCTATTCTCTTGTTTAAAGTGTCAAAAAACTACAATATAAATGCTATCATCCAGAGAAATCAAAGTCAAGATTAAAGCTATTTTTTATTTATAATTATTATAAATAAATAAATTATTTTTTCATTGCTGCAAGGATTAAATCACCCATTTGGCTTGTTCCAATTGCTTTACTCTTATCTACTGCGATATCGCTAGTACGATGACCTGCATTCAATACTTCAGCTACAGCTTCTTCAATTGCGCTAGCAGCATCTTCATATCCGAATGTTATGCGGAACATCAATGCGAGTGAAAGAATCGTTGCAATTGGATTGGCCAATTCTTGTCCAGCGATATCAGGTGCAGAACCATGTACCGGTTCATACAGTCCATAACTTCCTTCACCCATAGATGCGGAGGATAACATCCCGATTGATCCAGTTAACATTGCCGCTTCATCACTTAGAATATCTCCGAACATATTCTCTGTAACGATAACGTCGAAGCTAGAAGGACGACGTAGAAGTTGCATTGCACAGTTATCAACAAGGATATGTTCTAGTTCAACATCTGGATATTCCGGAGCAAGACGGTTTGCAACTTCACGCCATAGGCGGGACGTTTCAAGCACATTCGCTTTATCAACAGAAGCTAACTTCTTACGTCTTTTCTGTGCGATCTCGAAACCTTGACGGATAATACGCTCTACTTCGGTTACGTTATACACACATGTATCAACCGCTTCTTCACCTTGATCACCTTGACGTCTGAATTTCTCTCCGAAATAAATACCACCCGTTAACTCACGAACAACCATTAAGTCTGTACCTTCAAGTACTTCCGGCTTCAATGTTGATGCATCTTTCAAACAATCAAAGACAACGGCAGGGCGTAGATTTGAGAAAAGTCCTAATTCTTTACGAATAGCAAGTAATCCAGTCTCTGGGCGAAGTTCTTTTGGATTATTATCCCATTGAGGTCCTCCAACGGCTCCAAGAAGGACTGCATCTGCATTCTTACAAATATCTAATGTCTCTTGTGGAAGAGGCGTACCCTTCTGATCAATTGCGATTCCACCAAATAATGCATGCTCTGTTTCGAAGCTATATCCAAAAAGTTCTTCCGTACGTTTCAATACTTTCAATGCTTCTGCAACAACTTCTGGTCCAATTCCATCTCCGGAAATGACTGCTATTTTCTTAACTTCTGACATCATAATAATCGCTCCTCTTTATATAAAATACACTGTTTTATTTCACCTATATACTGTTGTATCATACTTTCTATTGATTTGACAAAGATATAGAATCTATGAGGTTGATAGCTTTCACCTATAAGGTATGCTATACATGCAAATAAATTCGGAATACACAAAAATGCAGGTCTAACCCATAATAATCCATGGTAGACCTGCATTTTTGTATGTAACAACCGTATATAATTACAGTTTAACATTCTCACGATTACTGAAAGTAACACGCTTTTCTATTAGTCGATTTAATGCATCAACATAAGCACGTGCACTCGCTTCTAATATGTCCGTACTCAGTCCACGCCCTTGTGCAGATACACCATTCTGGGTAAGCACAACATGTACTTCACCAAGCGCATCTTTCCCATGGGAAACTGATTTAATAGAATAATCGTCAAGTGTGACTTCTTCTAACGTAGCTTTGTCAATCGCATTATAGATCGCATCTACCGATCCGTTACCTTCTGCTTCCTCGACCAACACTTCATTCGCTTCTTTAACAATACGAACTTTAGCCGTTGGAACCGATGTATTTCCATAAGTAACATAAATCGTTTCGAGCTTAAATACTTCTACAGTATCTACAAGTTTCTCTTCAATCAGTGCAAGAAGATCATCATCGGATACTTCTTTCTTCTTATCAGCTAGGTCTTTGAATTTTGCAAAAGCCTCATTCACCTGAAGATCATCCAATTCATAACCTAAATCAATTAGCTTTTCACGGAATGCATGTCGTCCGGAATGCTTACCTAGAACAAGCTTACTTTCTTTAAGGCCAATCGATTCAGGAGTCATAATCTCATATGTCGTTTTCTCTTTTAACATACCATCTTGATGGATGCCTGACTCATGTGCAAAGGCATTAGCCCCTACAATAGCCTTATTTCCAGGAACGACCATTCCCGTTAACTTACTAACTAAGCGACTGGTACGTGCAATTTCAGACAATTGAAGCGAAGTCGTAGCATTGAAGAATGATTGGCGTGTCGCCAAAGCCATCGCTATTTCCTCAATCGCTGTATTTCCTGCTCGCTCACCAATCCCATTAATTGTGCCTTCAATTTGGTCAGCACCATTCTGAATAGCCGCTAATGTATTTGCCGTTGCCATTCCTAAATCATTGTGACAATGTGCACTCAATTGAATTTTCTCAACATCGGGTACATTTTCTTTAACAAATTTGAAGATTGCGCCATATTCGGATGGATTCAAGTAGCCCACTGTATCTGGAATGTTTACCACAGATGCACCCTCTTTGATAGCCATACCGACCATTTGAGCTATGAAATCATATTCCGTACGCCCAGCATCCTCCAAGGAGAATTCAATCTTCGAGAAATACTTACGAGCATATCGGAGCGCAGATTGTGCTGTTTCTAACACTTGTTCTTTGTCCATCCGTAGTTTGTGCTTACGGTGAATCGGTGAAGTTGCTAGAAAAATGTGAATACATGGATCTTGAGCTCCTATTAAAGCTTGACGAACAGCATCAATATCTTGCTCACGAGAACGGGAAAGACCGATGACTGTCACATCCTTAACCGCTCTTGCAACAGCATTTACTGCTGCAAGATCTCCTGGAGAAGCTGCTGGAAATCCAGCCTCCATACGATCAACACCCAATTTTTCTAATTGATGTGCAATCTCTACCTTCTCACGCGTATTCAAGTTCACACCTGGAGATTGTTCTCCATCTCTTAATGTGGTGTCAAAAATATAAATTTTCCGCATGACAGACACCTCCTTAACATATATGATTTCCTATTAAAATATCCAATGCGGCTCACGCATGTAAATGTGCACGGCCGCATTGGAATACCCTTTAAACGATATACTTTATCCCTCCAACGTCTTAAAGTACAAATGTGTCAGAGATAGAGTACTATTTACCAACATTAGTATGATTGAGATATGATTTAATTATTTCTTGCTCCAATGCATCATTTCACGTAGTTGTGCTCCAACCACTTCGATTGGATGATTTGCTTCATTACGGCGAGTAGCGTTCATGAAAGCATTGTTAGATTGGTTCTCAAGGATGAAGTCACGAGCAAATTTACCTTGTTGAATATCTGTCAATACAGCTTTCATAGCTTTCTTCGTTTCGTCAGTGATCACGCGTGGACCTGTAACATAGTCACCGTATTCAGCTGTGTTCGAGATAGAATCACGCATACTTGCCATTCCACCTTCATAAATCATGTCCACGATCAATTTCATTTCATGTAGACATTCGAAGTAAGCCATTTCAGGAGCATAACCAGCTTCAGTCAATGTTTCGAATCCTGCTTTAATTAATGCAGTAACTCCGCCACATAGAACCGCTTGCTCACCGAACAAATCAGTTTCTGTTTCTTCACGGAAAGAAGTTTCGATTACTCCTGCACGTGTACAACCAATACCTTTAGCATAAGCTAATCCGATTTCTTTAGCTTTACCTGTTGCATCTTGCTCGATTGCGATCAAACCAGGAACGCCAAATCCTTCTTCATAAGTACGACGTACCATATGACCAGGTGATTTAGGTGCTACTAGAAGTACGTCATTTCCAGCTGGAGCAACAATTTGTCCAAAATGAACGTTGAAACCATGGGAGAACATCAATGTTGCATCTGATTTAAGATTTGGTGCAATTTCGTTGTTGTATACAGAAGCTTGAGTTTCATCAGGCATAAGGATTTGAATCACATCTGCACGACGAGTTGCTTCCGCTACAGAAAGAACTTCAAAACCATCATTTTGTGCTTTTTTGAATGATTTACCTTCACGAAGTCCGATAACTACGTTCACACCACTATCACGCAAGTTCTGCGCTTGTGCATGTCCTTGGCTACCATAACCAATAACTGCCACCGTTTTTCCTTTCAATACGTTCAAATCTGCGTCTTTTTCATAATAAGTTGTAACTGCCATTTTATAAGTCCTCCTTTAATTTTAAAAGAACCCTCAATGATGATCCATAAATTGTAATAAACAAATTTTGAATTCATCTTTAAAGAACGGGTGTTTCAAAGATTCACTAAAGTGAGTGTAGACTTGTGAATCTCTCAAACGCCCGCTCTTTAAGAGAGGGCATTTATCTCATATCATTACATCACATTGTTACATGCCTTACTTTATTACATTACTTCGTGTCATTTCCTCGAGTCATTGCCGTAACACCCGTCCGAGATATCTCACGGATACCGTACGGTTTAAGCAATTCAATCATTGCATCAATTTTAGTCGTATCTCCAACTACTTGGACCATCATGCTGTGTGTACCAATATCAACAACCGATGCACGGAATGTATCTACGATACCCATAATTTCTGGACGTTCGTTTGTTTCTGATTTCACTTTAATTAATGCTAATTCACGATCAACCATAGGTTTAGATCCCAAATTAATGACCTTTATAACATCAATCAGCTTGTATAACTGCTTCTCGATCTGTTCGAGTGTTTTATCGTCACCGATCGTTACAACAACCATTCGAGATAATCCAACTTCTTCAGACTGTCCAACCGTGATACTTTCAATATTGAACCCGCGTCTTCCAAAAAGTCCAGAAACTCTTTGAAGTACGCCGGGTTGATCATTTACAAGTATGGAAATCGTATGTCTCATCGTCATATTACTCATCCCCCATCAACATTTGATCAATGGTCGATCCTTGAGTAACCATCGGATATACATTTTCGTACTTATTAACAACGAAATCCAATAGAACTGGACCTGGAGTATCAAGTGCTTCCTGCCATGCAAGCCGCGCTTCCTCTTTCGTCGTTGCCCGAAGTCCCTTAACACCATAAGCTTCCGCTAATTTAACAAAATCAGGACTGCCCGCAAGATCAATATGACTATATCGATTCTCGTAAATAAGTTCCTGCCATTGTCGAACCATGCCTAATACCTGGTTATTAATTATAACGATCTTAACAGGAATATTATTAATAGCACAAATGGCTAATTCCTGCGAACACATCTGAATTCCTCCATCTCCATTGATGGAGATAACCAAACGTTCTGGTTGAGCCATCTGTGCACCAATCGCCGACGGTAGACCATATCCCATCGTTCCAAGTCCACCTGACGTAATCCAAGATCTAGGATGATTGAACTTGTAGTATTGTGCTGCCCACATTTGATGTTGTCCTACATCCGTTGTAACAATGGCTTCACCTTTCGTCGTTTCATTCAACATCTCGATAACCCATTGAGGTTTCAATACGTCGTCTGCATCTGTATATCTGAAAGGATATTCTTGCTTCCACTGTTGAAGTTGAGTTCTCCATGCGTCCGCTTTGTCGTTATAACTCACCAACGGGTTGATCATCTCAAGAACCGTCTTCACATCTCCTACGATCGGAATATCTACCGCTACATTCTTACCGATCTCTGCAGGGTCAATATCAATGTGTACAATTTTGGCATGAGGTGCGAATCCATTTAGTTTACCTGTTACACGGTCATCAAATCGAGCACCAATATTAATCAAAAGATCACATTGTTGAATCGCATTGTTTGATGTATAGGTACCGTGCATTCCTGGCATTCCCGTCCATAACTCATGTCCGCTTGGGAATCCACCAAGCCCAAGAAGTGTAGTCGTAATTGGAATTCCAGTTCGTGTTGCGAATTCAAATAACTCTTCATGTGCCCCTGAGTAGATCACGCCTCCACCAGCAAGAATATAAGGACGTTTAGCTTCACTAATGGCCTGTGCTAACTTATCAACTTGCAACTTGTTAGGTACAGTACGTGGATTATAACCTCTAACATTGAACTCTTCAACCGGTTTAAATAGCGTCTTCGCTGCCGATACATCCTTAGGAATATCAATCAACACTGGACCTTTACGTCCTGTATTCGCGATATGGAATGCTTCATGAATCACTCGAGGTAAATCTTCCACATCTCTTACCAAGTAGCTGTGCTTAGTTATTGGCATCGTAATTCCGGTAATATCTGCTTCTTGGAAAGCATCCGTTCCGATTAAAGTTGTAGCTACATTCCCCGTGATAACTACCATAGGTACAGAATCCATATATGCTGTAGCAATTCCTGTAACTAGGTTTGTTGCTCCAGGTCCAGAGGTTGCAATACAGACACCTACTTTACCGCTAGCTCTTGCATATCCATCTGCCGCATGTATTGCTCCCTGTTCATGACGCGTCAATAGGTGCTTGAAATCATCGAAGCCATACATAGCATCATAGATATACAGTACAGCTCCACCAGGATAACCAAACACACAATCTACACCCTCCAATAGAAGGCTGCGTAGCAATACTTCCGAGCCAGTAATGACTTCCGGTTTCATCCATTTCTCTCGTAATTGCTCTGTTGACGTCTGCTTTGGAATTTGCTCGTTCATCAGTCATCCCCCTCTCAAGATTACACCTATTACAATATTTCGGAACAAAAAAAACCTTCGTCCTTCACAACAGACTTATCTCTGTGTGAGGGACGAAAGTTTATATCTTCCGTGGTACCACCCAAGTTTGCTTTAAGTTTCACAACAAAAAGCCTTATCAAGTATAATTTCTTATACCTGTGGTCTATAACGTGGACCAATCGATTTTCCCTAGTAGGCACTAATGCTTTTCAGGAAAACAGCTCAGAGGTGAGCTCGTATAAAAGGGATTTTGGTGGAGGTTGCAGCAAATCCTCTCACTCTCTGTACTAAGAGCCCTTAAAACTTCGTCCTCTTCATTGCCGATGACATAATTTAGTCGTTAAAATGTTACATGTATTATATGATCCATCCACCACTATAGTCAATACCCTTATTTTAAATTTATTTATGAATGAATTTTTCTTCATAGTATTTTGTTTCCAAATTATAGCACACAGTCTCCCCTATAACACATATGATGCAATAAATTTACTGACTAGTGAGGGGAGGAATTACCTGCATGATCCGTTACAGAAGACCCAAACAGGATGATTCCACTATTATACAATTAATTGAATCTGAACTTGTACCATTATCAAGTATGGATGAAAAACAAATCTTAGATATAAAAAAAGATCTACCTAAACGCTTAACAAACGGCGTTACGCTAGTAGCTTCACCATATTATGAGGGGGATGCCGTAGGATTTGTCCATTTCATGTTACACGGTGACTTATTGTATATCGATATGTTGGCCGTTGCACCCGCTGCACAGCGCAAGCGTTGGGGAAACTTGTTAATGGTTCAAGCAGAGCGATTCGCGCTGTCTCGCGGATGCAAACGATCCAAAGTCATGGTAGATACCATCAATACAATCGGACTTACCTTTTATAAAAAATTGGGATATACGCCCACTCGTATCCATCCAACCAGTAAAATATATGAACTAGAAAAGCAACTGCAGGTATAATCAGAATTTAGAAGAATCCTCCGTAAGGTGGATACCCTCCGGCATAGGGGCTACCATAATTTCCATACGCATTTCCGTATTGATTTCCGTATTGATTTCCGTATGCATTAGGTGCTACTTTGGGTCCACCAAAACCACCATATCCTAAACCACCAGTAACATAAGGCGCTGTTCCAATCGCCAACAAGTCAAATAACACCAACGGAATAATGGCTTTAATCTGTACTTTCTTTCCAGTATTTCGTTGCATAATGAGACGATTTCCGGAAATTCTCAGCAGTTTTCCAGAAACAAGCGTACCATCCTTTTTAGTTGCAGTGATATTCTTCCCTATCCATTTACGTGCTTGACTCTTCGTAACCGAGTGCTTCATGTTCTCCCTCCTCCTTATCGTTCAAATACAATGTATTCTAGGGATTGACCTATCGCTTGTTCATTAGCCCTATACAATGCCCAAGTAACTGATAATGGGTACAGAGACTCTACAAAAAGTCCTGCTCTAAATTCTATATATTGAAATACAAAACACCACACCCCTTCAAAGGAGTGTGGTGTTTTGTATTTCAACTTCTAGACTTTAACGTTTACCCGGATCGTAAGGTTCACCTAACGCCGAAGGTGCAGAGGACCTTCCAACTGCAGCTACTAGTACAACAATCGTTAATACATATGGGAGCATGTAAATGAAATCTTGAGGGATATTACTTGCCCAATCAAATAACTGAAAATAACTACCCATAGCTTGAAAGAGACCAAATAACACAGCAGCTCCAAGAGCCCCAATTGGATTCCATTTCCCAAAAATCATCGCAGCGATAGCGATAAATCCTTGACCTGAAATCGTATTATGAGCAAACATACTCGTCGTGGTTAATGTGATTGTTGCACCACCAAGAGCTGCCAAGGCACCACTCATCATGACTCCGGTATAACGCATACGACTCACTTTAATACCCATCGTATCCGCAGCACTAGGATGCTCTCCTACTGCACGTAAACGCATGCCAAACGTTGTCTTAAACAGAACGTAATACGATACAAATACCAAAATAACTGCTAAATATGTTGTTGGGTAATGATGAAATAACACTTCCCCAATAAAAGGAATATCAGACAAACCGAAAAAATTAGTCTTCCGGAAGACTTCTTGTAACAGCGGCGTTTCTCCTTCACCGTTAAAGAGAAGTCTAACTAAATACAATGTGCTTCCAGCAGCTAAAAAGTTAATAACGATACCACTGATCGTTTGATCTGCTTTAAAGGTTATCGAAGCTACTGCATGTATCAGAGACGCAATGATACCCATTACAACCGCCGCTAATAATCCAATATATGGAGATGCAGCACCCATGCCTGCACCCTCAGCATAATAAGTTCCTACGGCAGCAGCAAAAGCTCCAAAGACCATAAGCCCTTCAAGACCAATGTTAACTACGCCGGAACGTTCTGAGAAGATACCTCCCATAGAAGCAAAGATAAGTGCTGTAGAGAACACCAGCGTTGTGTTGATGAGTTGGCCAATCGTTGTTATCCAGTCCATTTACAACACCTTCTCTTTCTTACGTTTGAGGTATAAAGGCTTAAGTACCCAGCGTACAATTCCTTGAGCAGCAATAAAGAATATAATGGAACCAATCACAATTCGAATGATTTCAGGAGGAACTCCCGCACCGAAACTCATACCCGATGAACCGGAAGTCAATGTTCCAAAGAGAGCAGCACCCATTATCGTCCCGAACGGATGATTCATACCAATCAATGCTACCGCAATACCATCAAATCCAATACCTGGTGATCCTGTGAATATATCTTGATAATGGAAGACCCCAAGTACCTGAAAAGCACCGCCAAGACCAGCAAAAACACCACTGATGAACATAGCCTTCACGATATTCCCCTTCACATTCATACCTGCGTACTCCGCTGCATTTGGATTGTGTCCTACAGCTCTAAGCTCATAACCCTGTTTACTCTTCCACATATATATATAAAAGAACACAGCAGCTAAAACCGCTAGCAAGGTACCCATATGCATACGTGCATTATCCATCAACATAGACAATCCTTGAAGCGAAATCGATGCTGTCGGTTGAATATCTACTGATTTCTGTTGACCCTCCTGAAGCAAAAAGGTTCTCACAATATAATTACTGAAATACAAAGCCGTCCAATTCAGCATAATCGAGACAATAACTTCATTTACGCCACGTTTCGCTTTTAGATAACCAACAATACCTGCCCACAAACCACCACATAAACCTCCAGCGATGATTGCTAGGGGGGCATGAATCAAAGCAGGTAACCCTGTAATCTTAATCCCTATAATGGATGCAGCTGTCATTCCAATGAGAAATTGTCCTTCTGCACCAATATTGAATAGACCTGCACGAAAAGCAAAAGCTACTGCGAGACCTGTCATGATAAGAGGTGTGATTTCACGAATCGTCTCACCAAAACCATACGAGTCTCCAAATACAGATGTAAATAATGAACTGTATGCAAGTATCGGGTCATATCCACCTGCAAGCATAATCACCGCACCTACAATAAGCCCAAATATCACGGCAACCACAGGAATAATGATACTATCAAGCGTAAATATTTTCATCAATTTATTCATGTTGCTTACCTCCCGATGTACTACCAGACATCATTAAACCTAACTCTTGATCATTTGTCTGTTCAGGCAGTACTTCTCCGACAATTCGACCTTCATAGATCACGACAATTCTATCTGCTACATTCATAATTTCATCTAATTCAAAAGATATAAGTATGACAGCTTTCCCTTGATCTCTTTGAGAGATTAGTTGTTGTTGTACGAACTCGATCGCCCCTACATCTAAACCACGTGTAGGTTGAGCTGCAATTAGAAGTTCTGGTTTTTTATCTATTTCCCGGGCTATAATCGCCTTTTGTTGATTACCACCAGATAACGATCTTGCCTTAGTCTCTATACTTGGTGTTCGCACATCGAATGCTTCAATTAATTTCTTTGCTTGCTTATCAATTTCTTGTTGATTTAAGAAACCACCTTTATTAAATGGCGCCTTATAATATGTTTCCAGAACCATATTCTCACTCATCGAGAAATCTAGAACTAGCCCATGTTTATGGCGATCTTCTGGGATATGAGATACGCCTTGTTCTGACACAAATCGCGGGGTACGATTCGTGAGGTCCAACCCCTTCATTGTCACTGAGCCACTATCCACTTTGCGTAAACCCGTTAAAGCCTCAATAAGTTCACTTTGTCCATTGCCATCAACGCCCGCAACACCAAGTATTTCACCTGCTCTTACATCCAAAGACAATCCATCGAGAACAGAGACACCCTCTTTATTCTTCAACATCAGATCTCGAACTTCTAGAATTGCTTCTCCTGGGGTAGCAGCTTTTTTGTCAATTTTGAAAGAAACATTTCGGCCGACCATTTTTTCAGCTAACGTATTGGGATTTGTTTCAGATGTCTTCAATGTATCTACGACTTTACCACGCCGTATAATCGTTACTGCATCAGAAATATGCATAATCTCTTTAAGCTTATGTGTGATCAAAATAATAGATTTACCTTCATCTACCAATCGTCTCATAATAGACATAAGGTCTGTGATTTCCTGTGGCGTTAATACCGCAGTTGGTTCATCAAATATAAGAATATCTGCACCACGATATAGGGTTTTCAATATTTCAACTCTTTGTTGCATACCAACCGAAATTTCAGAAACTTTAGAATTAGGATCTACTTTCAAACCGTATTGATCAGATAAGCTTTTGATCTTTGCAGTTGCTGTCTTATAATCAAGATGAAATCCTAATTTTTTGGGCTCCATACCTAAAATAATATTCTCTGTTACTGTAAAGGGTTGTACAAGCTTAAAATGCTGATGCACCATGCCAATGCCCAGTTCAATTGCCTTATTCGGATTATCGATACTGACAGGTTTACCTTTTATTTCAATACTTCCTTCATCAGGTTGGTATAATCCAAATAGGATATTCATTAGTGTGGATTTCCCCGCACCATTCTCCCCCAGCAGCGCATGGATTTCTCCCTTATGCAACTTCAGACTAATAGAATCGTTGGCAACAATGCCGGAAAATCGCTTTGTAATTTGCTTTAGCTCCACGACTGGGTTTGCTGCATCCATGTTATCACCCTTATACTTTATTTAAAGTCTCGTCCAAATGAAAGGCTTACAGATAAGAACAAGGCCAGTCATAATAACTAGCCTTGTCATTTGTAAACTTCATTTTTTTTGTTAGTGATCGTTAAAGATTCGACTATTTTTTTGTAACATCTTGCGGAACTTTAACTTCTCCGCTAATAATCTTAGTTTTATATTCTTCTACTAATGCTAACACATCAGCAGGCACATTCTTATCAGATGTTTTAGCAATACCTACGCCATCATCTTTTAGACCAAGTTCAACTGTTCCACCTTTGAATGTACCATCAATAACTTCTTTGGACACTCTTTGAACAGCTGCATCAACACCCTTAACCATCGATGTCAAAGTAACTTCATCCCCAAATTCTAACGATTGGTCTTTATCTACACCGATAACCCAAACCTTCTCACCGTTTTTAACACGTGCAGTTGCTTCGTTAAATACGCCTGTTCCAGTTGCACCAGCCGCATGGAAAACGATATCCACGCCAGAATTATACATATTAGATGCGATGACTTTACCTTGGTCTGGCTTATCAAATGCACCAGCATAAACATTATCTACTTTAATATCAGGATTCACAGCAGCTACGCCTGCATTAAATCCAGCTTCGAAACGTGTAATAACTGGAATTGGCGCTCCACCTACGAATCCAACTTTACCTGTTTTTGTCATTTTAGCTGCTACAACACCAACCAAAAATGCACCTTCATGCTCAGAGAAAGTAACCGATTGAACGTTTGGTGAATCTACTACAGCATCAATAATAGCAAGCTTAGCATCTGGGTTCTGATCTGCTACAGTTTTGATATCTGCACCAAGATCGAATCCAATTCCCCAAGTAAGCGCATATCCGCCTTTAACATACTTGTTAAGGTTAGGTGTGTAATCTGCTTTACTCTTACTTTGTAGGTATGTTGCTTTTGCACCTGTTTCCTTTTCAATAGACTTAAGTGCTTCCCATGCAGATTGGTTAAAGGATTTATCATTAACTCCACCGACATCAGTAACCATTCCGATTTTCATATCTGATTTAGCACCACCAGTAGCTGTTTCACCCGCTGGCTTTTCCTCATTCTTACCACAACCAGCTAAAACTACGGATAAAGATAATGCCAACACAAGTGATGCATTAAGTATTTTTTTCATTTTCTATTTTCCCCCTTAAGAATTTATCCCTAACAATTGAAGGGATCTTCAATGAACAAATTATACAATCTAAAAGTGATAAAATCCAGTAAATCGCTCACGCAATGTCAACTTATTTAAATAAATTTCATTAAGAAAACGCTTTATCGATTTAAAACATACAAGCGTTACTGAATAGGTGTTATATTATGTAACACGGAATCATTTATTCCGTTAGCTTTAATCCCATAAAACAATAGGTTTTTGATTCCACTTTACTCATACTATTTCCATTATCCCAAGAAAAAAACCGCCATAAGCTAGCGGTTTTATTAGTACAATAACTTAAGCATTAATTTTTTCTTTAGCAACAGCTGCGATAGAATTAAATGCGTTGATATCATGAACAGCCAAATCAGCAAGCATCTTACGGTTAATATCTACACCAGCTAATTTCAAGCCGTGCATTAATTTATTGTAAGACAATCCATTCATACGTGCTGCAGCATTAATACGTACGATCCATAGTCTACGGAAATTACGTTTAGTCTGACGACGGTCACGGTATGCATAAACCAATGATTTCATTACTTGTTCTTTTGCTGTTTTAAAAATACGGTGTTTGGAACCGAAATAACCTTTAGCGAGTTTCAATACTTTCTTATGTCTACGACGAACGACAAATCCGCCTTTTACTCTTGCCATATTAGTAAACCTCCCAATAATTGTTGTTAACTATCTCAAGTTAGATAAGCCTTGTTTTAGACGTTTAACGTCTCCTGGTGCCATCGTCGGGTTCGTGCCAAGCACACGTTTTTGACGTTTGGATTTATGTGATAAAAGATGGTTTTTGAATGCTTTATAGCGCATAACTTTACCTGTTCCAGTAATTTTAAAGCGGCCTTTAAGACTGCTATGTGTTTTCATTTTAGGCATTATAGTTCCTCCTCGGATTATTGAGCTTTAGGAGCCAATATCATAATCATACTGCGACCTTCAAGCTTCGGAAAGCGTTCTACAGCGGAATGCTCTGCTACTTCTTCTCTCACGCGTTCCAGAATCTTCTGTCCAATGCTTGCGTGTGCAATTTCACGTCCACGGAAACGTACAGAGCATTTAACCTTGTCGCCCTCTTTTAAGAACTTAACGACGTTGCGAAGTTTAGTCTGGTAGTCATGTTCATCAATGTTTGCTCGGAACCATACTTCTTTGGTATCCACGATCTTCTGGTTCTTACGAGCTTCTTTGTCTTTCTTCTGCTGCTCATAGCGGAACTTGCCGTAATCCATGATGCGGCACACTGGCGGTTTTGCCTGAGGCGCTACATTTACCAAATCGAGATTAAGATCCGTTGCCATCTGCAGCGCTTCACGAATCGGAGTAATTCCGATTTGTTCACCTTCTGCACCCACCAGGCGAACTTCTTTCGCCCGAATTTCGTCATTGATCATATGTTCCTTACTGATAACCGTCCACCTCCAAATTGATTCATTTCGCAATCTGTAAAACAAATAAAGGGATGCTGGTTCAATCTACCAGCATCCCTTTTGATCAATTCTTCATGAAATATCCCATTCATAAATCACTGGATCAAATACCAGCCAACTAATCTTACATTGGTCAGGTGAGAAGCCGGTGCTTCTGCTTAAATCCAAATATTCATTTAACATGCTTGAATAATATATCACATCAGACATAACAAGTCAACTTTTAATCGTTATACTTGTTTGCTTTGTACGACTTCTTCCATTCTAACAACTCGTGTATGCTCTGTATGGCTCCATTGTTTGTTGTTCTGTGTAAAGAATGCATAGACCGTGATTGGGTACCAAGAAAGCAGATAGATTGGAAACAGAATCAGGTACTGATAAACCTTTTTATATGTTACTTTCTCTAAAGCCATAGCTACGAAGAAAGTTGAAATGTTAGCAACAATCGCTACAAAACTTAACCAAAATGGTAAATATCCATAGATATTAGCAATGTTAGGGCCTTTAAAGAAGGCAATATCAACCCACATCGCCCCTGTCATAAGAAATGTCAGAAGTACGATATATACGTTAACTCCATACAAAGCTAAGTCAAATTTAACAAGGCTTCTTTCCTTAATACTTTGCCATAGCAATGGGAAAAAGTATCTACGTGCTACTGTAAAGTGTCCCTGCATCCAACGAAGACGTTGTCTTGATGAAGCTTTAAAAGTGAGTGGTTTCTCATCGAATACTTTGGCATCGTAATTGAATTTAGGGTATACGTTATTTTGAACACTACGCATTGTAAATTCTAGATCCTCAACCAAGCTTGTAGCTCCCCAGCCCATTTCTTTCAACAACTTAGTCTCAAAACACATACCCGTTCCGCCTAAAAAGTTAGCCATATTCAAATTGTGCCGAGATAGCTGCCACAAGCGATTAATGTACCAGTATGAAATTCCATAAGCTGCCGTAATCCATGAATCTTCTGGATTCTTGGTATCAATGTAACCCTGGATAACACGTGCGCCTCCAGATAGATCATCATTCATTTCACTGAGAAAATTCGGTGCTGCCAAGTTGTCAGCGTCAAACATAACGATTGCGTCATATTCGCGAGGCATACTCCAAAGTTCTTTCAACATCCACTCAATCGCATATCCTTTACCCCGAAGAGTCGGGTTCGTGCGTTCACAAGCGTTCATACCATGCGCACGAACGATATCCGCAGTACTGTCTGTACAGTTGTCACAAATAACAAACACATCATACAGTTCTTGTGGATAATCAAGCTTTTTCAAATTCTCCATAAGAGCCCCGACGACCTGCTCTTCATTGTGTGCCGCCACTAACACGGCGAATGATTTGGTCGTTGGAAAATGTTCTTTCTTCTTTTTCCTATACATACCAAATAAAGAGAATGTAAATTGGTACACACCTATCACGGCCAAAATAAGCTGGAGCGTGACGAAAATAGCGTCTATCATAATTCTCTTAACCCCCCTTTTTTTACCCTTTAATTCTTATCTGTTTGTTTTTCTCTTTTTCTCTATTTCTCTTTTTCTTTGTCCCTTATGACCCTTTTTGAACATGTCGTTTTTATCACCTTAATAATAATGTATGTTTTTGAATACTTTGTCAAAAGGCCTTAGACCCTTTCTTGATCCAAAAATAAGATAAGAGCCGTTATTTAACTGTGCTGTAGTATTCTAGTCTCAACATAGTGATGATTAGTTCTTATTTTCATCCATTTGCTAATTATTTATTTCTCTTTCCTCCTTTTTTTATATTCCATTTCCTATATGAAATGATTGTTCCTATATAAACAGACGTAATAAGCATCGAAAAAGTTGACATACCATTTAATTTGTTTAAACATATTTGTTTGCATCTGAATCATTGTACGTTCTAAACAGGGTGAAAGTCAAAAAGCAATGATCCTTTTTATACGTTTCGCTTGAAAATTTAAGCAATTAAAAATATGATGAAATGAATAGATTAAGATATGGAAATGATACTAAAGGCTCACTGCCGAACACCAGGGCTTTAAGGCCATAGGAGAGGAATAACATGAGACAACTCATCTTTAGACTTCAGAAATTGGATCAGCGATTATTCCAATGGATTAACGGTCGGCTACATAATCATATCCTAAACTTCTTCCTATATTATCTAACCAATTTGGGAGGGGCTACATTCACTATCAGTGCCAGTCTATTAGCATGGGCATTCGGTTCGCCTTCATGGAGTACCGCTGGAGCACAAGCAGCTATTGCACTTGCTATAAGCCATATTCCTGTTGCTATAGCTAAGAAGCTATACCCACGAATTAGACCGTATCTAGCTTTGCCAGATACGAATACATTCCGTAATCCATTAAGTGATCATTCATTTCCATCAGGTCATACGACTGCAGCATTCGCCATCACGATTCCTTTTATAACTGCAATTCCTGAATTGCTACCACTATTTCTCAGTCTCAGCATCATTGTTGGTTTCTCTAGAATTTATCTTGGACTTCATTATCCATCAGATGTTCTAGCAGGCGTTGTTATTGGTACATCTGTAGCCACAATGACAGTTGCAATATGGGCCTAAAGTAGATAAGGTTATAATATGGAAAACCTTGCAGGAATAGGTGATTGTAAAGTGATTAAAAAAAGAGTGTTATTGTTATCCGAAGGCTTTGGTGCAGGGCATACTCAAGCAGCTTATGCACTCGCCAGCAGTATTCGTAAACTGTCACCAGATATTCAGACAAAGGTGCTTGAGTTAGGTAGTTTTTTAAATCCTAGAGTGGCACCATTGATCATTACAGCATACAAAAAAACGATCACTTCTCAACCTCGTTTGGTTGGTTTGATGTATAGACATCAATATAAGAAATCGCTCAATCGTCTTACGACTTTAGCACTACATCGTATCTTTTATACGCATACTCGAAATGTCGTAAATCAGCTTCGCCCAGATGTCATTGTATGTACCCACCCTATTCCAAATGCCGTCATTTCTCGACTAAAACGTTTAGGTGTAAATGTTCCTTTGTGTACTGTTATTACGGATTATGATGCCCACGGTACTTGGATCAGTTCTGAAGTAGATCGATTTCTAGTCTCTACGTCCGAAGTCAAATACAAGCTTATGAGGCGTGGTGTTCCACTGTCTCATATTCAAGTTACAGGAATACCTGTACACCCTAACTTTTGGGAGCACCCTAGTAAGGAAACTATTCGTGATAAATTCCATTTCAAAGATATGCCAACGGTATTAGTCATGGCAGGCGGTTGGGGTATTACTAGCGATGATATTGTGAATGACTATCTTTCAAATTGGAGCGATCGTATTCAGATTATATTTTGTCTTGGGAGTAATGAGAAATCACGTCTCAAAATGGAAAGTGATCCTAAATATAATCATCCTAACATTCATTTATTCGGTTTCGTTAAAGAAATCGACCAATTCATGGAGGTATCTGATATACTCATCACGAAACCTGGAGGAATGACTTGTTCTGAAGGATTGTCTAAAGGAATTCCTATGCTCTTCCATCACCCTCTCCCAGGTCAAGAAGAAGAAAATTGCCAGTACTTTACTGCTCAAGGATTGGGCGAGCCGATTACTAAGATCGCTGTTATTGAGAAATGGATGAACAAGTTGATCTATGATTATGAAGAAATTAGTAATCGTAGACAGAAATATCTCGATAACATCGCTAAATATCATCCGATGCAAAGTGCCAAGAGTATTATTGATATGTTTGAATTAAACAAGGTGACCTCTTAAGAGGTCACCTTGTTTAATCTAACTTATGTTTAAGTACTCACACTTCCAAAGATGGCTTATTCTCTTGAAGACGATACTTCTTCAACCGCTCATCCATATATCGCTGTAATGCTTGTTCACCAACCATGACTTCACAGCGGTTGATATACATTCCCTTACCTACGAACTTAGATTCATACTCCGTCATGACGTTCCATTCTGGAAGACCTTCACGATGTAGATCTAAGGAAATATTATTCATCTGTAATCCATAATCAGCAAACGAATTCAATGAGAATTCAAATAATGTCTGCGAATCGGTCTTAAGGTGAATTTCTCCATTTGAATTCAGAAGCGATACATATTTCTCTAGGAAACGAGGGTGTGTCAAACGACGTCTACCATGTTTAGCTTTTGGCCACGGATCACTGAAATTAAGATAAACGCGCTCTAATTCATCCACTTCAAATACCTCATCCGCATACTCTACATTAGCAAACGCTAACCGTACATTTGGAGGAAGAGTGTACTCACTTTCAGACCATACATTCATAGCTTTCTCGGCAGCACGTCGAATCAGTTCATCATACATATCAATACCGATAAAATTAACGTTCGGATTATTAAAGCTCATTTGGCTAATGAATTGTCCTTTACCCATCCCAAACTCAACATGGATTGGATTATCGTTTCCAAACAAGGACGCCCATTTCCCTTTATACTCTTTAGGGTCTAGAATAACGAGTTCCTTTTGCCCCTCTAGACTTTCTCTTATGCCTTTTCTACCACGTAAACGCATGTTTTCCCTCCGCTTTCATTTCTATATGGATTCAAATCAAGAGATCATTCCCGAAAGTCATCACTATTGCAATATTGTGCCGAAGTTCTAAGCAAATGTAAAGAGCCAAAGAAAAAAGAATTCTGTTCCCTCAAAAAAATAGGGGAGGTACAGAATTCCTAGTTCTTTATATTTGGAATTTGGTCCAACAAAGTCACAAATCTTAATCTGTTGGATGGTTTTTTTGAATATTGAATGTCTTTTCAAATGCATTACGAATCTTTCTTTGAGCTGCTGCTTTCACTTCATGATTTCCGTTAAATTCTACACCTGTTAACGAAAGAGCTTCATCCGGAGTCAAATCTACTGCAACCGTATTGTTTCCATCAAGCTGAGCTATTGAATTCATGCAAATCACCTCACGGATTATTATGTTTCATAACGTCACGAACTATGAATTCCAGTATTAAAATCCTGATATTCATTGTCTGACCTTCAATATAATATTAACATATTATGTAAGCTTTTTCAATGATATTCCTCTCTAGTTTTCGCCTGTTTTCAACCGATTCACATTACTTTTCCCCTTCTTTTTGCTATAATAGTTGCTGTATGTCTTATACAAAGGATTTTACAAAAGGAGCACCACATGAATCATTCACCTAGTGCTAACCCATTATTATGGGGAGATAAAAGATTTCATACATGGAATTACGAAATGCATCAACAGTTTAATGATAAAGTATTTAAAGTTATGCTTGATGCAGGGTTTACTTGCCCGAACCGTGATGGTTCTATAGCTAAAGGTGGCTGTACCTTCTGCAGTGCACGGGGATCTGGAGACTTTGCAGGAAGTAGACGTGAAGATCTTGTTACTCAGTTCAATACGATTCGGGACAAGCAACATCAGAAGTGGCCTAATGCACAGTACATCGGCTATTTTCAAGCTTATACAAACACTTACGCGCCTGTTGAGGAGCTAAGAGAATACTATGAAGTTATTTTGAAGCAACCTGGCGTTGTTGGACTATCTATTGCTACTCGACCAGATTGTCTACCCGATGACGTAATTGAATATTTGGCAGAATTGAATGAACGTACGTATCTCTGGGTTGAGATGGGACTACAGACGATCCATGACTCCACTTCTGAACTTATTAACCGTGCTCATGATACAGCCTGTTATGAAGAAGCTGTCGCTAAATTACGTAAGCACAATATTCGCGTGTGTACCCACATCATTTACGGCCTTCCTCAAGAAAGTCACGAGATGATGTTAGAGACAGGCAGAGCGGTTGCCAATATGGATGTCCAAGGCATTAAAATTCATTTACTTCATCTCATGCGCAAAACACCCATGGTGAAGCAATATGAAGCAGGTTTACTACGATTCTTAGAAAAAGATGAATATATCAAACTCATCGTTGATACGCTTGAGATGTTGCCACCCGAAATGATCGTTCATCGACTTACAGGTGACGCCCCAAGAGATCTGCTAATCGGACCTATGTGGAGCCTTAATAAATGGGAAGTTCTCAACGGTTTCGATGCTGAGCTTAAAGCGCGTGACACTTGGCAAGGTAAATATTGGAGGGATAATTGAAATGGGATTTCTCTCCGTTATCAGCTTTGCCCATAAGCTAGTTGCTGAGCGACTGCGACCTGGAAGCATCGCTATTGATGCGACCATGGGAACAGGCACTGATACCCTATTCTTAGCAAAAATTGTTGGACCAAAAGGACATGTCTACGGATTCGATATTCAAGAGGAGGCTCTTATCCTCACCCAGCAAAGACTTGATCAACATATAGAGTCTTCCATATCGCCTGTAACCTTACTGCTTCAGAGCCATGCTGATATGTTGAAGAGTATTCCACAAAGCCATCACGGCAAGCTAACTGCCATCATGTTCAACCTTGGATACTTACCAACAAGCGCTTCCAATAAAGAAATCATAACATTAACAGACAGCACCATAGGTGCACTTCAGGCTAGTCTTGAGCTCCTTCGACCCGGAGGCGTATTAACCATTGTATTGTATCCAGGTCATCCAGGAGGAGATACAGAGTCAGTAGTTGTTAGACAATGGGCTTGTGCTATTCCGCAATCCGTTGCGCAATCCATTATTTATCAACAGCTACAACGCACTGATGCACCTTTTACAATAGCACTAGAAAAGAAATAAACGACTAGCTAACATGAGAGGATGACTAATTATGATTAAGCCTTATCCATTACAATTTCAACCTGAATTCAAAGAACGTGTATGGGGAGGTAGAGCTCTAGAACAATTCGGACTCAACTTACCTGAAGGCCATATCGGAGAAGGTTGGATGATTGCCGATCACCCGAATGGAACAACTAACGTCATGAATGGTGAACTTGCAGGACTTGGATTAGATCAAATTCGTGAGCAATTAGGTAAGGAATGGTTCGGAAGCAAGGGATTCTCAGAAGTCAATGGACGTTTCCCTCTTCTTATTAAGCTACTCGACTGTAATGATGACTTATCTATACAAGTTCACCCTAAAGATGATTACGTTGGATTACCAAAAGGCGAATTGGGTAAAACTGAAATGTGGTACGTACTTGATGCGAAACCAGGTTCCAAAATTATCTATGGATTAAACGAAGGTGTTACTAGAGAAAGTCTACAACTAGCCTTAGCAAATGGAACAGTTACCGACAGTTTGAGAGAAGTACCTGTAGAAGCAGGTGATACGTTCTATATCCCTTCAGGTACGGTTCATGCACTTTGTGCAGGCGTAGTTGTTGCAGAGATTCAACAGAACTCGGACACGACTTACCGTCTGTACGACTACAACCGTCCAGGATTAGATGGTCAACCGCGAGATTTACATATTGAAGATTCATTGAACGTTATTGCTTATGAAGGCTCTGGTGCCACAACCATGAAGACAGATGCTGTAGTACCGGGAGAATGGCTGACCCTAGCAAGCTCTCCGTACTTTATCGTTGAGAAAGGTATTGTTTCTGGGAACTGGACACTCACAACTACACCTAATAGCTTCGCGATTCTTGTCATCTGTGAAGGACAAGGCGTATTGAAATGGGACGACGGATCATTAGATATTACAGCAGGTCAATGTATTCTATTGCCAGCCAATTTACTACATTATGAACTTGAAGGTAATGCTACTGTTCTACGTACTTATCTTCCTTAATATCATATGAATTAATCAGCATTGATTTGATTGTCATTGTAAGGGGGGGACGTTTTTTTGGAAAAGCGTTCGTTTTCATTAATTAATCAGCAAGGGATGTCTCTTCACGTTTACGAGTGGCTTCCCGAGGACGCGATCCCATTAAAGGGTGTCGTTCAAATTGTTCATGGTATGGCTGAGACTGCAGACCGGTATTCAAGGGTAGCCTCACCTCTTTGCGAATTGGGGTATGTTGTTTATGCTCATGATCAGCGTGGACATGGCAAGACCGCCAAAAGTATTGAATCGCTTGGAGACTGCGGTGAGGATTGTTTTAACGGCATGGTCAATGACATTCTAGAACTAGGTGATTTTCTAAAAAGTAAGTATGGAGATATACCTCATTATTTATTCGGTCATAGTATGGGGTCATTTCTAACACAACAAATCATGGAGCATCATGGTGAACAATATTCAGGGTTTATCCTATCTGGGACAAATGGTCCCCAGTCTAACCTTGGCTTAGCCAGGAGCATAGCGCTGATGCAAATAAAACTCCAAGGCGCCCCCCATCATAGTCTTATGCTGAACGCGCTGGTATTTGGACGATATAATCACAAAATATCACCTACACGTAACACATTTGACTGGTTATCTAGGGATGAAGATGAAGTGGACAAATATATACAAGATCCCTATTGTGGTGAGGTTTGTACAGCTGGATTCTTTCGTGATTTCTTCGGATTATTACGGGACATTCAGAAACCAAGTAGTTATCGTACAATCCATAAAAATAAACCTATCTATATATTTGCCGGCGATGCGGATCCCGTTGGATCTTATGGAAAGGGCGTGACTCGTCTTCATCAAATATACCTGAAATTAGGAATAAGCGATGTAGAGTGCCGACTCTATCCTGGTGGAAGACATGAGATGCTGAACGAGATTAATCGTGATGAAGTAACTGCTGATCTGCTCGACTGGTTAGCACGACACAATAAATGATAACAAACTAAAAGGCTATCTAGTCCATTGCGGACCAGATAGCCTTTTGATTGTTCTTATAAATTACAGCAATGCCGCAGGTTCTAACTTCCACGTAAACCAACGAGGACGCTCCGTTTCATCTTGCTGATACAATACAATCAACAAGGTCTGTTGATCTGTTCGATCTGATGCCTTGCTTTCTTCGTTCAATAATGCATCCAGATCGAATGGGAGTACATCCATCACCGCATGTTTCTGTAATCCACGCTCATCCAATTGAAGTGCTGTAAACTCTGCAGATACTTGCTCTGGATGTGCTGCAAGCGACTTCATATATACCGACCATTTATCTTTAGTTAGTCGTTCATCCCACCATATGGTTCGTGGTTTATATTTGTGATTCTGGAAATAATCCAGTTTCATTAAACCAAGTATTATGTCCATCCGTTGAACACCTCGGAATTCGAGGAACTTTTGAAGACGAAGGAAAAGATCTTCCAATTGATGTCCTATCTTCTGCCAACCCTGACCTTCCCAGTAATCTCCAAAGTCCTGGAAGAAATCAAATGGAGAGTCAAATTCATTCTTCATAAGATACTTCAATGTGTGGTCCATACGATGCGCATTCCAGAACTTCTCAAGTACGTCTTCAAGGCGTTTCAAGTGGATAATATCTGCGAACGAAAGCTTATTACTACTTAATATTTCATACGGTGCGTATTCCATATACTTATATTCATACTTCTCCGCATCAATTCGAAGCCCCGTACCTCGCAACATCTTGAGGAAACCTAATTGTAATTCTTCGGGTTCCATTGCAAATACATCATTAAACGTCGTCCGAAACGTATCATAGTCTTCATCTGGTAATCCAGCAATTAGATCGAGATGTTGGTCGATGTTTCCGGAGGCTTTGATTGTGTTGACCGTACGAGATAACTTCGTGAAATTCTGACGACGTTTAACAAGTTCGTTCGTGACGTCGTTCGTAGATTGTACGCCAATTTCGAATCGGAATATACCTGGAGGGGCATTCGCCGCTAAATATTCTAGTACCTCAGGACGCATGATATCGGCAGTAATCTCGAATTGGAATACGCACCCACGGTTATTTTCGATAATAAATTCAAACATTTCCATCGCATAGTTACGATTAATGTTAAATGTTCGATCAAGAAATTTGATAATCTTAGCCCCGTGATCGATCAAATACGTAATGTCCGATTTCACACGTTCTATATCGTAATAACGCACACCCACTTCAATACTGGATAGGCAGAATTGGCAGTTAAATGGGCAACCCCTACTCGTCTCAAAATAAACAATACGTTTGCCCAAATCCGGGATATCCTCGGGGAAACGGTAAGGTGACGGTAGCGTATTTAAATCAATTTTGGGACGTCCAGGATTGATCACAATCTCGTCGCCTTTACGGTATGTTGTACCATATACAAAATGGAATTTTCGATCACCTTCAATCGTCTTCAACAGGTGATGTAATGTCTCTTCTCCGTCACCCATCACGATGTGATCGACATTCTTAATACGCTCCATCCAATGTTGTGTATCATAAGACACTTCGGGTCCACCGAGTACAATCGTTACCTCAGGCATCACTTGTTTAACAATATCAACAACCTTGATCGTCTCTTCAATATTCCAAATGTAACAAGAAAACCCAATGACATCCGGCTTCCTTTGATAAAGATCGGATACAATATTCATCACCGGGTCTTTGATCGTATATTCAGCAAGTTCAATGTCGAACTCTTTCTCGCTATATGCTTTTAATAACCGAATCGCTAATGACGTATGAATATATTTAGCATTTAATGTAGATAAAACGACTTTCATCATTCACACAACTTTCTTTTATTCATAATCATCTGTGTATCCGTCATGATTCTGGTTTTGGAAGAAGTCCAAGAATGGCTTCCCGTATTTGCGGAATTTCACTTCTCCAACACCTTTGATCTGCAGAATTTGTGACTCTGTCTGTGGACATACCACACTCATTTCACGCAATGTCGCATCGTTAAAAATGATATAGGACGGTACATGTTCCTTACCCGCAAGCTCACGTCGAACGAGGCGTAATTGTTCAAATATCGTCTCATTAACTGCAGACGGTGAAATATCTCGACCTCTAGTCTTACTATAACTGCCTCCAACTGCTCCACTCGTCCGTGTTCGACGAGCAACTCGTTGCATGACCTGTCGTTGTCCTTTAAGTACATCAGCAGCTAATGGTTGAAGTTTTAATACCGGATATTGTCCTTCAGAGAGAGATAAATACCCGTCTGACGCCATTACGTTAATCACTTCTGAGATTTCCTTTTCCGTCCGATTGGACATCGCGCCATACGTGGATAGACTTTCGAATCCATACTGTAGTACTTTCTTGTTCCGAGATCCTTTGAGCACCGAAGCAACCATCGATACACCATATCGTTCACGCATACGATGAATGCATGAGAATATCTTCTGAGCATCAATGGTCATATCGATAAGTTCCCTGTCATCCGTACAAGAACTACATGTTCCACAAGGATTGCCTTCATGAACTTCCCCAAAATAATCTAACATAGCGTTACGTAAACAGCGATTGGTATAGCAATAATCTAACATTTGTTGCAGCTTTCGATAATCGTTATGTTTACGTTCATCATCTAATTGATTCTGCTCAATTAGGAACTTTTGAGTCATGATATCCTGCCCGCTGAACAGTAGGATACATTGACTAGGTTCACCATCACGACCAGCGCGACCTGCCTCCTGTACGTAGGCTTCCATATTCTTCGGCATACTGTAGTGGATAACATAACGTACGTTAGATTTATCAATACCCATTCCAAAAGCATTGGTGGCTACGATCACCCGTATATCATCATACAGGAAGCCTTCCTGACTCGCTGCTCGCTCAATATCACTCATCCCTGCATGATACCGACCTGCAGAAATGCCAGCACTCTGAAGACGCTCGTATAGTAAATCCACATCTTTGCGTGTTGCAGCGTAGATGATTCCTGTTTCATGAGCATGCTCTGCTGTATATGTCATAACGAACTCGCGCTTGTTCTCACCCCGTAGTACGGACATTGCCAGATTATCACGTCCGAGACCTGTAACAAATACCTGTGGCTCTCGAAGACGTAATAATTTCACAATATCGTCCATGACTTCTGGCGTAGCCGTTGCGGTGAATGCAGCTACAATTGGCCGTTGCGAAAGCCCTTCGACAAATGGAGCAACTGATAGGTAACTTGTCCGGAAATCATGTCCCCATTGAGATACACAGTGTGCTTCATCTACGGCAATACAAGAAATCGGGAGATAAGACATTTGTTCGCGGAACCAATCCAGTTCCAGCCGTTCTGGTGCCACATACAGCAACTTCAGATCGCCTTGTGATGCTGCTCGGATTCGGTCATTAACTTCTTTTCCACTAAGCGTGCTGTTAATGAAAGCTGCAGATATTCCTGCGGTAGTAAGCGCATCTACTTGATCCTTCATTAATGAAATCAATGGTGATACGACGAGTGTAAGTCCAGGAAGCATCAATGCAGGAATTTGATAACAGATGGACTTTCCTCCACCCGTCGGCATAATCCCTAAAGTATCTCTGCTATCTAATAAGCTTGATACAATATTTCTTTGACCTTCACGGAAATCCGGATAGCCATAATATTTCTGAAGATACGTCTGTGCACGATCCAAGGTCATAGATTCCATTATCATCATTTATACTCCTTAATACACTTAATACACCAATAACAAATCTTCTTATAATATAAGTTTACTGGGCTTTGATCGAATGAGCAACCCAAGTAGGATCACTCGACTTTCTATATCGTAGCATTGCACCATCACTCATGGTATTATTGGACAGGAAACCACATGAGGATGGAGAATTATGATATGAAGAATAAACAGCGTTCTGGCCAAGGCCAACAACAATCTTTTAATAAAAGCAAAAATAAACCAAACCCAACACAGCGTAATAACACATCCAATAACAAACAATATACGGTGAAGGAAAATGCTGAACTATTGGCATTTTTATTGAGCACGCTATCAAATATCGGACGCAACTCGGTTAAATCCATGTTAGCTCGCGGACAAATTTATGTGAATGGTAAAGCTGTTACTGCCTATAATTTCCCACTAGAGTCCGGAAATACAGTAACTGTCTCTAAAGATAAGATTATAGAAGAAGTCCCACTGGTTGGACTCCGCATTCTGCATGAAGATGATGATATTATCGTTGTATATAAAGAAGCTGGTCTACTGTCCGTCGCCGCTTCTCAGGAAGATGAGCTCACAGCTTATCGTCAACTGACAGCACATGTCCGAGAAAAAAATCAAAGCAGTCGCATATTTGTAGTACATCGTCTTGACCGCGATACGTCGGGTGTAATGATGTTCGCCAAGAAAGAAGAAGTAAAGCAGAAGCTTCAGGACTCATGGCAGGATATGGTCAAAGAGCGTACTTATATTGCATTGGTTGAAGGCAAAGTTAAGAAACCTGAGGGCACGATTAAATCGTGGCTCAAGGAAAGTAGTACGTTAAAGATGTTTTCCAGCCCGCATCCCACTAACGCACAACTCGCGATAACACATTATAAAACATTACAAACCAATAGTTATTTCTCTCTGCTCGCAGTTAATCTCGAAACAGGACGGAAGAACCAAATTCGAGTGCACATGGAGGACATTGGTCATCCAATTGCAAGTGATAAAAAATATGGTGCGAAGACAAGGAGTTTAGGTAGACTTGGCCTTCACGCACAAATATTGGCTTTTGAACACCCAACAACAGGTGAAGTCATGACTTTTAAAACAGAAATTCCAAAGACATTCCTAAATCCTTTCAAAGATGCTCCCATTCAATAAAGAAATAACTTATGCGCAACCTTAGAGGTCAATAAAGAACCTGATCTATATTCATCCTACTTGGATAAGTATAGGCGAGGTTCTTTTTTTATATAAATCTTCGCAAATATAAGTACACAACGTAATTTCAAAAAAAAGCATACAAAAACATGCCAACGCCTTGCTTTTCTGATTATACCCAGTATAATACTTGGTATAAACTCAAACAAAGGAGACAATTAATCATGAATATAAACCCCATTGTATATGCCTCATTATGGACAGATGATTATTTAGATCTTCTCAATTATGCTAAGCAGTTAGGAGATCTCGCGTGGCAAGAAGAAATTATTGCGAAGCTGACATTCACTTCTGAAGAAATGATTCAGTCTCTCATGCTAGATGAAAAAAGAGCTGTGTTGTGGCAAGAATTTGATGCGATTAACGATAAACTTCTTGAAATATTTGATGAAATTGAACAGTCCCAAGATGACAGTGAGCTATTACGTTTGACGGAAAAAATGTGGGATTTGAAAATCCAGAGGGTTAATATTCATCATAAGATTCGTTCAATAAATATCTAATATAAATAAAAGACTTGAAGCAGACTACTTCGTTAGATATCTATTAATTTGATTTCATTTGAGAAACATTATCAATTAGAAGATAGATATGGTACAATATTGTTCGAATCCACTTTGACGAAAAGGAGTCGAACAGATGAAGACAGTAACGGCACAACATGCCGCTTTGCACATTGATGACTATTTAGACCTTCTGAATTTGGCTAAAAAAGTAGACGATCTTAAATGGCAGAAAGAAATCATTCGTAAACTTACAAGAATGAACGATTCCAATTCATCCTCTAAACCTAATGACTATGAGTCTAATCCCATACAACATCTATAGATACTATCGCACTTCTAAATATGTCATCTAAAAAATTTCACACCAGAAGGGGCTACCGAATATTCGGTAGCCCCTTCTGGTATTCTATACTAAGTATACTTACTTACCGAATACGACTGGGCCTTCCCATGCTAACATACCGCCCGACATATTTATCACTTTATAACCTTGTTCAGTAAGGTACTCACAAGCTCTGGCACTACGACCACCACTACGACATACCATGATCGTTACCTGATTGGCATCAAGTTCTTGATGGCGTGCTGTTAACGTCCCAAGTGGAATATGCTTCGCTTGGGAGATATGGCCTGACTCCCACTCATCGTCTTCACGAACATCAATAATATCAATCTTCTCACCTTTAGCTATCATTTCCTGAACTTCTTCAACATCCAATTCATTTACCGGTGTATTACTCATTTATGTCACTCCCTTTAATCCTTCATTCATCCATATA
The DNA here is from genome assembly GCF_001637225.1 of Paenibacillus antarcticus. Classification (GTDB taxonomy): domain Bacteria; phylum Bacillota; class Bacilli; order Paenibacillales; family Paenibacillaceae; genus Paenibacillus_AQ; species Paenibacillus_AQ antarcticus. The sequence continues at coordinate 277,807 of NZ_LVJI01000001.1, forward strand.
GGTTACTTTCTCATGGTAACATAAGTAGTTCACTTTATAAAACAAGCAGACCACGTGTGGTCTGCTTGTTATTATCAATATAATTGCTGTTATCCTTCAAGTAATAATGATTCAGGATCCTCTAGCATTTCCTTCACTGCAACTAAGAAACGTACAGCTTCACTACCATCTACGATACGATGATCATAGGAAAGTGCAATATACATCATCGGACGATTTTCCATTCTCTCCTGATCAATAGCAATCGGACGCAGTTGAATCTTATGCATTCCTAGAATACCTACCTGAGGCGTATTAAGAATCGGTGTGGATAACAAGGATCCAAATACCCCGCCGTTAGTAATGGTAAAGGTACCTCCTTGCAATTCCGAGATGTTCAGTGTATTCGTACGCGCTTTTCCTGCTAACTCACCGATTGTTCTCTCTATTTCCGCAAATCCTAACCGTTCAGCATCACGTACAACAGGTACTACCAATCCCTCCTTGGCTGAGACAGCAATTCCGATATCGTAGTATTTCTTAATAACAATATCTTCTCCATCAATTTCGGCATTAAGAAGAGGGAACTTCTTCAAAGCACCTACAACAGCCTTAGTAAAGAACGACATGAACCCAAGACCCACATCATGTTTCTCTTGGAAAGCTTGTTTACGTCTCTTACGAATATCTAGGATTGCAGTCATATCAACTTCATTAAATGTCGTAAGCATAGCCGCTGTTCTTTGTGCTTCCACTAATCGTTTAGCAATCGTTGCACGACGACGTGACATACGTTCGCGTACTGTTGGTTTGGAGTTCTCAACCAACTCCGGCTTCGCTGCAACCACTGCTGGAGGACTTAGCTTATTAGCCTTATCTTGTCCATTTGAAGAAGAGTTCACCTTGTCACTAGGAGATTCGGAGTGATTACGAACATTTTCTTGATAGATACGACCCTTCGTATCGCGATCTTGCACCTGTTCTAGATCAATTCCACGTTCACGTGCTAATTTCCGGGCAGAAGGTGAAGCTGCTAAGAAAGATGCACTATCAGCAGCTGCTGAGGGTTCAGCAGCTCGTGTCATTGTAGCGACTGCAGCAGCTTTCTGCTCCGACGCTTGCTGTTTCTTATTTTCAATCTGAGCAGGCTCTTTAGGAGATGATTCTCCAAGACTCGCTGCTTCCCCACCTGATTGGATTCGACCAATAACTTCACCAATCTGAACGGTATCGCCTTCTTGTCTGAGAATTTTCTCTAATACCCCATCTTGCTCAGCACTGATCTCTAAATTTACTTTATCTGTCTCAAGTTCAAGAAGTACATCCCCAAGGTTAACGGAGTCCCCTTCTTTCACATGCCATTTGTATATCGTTCCTTCTGTAATGGATTCTCCCATTGCGGGTACAGTTATATTATTCAAGTCTTCTACCTCCTCATGGACATATTAGTATTATTTCGTCTGAATCGTTTCCTGTTGCAAGCGAAGTGCCAATGAAATAATCTGTTGTTGTTCAAAAATATGAACCTTCTGATAACCACTAGCCGTACTTGAGCGCTCAGGACGACCATTGTAAGATACGGTTACTCCGGCAGGAGATATCGCACGAATACGTGGTTCAATATAACGCCACGCCCCCATATTTTGAGGTTCTTCTTGAACCCACACGATCTCTTTAAGATTCGTTAATCGACCCAGTATTTCCTTCAATTCGCTCTCAGGGAACGGATAAAGTTGTTCTACACGTGCAATATGCACCCAGTCCGGACGTTTAACTTCTTCATTATCTAGAGCCTCTTCCAGTTCTACGGCAATTTTACCGGAGCACAGAAGTAAACGTTCTACGCTTTCAGGTTTTCCTCCTAGACCAAGTTGTTCCAATACCCGTTTGAACGATCCTTCACTGAACTCGGAACTGGAAGAACCTACTCTAGGATTACGAATCAAGCTTTTCGGAGACATGATGATAAGCGGTCTTGCCTCTTCCGTCTCAGTAAGAGCTGCCTGACGACGCAACAAATGGAAATACTGTGCAGCGCTAGTTAGGTTCGCTACAGTCATGTTATCGTCTCCTGATAATTGGAGAAAACGTTCGAGCCGCGCACTGGAGTGTTCAGGTCCTTGGCCCTCATATCCATGAGGTAGTAGCATAATCAGACTTGAATTCTGTGTCCATTTGGAACGTCCCGCTGAAATGAACTGATCCATTATCACTTGGGCACAGTTTGAGAAGTCACCATATTGCGCTTCCCAGATGACCATCGTTTCTGGTGAGAATACGTTGTATCCATACTCAAAACCAAGTACAGATGCTTCAGATAACGGGCTATTATGGATAGCAAAGGATGCCTTCGCTTGCGGCAATTCATGTAACGGACAATACGTCGCACCAGACTGCGGATCATGCAACACTAGATTCCGATGTGCAAATGTCGCACGTTCCGCGTCTTGCCCACTGATACGAATAGGTTTGCCATCCGAAAGAATCGTTGCGAAAGCCAATGTCTCAGCAAGTCCCCAATCTACCTTCTCACCCTCATTCAAGGAACTGTTACGGCGTTCTAGAATACGTTGTAACTTCGGATAAACTGTAAATCCTTTAGGACGTTTCAGAAGATCTTTATTAATCTGTTGAAGTTTATCCAATGATACTGCGGTAGATACAGGTTGTGGCAATTCAGGTACAAGAACAGCAATACTCTGCTGAGCCGCATTCTGTACATCATTTCGTTTCATTAGATCATAAGCATCCTTCATGCGATTAATGACACCTTGCTTGAGTTGCTCAGACTGCTCTTCCGTAATCCGTCCTTCGTTGGATAACTTCGTAGCATATATATTACTTACGCGTTCGTGATTTCTAACTTTTTGATATATCAATGGTTGAGTCGTATCTGGATCATCCGTTTCATTATGTCCATAGCGACGATACCCCACAAGATCAATCAAGAAGTCTTTCTTAAAGCGATTACGATATTCACTCGCCATACGCATAGCAGCAATACATGCTTCAGGATCATCCGCGTTTACGTGAACGATCGGAATTTCATATCCTTTTGCTAAATCACTAGCGTAATGAGTGGAACGAGAGTCTTTACTCTCTGTCGTGAAACCTAGATTATTGTTCACAATAATATGAATGGTTCCACCGTTCTGGTATCCTGGTAATTTGGTGAAGTTCAATGTTTCCGCAACAATTCCTTCTCCTGGAAAAGCAGCATCACCGTGAATGAGAACCGTTGCCGCCTTGTTCACATCTTGTTTAGGATATCCAGGTTGTCCCCGATCTTCCTGAGCTGCACGGGCATACCCTTCTACAACCGGATTAACGAACTCGAGGTGACTCGGGTTGTTCGCTAATGTAATTCTCGCTTCAAGCTCATTGCCATCTTTTAATAGACGGTTCGCTCCTAAGTGATATTTAACATCACCGGTCCAACCATAGTTGATACCTGTGGATCCCTCTGAAGGTATCAACTTTTTGTTCGGTGAATTATGGAACTCTGAGAAAATATTCTGATATGGCTTACCAAGTACATGCGCCAATACGTTCAATCTTCCCCGATGTGCCATTCCCATCAAAATATGCTTCGCACCACTACCTATCATTTGGCGTAACATTTCATCAAGCATTGGAACAAGGACATCATTCCCTTCAATAGAGAAACGTTTCTGTCCTACGAATGTTCGATGAAGAAACTCTTCAAATTGCTCTACTTGATGTAATCGTTCTAGTAGTGTTGTACGTTCCTCTAAAGTCAGCCCAGGTGAAGGAGATTCGGCTTGAGTGTTTAACCAGTTCCGTTCTTCCTCCTCGTGTACATGACTAAATTCATAAGCTATAGTACCTGTATATAATTCATGAAGTCGCACAATAGCGTCCCATCCTGTAGTGACATCCTCAGGCGCATTATGCCAAATCAAGGAAGATGGAAACGCTTTTAAATCTTCTTGCGACAAATGATATCGTTCTGGTTGTAGCAGCCTTGTGTCAGATGCAGGACGAAGTCCAAGTGGATCTATGTCTGCCTGTAAATGACCATAGGCACGAATATTCCATACAAGCTTCCCAGCGTCCACACCTTTTTTCAACAAATTTCTGTCCCATGAAATACGATCACTTGGTGCTTTCGGAGCCGAATCTTCATCAGTTATTGAAGTTGGTGCTCCCCACAAACCAAATAAATGTTGGAATGTTTCATCCACAGAAGTTGGATTGTTTAGATACCGATCATACTGTTCATGTACATAACCAAGATTGGGGCCGTAATAAGTTTGCCACGGATCGCTAGTCTGTTGCTTATTCGTTATCATTGTCGGATATACCTCCGTCTTGAGCTATAATAGTTACTTTTGGAATAACTTTCTAAAATCTCATTCTTTGATCTCTTCTATTATAGTCCTTTGTAGACAATAGCTGAAATAACCATTTCATATAGTTATGATCTAATAAACAGATCGATCACATATCATATCTAAGATTTCCTACAGAAAAGATGTCTTTTACTAAACCCTCACTGAATCATCCATAATTTTGGTAATATAATAGTAATACCCTTAATTCCCTATCTCCAATACGATTCATGAAAGGAGAATTTCAATGCCAGATTCTTTTTTTGACTATCAAAGCGCAAATGCTTTCCACGCCTACTCCACAGCCCATCTCATTCAAATTGTCATTCTAATTATCCTATGCTTATTAATGTTCACACTGAGATCCGCTATTAAAAGAAAGGCTTCAGCTAAAAGAACGATTCGTTATGTGATTGTTGGAATGTTGATATTATCAGAAGTCACGCTCAATATTTGGTATGTCTCACAAGGAATATGGCGTACCCGAACATCATTGCCCCTTGAATTATGTAGTGTAACTTTGTTATTAGCCATTATTATGCTTCTAACTAGAAGCCGTTTATTGTATTCGATTGTTTTTTTCGCAGGAATGACAGGGGCACTTCAAGCTGTACTCACACCAAGCTTAGACTATACATATCCACATTTCCGATTTCTACAATTCTTCATTGCTCATTTCGCTATTATTCTTTCGGCATTATATATGACATGGGTTGAAGATTACAGACCAACCTGGAAATCGATCGGAGTCGCCTTGATTTTCTTAAATGTCCTTGCCGTTGTCGTCGGAATCATCAATTATATGATAGGTTCTAACTACATGTTCTTGATGCATAAACCACTTACGCCATCTATCATTGATTGGTTAGGTCCACATCCCTATTATTTATTATCCGAACAAGGTATTGCACTTCTTTTCTTCACAATACTGCACTTGTTATTCTTCGTATTACCTGGTTCGTGGAAGCAACATTCTCAAAAAAATAATTCAAAAGAAAAGTCTTATCTATAGGTTAGAGAAAATAGCGTGATCAATAAATGTTGAATGAAAAAATGGGTGAGTAGGAAACCCCCTACTCAACCATTTTGTTCTACCCATAGCTATTTTAGACTGAACTAAGGACGCTCTATTAAGATAGCTTTACTATCGTTATCCCACTCTACGGTAGAACCTAACGCACCAGCTATAAAATGAAGGGGTACATAATAAGTTCCTTCAACTTTCATGAGCGGCTCTGAAAGTTTTACCTTTTCACCATCTACAAGTGCTTGATTAGACCCATTCTTAAGAACAATTGTCGAACCTGTAATATCATCAATAACAGTAATTTGTTTCAATACACTGTCCCATTTGATCTCTGCATCAAGCTCTTCAGCAAAATACCGAATGGGTACCATCTTCGTTTGGTTCACATCGATAGGAAGAGCATAATCATAGTACCAATCATATTCCTCATCTACTAAGGTATTCATGTAGAAATATTTCTGACTAATATTCATATCCTCTTTAATGAAATGATAGGCATCAGATTGATTATCGAAATTACGCAAGAACTTTCCTGGTGTAGCTAGATTCGCATTAAGCACATCTACTACAAGGGAGCCTTTAGATATATCAATTTTATTTGCGATAACCGCCTTGTTAACGTTCCAGATCTCACTTGTTGAATGAACCTTGATTTGCTTAATTGGTAATTCTAATGTTGTTGGAATCTGAACGGTAAGATCAATCTTTTGCTTACGTACATTTAAACTCTTATCAAACATGAAATCCATAGCTAACACTGTGTCTTTACCGAACAATTCTTTCATTTCAGGCGTTTCAGTAAACATTTCATTAACGTTCTTATCATAATCTACAAGCAACTCATTCAATGACTTCTGTAATTGATTCGTCAAGTAGATCACGGTAGCTTCTTTGTCATCGAGTAAGTTATTCAATGTGCCTAAGCCTAAAGGAAGTTCTACCTCATCTAAATATTCCTCGCTACTTGATACGCCTAATTCCGATTTGAATATAGGATAGTACACATCATATAACGTACCTATTAATTCTTTGACCCCTTCCTTATCCTTGGACACACTCGTTAGGAAGGATTTAGCCAGACCCACCAATTCATCTCCACGAACATCTATATGAAGCTTCTGAAGACTCATCGCTTCACCGTACACACTCTCTGTTACGGAAGATACAGATACAGATTCTGGATTAGATGCGTTCTTAAATAAGAATTTACCTAGATTGGACATTAATTCAAGTGCTTGTTCTGATGTTTGCAGATCAGCAATATCTATACCAGAATCTGCATACATGGAGTCGAGAGATACAGAGATAGGTTGTTTAGCTCCTTGTACCCATAAAACAAGATTATTCTTATCTACAGATAGATGGAACGGTAGCTTTTTACTAGCTAAACTTAATGTTCCTTCAACGGAACTCGTTGATACATCTTGTACCTTAGCATGGTCAATGGTTAATGAAAATGAGTTTATAAGTTCAATCATTTCTTGTTCTTCTTCATTCATTTCTGTACCTGAAGGAACAATTTCAAGTGACAGCGTTTGTTTCGATTCTGAGGACTTGACCGTAAGGTTATCAGAAAGAGACTTACTAATATCCAACCCTCCAACAGATTGACAACCCGCTAATATAAGAAGCATAGACACTAAACATGATGCCAACAACACTTTCATTCGTTTCATTATTTACTCCCCTTCAAAATAATTTTTTTGGAATACATTACCTCAGTATGCCAGTGAGATATGGTTTATGTAAAGAGGAATATATGAGCTATTAAAAGCCGATATGATCATTGTGTTTCATAGTCCTGTGGGGTCTCTATCTATACCTTATTCTAGTAATTTCCTCTCTATTCCTCCACAATGTCATTGTTGGTTTAGACCTAAGGGGTTCTTCACCCTATTCTTCACTCAATGCACAGCCATCTAGCATCGTAAGCTCTCCAATAACTCGTTGCTTTTTGTGTAAAAAATAAGCCAAAGCAGTCCTCTGCTTTGGCTTCTCGTATATAGGATTAATAAAAACTACCCTTGGTCATCTGGCACCGGAAATCCAAAATTTGGCGTTCCGTTCAAATTCCAAGTGAAAACTTGGGCCCTCGTATGCCGATTCGGATCATATAGGGGATCACCGTCAATTTCTGTATAATTTCTGGCATGATATACAATGATGTCCTCCGTGTCATCAGACGATCGCGTAAAGCTATTATGTCCTGGACCATATTGTTCTGTTGTCGCGTTACTCTGAAATACCGGCACACTGGATTTAGTCCAGGAGACTGGATTTAGCAAGTCACTGTCTACTGAAGCATGCAATAGTCCCATGCAGTAGTTATGATCTGTAGCACTTGCCGAGTAACTTATATATATAGTTCCGTCATGCTTCACTACCGCTGCTCCTTCGTTAACTTTGAATCCGATCATCTCCCAATCAAGCTCAGGTTGTGAAATCATGATTTGAGGCCCTTTGATACTCCAAGGGTTATCCAATTCAGCAATATAGAGATTCGAGTTCCCTTCAATTTCTGGGTCTTTTTGCGCCCATACTAAGTAGGATATCCCTTTATGATCAAACCTTGTGGCATCCAGCGAAAAAGACTCCCAATCCGTATGAATCTGGCCCTTTTCTATCCATGCACCTTCAAGGGGATTGTCCGCTTCGTTCTCCAGTACGAACATACGATGGTCAAATATACCCTCTATTGTGTCTGAAGTATGCGCTGCAGCATAATAGAGATACCATTTGCCAGCGCTGTAATGAATCTCTGGTGCCCAAATATTGGCGCTCATGAGTCCACTTTCATGTTTTCTCCAAATGGTGAGCGGTTCTGCCTTGCCCAATTCATTCAAGACCCGAGATCTTCTAATTTCTATTCGATCATATTCTGGTACAGAAGCGGAAAAGTAATAATATCCGTCCGTATGTTTATATACCCAAGGGTCTGCACGTTGTGGAAGAACCGGATTATTTATCTTCTCTTTCGGAAACATGAGGGTTTCTCTCCTTTATTCTATCCATTATGGATTCTATGGTGATGGTGATATTAACCTTTTACTCCACCGGCTGTCATGCCCTCAATGAAGTATTTTTGGAAGAAAACGAATACGATTAATACCGGAATAATAGCAAATACAGAACCGGCGATCAGGATCTTATAGTTGTTGCCGTAAGGCGTAAGTAATGTAGACAAACCGATCGGAATCGTAAGTTTGTTGGTACTATTAAGTACAATGAGCGGCCACAAGAAGTTATTCCAGCTTGCCAGTGCTTGTAATATAGCCATGGATGAGAAGGCTGGGGCCATAAGCGGCATCATAATTTTGAAGAAAATTCCATACTCTGTACAACCATCAACACGCGCTGCATCAAGGAAATCCTTGGGTAGCCCTCCTGCATACTGTCTGAAGAAAAAGATCGGTAACGGCGCCACAACAAACGGTAGGATAACCCCCCACATGTTGTTGATGAGGTGTAGAGAAATCGAAAGCTTATACATAGGTAGCATAATAATCTCAATCGGTATGGCCATAATAATAATCACAAGTGCAAATAGGGAATTACGCATTCTAAACTTATATACAGCAAAGGCATATCCAACCATAGAAGACAGTAGCAGACATAATAACGTAAAAGTAAAAGTGATAAGAATACTATTTTTATACCAGGTTACATAGTGCTCTTTCGGAGAAAATAAATTAGTGTAATTGCTGAACGTCAGTAGATCTCTATCCAACCTCAAATTCAGACCATTTCTAAGTAATTCCTGAGCTGGTTTGAAAGATGCGATTGCCAATGTAACAATCGGGAAAAGTGCAAAGATGGCAAGTGCTATAAAAAGAAGTAATAGTAGCACCCGATTTAGCGACCATTTGGATTTCTCAGCATATTTCATCGGCTACTCCTCCTTTTTAAATAATCCGAACAGATTTAATTGAACGAATGTAATGATCATGGTAATGGCTAGCAATACGATTCCGACAGCTGCACCGATACCCAGATTATTCTGTTCCCACCCACTACGGTACAGGTAACCTACTATCGTAAGCCCGATATCTTTAGGTGAGCGATTGCCGTTCCACAGCATGTAGCTTTCTGTAAACATCGCAAAACCGCCATAAATACTGATGGTGAAAACGTATACTGTGATTGGTTTCAACAAAGGAACGGTAATGTTAGCGAATTTATTCCATATGTTTGCTCCATCTATTTCTGCTGACTCGTATACCTCTTTAGATATATTCTGTAGACCAGCCATGAAGTAAAGCATATTAATACCCATCCATCGCCAACATGCCAGAATGAGTAAGGTCATCATCCCGAGCCATCTTTCACCCAACCAACGTTGCTTGTCTAAACCAAAGCTAGTGATTAACGTATTCATGAGTGAGCCTTCCAGTTCGCCGAATGCAAGCCGGAATATTGTTCCCGCCACTACTACTGAAGTTAAAGCTGGGATGAATAAGGTGGAACGGAAAAAGTTTTTGAACATCATTACTTTAGAATTTAGGAATACCGCCAACACCAGCGGAATGGGTATCAATAAGAGTAATGATAGCGCCGTATAAATCGCGCTGTTCTTAATTGCCTTAAGAAAGGTAGGGTTCCAAAGTTCCTTATAATTCTCAATGCCGATAAATTTAGTTGAACCTGGTACAATTTCCTGAAAGCTCATAATAAATGCTGATATTACGGGGTAAGCAAAAAATACAGAGAACGAAATGATAAATGGAAGTACAAATACATAAGGGGCCAGTTTCTGTGAATAGAGCAGGCTGGACATGGATGTTGATCCAGACGTTTGTTTCACCTGGGTGACTTTAGGCGTATTAGTATTACTCATGAACCGCAACCCTCCTTTGGTAATAATGCATCACTAGCCTTAGGTAGTGATGCATTATTATACAAGTTATTTCAATTCTGCATTTACTTCTTTCAATACGGTTGCAGGGTCTTCATTATCGAGTAATATACGCACGTTAGTTTGTGTCTTAATAGCGTCGATCACTTGAGGTGTTTTCTCTCCAATGTTAATACCTTCAATCTCACCTTTAACATCGTTCAGAACGTCGAAAATGTTGTCCCCGAAATATTCCGTGAATTTGTTAGGCTCTTTCATTGCTGGATCATCCCATACATCTGAACGGAGCGGGTCAAAACCTAGAACCGTCCATGTTGCAATACTGCCTTCTTTGGAGAGTTTGGCAAAGCTAAGAAACTCCTTAACCAGATCCTTATTCTTCGATTGCTTCGTTACTACGGTTGCCGTACCACCCATACCTGCCGAACGCGGTTCGCCTTCACTCCAAGCTGGCATCGGACGAATGACCATTTTACCTTTCAGATCAGGCATACTGTCTGTAAAACGACCCATGTACCAGAGTGGCATCCAGATGGAAGCAGCTCCCCCGTTGTTCATGAATCCGAAGTACTCTTCCGCATGATGAAATCCACCAGGAGCTCCAATAGCCACGCCGGATTTCATTATTTCTTGTTCCCATGTCATTACCTTCGTTACTTCAGGTCCATCGAGATTCGGTGTAAGGTCCGTCTTCAGTAAATCATCTTCAGATGAAAGTTGAGCAGTTTGTAGCCACATTGACCATTGCTCAGACGTTTCTAGCGTTGTCATTGGAATGCCTGTTTTGTCTAAGACTATTTTGCCAGCTTTCGCATAATCATCCCACGTTTTGATATCGTCTGGATTAACTCCTGCCTTATCGAGGATTTCCTTGTTATAATAGATTACGGAAGCGCCTACATGATAATCGATAGCATAATAGTTTCCGTCTTTCGCATAAATATCGAAGCGGGATTTAACGAGATTATCCATTTCTGGTTCGATAATATCGTTAAGTGGCTCAAGTTGTGGCTCACCCTTAATATAGTTAGGAAATTTACTAAGTTCGATGTCTGCAAAGTCTGGAGCACCGCTTCCTGATTGCAGTGTTACCAATAATTTATTATGCATGTCATCATATGGGCTTACATTGGCAACCAGTTCAATCGTCTTGGTTGAATTAGCTTCATTCCATCTTTTCACCATTTGATCATAAAAGTCCGCATGTAACTGTTGAAACGTCCAGAATTCTATCTTAGTAGCCGCTTCATTACTGACACCCTCAGTTTCTTTCTTACCCGTATTGCTGTTGCTTGCATTGTTGTTTCCGCCTGAACATGCCGATAACATCAGGGTCATAACTAGCGTAATTGAAAACAAGCTTAGAATCTTTGATCTCATTTCTATTTCCCCCCTAAAATAAATTTATGCTTAATCCCAAAGGATAATAGCCTTTTGTTTATGTTTCTTTAAATCAATTCATACTTTTATAGTATATAGTCCCATAATGATTGTCAATACTAATATGGATGCGCTTTCATAATTATTTATCTAAAACAAACAGACGATTTAATGCTGTATATTGGTAATTAAAACTTAAATATTTAATAATTTTATCCACTTTAGAGAATATATCGAATTTTGGAGTTTTATCTTTTCAATTAAACCCCTTTAGTTTATAATAGTTTGAAACGAAGTGAAAATTGTCTTTAAAGAGAGGACGCTGCGCTTTGATTCACATTAAAGATCTGAAGTCAGGATTAAATATCTTTAAAGCTCTAAGCTCGGAAATTCGAATTGAAATTTTAGGATTGCTTACCACTTATGAGAGTCTTAATCTGAACGAAATTGCCGAGAAGCTTGGTCTAACAAACGGTGCTATTACGATGCATATTAAGAAGCTTGAAGAAAGTGGATTAATTGATATTACTACCGCCGTCGGTAAGCATGGAATCCAAAAAATTTGTTATCTCAATGAAAATATGCTTACTGTAGATCTTCGCAGTAAAGAAACAGAGAATGTATATGAAGTGGACATACAGGTTGGACATTACAGTGATTATTACGCGGAACCAACCTGCGGCCTCGCTACAAAGGATAGTATTATTGGAGAATTTGATGATCAACGCTACTTTGCTGATCCCCAGCATATTAATGCTGGCATTGTTTGGCTTAGCAAAGGTTACTTGGAATATCGAATTCCGAATTATCTAAAGTCCAACCAAAGGTTCAAGGAATTGCAGTTTGTGATGGAGATCAGCTCTGAGGCACCGAGTTATAACAATAATTATCCATCAGATATCATATTCTCACTGAATAAGATTGAGCTCGGAACCTGGACTTCACCAGGTGATTTTGGTGACAAAAGGGGCGATTTCAATCCGCAGTGGTGGCCACCTCATCTCAATCAGTACGGTCTGAACAAACTCCTTCGCATCAATGATGAAGGAACATTCATTGATGGTTGCCGTATTTCCGACGTGACCATCGGTGATATCGGATTACATCAGCAATCGGATATCAAGTTCAAAATGGCTGTTTCTGAAACTGGAAATTCTGGTGGTCTTACCATCTATGGCCATAACTTCGGAAACTACGATCATGATCTAGTGGCCAGAGTCTTATTTGATGTAGTAAATCAATAGAAATCAATTATATTAAAAGGGGTGTCTCTAGCCATTAATTATGGCCAGAGACACCCCTTCTATGATATTGCCCATCTATAACGCAGACAATAAATATTAACATATCTTACAGTACCTTTAATCCCACAATAACTAAATCTCGTTCTACCCCGTCTAATACAGCAACTCCTGGAAGATAACCCCATTGACTAAATCCATATTTCGAAAGCAAATTTAGACTCCCAACATTATGCCCGAATACGAACCCTACTAAGCTATTTATCTTCAATCGTGGACATTCTGCAATCCCTTTCTCCACCAGAATACTCCCAACCCCTGCTCCACGATATTCTTCGGACACATATATACTAATCTCTGCGGTTCCATCATAAGCTGCTCTGCCATAAAAAGATTGAAAGCTCATCCAAGCCACAACGCTTCCTCCAGATCTCATAACCCACAATGGACGATGATGATCATTGTGTTCATGGAACCATGGGAGTCTACTATCTACACTCACAGGTTCTAAATCTGCTGTAACTACTCTTCCTGTAACTGTTGAATTATAAATAGATACAATAGCTGGCAGGTCATCTATTTGGGCAAGTTCAATATCATAATGTTGTAATCTCATCACTATTCCTCCACAATCTAATCGTTATAGTCATTTAAAGTCCAACTTGCTCTTCACTCCATTGCCACAGCCACTGTGCATCAATCATATTAGTTGCACGTGGTGAAAGTTTCTGAATTTGTTGACGATAGAAATATTCCCCGCTCACTCCAGAAATTTCAGGTGCTGTTGCCAGATATATCGCTGATTGAGATCCTTGCTCAGCCGATAGAAAGAATGGACGAAGTAGCATATATACACGTTTGCCGAATCCTGTCTTACGATCAACACCTAAGTTCGTTAAGACTGCTCCAGGATGTAAACAATTAACGGTTACGCGAGTTCCCTTTAACCTAACCGCTAATTGTTTGGTGAACAGAATATTCGCAAGCTTAGATTGCGCATACCCTTTTGCCACATTATATCCCTTCTTTAATGATGGATCTTCAACGTGTATTTTCCCTACCTTATATGCACCTGAGGATACGTTCACTATTCTCCCTTGATCCGCTACCATCAGTCTATCTAATAGCAGATTCGTAAGTAGGAAATGTCCAAGATGGTTAATCCCTATATTCATTTCAAAACCATTCGAAGTCAATTGTCGCTTCAGAGAGACGACACCTGCATTATTAATTAGTACATCTAACACTTGATATCTAGACTTATATTCAATGACAAATCGGCGTATACTGTCTAGATCTCCAAGATCTGCGATCATAAGTTCAATATTCTGTGATCCACTTTCTATTATAGCTGCTGCACGAGCTATTTCACCACGTTCTGCACTTCTACAGACCATAATAACGTAAGCACCTCTTCGGGCTAGTTCCATCGTTGTAGCAAGTCCCATCCCTGAATTAGCACCGGTTACCATAACTATTTTATCTTGCATAGCCGTATTCCCTCCACTTCATAATTTACAAATTTATCAAATTGATAAGTGCTGAAGTATGCCTTCTCTTTCTCATTCGTAAGTAGAAGCTTATAATATATCTTAGTTCACAACGAAACTTGACACCATCTTAGAATATGGAAAGGATTGAACATATCCATGAATGATCGATTAAACAGATTAGATAGCTCTATGCAACAAATGGGTCTTGATGCCCTTATTATCACAGATCCTAAACATGTGTACTATTTAACAGGCTTCGCAAGCGACCCTCATGAACGTTTCTTAGGACTAGTCCTTAGACGAGGTGATGAACCTGTACTCATCGTACCTGCTCTAGATGCTGAGGCTGCCCATGCCGCATCTTCTGTTCAGTCCATCATAACGCACTCCGATACAGATCACCCTTATGACTTGTTAAAAAAACAACTGAAGGGACGTATCAGTTCTCTTGGTATTGAGAAGGACCAAATTACTGTCTCACGTTTTGAGCTCCTTCAAGCTTCGCTAGAAGCACAATCTTATCATGATATTGGCCCTATCCTGCAAAGCCTGAGAGTGCAAAAGACACCTGAAGAAATTGTTCGAATGAAAAATGCGATTAACTTAATTGAAGAGGTCCTTCGTCAAGGTTTAACTCGGGTTCAAGTGGGTGTAACCGAAATAGAGTTGGTTGCTGAGCTAGAATATCTTATGAAGAAACTTGGCGCAGACGGCCCATCCTTTGACACTATGGTACTTTCGGGACCCAATACTGCCCTTCCTCATGGTGTTGCTGGACAACGAAGAATTCAGAACGGTGATTTATTGATGTTCGATATGGGGGTATTTGCAAATGGCTACGCTTCTGACATTACACGTACCTTTGCTGTTGGAGAACTAGGCAATGAACTTACTACCATCTACAATACGGTGCTTGAGGCCAATCTACAAGGTATTCATTCCATCAGACCCGGTGTAACGTTGGCATCTATTGACCAAGCCGCTCGTAGTGTTATTGACCGTGCAGGTTATGGTCCACAGTTCATGCATCGTCTTGGTCACGGATTAGGTATGGATGTTCATGAGTATCCGTCAATCCATGGTAATAACTCGGATCTCGTTCAACCTGGTATGGTCTTTACCGTGGAGCCCGGAATTTACGTCCCTGGATTAGGTGGAGTAAGAATAGAAGACGATATTGTCGTCACTGAACAAGGTGTTGAAGTGCTAACCTCTTTCCCTAAAGAACTTACTATTCTGGGGTAAACGAATAGTAAGTGAAGGAATAGTAAGTGAAGGAATAGTAAGTGAAGGAATACAAAAAGGATGTCCAGCTGCCATATTTTTGGCTTCTAGGACATCCTTATTTTTTGTTGAATCTAACTGATTCTCTTAATTAATCTTCATCCTTAAATTTAAAGGTTCTAGCCTTATATAGAAATGGTGTTCCCACAGCTGTTAATACGAACTTAATAATATAAGTAGTAAATAATATCTCCAACCAGACATTCCATCCATAATTAGGGATCGAGAAAGCAATTAAACAAAAAATTAATGTATCTACAAAAGAACTAATCATTGTACTTCCATTATTGCGAATCCAAAAATGCTCAGGTTTCGGATAGAACTTACGAATCCAGCTGTATAGCCTCACATCGAGAAATTGGCTTACAAAATATGCAGTAAGACTTCCCAAAGCAAGTCTTGGCATAAGTCCAAATATCATTTCCAGAGGTTCTTGAGCAAAATCTCCCTCTGCCGGAGTAAAGAAAAGTGCCATCTGCATAATGACAGTTGTCATTAACAAGGTAAAGAAGCCGAACCATACAGCTTTACGAGCTTCTTCCTTTCCATACCTCTCATTGAGCAGATCGCTAGTCATATATAGACTCACATACATCGTGTTGCCTAGCGTCATAACGATGCCAAACATATCAATCGTTTTGGTAACCTGAATATTAGCAATTACCGTCGCAACCCCAATCCATGCGTAGAGACCCTTTTTACCAAAGAGGCGGTAGCATAGAAGAAAAAGCGAGAAGTTAACAAGCACATAAAAAATGCCCCACCCAAAATTAAACATGATTAATCCTCCTAGTTTTGATACGCGGGATGGTTACGAACCGCGGTTCCAAACGTCTATGACGTTCAAAACATGTTCTACTGTAACACAGAAGATCATAATTGCCTAGACTCAAGTAGAAACTACTACGCCGTCCCCTCCAGGGACGACACCCGTGAAGCTTATACTTTCTTATATTTGCAACAGAAAAACCAAAGCAACATTCTGCTTTGGTTTCTCATTTATTGAATATTTTTAAATTCTAGTTGCTTAAACTTGTGCTGCATCTAAATCTATTTTGTCGTTATTATATACTTTTTGATCGTTCTCTTTTAATATCTTGCTAGAAATAAGACCTGAAGTCATGGAATCATTTACATTCAATGCTGTACGTCCCATATCGATTAGTGGTTCAACTGAGATCAATAGACCTGCTAATGCAACGGGTAATCCCATCGTAGAAAGAACAATCAGCGATGCAAATGTAGCACCACCACCAACGCCTGCTACACCAAAGGAACTAATAACAACAACCAAAATCAATTTTAGAATAAAACTCCAGCTTGTTGGATCAATACCTACTGTTGGAGCAATCATCACTGCGAGCATGGCTGGATAAATTCCGGCACAACCATTCTGACCAATTGTAGCTCCGAAGGTAGCTGACAAATTCGCAATCCCTTGCGATACCCCAAGTTTTCTCGTCTGAGTCTCTACGTTAAGTGGAATGGTAGCTGCGCTTGAACGTGATGTGAATGCAAATGTCAACGTAGGCAGAACCTTTTTCAGATATACGAGTGGGTTGAAACCGAACAATGTTATCAATATTAGATGAATAATAAACATAACAATCAAAGCTACATAGGAAGCAATGACGAAGTTAATCAACTTTAATATCTCATCAACTTGAGTCGTAGCAATTGTCTTGGTGATCAACGCCAATATACCGTACGGAGTCAGCCTCAACACTAATGTAACCATGCGCATGACAACGGCATACACAGCATCGATCAAATCACGGAAGATTTGAGCTTGTTTGGGTTTCTTACGATCTATTCCAAGAACAGCTACACCAATAAATGCTGCGAAGATAACGACAGCAAGCGTGGAGGAACTACGAGCACCCGTCATATCTGCAAATGGATTTTTTGGAATAAACTCAAGCATTTGCTGCGGAATTGATTTATCTTCCACCGTACCGAGTCTCTCTTCTAATTTCACGCCTTGTGCCTGTTCTCTATCACCGCTCTGAATATCAATTGCCTTTAAATCAAAGCTCAGCGTAGTGACAATACTAACAGATGCTGCAATTGCAGTAGTAAGAAGGAGAACTGCAATAATTGAAAAGCTCATCTTACCAAGATTCTTAACACCATTCAGATTCATGATCGCAGAAATAATCGACACCATGATTAGAGGAATTACGATCATTTGAAGAAGTCCTACGTAACCATAACCTATCAAGTTAAACCATTCAACGGACTTACCGATAACTTCTGAATCCGGTTTGAAGAGGAACTGTAGAATAACTCCAAATACGATCCCCAATCCTAATCCTGTAAATACACGCTTCGTGAAAGAAATATTTTTCTTTTGCATCCATATTAGTAATCCAATCAGTCCCAGCATAACTACGATGTTAATGATAATCCATAAAGTTTCCATTATGTAGTCCCCCCAAAAAGTGATATATATTGCTAAATAATATGATTATATTGTCGACGTTTCATATCATAGCACATACCCCAGTATTTTGGTAGGTTTAATTTTATAGTCACTTATCTGATGCCCATAATAGCGTAGATCTGTTCCATATCAACATGATTTCGAACCACTTCAGCTATCCGTTCAAATTCCTGCTCCTTTAATATGTTAGAACTATATGTCTGACCAAAAGTTTTTAATCCTTTTTTAACACGAATACCATCAAGCCAAGATCTGCGCAAGGTATCATTATGAAATACACCATGAAGATACGTTCCCCACGTAGCCCCATCTAGCGTTCCCCAACCTTCGTGTACGTGTTCCCCTGTTATTTGCTCTATACGAAATAGAGGTGTCACATTGTTCTTATTTGAGCAATCGGTCTCCCCCATATGAATCTCATAACCTTCAATAGCGGTAACTCCCTGGTTCTCTTCAAGCCTAAGTGAATGCTCTAACGCAAGAGTTCCATGCACACGCACCGTTGTTTTTTCTTTCAAAAAAGTCGTAGTCACTGGAAGATAAGCAAGACCTTCAGCACTACGAGGTTCACTAGCCTCCACAGCAAAAGGATCAATCAACATCTCGCCTAACATTTGGTACCCTCCACAAATGCCAACGAGTTGCTGTGTTCCTGATCCCATAGCTACTGCTATTCCATCATCTAATCCCTGCATACGAAGATATTCTAAATCCCCGATTGTATCCTTTGTTCCCGGCAGAATGATCACATCAGGTGATCCCAATTCTGAAGCAGATTTCACATATCTGACGGATATGTCCTTCTCCTCACGTAAGGGATCAAAATCCGTAAAGTTAGATATTCTCGGATATTGAATGACAGCGATATCAATGTCACGATGATCCACAACCCTGTGACGTAATGTATCTAACACAACGGAATCCTCAGCTTCAATCTTGAGCTCTTCAATAAAAGGCAACACACCGAGTACTGGAATTCCTGTACGTTTGGTTAGCCAATCAAGCCCTGGCTCAAGTAGCTTAATATCCCCTCGGAATTTGTTAATGATGAATCCCTTCACTCTTTGCCGCTCATGAGGCTCTAATAGTTCTAACGTACCAACGATAAAGGCAAATACACCGCCCCGATCAATATCGGCGATTAACAATACTGGGGCATCGGCCCAACCTGCTAAGTTCATATTGACGATGTCATTGCTCTTGAGATTGATCTCTGCTGGACTCCCAGCACCTTCCATGACTACGATATCATACTGATCACGTAATCTATCTAATGCATCCATCACGGTAACTTTCGCTCTCGGTAAGAAGTGTTCACGATAATCGGACGCACTCATCTGTTGATAAGGTTCGCCGTGAACAACGATCTGTGAGAACATATCTTTCACTGGCTTAATGAGTATTGGATTCATATCTGTCGTAGCCTTGATTCCGCAAGCTTCGGCCTGAACGCCTTGTGCACGGCCAATCTCTTTTCCGTCCTCTGTCACATATGAATTTAGAGCCATATTTTGCGATTTATAAGGAGCTGTACCGTATCCATCTTGCGTAAAAATACGGCATAATGCCGTTGTCACGACACTCTTACCTACATCTGAAGCTGTCCCTTGCAACATTAATACGGCTCCAGAGGAATCTTTCTTACTTACGCGTGATTTGGATTTCTCCATATGATGTGATCCCCTTTCACATATGATTGAGTAACAGTACTAGCATAAGTAATGCTACAACTTCCACAAATTCGTTGAGAGCGCCATAGGTATCTCCTGTTAACCCACCTAATGTAGCGTTTAGCTTCCTTGCCAACCAGGTTCCAGCAACCCATGCTGCCAGAGGTATCGTAATGAAGCCAAGAAGTACGGTAGTCCATAGCATACTGTCCGAGCGCAATAACGGTAATATAGCTACTGCAACTCCTGATAAGATGATGGCTAATAGAAAAGTTCCCCATATCTGCCCTCTACTTAACCCATGAAAATTTCCTCCAGCCAACCCTTCTTTTCCGCGTGCCTTAGGCCATGAATACATCGCATGAACCATGAACCAACGACTCCAAATTAATGGAAGGAGTAGCAGTCCTGAGTAGTGATGACCGTCTATTATCAACGAATAGATTAATGAGAGCTTCAGCATGAGGAGCAACACACATGCCAATACACCCATAGCTCCAACACGACTATCTTTCATAATGTCTAGCATCTGCTCACGAGAACGATAGCTTAACACCCCATCTGCCGTATCCATCCAGCCATCTAAATGAAGTCCACCTGTGAGCCCAACCCATAATATGAGAGTGAGTACCGCCGCCGGTAGTGCTGGCAGCAAATAAGAAACCCCAGTAGCACCTGACCACACTACGAGGCCAATAACCGCACCTACTAGCGGATAGAACTTTACACTTCTCCTAAAAAGTGTAGGTGAATAATCAAGACTTATATTCACAGGAAATCGTGATAGAAATTGAAAAGCGGCCGCAGCCGCTTGTACCCACTTCATCATAATTTATACTCCCTACTTTTCAGCTCGATAGGAATACCTACCGTGACTAAGAACACCTCAGAACTACTTTTGGCTATCGCTTGATTCATGAATCCTGCTAAATCGCGAAATACTCTTCCTAGTGCATATTCGGGCACAATGCCATTCCCAACTTCATTCGTTACCATGATCAAATGCCCTGGGTACTGCTGTATCGTTTCTACAAGATGAAGGATCTCAGCTTTCACTTTTTCTTGCATATCCTTACGTCCTTCAAAGGACAGAAGGATATTAGATAACCATAATGTAAGGCAATCCACTAGAACCGTAGGCGCATTATCTTCCTCGATTACACTGTTCTCACGCCACTCATTCAGAAGTTTCACGAGTTGGAAAGGTTCTTCCACGTTACGCCATGGATAGTTGGCTTGAATTCTTTGAAGCTGATGAAGAGCAATACGCTCCTTCATCTCTTCATCAAAAGCTTGAGCTGTAGCGATATATACGGCTTCTTGTGACTTCGACATACATAACTTCTCAGCAAAGCTACTCTTACCACTCCGAGCCCCACCTGTAACAAGTGTGATCATTGGATTGGTTCCTTCGTTTCGCCCGATACGCCCGCACTCTCGAAGGTAGCCATTTCATTGACAATACGGCAAGCTGCATCTACAAGATGTAGACACAATACTCCACCTGTACCTTCACCTATGCGCAGGTCTAATTCCAGCACTGGACGAAGACCCAACTCTTGTAACAACAGTCGATGTCCCTGTTCATGCGAAGCATGTGACACAATCATGTAATCAGCAGCTGCTGGACAGATTTCTTTAGCAAGTAGTGCTGCTGCACTTGAAATAAATCCATCTATAATAACGGGACAACCATTGATTGCTGAACCAAGAATGACACCTACTAAACCACCAATCTCAAGACCACCTACCTTAGCTAACACATCTATTGCATTAAGGGGATCAGGAGCATTAACTTTTAAAGCCTGTTCAACAACACTGATCTTATGCAGTAAGCGTGAATCATCTATTCCAGTACCTCTTCCAACTGCATCCCGAACAGTTATCGTTGAAAGTGCACAAATCACAGCAGAACTCGCCGTTGTATTCCCGATGCCCATTTCACCCGTTATAAATAATTGTACGCCACGTTGTACAGCATCTTCGACTACCTTAACACCAACAAGAATGGACTCTATGGCTTCCTCATAGGTCATAGCAGGTCCTTGCGCCATATTCGCCGTACCATACCGAACTTTTCGCGATAAGAGATCCGGATGGGACAACTCACTATTCACGCCGATATCCACACATACGACTTCTGCACCTGCTTGTCGAGCAAGGACGTTCACTGCTGCGCCCCCTGCAAGGAAATTATGAATCATTTGAGGCGTAACCTCTTGCGGAAATGCACTCACACCTTCCTCACATACCCCATGATCTCCTGCCATAATAATGACTTCTCTACGGTCAAAAGAAGGCTTTACCTCTCCTGTGATACCAGCAAGCTGTATAGCCATAGACTCTAACTTACCCAAACTTCCCGGAGGAACAGTAAGATTACTTATATGTAGTTTCGCAGCCTGAATCGCAGCTTGATCGAGACCACGAATATCCCCGATACGTTTCATAATTTCATGATTCATATATCATTACTCCTTTTATAACAATCTCTACTACATAGATTTTATTTACGGGATAAAAGTACTTGTGGAACCCCACTCATTGGATGTTGTACAACCGCAGGGTCCACATTGTATACTCGTCGGATATTATCTTCCGTTAATATCTGATCAGGTGTCCCTATCCCAACAACTTCCCCTTCTTGTAGTACTAAGAGTTTATCACAGAATTGAGCTGCCAAATTCAAATCATGAAGGACCGCTATAACCGTAATTCCAGTCTCTTTGCGCCAGCTAGCAACCAATTCCATGAACTGAAGCTGATAATAGATATCTAGAAAAGTCGTTGGTTCATCCAATAATAAAATTTGAGGTTCCTGTGCCATCACTTTACCCAATGCAACGCGTTGCCGTTGTCCGCCACTGAGTTCATCTAATGGTCGGTCTCCCAGTTCCTGTAATTGTAACTTGTCCATGATGTCTTCAATAATGGTATCGGCATTCTCACCACGGTCTCGTCCAATCCAATCCTGAAATGGGAATCTTCCCATTTCTATAATATCTCTAACGGGGTAGTTAATCGCAGGAAGGCCATCCTGCTGAAGGACAGCCAACATCTGAGATAGTTCTCGACGGCTGTACTTCGAGACATGATGGCCTCGAATCTGAAGTTCACCTGCGGTTATCTTGTCGACACCAGAGATTAATTGAAGTAGCGTTGATTTACCACTCCCATTAGGACCAATAATGCCCCACCATTCTCCTTCTTGAATGGAACAGGACACATCACGAAGTGCGGAAAGTTCTCCGTACCTTTTGGATACCTTGTTCACCTCGATCATACCTTACCACCAATCCTTTGTTTCTTATTACGATACAACAAATACGCAAAGAAAGGTGCACCTAGGAATGCTGTAACCACGCCAAGGGGAATCTCTATAGGAGCTAGGAGGGAACGGGCAACCGTGTCACACCATAAAGTAAAGATTGCCCCTCCGATTGCCGATAATGGAACGATCAGTCGATAGTCAGGTCCGGTAATCAATCGAACAATATGTGGCGTAACGAGGCCCACAAAACCAATGACACCCGAGACAGATACAGCTGCCGCGGTTAGCAAGGTAGATACGATTAATGTGATTATCTTAAGTCTCTCCACATGAAGTCCCATATGTGCTGCCTGACGTTCTCCGAGAGCTAATAAATTCAAGGAACGTGCGCAACTCCATATCACCACGGACCCAATCAGGACATAAGGCAATAACATTAGCGTATAAGACCAACCTCGGAAGCTAAGTCCTCCCATCGTCCAGAACATAATTTCATTAATGGTCTGCTTCGACATCGCCGTTAAGAAGGATACAATCGCACCTAGAAATGATTGCATAACCACACCCGACAAGATCAGACTATTGGTTGGAATCTTCCCACCATCACGTGCCAAAGACAATACGCCCCAGAGCGTCAATATCCCCGTAAAAAAAGCAACCAATGGAAGTGTCCATGCACCTACAAGTGAATACTGTATCCCAAAGAATATAAGAACCGCAGCCCCAACAGATGCACCTGAAGATACGCCTAAAGTATATGGATCAGCCAAGGGGTTACGAAGCACCCCTTGAAATCCAGAACCAGCAACCGCAAGCGCTGCTCCGACCAGCATACCTAGTACAATTCGAGGCAACCTTACTTTCATCAATATTTGTTCAAATGCAGGATTCCATGTTGGCGTAATAGCATCCCCAACCCATGGTATCTGATGCAATAGAATCCTTATGATATCCATCACCGGGAGCTCCACAGCCCCTATTCCCAGACAGAGTAGGAAGCTTGCGATAAGCAAGATTATCCCAAGTCCTCCATACCCAGCTAGCTTCTTACTCATGGCTTCACAAGTTCAGGATAGATCGCACTTGCAATTTCTTTAAGACCTTCTGTCACACGTGGTCCCGGACGACTAATTAGATTATCATCTAATCCATAAATCGTATTATTCTTAATAGCCGTTATTTGATCCCAGCCATTACGTGCTTTAATAATCTCGTCTAATTTTTTCTTTGTTTTGTCATCCACAACATTCTTGGAGAATAGAATCACATCAGGATTATCATTAATGATTTTCTCTTCACTAATTTCATTCCATCCCACCGTATCCGCAGCAACGTTAACTCCACCGGCGAGATTAATTAAGTCATTCATATACTCCCCACTACCTACTGTCCAACCCGGAGAAAACTCAATATAAACTTTCTTTTTCTGTTCAGGTGTAAGTGATTTAACCGCTTCTGTCACTTCATCCCGATCGTGTTTGATTTTATCTACAACGGTTTTGGCTTCTGCTTGATGATCTGTAATCTGGCCGAACACTTCAATATTTGAAATGACATCATCCACCGTTTTCGGATCTGTCTTGTAGATCGTAATTCCTAGATCACGCAGATGTTTTGCAGCCTCTACACTCATAGAGATACCTGTTACTACGAGGTCCGGTTGTGCAGCAATCATTGCTTCCTCATTAGGATTATACAATCCACCCATTTTAGGCTTCGTTGTCACAGCTGCTGGGTAATCATCATAATCAGATACACCAACAATCTGTTCATCCAATCCTAGTGCAAATAAGCTTTCTGTCTCTGCTGGAGAAATAGATATAATCTTCTTTGGTGCCTCTTTAAAAGTGATCTCCTCACCTGTCGCATCCTTCACCGTTAGAGGATACACCGTTGCTGCACTTGCCTCTTCAACAGCTGGCGTCACCTGCTCGGTTGGTGCTGGCGCTGTTCCTTGCTTCGGTTCATTATTAACGCCACAAGCTGCGAGCGAAAGTACTAACATGATTGCTAAGGCGCCCGTAGTCCAATTCTTCCATAATTGCTTCATTTTCTTATTTCTCTCCTCTATCTTCTAATTTATTCATAACATGCGAGATGCTTCCCTTGTTCAACCATTGAATCGTCTATACGAAAGTCTATCCTTACACAACAAAAAAAGCCTGATCCTCTTGTTCAGACAAGAATCAGGGATTACGTCTATGCAGAATTCATGGTAATTACCCATAAGTGTCTGCAGGCTATGTACCACAATGAATTGAATCACAGGCACTTGCACAAGCCAAACGTAATCCTTTCCTCGAAGGACCGTCGTACTTCTCGTAAGGCAGGTCTCCTGACTAACAGGTTAGCTAATATCCTCACCTTCCCATCCTGCTTGACGCAGAACAGTGGTACATTGAGAATATCCCTGTTTCACAGTGGCGGGACCGTACCGGAATTACACCGGCTTCCCTTTTAACTAGGCATAGAGGTAACAATTTATACTTCTAATTTCTAGACCTCACAAGTTTATTATATTCATTTAAGGACAAGTCTTACTTCTCTATTCAAAATTATAGGTTAAAAAGAGTCACCTTACAATCCAATTATTAGAAATCCCCTAATTCGTCATTTATACCCGGCCTCTCCATTTCCCATCATGCAAAGTAAGCTTCAACGATGTAATACTTCCTGGATCAACCGTGTAATCCCAAAACTTCGAGTCTGGAATCATCATGGATGCAAGTTGTCTTATAACCCCTCCATGCGTAACAATCAGCACAGAAGATACCGCATTATCATGATTATTTTCCTTCATGTAACCAACCAGACTGTCCATGAAACCCCTAAGTCTCGCCTGAAAACGCCCCCATGATTCGCCACTTGGTGGAGTTACGGATTGAGGGTTGTCTATCCATGCTCGATAATGAATAGATTCCTTTAACTGATCGTAGTTCTTCCCCTCCCACTCACCGAAATCCATTTCTCGTAACCGCTGATCAAAGAGCACCTTATCTTGTGATATAGGATAGATATACTCTAACGTTTCTCTACATCTTTTCAAATCACTACAGAACACCTGATGAAATTCTCTTCCTTCGAGTTCTTCTTTCAGGGACAAAAGTTCCATTAGCGACTCCGGAAGGATACCTAAATCTGTATGTCCTAAATAACGTTTATCCTTATTCCACTGTGTTCTGCCATGTCGAATACAGATCAGTTCTAACTCCATAAGTTTCCGCCTATCATCCAAAGGAACAGCATGCACACTACGAGGAATAATAATGACGCCATTAGCATTAATCTTACGGTTGACTGAATATCTCCCTTTGTCATTGGACGAGAAAGCTCTCCCATATAAGCACGAAAAGATACCACACCATGGTACACGTTCTCGCCCCCGAGGCGAATACCTAGAGCACCCGCTACAGCCGATTCAGGGAACCCACTGTTGGGACTTGGATGGAGACGGGCATCATGTCTAATCGTTCGATAAGATTTCTTGTAATCCAGACGCATAATCCAACTACTAGCGACCAGTAATAGAGCTGTTATTCGAGCTGGAATATAGTTAGCAATGTCATCCAACCGAGCGGAAGCCCATCCTAGATTTATGTATTTATCATTCTTATAACCAACCATGGAATCAAGCGTATTCACAGCACGGTAAGCCACGGCGAGTGGAGCACCTCCAATAAGTGCAAAGAACAAGGGAGATACGATGGCATCCACAATATTTTCTGCGACGGTCTCAACCGTTCCACGAACAATCTCTGGCTCGTCTAAGTGCGCTGTATCCCTACCAACAATCATACCAAGAGAACGTCTTGCAGCAGATAAATCACCACGATGAAGATGCCCATACACTTCCATTCCTGCATCTTTAAGCCCTTTCGTAGCAATGGTCGTAGCAATCAAGAAGACCTCCACTCCCGCTGCAAGCCACGGATGAATTAGATACAGTCCTCGCAATACTATCCATGTTATAAGGAACGATCCTCCTACTATAATGATTGGGAGTAGAATTCCGGCTCGTTTCAATTTCACAGGATGAGAGATGTACTTCCGAATCACTTTCTCTAACCGCTTGATGCCATTACCCATACCTATAACAGGGTGGGGAAGCGAACGCGGATCTCCAATGATCAGATCTAACAGGTATGCAGCCCATAGCATGAATATTGCCCAGCCCATCACAACTTACTCACTCCTGCCGCTCCCAAGCTCTCTATCACCGTTCCATAAACCACGCGTCCAATAGCGCCTCCCAGATCCGTCGCCGTGCCACAATATCGATGTTGAATAGGATACGTTAACGATTGACTAACACCTAACACAATAGCATCCGTCGTAGTTCCTGTAGCCACGAGTCCATTCTCTGCATCACGGATTCCTAGATCAGCTAGCGCAGCAGCCTTTGCTTCTACGGCAGTAATAACAGCATTCACCATTGCCGCTTGTGTCATTCTAGCTTCAATCATGAGCATGATATTAATCGTTCCAGGTTGATAGACTGGGAACGTGGTTCGCTCAGATCCAGCACGTGCACCATTCGAAACCCCGGCCGTAGTACAACAGAACACAGAAGCGTCCTCCCCGGCCTCTTCAGACACGGAAGTATACTCCAAACGAACAGCCGTCAACAATCCGGCGGTCGATTCCAGAGGATATCCCCACGCCTGAAATAACGTTTCCACATCCTTTTCCGGATGACTGCATTCATAGAACCGATCCACATAAATATTAGCAATTCGATCTATCTTACCCATGCCTCCACCATGTATAGAACTGCTGAGACTATCTATTGGTGAAGGGATATGAAGTAGTAAATGCCGTTCTTGTCGGGTTAGTGTAAGCCCCGGCCAGACTAAAGATTTATAAGGGGCATTATCCCCATTCAAAAAGGGTGTTGTCATCATTGATCTCCTATTCCTATAGAGGGTTCAAAAACTCATTCTTATCCTAAATTCTCTTCGTGATTACATGCTGTATCTCTTTCAGAAATACCTGATTTGCGTCCGTCCCTTTGACCGCAATTCGAATATGGCTCTCTCCCAGACCAGGGTACATCGCACAACTACGAATTAATATCCCTCGCATTCCAAGTTCTCGCTGCATATCAATCGATCGCCATGGAGCGGGTAACTTCACGAGCAAGAAATTAGCTTCTCCAGGGCTTACTTCACACCCTAAATTTGTGAGCCCTTGAACGAGCACTACTCGCTCATTAGATATCAACTCCAAAGTACTGCGCTCGAATTCTTCACCGCTATGAAGCGCTGCCTCACCCGCCAACAAAGCCAGTCCATTTACACTCCATGTCACTTGCTTACCAGTCATCGATCTAATGACATCTGGATGTGCCAATGTGTAGCCTAATCGCAGACCTGGTATCGCATAGAACTTGGTCATAGACCTTACCAGTATCGTACGAGGATATTTCTCAAGTTCTGACAGCAAGGAAGCTTGCTGTTGTTGCGCAATGAAGTCAATAAAAGCTTCATCTATGACCATATACGTTTGCCATTGTTCAGCCATCTCAGCTAATATACGTAGCTCTCGAAGCGAATACTGGACCCCATTAGGATTGTTAGGCTGTCCAATAAATAATAGATCCACCTGTTGTAGCAATTCTCCTATTTCCTCAACTGCTGCTTTCCAATCCTTATCCTCTCTACCACGTATCGAATATACTTCTACATTGAATTGTTCCGACAACTGCCGATATTCAGAGAAACAAGGTTCAATAATACCCACCTTCTGTAGATCAAGTCCAAGTAAAATCAGTGACATACACTCTGCTGCACCATTTCCTACACAGATGTTATCTTCGCCGATTTTTAACTTTTGTCCAAGGATATATTTAAATTGTCGATGGCCTGGATCAGGATACCTGATGATAGACGATAGGGCACCATCTAATTGCTTTAGTACATGTTCAGGTGGACCCAGTGGATTGATGTTGGCACTGAAATCAAGGAACGATCCCTCTTCTCTTCCATATGCCTTGGCTGCACTTTCCAAATCTCCTCCATGTCCGTAACGTTCTAACATTCTAATGACACCTCTATCTTAAAGTTCTCCATTATATTACTTTCATTATTACGTGGGTTCTTCCTTTGCGTCAATTCAAAAGTCTTTTTGTTTCTAATCAACAATTAGTTTACAATTACGTGTAGATGTCATGTCACCATAAGTATTATAGTAACGGAGGAGTATACCATGCTTTTCATTGATAACCAAGGGATCCATGATCCTGCTATAAATCTCGCAATAGAGGAATTTGCGCTAAAGCACCTTCCTATGGACGATAGTTATTTGCTTTTCTATATTAATCATCCATCCATTATCATTGGTAAACATCAGAATACCATTGAAGAGATTAACCAAGAATATTGTAAAGAAAATAATGTACAAATCGTACGCCGTTTATCTGGTGGGGGCGCTGTCTATCATGATCTAGGTAACCTTAATTTCAGCTTTATTACCAAAGATGACGGACAATCATTCCATAATTTCTTGAAATTCACCCAACCTGTTATAGATGCTCTTCAAAAAATGGGTGTGAACGCGGAACTCAGTGGTCGCAATGACCTACAAGTTGGTGAAAAGAAGATTTCTGGTAATGCTCAATTCTCCACCCGTGGACGTATGTTTAGCCATGGTACACTCATGTTCAACCTCAACTTAGATAATGTCCAGGCGTCACTTAACGTCAACCCAGAGAAATTCAAATCGAAGAGCACCAAATCCGTTCGGAGTCGCGTTGCCAACATAAGTGAACTTATGGAAGGCTCAATGACGATTGAGGATTTCCGAGCTGAGCTCCTACGTTCCATATTCGGAATGGATGTGCAAGATGTTCCACAATACCATTTAACAGAAGCAGATTGGGAACAGATCAATCAGATATCCAAGGAACACTATCAGAATTGGGATTGGAACTATGGTATATCACCTGAATCCAATGTTAAACATTCCAAGAAGTTCCCTGTCGGTATTATTGATCTACGTATGAACATTAACGAAGGCAGAATCCATGACATCAAGATTTATGGTGATTTCTTCGGGGTAGGCGATGTAGCCGATATCGAAAATGCGCTGCATGATAAACGATATGAAGAAGCTGAAGTGCGCGAGGCCTTAGCTAATCTAGATATGAAACATTACTTCGGTAATCTTGAGTTGGATGATTTTGTTGGACTTGTGTTTCTGGAAGATTAGGATATTGACCCATATGACAATAATGGATAGGGACCTCAGCTATTTTCTGAGGACCCTATCCATTTTTTTATCATGTCATCCATAGATAAACTGCAATATAAGTGAACCTGTAACACACTTATTATTTAGGAATCTCCAGCTCCACTTCATTGAGAATTCGCACAAAATCTAAGTTAATACCATCACTGTCGAAGCTACTTCCATTTACGGTGTTCTCAGGAAAAACTACCTTTCCGAGCTCTCCGTAAGGAATCCAACCAACATACATCGTTGAAGATGGGGTGTTCATTTGGAAGAGAGAAGGAGGTTGATTAGCCTTACTCAATCGAAGGTTTCTATTCACGAGCTCTGCCCATTCCTTAGGGAACGGAAGTACGCCATAGTTCTTCTTCTGTAAAGATATCGTCTTCTCTATTTGGATTCGAGGTATATACGTTTCTAGGCTTGCACTACTGTGAAAATCTCTCTCTCCGATGAGATAATACTTGAGCTCTCGTAATTCATCTTTGGGGTCCATATTCCATACAATATAATGCGTTGAAGCATCCCTCTCGTTAATTTTCCAGATATATGGCTCTCCCCTTGTATCGATCCTTCCCAGCTTCCATTGAAACCGATCCCATACCCAGAAGCTCATACCATAAAGATTATCCCCTGAGATAAAAGGAACAAATACATGTCTGCTATCTAGCGGAATAACATCTGAGATGATTCCGACATTCGCCTCTGCGTATAGCTCATTCATAGCTTTAATTGCCTGCGCGTTGTTCGGAAAAGATGTTGGCTTTCCGTAAAAGAACAAATAACCAATTAAAGCTATGATAACGAGTAGAATGGGGATCATCACCAGTTTCTTATTCATCATGACGAACCCCCATATCTATAAGCGGTTCCTTAGAGCGATAGTAATAGCTCTGATTAGCTGTTGTAATTAACAGTCCTTTACCGTCATCTTGAATATACATAGTAGAATCACGACCACTTCCCCATCTTGGGAGTGCCCCTAATAACGCATACGGGAAATGCTCCTTTTGATAATAAGGTTCAGATTCCATAGAGGACTCTTGGTACCACTCCAAACCCATGTCCATAATATCAACAGCTTCAACATCCCTTAGCTGGTCTTGGAATCGCTCCTTGTTGAGAACAGCTTGAAGCCCAGATGGGTGAATGGCTACAATATAAGCATTCTCAAGGTCTGAAATATACGTAGATGCATCCTCCTTAGGATAAACCCAGTTATCCATGAACCCAGACATTAACGTTGTAAATAAGAAAATAAAATTAGCCCAAAACCCAATCCAAGCAAATGCTCTATACGTTTGCCATGATGCTTTAGATAACAATCCAACTAATATCCACACACCAAGAGGAAGTATGGATAATTTCGTAGACACATGCATTAGGTTCAGATTTATTGTGAATGAGAACATTCCGACCAAGACAACGAGAATAACTTTCCAAAACGAGGGCTTCTCTTGCCTCTTCAAATAATGTCGTGATACGAGAATAAGAACAATTAACCAACCTAATATCCCACCCGCAATGAAGACGACGTTATGAGGTAACTCTAGCTGAAAAGACATCATCCTCCCCCTTCCGTACAAATCGACTCTATTATGGACAATTACTTGATTACAGCCGGAATAAGCGGTTTAACTGTAACCTCTTGCAGCCCTATCTTTTCTAGTACTTCTGGTGTCACGAACAGGCGGAATTGAAACACACGACTATTATTGCGATCTAGTATCATGGTCTGGCCAGTTGGACCTGTCAATTTATATCTATAGTCGTACATATCTCCTTCTCGTTGGCCTACACTTAATTTGAATTTAGATACAAGAGAAAGAAGTGGAATAAACGTCTTCCCTTCTTTTTCAAATGCGTAGGGCACTAGCTCTGAACCTTGCGAAGTTACAACTTCATATTCATACATGTTACGGATCGGCAGATCAATGATAGGCAACATCTTCACATCTAAATTATCCGGTGCTTTCATTGTCGGCCGAGTATCGTTCCATTCATATATCTTTTCTTCCTCTTTCTTAGTGAGTAGACTTGATTTCCCTGTTAACAAATCATATTTCCATGGAAGTCTTTTAGGCTCATTTTTGACAAATACAAAGTTCTGATCTTTCTCTGAATAACGATATAATTTACCTAGTACAAGTTCTTTCTTCTTCCCCGTAGCTGGATCATATGTTGAAATCGCCTTTTGTTTCGCAACTGGACTATACTGATTTACAAGCAATGTACTATCAGCAAGCCAATTCAGACCCACATACTGCGAACTTGATATCCATTCTTGAAGTTCACCCGTTATCATGTTTTTGAGAAAATAGCTGTGCAATTGATTGTATTGCGCTGTTTTCCCATCCGATGACTTCTCAGTACCGAAATCAGTCGACTCGAATACTCCCCATTTACGATCTGGTGAAATATCATAGAGATTTCCTCTCACCGCGACCTCTCGTGTTGTATCCAAATAAAGAGGTAAATAGTAAAATAAATCTCCCCCCGAAATACTTGCAAGACGATTACTGAGCGTTGGCTTAGTAGTCTCTTTCGAAAAACTATTAATACTCGTGAATTTATCGTCTAACCGAGCCCATTTGCCATCATTCGTTGACACGATTACTTTGCTTAAATATTGATCATTTTCTACGGAACTCCAGTTGAAATATGTTCTACCTGTATTTATGTCTGTCCATTCAGCTCTAATCGTTGTCGTATTATCTTCCGCTTGCACTTCAGGTGCAACATACGCTCCCAACACAGAGACCATGAGCATCGTCGCCAAACCAACTTGTAATCTTGTTTTTTTCAATAAATGCATAATTATAATCCTCCTTGTCATTCTTCTTTCACTTTACCTAAGACGGTTTATATGTAATAAAGTTACAAATTTCATGAGTTACATCATTCTAAATTTCACTTCTCAATCGTATCAGCATATAAAAAAACACCGGTATGGCTAGACTTGCTGCCTAATCCCGGTGTCCTCACTTGTGCTTATTTATATTTTTTCCAATCCATATTACTATTCTCAAGCAGATGTTCAAAATTGTTATCCAATTTCTTCTGCTCTTGCTTACGAGCTTCCACCTTCATCAATTCTTGTGCTTCCTTCTTCTTCTTTTCCTCTGCTTTCATCTCATCTGCCTGAGACTTCAACTTTTCTAAAATATCACTGCTTAGTAAATCTTTTAACGTAGCTGGCTTATATTCAGAATCAGCCTTTTTGGGAGCCGGAATAGATCGGTTTTTCTTAGCCATAAAATCATCTCCATTTCAGAATCACATTATATCAGTTTTTGATGATACGTTCTATGTCTTTACTTGATCGTCATCATTGATCCTCAATATACGGTATATGTGTTCGGTATTATGGTAATACCGTTAACAACAGCTATAGAGAGGGACAAAAACAACTATGGACTTTATGAGTAGAGTAATTACAAAAATATTTAAAAACCCTTCACTCGGGAACAGCGACTCAAGCAAAGAACAGGAACAGACTAAAGCCCCTTTAACAATAAATCTCCAAGAAAATATACAATTTATTAATACTTCACTTGGAAATAGTAGTGACATCGTCATTAGAGAAATTCAGATAGGTTCGCAACGACAGATCAAGGCAGCCATAATCTTTACTGACGGATTAGCAGATTCTAAATCCATTCAGAACTTCATTATGGAATCGCTTATGTTAAATGTTGCAAATGCCGATCCCAGCAAATTGGTAACGTCTCAAGAGGACATTTTTCAGGTATTAAAAGATCATTTCCTTACCGCTGGAAGCGTTAAAGATGTTTCGGAATGGGGACCTATATTAACATCCCTGTTGTCCGGAGATGCCATCCTCTTATTGGATGGTTACGCAAAAGGGTTCAGTATCGGTATGCGTGGATGGAAAGACCGCGCTGTCTCGGAGACGACGACAGAAACTGTCATTCGAGGACCTAAGGAAGGTTTTACAGAAAATTTACGCACGAATACGGCACTCATACGCCGAAAGATAAAGGACCCCAATCTCTGGTTAGAAACAAAAGAAATCGGAAGAGTAACTAAAACCGACGTGGCGATCATGTATATCAAGGGAATTGTGAGCGACGACATTTTGGAAGAGGTGCATAAACGCTTAGACCGGATCGATATCGATGGGATTCTGGAAAGTGGTTATATTGAAGAATTGATCGAAGATGAAACATACACTCCATTTCCGACAATCTATCATTCCGAACGTCCTGATGTCATTGCGGCTGATCTATTAGAAGGGAAAGTTGCCATACTCGTGGATGGCACTCCGATTGTTCTAGTCGTTCCTACCATGTTTGCTTCGTTCATACAGGCTGCGGAGGACTATTATCAACGTTCGGATATCAGTAGCCTCATTCGTATACTTAGATACGTCTGTATTTTCATCTCTCTCCTAGGTCCATCTCTTTACATAGCCATCACCACTTTTCATCAGGAAATGTTGCCAACTCAACTCCTGATTAGTTTGGCTTCTCAACGGGAAGGCGTGCCTTTCCCTGCATTTATTGAAGCCCTCATGATGGAAATATCGTTTGAGATTCTCAGAGAAGCCAGTTTAAGGTTGCCTAAAGCCATTGCACAATCCATATCCATCGTAGGTACATTAGTCATTGGATCAGCGGCAGTACAAGCCGGAATCATATCTGCTGCCATGGTCATCGTCGTTGCCATTACAGCTATTTCCAGCTTTGTTCTACCCGCTTATGACTTGGCTATGACCATCCGAATGTTACGATTTCTCATGATGGGTCTTGCCGCTTCCTTCGGGTTGTTTGGAATCATCATCGGAATCATTGCACTTGTCCTTCACTTGTGCAGCTTGCGTTCTTTCGGGATTCCCTATATGAGTCCGTTCGCTCCGTATATCCGTGACGATATGAAGGATACGATATTCCGAATGCCCCATTGGGCCATGTTCACACGTCCTCGTTTGAGCAATCAGAAGAATATCATTAGGGAACAAAGTACGCCTCCAGAAAAACCACGAAACAATACAGGAGGTTGACCTATGAAGCGGATGGGACTCTTACTTTGTATATGTATTCTTTTGGCTATATCAGTCACCGGTTGTTGGAGCCGTCGGGAATTGAATGATTTAGCTATTGCTGTAGGACTCGGGATCGATAAAGTCGGTGACAAATATAACATTTCTGTTCAAGTAGTTGAGCCAAGTGAGGTTGCCGGAAATAAAAGTAGCGGGGTGGCACCCGTAACCATGTATCAAGCCACTGCAAATTCCCTATTAGAAGCTCTTCGTAAAATGACAACCATTAGTCCACGAAAAATTTATATAGCCCATCTAAGAATTGTCGTCATCAGCGAAGCATTGGCAAGAGAAGGCATTGGGAACGCTCTAGACTTCATGTCGAGAGATCCTGAAGCACGCAATGACTTTTACGTTGTAGTTGCCAAAGATGCTAAAGCTATCGATACTCTAAAAATATTAACCAATCTAGAAAAAGTACCTGCTGTTCGATTATTTTCTTCTTTGGATACGTCCGAGAAACAGTGGGCACCTACAATGGCCGTTAAATTGGATAAATTAATTTCTGATTTGGTGAGCGAAGGAAGACAACCTGTTTTAACAGGACTTAGAGTCATCGGGGATCCTAAAATAGGAGAAACCAAAAAAAATGTAGAATCCATCCTTTCTCCCGCTGATTTACAGTACTCAGGATTAGCTGTATTTAAAAGTGATAAGTTAATCGGTTGGTTAAGTGATGAAGAGGGAAAAGCATACAACTATATTAACAATAATGTTTCTAGTACGGCTGGTTCTGTAAATTGCCCCAAAGGAGGAAAAGTCACATTTAGAATCATTCGATCAGATTCTAAGGTTAAAGGTAGCATGAGGAACGAACGGCCGCAGATCGATATTGAAGTAAAGACTGAAGCACATTTGGCCGAGGTTCAATGCACTCTTGACTTGACAAAGCCCGAAACGATTACAACTTTACAGAAATTGGCGGAACAAAAATTAATAGACATGATTGACACCACAATCGCTAGAGTACAACAAGATTACAAAGTCGATATTTTCGGATTTGGTGAAGCCATTCGACGTTCTAATCCCAAAGCTTGGAAAACATTGAAGAATAATTGGGATCACACATTTACAAATATCTCAGTGAATGTGAAGGCTCAGTATAAAATTCAACAATTAGGGAAAGTTTCCGACTCTTTTCTAGAAAAAATGAAAGAACAAAACGGAGTGAGATGAAAAATGCCTGAGAACGGTAAAATAAGTATTCGTCAATTCACCATCCTAGTGATGATCGTTACTATTGGAGATTCAATTCTGATATTACCTAACGTATCTACTTCGTTTGCCAAACAAGACACATGGATATCAGGTATCATCGCTTTATTAGTAGGTTTGATTGCCGTTTATATATTCAGCGTACTTGGAAATCTCTACCCCAAATTAACCTTCATTCTATCGATACAAAAAATTCTAGGGAAATGGTTCGGAACACTCATGGCCGCTTTATTTCTTATATTCCCTCTGATTACCGTTGTGGAATATACAAGGGAGTTAGGTGATTTCATCACCACAGAGATGATGGCTGAAACCCCAATTCTAGCGATTCAAATCTTATTTATATGTATTGTTATCTTCGCGGTACGCTTAGGTCTTGAAGTTATAGCGCGTACAGGAGAAATATTTTTGCCATGTATTATCCTTCTATTTCTCTTAATGGTCGTTTTCCTTATTCCACAAGCTGAATTCGAGAAATTACTACCTATACTAGAAAACGGAATAAAGCCCGTAATACATGGTTCATTCTCTTTCATAGCATTCCCTTTTTTAGAACTCGTTGTATTTCTAATGATCATTCCTTATATCAATCAACCTAAACTTATAAGGAAAGGTTTCTTACAAGGTGCACTATTGGGTGGAATCGTACTCATCATCCTTGTTGCGATGTGCGTTCTTGTTCTTGGTGCCGATGAGACTGCGAGAACCATATATCCGAGTTATTCTTTGGCCAGAAGGATAAATATCGGTCAATTTTTGGAGAGGGTAGAAGCGATGGTTGCTCTCCTTTGGATGTTAACGATCTTTATGAAATGTACTTTTTACTACTATGTTTTTAACTTAGGGTTAGCACAACTGTTGAAATTAAAGGGCTATCGGATGTTAACCTTACCTGCTGGGCTACTCGTTATTGTACTTTCGCCTATCATTTCCCCCAATATAACATATTACAATAAACTTCTTGCCGAGTACTGGCCCTATTTTGTCGCAACATGTTGCTTACTATTCCCTCTATTATTGTTGGGGGTCTATTTCATTAAAAATAGGTTTAAGCGGTCCACTGAAACTTGAAGAAAAAGGAGCCATTGGCATGTTGTCTATAACTGGGATCCTTGTCATTGTCACTGTAGTCATTGCTTTTGAGTTCCCTCCTCTGTGGAGGAAGAAATTAAAAAAGGAGATTTGGGCTTTTTCCCTTCTCTTATTGATCGGTTCTGTATTGGGTATTGTTCAAGCACTAGAAGTCAAGATTCCTAATCCATTGGATTGGGTCATAGCTGTATACAAGCCCTTTTCAGAGATGGTGGATATATGGTTAAAGTAAACTTGAGCCTCTTCGCCTACAAGGGACGGAAGCTCTTTTTTTTCTTGCTATTTCCTTGTCCAACCATTATTTTTACGATACAATTTGGACACTTGCTTATGAAAGGATGTCCCAAGTGAACCGAACTCATCTCGCTAATTTCAGTCTACTTCTTGTTGCCATGATGTGGGGGTCTACCTTTCTCATCGTTCAAAAGGCCATTCGAGTGCTCCCTCCCCTCGCTTTTAACGGATTACGATTTCTAGGTGCAGCTGCACTATTGGCTCTTATTATTTCAGTATTTTATCGAAGTCAATGGAAGGATTTATCTTGGTCGATGCTAAAGCATGCAAGTCTATTAGGAATTTTTCTATTCATGGGCTATGCATTCCAGACCGTTGGATTACTCTATACAACCACATCGAACGCAGGCTTTATTACAGGACTCTCTGTCATTATTGTTCCATTCCTGTCTTTGTTTCTATTGAAACATCCGATCTCTCGTTACACATGGCTGAGTGCACTGTTAGCTGCAATCGGACTATATTTCCTGACATTCACAGGCTCATCCGTCAGTTTCAATAAAGGTGATCTGCTTATCTTTTTATGTGCTATTGCCTTTGCATTACATGTAGCTTACACAGCTATCTTCGCACCTACATACCCAGCCTTACTACTATGCACACTTCAAATGTTCACTGTGGGGTTACTAAGTATGTTCTCTTCCCTGTTGTTTGAGGATCTTGGTCCGATCCATCAGGTGGCAGATCAATTAGTACAACCAGATGTGCTTTTTGCATTACTAATTTCCATTGGTCCAACAAGCGCATTAGCCTTTTGGATTCAGACGGTATGCCAGAAATTCACTTCTCCTTCTCGTGTAGCTATTATTTTTGCTACAGAGCCCGTCTTTGCGGCAATAACGGGAGTCTTCTTCGGTGGAGAAGTACTTGGAACACTTGCTGGAATCGGATGTATCTGTATTCTCACCGCTATGATTATTGCTGAATTGAAATCTACACCGAGCACATTGGTCCCGAAATAGATTACAATAAGGACAGAAGTGAATCAATTTCATAAAGGATCAACTATGACTTAAGGACACGATATATAGACATATAAAATCATTTTGATCTATATATCGTAATGATTGAACCCGCTTATGCTATTATGAAATTGAATCACATATAAATAGATGAATTAAGGAGAGAAATACATGTACAAACTAATTGCTATCGATATCGATGACACATTGATTAACGACAATAAGGAAGTATTGCCTTCTACACAAAAAGCACTCGAACAAGCTGTAGCTAAAGATGTGGTCGTTACCCTTGCTACGGGTCGTGCTTACGCATCTGCGCAACACCTTGCACGCCAGACAGGACTAAATGTGCCAATCATTACGTATCAAGGCGCCTTAATTAAGAACCTATTGGATGAAAAAGTTCTCTACGAACGTTTTGTACCAAAAGATGCTGCACATAAACTATTTGATTTCTGTATCGAGCATAACCTGCATGTGCAGTTCTATATTGATGATAAGCTATATTCAAGAGAAGAGAACCAAAAGCTGATTGATTATTGTGGATTGAATGGGACGCCCTACTTTATCGAGCCAGATTTCATCAAAATAGTAGACCAACCTACACCCAAAATACTAATTGTGGATGATCCAGCTTATTTGGATGAAATAGCACCAATCCTTCGCGAATTGCTGGGAGATCAAGTCCATATCACCAAATCGAAACCACAATTCTTAGAAATCATGCACCATGAAGGTACCAAAGGTCATGCTCTTACTTTCTTGGCAGACCATTTCAATGTTGAACTCTCGGATACAATCGCTATTGGCGACTCCTGGAATGATCATGAAATGTTAGAAGTTGCTGGTCTAGGCGTTGCTATGGGGAACGCTATTGATGCTCTTAAGGAAATCGCGGACTATGTAACACTCAGCAACAACGAAGATGGCATCAAGCAAGTCATTGAGAAGTTTGTTTTGAACGCGGAGTAAATGAAGTCATGATAGAAAGAGGCTATCCTCAGTCATGTAAATGACCAGGGATAGCCTCTCTTTTGATATTTAAAAATACATACACTTAGGAACAAGCTTAGTCACTACACATTTATATTACCTACGCTATGAACCAAGTACATCATGCCGATTAATACTGCTGCAAGGAGTCCGTAACTTATTCCGAATTTCCAACGAGATGACAAGGGCACATCATAATATTTATCATTCTCGTAACGCGTATACTCCACTTGGCAGTTAATCTTAATATGATAGTCCTCTGGTGTTCGCTGATGTTCTAGTCCATTCACAAGTACTCTCTTAATGATCCCTTGCTGTGGCATGGTGATGATTCCGTTGAAATCCATACTCGCCCACTGTGCCTTAACATATTGTCTTTGTTCCTCGAGCTTACAATAAGTACTGAAGGGTAGTTCTCGTTTATGCTCAGGTCCAGGAATTATAGCACCTTGAGCATAGAGATGTTCCACGGGTACTAAGAAACTCGCTGTTACAGACTCCACGATATTTCTGTTTCGACCTTTGACAAACTTTTTATACAAATCGTAAGCAAATAGCGCCCATATAATAAAGAATAAGAATGAACGTAAATAAATAATGACACCTAATCCCCCTACCAATCCCACAAGCCACAACCAACGGGAGACTGCGGTAGCAATCCGACCTCCATCTAGTGGGTGAATCGGCAATAGATTAATCAAATTCAGAAAGAATCCTACATACGCTAGTGAATAGAGCAAGGGACTATCTAGCCAATAAGCAGCCAGAAAAACTCCCGCTGCACCTATGGAGCCTAACACGGGACCACCGAATGCTATGTAGGCTTCCGTCTTGGCATCTAGTGGCGTCTTTTTCATGGTAATCATTGCACCAAGAAAAGGGATAAATAAAGGTGCCGAGACTGGAAGTCCCTTCTGTTTCGCTGCGAACACATGTCCCATCTCATGAACTAATAATAATAAGACAATGCCCAATGCGAATTGCCATGGATAGATCAGAGCATATGCACCTATCGAAATTGCCATAGAGAATATCACTCCACCAAGCTTACCAAATTTCAGGAGAGCAAG
The DNA here is from genome assembly GCF_001637225.1 of Paenibacillus antarcticus. Classification (GTDB taxonomy): domain Bacteria; phylum Bacillota; class Bacilli; order Paenibacillales; family Paenibacillaceae; genus Paenibacillus_AQ; species Paenibacillus_AQ antarcticus. Next base: position 318,714 of record NZ_LVJI01000001.1, read on the forward strand.
TAGAGACTTACCTTTTAACAGTAAAAGCACAATCGTGCTTCCTATATACATCAACCGAGAATCCTTTTTCTTCTCTTTATTCTGCAACAGTATCCTCCCTCACGATTCTCTTTGGATAATATGATCCAAATTATAGTAATATCCAGATAATATCATATGCAATAAGATGAGTAAACCAAGCCAAATCACGATGTTTCTTTTCTAAAATGAATACCAAGATTTGAAAAATCGCGTCACGATTCGCTTAACTTAAGCGTTGCCATGACATTTCCTTATATTAAGCAAATCTTAACTAGAGGTATTATATAAATGCTCCAAGTTTGTGATATCTTCAAATATACAATTATTACTAAATCATGGTAGTATTATGTTGTTCCGCTTGATTACTATCCATTGTTATAGCTATACATACCGTCAGACAACTTTAAATTAAATGTAATCTTGCGTGAAACAATTATACTAATGAGGAGTCTTGTAAACAATGAAATTCAATAAAAAAAGAAATATGGTTATTCTAACTTCCGCTCTAGTTCTATCTGCAACAGTGATGGTCAACAGTACGTATGCCCAACAAGCTACGAAGACATTGAAAGCCATCTATAACAACATCAAAATAGTTTACAACGGTATAACAATTACTTCTAACACGAATGCTGAAGCTTTTACTATCGACGGCACTACATACGTCCCCCTACGTATGGCTGGAGAAGCACTTGGCAAAACCGTCCAATGGGATTCAGCAAATAAACAAATTATGTTCACGGATAAAGAAGGTCCCACTGAGAACAACATTGTAGCTACTGTAAATGGTGTCGTTATCACAAAGGACAAGCTATACAATGAAATGGTTACACTTGGTGGGGCACAAACTTTAGATAGCCTCATTACAACAGTACTTGTTGATCAAGCGGCTACCAAAAAAAATATCACCGTTACGGATGAGGATCTAACTAAGGAGATCAATAAGCTCAAGAAGAACTACTCAACTGAGGCTGAATTTAATGCAGCTCTTACCCAATCAGGTATGTCATTGAATAACCTAAAAAACGAATTGAACATGCAGGTGAAAATCAATAAATTAGTAGAACCTCAAGTGAAGGTAACCACGGCTGATATCAAGAAATATTTCGTTGAAAATCCGGGTGTATATGACACAGAAGAAGAAGTACGTGCTTCACATATTTTAGTTGCAACTAAAGAAGAAGCAAAAAATATTCTGAAGGAACTCCAAGGCGGGGCTGATTTCGCTACCCTTGCTACAGCGAAGTCTTTGGATACCGGTTCAAAAATCAAAGGTGGCGACTTGGGTTTCTTCGCTCGTGGTACCATGGTGGATACATTCGAAAAAGCTGCATTCGCTTTAAATAAGGGTAAGTTAAGTGACATTATTGAATCAAGTTTCGGATTCCACATCATTAAAGTTACCGACCGTAAAGATGCACATAAGGCCACGTTTGAAGAGGCAAGTGCAGAAATTAAAGAAGCCTTAGTAAGTCAACAGATTGCAACGTTATCTTCAACTTGGTTGGCTGAGCTTAAAGAAAAGTCCAACATTACGAATACACTGATTAGATAACATACAGATTCAATAGAAATTACTTAGCAGCAATCGACATCAAACAGGTATCTTGTACGCAATTATTGGTGCGAAAGATACCTGTTTTTTTGTATCCACATCCATTTATTTATGATTTCCCTTTCAAATCAGCACAACATGAAGACCTGTACAGGCTAATGTCACCTCTCTTGGAAGTGGGTATTCTTGATTCAGATCAACATCATGAGACATATGTGTGTAGATCACCTTGTTCGGTTTAATCTCTTTCAACAACAATTCCGCCTCCTTCATATCGTAGACAGATCTTGTTGTGAATTCAGCAGTTTCATGATAGAAACTTGTACCTAATACCAACAGGTTCAATCCAAACATCGGTTGTTTCTCCGTATGATTAAGGTTAATAGCATCTGAGCAATACACCCAGCTATACTCACCCTTTTCAAGTCGATATGCGTAAGAATAGCCATTTTTACCGTGACACACCTTCCAACCGGTAATATGCCACCCAGCCAATTGAATTCCATGATCTATAGCGATACATTCAATATGGTTCTTCAACCAAGGGAATTGGGCACAAATTTGTGTTATGACTTCGCTCGGTGCGTACAGCTGACCCTTTCTATTCGTCCAACGACAAGCATCCGCCCACTCTGGTAATCCTGCAATATGGTCGAAATGTGCATGCGTTACTAGAACCTTCTCTGTCATTCGCATTTCAAGTGTCTCCATCTGGCTACGCCAATCAGGACCGCAATCAATGAGGAAAGATTCACTGTCTCCTTCAACCATAACGGATGATCTCAATCTACGATTTACGCCAGTCTCCCTTGCTTCCATACAAACACTACAGTCGCAGTATACCCGTGGTACGCCCATAGCGTCACCTGTTCCAAGAAACAATAATCTATCCATGTTGATTAATTTCTCCTTATCTGCCTATGTATAGCTCTATTATAATTCATAAACAACCCAACGCAAAAGGAGGACACACCCTACACTAAGGGGGTATCCTTCTTTATTATCTTACACTAAACATTTAAACTTAACTTTAAATCCCCGCTAATACCTGATACCACACACCTCGTTTAGCATATATTGTATCCCGTACCTGTCCCCATCCTCCGAGGTAATCAATATCAAACAATCCCTTAGGAGTCGGATATCTATCTTGGTTCTCAGCATATACCTCTTCATTCACCGAACGAAATCCGTGCTTGGCGAATATCCTTTGCGCTTCTTCACTCCACAGATACTGTACAAAAGCTTCAGCTAATTCACGCGTATTATGTTTATCTGCGTATGTACTAACTACAGCAGCTGGATTCTCAATCAGTATCGTATTGTGGGGAACGACGATATCGTATTTCTTACCTTTTTGAATACGAGCAAATAGTTCGTTCTCATAGGTTATAATAACATCGCCAACACCATATTCAAATGCTGCCATAGAAGATCTACCACTCTTATCTAGAGATTCCACATTCTCATGTACCTGAACAAGAAACTGTTTGGCAACCTCAGGATCCTTCTTCCCTTGTTCCTCAGACATTTTCAGCCCAGCTCCATAAATCGCATTGATGTCCCACTGTGCACCACCAGAAGTTTTAGGATTCGGATACAATACCTTCACACCTGGCTTCGTTAGATCCTTGAAGTCTTGTATTCCTAAAGGATTTCCCTCGCGAGTACCTAGCACAACAATCGATCGGGTCACCATTCCCTGCTCAGGTTTGTTCTTCCAATCGGCGTCCACTAACTTAGCCTTAATCAATTTATCGATATCACCTTCCATTGCAAGAAGGGTCACATCTGCTTCGAAACCTCCAACAATAGAACGTGCTTGAGTACCCGAAGCTTCATAGGATTCTTGAAATTTGACTGTCTGCCCTGTCTTCTCTTTCCATTCCTGCTGAAACAAAGGTAAGATATCAGCTAAAGCATCCTTAGCTACACTATATGCGCCGATCACAAGGGTTTTCTCTGCGTGGGTTTTCTCTGCGTCTTCTGCAGGTTCTTTACTAGAAGAAGCGGGTAGATCGTCATTGCTACAGCCTATGACCCATAGACTCATTACTAGTATCATTATGCTGAAGAATGCGTAACGACTAAAGATTCCTCTTCGCATCATCTTCTCCCCCTCCCATTCCCATCTATGCAAAAGCTCTATTAAATCATGATTGAAACTGGGACATCTTTCAGCCTATTTTCCATAATCCAGCTTCGTTCCTCATTGAACAAGTAAGCACGATGAACCAATACACGGACTTCCTGACCTATACTCAATGTCTCTTTCTCTAATGAACGATACGTGATCAGCTTATGACCAGCTACTTCAACTTCAACTAACCATTCGCTTCCTCGAAAATGTAAATGTCGTATAATCCCCACTTCTGTTGCTGAAGCAAGAATAAATTCGTGTTCGTGACCCACTTCGATATATTCTGGTCGTATCAAAGCACGGGTTCCTGATTTATTCTCTGCTTCTTCAAATCCCAACAAATCAGATATATGATCAATCAACGTGGACTCACCAATAAATGTCGCCACAAACGGTGTCTTCGGCTCTTTATAAATATCCCAAGGTGTTCCCTTCTGCTCGACACGTCCTTGATTAATTATCATAATTTCATCTGCCACTTCAATGGCTTCATCTTGATCATGGGTTACAAAAATGGAGGTAATCCCTACACGTTCAATTAAGTCTCTAAGCCATGTACGAAGCTCCTGACGAATCTTGGCATCAATAGCCGCGAATGGTTCATCTAATAGTAACAGTTGCGGTTCTGGTGCTAGTGCACGTGCAAAAGCAACTCTTTGTCGTTGCCCACCAGATAATTGATGCGGATAACGTTTCTCAAATCCTTTGAGTCCAGTCAACTCTACCAATTCCATAACTCGAGCCTTCACCTTAGCACTAGGCATCTTCTTCACTTTCAAACCAAAAGCAATATTGTCGAACACCGTCATATGCTTAAATAACGCATAGTTCTGAAATACGAATCCTATGCCGCGCTCCTGAGGTGGCAATGCATTTACCAGTTTCCCATGAAAGCGAATTTCACCAGAATCGAGTCCTTCTAGGCCTGCTAGCATCCGTAATATCGATGTTTTCCCACCACCACTTGGCCCCAACAAACCGATCAAATGGCCCTTTTGGATATCAAAACTAACGTCTTTCACAGCATGGAAATCTCCAAAATGTTTGTTTAAATTACGGACCTCTATATGCATATCAGGACACGCCCTTTCTTCTTTTCGTCCATTCCATCATCAGTAACAATCCAATAGAAATAGCTGCAAGGACTAGGGCTACGCTATTGGCGGCAATCACATTGAAATTCTCTACATCCTGATACACAAGCGTAGTCGCCGTCTGAGTCTTGTTCATAATGTTACCTGATACGACAAGAACTGCTCCGAACTCTCCCAGTGACCGCGCTACCGTTAATACGACTCCATATAGAACTGCCCATTGGATCGAAGGCCATGTAACCTTCCAGAATGTTGTCCATCCATAGGCACCCAGTGTGGATGCTGCTTCCTCTTGTTGCGCTCCGATCTCCTGAAGTACAGGCATGACTTCACGAACCATTAAGGGGAAAGTAACAAACAAAGTAGCAATAACCATACCGGGAAATGCGTATACTACCCGAAATCCAATATTTTCAAAAAAACCACCCATGATACTTTCTGGTCCCAGCAACAATACGATCATTAAACCACCGATAACTGGCGATACCGCATATGGAAGATCCACAATACTATTTAAAAAGCCCTTTATCTTACGACTGAGCCAATGGCTTCTAACCAAATAGATAGCCATCATGACTCCAAAGAGCGTATTTATACATGTAACGACAACGACAACCAGCCCAGTTACCATCAGGGCATGTATCGCTTCAGGTCGGATTAAGGCATCTTTCCAACCGCTAAAGCCCTCACTGAAAGCACCTGATCCTATTTTTAATAAAGGAATAATAATCAATACAATGAACACAATGTACGTCAGTGTAATCCAGTACTTCTTCATGATCTTCTCCCTCTCATCTGCACCAAGTTAATGCACCATAATATAGAGAAAGATAACGTTAGAAGAATGATAGACACTGCCGCAGCCCCTGCAGCATTATCACTTTCAACTTCACCATATATAAAAACAGAAGCAATTAGTGTTCGACCTGGAATATTACCGGCTACAAGGACAACAGCTCCGAATTCCGCTAAAGCTCTAGAAAATGCTAGCATTCCACCGCTAATCATACCCGGTGCCATCGAAGGTAGTAGCACTTTACGAAACACATGTGATCCTGATGCACCCATCGTATATGCCGCTTCTTCTTCTGATGGATCTATTTCTTCTAGTAACGGCTGTACCGCTCGAATCACAAAGGGAAAAGTTACAAATACCATGGCGATCACAATCGCTGGCTGATGAAATACAATTTCGAATCCTAATGATTCCGCTATGGATCCAATAAAACTTCCCGGACCTAACAACAATAGAATCATAAGACCTCCAACCGCAGTTGGTAACGCAAACGGCAAATCCACCAAGCTATTCAGAATCGATCTTCCAAAGAAAGAATATCGGTTTAATACCCATGCAATCATCGTCCCTATAACCACATTGATTAGAGTTGCAATGACAGCTAATTTCAGTGTTAAAAGGACCGATTTCCATGCGATGGGATCACTCACACTCTCTATGAACAAGGACCATCCTAGGGAAAACGAATTGAAATAAACGCCTAGTAAAGGTAATACGATGAGCATAATAAAATACAATAAAACAGTACTTCGAAATCCCCAGATCCATCCCTTATGCCGCAATATCGTGTTCATAACTCATTCCCCCTGCCTCCAAAGTTCAATTTGGACGGCTCATCCGTTAAGAATATTTTAATAATACCCATTAATCCACTTGGTTTTATACATATCAGTACTTTACCAAAATTTAACTCATAACGTCAATAGTTTTATTGAATATCTTTCCAATTCATACTTCGCATCTATACCTTACGGAAAGAAAAAAATTTAGACATGCCAAACAGGCGAGAGATGAGCAGGTCCTAGCCTGCCTATCTCTCGCCTTATTATTCTAAAGTTATTTCACTATCTAAATTGATCATAATACTATGATCTTGCAACGCGGTATCAATTTAAAGCATAAAGGTCAATAGACATAAGTCAACTACCCTAAATTGCGACAAATCAACGATACATGCGAAAGGGCTAATGGCTTAATCTCTTCAAAGGGAATACGATCTTGAATATAATATGATATGAATCCATGTAGCGACAAAAACAATGTCCGCGATAGCTGATCGGGATCCCCTCCAACATGTCCACCATCTTGTAAATAGCTGAAAACGATGGAAGTGAACAATTCAAAGCAACGGCCTTGTTCAAAACGACAGTAGGCAAGTAATTCCTCATCACGAATCATAAACATAATCTCATATTGATGTGGGTTGTTCATGCCATATGATACAAATTCCATCATAAAGTATTCTAGCTTAGACAACCCTTCTGTTTCTTCCACATCAGATGCTTGAACCAAACGATGCGCGAGATGGGCGAAATCCTCTACAACAATAGCATAGAATAACTCTGCTTTCTCTTTAAAATGATAATATAAAGAGCCATGACTATAACCAAGGTGCTGTCCTATACTGCGCATTGAAATGGCACGATATCCTTTTGTAACAAATAGATTTCTAGCTGCTTCCAAAATCCGTTCCCTCGATAATTCCTGTTCCACCGCTCTTCTTGCCATAGACGTTATTCCCCTTCAATATAATAAAGCTGTACTCCCTCCGAGATCAGGGATTGACCTTGCGTTAAGTCAATCATCCATGCCTTAAATACTTCCGCCTCACTATTCCTTGGAAGACATGTTAGCATCACCTTATCAGTAAAGAAAGTTTCTCCCATTCTAACCTCTTTGTTACGTAGTTCATTCTCTACTTTACCCAACCAAGTATAATCTACTTCCACAAAAATTTGTTGATGTAGAGAACGAGTAATGACCTCTCCTGATTCAATCGCAACAACAGCTCCGTCTGTATATGCCCGGATCAACCCTCCAGCACCTAACATAATCCCACCGAAATACCGAGTGACTACAATCGCAACATTACGTAAGCCTTGATTACGGATCACTTCTAGGATAGGTTTACCTGCTGTACCACTTGGTTCACCATCATCTGATTGTTTCTGGATCTCATTCCTTTCACCCAACATGTACGCTGAACAGTTATGAGTTGCATTCCAGTGTTGTTTCTTGATGTCTTCGATGAATGCAACAGCCTCAGCTTCAGTCTCTACAGGCATAACATGCCCGATGAATCTTGACTTCTTGATGACTATTTCGTTAGATCCTGATCTTCTTACAGTCTTATAACTTTCAATCATACATAACCCTTCCCTATAAACACGGCATACTTGTCTTTATTTTAAGAAAAGCAGTTCTCCGAATATGGTGCGACCGGTGAACTGCTTTTATCTGCGAAATATTATTATATATTCTATTCTAACAGGAAAAACCTATTCTGTAAGTCTAGCTTCAAGTTCAGCTTTTTCCTTCTCATAACCAGGTTTACCAAGTAGTGCGAACATATTTCTCTTATAAGCTTCAACACCTGGTTGGTCAAATGGATTAACACCTTGTAGGTAGCCACTGATTCCGACTGCCTTTTCAAAGAAGTATACCAAATATCCGAAGGAGTATGGCGTCATGTTTGGAACCGTAACAATCAAGTTAGGTACTTGACCATCTGTATGAGCAAGCATCGTTCCTTGGAAAGCTTTCTTGTTCACGAAATCCATCGTTTTACCTGCCAAGAAGTTCAATCCATCCAAATCGTCAGGATCGCTCTCAATTGTAATATGCTCAGCCACTTCTTCTACCTGAATAATGGTCTCGAAAATATTACGGCTACCTTCTTGGATAAATTGTCCCATCGAATGGAGGTCCGTTGAGAAATCAACAGATGCAGGGAAGATTCCTTTATAATCCTTACCTTCACTTTCACCGAACAATTGCTTCCACCATTCGGATACATAGTGCAAAGAAGGCTCATAATTCACAAGAATTTCAATGGCTTTACCTTTACGGTATAAAGCGTTACGAACAGCAGCGTACTGGTAGCTCAGGTTCTCAGCTACATTAGGGTTACTGAATTCCTGGGAAGCGTCAGCCGCACCTTGCATCATTTCTTCAATGTTAATTCCTGCTGTAGCAATTGGCAATAGACCCACCGGTGTCAGAACAGAAAAACGTCCACCGACATCATCTGGAATAATGAAAGATTCATATCCTTCTTCATTAGCCAGCTTCTTAAGTGCACCTTTTTCTTTATCGGTTGTAGCATAGATCCGTTTGCGAGCTTCTTCTTTACCATATTTCTTTTCTAGATCAGCACGGAATACACGGAATGCCACTGCTGGTTCAGTTGTTGTACCTGATTTAGAGATCACGTTGACGGAGTAATCTTTACCCTCTACAAGATCCAATAAATGCGTAATGTACGTTGAGCTGATATTGTTACCTGCGAAATAAATTTCAGGAGTTTTGCGTTTATCTTTAGGTAGCATGTTGTAGAAAGAGTGAGAAAGTGCTTCAATAGCAGCTCTAGCTCCAAGATATGAACCACCAATACCGATAACAATCAGTACCTCGGAGTCGCTTTGAATCTTCTTAGCAGCTTTCTGAATACGAGCAAATTCTTCTTTATCATATTGTGTTGGTAGGTCAATCCATCCAAGTGCGTCTGATCCTACTCCTGTTCCATTGTGCAACTGATCATGAGCAAGTTTGATCGGTTCAGCTAAATAGTCAATTTCATGTTGATTAATGAAAGATAACGCTTTGCTGTAATCAAAATTAATTTTTTTAGACATAAGTATGGTAACCTCCTGAATTTTTATAGCTCTATCTCTTTATTCCGTAAACCTTCTTTAAACTAGAATACTTCAAAATCATAGCACTGACAAGGTTTGGCAGAATCATTTGAACTCATTTGAGCCACCAATGGAATGTACCAGATACTCGTGTTACTATAAATGAAGTTTATAACCTAAATAGAGAAGGTGACTCTTGTGAAAAAAATCGGATTTATAGGACTTGGAACGATGGGTTTACCCATGGCAACCAATCTACTTAACAAAGGGTACGAAGTGACTGTCTACAATCGCACCACTTCCAAATGCCAACCTCTGATTAATCAGGGAGCTACTATAGCATCCACTCCACGTGAAGCTACCCATGGCACAGATGTTGTGATCACGATGGTAAGTAACGACGATTCGATTCGTAGCATTTATTACGGTGAAGATGGTATTCTAGATGCCGTTCGCAGTGGAACGACCGTTATTGATTGCAGTACGATTTCTCCAGAACTCGTTAAACAATTGGCTGCCGAAGTTAATAAACGCGGGGCACATTTTATTGATGCTCCTGTTACAGGTAGTAGTCCAGCTGCTATTGATGGCACGCTAGTCTTTATGGTTGGAGGAAGTGCTGATATCATTACCATCCAATCGGACATATTCGATACACTAGGCAAACGGGTACTTCATATGGGTGCTAATGGTAGCGGAGCCGTCGCTAAGTTAGCTCATAACACGATGGTAGGAATCAACAATCTCGCCCTAGTCGAAGGTTTCTCCATAGCCTCAAAGTCAGGTATACCTGCTGATACGTTCCTTGAACTCGTTCAGCTTGGTTCTGCTGGAAGTAAGGCCGCTGATCTTAAAGGTCGCAAAATTATAGATCATGATTTCACTAACCAATTCTCGCTACAACTCATGTTGAAAGATCTTAAACTCGCTTCTTCACTTACCGACTCCATCGGGGTTCCTACTCCGATGCTTAACCTAGCAAAAAGCTTATTCCAAACAGGACAAAGCGAAGGATTCGGTGAAGAAGATCTCTCGGCTGTTGTGAAATGTTATGAAGCTTGGATCGGTCATACCATTGCTGGCAAGCCGCTTCAGTAGTTGTTGTTGGTTAGCTTGAAGTTATCAAAGGATACTTTATGCGTGTTGATCATTGTAATAAAAAGGGTACGCCTGGGGTAATCCCAGGCTTACCCTTTTTATTATGGTTTTCTTGAAATATCCCTTTAACTAAACATACGAGCAGCAGTAATCCGTTACACTACGAACTTCAAGCTTGAATTTGGACTGTCCAGGCACATGAAATGTACTTGGTCCTTTAATCGTTTGCCATTCCGTTGCATCTGGTAACAAGACTTCTAGATCTCCAGAAAGAATCTCCATGATCTCAGGAACATCTGTGCCGAACTCATAAGTACCTGGAAGCATAATACCTAGTGTAACTTTAGAACCACCATCTAATATGACAGTACGACTAGTCACCTTACCGTCATAATACACATTGGCAGCCTTAACAATTGTAGCGTTACTGAACTCAGACATGTTGATCCCCACTCCCAATTTCAATAAAATACGATATCGAACAGGCGATTAAAGAAGTGCTTTAACGCGGCTAACGACATTCTCAACCGTAAATCCGTATTCCTTCATGACACGGTCTCCAGGGGCAGATGCTCCGAATGTAGAGATACCTAGAATGTCACCTTGGTCTCCAACGTACTTCTCCCAGCCTAGTGGATAAGCCATTTCAACTGCAAGACGAGCCTTCACTTCTGGCAAGATAACAGACTCTTTATATGCTTTATCTTGTTTCTCGAATAAATCCCAACTTGGCATACTGATGACACGCACTTCAATGCCTTCTTTAGCCAGTTCTTCTTGAGCTCTAACAGCAAGCTGTACTTCAGAACCCGTAGCAAGAATTTGTGCAACTGGTTTACCATTTTTCGCATCTGCCACAACATAAGCACCACGTTTGATTCCTTCACGAGCACCTTCTACGGATGCAGCAAGAATCGGAAGATTCTGACGAGTCAATACAAGAGCTACCGGATTAGAAGTATTCTCAACCGTATAAGCCCATGCAGCAGACGTTTCATTAGCATCAGCCGGACGAATAACTGTAAGACCTGGGATAATGCGTAGGGAAGCTAATTGCTCGATAGGTTCATGTGTTGGACCATCTTCACCTACGGCGATACTATCATGCGTCAACACATAGGTTACTGGAAGACCCATAATTGCCGCTAAACGAACAGCTGGACGCAAGTAATCAGTAAATACGAAGAACGTTCCGCCAAAAATTTTAAGTCCTTTGTGAAGTGCAATACCGTTCATCGCAGCAGCCATAGCAAACTCACGTACACCATAGTAAACATTACGACCTGAATAGTCATTTGAATCGAAAGTAGTGAGACCATTTAAGTGAGTCATTGTTGAGCTTTCCAAGTCAGCAGATCCACCAAGAAGCTGCGGTACATTTCCAACTAGACCATTCAATGCATTACCGGAAGCTACACGTGTAGAGACCGCTTTGTCTTCAGTACTGTATTTTGGAAGATCCTTGTCCCAACCTTCAGGTAGGTTTTCTGCAACAGCATTCTCGAATTGAGCTGCAAGCTCAGGGTAAGCATTCTTATATTGTCCAAATTGCTCTTCCCATGCTTGGTAAGTAGCAATACCTTCTTCTTTTACTTTAGCGAAATGTTCCCGAACTTCTTGTGGCACATAGAAGTCTTCTTCATATACCCATTTGTAAGCTTCTTTAGTTAACTTAGCTTCTTCAGCACCTAGTGGAGATCCGTGCGTACCACCATGTCCACCTTTACCTTGTTTGTTCGGGCTACCATATCCAATGACTGTTTTAACTTCAATCAATGTAGGACGATCTGTATCAGCTTGCGCTTCTTCAATCGCTTTCTCAATAGCAGGTAGATCATTACCGTCTTCTACGCGCAATACTTGCCATCCATAAGCTTCAAAACGTTTTTGAACACTCTCAGAGAATGACAAGTTAAGTACGCCGTCCAAAGTAATATCATTGGAATCATAAAGAGTAATCAACTTACCTAGTTTAAGATGCGCAGCAAGCGAAGCGGCTTCACTAGAAATACCCTCCATCAAATCGCCATCACCACAAATAGCATATGTGAAATGGTCAACTACGTTGTAGTTATCTTTATTATAAGTAGCAGCAAGTTGAGCTTCAGCCATAGCCATACCCACAGCCATACCAATACCTTGTCCAAGAGGACCTGTCGTCGCATCTACGCCAGCTGTGTGGCCGTATTCTGGATGACCTGGTGTCAAACTTCCCCATTGACGGAAATTCTTCAACTCTTCCATTGGAAGATCATATCCACTTAGGTGTAGCAAGCTGTAAAGTAACATCGAACCATGTCCAGCAGACAATACGAAACGATCCCGGTTGATCCATGTTGGTTGATCAGGATTATGGTTCATCGTCTTCGCAAATAGTTGATATCCCATTGGAGCGGATCCCATTGGCATCCCTGGGTGTCCAGAGTTCGCCTTTTCAATGGCATCTATAGCCAAAGTACGTATCGTTGTAATAGATAAATTATCAATCTTGCTGTTCTCTTCTTTGTTAATCACTTGATTATTGTTAGTCATGTATATCCTCCTCTTACTTCTGTTAAATCTTACGTCACAAAGCTCTTCATAACGTATTTAACTGCGCTATTATGAAATAAATACGCTTTGAATGTTTCAATATGACTTATTGTAACACTTGGCTCACTTCTTTTCCATATCCTTGTTCAGTTTTTACCTTCACGAACTGACTTATCCCTTATAAAATACAATAAAATCAGTTCTGTGCATGTCATATTGAACTATTCAGTTCAACTGCTTCACGTTGTATGTTCAGCTAGGAATACTATAATCAGAAAAACTATTACTACATTATCAGGAATTATCAGTAAAAAAGAGATATAACTGTGGTAAACTACTACTATCATCAAAGAAGAGCACTCGTAGCTGAACTCATATTAAGCTTACGATGGGTATATGATGGAGTAAAGGATGATGACAATGAAGGACCATGAGATTTATGTCCTGCTCACGGATACAGGCACAGTTCTTAATAGAACCATTAAATGGTTTACGAAGGATCCTCTAAATCATGCATCTATAGCCTTTGACAGAAAACTAACAGACGTATATAGCTTCGGTAGAAAGACTCAAAACAATCCATTCTTCGCTGGTTTTGTTAAGGAAGATATGAGTTGGGAATTATTTAAGCATGCCACATGTGAGGTATACTGTTGTAAAGTGAGCACGCAGGTCTATAACAATATTCGCAATCAAATTCTTGATATGGAACGCAACCATGCGCAATACAAATATAATTTAATTGGTATGCTTGCCCTTCTTCTCAATGTGGAAATCAAAAGGGACCATGCTTATTTCTGCTCTCAATTTGTAGCCTCTGTATTTGAAAAAAATGGCATTCATTTAATTAATAAATCCTCATTGTTTGCTACACCTGGTGACTTAGTCAATGCACCAGACCTACAACTAATCTACAAAGGAAAACTCCGCCACTATATCAAACCAACTCGAATGGCTTTCAAACGAACAAGAACTGCATAACATGTAACCGCAAGGGATAGAAATTGGTTCATTATCCTCCCGTTGTAATGAAAACTCACTTTTCATTTAAAGCGTATCCTATAAATAATGCTAGACACTACTATCCCCAGGAAGCACCCAGAGATCAATGAAACGACTAACATTCCAATGTAATTCGTACTTGTGGAGAATGAGAACTTCAGTATGACGGTCATTATGGTTACGAACAGAACGACCGCCCCAAATCTTATTTTTGTTCTACTATTCATCCGAGCATAGCTTTGATCTACTTGGGTTTTACGGAGTAGTAATGTCAGAATGCTACTCTCAAATATTAAGCCCACAATAGATAGTGAATGTTGTAGCATTTTATAAACAGGTATCCCCATGATGTACTCTCGTAAAAAGCTATATTTCATAACAAAAAAGCCGGATTTATGTGTAAACGCATCCAATAGAACATGTGAGTAAAATCCAATCCCTACAGAGACCATAAATATTATCCATATCAAACAATGAGGGTAAGTTACGGGTTAGAGGCACCTTAATTAATAAATGAAAAACGAAAGCTAACAATATACTTAATGGTATGGCCTGTATAAAGAAACCTTTTGTTGTGTGACCTATGCTTTGGTAAGGTTCAAGTGCTATGAAATACTCAAAATCCGGTGCCATACTCCCAAGAATGATTCCTGTTAAACTCATATATTTGGGTTTCAACAACTTTAAAGGTGCAGCATACAGTGGATGTGCAAATGTAAAGGGCACAATATCAGTCCTTCCTCTCGCAATAAAAAATAAAAATACATCCCTAGAATATCATCGGTTTTTCCAATGTCATTCTATGGGGATGCATTCAGAAGATAGTCCATATGTTCGTTATGGTTGATTGATATTACTCTTGTGGGCGTCCGCCCGGTTCCAAACCTGACTCGGAAGCTGTCATCAACGGCCTTACAGATAGATCTGAGTGTACTCGAACTTGACAAGAGAGACGGATATTAGGATCCGTAATCTCTTTCTTAGCAAGAAGTTCTGCTTCTACCTGCTCAATCGGTCCGGCGTCTCCCTCTAGAATCTCAACCCGGCAAGTTGTACATCTAGCGTTCCCACCACAACGGTGTAATATATCTACACCATTGTCTTCAAGAACTAGTACTAGCTTTCTTCCTTCTTCGGCTTGAAATGAGCCTTTTCCTTCTACTTGAATCGTTGACATGTGATCTACTCCCTTCGTTACATCTAAACTTCTATTTTACCTGATCCTGGAATCGAATGCTATGAAACATGAAGAATCCCGCTTCATTTGAGCGAGATTCTTCATGTTTACTTCCTAGTTTAATTAAAAACAACCGTTTTATTCTCATGTACCAAAATTCGATCTTCAATATGCCATTTCACAGCTCTAGCTAGTACTACGCGTTCAATGGTCCGTCCAATTCTCTTCAATTCTCTCACATCATCACGATGACTTACGCGCTGTACATCCTGCTCAATGATCGGTCCACCATCAAGTTCTTCTGTGACATAATGCGCAGTTGCTCCAATGATTTTGACACCACGGTGATATGCTTGGTTATAAGGTTTACCTCCCACAAATGCCGGAAGGAAAGAGTGGTGGATATTAATAATTCGATTACGATAGTGTTCAATAAACGTAGGTGAGATGATTTGCATATAGCGTGCAAGGATAATGATATCTATATCATCTCCAATCACTTCTAACTGCCGCATTTCCGCTTCTTTCTTTGTATCCGGAGTTACTGGAATGAGGTGGTAGGGTATACCGAAGGATTCAACATATTCCTTCATGTCAGGATGATTACTAACGACCATCGCAATTTCCCCATCAAGATCTCCAGCTTGCCACTGCCAAATTAGCTCAACTAAACAATGATCTTCTTTGGATACAAAGATAGCCATCTTTTTCTTGCGATTTACGTTATGAATTCTCCAATTCATCTTAAACTTAGATGCTACCTCTTTGAACTGCTCTTCCAATCCAGGCAACCTCTGCTCCAGTTCGACCAGATCGAATTCGACACGCATGAAGAACATGCCTCCAGCAGGATCCATAGTGTATTGATCTGATTGAACAATATTAGCTCCATGTTGATGTAAGAAATGAGAAACAGCAGCTACAATTCCTGGTCCATCTGGACAAGAAATAAGCATTCGCGCACGTTCTTTATATGGGTTTTCCGTTAAAGAAACACTCTTTGTGTGTACTTCCATTTTAGTAATATACCTCTCTCTCAACACCTGTGTTTGTTGGCTTTATAAGCTTGTAATGATATCTCTACCCGCTAAACATGCGATGATGCGTTGGTTAATTCCTTCTTCACTTAGATCAGTGAACAGATTGGCCTCTACAACCATATCATATAGTCGTTCTAACGGTTCCCGTGGATCAGCTTTTTTGGCTTTTGCATCATTCTTCAGCAAATTCCAAATATCCAATACAAATCCTCGTGGGTCTATATCTTGTGCTGAGAAATACGAATGAAGTTGTTCTACTTGACTCAGAAATTCAATTCCAAATCGTTCAGCCACATTTCCACGAAGCAAAGCAATCTCTACTTCATACATAGGCCGTTGCGTTTTCACATCTTTTCCAATCCAAGGTGTTTCTAGAATAAACGGTAAGCCTTGTAGCTTCTCATGGTGCACAACACGATTAATCGTATCAAATCCAATGAACCCACTACCGATAGGTGTATGACGATCCTTACCAGCACCACGCGGATTCTTGCTATCATTTAAATGGATAACACCTATACGCGAAATTCCAATAATTCGGTCGAATTCTTCAAGAACGCCATCTAAGTCACCGACAATATCGTATCCTGCATCATGAATATGACAGGTATCTACACATATGGTTAGACGTTCATTATGTTTTACTTTATCAATAATTCGAGCAAGTTCATCGAAACTACGTCCGATTTCAGTCCCTTTACCAGCCATTGTTTCTAAAGCAATGTTAACATCTGTCTCATTTGTACCTTCTAACACATCATTTAACCCATCTGCAATACGCTGGATTCCATAATCAGCATCCATATCTGTATACGCACCAGGATGTAATACAATATTCTTTACACCAATAGCGTGTGTACGACGAATCTCTTCTTGTAAGAAGCTAATAGCAAGCTCATACGTATTGGACTTGTACGACCCTAAATTAACAATGTACGGTGCATGAACAACGATCTCCTCGACACCATTCTTCTGCATCAGTTCATTACCTTCCACAAGATACATGGAATCTATGGGCTTACGGCGCGTGTTCTGTGGTGCACCGGTATATATCATAAACGAATTAGAGCCATAGGTATTTGCTTCCTTAGCTGCACTCAATAAACCCTTGTCCGAAAAAGACACATGGGAACCAATTTTCAACATGTTGCATCCCCCTTTATCATGAATATCCTTTATATTAACTTGAATATCGAAAAAAATCTAGAAATGCGTTATAATCAAAAAGAAACAGGACTTCCTTCCTGATTAAACCAGTTTTTGCTGCTGACATTAACACTACTTAACAATACTTCCAGATAGCTATTTCTGTAATAAATATACAAGTTGTGTATAGAGTCTGACATAATCTTTCTTAGTATTTCCACATGAACAAGAATAAATGAAGTCAAGATAAATATCATTGAGGTGAACATATATGTATCCCACAGTAGTGGCCAATTTGTTATTAAGCACCACGCCTAGTAGATGGTTCATGAACTCCATTGCCTTTTGGACAATCGTTATGATGGGAGCCATGTGTATCGGGGGCTTCTTCATGTTCCGTAAGTTTCTGAAGGTGCTTCCCAAAGCAGATGGGAAATCCAAATTAGATTGGCAGAATTATTGGGTAGAACGAAGTCGTCCGATGTGGAATGACGAATCGAAAGCACTTTTAGATTTGTTAGTCAGTCCCGTTCCCACCGCCTTTCGAGATATAGCTAAACATTCCATCGCAGCTGAGATTGGTAAGATAGCTATTGAGAACAAGGCAACTGAAGTTACAAGAGACCACTGTATTCAAGGATACATTGTCGCTACGCCTAAGCGAGACAATAAGTTCTTAATGAAATTTCTGAAGAAGAATGAGATTGATTACAAACCGTATGAACATTTACTAAATAGATAATATAATACGATTGAATAAGATTGCCTATACATATAAGACCACACCATTGAAATGAATCATTTCGACTGTGTGGTCTTTTTGTACAGAAAGAACGTGTCCCGCATGAGCGGATCGAACATATTAATTAATAAGGAAAAGGAGTTGATGATTATGAAAATTGCTATATGTGGAGGAACAGGTTTTATAGGACAATCTATAATTAAGCATTGGACTACACAAGGACATCACATCGTCGTCATTACTCGAAAGATCCCCTCAAATCCAACTTCTAACGAACAATTAGAGTACCTCACATGGGACCAAATAAGTCATCATCCTGAGTCATTAGAGAACTTGGACGCACTTGTGAATCTTGCAGGAGCATCACTAAGTCAGCGGTGGACGAAACAAGCCAAGAAGCGGATTATGGAATCTCGATTAACAACTGTCTCAACACTCAGTAAGTTAGTCTCACGCTTACAGAATAAGCCAGCTGTTGTCATTCAGGCTTCAGCCGTTGCAATCTACGGAACTTCATTGGAAGAAACATTTGAAGAGAATTCGCAAACTTCCGTAATGGATTTCCCATCAGATGTTGTCCAACAATGGGAAGATGCAGCGGATAGCATTAAAGAAGTTCGATTAGTTAAATTACGAATCAGTGTAGTACTTGGAAATGACGGTGGGGCGTATCCGATGATGCGACTTCCCTTTAGGCTTGGTATAGGTGGAAGAATTGGCAGCGGCCAGCAGTGGATGTCATGGATTCATATTTCTGATATGGTGCGGTTAGTTGAGTTCTGCATCCTTAATCCTAATATCGAAGGGCCTGTCAATGCTTCTACACCACAGCCCGTCACGAACGACCAATTCGGTAGAGCCGTCGCTTCGGTACATCATCGTCCCTATTGGTTGCCCCTTCCGAGCTTTCTCTTAAAAGGAATTGTCGGAGAGTTATCACTTATTCTACTCAAGGGGCAATGTGTCATACCAAGTAAAGCTCTTGAGCATGGATTTATATTCGCTTTCCCAGGAATACAGGAGGCTCTTCAAGATCTTAAGTGATACGTATACTCTCCTTTAATGATTGTAAATGTATCTCCATCTAGGAGGGGATATTCTTTATAGGAAACCATAGGTTCCTTGTTTAGTAAGGTACCATTCTTAGAACCTAAGTCTTTAATGACATATCCCCCACTTCCTTTAGAGAGCTCTACGTGAGCTCTTGAGGTTCCAGGTGTTTCTTCAACGAACTGGGAAACATCCGCAGATCTTCCAATAATGAAGTGAGGAACATTCAGTACAATTGGAGTCAAAGCTTTCTCACCCTGGGCTGAGTCTCCTCGCAGTGACCCTTCCTGATCTCCTTGTCCTATTTCTCTTCGTTCAAGATAGGGATACGATTTATAAGATGTGACATGTACATCTTGGGACGAGTTATTCTCCGGAGTCAATAGAACTGTTGCATTAACTCTGGGAGTAGATAACATTTCCGTTTTGTGTCCCAATTGAGCATAATAATCGCTTTGGTCCTCTTTATCATCATACATTGAGGCTACAGGTGATTCTCTATTCGTTATTCCTCTATCCGCTCGAGTACGTTCTGATGTAATGTTATCTGGAAAAACCCATCGCTTCTCCGAAGGCTCAAGTTCTTTCTCCTTTGATGATCCTCCGAAGAATCCCGTCAATTTCTCTACTTGAAATGACGATCCTCGTTTGCGATGTGATTCTTCCAATTTACCTGAATCAAATAAAGGTATTGATTCTGTCAAAGATTCTACTCGCTTCATAGGTAGACGGAGTGTCCCTTTCCATCCTAACCATGAAATAACTCCAAGGACAGCTGTAACAAGAATACTGACAATTAGCATCACTATACCTGGATAGGACATATAGAGGAATCTCCATGCAACAGCACACGTAACTATGCAACCTAAAGTTACATATGTTGTCGTTGAAGACGACTTATGTTCCTCATCTCCATCCGTCATATCAAACTCATCATTATCTTCCATCCATGCATGTTCATTCTCAGATGAAGTATGCATTGGTGTCTTTCTTAAAGGTTCTCGGTTTCTTGATATGAAGGAGAGATGTTCAGGCAATTCTGCTGAATCCGCAGGTAATCTCACTTTTCGCTCAACTTCTGTTGCTCGTGGGATAGCATTGGGTTTGGAACTAGGCATGGAATTAGATTGAAGCGTCTGAGATTGTCTTATATGATGTTGATGTATATTCGATCGTTGCAAGTTTGATTGAGGTATATTATTGTGAACTTGCTGAGATGGTAAGCTTTGTCCAGCTCCCGCGAGTAAATTCTGAAGCAAATCCTTCAACCCTAACAATGTAAATTCTTCAACACTTACATAATGAAGAAGCGTTTGAATACCATTACCCTGTAATTCAGTCACAGAGGCCATAAGCCTTGTTATCAGATGGTGTAGTGAAGATTGGATGGTTCTCAAATTCTTCATAGATGAAATAGGTATATAGGTCAGATATAGCGTACCCATATGGAGAGGTCCATCGATAAACATATAGTCTTCCTGAAGTATGTATTGATCTGGATCTAACATAAATAAATTACTATCGTAGAGCGTACCTACAACTTGCAATAATAGACCGTAGTATTCATCTAAGCTTAATTTATCACTTTTGAGCAAGTGAGTAAGCATTTTCTTATTAGAAATATCATATTGGATACTCACCCTGAAATCTAGTTCCTTCAAATGAAGAGGTAATAGATGAGGAACTTTCGCCGCTGAGATCATGCTCGTCTGAACTCTGCTTAAATCAGATGAAGGAATGCCCTCAGGACTACTCAAAACCATATAATTCCCACCACTATGAATGAAATCTCGTGTTAATCCAAACAATATATTCACCTCTCTCTAATAGGGTACAGCATATAGATAAGCACAGATCATACCAGGGACAACTGCAATCATAAATGGAAAGCGAATTTGCTCCTTACTTACCATCCTCAGTGCTACAGAATCCTTTAGAACAAATAATCCTACGATTCCACGAATCACCTTTCGAAGACGAACAAGCGTCTCCCTACGCCATAACAATATGAACATTCCAATAAGTCCTGCGAATAGTATCGAATACAATAAAGACTGAATCGTGAATAATGTCCCTGTCCAAGCACCAATGCCACCGAACAGTTTGACATCACCTGCTCCCACAGCTCCCATACAATACATAATTAGAAGTATGCCAAATCCAACTAATAATCCCTTTCCAGTGAACATCACTCCACTCCAGCCAGAGTCTATTAAATGGTACAACATTCCACATATTATCGCCGGAATGGTAAGCACGTTCGGAATCTTCATCGATTTAATATCTGTTATGAAGGCCGTAACCACAAGTATCGCACATCCTGCAAAAGCAAACTCCATGCTTATTTCTCCTATCCTTGTGAATACTCATCTTAGATCAACCACTGTAAACATGACTTCAACTCGTTGCCCGTCTTCAGTTGTAATTACAAATGGCCAAGTCCCTGGTGTCGTATTCGTTCCAACAAACCACTCCCACTCGATATAACCTTCGGAATCGGCCTGTTTCCATCCAAGATACTTGGCGGTACTCGCACCACTTTTATAAAATACAGCAAGTTGTGCTGTTGAATTAGGAGCAACCTTCACCCTCACTTTTGTCTTCTTTCCAACAACAGCAGGATCAGGCTTCTCTAAGACCTCAATAGCTGTTGATGCCTCATCTTCACCCATACCCACATCTGTAGATTCTGATGTATCACCGATCCATAGACGTTCTTGAGCCTTCGCTTGTATCACAATTTTTTTATTAATAAAAGGTACTTTTATCGGCAGTTCATAACTGAGTTCAATACCGAAATACGGATTACTTCTAGTCTTCATATCAGGAAGATAAATATTGGATACATGAATTCGATTCGCATTTAAGAATTCACTCTGAATGAAGGGCTTCAACAAAGGCTTAACTACAGGATCTAGTACAGTTTCGGCCGTTGCGTTTTTTATTGTCTGTAATGGCTCATCCCCCTTGGCAGCAGCATCCATCATCCATTGATTAAATGGAGCTGGAAGAGAACTGCTATACTGGGATGCCCAATCTGTTACAGATAACTTAGGTATGATCCAATTCCCTGTTAATGGCGTGTCTTTATTCTCCTCTGACGGTATTTCTTGCTTCACTACTAATGCAATAGGATGCATATGAGAAGAAACCATCTTTACAGTATCGGACACGGTGCTTTGAAGTGCGGTTGAGATCAATGTCATTTGAATCATATAGATTAAGAACACAATGAAAAAAATAAAAAACGGAAATACTAGTGCCGCCTCAAGAACCATGCTCCCTTGTTCTTTGTTCGTTTTTCTAGTAGGAATAATCGGCTTGTTTGATGGCATAATAACGGTTTCCTTCCACTTCATCTTCGCTATTCGTAGCTGAGCTGAACATTCTCATGATGCCAGGGAGAAACCATAATTTCATACCGATCCGAACTTCACCAGAGGAATACGTCGCCCGCTCAGCGGGGTTAATACCCGTATTGAAACGAATCAGTGAAAGCATACGCGACATTTTTCTATCATTGTTACTATGAATGAATAGAAATACCCTCAAGTAATCACGGTAAGTCATTTCCACCTTTAAGTACGCTGACAATTCAATCGACCCTTTTTGGCACAGTTGAATCATATCTACTATCGCCATTTCAATGCCATATAACAAGGCAGCAGCTAGAATTAATAAAGGGTTGCCTAGTTTGCTACTCTTCACTAAACCTTCCATCGTTCGTATCGCTAGTCGTACTCCAAAAATCTCTGAATAAGCGGCTGATATATTACCTACTGGATTATGAAATCCATATAAAATATACTCTAACTCCTGCTTATGGATACTAAGCTGCTCCACTAAATCGTCCCCTATGGAACTATCAGGGTTACTAACGATATCTCCCAACTGTGTAATATC
The DNA here is from genome assembly GCF_001637225.1 of Paenibacillus antarcticus. GTDB lineage: Bacteria > Bacillota > Bacilli > Paenibacillales > Paenibacillaceae > Paenibacillus_AQ > Paenibacillus_AQ antarcticus. The sequence goes on from NZ_LVJI01000001.1 coordinate 341,864, forward strand.
AAAATGATGAAAATAGAGCGATGCATACTCATTTTGGTAAAATTCGTCCTGTAAGCCCGTTAACATACTGCCCATCGACCCAAATAAACCATCCATGTTATCCATTGCTGAAGTACTGGCGTCATAAGGATCATTATCCAGCTGAGCTCCTTGATAAGAGGAATCACCAACAGATTGTTTATTAAAGATCATGCTCTCATCGTAATATTGTTGGAGCGTACGATACGCCTCCATGTAGCTTCCAGCCTTACCGCTCAATTCATTTATCTTATTTAGGATATTGGTAGCATCCTTCAGCTTACCTTTAGCCTTCTTCTCTATTTCCTTACGCTCCTTATCAGAAGATCGATTCTCCTCTAATTTCCTTAGTTCTGCTTCAAGAATGTTATTTGAACCGGGAATAAAATACTTGCGCAAATAATCGTCTATCTGGACTCTTGTCTCAATAACGGCAGATTTCATCTGACTACTACTGGACGTGGTACCATAGGCTCCACTCAATGTAGAACTAAAAGATGTGATTTGGCCGTCTAAGGCCTGATGGTGATTGATCTGAACGTCAATCTCTTTCTTTAAATCTTGCAATAATGCTTCAGGTAGCAGTAATTTATCCGTTTGCCCTCTAATCTTACGAATGGCTTCTGAGTCCTCATTACTTAATTCTTCGGTGCTTCCCGGACTGTCCTCACGAGTTACCGTATCGTACCCTTCACTTTGGGAGCGGTTCTCTGACTCCTCAATTACTTGTTTCATTTGTTCATTCAACTTATATGCTTCTTCCCATAGATCTATCGCTTCGGGTAACATCTTCAAGTGATCTGCACGTAATGCGTTCTGAATATTAGAAATAGAAGATAAAACGCTAGAAGACCCTTGCTGATAACCACTTATCAAACTGCTGTATGAGTCCATTAAGGCTATCTCAGCATCCTCATTATCATCTTCACTCTTGTCTGTTGAAATCTTCCCCTGCCTCTGGGTAATTAGACGCTCCAACTCATTTGCCTTAAGCACATAGTCATCATATTGAGCGGCTATATCCTTACCAGAATGGATACCTCCCCCCAATGACTCATTGGAAATGTGAGTACTAGCCTGATCCATGATCAGATTAGATATATCGTCTACACTCTGCGCTGACTTTTTCTGTTTCTTAAGCATCTCGTCTAATGCATCTTCGCGTTTGTCATATAACTTCTGAAGCTTCTTTAATACATCCACCGTGTTAGAAGCTTCCTTCATGGATTGAGATATCGGTTTGAATTTATTTACAATTTCTAACGTGAAATCTATGGGTGCTTTATATTTCATTTCTTCACCGACTTGGCGATTGAATATTTCATATTCCCCGAGCATTCGCTCCATTTGTAGAGAGGACGTATCCAATTCAAGAGGTAATATCGAAAAAGAATCTCCTCGATCTCCATGATCCATACTGTCATTTAGCACTCCAGACATGATCTGATCTCCATTACTCTCACCATAAGCGAACAAACCATATTCCTGCTGTAATTCTGGTTCATAGGCAGACATCACAGAACGAACTGCGGAGTGTACCAAGCGCTCACTCTGAACCTTCATTGCAGCAATCCGTGCATAGTCGATGAATAAAGCTACGAAAGTAAACACAATGGCTAGGATCAGGATAAGAAAAATTGACACTGAGCCCCTCTGGTCCGTATGCCATTTACTGAACATGTTCTCTCCCCTTCCCATATACTAGCAATCGACATATGCTCTACACTTTTCCATCAGGAATTATTTACTTTTTGAACCATACTTCTTCAACACTTCACCTGCATTGCCCTTATTAGTCGAACTCCCCCCTGATCCTTTGAATTTAGCAGCATAGTATCTCATCAAATCAACCGTTCGTATAAATTCAACAGGCTCAACAACGAGAGATTGTGCATTCGCATCTATCTTAGTACCTCCCGAAAGGATCTGGTCTAAAAGAGGTAAATTAATCAGTTGATCTAATTCAGTACTCACTTTACGTAGTAGAAGATTATTCTGATATGTTATCTCACCCTGCATATTCCCTGTCACAAGCATGCTTACTTTGGACAATTTCGTAGTAGGTAGTGATCCTAAGTTCTCGCCTCCAGGTAGAGATATCGATTGTTTATTCTCAGCCCCCGCCCAACCAAACATAGCACCTACCATCTGATCATCCTTAATCCTCCAATACAATGAATCATACTGTCCTTTAGGAAAGGCTCCCTTAAATACTTCTTTATGACTGTTATCCCAGCTATAAGCCGACCGCTCCGCCGCGGCAGAAGCTACTTGTTGCAATATAGACTGTTGGTAAATGTACATACAGAAGAACATGAGGATAATCGTCACCATCAGCACGATGGGCATAACGAGAGAGGCTTCAACCGTGAAGCTTCCCTCGTTACTTTTAAGCCTAACCTTCAATGAATTCGTCACTTTTCTTACCGACCTTATTTAATAAATTAGAAACAATTGCTTTGAGTTGATCCCTAAAGATCACAGCAATCACAACAATCGCCGCTATAATCAAGATCATCTCTAACATGCCTAACCCTTCTTCTTCCTCCCAGAAACCCATTACTTTCCCCCATACGTGCGTTAACATTTCAACATTCCTCCTACATATTCATCATCATCATTGCGGGTGTACCAACTAGCACGACTACTACCATAAAAATAACAACCATCGGAAATACCAGCTTGGAAGATGCCTGCTCGCCACGAGTACGTGTGATCATTTTGCGACTCTCCCATAATGTTCGTGATAAATCACGTAGTGATAATACAAAATCGTTGCCTCCACGTCTGAAATTCAACAGAACCGTAGTTGTAAAGATGGATACTTCTTGTAATGCACATCGCTTACTAAAGCTTTCAAGAGCCTGTTGGAAAGAGTACCCGCTATCCCAATCCTGAATCATACGATTCAGCTCTCTATACAAGGGATGATCGTACTGTTCTTTCTTCCGTTCAACACAATGCGTTATCGCCTTTTGTACTGTTTCACCTGCGCCTACGAGCAACACGATTTTGTTTAGCAATTCGGGAAGCTCCATCAATATATCTTGGTCACGAGCTTGAACCTTGCTATACAGATCCCTCACCATCGCTACAGGTAAAAGGACTGCCAAAGCACCACCTAATATGAATCCCGTCTTCTCGCCCAACCCTATTGAAAGAACACATCCAGAGCATAATAGCAGCCAGCTGTAACACATCATTTCTCCTAAATAGAGCAAGGTCATCTCGCCACTGTATCGCATGCCGTGAATTTTCTGAATCGAACGCTGAACTTTATAGAAGAAAAACGGAAACCTTGTCGTTATCTTAGACTTGTCCAAAACAACTAACATGGGCACGACCACCTTACTAAGGCGTAAACCTTCCATAGGTAATTTGCTAAGTCTTCGATACTTCTCATCGCTGTGCCAGTTCAGTGCCAACCAACATCCCACTAGCAGAAGTAGCAACACGATGTATAGGATAATCATTGCCATCCCTCTTCTACAATTTGATGTTCATAATCTTGCTAATCCAGATAGCACAAGCACCTAACACACCCAGCGATAGCGAGGAAATAATGAACCCCATCCCGCTATACATCGGTAGCATGTAATCAGGCGATGATAAGTTCATGAACAATATCATCAAGACCGGTGCTGCAAGAATAGCCTTAGATTCAAACCTTTTCTGAGCAATCATAACCGAGATTTCCTGTTGAATATCTAGCTTCTCACCAATGATAGTAGAGGTACGCCGTACGACTTCTACTAGATCGCCACCTGTTCTTTTGCATGTCGTAAATACATCGGCAAAATTCGTGATATCTTCCATTACGGCTCGTCGACTGAAATCCTGCAACGCTTCTTCAATGGGCTCACCATACTCTAATCGGGCACAAATAATGTTCAATTCCATAATAAGATCATTCTCTGCCTCTGGGTCTAACATGCGTAAATCCGAAACGGCCTCTCTAAATCCATTCTCTACTGAACGACCTGCAGAAAGTGAGGATGATAATGAGAAGAGAGCCTGTTTGAAATGAAGATTCATCGCAGCACGACGACGATTCAACATATGCCTTCTCCAGTATCCAGGAACAAACCAAGAGCCACAGGCTATCAGGAGCGAAGCAATCCATTGGTGATAGAATAAATATCCTATGCTATACAAAAGGAACCCTCCGATAACGATGCACATAACTCTCTCAGCTCTACTCAGCTCATAGATGCTATAGTCAGGAAGAGCGGGGCGCGATGGATCTATCGTACTAATTCTGGCTGTCTTCTCTTTCGACTTTGTATTAGACTTCACTTTAGTCATTACTCTCACTCATACTTCACCTCCTCACCCCCCATCACAATTACATCATCAAGACCAGCCATCTTTAACTTTTCTATATGTTGCATGGATTGACCGCAGGGCTCGAGCTCTCCTATGATTCGTCCATCCTTCTCCCCACTCTCCCTAAATCGAAAGAGAGGACTCACGTGTACCTCTCCGCTCTCCATACCCAGCACCTCACTAATTTCTGTAACTCGCCTTGAGCGATCACGTAACCTAGATAGATGAACTAAAATATCGATAGCCGAACTAATCTGCTGACGAACGACAAGAATGGGAAGATTAGCCCCACTGAGTACCATTGTTTCAAGGCGACTAATCATATCCTTTGTGCTGTTGGCATGCCCAGTTGAGAGGGAGCCATCATGTCCCGTATTCATTGCCTGTAGCATGTCTAAAGCCTCACTCCCACGGACCTCCCCGACCACGATTCGATTCGGACGCATACGTAAAGACGATCGAATCAGATCACGAATCGTAACTTCTCCCCTTCCCTCCGTATTAGCATTCCTTGTCTCCAAAGAGACTAGATTAGGGACAGTTACAATCTGGAGTTCTGCTGAATCCTCTATCGTAATCACACGTTCATCTACCGGTATGAACTGAGATAAAGCATTAAGAAACGTTGTCTTCCCCGATCCTGTACCTCCACTGATGAATATGTTGTATTTTCCAACTACCAATTTCTGAAGAAAGCGTGACGTCTCCTCACTTAATGCACCACGCCTCACTAAATCACTCATCGTCATCGGTGACTCTGGAAATTTACGAATCGTCATGGTGGGCCCCTTCAGAGCAATGGGTGGTAGAACAATATTGACACGCGATCCGTCTTTCAACCTCGCATCCACAATTGGTGATGACTCATTAACTACACGGTTTACGCCTGCCACAATAGTCTGAATAATGTCTTCTAAGCGGTTCTGTGACTCGAACTGTTGCGTGATACGTTTTACCTCTCCCTCTTGTTCTATGAATATGTCTTGATGGCTGTTAATCATAATTTCCGTAATGGACGGATTATCTACTAAGGGCTGTAGAACATCTAATCCACGGAAAGAGTCATATATACGACGAATGAGTGTACGTTTCTCCATTGCTGTTAAATCCTGTAATTCTCCTCGCTCAAATACCGTTCTTTCGATATATTTAATTAGCTCAGCATCATCCACAGAAGATGTCACGTCTAGACCCGATCTAATACTACTTCGAATCATCTTGAACATTTCTTCATCCATGTGGCGCTCCCCCGACACCAGAAGGTAAGATATCTCCTACTAAGTCTCTACATAGATTCAGAATATCTCTTTGAAAGATCGGTGAACTCAAAAGTATCTCCTCATGACATACCTGCTTCCACGAAGGGATATATGGTAAGACACCATCAATTTGTTCAATATGGATCGGGAGTGTATTCGTTAAACTTCCAACATAACGATTCAATATAAATCGACTCTTTTGCATCATGTCATTGAATAAAGAGGGGTTACTTCTCTCTATAAAAGAAAGCCATTGTCCGCTCTTGTACATACTGATCACATCATCAAGCAGCATCCATACTAGACTCTCACAAGACTCCATGACAGCTTCGCACCGTTCTCCTGCTCCTGTATCTGTATCCACGATCAGGACATCATATTGTCCGCTCTTTGCTAATAACTGCATGAGTTGACAGACATCGTCCTTACTCATCTGAAGCCATTCCTTAATGTTAGTTAGTGGCTCGAATATATCCGCCTTTATTGCTTCATGTGAAACTACATAAGATGAAATAGAAATAGATGAGTAATCTTTCAATTCTTGTGCAGCCTTCAATTCGTATAGCAGACGAGAAAGCCCTTGCCCACTTTCTCTACTTCTAATCTGCCTTGGAAAGACAGCACTACTATTCATTGTCTCCAAATTAAGATAGAACACCGATAAGCCAGAAGCCCCTAACTGCTTCGCCATATTTAATGCCGTTGTCGTCTTTCCACTCCCTCCAACGGCAGATAACATTCCAATCATTGCTGTCTCTCCCAAAGTTCGAGAGGATGCTAGCCTTGCCTGACTTACAGTCAGATCGAGAATAGCATCAATCAATTGCGAAAGAGGTTGATATTTCGCAAGAACAGGACCCTTCAAAGAACTCTGTCCCATGTCATCTAGGACAATCCATGTTACTGTCTGATCTCCTTGATTCAACCAAGGGTCTAGAAATACCCTTTCCGCTACTACGACTTCTGGTCTTTCATTTCCGTTCATATACTGTAGAAATTTGTTTACCTCAGTAAATGCGATGACTCTCATTTTCTCACCATACTCACTACCATGGACATACCGAAGTAAAGGCTCTATATATTCACTTTCCTCTACCGCTAGCACTACTCTTACAGGAATCACAAATCTCCCTCCTTCCAAATACAAAAAAAAGCACCGTTCAACAGCCGCAATCATGCGGTTGTTAAACGGTGCTTCCGTTTACGATCTATTAATTTACTGATAGAATATCACAGTTTATTCCAGCCAGCAAGAACATTTTAATATCTTCATTACTTCACCATAATTCATTCCATCATCGGTGCTCCATTAATAGATACATCTCTGCACACATTTCATTCACATTATAAGGGTAACATATCTTCGGAATTCACTTTGGATTTACATGCCTTACATACACCTACCACAGTCCCATTGGCACTTGCATAGAAAGTGATTTTATTAATTTTTTTACAATAGGTACATTTCTGCATCATTTGCATATTATTCTTCGCCTTCTCAAACTGAATGACATTCCGACTCGATTTCCGAGCCTTTAGAGTCCTTACCCACAAAATCAGTCCACCGATAATCAAGAGCGCAACGATAACTAACCCGATATATTTCACTGAACAGACTCTCCCCACTTTATTCTAGAAATCTTTCCTTAAGCTCCGGTGACGGTAACATGCATTGATCCGACTTTCCGAACCACCGATAGCGGTTGAGAGCTACGTAATGGTATATCGCATCCCTTATAGCTCTCGGAACGATAATGAGACCATATACAAGCGGCCATGGAAATTTCAAGTGTCTAGAAATACGTAAAGCTGCTGTTGATTTCGTATAATAATTCCCATCTTGAATTAAGACAATCGTATTTATTACATCTGTAGGCAATCCACCTTCAGCTAACAAGGTCTGTCCCGTATGCGACTGTAAGGAGGCAAAGTGAAATTTCCCGCCATGATCATGTCGGACAATAAACTTGGTGGCACCTTGACATAGATTACAAATACCATCAATGAGTACAATGGATGAAGGACACGTTATTGAAGAACCGTTCTTAATCGTATCCTGATTGCTTTCTTCCATGCTTATCCCCGCCTCTCATCATTTCTCATTTGACCTCATTATCATACCACGAGACAAACCATCTTTCTTATAACAAAGAAAAAAGCGCAGGATAATTTCCCACGCTTTCTTACTATCCAAACATTACTTAGCAATAGCCTTTTCAAGCCATTCGTTATCAATGATCTGCTGCTGTAGAACGCCACCAAAGTTCTCCATACATTTGCAAATGAAGTCTTTGCGACATATAGGACAAGGTGTTTTTAACAGCCTGCTGATGTTGGTCATTTTCCATTCTGGATAACGGTTATAAAACGTGCGGCACTGTGTTCCGTCTGCCAAATAGATGATGAATTCATACAATCCATCTTTCTCATTGTTACTGGCTTCTTCCACGTTCGAAATTATTGGTCTGTACGACATCAGTATCACCCATTTTATATTAAATTTGCTAACAAAATCTAAAGAATGCTCATCCAACAAGTACTTAGACATTTTAATGAATTTTCAACTTGATGTCAATTTATTATACCACTACTATGATCCGAATGAGTAGTTCTTGCCAAGTTCATATGAAAACAACCATTTTTCTGACGACTTAAGAAGTTTCCACAGCCTGCAAAGAAGTTTGTATTAACACAATATAATTATATATTAATATTTCTTTATGATAAAATAACAGGGTATGGTGTACGCTCGCTTCGATCCATTTCGCTTTTATTTGTTTTTCCGTACATTTAATGAATAAGGTATTAAGAGTTAATACTTAAAAAAATGTTAGGAGATGAATACCATGAGTATATACAATTATCAAGTGAATACCATCCGTGGAGAACAGGTCTCTTTATCAGATTATCAAGGAAAAGTACTTCTTATCGTCAATACGGCAAGCAAATGCGGGTTTACCCCTCAATACACGGGACTGCAAGAACTCTACGAGAAATTTAAAGATCATAATTTCGAAATTTTAGGGTTCCCTAGCAATCAATTTAAAGAACAAGAGCCAGGATCTAGCGAGGATATTGAGCAATTTTGCCAAATAAATCATGGCGTAACCTTCCCATTATTCGAAAAAATAGATGTTAAGGGCAATACTGCCCATCCATTATTTCAATACTTATCGAAACAAGCTCCAGGTGTTCTTGGTTCTACAGCAGTGAAGTGGAACTTCACTAAATTTCTGGTCGACAGTGACGGCAAAGTCATCCAACGTTTTGCTCCGGCGACTACGCCTGATAAACTCGAACATATCATTGATGATCTATTGAAGTAAATGACAACTCTCCATCCGAAGTTTCTTACAACAAAAAAACCCACTTCAAATCTGAAGTAGGTTTTTTTGTGATCCTAAAGGTAAAGAGACTTACTCGATGCGGTCGGCGGGATTTGAACCCGCACACCCAATGGGCACTACCCCCTCAAGGTAGCGTGTCTGCCGTTCCACCACGACCGCTTATAATAAAAAGAATCATCTTTTAGCAATACAATATATTTTACATGTATGACCACTAAAAGTAAAGAACGGTACACTATGGAGCTGAAAACAGGTACCTTCACGTTCATGATGAGTACCCGTTTTTAAAGCATATAAGCTAAGCAAGTTATTCTAATTGACGGTTTCGTCTGTAATCTGTAAATTTAATGTATTCCTTTATAAAATCAATTTCTCGTTTGCTTAATTTAAATGTTTCAGGTTGTAGCGTATCTATTATATATTGTTCTCGCTCTTCCTTTAACAATTCATTCTTCGATTCTTTACCCAAGATGAGCCAATCTAAGCTAGTATTGAAATAAGCGCCAATCTCAACTAATTTATTCGTACTTGGTGTGGACTTCCCTCTCTTCCAATCACCCAAATTCCCAGTACTGATTCCTAACTCTTCGCAAAACAACTTCTTAGTCATCCTTTTGTTCTTAATTAGGTATTCAATTCTCTCGTAAATAGTCTTCAACTTATGACCGCCTTCCAATGTTGCAAATAAAATTAAAAATGACGTATATAAGTAAAACCTCTTGAACTCTGACGTAACAAACGTATATAATAATCGTTAGTTTCTCATTGAATTATATCACATAATTTCCACCTATTTGTAATATTTCATTCATTTTGCAGGGAGAGAGTAACTTATGCCTAATTTGACCTCCACATTTCATAACGAAGTCATTCATTCATTGCAGCATAGCATTGCAGTCCTAGATTGTGATGGTTATGTGATTGCTGTAAATCCAGCTTGGGGTTTAATGTCTACGTCAAATAACGTCCCTTCAAATTTTCAATGGATTGGTATTAATTTTTTTCAAATTTGTGAATCTCCTTTTCGTACAGAGAATAGAGAGATAAGCACTTTGTTAATGAATTCTTTTCAATCCATTTTGCATGGACAGTTACAATCATTTTCTCATGATTTTAGCTTGATGGTAGGTCATAAGACGCAATGGTTCATGTTAGATGTATCTCCACTTGTAGCCTTTGGGATGAATTCTATTAAGGGGGCTATTCTATCTCTAACGAATATTAGTTCAAGAAAACAATTAGAACATGATTTACAGGAATCTCTTTCGCAAATTCGAACCCTTCGAGGACTTATACCGATCTGCGCTGTCTGCAAACGAATCAAAGATGAAGAGCTATGGAATGCCATTGAACAATTTTTGGAGAAACATACTTATGCTGAGTTCACACATGATATTTGCCCAGATTGTATACGTAGTCTATACCCTAAATATTCTTCTGTGTTGGATCGCCCAACCGAATCATAATCCAAGACCAAGTAAACACTAGGTTTGAATTACTTTATATCGTGATTGACAATTTTAGTTGTCCTACATATAATTGTTATGACAACTATATGACTAAGGAAGTGTTTATTTTGCTTAGATTTTCTTCCCCCGAACAGGCTATTGGATATAGATATACCCCTGTATTCCGTAAAATAAGCACCTTATTTGCACATCAACTCAGACCTTATGACATTACTCCTGAGCAACGATCCGTACTCTATCAGTTATATCTTGAAGAGGGCATTAACCAGAAAGAACTCGCATTACGTACCGATAAAGATCAACCTACCGTAACTCGAATCTTAGATGTCCTAGATAAGAAACAACTCATTATTAGACGCACGGACCCTGCAGATCGCAGGGCGTTTTTGATCTGTGCAACAGATTCTGCTAAGAAACTTATTCAGGATACGATTCCCCTCGAGTTAGCTTTGAATGAGCTGTTAGTATCCGGAGTCACAGATGAACAGCTCCAGTTATTAGAGCAAATCATGCAACAAATCCAACATAATATCGATAAAATATATCAAGATTAGGAGTATTGAAAGCATGAAAAACATTCAAGAGAAACTCTGGACCCGAGACTTCATCATGCTCAGCTTTTGTAACTTGCTATTATTTTTAAATCTACAAATGATATTATCTCCAATGTCTGCCTATGTTAAAAACCATTTCGGTGCAAATGATCTGACTGTTAGTCTGTTCACAACTGTTTTTGCGCTATCTGCCATTGCTTCACGATTGTTCTCTGCCAAAGCATTAGAAAAAGGAAAAAGAAACACCATCCTTTTCACAGGACTTATTCTCATCATACTCGCTACCTTCGGATATTTATGGAGTGGGACATTAGCATTATTACTAACTATGCGTGTTGTATTTGGAATCGGCTTCGGAATGGGAAGTACAACCTTGCCAACGATGGCATCCGGCGTAATATCCGTCAGACGATTAGGTGAAGGTTTAGGTTATTTCGGTTTATCAACGAGTATCGCCTTGTCTCTGGGTCCCGTCATCGGGAGCTTTTTATTAGATCAACAAGGTTTCACCACATTAGTATATGCAACCTTGGGTATTTCTCTGCTGATACTGCCCTTAATCTATCCCTTAAGTAAAAAAGTAAAGGTGCCATCTATACCAACTAAAGATCTATCAATAGCAACGAAACAACCAGGTTTCAACAAAAGTCTACTTTTACCAAGTTTACTTAACATGTTGATGTCTATCACATATGGCGGGTTATTAAGCTTTTTAATTCTTTTCGGAAAAGAAGCTCATCTCGCGAATGTATCGTTATTCTTCTTATTTAATGTTATTTCCGTTATTATCATCCGTCCGATATCAGGTAAACTTTATGACCGTAAAGGCCATGTCGTTCTTCTCATACCAGCCGCTCTATTTCTAATTGCCGGATTAATTTTACTTTCTTATTCAACGACTACCGGTTTCTTAAGCATTGCAGCATTATGTTATGGTGTGGGTTTCGGTACCGCACAACCTACACTTCAATCTTGGATGATTCAATCTGTATCCCCACAACAACAAGGCATGGCCAATAGTATGTATTTCAATTCACTTGATCTCGGGGTGGCCATAGGCGCTCTCCTTCTAGGACAAATCGCTTCCCACTCCAATTATGCTATGATGTACCGCTATTCATCTATATTCCTTGTATTATTCATTGTAATCTATGCTATTTATATGATGAAGCAATTCAAGACTAATGCATCACGAAAACAATCTTTAGGATGATTTCAGATCTAACGCCCTTGTAACCATCGAAAGACGGTTTCAAAGGCGTTTTTTTCAACCATATCCAACTAACTCTATCCTTCTTTCGACAGCACTTCAGCATAGTAGTCACCCCAGTGCGGTTGTGTTCCATCCTTATCCTGATATCCATACTCTTCTACAAGGCCCCATGTACTAAATGCTTTTCCAGATTTCCTCATAATTTCAGGATCTGCAGCCAGTGATGCTACCGCACGACCAATGTAACATGGTGTTTCTGAAGCTATAAAATGAGGATCTTTACGTGCACCCTCTTGCCAGTTCTCCTCCATCACACCAAAGTACTCAAGCATAGCTTCCGAACGTAGAAATCCAGGTGAAAGCGCAAGTGCACTGACATTTGAATCAGACAAGTCTGCACCCATTGCATTAGCCAGATGAATCACGGAGGTTTTAGCCAGGCTGTAATAAAGATTGCCGCGGTAATCGTAGTTACACCGTCTGTTATTTCTATAATTAGTCCGCTCCTCCTCTTCTGCATCAGTGGTGCCCCATAATAGCTCGTAATCATATGCGAAAAAACAGCACGTTGCTGCAATGCCTCTACCTGCTCCCCGAGTAGCTCCAGCCACAAAGCGACCTTCCCTTGTAAATCCGGCACTTAATGTTCCCTCCACTCCAACAATTCTGTTGGTCAAAAGTGTAGTTTAAACTTGCATATTGAAGCAAGAATGTGCAGACAACAAAAAATAATCCCTACCGTAGTAAGGATTACTTAAATGAAACTATAATGCGGGCGAGAGGATTTGAACCTCCACGGGGTTACCCCCACTACCCCCTCAAGGTAGCGTGTCTGCCGTTCCACCACGTCCGCGTAATAATGGTGAGCCATGAAGGATTCGAACCTTCGACACCCTGATTAAAAGTCAGGTGCTCTACCAACTGAGCTAATGGCTCTCGGTGACTTCACAATGATGTGTGCCATAAGTGAGGAAAAAATTAAGATTAAAATGGTGACCCGTAGGGGAATCGAACCCCTGTTACCTCCGTGAAAGGGAGGTGTCTTAACCGCTTGACCAACGGGCCATAATGAATGACTTCTTGTGACGACAAAAATGATTATAACAAAAATATAATACCATGACAAGCATTTTTTTATAAAAAAAAGAACCCGTTAGGTTCATTGGTTAAACACTAATCAAATCAGCTAATAAAAATGGCGGAGAGAGTGGGATTCGAACCCACGCACCGCTTACGCAGTCTAACCCCTTAGCAGAGGGTCCCCTTATAGCCACTTGGGTATCTCTCCAAATAATAATGGCTCCCCGAACAGGGCTCGAACCTGTGACAACTCGATTAACAGTCGAGTGCTCTACCAACTGAGCTATCAGGGAACAATAAACATGAATACAAACATTAATATATCATCCTGATGAATTCGAGTCAAGTTCATATATTCGCAGCTTACCGCTACATTTTCCACAACGGTAGCGCTTGGGGTCCACCTTCCGCTTACGAAGATACGCCATTCCGCATTGACTACAAGTCAGCTTATACCGGTAAGGCTGAGGCTTTCTGGCTTTAGTTCCAGGTAGAGACTGACAGAATCTACTCCCCCCTACTTGCTTCAAAAGCTGTTTGAATTCTTGATCACGATGTCGGTATCCTCTACCTCTCAGATGGAGGTGATAGTGACACAATTCATGTTTTATAATTTTTTCTACTTCTTCATTGCCGAAGTTATCCAGTTGATGCGGATTAATCTCTATATTGTGCCCTTTCAGGAAATACCGCCCTCCTGTAGAAGACAATCGACCATTAAACATGGCACGATGTTGAAACGGGACTCCGAAACTATCCATAGAAATCTTCTCTACCCATGCCTGTAGTTCCTCATTCGTCATATTTTCTTTCATAGATTCGGTACGTTTCCTTTCGAATGGTCATATAGAAACAACAATTTGAGGGTTAGCATAACTTTAGTTCAATCCATATACTTGAATTTTAACTTCATCATACGCTACACTGTCAAGTATAGCGATTGAGAGAAAAGATAGTATAGCATTTATTTATTTTATAAGGAGGATTCCAACAAGATATGGCAAAGATGAGATACGTTATTCTACAGCAACAACAGGAACTTCAGTTTGTAGAAATGCCTGCAGACTACGCTTACCAGTTAAGTGCCCTTAATTTACGCCTCAATAAAGAGATCAGTAAACTGACAGCCCTTGAAATCCCAACCTTGCCACTGGCTATCGCTGAATGCGATACTTTAGATCTTTTACAAGAACAATATTCGATACAAAATGGACTACATTACATCAATGAATTAGAACAATCCTTTTCATCCATTGATGAGAAAAGCTATCCAATTATATCACTACTCACGGAAATCCGCGCTCTACAAGCTCAACTAGAGCAATGGTACGAAGAAGAATTCGAATAGATAACATGTAGACCTGCACAAATTGGGCTTCTCCTCCATATGTTAAACATACAGATGGAATGCAAGAGGAGGAGATACCCTTGCCGCAATGGCTAAGCAATCAATTAATGCGTGCTTTCATTAAAAGAGATCGTCGCCAAATTAAACTGCTTAATGAGTGCTGGTTTTTCTACCACAATGCTCCTGATGATAACAGTAGTCGGTCTTCATAAGTGACATCATACTTATATGTACATGAAAAAAAGCTTCGCCATCCTTATAGGGAGGCGAAGCTTTTTCTTGCCTAGTGATCCGTTGATTAAACCTGATCCTTCCTAGGGTTCCTCATCGTAAGTCCAACACGGCCCTTTTTCTCATCTATATTGAGTACCCATACCGTCACATTATCACCAACAGAGACGATATCCATAGGGTGCTTAACATAACCATTACTTAATTGTGAGATGTGTACTAATCCATCATTTTTGATTCCGATATCCACGAAGGCTCCGAAGTCAATAACATTACGTACAGTACCTTGCATCTCCATACCCGGTGCTAAGTCTTCCATCTTCAACACATCTGTTCGGAAGATAGGCAGAGGCAGCTCCTCACGAGGATCGCGTCCAGGACGCTGTAAGCTTTCCAATATATCACGTAATGTTGGTACACCAACATCTAGTTTGGTTGCTAGAATCTCAACATCTTGTTGTTCCAGGATGTGACTAAGTTCTTGGCTTCCCAACTTCTCTAACCCCACATTTAATTCACGGAAAATACGATCTACAACGGAATAGGACTCTGGATGGATCGGAGTGCTATCAAGCAGATCCTTTCCTTCCGAAATTCTCATAAATCCAATACATTGCTCGTACGTTTTTGCTCCTAAGCGTGGAACCTTTTGCAGTTGTTTACGAGTTAGGAACTTACCATTCTCTTCCCGATACTTAACGATATTCTTGGCAGTTGTCGCATTCACTCCTGCTACATAAGACAATAGCGACGGTGAAGCCGTATTTACATCAACACCAACATGGTTAACTGCTGATTCAACAACTGCCTTGAGGCTCTCTTCCAAATGTTTCGGACTCACATCATGCTGATATTGACCGACACCGATGGCTTTGGGATCAATCTTAACTAACTCAGCTAATGGGTCCTGAATACGACGAGCAATGGAAACTGCACTCCGCTCAGCAACATCCAGATCAGGGAATTCTGCTGCCGCTAACTTAGAAGCAGAATACACACTTGCACCTGCTTCATTGACGATTAGATATGCAAGTTCTTTGTCGTTCAGATCACTAATGATTTCAGCAACGAATTGTTCAGTCTCTCTAGAAGCCGTTCCATTCCCAATAACAATCAATTGGATCTTATACTTAGAGATCAATTCTTGGAATTTCTCGGTTGCTTCCCGCTTCTTATTATGTGGTGGCGTTGGATAGGTAACTGCTACTTCTAGAAGTTTACCTGTATCATCCACTACCGCAAGCTTACAGCCTGTACGGAAGGCAGGATCTACACCCAACACACAACGACCTTTCACTGGCGGTTGTAAGAGCAAGCTACGTAAGTTGCCTGAGAAAATAGAAATCGCTTGATTCTCACCCTTTTCCGTCAGTTCTGCACGAATCTCCCGCTCAATAGATGGTGCGATTAGACGTTTGTATGCATCTTCAACAACGGATTGCAGTACTTTTTTCACAACAGAATCGCCCTTGATTACTTGATTACCCATGTAGGAATGGATGGATTCAGCTGGTACGTCGAGACCCACTTTAAGAATGTTCTCTCTTTCACCACGATTAATAGCAAGAATGCGGTGAGGAGGCATCTTCTTAGCTAATTCTTTGTAACTATAGTAGTTCTCGTATACAGACTCTTGTTCTTTATCCTTTGCCTCGGAATCCAACAATCCATGATCCATCGTATATCGGCGTACCCAAGCACGGATCACAGCTTCATCTGCAATGTTCTCAGCAAGGATATCCATTGCGCCTTGGATCGCATCCTCAGGTGAATCCACACCTTGTTCAGCATCTACATATGACGTTGCCTCACTGGTTAAATCTCCTTGCTTAGGCTGATCCCATATCCAACTCGCCAAAGGCTCCAAACCTTTTTCCTTCGCCATACTTGCGCGAGTTTTGCGCTTTTGCCGATATGGACGATACAGATCTTCCACTTCTTGCAATTTGACTGCTTGTACAATAGACGCCTTTAATTCAACTGTAAGTTTTCCTTGCTCATTTATAATTCGAATGACTTCCCGCTTACGTTCTTCTAAATTCCGCAAGTAGCCTACGCGTTCTTCGATATCCCTTAATTGATTCTCATCGAGTTCTCCCGTCATTTCTTTACGATAACGAGCAATGAATGGTATGGTATTCCCCTCATCCAATAAACCTACTGTTGTACGAACTTGCTTCAAAGAGATGTTCAATTCTTTAGCGGTCTGTTTAACAATACGTTCTTGTTCTTCCGCTTTCATCTCGGCTTCATCTATCTCTACAACTGCTTCTTGTTCTGACAATGATATCCCTCTTTCCAACTTAGCTATAGAACCCTATTATCACAAACTTTCGAGTAGATTTCCACCCTACCCACTTTAGGCACCTTGAACTGAAGCAGATCTCAACCTCTTCTTTTGTCTATAATAATTCATTACTTACCAGACATCAGGAAAGGCGCACCCTTAGGTCCGCCTTATTTCCCGCTATAATATAAACCGAAGATAATCCTTTAAAAATCAATTAAGCTTAAAGAGATTAGCAGAGCTTCATCTACCTTCTTCATGGTTTCCTCATCAAGATGTGTAATTTTATCTGTTAGTCTTTGTTTGTCAATCGTCCGAACTTGCTCCAGTAAAATGACGGAATCCCTGTCAAATCCATGAGAGATTGCATCAATCTCTACATGGGTAGGAAGCTTTGCCTTTTGAATTTGCGCGGTAATCGCTGCTACGATTACCGTAGGACTGAAACGATTACCAATGTCATTCTGAATGATCAAAACAGGCCTTACCCCTCCCTGTTCAGATCCTACAACAGGTGAAAGGTCCGCGAAAAATACATCACCGCGTTTTACAATCAATGTTCACACCCCGCTTACTGAGCGGCCTAAAGTGCTGTCCGCATCTTCCTCTGCGTGGAAAGCCTCAGACGCCATGGTCAAGTTAATCTTTGCCATTTCCATGTAGCCACGTTGCATGGACTCACGGATGTATCTCTTCTTCCGTTCCGTCAAATACAGTTTCATGGCTTGCCTTATGAGTTCACTACGATTGGAATTCTCCAGCGCGACGATCCCGTCCACTTCCTGCAAAAGATGATCTGGTAAACTGATCATTATTCTCTTCGTGTTCTGCAAATTAGCCACCTTCTCTTCCACCCCCACAACACCTTATCACCTGAGCACCAGTATAGCTTAATTCAAGGAAATTTATACAAAGGAATATATATGCTAATCGTATATCATGTATGCTACATTCCATTATAAACTACAATCAGCATTTACGTAAGACATACTCTTACTTTCAAAAGACAACAATTGAGATCTTATCTTACGATCCTTTGTCCTTATTAAAAGCCAATTGGTGATCATACCTAAAGCATTAAGGGGTTGACTACGTGTTGAAGGACTCCACCTTGAATATAGTGGCGCGGAATCCTTGCGGCTAACATACAGATCACTTCGTAATGGATGGTACCTAGCTTGGATGCCAACTCATCTGCAGTAATACAATCGCCAGACTGTTGGCCGATGAGAACAACCTCTTCACCCACTTGAATTTCTTTTGCCTCTTCAGCAAAAGATTGCATTGATACCATACACTGGTCCATGCAGATTGTTCCGACGATAGGAATGCGGCGTCCGCGTATCAGTACTTCTGCCTTGCCACTCAACCTACGAGAATATCCATCAGCATAACCGATCGGAAGAGTCCCAATAACTTCATCATCTTCCGTCACATATTTGCTACCGTAACTAATTCCCGCATGTGGAGGAAGCGTCTTTACATATACCGTTTGCGTCTTTAGCGTCAATACCGGGATCAATGCAATCTTTTGAGCATTCACTTCATCTGACGGATAGAGTCCGTACAAGCTGATGCCTATACGCACCATATTATGAGATATAAGTGGCATGTCGATTGCAGTCGCACTGTTTCCCGTATGTATAATAGGGATATGATACCCCTTCTCTCCTAGTGCATCAGCAACGCATAGAAACCGTCGGTACTGCTCCAGTGTATAACTTTTATCTTCTTCATCTGCCTTGGCGTAATGAGTAAACATCCCTTCAACTTCAATACCTGTGGTCGAGAAAGCCTTTTCTATAAAAGATTGCGCTTCATCAGGGAATAGTCCAAGTCGTCCCATTCCACTGTCGATCTTGATGTGTACTTTTAGAGGTTTAACAGTACTTTGAACCGGTAATTGACTCATGGCATCAAGTACTTCCTGAGTAAATAATGTTACCGTAATATCATTCTCCCAAGCGACCTGGATAGCTTCAGGAGGCGTATACCCCAGAATCAAAATTGGGAGCTGTATACCTGCTCGACGAAGCTCTAATGCTTCATCTAAGAAAGCAACACTCAGATAATTAGCACCCACTTTCTCCATCACTTGAGCCACTTTCACCGCGCCATGTCCATATGCATTGGCCTTTACACAAGCTAATATCATCATATCTTGTGGTAATGCCGAGCGGAAAACATGATAATTTGCAATGAGATGGTCCAAATTAATCTCCGCTATTGTTGGTCGATAGTTTACTAGCAATTCCAGTCACCTTCTCTGAAGTTTGAGCAATCATCTTTAGATGTTTGTATTAAACTAATGGTAATGTTCTGGAAGGCGTCTGTCAATTGTCCTTAAGCTATCTGGTACCGTCGTTTATCCACATACGCCATAACCTATAAAGAAAAGACGGATGTCCTTAATTGTAGAGGGAAAGTACCCCAACAATACGGACATCCGTCTACAACTATTATTTACCCGTTTGTTCGGATAAAGACTCTGCGATTTTTCTCATTTCAATATCTGGAAGATTAGCACTCGTAATTCGGAATTCAATTCCATCATCCATCCACGTTAATGTCTTCTGTTCATCCCCAGTCAATAGTCCCACCGTAAACCCTAGATCGATCACTTCACCTGGTGCAATGGATACCGCACGATCAAGTGGCCGTGCTTCCATTACTGTGTATTGATACGTTCCGTCATATCGTAATACTACGGCATGATCTTTACTATTAGCTATTTGAGTTATACCATTCTTCACAACACCCTCAGGAATATAGTTTGGTTCGATAACACCGAAGCTACCTAATTCCTTCTTAACCGGTTCAGGTTGCGTTCCTTCGGACAAGACTGGTTCGATTGCATTACCAGACTCATCTACTTCTGTAATCGTTCCAAGCGAATCACCCATAGCTGTCATGTTACGTTGCATATCGAATGAATCTTTTTCGAATTTGGCATTGAATTCAAATTCATTAAATTTCACTTCAACAACAACATTAGCTTCGGAATCCGATACCTGTACCTGCTTCGGTGCATAACTGTCTTTATTCAGCCAAATCTTTTGCCGAACAAGAGATTGACTGTGATAATTCGCTGCAACATCAAATACATAACTTTCCTTGTCATCTACGAATTGGCGGGTGTTGTCCGTGAGGATACCTCTGGCCAGTGTCTGAAATAAATACACTTGCCCTTGATTCTCTGGCCAATCACTTTGGAATCTAAAGCTTTTGTTCAGACTTGGTGTAAGAACGAATACCCCATCATCATTACGTAGAACGACTTGCGTAATATTCTTCTGAGCATTCTTCAAGCTAATCCGATAAAACGAAGGATTCTGATACCATACTTCCACATCATACTGCTGTGGCTTCTCACCTGTGTACAACGTCATGTTACCTTTACCTTTGTACGAACCATCCTTGCTTTGTAACTTGTCGACCACGTTGTTCAGGTCTTTAACGACGGAAGCAGCATCCTTCTTTCCACCGCAACCTGCCAACACGACGGTAACGCATAACACCATAGCAAGCACCCACGATATCCGGCGCATGACATCATCCCCTTTATCCACATGTATTGAATTGATTAGTACATGTTTATGAGGGACTTGGTCACATTATGCAGACTAGCATGACAAGCTTGAAAAATCGCTCGTTAATGTTCTTGTGACAGACGATAGAACCGCGTGTGAATGACCTCTCTCGTGTAAGCCAATAGATGCTTAGTGAAAAGTCTACGTTTTCTGAACAAAAAGAGGCTTAGTGAGAATATCCCACCAAGCTTCTCTAGCACACTAAATTATACGAGTTACTTGTTCAATAATATGAATAGCATTTTCGCAATTTCAGCGCGAGTTACACTACCTTGTGGATCAAATTTATTGTTCCCTTTTCCATTCATCAGTCCGGATTCTTTCACTTGAGATACGGCCTCCTTGGCCCACACAGACACATGGCTCATATCAGCAAATGCTGGAATAGAAGATCCTCCACTTGCTTGTTTCTTATACTCTGACATTTTCATCAAAATCGCTGCGGCTTCCTCACGACTGATCGTATCCTTTGGACGGAATTTCCCGCTAGTTCCTTGGATCAGCCCCAATTTAGCCGCTTGCGCTACAGCGTCTGCATAATAAGCATTCGTAGGTACATCCGAGAATGAATGTTCTACGGCCTTCGTATCCAGTCCCAATGCACGTACAGCCAATGTAACAAAGTCGGCTCTCTTTACGTTCAGCTTAGGACTATAGTGATTCTCATCCGTACCGTTGATGATATGTTTCGCTGTGAGCTTGCCGATATAATCAGCTGCCCAACTTCCTGATACATCTGCAAACTCCTTGTGGTACTCCAGTACTGCAAATGATGAGAAATGATTCGTAGTAAAGGTAACCGTGTTGCCACTAAAGATGCCCCCCTTGTATTCGGGCTTCGTACCGTTTAAGTAATATACTCCCGCATAGTCAGTATTCAGCGGATATTGTATTCCATTAGGCCAAGTTCTCTCAACCGTAACTGGACCTGTTAATTCATGTATTTGCGTCTCCGTTTGTCCCATGATTGTAACCATGCTGAGCGTGTATACCAGACCCGATATTGTATATTTCTTGTTACTACCAATAGACTGGGTAATGGAGTTCTGCATGGAAGTATTCATCGTCGTATCCATCCGAAGTACAAGTAGATCCGCATCATTTAGATGTTCCGGTAGTGAAGCTGCAGACAGTGTCACAGTCAATTCTGGTGCAACAATTATGATGGTTAGGTTGTTGTTCTTCGCTTTTTGAACGCTGGCGGAGGGTAGATGAATTACAGGTACTATTCCTTGACCAAGCTTATTATTCAGCGTAATCACAATTTTACCATTCACTGCACCTGTAATAGCCTTATCTAGAACAGCATCTTCTACTTTATAAATTCCGTCCGCCGCTGGATTAATGGTAATTTCCCCTTGAGCTATCGGTGGCACGGGTGTAGGAGTTGTCCCGGCTCCCTGATTAGGCGATCCGTTATTACCACCCGTATTACTTCCCCCGCCAGGAACTTCTGGATGTACGACTTCGTCAGCTGCTCCGGTATAGAAGCCCCAAATATCTGAGAGCGTACTTCCACTGTTCTGATCTTCAGCCTTTGTATACCACTGCTGGTAACTGTTCGGGCTTAAGTTCATCAAGTTCACGGAAGTCTGAGCACCACTCCTCACTTTCGTATTCGAACCGATTAGTTCATCGGTATAGACCTTCACGCTAATATAATCAGTCGCAACACGTTTGGTCTTCGGTTGTAAATCTAGATCTAACGTAAATTCGTCTTTATTCGGATTCGTAAGTGGATCATAGAAATTATAGTCGTCCAAATGCGGTGAGTATGTCTTGATATGAAGCTTATTATTCTTCATGTCGAACTGCATCAGACGGATATATCCAAGTCCGCCTTCCGGTGCTCCTTGGTAATCAGCAAGCATCTGGAATACTTTACGATCAGCTACGCCGTCACCGTTATCATCCAGCTCGTCCACTTTCAACTGAGCATCGTGATAATGTCCCGACAATGTAGCAAAAACATTCTTATTCGGTTTAACTACTTTTTCAAAAATTTTATCGGCAATGGGTGCCCTGTTATTCGATACCAGCATATATTCATGCAGACTGAGAATCGCTTTACGTTCCGGATATTTAGCAACAACCTCATTCATCCAGTCGATTTCCTTGTCCCCAAGTCCCCAGCCCATGTAGACGATAATAAAATCATTTCCGTTAGATGACACTAAATCATAGTGTCCACGGTTGTTTTCATAGGAACCTGCAAATGTTAAATTGTTCTTAAAACGATCTTCACCGAAATACTGTTGGAACTTCGTATAGTCATTATCCTGATGACCTACATCATGATTACCTGCCAGAACGCCGTAAGGAATCTGAGCATCTTCAAGTACCTTCATATCCTTACTAGCTTCATCCCATTGATAATCCTGATAGGATTTATCTACAACGTCCCCTGTGTGAATAACATATTTGATATTCATCTTTTCTTTTTGATCAACAACCCAGTTCACAATCTTCTCATAAATCTTCGGATAGCTTTGGGAATAGTATTGAGTATCAGACATCCATACGAAAGAGAAATCATAAGGATCCTGTGTTTCCGGTGTTGGTTTATTAGTAACTGCCGGGGTACCCGCTTGTACGGCAATCTCATCTTGCACCATAACCTGAATGATCTGAGCGTTTGCATACTCTCCTGCTTTCACGACTGCATTTAATTCAAAATCTTCTGTACCTGCAATAGTATGGTCAAGCTGTATCCATTTGTTCGGTGAAATGCTCCATGCATACAGACTGACTTTGCGACCTTCTAGGGATTTACCCTTCCAGTTGATCTCCACTACATCCGATTGCTTCACGGATGAGTCTAACTTCACTTCAAAACGCTGATATGGGAATTTCTCCACGGAATCATTAATAAGATACTCCCCATCTACTGCGCTAATCTTCTTATAGTCATCAGGGCTAAGTGCCTTTTCACCAGACGGAACCATTTCCTTCGGCGGTTCAGTCACCGATGCATTGATGTAACCCGTAAATCCTTCTGCGCGGTTGCCGTCATATTTAAATCCTTTGTAGAATAAAACATCCAATAAATCACCCGTCGGATCCTGTACCTTCACTGTAAGTTTAGCGTTGCTACCAACATTGTTTTGTCCATGTGTTGGACTAATCAGCTGAGGTGCTAGCGGATTCTCATCTGGTACGTTAAAGTTCACATTTACTTTCGCAATGTTCCCTACTTTATCCGTTGCATTGATTAACAATTTATGCGTTCCACCAACCATCTGACCGGATGAAGTTGTGTAAGGAAGTTCAATAATCTTATCGTCAAGTTTCACTTCAACCGTATCTACACCTGCAAAGGCATCTTCAATGATTGCATCCAGTGTCATAGCACCACGATATTCTTTGCCTTCTTCAACCGATGGCTTAATGGAAGGTGCGGTATTGTCCACGATTACTTTAGAAGTAACTTCATGTGAGCCACTCGACACAGATATCTCATGCGGGCCATCCGCAACCGTCGTTGTATCCCATGAATAGGCTTTGGAATTCACCTGATTCGCATTTAAGTCGAATCTGAAACCGATCGATTCAGACTTGCCCACTGAATCTCCCATTTTGATCTGCTTGTCCCGTTCAGCATAGGCCGCATCCCAAATTTCAGTGCCATCCGCGAGTAAGAGTCTTACATTCTTAATCTCGAAATCATCCTTATTCTCTTCTGGACGCTTATCGAATGGTGATGACTTGGAACCTGCCCGAACGTAAATCACATTATCATTACCGACCTTAAGACGATCTGCACTGATCGGGAAAGAGAGAGTCGTGTAGGAAGTAATCGGATCCATAAACGTGTATAGAATCGTCTTATCTTCCTGGTCCGATGGTCCCATCGTTACAGCATTTTTGAAGTAATAATCAACATTGGTCGCATCGAAAACAAAATAAGCATCATTCTCAAGTTCGGAGAACAAGTTCGCCTCCGGTAGCGACTTACCATCAAGGTTCAGCTTCAACGCATCGTTACCTGCGATTTGAGCTGTTCCTTTAATCGTATGCTTACCTTTAACAAGGTCATTGTCCTTCACATTAAGTCGAAGTGCTGACCGATCCGGTCCGCCTGTAATAGACACTCTTACAACATCCGACGTCGTCTCATTCATGCCATCGGAAACAACGAAATAATAGTCAATGTAATCTCTACCGATCAGATCTGCAGAAGATATCTTATGGTGATACATCGTATCATTGAAGTCTTCTGACAGATTATGCCTAACATACTCCACTTGTTTGTCAGAACGAATATAGACTCCGACCGATGTCACTGCACGGTTATCCTTGGCATCTGCTTTTAGTTCTAAGCTATTTGCCTGATTAATCGCTTGTACACCTGTCAGATCCTGCACTGTTGGAGCTATATTATCTATCTCCACATGAACGGGTTCAGCTGGAACCTGAGTAGCTATGATCGTCCCTGGTGTAGGTGCTAAAGTACCTGAGCTCGTCTTAAGCATAACGGTACTTCCATTTATCGGATAAGCGTACACAAGCGCTTTATCTTCCTTCGTCTCGTCGCCTTTACCACCTTCATATACTGTATCCGCATCGTAATAAGCTGCAGATATTTCTTTACCTGTATTCGTTTTAATTACGATCGCACGTCTGCCGGAATTGGCCATTCCATCACTCTGAATCGTGAATAACGTTTGATCTGCTATAAGGCTAGTATTGTGAAATTGGTTAAAACCCTCTGTTGTATACGAGGAATTCACACTGTTTTTAATCCATAACACAACGGATTGCTTAGAAGGAATTACAAAACTCTCCTTTGTGGATGGCCATACTACATCACTAGCTATACCTTTGTCTGGATAGCGATAATAAAGTTTATAATTGTTGAAATTAACCGATTGATCCGTATTGTTATATACCTCAACAAACTCATAAGCATCCGAGGAAGTAGTAGGTACGTTGATCGTATTCGGTACAAGTTCCGTAATCAACAATACGGGTGTCTTAGTCGAGTCAAAGACAGGCATGTTTACTTGTGAGGAATAAGCCCTCTCTGTGGTCTGTACTTGTATTCTATAGTCAAGGCTTGCTTCTGTAAGTACAGATGCAGGAATCGTCGCTGTATAGTCTCCTGTATTTTTCGTATCTACCATCGTTGCTGATGTATATCTGGTCTGCGATGGTGTTTTGTACAGAAGCAGCACAGGGCTCTTCGACCCTTCAGCATTCATACCTGGATTCACAACCTGAGCGATAATCTCAAGGTCCTTAACATCCACTGATGCAGCAGGTATATGTGTAATTACTGCCTTATTGTTATCTTCAACTATAACGGGTATGAGCTGTTCAGGATCTATCGCTCCAGGTGTTGCCGGTAGTTGACCTGAATTACTCATAACAACCATGTTCGTACTTCCAATAGCAGGATGCTTGAAGAATATGCCCTGATTTAATTTAACATGTGCTGCCTCATAGGCTGCAGTAACAATCGGATTTCCTTTAATGTCCTTAATTACCAGTGTTCTGGAGCTAGTATTAGCCATGCCGGTTCCACCAAGAATGCGGAACAAATTCTTCCCTTCTTCGAGTGAAGATCCAGCATAATTTTGATTAAAACTCTCTATTTTTTCCCCATTATTACTTCCGTTCATAATCCAGAACACAACCGGAGTATGAGCTGGAATGATCATGTCTTTGTCAATCACAGGAGTCCACGTGTCCTTACCATTGTAAAAGAAAGTATAATTCTTAAAGTCCAGATCATGTTCCGTATTGTTGTAGACTTCTACGTACTCGTAACCATCTGCACTTATTCCTGGAAGATTGCTTGTATCTGGAACCATCTCAGTAATCAGCAGTGACGGAATTTGCGGTACAGCAACATTTAGTAGATTATCTTGATTGACTTGATTAGCCTCGATGATTACCGAATATGTAGTAGATAGAATAGGCTTGGATTCTTCATCTAGAGCGGTAATCGAATAATTCAATTCATTACCGAATATCTCTGCACCTGGGATGGTGGCTGTATAGGTATCTGCCTGTGTTCCTTCCGGCATTAGTGGAATCGACATCTCATCTTTACCATCAATTGAATACTGTATATGGCCAGTCCACGGCTGTGTATCACCGTTAATAACAACTGTTACCGTTAGATCCTGAAGTTCTGAAATCATATTTGCAGGGGTATGTCCTATTTGTAGTTCTTGGAGTTTACCTTCTTGCGGATCTTGTGCTGGGGCTAATACTTCATTCTTCGTATCAGCACCGGTTGTAACGGGTATAATAATGGGCTCTACTACATCTGTTCCTGCGGCAAAACTAACAGGTGTCAAAGTACTCAATATCATGCTGCTTAACATTAGTATAGATACGCTTCGTTTTACCTTATTTATCCTGATCAATGTAACTGACATCTCCCTCTGAATATGTGTTTATAGGTTGTGTACTACCTAATTGTAGGAGAGTTTTGTTTGGTGAATATCATTCTATTGTTAATGGATAGTTAACATTGCTAAATATCATCTAAATGATTGGTGGATTCTTTACTCTGTATGCCAACATAGCCACTCCTGAAACAATGATGGCGCCCGTGGGGTCTAAAAGCCATCTCTAATCCATTGACAATAAGAAGCGTTAATAGTGGTTTGAACACTTCGGTTAATCGGTTATACTCCTTCACTCGGAAACTGCACTAAGAATAATAACTTTATTTGAATCTGAATCGGCAGGAAACATCGTAGCTTTAGCCACTGAATACAAATATCCCTCTAGCTAGGCCAGAGGGCTGAATACTCATTTCATAATATGATATTTATTCGTAATTCTTCATCATTTCAACGATCAGTGAACCCTTCTCCTATTTTATCTGAAATCAGGTGGAGTACGCCGTGCTACCCCCGTCAAAATAGCTGCTTCAATAATGGCTTTGCGCACTGCTGGCACGACCTGATCATTGAATATACTTGGGATGATATATTGTTCGTTCAGTTCATTATTCGAAACAACGGATGCGATTGCGCGTGCAGCTGCTAATTTCATAGGCTCGTTGATTCGTGTGGCACGGCAATCCAGTGCCCCTCTGAATAACCCAGGAAATACGAGCACATTGTTAATCTGATTCGGATAATCACTTCGTCCAGTTGCCAAAACAGCTACATGCGCAAGCGCCTCTTCAGGATTTATTTCAGGCTCTGGATTAGCCAAAGCAAATACAATGGATTGCTCGTTCATTAACTGAATATCATCTCCGTTCAATAAACCTCCACGTGATACTCCGATAAATACATCTGCTCCACGAATGAGTTCTTTTAATGACCCAGACTCCTTCTCAACTTGCGGTTGTTCTGCAAGCCACTGCCACATCGGATGTTCATACTTTCCACCATGGATAATAGCACCTTCCTTGTCAACAGGCACAAGACGCGTAACACCTGCATCCAACAGCATTTTACAAATAGATACGCCTGCCGCTCCAATCCCGTTAACAACGATACGAACATGATTTATCCGTTTATTTACAATCTTTAGCGCATTTAAGAGTCCTGCGATCACCACCACTGCGGTCCCATGTTGATCATCATGGAAGATCGGTATATCGAGCTCTTCGGTCAACCTTTGCTCAATTTCAAAACAACGAGGTGAGCTAATATCTTCAAGGTTAATGCCACCAAATATAGGGCTGACCGCTTTAATAGTACGGATAATTTCTTCAGTATCTCTCGTATCTAGACACAGTGGAAATGCATCTACACCCGCTAATTGTTTGAATAACATGGCCTTCCCTTCCATGACAGGGGCTGCTGCATAGGGACCAATATCGCCAAGTCCAAGTACAGCTGTTCCATCTGAAATCACGGCGACTGTATTCCGTTTGATAGTTAACGAATATGCTTTACTCGGATTCTCATGAATAGCCTTACACACTTTAGCTACACCTGGTGTGTATACCTGTGACAAATCCTCACGATTCCTGATCGGGAGTGTTGGTTGAATAACGATTTTCCCTCCCAAATGAACGAGAAAGGTACGGTCGGATACGTTAATCACCTTAATACCACTAAGATTTTTTAACGACTCAACAATTAAAGGTTCACTATGGTCGCCTCCATCTACCGTTATGTCTCGAATCGATGTTTCCTTACCCGGACGGATGACGTCAATCGATGTAATATCTCCACCGGCTTTACTTACTGCGGCGGCTACATCTCCGAAGCTCACTTTGGCATGATCTAATTCCAACCTTACAATAATACTTGTTTGGGCCATATGGAACTCCACCTCCGCTATATTTGTAAGCGTATTCATAAACTTTTAAATATTCTTTCATTATACTCACAATATACAATATTTGAATGCATTGAACAATGTATACTCCCATTTCACACTGGAAATTCTACCAATGCTTTGAGTGATATTCCCCCTATGAATTAGCCGAATGCTCCTCTAGAGAAGTATTCCTAACTTCCATTTCCGAGACATATTTCTGATCCTACCACATCCTATTATATTACATACTGATCAATAAGTAACAACACAAAACAACCATGCGCGTGCTACAATAGTCGTATATACTTTCTACTTAAATTGACTAGGGAGACCTCATGGAACTCGAAACGACGATATACACACCAGTAAAACCTTCATTTCCCTCACGAATGAGATTTCGGGTCAAGACAACGTTCGCCTTAGATACACGTTTTTGGAGGATCGCTCAAAGTGGTGTTTGGGCTTCATTCTGTTTTATATTTGCGTTAACATCACTCAGTATGCCAACTGGATTAGGAACTACCCTTGATATATTCTTATCTATCACAGTTGGTACTCTTGGACTCGCAATTTCAGCGATCCTACTAGCATTACTACTCGCCTTGATTGGACTTCCTATTCCACGTCTATTTATTGGTGGGGTTTTATTTGATTTGATCGCTACTTACTTGTTGTTTTGGATTCCAGGAAGTGGCATAGCCGTATCCATCGCTTCATCCGTGATCATCACCTTACTAGGTGTGCTCTTAGGTTGTTGGATGGCGATTATAGCTAGCCAGCATATCAAGACACGGACCAAATGGATATTCTCTATTACGCTTTGCATCCTGGCATCCATCGTCATAAGTCTCCTCTCTAGTGAAAAGTCAGATATCAATCGGGAGTTCAGCATCTCCAATAGTGAAGTCTCTACCATTCCACTTTCAAGTCCAGCGGACCCAGGATTATTCGACACGACGTATTTCACTTACGGGAGCGGTTATGATTTACACCGAGAGGAATACGGACTTAAGGCCGAACTCAAATCATCGACCGTTGACGCCTCTTCCTATATTAACAAATGGCCTAGGCTACGTTCCCTGTTTTGGGGATTTGACCAGAAGTCACTCCCTTTAAATGGTAGAGTCTGGATGCCTGCGGGTGAAGGCCCATATCCGCTTGTGTTGATGGTTCATGGCAATCATTTAATGGAGGATTATTCCGATGGTGGATATGGCTATCTCGGTGAGTTGCTCGCTAGTAGAGGATTTATTGCCATTTCGGTAGACGAGAACTTCCTGAACTATTCTGTGTGGTCGAATATACCAGAGAATGATATCAAGGCACGTACTTGGCTTCTTCTCAAGCATTTACAACAAATCGAAATATTCTCTGACCAGTCTAATTCTCCGTTCTATCATAACGTCAACTTCGAGCAAATTGCTCTCATAGGTCATTCTCGAGGTGGCCAAGCGGTTGCTATGGCTGCAGACGCAGAGCGTTGGTTCCGATCGGATCCAGATTTAAAAAATGATCTTAACAACTTTTCTATTAAAGCCGTGATCGCTCTTGCACCGACGGATACAAAGGTCGATGGAATACAAGCGAAACTCCGTAATATCAGCTATATGGTACTTCAAGGGTCACGCGACGGAGATTTGAACGAATATTTCGGTGAACGTCAATATGATCGTGCTAGCTTCACCCCTGATGCAGTAGGATTTAAAACCTATCTTCATATTCCCAATGCGAACCACTCCCAGTTCAATACCTCATGGGGAGGGCTCGATATAAGTATGCCGAAAGGGCTGTTGCTCAATCGAAGTGAAATGATGCTGGCATCTGATCAAAGACAAATCGCTAAGGTGTATATTTCTGCCTTTCTAGAAACTACGCTACATGATTCTCAAGACTATAATCCATTATTTCGTGATTACCGAACAGGACGTGATTGGCTACCTGATTCCATCTATTACAACAGATACGAGGATGGTAATTTCTTGGCGCTTGCAAGATACGATGAAGACAAAGACAGAACAACCCTTTTAAATAAAGGTACAGCCGAAGCAAGTAATGGACTACGGTGGAGTGAAGAAGCTAGCACCTCACAGAATAAGAGTGTTCTTTTGGAAAAAAGAGGAAACAAATCGCAACCATCGTCCTACTCACTGAGTTGGGATGAGGGCAAAATAATAAATCAGTTCACAGAAGCCGACGGATTGTCCTTATCGATCGCAGACCAAAGTATGGAAGTAGGGCTTGAACAGAATAATATTCTCCCTCTTTCCGAAATCACGATTACATTAGACACGAGTGATGGCGTGTCAGTTACCCTTCCATTGTCTCAATTCATGACTCTACAACCCATGATTATCCCTCAGTTCACAAAAAATAAGTGGCTAGAGAAACATTTCGATGATGGGAACTATAATTTGCCTGAGAAAGCAATATTACAAACGATTGAATTACCTTTTGAAGATTTTGAAAGAGCTAATTCCAACTTCAAACCAGCTCATATCCATAGGTTTACATTAAATTTCAATACGGGTCCTATCAAAATCATATTGGATGATGTGGGGCTATATCGAAATTAAAGAAAAGTGTACAATAGTTAGGGAGGTGATTGACGTGGACAACGAAATACTTCGTTATACATTTGCATATAAGGTCTTATCCACAGGTAATGAGGAACAGATTAGCGTATTTGCCGATAGCAAAGAGAAAGCTTCTGAGCTAGCTTTAGAAACTGCTTATGATTATGAGTTTACTTCTAAGGAAGACATTGAAATGGGACAACTCTTGAGCATTTCTAAAGCTGTTGGTGACAATTACGTTGAATGTGCAGGTTGCGCATCCTAAACACAACAAGAGGCATCCCGAAGTCATAGAAATGGCTGGGATGCCCTTTTTTTAAGATTATTAATTCGGACGACTCTCCATCCATTCACATATCATGCTAATCTCTGCGTTATCACACTCGGCTCGTATAGAACCTCTCATTTTCTCCATTAAACTTTTTGTAATCGAGAGTCCAAGTCCCTTACCAAGACCTGTCCTAACTTGATCCTCCGTATAGAATCGATCGAAAATCATACGCATATCGACCGCGACATATACCTCATTACAAATAATAAGTCGAATATATCTTCCAAATTGCTCAAGAGCAACAGATACATTACCTTTACCATGAGAAAGTGCATTGTTTAAAAGGTTTTCAATCACTCGTTTGACCGCTGATTCATCAGCCATGATATATAGAGAATGTTCAGGTATAGTGACCAATGGCTCTTTGTCTTTTTCCATAAAAGAATCATAATACCCCAATAGAGTATTCGTCAGCAGGTCATTCATATTCACACGCTTGATCGATAGTTCATAATCCATAGACTCTATGACAGACAATTCAAAGAAATCGTTCAGTAAGCTCTTGAGCCTGTTTCCTCGACTGATAGCAACTCCTTGATACTCCACTCTCTCTTCGATAGTCAAATCTTCCCCATTCAATAGTTGTAAGTAGCCAAGGATAGATGTTAATGGTGTCCTTAAATCGTGTGATATATTCGCAACAGCTTGTTTCAGTTCATGTTCCGTTCGTCTCTTCTCCGCCGTCTCTTGAGCAATCGTATCCATCAGTAGATTCACTTCCACAGTAAGTTGTTCCATATCTTTATCTATAAGTGATACTTCAATTTTTTGCAAAGAGTCAGAATTACGATAATATGTAAGTTGTGTCGTCACACTTTTAATCTCTCTTTTCAACAATAACCAGCGAGCGAACATCCACCCGAGTAGTAGTAAAGTAACCACGTTAAAAATTAGCATGAATGTTCCCCCCGCCTGTTCTGCTATATTATTTCACTTCTTTTCGTCCAAATGCCCCAATTCCGCTAAAGAGAAGTACAAATAAAGTAATCAATCCAATACATATATTCCGGACAATTTCTGTTGTTGATAGAATAGGGCTAAACGCAGCACCAATCTGATGTAATATCGTATATTCATAGACCGTAAGAATAACAGGGAAGGAACTTCCTAGTATCAAGAAGAACAAGCATAGGCCTACAATGATTGTAATCGATAGAATAATTGCCTTTCCACTCTCTTCTACCACAACACCTATAAATACGAGTAAGGCAGAGAATGCAGCAAGTTGGACTAAGGCTAAGCCGAGGATTCGAACGATAAGTACCAACGATATGCTATCACTTGCCGTAATGAATCCATTAGCTAACATCGCACCGCAAGCTGCAATTAACGGGAAGATGAGCCAGATCACAATAACACCTATAAAGTATGCTATCCATTTTGAAATGAAAATTTCACTGCGACCTCTTCCACAACCAATTACATTCTTTACGACACCTGTCTTATATTCATTTGATATAAAGAACCCCGCAAACATCCCAAGTAACAGCGATAGAAATATAGGATTACTTGCTGCTCGTAGTGTAATTAGGAAGGTTGCCATACCCGTCGCACTATACTTGGGTCCTTCTTCAGGTCCTCCCACCATAAATCCGCCTGTAATATCAAGAAAGAGTACCCCTTTAGAAGATAAGGTAATAAACACCGCATGAAGAATGCCCCACATTGCCATGATCAATAAGAGTACCCAGAACATTTTATCTCGTCTTAACTTGTAGAACTCTGCTCTCACCAGATTACTCAAACGTGACCACCTCCGACTAATCTTGTGAAATAGCTCTCCAAGTCATCACTTATCGGCGTAAGCTGCTCGAGGAGAATTCCATGCTCTATTAATAGCTTAGAAATCTTCCCGGTTTCGTTGAGAAAGCCGAACAGTTTGATCGTACCGTCTTGCATGACCACAAAGTTCGTGGTCCCAAGTTCTCTTTCCAACACTGTAACTGCCTTCTCGACTTCATTTACCTTAATAAGTAAAAATTTCTGCAAATGATTGTTTAGTTCTGTCGCCGATAGTTGCTCCAGCAGTTGTCCGTTGTGAATGATGCCATAGGTCGTTGCCAATTGATGAAGTTCCGCTAAGATATGGCTTGATATAAATACGGTCATTCCCTTTTCACGATTAAGCTTCTTAAGGAGATCTCGTAATTCAACAATTCCCATAGGATCAAGTCCGTTCGTCGGTTCATCGAGAATAAGAAACTCCGGATCACCTAGAAGAGCAATTGCCAATCCAAGTCTTTGTTTCATCCCTAACGAGAAGTTCTTCACCTTCTTACGCCCTGTATTCCCGAGCCCAACTAGGGTTAACGTACGTTGAATACATTCGCTACCTGGAATACCTCTCTGTAGTCGACAGACTTCTAAATTCTGTTCAGCCGTCATGTGTAAGAATAATGCTGGCGTCTCCACAATCGCTCCCATGCGTTTCCTTGCTTCGACTAATCCCTTATCATCACTATTACCGAACAATTCCACTTCTCCATCACTTGGCTTAGCTAGTCCCATGACGATCCGAAGTAACGTGGACTTCCCAGCGCCATTTTGACCAATAAATCCATAAATATCACCTTTTTTTATCGTTAAATCTACCTGGGTAAGCGCATAGTCTGACTTATATCTTTTGGTGAGCTTCTTGGTTCTCAGTACATATTCACTCATGGTTACAACACCCTTCTCATGTGATAACCTTATTCTACGAACTAAAACATAAGAAACGTTTAAGAAATGTATTAAGAATTCCTTAATTCCTTAATTCCTTAATTCCTTAATTCAAATTTCTAATACAATCGATAACCCATACCCCAGATTGTCTCAATATAGTCCTGTTCTGAATCTAACTTAGCAAGTTTGCTACGCAAATGACTTATATGTACATTAACTGTGTTCGTATCCTCATGCATATATTCTTCGCCCCAGATGCTTTCGAACACATTTACCTTGGAGAATACTTTGCGAGGATTCATCATCAGTAGCTCAAGAATGGCGAATTCTCTAGCTGTCAGTATCAACTCACGCTCCAGAACAAACACACGCTTCAACTCTCTGTCTAATGAAACGGATTGGTACTTAAGAATATGACTCTCTATGGGTTCATCTAATCGTTGATATCTTCTAAGAAGAGAATCTACTCTAGCTGCAACCTCTTCAACGTCGAATGGTTTGGTAATATAATCATCCGCACCCGCGCGGAGTGCAGCGACTTTGGTGGACTGTTCACCTTTCGCTGAGATCACGATGATGGGCACAGCAACTTTCAGCTCATTAATTTGTTCTATTACCTGTTCTCCGCTTAATCCAGGAAGCATTAGATCCAGTAGAATCAATTGCCACTTCTGTGCTCCAAGATATAATAAGGCTTCAGTACCTGAAAAAACAGGCTGTACGTGATATCCACTATTTCTCATCATTCTGCACAATAACTGGTTAATATCGTTATCATCTTCTGCTACTAGAATATGTATAGGCATCTTCATCGCTTCATCTCCTACTGTTATTCTACAATACAATTGGACAATTAACCCAAATGAAAAACACACTAAATAGACGCGGAAGCATTGATCCGCGCCATTAAATAAAATATTCTTGACCCTAGTTCACACATTTGATCTACCACAGATTAAGTGCCAGTCTCAAGAAGCCACTTCCGCTTTTTATCGACAATACGAGGCGGAGCCAAAGCACCAAATTAAAAATCGTTACCTTGCTCTTCAGGGAGGAACGACAATAACCTAATGCCTTCTCTCTGTTGAGCCTATTAATATAGCTTAAAGTGAAATACTTACTAGAAATGCCTATATCTATATTTCGCAAAGATCTATGCTTCCCCTTCAAGTTATCCGCATTCTCTACCTTACTTCTTATAAGAGTCCTTACTTGAATAGATTTATGCGATAATGCTTCCAACTTCTCCATAACCACCTTGTTCGTATGAAGCGTATCGGGATCTAGCTTCCATCTGTCGCAGAAGAAATATATGCTGTCAGGCGATTGATTATACACAGAATGAGGTTTTGTAATTAACGCTATCTTGCAACGATCGAAAAATTGAATCAAAAATGTAGTGTCCTCTCCCAGATACAACTCCTCATTAATGAGTCCAAAGGTTTGGAGTAATTCCCTCTTAAATACCATCGTATTTAACTGAAAGAAGTTTCTAGTATGCGATAGAAATTGCTCGAATAACCCGTCTTCAAATAGAATGACGTCAGGATAAGATGTATTGATTGTTCTCATCTTACTTATGAGCTTCTGTTCCACCTTATTATCAAAATTATGTACCGTCTTAGGACCATGCTGCTCCACCCATAAGGCAAAGCTGATTTCGGCTTCAGTTCGAACTATTACGTCTAAGCTGTCCTGCAAATGACAAGTGTACCAATGGTCATCAGAATCAAGAAAGGAAAGCAACTCCCCTTTCGCACATAACATTCCGAAGTTTCTTGCTCCACCCGGTCCCTTGGATCTATCATTAACTACGTAATTGATTCTTGCATCTTGTCGTACAAATTGCTCCACTACTTCCCTAGTATTATCAGTACTACGATCATCCACGACAATTAATTCCCAATGAGTATAGGTTTGTTCTAGGATCGACTTGATTGATGCTGAAATAACGTTCGCTCTGTTGTATGCAGGCATCACAATACTAATTAAGGGCTGATTCATCCATTTCTCCTCTCAAATCGTAGTGCACGTAAAGGCATCTCCACGGAAAATCCAGTATATTGGCGGTTGATAGATTCATATGAACTTTCAAAGTTATTTTAAGGTTTGAATATTTACTAGTCAAGTCAATATTGTAAATAAAGTAATTTTATTACAAAAAAATAATTCGACTATTTCTAATGAGGGAGATGACTCCTGATTCCTCAGAAGTCATCTCCCTCATTATTTAAGACTACAATGTACAATGCAGCTAAAGTTAAGGAATCAATTTCCAAACATCAGCTCCAGCGGAACCTGGAGCTTGTCCCTGAGTCCACCATTTGGCCTCATAGTTAACACCGTTATATGTCACCTTGTTGCCTCCAACATAAGCGGTTGAAGAATTCCATGCTGGATAAGTCGTAGGGGCAGCCGGCGTAGTAACGTTTAGCGTATTACTAGCTGCTGACACGTTACCTGCCGCATCAACAGCTTTCACTGTAAATGTATAAGCTGTATTCGGGCTCAGATTGCTAACAAGATAATCTAGAGTCGATCCTGAAAGGTTAGTCACGAGTGTAGTGCCCGAGAATACACGGTACCCCGTCACTGCTACGTTATCACTCGATGCGTTCCACATCAAAGGCACTGTCGTTGAAGTTGTACTACCCATGACATGCAAGCTTGTTGGGGCAGATGGTGCCTCAATATCAGGTCCTACGACCGTAAGCGTAGTGAACGCAGCAGCATTGCTCACTGGGGATACGTTGCCAGCTGCATCTACTGCTTTTACAGTTATATTGTACGTTGTATTGGATGTTAGACCAGTCAAATTATAGCTGAGTGCCCCAGTAGTGGAAGCAATCTGTGTTGAACCATTAAAGATCTTATAACCAGTTACACCAACATTGTCCGTGGCAGCACTCCATGTAACCGTTGCACTTGTCGTTGCAATATTAGATACTGCTACGCTTGCAGGTGCCGTTGGCGCTGCGGTATCAAGATTACCAGGGAAGTTTACATCGATGACATTATAGAAGGCATTAGCTGTGTCTGAAATTGACCAAACGGCCAGAATGACTTGGTATCCCGTTCTGCTAGGAACGTTGCACGTATCCGAATAGCTATTTCCTGGCGTCCCAGAATAGGATACATTACAGAAAGGTGTTAGATCGAAGGAAGCACGGGTAAGTGGTGCATTAGGATCCCAGTCTTGCTTCGTAATGTAATATTTCCAGCTTGACGTGGCGTGAGGAACTTTAATATTCCAATTGAACGTCGTCGGACCAGCGCTTAAGTTCACCTTAGACCAGCGAGTTGCTGATTGTTGGTCTAGTGGAGCGAACTGACCGTTAGCACTTGCAATTTTACCGTCAGTTGGACCTGCCGCTGGAAATCCTTTAAGTGCTTCAAGACTGTATGGTTCATAAATGATAAGACCACAATTCGTGTTGACCCCACTAGCACATAGCGCTGCACGGCTCGATGGATTACTTACATAACCGTGCGCAGACGCATTCCCCTCGAAAACAAAGAACATAGCAAGAGCGAGCAACGTCATTATGCTACTTGCAACTAGTGATTTAATCTTTCCTGGTCTAGATAATCGTAGTGTTGTCATTATAAATACCCTCCTCTTAATGTTCTTACTGATACGAATCAGAGCTAAGTAACCGTCGCGACCGAACAGCAAATGAGCCTTAAATAAAAGAACTCCAACGCCACCCCCTAGAAGCTCATAATCAATAACTAGCATGATTTTCAAAGAGACAGTTACCCTACCCTCCTTGGGAAGAATGTTTATATAAACTCTCTATGAGTTTATATCGATACAAACTATGAAAGCGGTTACAACTTGAGGTTGAATTTATACTAGGATGTTCAAGATAGCCACATATATCAATAAAATTATTATATATGTATAATCACATATTATACATATATTGGACTATTATACAATAATTATTTATTTAAAATTTGATTATTTTATAAATATACTTAGTTCAGCGCATGGACTTGATAGATAATCTTACCTGAAAATTATTTTGCTTATGTCGCTCTCTCTACTTTCCTCAACATTTTCCAACAAAAAAAGTTCTGCCAATTACGCAGAACTTTGTCATATTTAGACTATACGGTTGACTATACAATATCCACTCTATCGATATTCCTAAAAGTGAAATAGGCTATACCCACACCTATCACAGCAAGTGTAAGAGGAATCGCGATAATATTACTAATTGAAAAATTACCGTTGTTAGAGTTAACTAAACTAATAATTAAAAGGGATGAAACAATCGTTGTAGGAACTGATTTCTTTCGCATTCCAAAATATATACAGATGAGACTCATCCCCGTTGCCGCTATAGACTGAACGACAATATTGACTAAAGCTGGTAATAACCATTTGTTAGATAGATCATTCGGAAAAAGGTTAATATAATGATTGAACATGATAAAAGCCCCTGATACAAACACATTTGAACCCACGATTACGATGAATGTCATCCCAGTGATCAGCAGGATCTTAGCAAGGATGATTTTTTTACGTTGGATGGGGTAGGTAAACAAAACCGAAATGGTATTACTCTTATATTCATCAATGATTAATTTGGCATAGAGTACCGATGCGAAAATAACAAACGTCACTCGAACGAAAGTTCCCACCACCGATAATGCGTCGGTTACGCCTGAAAACATCGGACCTTCATCTATACTCTCTACATAAGGAATTAAGCACATGAATAGAAGTATAAAGAAATTAGCTATCACAACCCCTTTGAAGTACCATCCAAATTTATTCTTCTTCATCTCCAGCTTCATCAAATTAAGCATAATTCTCAACCTCCTCAATTTGTGTTAAGAAGTATTCCTCTAACGACGCTGTCTTTTTATTAATCGATTCGATCGCAATGTCATTCATGATCAACATTTTGGAAATGTCAGATTGAGCTATGCTAGTCTCGTAAATACGAATAACTGAGTTATCCATTACTTTGAAATTCGTGATATGAAGCTTATTCTCCAGAATAAAGGTAGCCTTCTTGTAATCAGGTGTCTTGAGCTCCACATAGTCGGTATTCTGTCCCTTGATCGTGTCCATAGGTATCTCTTGAATCAGTCTTCCACTCTTAATGATGCCTATCGTATCCGCGATCATTTCAACCTCTCCCAATAGGTGACTGGAGATTAACAATGTCATTCCATACTCTTTACTCAACATACCGAATATATTTCTCATGTCTTTCATACCAACAGGGTCCAGTCCATTGATAGGTTCGTCTAGAATTAATAACTCTGGTTTCGTAATAATCGCTCTCGCGATACCAAGTCGCTGCTTCATACCTAGTGAGAACTCTCGGACAGCCTTATGATCCACGTTAGTTAAATGCACTAATTCCAGTGCTTCTTTAATGGCCTTCTTATTATAGAATCCCATATAGGCACAGTGGAGTTCTAGATTCTCAAGCGCAGTCAGCTTGTCATAAAAGACTGGGTACTCAATAATGCTACCTATTCTCTTTAGGTACTCGATTGACGATTGCTTTATTGGCTCTCCGAATATTTCAATGTCACCACTAGTCGGCTTAACCAGATTCAGTAACATCTTCATTATGGTCGTCTTACCTGCTCCATTGGGACCTAGGAATCCATATATCTGACCTTGGCTTACTCTCATACTCACATCAGTAACGACGTCTTTGCCTTGAAATGTTTTGGATAAATGGCTCGTGCTAAGGATAATACTCATTTTTATTGGCTCCTTCTAATGTTCTTATCTATAGATTAGAGCATAACCTTTTCTTTTTTATTTCTTAATTCTTAAGAAAATCTTACGAATACACAACTTGCTAATATGTAGCTCGTGGAAGTTGGACGGTAAAGGTCGTCCTTTTAAAAGGTATACTGCGAAGATGGATTTCCCCACCTAATTGTTCCACCAATCTTTTCGTTATGGTGAGACCCAGCCCGCTTCCTTGGAATGATCTATTCCTTGAGTCTTCGAGCGTATACATCCTTTCAAATACAAGATCATGATGTTGCTGATGAATACCTTTCCCTTGATCCCAGACATCAATATATACATAAGTCTCGTCATTTCTTAACGTTATACCTATGACTTTACCATCAGCTCCGTATCGAATTGCGTTATCCATGAGGTTATTTAATATTCGTTCCAAGGCTTCTTCATTCGCGTAGGCATATACCGGAGTTTCTGCAATTTCAATCGTAGGTTGAAGGAGATTTCGTTGGATTACATCATAGAACGAAAGAATACTATTCTTACACACACTATTCATGTTCACACGTGTGATAACAAAATCCTGATCATCTGACTCTAACTTAGCCAAATCAAAAAAGTTATGAATCATCTTTACGATCTCTTGCGCTTTTTGATGAAGCATCTTTAATAAACGTTCTTGTTCTTCCTTATCTAAGTTAGGTTCATGAAGAATCATTTCAATTGTTCCGAGAATGACGGTTAATGGCGTCTTTAAATCGTGGGACATATTAGCAAGCATTCGTCTCATAACCATTTCTGTTCGCGTAAAATGTGCTGTTAATTCTTGGTTAGCATCTAATAATAAATTCATCGACGTTAATAGGGATTGAAGGTTTACATCATCAGTCACTCTCAGTAGTTTCTCTGAAGAATTATTCTCTACAATAGCATTTAGTTTGTTATAACAATATTTCAAATCATCTGTTCTTCTACTCGAAGCTATGTATTGAAGCATAATGATGATACTTAATAGTAGAATGATACTAATAAATAGAATTGTCATACTAGAACTCTCCTAGTCTATAACCAATTCCCCATAGGGTCTTAATATACTGAGGCTCCGAAGGGATGTCTTCAATCTTCTCTCTCAATCTTCTCATATGTACATTAATGATATTCTCATCTCCATAATAGGGTTCATCCCATACCGATTGATAGATATGTTCCTTAGTGAATACCTTTTTAGGATTCGTCATTAATAACTTCAGAATCTGCAATTCCTTAGAAGTTAACTTTAGTTCTTGTCCATTCTTGCTAACCGTTAGATTGTCCATATCCATCACGATCTCATGAATCTCGACGATGTTCGTTCTATGAACAACAGGGACATTCATATGATAATTCGCTCGCCTTAGCGCCGCTTTAATTCTAGCCGAGAGTTCTATCATTGAGAACGGTTTAGGAATATAATCATCTGCTCCAAAACCCAGTCCTAGTGCCTTATCTACCTCACCGTCTTTCGCAGATACAATCAGAATCGGAATCAGACTTTTCTCTCTAATTATTCTCAAGAAATCCATCCCACTTAATTTCGGAAGCATCAAATCTAGAAGAATTAAATCGAATGCACCTTCGGTAAATTTCCGTAAGGCCTCTTCTCCGTCATGCGCATGAACGACCGAAAACCCCTCTTTTTTCAGGTAATTCATTACCATCTCGCTAATGGAAGGTTCGTCTTCTACGAGTAATATTGTTCCTGACATTTTATTTCCCCCTGCTACGTATCACTTGTTATATCTATGATTGTATCTTACTTCTAACACATTATCATCCCACTAAATGGAAAATAAATGCTA
The DNA here is from genome assembly GCF_001637225.1 of Paenibacillus antarcticus. Lineage (GTDB taxonomy): Bacteria > Bacillota > Bacilli > Paenibacillales > Paenibacillaceae > Paenibacillus_AQ > Paenibacillus_AQ antarcticus. Next base: position 383,955 of record NZ_LVJI01000001.1, read on the forward strand.
GTAAAATCCATTATTTCAAACGAATGATCTACCCTATCCTAACTCCTTGGCCTCCAACTACTTTCTACCTAAAGATTGGATATATTCCATTGACCGGTATACTATTAGTATATATAATTCATATATACTTACAATGTGCCAAATAAGTGCTTAATATTGCAGTCATGGAGGTGTTTTCGTTGATGAAACAAAACACTACGGTCCGATCAGAAATAGAAGAATACATAAGACAATCAGGAGTGGACCTACAATCATTCTCCAACTCAATCGGCTTGGACCCACCGATGTTAAGTGCGATGTTACATAGTAATCCCCTAACCATGTCTATAGAACAACTAGATCTTATTACTGCTGGTATGGGACTCTCAGAAGGAAAGTTATTCGAATTATATATAGTAGAGTGCTTCGAAACTACTAATCCGGACTGGGAGAGAATAAGACCCTTTCTAAATCGATGTGCAGAACTAAATCGTCATGATTCTATTCGTAAAGTACTAAGTGGTCTTGTTAAAGATTCAAATCAGACAACCGAAATATTTGATGCAGCCGAATTTCTATTAGAACGAGGCTTGCAAGAAGCTGCTGCAATCATTTACCAGAGTGTTATAGAGACTGAGGAATTAAATCATTCGGAACGCTTAGCGATTAGTTACTATAGACTCTTTCAGATTTATAGACAAGATGGACATAAGAGCTTCATGATTGCTATGCAATTCATTCCTTATCGACATCGATTGCCAGATGCATATGCTCTTGATGGGCTATTAATGCTAACCCAACTGTTTGCAGTTAAACAAAAGTGGGATGAAGTCGAAAATTATTCTGTTGAATTGAGTCAACTAGCTGAAAATATCTACCTTAAGCAGCAGCAGTGGGAAGATCCTGAATTCAATCCTTCTCGCCCTCTTGTATATTACTATGCACAAGGATATTTGTTTAAAGCAGGTTCTTATGAGCATCGTGGGATGTTTGAAGAATCAAAGAAATGGATTGCAAAATATGCTGATATGAGTTGGCTTGAAAGGCTAGATGAGATAGGTATCTCGGAAGTGGAACGTTTTAAGATGTATGCTAAAGCTAACTTATTGTCCATTGAAATTAAAGAAGGAGACTTAACAAGGGTTTCAGAATACTTAGATTTTCTCAAACAGTATCCTGATGAACTTGTAGATGGATTAACGACGTTGCTGGATACTTCCAATCGGAACAATGTGTTTATTGACGAATACCTCGATGTTTTTGCCGATAAAATTGCACAGTATAAAATTAATCACAAAGAAGGTTGGAATAATCAAACCGTTACATATTACTACAAGGAACCCTTTTACTCCTATCGCTTTCACTTGTTTTTCCGAAAATATGCTTTATATTGTTTCCGAAAAAACCTTCTAAGAGAAGGTCTAGAGAATGTTTTAAAAAGCTTTAGACTTTCATTCAATATAAATAGTAAAGATGGTATGGTCAACAGTATGGCGTTATTTGAAATGCATCGACCACATGCAACCGAAGCACAACAATCTGTTTATAGTGGAATATGTAAGGAGGTGTGGGAATATGAAGAAAATCTACGTCCGTTTGGCGACTCAATTTATGACGGTTAGTATTGTAGGAACCGGTATAGCACTTTATACTCATGGTTTATTTAATTAAACAAACAAGAGCTGTCTGCAAGAAGTCTTAAAGACTTCACGCGGACAGCTCTCTTTTATATATCTAAATGAAATGGTTGTTTATTTATTCATTCAAATCCTCTTTCTTCGATTCCTTCTGCCCCTCCGTTGTCGTAACAGTTATAGGCGACCATTCCGCAATTACGGTCTGTCCATGGACAGATACACTTCCTTCAGGCGATAAGTCCTTCTCTGTCATCATGCCCAGTGCAATTGTGAATTGATTCAACTTGATCGGAATATTCTTGTCTCGTCTGATCTCTTCGCCATTCAAATAGAAAATAGCTTCATCCGTAACACGGTTATACGTAATTTTATAGGTGTTAAATTCTCTTGCTTTGAAGTTCGTATCTTCTTTAAAGATGCAGAAAAAGCGTGTCTTATCCGATGGTGGCACTACAACTCCAGGAAAAGGAAGAATACCAAACACACTAGCATACTTATCATTTCCAGCAAAGAAGTCCAGCGCTGCACCCGTTGTGAAGTCAAGTAAATTCAAGGACACATATCCATCGTACAGGTCATTTGGAGCTGTATTCTGTGTACGAGCACGGATATCAAGTTCGAAGCTTATTTCTCCTGCTTCAGGTACAATGACAGGCTCTACGGAGTAATACATATGTTTCGCATTGTCTAGAATTTGAACGTGGTCATTCTGGCGACTTAGTGTAGCGCGAGCATATAGAATTCCATTACGTACAATTACGACAGCGTCCGGTTCACGATACTCCCAGAAGGTTCCGTCTGGAAGTGGGAAGCCACCCATCTTCCAGACTTGTCCTTCATCTAAAATGGTATGAAAATCACCAATCACTCGTGTATGTTCCATCTACAATCCCTCATTTCTTCTAATTATGATTGTTTCTATTATTGTTAAATTAACCCTTGAATGATCATGATTACGATAAGGAGTAGCCCGAATCTAAACGTTGCCTTTACGGAACCCCCCATGAGTGGTAAATAAGCTCTTGAAGGGTTCTGATCCTTCAATTTACCATAAACTTGGTACAGCGGAATGAGCACTAACCATGCAATCAACGCATAATACGGTAGCGATCCCACGAGAACAGCTACTAACAGCGATATTACAGCAAGGAGAAGTAATACCTTTGAGAATCGAAGTGCTTTTGCCTCACCCCATACTACAATCAAGGTTTTCTTACCCGCTTGAAGATCTAGCTTCCAATGTAAGAAGTGATGATTAAACAGAATAAGAGTTGTAAGTAATCCTATTGGTAAAGATAAAACAAATGCACGAATATCCATATGGGATGTCTGAACATAATAAGCACCCATTACTGGTAATACACCAAAAGAAAGTAAAATAGCAATTTCACTGAAACCTTTTCCTCGATAACCTAGTCTCAATGGTGGAGCTACGTAGAAATAAGCGATCAATCCACCAAGCAGACCAAGAACAAATGCCCACCAACCACTAAAGATACTAAGAATAACACCAGACAGAATAGCTATTCCAAATAAAGACCATGTTACGATCGTATATACTTTAACACTCCATGTTCCGTTTGTCAGATACCCAGAGTGACTAGTTATCGCATCCACTTCTTCATTTGCACCCGTATCTGCACCATTCTTATAATCCCACAAGTCATTAATCATATTGGAAAATAGATGGGCAAGCCCTGCTCCAAGAAGTGTTAGCAAGAATAGCCATACATTAAATACGCCATCCCATACCCAAGCGCCTAGTGCGCCTAGAGCAACTGGAATGAGCATAACCATAACAATTGAAGCTCGTGAGGCCTTTAAAAACTGTCTGAACTTGTCCAAGTCCATGCCTTCCTTCTCTATAAGATATTGAACCAATCATGCAACTTGAAAATACCGCCTACACATATCATCGTAGACGGATTACTTGTAACATTCCTAACATACAGAATATCATATTTTGTTGGATTTTGTCATGATTATGAGACTGGATTAATCTTCTGTCTCCTTACAGTAACTTCTCATATTTACTAAATCCATTAACACCACCCATATATTTGTATCCACACTGGCTATAGAAACGATTTAGCGTTATATTGTCGCCGATACAATCCAGTCGAATTCGATCTTTATCGTTATAACAAACACCACTTTCAATCCAACGTAAAATATCTGCTCCAAGACCTTTCCCTGCATGATCACGATGAATAGCAAGTCTATGTACAAACACAGATGTGTTCAATTCACCTTCGTTCTCGCCCCACAAATCTTTATCCCATTCACTTACCATCTGCTTCAGAATAACAGTACCCACGCATACGCCATTTTCTTTAAATGCGAATACTTCACCACGCGAAATAGACCCAACCATATCATGACTATCTTCTCCACGCAACAAACCACTCCATTGACTTGAGCCTCTACTTTGCAACCATCTTGCAGTCTCAATTAGTATATCCATAATATCTTGGGTATCCCTCATGTTAGCTTGAGATGCCGTAACTCGCTCATTCACATAAGCATTACTTACGATTGATTCCATTCATTTCCTCCGTATTATTTATTATTAATCATAGAGACAGGCAAAAAGTAAAGCCGGTAGTATCTTAACCGGCTTTTCATTTTTCGCCTGCATCATAACTATTTCAATCATCTAATTATAGAATAAATGCTTTAGAAATAATAACTAACAAGATGAAAAGAACTAAAATTGCACCTGTAGATCCACCTAAACCGATTCCTCCGAAACCTCCAACTCCACTCATGATTCATTCCTCCTTTTTGACTAGGATACATCATAGCTTATTCAGGATACAGAATATGGAGAGGGCTAAAAGGCAATCAAATTAAAAAAACTCAGTTATTTATTATATCTGACAGGTTCCAATTTCTTAATAATGGTCTTAATTAATGGATCTAATGGATTTATGATCGTTCTATCGTGTTTATCTTCCACTTGTTCAGATGCTTCGACCATAGATAATTGGGCCACGGAAATGACTTTGTTGTCATTAGCAATGATTGTACTCAAGAACTTAGATACTGCCAAGTTATATTCTTCCCTTCTTCCTTGCATGATCAACTCAAACGTATCTTGAATAACGATAACCTCTACGTCGAGGAACTTCCCTTGAGTTGTAGCATGCTTGTAAAGACGACTCATCGTACCTTCTACCGTGGCAGGATTCGTAAATACAATAATCTGTGGTTGCTGGATATTGCAAATATATTCAAAGAAAGGTTCATCAATTTTAATAATTGGAGTAGTTATCGATAATCTCTCTTCTTCTAAACATGCAATATAATTTGTGCACGTAATGAGAATAGCATCCACCTTGTTTTGAGCAATCCATTCTATTTGCTCCTTCACTTTCCTCGCAGCATCTGAACGTGTGAAACTTTCATCACATGTAACTCGGTACATTAAGGCAGGGTCCACAAAATGTACTAATTCAATGCCATATTCGGATAGTGCCTTTTCTATATATTGAATATTCGAATAATGCGCGTGTAAGCATGCTAATCTCATCCTCAATTCACTCCCTCTTTTCATAAAACCTTTTGACTATTATACCTCTATCTATCATGTATACGAGCATTCGTCTTTAGTAGATTGTATCCATATTAATCCATAAAATGTTCTTTTTATACATGCAAAATACATCGAAAATATCATTTTATTTAATTCTTATAAGAAAACTTGGTTTAATGTCTTGTTTTGTCGAAAAGGACAGTTATAATAGAGTATAAATTACAAAAACATCTTAGGGGGATTTTCAAATGAAACACAGAAAACTATGGTTAACCGCTGTCTTTGCGCTTGTATTGGTACTGAGTGCATGCGGCGGTAACAACACAGCTCAAACAGATACTAGCGTTCCACAAGATACTGCTTCAACAGATAGCGGCCAACCGAAAGATGGCGGTTCGATCATCATCGCAGTTCAAGATGACCCTAAGGTTATGAATCCAATCTATGCAGGAGATCGAGTAACACTTACAGTTGACCAATCCTTGTACGCTCCGTTGTTTAATATTAATGATGGTAAGAAAACATATGTGCTTGCTGAAGATATAAAAGTATCAGACGACAACCTTACTTATACGATCAAGCTACGTGACGGATTGAAATGGCATGATGGCGAAGCCCTTAATGCAGATGATATCGTATTTACAGCGAATAGCATTCTAGATGAGAACCAACATAGCTTTCTACGTAGTCAATTCGTGTTGAATAATAAGCCAATCAAAGTTAACAAAGTGGATGACTTGACTGTAGAATTTATACTTCCGGAAGTAACTGCCGCTTTTGACGGGGCTCTTGTACAATTCTTCCCGATTCCAGAACATATTTTTGCAGGTGTTGCAGATATTGAGAAGAGTGACAAGAACAATGCTCCTATAGGTTCAGGTCCCTTCAAATTCAAAGAATATCGTGCAGGTGAATATGTGACGTTAGAAAGATTTGATGATTATTTTGCTGGTAAGGCTCATTTAGATACGGTAACTTATCGTGTCGCTAAAGATACGAATGCAGCTAATCTAGCACTTCAGAATGGTGAAATCCAAATGCGTATGGTAGACACTCAAGATTATAAAAAACTCAATGATACAGGAAAATTCAATCTGCTAACGTATTCTGAAGGTCGTCTTCAGTATATGGTCTTCAACCTCAATACCGATGTCATGCAGAAGAAAGAAGTTCGTCAAGCGATTGCTTATGCACTAGATAAGAATGAGATCATTACAGCTTCCTATACTTCCAATGAATTTGCAGAGCCTGCGTCTTCCATTCTCACACCTGATACATTGTACCAAACTAGCGATCTTGAAAAGTATGACTATAACCTAGAGAAGGCTAAACAACTGCTTGCCGATGCAGGCGTTAGCAACTTGAAGATTCGCTTAGCCTATACAAATACAAATAAGCCGCAAGAAAGCCAGGCCCTATATATCCAACAAAAACTCAAAGATGTAGGCATTGAATTGGAATTGTTACCAATGGATGGTACAGCATACGGAAATAGAACATTAGATTTGAACAACAAAGATTTCGAACTATCCTTTGGCGGCTACATTATGGGATACGAACCGGACGCTTATAAGACACTCTTCCAGAGTGATGCTGCATATAACTATTCACATTATAAGAATGCTGAGTTCGACAAACTATGGGACACTGCAGCTGTAGAAGTGGATACTACGAAACGTGCAGAATTGTATAAAGAAATTCAACAAACTGTAGCTAATGAAATGACCGTTTACCCGATCGCTTACACCAAAGCTATCGTTGCGGTGGACAATACTTATAGCGGTATAGAGGAAGCTACTCCAAAACCAGTCGTGATGCTAGAAGACTTTTCCCAAGTATACAAAAAATAAATGTAGCAATTCTTACTATAAACGCCGGTCGGCAACGTCCGGCGTTGGTCCGGAGGGGTATTCTTGAGAAGATATATCTTGCGAAGGGTTGGACAAGCTGTCCCCCTTCTTTTATTTATTTCAATAATATCGTTCGCGCTTATCAAGCTTGCACCGGGTGATCCAGTTCTTTCTTTTGTTACACCCAATATGGGAGCTGAGGACGTCGAACGTATTCGCCAAAACTTAGGCCTTGATAAACCTGTGTATGTTCAGTATTTATTGTGGCTCAAAAATGTACTTTCAGGTGATCTTGGCTACTCGATAGTTAACCATCGTCCCGTAATGGAACAAATATTAGGTCGTCTTCCTGCTACAGTAGGTCTTATGGGGGCAGGGTTACTTCTTTCTCTAATTATCTCTATTCCATTAAGTATGTATGCTGGATCACGTAAGAATCGGCCTATTGACCGCATTCTTAGCTTATTCTCTTATATCGGGATTTCAATTCCGAGTTTCTGGTTTGGTATTATGCTTATCTATTTGTTCGCAGTTAAACTACATTGGCTTCCTAGTATGGGCATGCGCACTGTAGGCTCCGACTCCATACTAGATATTATTAAACATGGCATTCTACCTGTGACCGTACTACTCTATATGAACGTTTCTGTCTATATGCGATATATCCGATCTAATACCATCAGTCAATTGGAAGAGGATTATGTACAAATCCAATATGCCTATGGGTCGACTACGGGAACCGTATTGTGGAAGCATGTATTCAAGAATGTACTCCTACCCGTCATTACAATTCTAGGGATGTCTCTTCCAGAACTCATTGCTGGAGCTTTCATTACGGAATCTGTGTTTTCATGGCCTGGCATGGGTTCTCTAGGCATAACAGCAGTATATGGGCTCGATTATCCAATTATTATGGGTATTACGATGCTCTCCTCCATCATGCTTGTTGTGGGCAATCTGGTGGCGGACATCTTATACGGCGTGGTTGATCCACGAATCAAGACGATGGGGTGAGATGCAAGATGAATTCAATTAGATGGCGTAACATAACTACACAATTACGTGAACAAAAGATAGGGATAGCAGCGATAGCCGTTCTCGTGTTTTTTGTGATTGCCGCCTCAGTGGCTTTCCTATCTAAATATGACCCCAACCAAATCGTTGTGCTTGATCGATTAAAACCACCTGATTCTAACCATTGGTTCGGAACAGATGATTACGGACGAGATTATTTTGCCAGAGCTTTATATGGGGGTAGAATTTCTCTTAGCGTTGGTTTTCTCTCTATGGTTATCTCTGTCACACTGGGAATGACTGTAGGAACGATCAGTGGATATTTCGGTGGTTGGGTAGATAATCTGCTTATGCGTTCGGTTGACGTACTGATGGCCATCCCTTCCTTCTTTCTCATGCTTATATTAAACGCATATATGAAACCAGGGGTTGGAACAATCATTGTCATAATAGGTGCGCTCAGTTGGATGGGCATTGCCAGAATTGTAAGAGCTGAGACACTCTCCGTTAAAGAACGAGAATATGTACTATATGCACGAGTGTCGGGCCAGAGCAAAATTCGTATTATTATTAAACATATCATTCCGAATATTATGCCTACCATTATAGTATCAGCCACGATCAATATCGCTTCAGCGATTCTTATGGAATCTTCACTTAGCTTCTTGGGACTCGGTGTGAAGCAGCCTAATTCCTCATGGGGAAGTATGCTAAATGATGCACAGAGCTTCATTAGTGAAGCACCTTATCTAGCTATTATTCCTGGGGTATTTATATTGCTGACTGTGCTATCTTTCAATTTCCTTGGTGATATATTCCGGGTAGCCTTTGAACCTAAAGCGAATAAACGTTAAGGAACCCACTAATTCATTTAGATATATTGGAGTGAGGGGTATTATGAACAACTTACTATCTGTGCGAAATTTAAAGACTTCGTTTATGACTCGTGCCGGTGAAGTTCAGTCCGTCAGAGGGGTTAGCTTCAATGTAGAAGCTGGAGATGTTATTGGCATTGTTGGAGAATCAGGAAGTGGCAAGAGCGTCACTGCAAAATCAATTATTGGATTAATACAACCTCCAGGTAAAATTATAGACGGACAAGTCATATTTAACGATAAGAATCTAGTATCTATGTCAGATAAAGAATTACGTAAAATCCGTGGCAACGAAATTTCAATGATCTTTCAGGATCCTATGACTTCCCTTAATCCCGTTATTCGTGTTGGTAAGCAATTAATTGAGGTCATCAGACGTCACCGTAAATTAGACAAACATGAAGCAAGACAGCGGGCTATTGAATTACTTCGTGAAGTTGGGATCCCTTCACCTGAGCAACGGATTGATCAGTATCCTCATGAGTTTAGCGGTGGTATGCGGCAACGCGTGATGATAGCTATGGCTCTCTCGTGTAACCCTCAACTACTCATTGCAGACGAACCAACCACAGCGCTGGATGTCACTATACAAGCCCAAATTCTGGGACTCATGAAGCAACTCAAGGAACGTACGAATACAGCTATTTTATTAATTACACATGATCTCGGCGTTGTCGCTCAGGTATGTACGCGGGTCATCGTCATGTATGGGGGGCTGATCATGGAAGAAGGAACCGTGGAAGAAATCTTCGAGCATCCACGTCATCCTTATACACAAGGATTGTTGAAATCAATCCCTCGGGTTACCTCGGGTGGACGGCAACGACTAGCCACTATAGAAGGTACACCACCAGACCTTCTTTACCCTCCTTCGGGTTGTCCTTTCATGGAAAGATGTCCACATGCAGGGAGCATCTGCAAGACGATGCCTCGCTATACCGAATTCAATGAAGAGCACCGCGCTCTTTGCTGGCTATATGAATCTGCTGAAGGCAATGATGCGAAGTGGAGAGAGGGGGATACACCATGAATCCAAATTCAGAAATCCTACTAGACGTCATAGGATTGAAGAAATATTTCCCTGCTCGTGGAGCTGGAAGTAGTGGCCGCAATATGTTAAAAGCTGTAGATGATCTCACCTTTCACATCAAACGAGGAGAAACTTTCGGCTTAGTCGGGGAATCAGGATGTGGTAAATCTACGACAGGTCGAAGTATTGTCCGCTTATATGATATAACAAATGGCGAGATTCATTTCGATGGACATAATATTGCCAATATGAATGAAAGGCAATTGAAACCCTTCCGTAAAAGGATGCAAACGATATTCCAAGATCCCTATTCCTCATTGAATCCAGGTATGAATGTCGCGCAACTCATTAGCGAACCGATGGAGATTCATGGTATAGGAAGCAAACAAGATCGCCGTGATACGGTATTAGAATTACTTGAGAAGGTTGGTCTGAAAGCTGAACATGCCCAGCGTTATCCACATGAATTCAGTGGAGGTCAACGCCAACGGATCAGTATTGCAAGAGCCCTATCCGTTCGGCCTGAATTTATATTGTGTGACGAACCTATCTCAGCGCTCGACGTGTCTGTTCAAGCTCAAGTTGTTAATATGCTTGAAGATCTCCAAGCAGAATTCGGTCTAACTTATCTGTTCATTGCACATGATCTGTCTATGGTACGCCATATCTCAGATCGTATCGGAGTGATGTATCTTGGTAAGCTTGTCGAGCTTGCTCCAAGCGATGAATTATATGATCGCCCAGCTCATCCTTATACTCAAGCTCTGCTTGATGCTATTCCGAAACCCGATCCGAAGATAGCTCAACAACTATCTTCACCTTCAATTACAGGTGAATTACCAAGCCTGATACAGAATTTCCAAGGCTGTAATTTCGCCTCAAGATGCCCCTTCGCTACGGAGCAGTGTCGCCAAGAAGAACCTCAATGGCTTGAAATTTCACCAGGTCATTTTACAGCATGCCATTTACATGGAATGATCTAAAGACGTTTAGTCAACTTTAGTTCATTACATTTACATGGAATGATCTAAAGACGTTTAGTCAACTTTAGTTCATTACATTTACATGGAATGAATTAAAGACGTTTAGTAAGCTTAGTTCATTCCATCTATATTAGAACTAATAAAATATAAGAATACCGGAAGGCGGAGTTATCACATGAGTCTTGAAATCATGATTTCACAACATACTGCGATTTTGCTAGAACATGCCAGAAAATCGTTGAATGATGAGGCGCTGATTAGAGAAGCTGTTCGCTTAAAAGATGTTACACTTCTTAAGAATGCAGAAGAAGAACATTATCAATATGAAGATTTTTTTAAGTATGCTGAGGAGCATAACGAACAGCTCGAACTAGCGCTTGAAGGATATCGAATGACCTTTAATACACGAAATGGTTTGAAAATTTGGACTGAAGAAAAATTCGATCTTCAAGCCCACGTAGACTTCAGCTTTGGTGAGGATAGAATGGATGAAATTAAACTTACTAAACACCAAGTTTCACAATTAAAGAAGTCTCTAGCAGTCAACTGGGTCGTATTAGAGAAGCCACATCATGAAGGCATTCAAGAAGTTTCTCTAGTTCTACGTGAAAATGTCAAATAGAATACCATATACATTGTTATAAGAAATCTCTCACCCCTACTCCACGTATTTAACAATTAATTTACACTTATATGCGCTCTAGCTAACGGTTGATCGATACAATACATTAAAGCGCACATGAATAAAGGAGGCTATGTATTGAAAATCGACTTTCACTTTCACCTAGAAGAGGGAACTTATTCCTTAGCATGGCTTAAACGTACAGGATTAGCACTGGAGCAAACCTCTCGTAATTATTCCAGTCAGACGGAATATGAATCCCGTGCTTGGATTGAACATATCACCCGAAGTCTAGCCCGTAGAATGAAAGAAGGCTGTTACTCCGAAGACTGGATTACAAGATATCTAGAACAAGGTCGCAAAAAAGGTGTCACCAAGTTCGGAGTTGTCGATCATTTATATCGTTTCCACGAGTTTAAGAGCTATTATGAAGAATTCATGCTGTTAGATGACAGTCCCATTGGTAAGATGCAACGTGAATGGTTAGATCTTGTATGCACTTACTCCATAGAGGATTATTTATCTGGCATGCGTAATGCAGCAAGGTTCTATGAAGATCTATCCATAGGTGTTGAAGCTGATTATTTCCCAGGCGCTCAGGATAAACTTAAAGCTCTTCTTGAACCTTATCAACTCGATTATGTCATCGGTTCTGTTCATTTCCATGAGGGTTGGAAGTTCGATCATCCGGATACCCAGCGTCATTTTGAAGATTATGATCTCTCTTTACTCTACAATCAATATTATCAGACCGTGATTGAAGCCGTGCACAGTGGTCTTTTTCAATTCATGGCTCATTTGGATCATATTAAGGTGTTCTGTCCTCTTCCTCCACAAGATGAATTAGAAGTTCATTATAACAATGTAGCTGCTGCCCTTAGCATTGCTGATGTCGCTACAGAAATAAATACAGGGTTAGCTTATCGTAATTCAACAAATGAAATATGCCCGAGCTCATCATTTCTATCTATTTTGAAGGATTATGATGTGCCGATCACACTCTCTTCCAACGCTCATTTCCCAGATGAATTAGGCAATATGCTCGATGACGCCCGCAATCTCGCTAAAGAAATCGGCTATGAAGAAATCGTATATTTCAAAAATAAACAACGATTCAGTATTCCTTTATATACGCCTGTGAACATGCCCCTTGTTAGCCTATCTCTTTAAATAAATACCCGACCTTTCATGTGTTCTCCTCCTCTATTCTAATTACACAAAAAGATCCCCTATGCACAATGGCAGGGGATCTTTCATTTGTTCTTTCGATTAGCTTCTTTTATTATTGCTGTTAACTTCCCTTTTTGAGTAATCCTGCGATCGTAGTCGTACGTTTAGCTTGATGCTTCACTGCCGCCTGAACATCCTCTATCATTTTCCCATCTTGTCCAACCGTAACACTTGTCCCGTATGGATTCCCACCCGCTCCAAAGGTTACAGGATCGGTAAAACCAGGCGCAACGACAATCGCTCCCCAATGATACATTGTTGTGTATAGAGATAAAATAGTGGCTTCTTGACCTCCGTGTGGATTCTGCGCAGAAGACATCGCACTAACAGCCTTATTTGCAAGTTTACCATGAAACCATAGACCACCTGTCGTGTCAAAGAATTGCTTCATTTGAGCTGGCATGTTACCGAATCTTGTAGGAACACTAAAAATAATAGCATCTGCCCATTCAAGGTCAGCTAATGTTACTTCGGGTACACATTGCGTTGCTTCTAAATGCGCCCTCCAACTAGGGCTCGAGTCAATGACAGCTTGTGGGGCTGTTTCTGCCACTCGTAATACTTTCACTTCTGCCCCTGCTTCTTTAGCACCTTCTCCTGCCCACTCAGCCAATTGATGATTCGTTCCACCAGAACTATAGTAGATGATAGCTGTTTTTACATTTGTCATGGTATAGTCTCCTTTTCAAATTAACATATAAATTATTAACCTAAAGCCTCGAATTCATGCAAGATATCGCATTTTCAAAACATACTTAATACAAGAACACTTATTAATCTCTTTGATCGGTTAGTTTATAATTATAAATATTTACCATAAATGGATGTCAGAATATATTGGTAACGCGATACATAATGTAACTATGCACTTATCAAAAATTTACAAAGAGAAGGGACGGCTTTCCCATTATGAACAAAAAAAACATCAAATGGCTTAGCATCAGCTTACTTACATTCATTTTTTTACTTGCTCTACCTTTGGCCACTTTCGCAGCAAGTACAACCACTGAATCCGATCTAGTCATCAAGTATGATTGTTCATCGACAGCTACCCAACAAATCTGGAAAATCAAAAACCCCACTTCCTCCGACTACAACAGTAGTTATCCGAATGGTGGATACTGGATTGCGCATAATTCCAAAGGGAATGTAGTACAGGATCGTTGGTTACCTAACATTGCTGCTGGTGGAGAAACCACCCTTGTGTTCGATATCACGGAATGGGGAACGTATTCTGGTCAGAACATCCCTACAAGCTTAACCATTGCCGATAAAGACTATAAGTCACTTCAATCGAAACCTGCCTTGTGTGAGGTTGAGAAGAAAATAGAGATTCAATTCGTTAAAACCGAAGGTACTAAAACGTACTTTAGCGTAACGAATACAACTGATAATGAGTATAAAGGCCAGTGGTACGCTTTTGTTAAAAATAGCCTTTATGCTAATGATGGATCTATCCTCATTCCAAATGATGGTCAGCCTCATAATCTCGTTGTAAACTATTGGGATACCAAAATAACTAACCCTCTTACCAAACTGATTCTTTCTGATGTGAATTCCGGTTGGTTGGGTGCCCTAAAACCACCTGTAGCTGTTTGGATACCTTAGATACAATCCGATATAGATCCCTAAAATAAAAAAAAGCTGGCATCGATATTCCATCGATGTCAGCTTTTTTATTTATTAGGATACTGCTTATTCATCCAAAAATAGTCGCTCAAGCGCAGCTGTTAAATAACCTCATACTCGTCTGCATGTATCTGTTCTGAACACTTATGGAGAACAACTAATAAGATATCAATGTAATCGCCTAAACAATACAATAAATGGAATAACCAGTTGGATAACTTTTAATAAAATAAAGTTTTGCCATTGCACAACATTATTGGTACAGGGACAGATTTATTCGCATAGACTAACATTGTGGTGTAGAACAAAAAAATACCCCTTACGCAAAATATAGCCCATCAACTATAGATGAAAGAAGGAGAACTTATGTCTGGAACGAGTATTCCATTATCTGAAGCCAAGAACGGCAGCATACTGTGCATCAGTGCCATCGAAGTACAGGGTGTGCTAAGAAGAAGATTACTTGACCTTGGATTTGTCGTAGGAAATATCGTAGAAGTATTACGGCGCAGTCCACTAGGAGACCCTACTGCATTTCGAGTAAGTAACACGACCATTGCCCTACGCAGAGAAGAAAGCTCAATGATTTATGGAGAATTAATCGGAGGTGTCGAAGCATGAGTCATTATACTGTCGCCTTTGCAGGCAATCCTAATACGGGAAAAAGCACACTGTTCAACCTATTAACTGGAATGCGTCAGCATACAGGCAACTGGGCAGGCAAGACAGTCATTACCGCCGAAGGCGAGTTCACTCACAACAACCATATGTACCGTGCAGTTGATCTCCCTGGTACATACTCGTTGTATTCCAACTCCGCGGATGAAGAGGCTGCTAGAGATTATATTATATTTGAACAACCGGATGTGACACTTGTCGTTCTTGATGCGACTTCCCTAGAACGAAATCTCAACCTCGCACTACAGGTTCTAGAGATTACTGGGAGAGCCGTTGTCTGCATTAACTTGATTGATGAAGCTCGTAGACTCGGTATTGATATCAACCTGAAGGCCATTTCGAAACGGTTAGGCGTCCCTGTTGTAACGATTTCCGCCCGTAATAAAATAGGAATTGAAGCGTTATTAGATCAAGTAGAACGTGTGGCTACTGGTGCTTTCATAACAGATCCGATGCGAATCATTTATAACGATGAGATCGAACGAGGTATTGCAGAGCTCACCCCAATGGTTGAGCAAATGATCGGTTCTAAGTATCCGGCGCGATGGATTGCACTACGCCTGTTGGACGGTGACGATAGTCTGCTTGCCTCTCTCAAAGAGAATATCAAGAGTAAAGAAATACCTGAAGCAAAGGAGGTTATCGGCTATGGAGTCACATGTTAGTAAAGGATCCGATTCTCTAGACTCTCTGCTGTCAGTAGCGAAGAAGCTAGCAGATGGAGGCGCAATAAGAGATGAAATTGTCAGCGGCATTTATGGTGTATCTGCAAGTATCTGCAGTGATGCTGTAAGTTACCGTGATAAGAAGAAGCTTAACAGTACCTTCAAGTTGGATAATATCGTTACTTCTAAAATATGGGGATTCCCTATTATGCTCTCGATCCTCGGCATCGTATTCTGGATTACAATTGCCGGAGCAAATTATCCTTCGAGCTGGCTCGCGTCTTTTTTTGGAATCATTGAAGGCTATTTAACAGCCGGATTTCAAGCCATCCACGCACCGGATTGGTTGCATGGCGTACTAGTACTAGGGCTATATCGGGGAACATCATGGGTCATTAGTGTCATGCTCCCACCGATGATGATATTCTTTCCTGTATTCGCACTGTTGGAGAATTTCGGCTATCTTCCCCGCGTTGCTTTTAATATGGACCGATTATTCAAGAAATCTGGTGGTCATGGCAAACAGGCTTTGACCATGTCGATGGGATTCGGCTGTAATGCTGCAGCTATCCTCTCCACACGTATTATTGAATCACCTCGTGAACGGATGTTGGCCATTCTAACTAATAATTTCGTACCTTGTAACGGACGTTGGCCTACTTTGATTCTGTTATCCTCCTTATTTATGACAGGAGCTGCTTCCACGGGAGCGTTCAAGACACTTACGACAGCCTCCGTGCTGATGGGTATGGTACTGATTGGAATTGTCGTTACACTGAGTGTCTCATGGGTGATGTCTAAAACTGCACTACGTGGCGTTCCTACACATTACACACTGGAGCTTCCACCGTATCGCCGTCCGCAAATTTGGAGAACGATCCTTATCTCCTCTAAGGATAAATCCCTAAATGTACTTACTCGGGCTATCGTCGTAGCTGCTCCGGCAGGGATTATCACATGGGTGTTAGGCAATACATTCATCGGGGGCGAAAGTGTCCTGAATCACATGGCTGCTTTCTTCGATCCATTCGCTCAAATGCTCGGCATGGATGGTTATATTATGATGGCCTTTATCCTTGGATTACCAGCGAATGAAATCGTACTACCGATTCTACTCATGGGTTATATGTCCTCTGGAGCCATGGTCGATATTGACAGCCTTAGCAGTATCAAAGACGTATTCCTGAATCACGGTTGGACCTGGCTGACAGCGCTTAGTATGATGTTATTCTCACTACTACATTATCCTTGCGGTACCACACTAGTGAATATTTATAAAGAAACGAAAAGTATGAAATGGGCTGTATTGTCAGCCGTGATTCCACTTGGTATCGCCATCGGCGTAACCTATGCTGTTGCGCAGCTTGCTAGAATCTTTGGCTGGGTATAAATATATCAACACTATAGAAGGCAAGAAAGGATGGCTCTATAGCCAACCTTTTCTTGTTGAATCATATTATAATGTGCTTGAAATAATTCATAAGTGCTTCTTTGACCTGTTTTCTTGGTTCAAAAACATCATGTCCAGCTTGTTCTACTCGTACTACTTCATGATTATTTTGTTGGTATACCATTATTTGTTCATCGCTCAAAAGGGAACCTTCTTCATTGCCTTTTAGTATTAATATCTTGCCGTTTATATTGTCCATTGCAGATGAAAGGTCATAATCATTAGATTCAAGTTGAAGCCTATAAGGAAATTCCTTCAAGTATCTATTCTGTACTTTCCCTTCTCTTTCAACATAATAATCTTCTCTTCTGGCATCGAAATCTTCTCTACTTAAATGCTCGATTGATGTTATTGCTTTGTATAAACTATCCCAAGAATCATACAATTCATAGGAATTCACCATTCTTTTTACCCAGTCTTCATTTAACTTCGTGTAATAAGCTGGATAATCACCAATAATCATACCTTGAACATGATCAGGGTTTCGTAAAGCGTATTGTAGAGCATAGGCTACACCCCTTGAATATGCGATGAAATACGCTTTGCTGATTCTTAAATGCATCATTACAGCCTCAATATCCATAGCCATATGCTGCAATGAAAATCCTTTTTCAGGCATACCACTTTCGCCACAACCTCGAATATCAATTGCAACGACGTGCCTCGGATTCTCGCTTCGCTCGGAAGATAGTTCATCGCCGATCCATTTATACATTCTTGCATTAGATAAGTTGCCATGTATGCAGATTACAGGAAGCTCATTACACTGTTTCTTTGGTTTCCACTCCAAAAAATGAATTTGAAAACCTTCATAAGTTTCTAAGAAATTGCTCTGCATTAACACACCCCCTCCCTAGTCATACTATCCCAAGAATTATATTACATATATTGGATTTTGCAATGAATAGTTACACGATCACAAAGTCCGCGACAACGCCGTTAGTCGTTGCATCCCTTCACGTAAGTCGATCTCATTTGCAAAGGAAAAGCTGAGACGAATCCATGATTTCAACTCTCCCAACGGATCACAGATTTCTCCAGGAACAAAGCTGATTGACTGCTCTATGCTTTTTCTAAAAAGCAGATCCGCCGAGATATCTCCCGGCAACTTAACCCATAGATTGAGCCCGCCCTTCGGAGCCGTCCATTCCCAGCCTGCTAAAGCGAGCTCTTCCTCCATAATCTCTTTATGTACCTGAAGTGCAATACGCAACTTGTCTAGATGCCGTTGTAGTCGTGGCGAGGTGTAATAATGTAGAAATATCTTCTGATTAAGTTGCGGAGTCCCGTTATCCGCCAGCGACTTGGCCTTGATTAACTGCTCCATGAATGGATACCGACAGGCTACAGCACAAATTCGCAAGCCCGGAGCAATGTACTTACTGAAGCTACTAATGTAGATCACCCAGCCCTCCGTGTCATAAGCGAATAGTGGTAGTGGTGGCTCCTCTTCGAAATACATATCCCGGAACGGATCATCCTCCACTAGCAGACAATGATAGCGCTCCGCCAATTCCACCAGCAATTTACGCTGCCACGCCGGAACCGTATATCCAGTAGGATTGTGATGGGTCGGATTCATATAGAACATACGTGGCTTATGTTCACGCATCAGAGCTTCCACTTCCACTAGGTCATATCCTTCAGGCGTGATCAGAACGGGAATAAGGCGCGCTCCTTGCCTACGAAATATATCCATCGCTACGCTGTATGTCGGACGTTCAATTAACACTGTATCCATAGGCCGGAGCATCATCTGAGCGATCAGATTAATCGCCTGCTGAGCACCTGAAGTAATCAACAATTCCTCTGATGATAATTGCAAGCGATGATGCTCCCTGAAATGTTGGCTGAGCGACTCCCTTAGCTCATCATCGCCCTGAATACTGGCATATGTTCCCATAACCTTAGGGTATAGATCGAATACTTTCTTAACATAATCCGATAAATATATATTTGGTAACAGATTGGGATCAATCAATGCCTGTGAGAACTGGTACTTCGCTTGGATTCGATGAATATCGGATAACGAATTGGATATTGTATAGGAAGAAACGAATGAACCCTCTTCCAACTCACTGGAGAGCACGCCGTCCGCCGATACGTAATAACCCGATTTATCCCTAACATATACTTTACCTTCCTCAGACAGCAGTCTATATGCTTTAAATACTGTCAATCTGTGGACTTTGAGTTCTTCAGCAAGCATCCGTATCGATGGTAATTTGTCATCCGTCCTCCATTCGCCCCGCTCCATACGATTCAAGATGTTGTCATACACTTGTCTGAACAACGGGCGACTTTGCGGAACGCCCTTCACATTTTTCATTTGTCTACAACACCTCATTTTGAAATAACCTATTACATTATTGTACACGCAAACCATCACAATCTGTTCTGTCATATATAATCTGTTCTGTCACACTCCCTATATGATTAACGAAATACATTCAATGAATGACATCAAAGGGGAAATGAACATGATTATTGTAGCTTATGCACTTGTATGTCTAATATTTGGAACGACCTTTCTCGCAATCAAAATCGGAATAGATGCCGGTGCGCCTCCATTCTTCTCAGCAGGACTGCGTTTTTTCCTAGCTGGTACTATTCTGTTCCTATGGATGGTATGGAAACGCAAGGTAAGCTTCTCCCTGCTGTTACGTAAAGAGATGCTATTTACCGGAGCAACATTGACGTTTGGCACCTTTACTACGCTATACTGGGCCGAGCAATATGTATCTTCCGGACTCGCTGCCGTTCTATCCGCTACAGGACCGATGATGATATTAATACTTCAAACGGCTTTCCTTCGTCAAAAAGCTCCCGTACACTCGCTATACGGTTGCATTATTGGCTTCATCGGTGTGTTGCTACTCGTCTTGCCCAATCTTTCGATGGACGTCTCTACATTGTGGCTTATCGGTTGTGTCGCCATACTAATCGGGGAATTCGCTTATGCAACAGGTACACTCTATTCTAAAAAAGTAATCAATAGCATGTCCGAAGTCTCACCGATCGCAATGAATGCAGCCCAAATGATGTATGGCGGAGCGATGATGTTCATTCTATCTTTGTTCACTGAAGATGTGCATCCTGCATTTCTTCTATCATTCCAGACCGCAGGTTCCCTGCTCTACCTAATCGTGATCGGTTCTATGGTCGGACATACCCTGTTCTATTGGCTCGTAGCCAAGACGAATCCGGTCTTCCCTTCCACCTGGCTCTATATTTCTCCTCCGATTGCGGTTGGGGTAGGTGTAATCTTTTATCATGAGACCGTCTCTTTGATCACACTTCTTGGAGTAATCACGATCATTGCTGGAACGGTCCTTGTGAACGCGGGCGCATTGAGGCAGTTGATATTAAAGCGCAGATTCAGAGAGGGTTGATTCAATAGAAATATACAATGACTTATTCTACAGGAAAAAGGCATCCCAACGGTTCAGAGAACCATGAGATGCCTTCAGAGAATAACGTTATCTATTATGCCTTATATAAGGTGATCCTCTATCTATTAAAGATTATTCTTCAAAAATAGTAACGCTTCTTCATAACTCTCCCAATGTGATTCGGTACTATGTAATGCTTCTTTTGCCGTACGCTTCAGCTGCATTTTTGCTATAGCCCCAGATACAATAACCGCAGCCCGCTTCATTCCGAAATCCTTCAATGCTTTTTGATGCTCCACAAGTTTCCCTTGAGATTCAGGCATAAATGCTTTTACTGTTCTCATATCAACGATGACATCAAAACTACCCCCAAGCTCTTGAGAGAACGTCTGCACTTCTTTCGTGACTCTATCGAAATCTTCTGGTTTCGCTCTCGCGTCCCATACAATTTCAATTATTTTAGCCTTACGATCTAGTATTTTAGCTGTCGACATACATATCCTCCTAAAGTTATTTATTCTGTGAATTGCAGATATATTAGTCGAGTATACCAGTAAGGCTTGTTAATGAATAGGACAAAATGCCTATTAATGAAGAATTTAAAAAGGCGAAACCAGTTGTCTGGCTTCGCCTTTTCATGTTGTTTATGTTAAACCGATTTAGAAGCTGTTACTTAAGCTTTCACAAGGTTTTTCACATGATTCTTCTCTTTCAGAAGCGCTTCAAATCCTTCTTCAATAACATCATCAAGCTTAATTCGTTTCGTTACAAGTTTCTCAGCAGAGAAGTAACCCTGATCCATCAAGCTAATAACAGCAGGGAATACGTTGCGATAACCGATAATTCCCTTGATGGTGCGTTCCATCATCACGATGTTATTCGGTTTAATAGATGCTTCTTTCCCGAAAATGCTGACAATCATCAACTCACCACCGACTTTTGTCGAGTTAAGAGCCTGTGTAAGGACAGGAGGCACACCAGTAACTTCATAAGCGACGTCTGCACCGCCATTCGTGCGTTTGTGGATTTCCTCCACCACATCATATTGTTTAGGGTCAATAACGATTGCGCCCAGTTCAGTCGCCTTTTGCTTGCGTTCTTCGGACAGCTCAACAGCATAGATCTCTGCTGCACCGGAAGCTTTCAACGCTTCAATAACGAGCAAGCCGATAGGACCTGCACCAAATACTACAGCTTTATCGCCAACTTTGAGTTTGCTTTGACGAACGGCATGGAGTGCAACGGCAGAAGGTTCTACAAGTGCACCTTGCTCATAAGAGACGCACTCTGGAATCTTGTGAACCATATATTCTTCAGCAGCCACGTATTCGGAGAAGCCTCCGCCACCTCCTGCAAGACCAAGGAAGCCCATTGTCGAACAAAGGTTATAATATCCTCCCTTACAAGCATCACATTTACCGCATGAATATATAGGTTCAACAACGACACGATCACCAACATTCACTTTGGTTACGCCTTCTCCAACCTCTACAACTTTCCCGGAGAATTCATGCCCCATAACGATAGGTGCTTTTTCTCCAGTGATTGGATGTGGTGCACCTTCTGGAATAAAGATTGGGCCTGCTGTATATTCGTGCAAGTCGCTGCCGCAAATACCGCACCATTCGACTTTAATTTTCACTTTACCTGGTAGAGCGATTGGTTCTTCAATGTTCTCTAAGCGCAAATCTTTCAGTCCATGCCATCTTAATGCTTTCATATGTGTCATCTCCCTAGTCATGTAGAATTACGAATAATACGCTAATAATTACGGAAATATTATAATTAATTCGGAAACGTTTCCATGACTATTATGTCACTATATCGACACACAGTCAATGTTATTATCGTATAATTACGCCAACGATCTTCAAATAAGCCAATTATGTTATAATTAATATGTATTTTATGTATACTATTGTGGAAACAATTTCATATCAGTTGGGAAGTGCCAATATTGGGAACTCATAAAGTTACAATAGAAGATGTAGCTACATTAGCGGGGGTTGGGATCGCTACCGTCTCTAGAGCTATTAATAATACGGACGGCATTAGTCCAAAGACAAAGGAAAAAGTGCTGGCTGCTGTCGAGGAGCTTGGATTTATTCCAAATTCATTTGCACAGAACTTAAAGTTTCGTCAGACCAAGCAGATTGCATTAGCTGTTCCTGATATTCGTAATGCCTTTATTCCGGAAATTGCCTATTCAGTCGAACAAGTGGCTAAGCATTATGGCTATCGCGTCGTTCAGATTAATACATTAGGGAATATAAGATCAGAGCTAGAATTACTGCGTGATATAAAGAAACTTCATGTGGATGGTCTTATTATCCTACCTCTTGCTTATCCCAAAACACTCAAAGATCTCATTAATAAAGCCAGTCTTCCCATCTCCATCATCAATTACGGGAAAACATTAGATAACGATGTTAAGGCTGATATTGTAAGTCTCTCCACGCCAGAGGGGAAGCTAGTTATGGAGCATCTGATTAGTATCGGGAGAACAAGAATTGGTTATGCTGGTGCGCCAAAAGAAATCATTGAAGAGCGATTCTTTGCCTATGAGGATGCATTAGATCAAATAGACCGATCATTAGTCTATTTCGGGGATGATTTCTCATTACAGACAGGAGCAAAAGCAGCAGATTATTTCGTTAATCTGACTCATATGCCCGATGCTATCTATGCCGGAAATGATATGGTTGCTGTTGGCTTGTTGAATCGATTCAAGGAATTAGGTATTCGCGTACCAGAAGATATCGCTATCGTCGGAGTCGATAACAATTTATTGTGTACAATCACAACTCCAAAGATCAGTTCAGTATCCATTATGGGTACGGAAGTAGCTAAGGTGGCTACGGAGCTTCTACTAGAGCGTATAGAAGAGCAGAAGAAAGGTGTTTTTGAAAGGGTTCAGTTCGAACCAAGACTGATCGTTAGAGAATCAAGCTTAAGTCGAACCCGCAGCACTCAGCACATTGAATAAAGCGACATGAAGAATAGTATCTTAGATCACATGTATATATGAACTTTTTTTACTTCAATCGATTAAAAAAAGAGGCTACTCAATAGTTTTCACTTTTGAGCAGCCCATTTACGGTATGATATACGATTTCGATCTTTGCTGGATGCTCTAGTCAGAGTTTGAAACGTTCGACAACTTCTTGTAAATCTTGTGCAATTTTGTTCATATGTTGAATAGAGTCGGCTACTCTCTCGAGTTCTGCCTGCTGATCTGTGGCTGAAGCACTTACTTCTTCCGCTGAAGCAGCTGTTTCTTCTGATATAGCCGAAATACTCTGAATAGCCATTATCGCTTGGTTTTTATGTTCCAACATATTAGAGAGTTCAGAGACCAACTTATCAATTGCCGCTGCAATTGCAATAGAGAGCTCATAATTATCTTTAAAAGCCGATTCTGTACTACGTACTGATTCATTTTTTTCCTCTACTAATCCACCATTAGAAGCAATCAATACAACCGTTTGTTTAGAATCTTCTAATATACTTTCCACTGTTTGTTTAATGACTTCCGTTTCACGCTTTGACTGCTCTGCCAGTTTTCTAACTTCCTGCGCTACGACTGCAAAACCTTTGCCATGTTCGCCAGCTCGAGCAGCTTCGATACTGGCATTAAGTGCAAGCAAGTTTGTTTGCTTCGAAATACCTTGAATGGATGTAATGACTTGATTAATATTAGCTATGTTTGATGTTAAAGATTCAATTTGTTTTTGTACCTCTTCATTCATTTCATTGGTTACCACATTATGTTCACGCAAACTTTCAACTTCACGCATTCCTTTTTCTGTCGTTGCTCTTGTTCTGTTCGATAACTCATCAATCTGAGAAAATAGGACGGTTAGTACATCAATTTGATCGGATAAATCAATCATTCGACGATTCGTCTCTTCCGTATCTTCTGATTGCTTAGAAGCTCCTACAGCAATTTCAGCCGTCGCCATTGAGACCTCTTGGCTAGATGCTACAATTTCATCAAATGCTTCATGTACATGGTTAGACGATTTATTGAGGAGTATCGTAGAATTAAATACAGTCTGTATTGCATCATTCGTTTTATCTATCATATTGTTATACGCTAATGCAACAGCACCAATTTCATCTGGTTTGATCCATTTCCCATCCACTTTTTCAGTTAAATCTCCATCGGCTGCTGTTTCCATAGCTTCTCGCAGGAACTTCAATGGCTTTAATTGTTTGAATATAAACCATGCACTGGCGAGAGCCATCACAATTGCCATTAAAATCGCTGATACAATATTTAACCACAGAATTTCATTATACGTTTCTAAGATTTTAGATTTAGGTAAGACCAGTTGAACTGACCATGTCTCATCGATTTCATCTAGCACCATTGGTGCAAAAGCATTAAAAGATTGTTCTCCTAGTTGTTTGGAATCTACATAGGTACTATCTGGCATGTTATTTTCCAGTGTTTTTTTAATAGATGCCCAATCAATAGCGTCTTGCATATTGGTTCCATTTAACTTCTCATTAATACTGTTGACAGTAAGCATTCCTTTTTCAGTAATAATCCCCGCATAACCACCATCAGGCTTAATAGAGCTAGCCAAATCTGTTAAAAACTCAATAGATACATCAGCAGTTAGCACCCCAAAAAAAGTTCCATTAGAGCTGATTAGAGGAACGCCAATTGTGGTCATAGAAACCTTTTTCCCGTTCAAATTATAATCATAAGGTTCTGTTAGAATGGCTCTTCCCTCTTTTTTAGGAATCCAGTACCACGCTGCAGTCTCCGAATCTTCATATCCTTCTAAAGAAGTTACTACTATTTTATTTCCGTCTTTCCATAAATAAGGTATAAACCGCTTATCACGATCTGTAAAATTCGATGATACGGTTGGTTCTATTTCTAACGAACCCTGTTCTAAGATTGCAGACACGCCAAGTAAATTCTCATTATCAGCTAAATTTGTTTCTAATATGCTTAGTACTTCTGTAGCTGATAAGTCACCCTTTGACTGCATCGTTTCTACAATACGCTTCGTTGTCTGTAACATATCGTTTGCTTTCTTGAATCGATCGCTCAACTTTGTAGCAGCAAATTGAGCGTTTTGAAGTGTTGCACTCTCCGAATTCTCTATATTTTGATTATATAAAATGATACTTGTCACTACGGTATACGTAAGAAATAATACTAGAAATAATCCAATAATTAGTGATGATAGCTTCTTTGCAATACTTTTTGATTTGTTCATTATCATATCTCCTAAGGCATCTGTGTATGCATTATTGTGTAGTACCCTGATTTGAATCATAACTCTTATATATATTGATCTCTACCGGACAACATCCCGAACGTCATGACTAATACAGATACAATCATGAGTGTGATGATTGGAACCGTCCACATGTGGGACATATCATACAAATATCCAATAAATATAGGTCCAACTGCTGCGAGTAAATAACCAGTTGATTGTGCCATTCCCGATAACTCGGCAGATTGACCTGCATTCCGAGTACGGATTCCGATATAGCTTAGAGCCAATGGGAAATTCCCTCCCAAGGCAAGACCAATCAAAACAATACTCATAATTAAAATAGGATAAGAAGAACCAAGCAATAGTCCTCCATAACCAACAATCGAGCACATCCCCAACACGCAGGCAATCCATACTTGCGAACGTAGACGTCCAGCAATGATAGGCACTAGGAAACTAGCAGGTAGTCCAATGATTTGTGTCAACGAAAGCAACCACCCCGCTGCCCCTCTACTAATGCCATAATTATGTATGATTTCAGGCAACCAAGACATCGTGATATAAAATAAGCAAGACTGAAATCCCATGAATAAGGCTATTTTCCAAGCAAGAGGTGAACGCCAAGTTCGATTAGCACTAGTACTAACATTCTTCACTTTATTACTATGGGCAGGATTCCCCTTAATAAGTAAAACCCAGACGATGATCGCGATGACTGCTGGTATACCCCATACAATCAAGGCCCCCTGCCACCCAAATTGCAGATCATGTGCTAGAGGAATACTAATTCCTGATGCTAATGAAGCAAATAATCCCATTGAGGATGAATATACACTTGTCATCAGACCGAATTTTTGTGGGAATTTCTCTTTTACAACGACCGGCAACAGAACATTTCCAATGGCTATACCTACCCCAACCAATAGCGTTCCAGAGAAGAGAAACACCGTCATTGAAATGGACCGAATGCATATACCGATTAAAAGAATGACCAATCCTAACAGTAACGTCTTCTCATTGGTTAAACGATGAGCGATTTTAGGAACAAGCGATGACATGACGGCAAAGGATATTAAAGGTATACTCATCAATAAACCTGCGCTCCAATGAGATAACCCAACATCCTCCTGAATGATACCGACTAATGGACCTACGGACGTAATTGCTGGCCGTAAATTAAATGCTACCAGTACGATACCCATGATGAGTAACACGAAATATAACGATTTCTTGTTTCCTTTAGATTGTTGCAACTCCACTAACAAAATCCCCCTTCAATAATCAAACTTTCAAAAATGATTCATAGAAACCTATACCAACACATAACAATAAATCCCAATATAATTCACTCTAATGGGATTCTAGATCTTATAAGGGTAATTATGTCACCTATGGGCTGGCTTACCTTGTGAGATTACATTTATGCTGTCCATATGTACCCGCCAGTGTAAAACTAGTTATAACATATAAGAACAGAGAATAGAAGTACAAACTAAAAACAAAGAAAAAACAAATAAACAAAGCTATCTTTCAATAATATAACGAGCGAAGAAGCCATAAACCCCAACTTGTCGTTGTGCGTTCATGGCTTCATAGGCAACCGTTTCAGATAAGAGAACAACTGTATTTACTTAACAGATGCGAATAATACTCTTCCTTATTTTACGTAGGGTTTATGATTTAATCGCACCCTGAGTAATCCCACCAATAATCCATTTCTGTGCGAACAGATACACGATGACCATCGGCGTTAAAGCAAGTAGATAAGAAGCGAATGCTAGATTGAAGTCAGTACCGAACTGTCCTTGGAACACATATTGCACAAGTGGAAGTGTGTATGAATTCTGATCTCCCAGCAGAATAAGTGGCAACATGAAGTCATTCCAAGTGGACAAGCAAGATAGAATCCCAATCGTTGCGCTGATCGGTGCAAGGAGTGGGAAAATGATTTTCCAATACGTCCCCCAAGTCGAAGCACCATCCATCGTCGCCGCTTCTTCAAGCTCATACGGAATCGAACGGATATAACCAACATATACAAAGATATTAAAGGCAAGGCCATACACGACATAAAGAATAATTAGCCCAACAATGTTATTCATATGAAGGTCCGTCGTTACCTTAACCACAGGCAGCATAATGATCTGGAAAGGAATGAACATCGCGCTGATGAAATAGAAGTACAATACTTTGAAGAATTTGTCCTTCATATTTCGCGCAATGGCATACGCCACCATCGAGTTGGTTAGAAGAATGAATACCACCGAAATCACGGTAATCACCACGCTGTTCTTTAAAGCATTGAAAAAATTGGTCGCTTCGATTGCATTGCGGAAATTCTCAAAATGAAGCCCCGTCGGAAGCGAGAAGATAGAAACCGCCATTTCCTCTGGGTTCTTCAATGCAATGCTGATCGTCATATAGAGCGGAAACAAGATGAGCAGTGAGCCCAACGCAATAAGTATCGTACTGGTCCAATTCGTTGTTTTTCTCATCACATATCCATCTCCCGTTTCTGTAAAAATTTAAGCTGTAGCACCGAGATTACGATGATGACAATAAAGTAAATAACAGCGTTCGCCGATTGGTAGGCAAATTCTCCACCTTGGAACCCGCCAGTATAAATAAGCAGTGCAATGGATTGTGTCGAGCGTCCCGGACCGCCTCCTGTTAGAGCAACGATCTGATCGAATACCATCAGTCCACTCTTCATAGCAAGCACCATATTTATAGTGAAGAAGGAAGCTAGTAAAGGAAAAGTAATACTTATGAATTCTCTGAACTTGCCTGCTCCATCCAGATTCGATGCTTCATACAAATCTTTTGGAATCGTCTGGAGTCCAGCCAAATACAAAATCGTATTAAATGCTATACCCTGCCATACAGCAACTATAACAATCCCGATCCACGCCCAATCAGCGTTACCGAGAATATTTTGCGAGAGAAATTCACTACCCATTTTCGCTCCCCAGGTCGTGAGAACATTAGAGAACAAGTAGTTAAAGATGAAACCAACAATAAGTACGCTGAGAATGTTAGGTAAGAAATATACGCCACGAAAAAAGTTCTTGAATTTGATCTTGGCGTTCAATCCCAAAGCAATAAGCAAGCTTATCACATTAATTAAGATGGTCACGACAATCGCATATTTAAAAGTAAAGATATAGGAATTAATCACATTCTCATCTTTAAAGAGGTTTACAAAGTTCTTAAATCCTACAAAATCGTAGCTCTCGCCAAATCCATCCCAGTTCGTAAATGCATAAAAGATCCCTTGCAACGCAGGGAAGGTATGAAAAGTAAAGAACAGCAACAAAGCAGGTATAGTCATCAGGTAAAAGGCAATGCGGCGTTTAGCCATATGTTGGTTCTCCCTTCTAAAGAAACAGCGGAGACAAGAGCACTTCATACTTATCTCCGCGCATTTCTGTATTATTTACGGTTACTAATTTTATCCCACTCGGTATCGAATTTAGTCAGATACGCGTCAATATCTTTCTTTTGCAAGAATTCTTGAAAAATTGTCTCTACTTTCATACCAGCAGGGATATAGTGATCCGCGAAATCGACCAAATTACCACTTTCGAATGATTCCTTCAGATCAGCCACACTAGCATCGTCTTGTGTCACACCTGTCACAGCTGAGAACGCTTTTTGTTCGGAGATATATTGTTTAATGTTATCTGGTTGAAGCAAGAAGGCTACAAATTTCTTGGCCTCTTCTTTATGCTTCGAGCTCTTAGCAACCGTTAGCAATGTATCCACCCCGGAAACAAGCTTATTCTTCGTTGCATCATTTGTGCTTGGGAATGGGAATACACCTAATTCAATAGCAGGGTTTGCCTTTTGAATTTCTGGAATAGCCCATACGCCTTGTAGGTACATCGCAGACTCGCCTTTAGCAAAAGCAGTGTTACCGTCATTATAATTCTTACCAAACACATCTTTCTGAGCAAAATCCAGTACCTTAAGCTGCTTCTCAGCAACTTCACGATACGTATCCTTGAACGTTACCGTGCCTGCTGCACGCTGTGCGAAGAAATCAAGACCAACGATATTACTTTCTAGAGGATTGAAAATGGAAAGTGTTGTCCAAGCATCCTTTAGAGTGAGATAAAAAGCATTTTGGCCGGAATCCTTAACCTTCTGAGCAACTGCCATGAACTCATCCCATGTTTTCGGAATCGTAAGGTTCAGCTCTTTGAAGATTGCTTTGTTATAAATAACACCGTTCGCATTGGTTGAGAAAGGAACACCATTCATCTCCGTCAACCCAGTCATATTTGTCAGCATTTCTAGATATGCGGGTTGGATATCCTTAATTAATGGATCATTTGTAAAATCTTCGAACAGTCCACTTTTGGAGAGTGTCGAGAACGTATCCGTTGCCCCCATTCCCACTACATCAGGAATATCCTTCTTCGCTACGCGTGTCTTCAGAACTGTTTCTGCATCCGGTGGATTCACTTGGGTTACCTTAATTTCTGGGTTAGCCTCGTTGAACTTGGTAATCAACTTGTCGAAAGTTGCTTTAGCTTCAGCTTTACCCTGGAAGAATTCAACTTCGACCTTGCCGCTTGAAGCTCCTTCAGAATTACCATTATTACCACATGCACTAAGTAAAGAGATCGCTAGTACGCCTGCCAACATAGGTTTAATTACTTTTTTCATCATCTAATCCCCTTTAGAAAATTTATGGTTATAGTTATTATTCCAGCTCGTAGTTATTTCTACTTATTTAATTAATCAAGTCATAGGAGTAAACGTTTACGTTGTATTCATGTGTTAATCTTTCCTCTTATTTCAAGTCCCCTCTCTCAAATACATTACGTTTAATATCGTTTAATATCCATGCAGTAAACGTTTACGTTATATCGATAAAAGGAATCAAGTAAGTCTCCTTACCGTCTGCCTTTCAACAATCCTATGAGGCATAATAGTACTATCGGCCACGCAGTGATTCTCAATCATATCAATTAGTTTCCCAGTAGCTAATTTCCCCATGTCATACAGCCGCTGATCCACCGTTGTTAAAGGCGGCACTGCCATTTCAGCAAGCTTCAGATTATCGTAGCCAATCACAGAAATGTCATCAGGAATCTTGAGACCATGCTTAGCAGCAACAGCCAGAACTGCAACCGCCATTTCATCACTTGCCGCAAAGATAGCCGTAGCCTCCGGCGCATTCTGAATCAGCTTCTCCATAGCTATACATCCCTCATCAAACGTGAAATTTCCATAGACTAGATAATTCTCTTTAAAAGGAATACCATAATCCTGTAACGCTTTCACGTAGCCTTCAACTCTGGGAATTCCAGCCATTGTATCCGTTTCGGTTCCGCTAACCATAGCAATTTCACGGTGACCATGTAAGATCAAATATTGTACCGCATCATACGCGGCCTGCTTATCGTCCACTTTGATATAGGGTACGGAAGCATAATCCGCTTTGGAGGATACCAGCACCACAGGAACTTTCATAGCTTGTAGCACTTCATAATACTCTTCCTTCAGCATTTCACTGGAGAATATAATACCATCTACCTGCTTTTCTCGCAATACATGCAGGTATTTCATCGTACGCTTGCCATCCTCATCCGTATTGCAGACAAAAACACTATAGTTATGGTCATTAGCGTACTCTTCAATACCATGAAGGATGTCCGCTGAGAAATAACTCGATACATTCGGGAACATAACCCCGATCGTCTGCGTTCGTTTATTAATCAGGCCCCGAGCAATTGCATTGGGTTGATATCCTATTTCTTTAATAATCTGTTTTACCTTTTGCTCCGTTTTGTCCGAATAACCAGACAAATTATTAAGCACCCGAGAGACAGTTGCTATAGAGACATTGGCTTTCCTTGCTACATCTTTAATCGTTGGATTATTTGAAGCGTTTGGATTCATGTCGTTTCCTCTTTTACCTGTCATAAACAATAATATATAAGCGATAACTTAGCAAATTGATTACTTACCATCTGAATAAATTTCATAACTCATTAAAACAATGAATTGGATTCATCTAAAAGAATTTATTCAATATAAGCAACTTTAAAGGTAAACGCTTACCTAAAATATAAATCTTGCTGATATTTTTGTCAACTACAGACCACTATTGAAATAACCCTTATGCAAATACTTCCTTCCAATCTAACTGAAAGGATACTTTTCAAATAATACATATCGTCCATTAATTCTCTCAACGGTAAATTCCGAAAATCCAGATCATATTTATTGCTAACCTTAAGTATTTAAAAGTCGAGCCGTTATCCTTCGTCTTCACCTGGTATACGGTATATAAATCTAAATTCAATACGAGTACAGTCTTCATTGTTGTCGAAAATACGAATTGACCCCGCTCCCACACCACCGTACGTGAGACTAAAAACTTAAAATGGCATACTAATTCTCTAACTCCCATTATGTTAATCAATCTGCTCAAATTATAGACAAGGCAATAAAACTACCCTCGGTGTTTACTGAGTCGAGTCCCATTGTTAAAAAAAAGTATAACCGAAGTGTCGTTTTATAGCTTGTTAACATATAAAAGATACGAATAATAAGTATAATCATTCTTTTATATCGATAATTCACCAAATTATTGTAGAAAAATCGTAGTTTAATCTATATAGGTCTAAGAATTGTCTATGTACTCAATTAAATGAAAGCGCTTTATAATTAATATAAGATAATTTTACTAAATTTAATTTCAAGAAAGGAGTATTCTTAGATTCACAATTAATAATACCTTACGGAAGAACAAATTTACCGAGAACAGCAAGCCAACGCCTAGCCAATTGATCCGAAGGAGTGAATTAGATGACTATGTTTAGAAAGATCTTATTATTAATGACGATTACAATTATGGTATTGGCATCCTTATTATTAAGTCCCACCAAAGGAGAAGCTGCTGAAACTATGATTTATCAACCTACCGAAAAAACAACAGGCCTTATAAGAAATCCAGGAATGGGCTGGGTGCTCTATTGCGATGCATTCGGTCAAATGACCGACAGCACAATTCCAGACATCAACAAATGCGTGAATAATCCGACCTTGTTCTGGCAGGCATTTGATAATTCCGGGGCCACAGCAAAAGCGACCACCTTCTACATTCGTGCGCCTTGGTCCTTCTATGAACCTGCAGCCGGGCAATATAGTTGGAATAATACAAGTTCGAATTTTTCTGTTCTAGTGCAAGGTGCACTCGATCGCGGATTAAGGATTGCCTTCCGTGTGTACGTGGATAGCCAGGATTCCTATCAGCAGGCGACTCCGGAATACGTGCGTGTTGCAGGTGCAAAAGGGTATACTAATACGTTCTGGACTCCTTATGTGAACGACCAAGTCTTCTTAAACAAGCTGAACACCTTCATCGCAGCATTCGGAGCAAAATATAACGACCCTACGAAGGTAGATTTTATTGATGCTATGGGTCTAGGCGCTTGGGGAGAAGGCCATAACATGCGTGTCGACAGCACTCAGCCGGGCAATATCAATTCCAGCGTCATGACGATTGCACAATACTACCGTGACGCCTTCCCTAGCATATTGCTCGGAGGTCAACAGGGTGGCCCACTAGCAAGTGCAGCAGAATCTTTAGCCCAATCGAACAAATACGATATTCTTAGACGCGACAGTATCGGAATGGCACAATATTTTACTCAAGCTGACAAGAATTATTATGTAAACAGATTGCTTACTTTTGGTATTCCATTATTCTCAGAGAATGGTTGGAACTACTTCGCACATGACTTTACAGGGTATATGAATCGGAACGGAAATCCTTTCTCCAACATTCGAGATATGCTGGCTTACAGCTTGAACGACGCAAAAGCCGCACGCGCGAACACATTTGATCTGCGCGTTCCTGAGGATGCGATCGAATGGATGAAGAATGTAGATTTGGTGGACGACTTCATCGTCAATGGTGGATATCGATTCGTACCGGTTAACTTTACCGCACCTACATCGATTGTCTCAAATGAATATATTACGGTACAAAGCAATTGGAAAAACACTGCAATTGGAAAACTTCCAAACGATCGAACGGCTTGGAATTATAAGTATAAAGTCGCTTACTCCCTACTGAATAAGTCGACCAAACAGCCGGTATTTACGAGTGTGACCAACATTGATCCATCAGAATGGCTTAAGGGGAACAATTACCAATATGACACGCCTATCAGCTTCGGCAATGTTGCTAACGGTGTTTATGATTTAGCCTATGCGATTGTCGATACCTCGAGAGGGAACGTACCGGCGATCAACCTTGCTGTTACTGACCCGGTTACCTCTACAGGATGGTACCTAATCAATCAAGTCAGCGTCTCTGGCATTCAGTCAGTCGCTCAGAAGCAAGACTTACCGAACTATCGATTCTCGGAAGACTTTAGCAGCGTACAAGGAAACAAGCAGTGGTATTACATGCAAGGTAGCGGTTCGAGCTATACTAACATGACATGGGATGCTGCATCGAACAAGTGGATCGGTGCAAATCAATGGAATCAAATCGGTGTGAATGCACTCATCCATCCAGACAAGAACGATACAGTGGTCGCCTGGAAAGCACCTATGACAGGCAATATTGTTATTAAGGGAAAAGCGGCCAAGCAGAATAACACATGTGGTGATGGTGTACGAGTCAAGATTGTAAAGAACAGTACCCAGGTATGGCCAGCAAGCGACTGGCAAGTAATCGGTGCGGCTGATATTACGGGAAATACACACAACATCTCCACATCAGTCTCCCAAAATGATTACATTTATTTCGTCCTAAACCAGAATGCGAACAATTCATGTGACGGCAGCAGATGGAATCCAACGATTGAATACATGCCATCCATTAACGTTGCACCTCAGGCTGTTGTAACAACAACTATGGGGACAAGTGGCGGTAATATTTCCAATATTAACAATGGGATAATTACAGATGCTTGGAGCAGTGGTAATGGTGTTGCTCTTCCTGGTTATATTACACTTGATTTGGGAACAGCCGCAAAGATGACGAATAGTATTACCCTTGTAACGCACTACGGGATAGGGCAAGGGATTACAAATGTAGATATCGAATATGATAATGGCGGAATATGGGTACCTGCTGCGACACAAGTTCCTATTACATGGAGTTCGAATTCGGATGATGAAGAATTCAGGAACATTCCCTTCACACCTGTTCTAACAAACAAAATCCGAATTAAAGTAAACAGTGGAAACCTACTATGGGGACACGTTGCTTTAAACGAAGTTCAATGGTTGACGTATTAAGTCCTATTTGAATATCCTAACGAGATATTTCCAAAAATAGAATAATGTTTACCTTTGACAGTTGGAATAATCAAAAAGAAAAGAGGCATCGTATGAGTTCTCAAACTCATACGATGCCTCTTTTTACAAAATGTGGACAAACGGAGTTTCCCTTGTATAAAACCCTTGATGCACAAGGGTTTATCGCCTTTATTATATCATGCCGCCCATAACATTAGGTGAGTTTTAGGTCTTATCATATGTTTGGTATGCGGGAACATATTAACCTAGAGTTTGAGCAACTCAAGTTATTCAAAAGACTATATTGTCAGCTCCAGCCAAGCCACACACTCCACATGAACGGTATGAGGGAATAGGTCGACAGGTTGAACGGTTTGAAGCGTGTAACCGAATGGCAACAATTCAGCTACGTCTGTTGCGAATGTGTCAGGATTGCATGATACATAGACGATCCGTTTTGGTTTGGAGCGTCCAATTCGGCGCATCACTTTCCCGCCAGCTCCGCTACGTGGTGGATCGATCAACAGAATATCAGCGAATCCGAAATGATCATGCATCTCATCTAGTCCTCTACGTGCATCACGTGCAAGGAATGTCGTGTTATGCAAATCATTATCGATGGCATTGCGTTTGGCCGATTCAATCGATGTCTCGACAATCTCGATTCCCGCCAATTCCTTCACACGCGCTGCGAACGGTAATGAGAATGTGCCGACACCACAAAATAGGTCGATCATTTTCTCGTCTTCCCTTGGTTTTCCCATTTTGAGCGCAAGATCCACAAGCTTTTGGGCCTGTAAAGGATTTGTCTGGAAGAATGTATCGAACCAAAGACGATAGCGATAGTTTGCCATTTCATCATAAATGAAATCACGACCCGCTAACAGATGCGTATCCTCAGATTGTGTGCGATCCGCCCAATCTGTGTTCACAAGCCAAAGTAGGCTTTTCACATTTGGTAATTTCTTCGTGATCCGCTCGATAAGATTGTCAACTGCAGACGCCAATTCACCATCAGGCGTTTGTGTAGCAAACAATGCCAACATCATTTCGCCAGTAGCAAACGATTCCCGCACCATCAAATGACGAAGAAGCCCCTCATGTGTATCTTTATCATAACCTTTAAGTTCGAACTCTTTCACCCATTCGCCTACTTCCAACATGCCATCGACCATATTCCGGCCTGCAATCAGACACGTTTCCAGTGGAATGATCTTTCGGAAATTCCCTTGTTCATGCATTCCGATATCCCCTTCAGGCGAAAACGTGAACTCCATCTTATTACGGTAATGCCAAGGGTCGTCCATACCTATCGTGTCCAGTACCAGTTCAGAATCTAATCCTTCGCGTTCTAATGCGTTCTTCACATGGTTGGTCTTATGCTTCAATTGACCTTCATACGTCCAGTGTTGCCATACACAACCTCCGCAAAGCTCAAAATGAGGACAAGGCGCATCCGTCCGTTCGGGGCTAGCAGCTACAATCTCTATAGGCATTGCCTTTCTTCTTTTCTTATCGGGATGATCGACGACGACCTGAACTGACTCCCCTATGAGCGTCTGCGGAATCGTCAGCTTCAGCTTTCTAGGATTGGAACCTTTATCACTCTCACGCCAAATCACGGCTTGTCCATTGCCTTTATCATCTAAATAATCAATTTCTGCTAGAAGCGTTTCTTCTTTTATAACAGTCAAGGAATGATTCCCCTTTCAATAGTCAACTCTTGTAGTGAAGGATTATTTCCACAATACTTGCTACCTCTTCAAAACAGACACACCTTGTCATTATAATGAAAATGTGTCTGAATGAAAATGCACTTCTTACAAATTCAACAACATGAAGTGTAGTGGGTGATAGACACAAAAAAACATTTACATTAACTGGTGAAAGTCGCTCACATAATTAATTCAGTGCATTAAACGTAAATAATTGATACTATTTATGATGGGTTACTATAGCAAAAAAAAGTTTTATATGGTAAGCCCATGCTTCCGATGCGACTTTTCAGTTGCGGGATGCTTAGTCAAGATGTACAACTGAAAAGTATAAGGAGAAGATAATATGAGTAACGAACAAAATTTTTGGCTTGATTTACCGAAGCCATTTTTTATATTAGCACCAATGGAAGATGTCACAGATGTTGTATTTCGTCACGTCGTTAGTGAAGCTGCAAAGCCCGACGTATTTTTCACGGAATTCACAAATACAGAAAGTTATTGTCACCCTGAAGGAAAAAACAGTACACGTGGTCGATTAACGTTCACAGAAGATGAGCAACCGATTGTCGCTCATATTTGGGGCAATAAACCTGCATTTTTTGAACAGATGAGTATTGATATGAAAAAACTTGGATTTCGGGGTATCGATTTAAACATGGGATGTCCAGTACAAAATGTCGCAGCTAATGGAAAAGGTTCCGGATTAATAAACCATCCTGAAGTTGCGGCAGAAATCATTCAAGCAGCAAAAGCAGGAGGATTACCGGTTAGTGTTAAAACAAGATTGGGGTACTCTGATATTGAAGAGTGGCGCGATTGGTTAGGACATATATTGAAACAAGATATTGCGAATCTTTCCATTCATCTTCGTACAAAAAAAGAGATGAGTAAAGTAGATGCACACTGGGAACTAATCCCTGAAATAAAAAAATTGCGTGATGAAATTGCTCCAAATACGTTGTTAACCATTAATGGAGATATTCCTGACCGCGCAACAGGATTAAAATTAGTAGAACAATACGGCGTTGATGGTGTCATGATTGGCCGTGGCATTTTCACCAATCCATTTGCTTTTGAAAAAGAACCTAAAGAACATAGCGTGAAGGATTTTCTCAATTTATTACTTTTACATTTGGATCTTCACGATAAATATTCAATGGAAAACGAACCACGTCCATTTAAACCACTTCTTCGCTTTTTCAAAATCTATGTTCGTGGATTCAAGGGCGCAAGCGAACTAAGAAATCAATTAATGGATACGGCGTCAACAGATGAAGTACGTCGTTTAGTGAAACCTGTTTTAGAACAAGGATTAGATTGAAGCATATCCACCTGTACATGATTTAAAAGACTTGCTGTTAAAACAAGTCTTTTAAAATGCACCCTATAGAATAGACACTTGAATGGATACTGACCTTTTTATACAACGTAGACTTCCCTCACATGAGGAAAGCCTACGTTATTTTTGATGATGAATGGAACTTTCCATTTACCGAGTATTCCAGAATCCAAATATTTAGATTTTACGCCGCAATGTTCGCGAAATCAATATGACTACATGAAAAATAATGAGAGACCTCCCAAAAGTTCAATGAACTCATGAAAGGTCTCTGATTTTTGCACTATGTTTTCAAACGGTGTTTCCTCTCAAGGAAACACCTGAAGCAAAAAGATTTATCACCATGATTCGTTAGACAACCCCTAAGAAGTTATTTGGCCTAATCAGTATAAATGATATAAAAGCCCTTCGCTAGAAGGGCTTTTATATTACTCCTCTTTACTTTGTCAGATTCAAAGCTCTGTATATCATTGCGACAAACTCTGCCCGTGTCACGGGTTCATTCGGATTAAATTTGCCGTTATCACCTAGTACAATCTCTAGTTCTGCTAGTGCAGTGATATAAGCATGGCTCCAATGCGTTGAAGGTACGTCTTGGAAAGTACTTGTTCCACCTAGTTCTATCTTAAGGGCAAGCGCAACAATTTTTGCCATCTGAGCACGTGTCACGGGTTCAGTTAGATTAAATCTACCATTTGATCCGTCTACAATTCCTGCTTGTTGTAATAAAGTAATGGCTTTATAGGACGGATGGCTTGGTGATACATCAGAAAAAGCTATCGCCTCACGTGTTGGTTCGAACTCGAAAGCACGCATGAATATCAGGGCCATATGTTGCCGCTGGATTGATTCATTCGGATGGAACGAGCCGTCTGGATACCCCGTAATTATACCTTGACTAGCTAATTCTTCAATCATACCTTGTCCCCAATGTCCCGAAATGTCATCCAAACTCAACGGAAGCTCAGATTTCGATCCATCTGGGGCTGGCTCTGATTCTTGACTCGGCTCCGGTGCTGGGGAATTTCCGCCATTGGTTTCAAAATAAACCGTTGAATTTGGTGGTGGTGTTGGAATAGAACCTCCTCCATTACTTCCAGAGGAACTATTAGCAATCCACTTCGCATACAACGTCATATCCGCTGTGACCATATCCTTCGTGAAGATCCATTGGTTCGTTAATGTTATCTCTTTATACCATCCACCAAATGTATAACCTGACTTCGTTGGTGTACTCGGTTCGGTTGCCGTTTCGTTGTATGATTTATTCTGAGTCGCTACGACACTTCCTCCATTTGACTCAAAAGACAATGTATAATGATTAACATCCCACATTGCATACAACGTGACATTTGCTGTGCTTATATTGAATATATCCTTCGCTGCATAGCTTGTCCCACTTCCATCTGCTTCGCTATTCCAACCCTTAAATGCATATCCCGTTTTCACTAGACTTCCAGTATTATCAGCTACTGTTACACGATTCCCAGTCTCATAGGTTTGACTATCTATGGGTACAAGTCCTCCAGTAGCTCTATTTCCGTCGTAGCTTACTCTATATTTGAGAATGTTGAATGTAATGGTACTCGAGTTACCTGCGGCATCCGTAACAATAAGTATATAGGAGCCTTCATCGCCCACAGACGAGCCATTTATAAAGGAATTGCGATTCAATGTTGCGGTACCTTCATTAAAATTAATTGTTCGTGAGGAACTATAGCTCTCTCCATCGGTTACACCTGTGACGATCGGAGCTGTCATATCCAGAATAATGCTATCTTGAGCTGATCCAACAGTACCTGCATGATCAATAAACTGTACATAAACCGTCTTGTAATCATCTACTGCTGGCAATGTAAATGTATATGTCTTGCCTGCTATATACAATTCATTAGCTGACCACGTCAGATTGTCACCAGAGAATTTTACATACACGACATCAGTCACTCCTACCACGGGTGTGAGCGCAAGATTTACCTCTCGCTCTGTTGTATACGCATCTCCGTTATTAATAACGACAGTACCCGTTGGGGCTACAGTATCTAGTGTAATGATTAATGTGTATGTGGGAGATACATTTCCTGCCCCATCTATTAGCTGTATCGTAACTGCGTTTTCTCCATCGACACTTCCTATATTAATCTCAAAGCTATTACGATAAGCAATCGTCGTTGGTGCTGATCCATTGATTGTATATTGGATAGCAGTAATATCGGTTACACCTGTTGCTGGTGTCACTTCAACTAATACATCCGAAAGATTCGTATAGGAATTGCCACCATTTATAACTACTTTGCCTGTTGGGGCAATACGGTCAAGTGTTACTGCCGTTGTAAGTACCGTTGTGTTTCCAGCTAAGTCCGACAGACGAACCTGCAAAGTTTTCACGCCATCTTCCACTATATCTTTCAGCGTATACGACTGTGTACTTCCACTGTATGCTACCTTTGTTCCGTAGCTCT
Organism: Paenibacillus antarcticus; assembly: GCF_001637225.1. Classification (GTDB taxonomy): domain Bacteria; phylum Bacillota; class Bacilli; order Paenibacillales; family Paenibacillaceae; genus Paenibacillus_AQ; species Paenibacillus_AQ antarcticus. The sequence goes on from NZ_LVJI01000001.1 coordinate 424,556, forward strand.
CACCTACTTCACCGAGCTCCATATAATCTGCATTACTGCTAGTAACCGTTAGAGGTACGACGGTGGAGTTCGTTATGCTTGATCCAGTAGCACTTATTGTACCTGTCGGTGGTGTCGTATCTAAGATAATACTATCCTGAGCTGATCCAACTTGAGCTGGTGGTCCAACATTACCTGCACGATCAATAAAGCGTACATAGACCGTCTTGCTACCATCACCTACTGGCAATGTATAGTTCATACTTGCGCTATATTTTTTTTCATCTGACCATGTAAGATCGTCATTAGAGAACTGTACTCTAGCGACATCCGTCACTCCTGGTCCTAGCGTAAAATCAAGAGTTACCTGTTGACTTGTTGCATACGCAGCTCCAGAGTTAATGGAAACTGTCCCTGTCGGCGAAGTTTTGTCTATTGTAAATTGTACCTTTTCTGATTTATTTTCTACTGTAACAATTAGAGTGTATGAACCTTCTGCTGAAACTGGTAAACCACTCAAAAAAGCGGCTCCATTCAACGTTGCCGTACCAATATTGAATTTTGGAGTAACATTAGATTTATAACTCACTCCGTTCTCAACGCCTGTTATTTCAATATTCTGAATCTCTGAATAGGTAATAATTAAGTGTGGTTTAGCCAAATGACTATTAATCTCTCCAGTATTTATATAATGATCCATATTAGTAATATTTGAAGCTACGGCATCTGCATATGAAAATGCCGATAGAATAAGTGTTGCTTTTGGGGTAGTTTTAAGAGATTCCTCTATAATATAGCGAGTAATATCAATCGGTCCAAGTATCGGTTTATCTATATTTACATTATTAGGAACAGGGATACTTTGTGTTGACCCTATTGTCGGTTCTGGAACAGTGGCGGAATTAACTAACCCTGCAACCCAGGAATGATTGGTACTTGTTGATACTTTTAATGAGAATGGAACTATTGATTGAGTATTAGCATCTGTCACTGGGAAGTAGAGACTAGCGCTTTCAATTTCATATCCGGAAGGGATTGTTGGAAGAGTAAAATTTAATAAAATTTGTGCTTCTGTTTTATTATAGAAATCCATGTATCCTACACTTAGAACACCCTCCCCATCCTCATCAAGAAAATTACCAGAGCTTTCATATACTAACGTTGTGTCCTCTGTTGCATAAATCGACTGTTGATCACCATCTGCTGCAAAAGCATCCTCAGTATTAAAAACTCCTATTATCGAACTTACCGCTACTATTAGCAAACTTACAACCGAAACAAGCTTCTTTCTCACCACACACGCACTTCCTTCCCATACTAGGTAATTTTATCGAGTGGTTCCTCATCCGTCTTCCTACTCAGGATTAATTTAAATAAAAAATACCATATTTATACATTGCAGTAATTACTATACTTCAAAATATCTCCTTGTCATAGTGACTGCTGTCATCAATGTTGTCATGTGACAAAAAGTAAATTTTTGTAAGATTATTATGATGTGAATGTATCAGCGTGAATTTCAGGTCATTGGACAAAGAGAAATGATTCTCCTTCAACAGGAGAATTAAACATAAAAAGACTCCCTCCTGTTTTTAGGAAGTAGTCTTTACTGTAATAAATAGTTTTTAACGTGACTCTCACTATGCGCGAAACACCTACTTGCTCACTCTGCAATTCTAGCGGGATACTTCATTTCAACTTTCAGGTTAAGTTATGATACTAAACGATAATTGCTGTTTGGCTTTGATCCAACTTGTAACATATACATGCTATTACACATGCCGATATCGCCAAGATGGCAGCAGCTACAGGAAGAGAGGTTAATCCGCCATGTTGGACTACCACGCCACCAATCGCGGATCCACCTGCGATTCCTAAGTTAGAGGCTACTGGATTCAATGATGCAGCAAGGTCCTTCGCTTTTGGTGAAGACTGCTTGGCCAAATCAATCAAATAAAGCTGAGCGGGTGCACTCACAATACTCGACATTGCGCCTAGAACAATGAGTACGATCATTCCTAGAATCGAGATCGATGCGGTCAAAGAGGATATAGACCGAAGCTTGTATAAGAAATACGGTTCATTAAGTCCTCGGCAACGATTGGATATAATTCTTCTTTTAATTCTTTGAAATTATCCTTATCACGCCCAGCAACCAAAATATAAGATGTGTTGGCGTTTCTTAATTCTTGTCTCATATGAGTTAGTTGATTGATGTAGTGACAGCTTATAATAGGCTTCATAACGAATTTGGCAACTTGATACAGCTTGAAAGTTAGGTATTGTTCCGTATGAGCCACTTCGTATATTTCATCTACTACTAAATTAACTTTTGTCCGTTTAGATCTATCTGGTATTCGACTTGCTCTAACCTGTAACGAAAGCATCACCTTAGACATCCAGTACGTAGTGGCGATATCTCTTTCTTCTGGAATCAAGAATATAACTTCGGGCATCCTTATAATTATCAATTGGTTCTTGTGCATCTCAATGCTAAGATCAATGTTTTTAGTTGTGTCTTTTTTAAGCATTAATTCCAGAAAGACGTTCTTCTTCAGTACATTCAATCGATTTACGATCCCAATATGCTCCGACTTTAATAGAGATGTAAGCGCTAGCAGCAGTGTATCAGCATGTGCCTTGTCGTCAGGCATCATTGCACGACAGATAAAAGAGGAATCAAGCAAGAATGGTTAGTCAAAGAGACTGGTTTAGGTAGGAATACGATAACGTGGGTTTGTGGTGATCTAGGGTATGTACCCACAGGAACAACTATGAAAAAGGTTTTGGGAGCCGTAAGGAAGGTCGCTCCGCATGCTTCGGCTGTAGATTTTTGGTCATTATAAATAGAATAGGAACGCAACTCTCATGAGGTCGCTCCCAAGCGCACCGTATGTCACTAGAATTTTACATAATATTTGACCTCAACCAAGACTGATAAATATAATTCTTCCTCTAGCTCAGGTCATTTTAGCGTTCTCCTGTAAAACTACCTTCTCGCTGTTCATCATCCCTTTTACGAGATCCAACAGAAAAAAGTGGGTTAAGTACATTGAAAAACTTAATTTACCGATAAGCATTGTGACCTTATTTACTATAAAGTAGAAATCATGCTTACTCAGAATTAACGTGAGTACTATGAATAGTAAACTATAAAAAAAATGCTCAATCGGTATATGTAATTCTGCAAAAGTGATCATTAATATGACACATGCACCGATTCCTAAAAGTGAAATCTTTTTTGAAATAAGAAATTTTGAGAAGTTATTTTTTTAAATTAAGAAGAACAATATGATGCCTAATGCGAAGATTGGGAATTGATTCGGAAACCATGAGTACAAATAAATCTTCCATGTGAACGGATCATTTATTACGTGGATTCGAGATAAAACAACTTTTATTTCCATGCAGATAATGAATGATGCACCTAGAAATAATACTGACTTTTTGAGATCCTTAATTAATCTGAAAAGAAGTGGAACAAACAGATAAAAAGTCATTTCCACCGTAATCGACCAACCACCTGGCACCAAACTGTTTATCCAGTAAGGACTAAAACCATTGCCTATGAATGACAACGTGCCAAAAATGTTACCAATACTAATATCCTTTAAATTCATGAAAAACGGATAAAATAGGAGTCCTATATAGAACATTGGAGCTATCCTGAAAAATCTTCTTATGTAGAAATCCCTAGAACTGTCTCCTAATTTGGATCGGTGATCTAATGATAAAAATAAGGTCAGGGAGCTTAAGATGAAAAACAACTGAACTCCTCTACCACCTTGGTCTGTTATGCTGCGAAACCAGTCTGGTAACCCTATGACATTTTGACCACTATGGAACATAATTACACCTAAATACCGCCCAACCCCTTAGGGCGTCAATGTACCCAAACTTAGACAACAATTCTTCATCCTCTCTTTAAATAGAGCAATTTATTTGATCCACTCAAAGTCATTGTCGAAGCTTAGTTTAACTTGTTTGTAATAAGAGTCGACCCTTGTAACAGTAAAATTGAACAATATCCTCAATAACTTTTTTTCTAAGTCGGCTAAATCACTTTTTTGCAAAGATCCCAATCAAAGATATAACCAGAAGACAATACCAGAATGCTCTTAACAAATTGAAAGAAAAAAGTTACGCAGAGAACACTATTGATGGAGTACACCGCACCAAAAGAATGATTTTAAAAAGGCTATAGAGATGGAAATTATCAAAAATGACCCTACTTCCTATGCTGTTGTGCCACGTACACAAAAGACAGTAGAACAACTTGAGAGTGAGAAAAATTGTTGAATACCTCCAGAAAGCGAATTATCTCTGTTCCTGGGAGCGGCCAAAGATTTTGGATTGGCGTACGATTATGTCACATTCATGTTACTTGCTTACACAGGGATGCGCGCTGGAGAGTTATGTGCGCTCAAGTGGTCAGATATAGATTTCGATGAGCGCACAATCAGTATCGCTAAACACTCTACAATCCAACTAATAACACAATGAAGTATTCACTGCTTACACCCAAGACAAAGAGTTCAGTTAGGACGATAGAGATAGACGACGTGTTGTGCGAGGTCTTAAACAACAATCGTGTGGCACAAAAAGAACTTTAAATGCGGTATCGTAAAACTTAACACAATAAAGCTTTTCTAATTGTAAAGACAAGCGAGAATCATGCAGGGTATCTAGAGCAAATAAAGAAACTCGAAATTCGCATGCACAGATTACTAAAGCTAAGTCATTTTAATACGCATCTCACACCTCACTCAGACATACTCACACCTCATTACTTGCTGAAGTTGAAGTTTCAATCGAGGCCATCATCCAAACACTCATACACTAAGCTCAATCCGATTTCCTTTAGAAATCAGCCCTATATACCTAGGTGAATATGATCTGTCCGTAGAGTACGTGGTCAAGTGGTAGTCATGGAATTATTCAGGCGTATGCTTGACGCAATACACGCTAATTTGCGAGATCATTCAGATCCACAGGCTCGCCAGTTCCGCACCCATTAACATTTAATCGATATTCGCTAGGAGAACACCCGGTATGCTTTTTAAATGCACGCGAAAACGAATATAGGTCTGGATATCCAACAGTCAGCGAGATTTCCGAAACCATCAACGATTGGTCGTAGAGAAGCTTTTTCGCCCGGTCCATCCGCAGCCGTTGTACGTACTGTTGAGGTGACATGCCTATTCTTTGAGTAAACGTCAGCGTAAAATGAGAGCGATGTACGCCGATCATTCTAGCTACACGCTCGATACTCAATTGCTCTGTGTAATGAAATTGAAAAAATTCAACTGCCTCGTTAACCCAATTTTCTTTATGTCCATAGTTTAGGTCTCCGCCTCCTCCTACTTCGCATTCAAGCAACACAAACAATTTGAGCAGCATACTGTTCCGGGACAGAACATGCACCTTTCTTTCCCATAAAGAATCCTCAATCTTGTTAAGCATGGACCTCACTGCCAAATCCATATGGTTTCGGCTATATGGCTTCGCTTTGGATAAGCCGCAGCCTGCAAGAAGTAGTGGAGTTTGCGGTCCATTCAGCGTTAGCCATATCATCTTTAACCTTTCAACTGATAAAACATAGTACCTGTACGTCAAATTGGGCATTAAGCAGAATAAATCTCCCTTCTGAAGATCAACCGCTTCTCCCTCATACTCCAATCGAATCCTTCCGCTCACAATAAAATGCAGCCCGTAGTGTTCAATCTGCTTAGGCCCAACCTCATAATTAGGCTTAGCTACATTACGACCGGCTCTTACCAGCCATATGCCTCCCAGTTTTTCAATGGATGTGGGGATATTGTGCCAAGTATCAGAAAACTCGAGTAAATCTTCCTGCATATTCTCCTCCATTGTGGTGACCCAACATTTTGCTAAGTACATTATGTCATTCCTTTTTCATAAAGAACAAGTTAAAATTTTTGAAATGGAAGGAAGTGTCTAACTTTGAAGAGACCTAACATTTTACTAATTACAAGTGATCAGCAGCATTGGAATACGATTGGCGCCTTTCAACCAGAAATTAATACTCCTAACCTCGATCGGCTCGCTCGCGAAGGAACGGCCTTCTCCCGAGCTTATTGCCCGAATCCTACGTGTACGCCATCAAGAGCTTCGATCATAACCGGTATGTATCCTAGCCAGCACGGCGCATGGACACTTGGCACCAAGCTGCTTGAGGATCAACATACGGTTGGTGAGGATTTTAGCCAGGCTGGATATCGGACTGCCCTAGTTGGCAAGGCACATTTTCAACCATTGAAAGGCACCAAAGAATATCCTTCACTTGAAGCTTATCCAACACTACAGGATCTGGAATTTTGGAAAAACTATAACGAATCATTCTATGGTTTTGACCACGTTGAGCTTGCTCGTAACCATACGAACGAGGCTCATGTAGGCCAGCATTATGCAGCTTGGATGGAGGAAAAAGGTTGCTCTAACTGGCGTGATTATTTCTTAGCTCCGACAGGTACGATGGATTGTGCGCAAACTTACAAATGGCCGATCCCTGAAGAATATCACTATAATACGTGGATTGCGGAACGATCTAACGCTTTATTGGAACAATACAAAGAAAACGATGAAAGCTTCTTCCTATGGTCCAGCTTCTTCGATCCTCATCCGGAATATTTAGTTCCAGAACCATGGGACACGATGTATGACCCCGAAGAATTAACCATTCCAACGATAACTCCGGGCGAGCATGAGAAGAACCCGCCACATTTTGGAATGACACAGGAGGATCAACCAGACTTTTCGGGTTTTAATGAAACCGGCTTTGCAATTCACGGGTACCGTTCCCATCATTACTATGAATATGGAACCAAATTAAAATTGACGGATTACGACAAAAAGAAGCTAGTCGCCGTCTACTATGGCATGATCAGCATGATGGATAATTACATCGGTAAAATTATTAATAAGCTGGATGAGCTGGGTTTGGCGGAAAACACTATTGTCGTGTTCACGACGGATCATGGTCATTTTTTCGGGCAGCATGGGTTGCAAGCTAAAGGCGGATTCCATTACGAGGATTTGATTAAGCTGCCGTTCATCGTGCGTTGGCCGGGTCAAGTGCCTGCAGGCCGTAAATCAAGCGCAATCCAATCGCTTGTCGATTTGGCGCCGACCTTCCTTAAACAGTGCGGAATCAAGATACCGATTACGATGACGGGTGTTGACCAATCTGCTGTCTGGCTCGGACAGAAGGAGAGCGCGCGCGATCATGCGATCTGCGAGTTCAGACACGAGCCAACGACGATTCATCAGAAGACTTATGTGAATGAACGTTATAAAATTACTATCTACTACAATCAAACGTATGGGGAAATATTCGATTTGCAAGAAGATCCTGGCGAAATTAACAACCTATGGGATGCTTCCGAGTATGCCCAGCTTAAATCAAAGCTTCTACTGAAATATGCATGGGCCGAGTTGGGCAAGGAGCCATTAGCGATGCCTCGGATTTATGGTGCTTAAAGTGAAACCAGCCTCATCAGTACGATGCAAGAAAAACTGATTAGGTCCGATAAAAACAGTAAAACCAGTCCGCTTTGTACGGACTGGTTTTATGTGTGTGATAATTATGTGGGCAAATAAACTCCAAATCCCCTTACTACTATAATACTAAACGTTTTTCAAATTAAATAGTAGATCCATTCCCTTACTTGGAAACGTAATGCAGGCATCCAAAAATCAACTTCATCCCAACCCTTTTCTTTCAAACCGCTCTAACACCCCATTTGTTAAGACATACTCATACCTCACTACTTGCAGAAGCAGAAGTGAGCTTGGAACAAATGATGGATAGGCTAGGTCACGGTGATGATGAAGTTACAAAGCTAATCTACCTCCATATAACAAAAACCAAAAAGAAAGAGGCTTCTCAAAAGTTTGGTGAACTAATGAGAAACCTCTAAAAAAATATCATCTAAGTTAACAAATCGTTAACAAATTTAATTACGAAACCCCCAAACCCTTGCTACACCAGGGTTTTTTGGCTTTATTACATCATGCCGCCCATTACGTGTACATTATATTGTCGTTTCCCACGAAGTAATCATGTTTCCCGTAAACCCTTGTATATCAAGGGCTTGCGGGATATTTTTGTTCATAGAAATCATTTTGTTTAATTGTGTTTCCCATAAAGAAATGTCGATCCTGTGGGATGAGTGTGGGATGAAGTCGATTTGAGTCGATTACTTCACTTGTTTCAACATTTCTTCCACACTATTTTGGATCACTCTAAATGGTCGTATCCCAGTCGAGTATTTACCCACACCTATGATCCAAATATAAGGGAACACTTTTTTATCTTTGGGTTGCCACGGCTCACGCTGCCACTCACCTGAATTGAAATATAGTTCATACCTGTCAATCTTAGCTTTCATAACTTTATCTGTATAAACGGTTCGCTGGACCTCGACAAAGAACGGTGTGCCTTTCCATATCATAAAAATGTCAGGCTCCATAAACTTAGATCCGTACTTAGGTTCCACTATGAATTCTTTAGGAATAGAGCTCTTACGTACATCCTTGTAAAATTGAGCTATTAATAGGAAGTGATTTATTTTTTGTGAATCCTTTTTCATGTTTAAAGCATATGGAAAGTAAATGTACTTCCTTCGTTCAGTTGAACACTTAATCAGTCCATCCCTACGCATTCTCTTAAGTACGATGTTAGCTTGAGTTATAGGCTGTTTAGTATGCGAAAAGTGTAACTCAGCCACGTCATCACGAGTTAAGCAACGGAAGCGCTCTAGGTCATTCAGAATGATCTTATCCCTCGCATTCATCCGAGCATCCCCATTTCGATTACATCCTCATGATTGTCAAGCTCCTGTGATTCCTCTGTGATGTCTACACGTTCGTCACTATCAATTCCATCCTTAGACCATTTGAAAGGCGCTAACAACTCCCTAGCATGTTCTACACTCAACAAAGGACCTTGAACCTTGGTGAGTCCGTCAAACTTCATATACATTTCGCCCTTATCGCTGTTTTTAATAGTGGCACACTCTCCGCTATCTATTACAATGCGACTGTTGATTTCGTTACTCTGCCGAAACCCGAAGCGTACCGTTAGATTGTTCTTAAGTTTACCGTCCAGAACTTGTGCGTCCGGTCTCTGCATAGATAGAATCGGATACACTCCTAAAGCTCTGCCTATTGTGCTGATTTCCTCAATGACTTCCATGATCGCTGTTTCTTTCTTTAGTAAAGCCACTTCATCGATGGCAAGAACAATGTAAGGCGGTCTAATGGCTTTGGGGAGCTGATTAACATGTTCGACCTCATGGGATTCAAGTACTTTTTCCCTTCTCATAAGTTCCCTTTGAATGTGCATTACCACTCTTAGGATCTCTCCACTTGTGGTTACAACCTCTTTGGCTACCCCTTTGAAAACATGAAACTCTGACTTTTTAAGATCCGCACAATACAACTCCAAATCGTCAACGGTATTGATTAATGTTGTTAGGACTGAACGTAAACATGCTGATTTTCCGCTCCCTGGTTCGCCTGAAATGATTAGTCCGGGATTAGGAACCATATCGTAAAAGACATACCCCCTACGATCCTTCCCAGCGTAAATCGGTAGTTCCATTCCTTTAACGTGTTCCCGAATGGCTTCAAGATCGTAATTATAATGACTAATCGAATTGATGTAAGCCTTCAAAATGAATGTGCGCGAATCGTCATTCATGTGTAACTCCGCAAACTCGCCGAACGTTTGTTTAAATAGCCACGCCTTCCCATGAACTACAGAAGGATCTACACCGACCGGAAGAGTGAACACCGCTTCTCTCCGATCGAAGTATGTTTTGACCCTTTTGATTTTTGGATAACTCCGAAGCTCCTTCTTTTTATATCCGATGATTTTCAAATATATTTCACCTGTTCTAAATAACCCTTCTAGTTTCCTTCTTATGACGTTTTCAGGTAAACCACGATACACCATATATGCAGATGTCGCACTCCCCACAGCCCCCGCAAGAAATGTTGTTGAACTCGTGATCATTCGCTTCCCTCCTTCACTTCGTTCCTTCGCTCCGCTCTAACATTTCTTTAAAACCTTATCAAATCAATACTTTTTGCTTGTATTACATGAGTACTGATACATGATTAGTTAATCATGTAATTAATAGATTGATACATGAGTAAGTGCATATGTCACCAAATGCCGTTTATATGCCAGATCATCCCCGCGTATCGAAACAAATCACGCCAAGCGGACAAACAGATAGCGGCACAAGCTACATGTGTTGCTATCCTTAAACAAATCACGTAACCACCATGTCCCGCATACTCCATGCGTCTTTCGATCACATGTGATGCAACGCCTACAGCAGCAAGCCCGATAAACGGTGTCCAACTTAATACCAACATTTCATTCACCGACCTTTATGAATTCTTCACAAGGTCCACATAGACGGTAACTATGTTCTTCAATGACTGTTAACTCACGATCCATCTCAATAGCTTCTTGGCATCCTTCACATTTACACATCCCGACCATCTCCTTTTGGTTATACAAATCCCATTAAATCGAAATCAGCACTTACATGCTCTATAGGCTCCTGAATTACAGGCACTTCCCCGCGTAACTGATCAATATCCCTTTGGATTAGTCGCTTGATAAAGCCGGATTGGTTAGGTCTACGTTGTACATACTCATAGAACTCTCGCTGATCAGGGTCCAAGATGTTAAAAGCAACCTGGACTATCTTGATTTCTTTAGCCATATAACTTCCTCGCGATCATGTGGAATGCCCGAACGTTAGCAAATTCAGGAGACCCATCGATTAACGTGGCTCCAGTGAAAAATTGTTTAATGTGGGATGAAAGAACCTCAGCTCCACCGCCACAAAGATAAACCGTATCTCCTGCTTTCCAACCGTTCGCCAATGCTCGAATTGCGATCTGTCGGGCGAATGCTGCAGGTTGAGTTGATCTTACTGTCTCCATACCGCTTCCCAACGTGAAGCTGTGCTTGTCGTTGAACTTCCTATCAATGACCGTACCGAAATTAACAGTGCCACTTCCGATGTCGATTACACGAACAACGCCACCGCCAGGAACCAACAACCCAACACTAACTCCTTCAGCAGCCACCTCACACCGTTTAATTATGATGGTCTTTTTCTTTCCGTTTACCGTCATTTCGTGGCGACCTAATAACATTTCCTTAATCACTTTCTTTTCAATTTCCGTATGGCCACTAATTGGTTGCCCGACAACAATACTATGCTCTGTTCCTTCTGCGTACTGGTGTAGCGCAAGCAGGACCCGTAACCTCGCGTCCGGATGTGCTTTCGTCTCTCCTTTCTGACTTTCCACGAATTCACTTTCCAACAACGCTAAGGATCCAGCAAACCCTCGCAAGCCGTTGTATTCAAATTCGATACCTCCATCACTTTTTAAATTACGTTCCCTGTATTCACCGATCGCTGATAAAAATTTGTGAAACGTATTACCGTCATAAAACTCAGTTTCAAAGTTACCCGCATCAATCGCCGCTATCATCTGGCACCCCTCCTAGTTGTATAACCAGTTGCCTAACCAATCTGTTTTGAAGCTCTTAGTTATGTTTCTAGTTCTATATCTATGGGGTACGGCTTGGACGATATAACCCAATGATTGAATAAATTTTCATAGAGTTGTCCACCCTAGAATTAGGGGTGATCTTATGGGAGTGTATCAATTCAAGAAAAGAACTAGATTAGGTAGATGGTTAGATCATAATAATCTCAGTCAAGAGTGGTTAATTAAAACTATTCCGTTAAATAGAAAGACCGTTTACCAGTTGTGCAACGATACAGACCACGAACCAATTGAAACAACTCAAATTAAGATTATTGGTGGATTGCGAAAACGTGGATATGATGTACGAGTTGTAGATTTTTGGCCATGACTTTTCATGGTAACATTTCCCTACTTCTGATAGACTATGTTCAAATAGTTCTATAGAAGGTTGGTGATGTAATTTGAAATCTTGCCCTTATTGTGCTGAAGAAGTAAAAAACGAAGCTATCAAATGTAAACATTGCGGGAGTATGATTGAATCCGTGCACCAACAACAAGAAGCAGCGACAACGGAAACTTATCCAAAGAAAAAAACACTTAACATCAAGTTTATGGTTGTTGGATTAATAGCCGTTATTGTGGTTCTCGGAATTGTGTTTTTCGGCATGCGTGATACATCCGGGCCTTTAGAAATATCACAGGGTTTTGTTATGGATGTGAAAAAAGGGGATTATTCGAGTGCTAAAAAGTCTTTTTCCACTGATGCTAAAAGTACATACACCGATCTTGATTTAAAACGGCTTAAGGAAAAGTTTAGTTCAGGGGTTGCTTATACAGCTCAAAACAATTTAACCATGACAGGAGACAACGCGGTCCAGATTGTTGAGCACACCGGGATTGATGGCAAAACAACAAGGCATATGATTTACTTAGAAAAAGACTTTTGGGGATGGAAAATCATCAGTTTGAATTAGCAAAATAGACCACCGAGGCATAAGCCAAAGTGGTCTTTTGTGTTCCTTATGACTATGCCTCTGCTGCTATAATATCCTCATACTTGATCCACTCATAGTCATCTTCAAAACTCAACTTAACTTGCTTGCGGTATGTGTCAACTCTAGTTACCATTCCAGTGACTTCCCGATTTTCAAAAGCTCCAAAGACATGGATTGCAATAGGTACATGCTCCCTAATTGATTCGGAAAGTGCTTGCTCTACCATCTCCCACTGCTGTTCGTCGAGTGATGGCTTCTTCCTTCTGTGTACCTCTTGTGCTTGCCGTATGGCCGCTTCTTTGTGTTGTGGGATTATAAAGCGAGAAGACTCATAGACCCCATTTCCTTGCAGTTTCTTGCTCACTATTTACCTCCTCCCACTACGATGTCCAATACGTAATATCATTTTGTATCAAAGGCGGCGATGGCGGTGTTACTCCATCTCGATCTTCATCTTCTAATATAACAATCCCACTTAGTTTAGTTTTATCTTCCCAGTATATGTAGCGTTGTTGTTCGAGTTCGGTCAGTGCTGACGTTAAATCCTTTACGCTTCTACCTGTCTTTATTACTATCTCATCCATTGTAGGTATCCGGTATCGCATGACCTTAAAATTGCACATTATTCTCAATAGTTTTCTTTCCAAGTCTCCCATCATACTCCGCATCTCCTATAAGAACATTTGTTTGTATTATAACCAAACATCAGTTCCATAATCAATGTAATTATTATCCTTCGGCATCTAAACAAAAAAAACACCCCACCGACCAATTAAGGTTGATGAGGGTATTTTACCGATGTTTTCGGATTGCATAACGATGCTTCCGTATATGTTAATGCTAATATAATCTATTTGGGACAAGTTGTAAACATAATTATCCGTTTTGCTTTGCTTGTCCAGAAGCTTCACGCACTGTATCAGCTAACCTTCCGATTTCCTTCTTCTCAGCCACCGTTTTTGCAAATCCATGAGCTAGTTTTAGATAAGCGATAATCCCATCTGCATCTGCTTTTTTCATCTCTGGTTCCTCCTTAACTAATTTGCTAAATATCCAATATTGTTTGGCTTCATTTTTGAATACAGTTTCCTTTGCGGTGACTTTTCCATCATTACGTATACCCTGATTAATCAACCCATCTGAGCCGTATTTCGTGTTGTCGTGGTTTGGATCGTAAACATCAATCCACGCTATCCCTTTTTCTGTATTGATCCCTACAAGTAGAACGTAGTGACCGCCGCCTGTGAAGTGACCTTTACCCATAGATGCAATAACTAATTTTCCAGCACCTAAGGCTTCCTTCACCTCTGCAAGGCTCCCTGTTTGCTTACAAATCAGACCGTATTGTTTGGCGATGCTTCCGAAATAGCCCCACGATGTACCGTTGTCAGGTGTTCGAAACCCCTTAGCGATCGCGTATGTTGCTGCTGTTGTCGGCAACACCGTGTTACCTGACAATGTGCTGATAGCCATAGCTGCACTCGTTGGACCACAAGCGGATGTTCCAATGGTCTGTGTTTTATCATTCCTAATCGAATACAGCACATTTTTCCAACGAGCATCTTCTTGACTGTAATATACTAGTTTACTCATTAGTACCACCCTTCCGCTTAAATATCGCTATGATTTCCCTAATCCAGTTAGGTAATGGCAATCCAAGTCGCCCGTAGTTTTCCGTGACCGATATAAGTTCGTTAGCAAGATAAAAATATATGGATCCTATCATGATCACATCGGTCCCCATCAATACGTCTAGCCTGTGTGCCAGGATAACGACAAGAAGCATCAGTCCCTTCCTAGCCAATCCCCAAAATCCAACTTTACTGCTAAGCCCATTACCTTCCTTAATCGATGCAGCGAGACCTGTGACATAATCGATCACGATCGCAAGAAGGAAAACTGAAATTAATTCTGACCATCCACCTAAAAGATAAGTCCCTACCGATCCTAAAAGAGCTATGCCCCACTTCAATACCAAATCTAATCTTTCCACGTTACCTATCCCCTTTTTAATTAAAATAGCCCCCATATAGTTATGAGGGCAAAATAAAAACACCTTCTAGGGTGCTGTTGATGTTGCGTATAATCGTCCGTAAGCGAACTATCCTATTAAATCAGCTCGCCCCTGTCCGGTAAGGTAGCTATCAATTCCTATTTTCAAATCAGGACGTTTCGTTATTGCTACTGTGTAATCCGTTTTTCCATCTATGATGCTCTGTGCAACTAATTTAGCCATTAAATAACCCCCCCGTTTAGAATTATATCCAATACTGCCTCTTCAACCATCGCGATTTTATCCTTGAGAATTAGGTTGTCCATTAAAATAGATTGGATAAATGGCGTTTGTCTTACCGCGGAATAATGTGAGTATACACCATAGTCATCAAAACTTAGCACAATATAAAAATTGATTTCATCCCCTTCAACAAAATCAATATCTTCGGGTAACTCTACTACGGAAAGACCCTCGTTTGTGATTGTTATTGGTTCTCGTTTAATTTCCAATACCTCTCGATTTTTATTAATTAATGCATATTTCAAATCAATCACTCCTACTTATTATTTTGATAAAGAATAATCTCGGCGACATCTACGTAAGTGTTTGAGTTGACGTTTCCACAGACAGCCTCAGCCTTTATATAAAACATACCACTTAAAGCAGAGACGTTAAATTGATATGTTCTATATTCTTCTGTTACTGTAGGGGTACTGGTAGTAGTTATCGCTGTGTAACTGGTGTTTCTGTCATCCTTACCAATGGTAGCGCCAAACCAAACTCTAGCCCCCGCGTCTCCTGCTGTTCTATATGCAGCGGCTCTCACTGATATCACGTCTACATTTGTTAGATTAATACTTACATCCGTCGCGAAAGAACTAAAACCAACCCCCTGAGCAATAAGGCGTACATACGCCGCTTTAGTGAAATAAGAATTTCCGACACTTCCCACAGACTGTACTATTGGTGTGAAGTCAATTGTTCCGAAAGCAGGATGAAGACTGCCAACTGTGCTACTCCCCGGCAACATGAGGATTAAAGGCTTTTCTATCCCACTAAGTAGTGCCCCCGCGACCCCATCAATAGTGACCCCATTTCGGATATTACTGGGTATAAGCGCTGATAAATCAAGACCCCCTTGTACTACCCCGGAATCCGTACCTAATGTCTTTTCTTTTCTTACATCATTAGCAGATGCCGTACCATATTCACCTCCTTCACCCAATAACTGAAAAGACGTTCCATCCCAAAATAAGGTATACACTCCTATTTTTAAGGTCGCGCTTGTTCCCCCTACTTTTTGGATGGATTTGGCTGCACCGCTAGCGATTGAAGAAACCTTGAGTGTTGCCGCCCCCGTAGAAGCCGCATTGATTTTTGTGGTGAATTTCTGATTTGTAGCTATGACTTCCGCGGTGGTTATACTATAAACATTACCAGCATTTGTAGTTGTTCCTAAATGTGGTATGTGTTTCGCATTATCCGCTTTATGCGCATTAAAGGCTGTTGCCGTAACAAATCCTTGACTCTCCAAAGATGCCATAAACAAATCCCACTGTTGTTGAAATGTGGTTGTATCAACTTGGATCAATGAGTTTACCAACCCACATACAGCACTGTTCATGCGCTCATCTGTTATTTTTGCTTGAGTGACGATAATTGAGTTGGCCACTACTCGTACTTGCGCTAAGCTTAAATCGTAAATATCACCCGACCGCACCAATGCTGGCGGTACAGGGTTGGCATTCGGCACACCTTGCAATACTATTGCTTTAATAGACCTAACAGGTGTGCTTGTGTCTAATCTCAGTACAATTCTATCTATCCTATCCAGTGTTGTAGCTGGTGTTACAGGTAATGCTATGGCCTCATCGTAAACGCTGTATGCATACCCTTTAATCCAAGCGGCTCCAGGGGATATGCTGACGTATGAATTTGTTCCTGTTGCGGTCACCTGTAGGTATTGCCCACCGTTGAAAACACCATTTGTTAACATTCGTGCAAAGTATTCCGCAAACTCTCGGGCGGCATATTCCCGCGGATCGTCAATGGTTGAGTCAAACATTCCTGATTTTTGTGGCACTATCAATCACTCCTTTTTACGTTGCTTCGTAATTGTTTAATAAACTCAGTTATCGTTGGGATCTCATTACCAAGAACAATTTCTAATGTGGATGAGGGCTCATAAACTTCTGTTACCTCTGTGATGCGGCTATCCATCGTAACTCCCCACTTTTTATTTTGGAGTGTAACGATGTCTCCTAGGTCCCAATCTTGTTCATAGATAAAACTTCCAGTGTCGAGGACCTTACCGTTATAGGTCACAATCTGTTTTTGTTCAGCAAGTTTTTGTTTGCCTAGATAATCCAATTCAATTGCATCAACAGCGGATGAGCAATCAAGAAATGTTTCTCTGCGATTAAGCCCCGAACCATTACCTACTATTTGGATGAATCTATCTTCGTCCTCCCCTTTACCCCCTGCATAGCCCACATTCTTATATTGTAGATCAGAGTCCAAATAATCTTGAGACTGGATGTTATCAAATTCATGACTGAATATAACAGGTGGTAAAAGTGATTGCCCTGCGGTTAGATTCCTACCTGTTACCACATCAAAAACCCATTTCTTAGTTAAGAAATCCAACGCCACTTGCCAACCAATATCACAAAACTCAGCTATCTCCTGCTCAACTTTGTCCAATTGTTCAAACCGAGATTGCCACGGCGTGACTTTTCCACGCCCTTTATTTGTGGCAACAGCAAAAAAAGGAATGTTGCGATCTGCATACACTCCGTTTACGATGTGGTTATTAACGTAATGCTTCATTACTGTTTCTGCGTTACCTGATATACGGTCATAGCTATCAGTGACGGTTAAACGTCTGTCAAACACACCTCCAAGCGTAGGACCTTTGATGATGAGTGTTTCAATGCCGTTATCCTCTATGATTTGCCTACTCATGATTAAACCTGACTTGTGCGGTTGATTATTTACGACAATGACGCGTTCTTTTATCAATTGATCCACGCTTTGTTTTCCTAATGCAATGTGCATTTCGAATTCTCCAGGACGGTAAAACCTTCGCTTTAACTGCAAGCTTTCACAGTTGTCTATTTCACCATGTAAATTAAAATTCGTGTCTAATATTCGAACTGATGGAGCTCCCAATTTATCACCCTCCTAAGAACCGATTACTCCAAGACATAGTTACAGTGGCTGGTAATTGGTCTGAGTCTTGACTACTTCCATAACGTAGGATGTTTTCGCCTATTTTGAGTTGAAAAAATGTACTGCCTAAATCGATCCAGTGGAATACATTTTTTTTAGACCCATCGGCGTTTAATATTTCTACTCGTTTGTTTCCGCGTTCTGTAGTTATAAACAAAGTGTCAGTAGCTAACAATTCACAATTAACTTTTATGAATTCTCCTGTCGTCTCGTTAGTTACAATAGGGTTTGTTGCTGGGCCTTTATAGCGGATCTCTACAGGCGTTTCAACGTCTCCTGTGTTATGAAATACACCCCGATAAGACGCAAGGGCAAATCGCGTTGGAAGGCGTAAAGGAAAAGTTAACCCTCCTACCTCAGCACGCAATGCCTTGGTTGCTGTTTCAATATCCCTCCAATATGGATCATTGGCGATAAAGTTGATTACAAACAGATTAGCGTGAACAAAACGTTCCCCGAATACAGGACCTTCAAGAGCTATCGCGTCTATTGCATAGCTCCTGAATGAATTTTCATACACCAGTTTTCCAGGACCAAGTTTAGGGTTAAGGATCCGAGTGAGCTCACGGCGACGTTCATAAAGTTCCTGTTGGCTAATTGAATTAATAAATCCTTGGATTGGGATATCACGGTCATCCAATTGCGCTCCCGCAAAACTGCTACCATCCTGATATGGTGATTTGGTACTCTTTATTTCTGTGGAAACATTCGCCGTTCCGTCTATTTTTTGCAACACAAAAGGCCCGAAGGAGTCGAACACAACCGATTCGCCTCGAGTGTTTGTAAATGTGGCTATTTGCAATTCGACACCTCCTAGAATCCTGCTAACTTTTGTGCTGCTTTTACGCCAGCCTTGGCAACTGCACTTGGTGATGTAACTGGTGTATTAATGGTGATGTTGACGGATGTTTTACTTGCACCACTTGTTGATCCTCCACTAGATGAAGCAGATGTAGCTGCTGTTGCTGATGCTGCCAGTGCCATGGTCTGTAGTACCGCTGATCTAGCTGAATCAATCTGAGAGATCAATCCGGCAATCATAGATGACATTTCATCTACCTTCGGTTTAAAGCCTGCAACCATCTTTTCTCCTAGAGTTTGTCCGGCGGCTTGGTACCCATCACCGAACTTCTCAAGCAACTTCAATATTTCTTCTTGCTGATTCTGTATGATCATTTTTTCTGCCTCGGCTTGTAACGCCTTGGCTTCTAAGAGAGCCGCATAGTGCAATTGGGAATCTAATAATTGTTGATCAAGTGAAGCCTTCTGACTTGCGTAGATGGCGTTAATGTTTAACTGCTGCGCTTCATACTCTTCTGCCATAATCTCTTTCTTGATCACTAACTGATCCTTTATGGCTTGCGTTTCTTCAGAGAGTTTATCTTTTAAAACCTGTTGTTCTTCTTTGAGTGCGTCCTTTTTATCTGCTAGTTCCTCTTGTCTATGTCGCTCGTTTTGCTCGGCAATAACGGTATTCAATTGTTTTTCAAGTTGAGCGCGGTTGAAGTCATCTGGTTCGTATTCAATCTTTGCTTTCAGGCGATCTATCTTCTTCTTGTCGTCTGCATCTAGTTCTTCTCGGCTCTTCTGTTTCTCCGTCTGGTCCATTGCGTCCAGTTGCTTTTGGATTGCTTCCATCTGAGCATTGTAAACGGAATTGATTGCCTTGATTTCAGCATCAGCCGCTTCTTGTGCCGCTTTAGTACGGGCGTCGTAAACGGTTTTAATGCTGTCTAACTGGCTTCTCTTCCATTCCTCATTGGCACTCTGTGAAGCTTTTATACTTTCCTCTGCCGCCGCTTTCTCTGCCTGATATTTAGCCTTCAAAGCATCCTGAATGCCTTTGGATAGGTCGTTAATCGAATCGATCTGTGACTTTCTAACTTCTTCGGCATAGTCCCTTTGTAGCTGCATACGTTCGTTGGTCTGTTGTCTGATCTCTTCGGTGGTTTCTCTTTCAATAACCTTTTTTTCAGCTGCTGTATATTTGGTGTCCGCAAGGACTTTTTGAAGGTAATTCTTGTTAATATAAATCTGTTCGTTGTAAAGTTTGTCCTTTAACTTAAAAGCTTCTTCATCAGATAACTTCTCACGCACCACACGATCCTCGTATGCGGCTTGCAACTGTTGACTGGTGTATTTAACAACATCAATACGAAACTGTTTCTCAGCTTCAATCACACGTTTCTGTGCTTCATAGATTTTATCGTCCATGTCGGCACGTTCATCAGCCGAATTCGCATAAAGCTTTTTAATCCGTTGTAGACGAGCGACTTCTTCAACTTCCGTAAGCTTGCCAGCTTCTTTGGATCGTTCATAATCCTTCAAAGCTTTTTCAAGTGATGCGTCGCCTAAAGCTTTTTTAACGCTGTATATCTTTTCTTCGATGGCCATCTTTTCTTCTGCTGTTTTAACATACTTAGATTTGATTGTTTCTAATGATTTTAATTCCTGTTCATCTGTGAGTTGATCAAGTGCTCTGAGGTGTTCGAGTTGCTTGTAGGCTTCATCAAGAGCTTTGTTTTGATATGCTGCCGCTTTTGGTGTTTTTGTCTTTGGCTTTGTTCCTGTATCTATTTTTACAGGCGCTACATTGACCGTAGGTATTACTATGTCTCCTGGCTTCATGCTGGCGAGAGCTTGTAAGCTTGCAGCCTCCCCGCGTAGGCGAGTGAGTTCGTCGTTCATTCGCCTTACAGCTACTTCAGCAAGCCCACCCGCACCTGTGATAGTCGCGATAGCTATTGCAATTTTTATAGCCGCTTCTTGTTTAACGATAGCCGTATTTTTTTCCTGCACAGCAGCCGTTGCTTTGGCTTGGATACTTGCCCATTCAACCGCAAGTTCTTGTTGCTTGATCAGCACTAATCCTTTTACTGCTTCAATGTTAATACCTGTTGCCGTAGCAAACTGTGGGAACTGATTTAGTAATTCTTTCTGAGCGGCGGTCCAATCGTTTGAACCTTTTTTAGCAGATCCATATGTTTTTATTAGGTTCCCAATGCCGTTGAGTTCTTGATTTCGGATAGCAATTGTTTTAGCTTTATCATTTAATTCGGATGTCGTCTCTTTATTTGCATCTTTAATGGCTTTGGTGTAAATAGCAGTTGCGTCTTTGAGTTCTTTCATGGACTTTGTTGTTAACTTGCCGGAATCATCAACGAACTCTAGCGTAACCCCGAATTCATTAGCTGTTTTTTCTAAATCCTCTAGCTTAACGTCTAATTGATCAGCCGCACCGTATAGAGCACCCATGTTGTTCCCCATTTTAGCCCCATCAGAAGCGGAAGCAACATCAATAAGTTTCTGATACGTTTCAGTTAACTCTTTAATTTTGTCTATCTTTTCTTGTGCGGCTTCTACTTCACTGCGAGATATTCCATTTTCTTGTACTTCCTGTAAATCCAACTGCGCTTGGGCTAAGTCCTCTGCGGCTTGCTTCGACTCTTCCATACTGTGCTGTATCGCAAAGAATGCCGCAGTTACAGCGATTGCGCCTGTGATAATTAAGCCGAACGGTGTTGTCGTCAGCCATATCGCCGCAACAGCAAGGCCTTTAATAACAGGTATGAGCGCCGCAAAGCTAGTGATTAGTTTTCCTGTGACAATTAACAAAGGACCGGCTGCCGCCGCCACTGCAAGCATTGTAAGCACAGTCTTTTGCATTTCAGGATCAAGAGCCGCGAACCATTCAGCACCTTCCTCGACTGATTTTAACATTGGTTCTAAAGCATCAAGAGCAGACATTAATGCAGGTACAAGAGCGTCACCCAATGTTATAGCTGCATCTGTTATTCGATTGCCTAGTATCTTGAGTTGTGACGCTGTTGTTTCGTATCTAGTAGTCGCTTCTTTAGTGAGTGCTGTGTTGTCTTCCCATGCCTTTGAACCGAGTTCTAAGCTAGTTCTAAACAAATCCCCCGCACCAGAAGCACGAAGCAAGGCGTCACGCACACGAATTTCAGATAAGCCCAATGCATCAAGGACTCCAAAGGTATTTTCTCCCGCCTTGGACATTCGACCTAAGCCCTCAATAAATGAGGTCAATGCGCCCGCCGCGTCCTTCTGGAATAACTCTTTAAATTGTTTTGCAGACATGCCAGCTACTGCGGCGAAGTTGTTTAAGTCCTTACCGCCATTCACCGCCGCCTGTGCCATATCTATCATAACCCGCGAGAATGACGACCCACCTGATTCAGCTTCGATACCCACAGAAGACAATGCCCCTGCAAACGAAAGTATCTCAGCTTCTGTCAATCCGACCTGTTTACCCGCCCCTGCAAGCCTTAAAGCCATTTCGGTAATTTCAGCTTCAGTTGTGGCAAGGTTGTTACCGAGCGCTACAATTGTGGACCCAAGCTTATCAAATTCACTTTGCGGCATCTGAGTGATGTTGGCTAATCGAGCTAGTGACGTAGCCGCCTGATCAGCGCTCATATTAGTTGCAACGCCTAGGTCTACCATAGTGCGAGTAAAGCCCATGATGGCTTCGTTTTTGACACCCAATTGACCAGCCGCCGCGCCTACTTCTGCGATTGCCGTTGCACTTGCTGGCATTTGTTTGGACATGTCACGAATACTTGTTTCAAACTGTTTGAATTCTTTTTCCGTTGCATCTACCGTCTTTCTAAAGGATGCCATGGAAGTTTCAAAGTCTATACTGGATTTAACTGATGCAGTACCCGCTGCAACTAAGGGAACTGTCACCCCGAGAGCCAAGCTTTGCCCCGCCGAGGACATTTTCTGACCTGCTGATTCCATTTTCTTGGCAGCCGCATCTAATGCAGTTGAAGCTTTTTGCCATGCTGTCGTTTGTTTGTCTACCTCGACGGTAGTACTTTTCAGTTTGGTGTCCATCTTGCCTAGCTCTGCGGTAGTCTTCTTTAACTCGGTATCCATCTTGTTGTACTGAGCAACTGCCTTGTTCAGCTTGGTTTCAAGGTTTTGGGTCTCTCTTGCATCCTTACCCTTTGCTGTGGCGGCTTCTTCATGCTGTTTTTTAAGACTTAGGATCACCTTCGCTTGGATATCCATCTGTTTATTTAGTCCGTCTGTCTTTGTCTTAAGAACATCTTGAGAGCTTGCATGATCTCCTAACTTAGAAGATGCCGCCTGAAACTCCGATTGTACGACTCTCATCTGCCGCCCGAGTTTAGCCATCGATTGTTCTACGCCCGAATCATCAATCGATAGTTTGGTGACCAGATTGGATACTTCAATTTCATCAGCCATTTTTAATTCTCACCCCCTCGTCACATGTAATTTCTTATGAAGTCATCCGAAGCAGTCGCTTGCTCTTCATCCGCTTTGTCCAAACCGTTATATCGTTTATGTACTGCCCATAAGGAGATCAATTTTCTTAACGTACAACACCAAAAAACCGTCTCTTGCATCTCCAAGAGTACGGTTCCGATATAGTAGAGCCAATCCCAATCCAAGCCTTTATCTGCTTCGGTATTAGTCGCTACTTTGTTTTTATGTTTATCAGGATCAGGCAACGCTAGTTCTAGAGCCTGTAATATCTGTTTTTTTAATGTATCTCTGTTGGTTAGATCGACTAACAATTCTAAGTTTTCAATCGGCACTACCTCTTCATGAGCTAGCCCGAGTTGTAAAATGTGAGGAATATTATCATCGTTAAAGTGGAGTGCTTGCATGGCTTTGTTGATTGATCCGTATGTTTTGTCAAATTCATAGAATGAACTGAGGTCAAATAGCAGATGTTTAGTTCCGTTTAATTCAATTGGGGTTTTCTCGGCTTTCATTATTCAGCCCTCCAAGCATTAAAAAGAGAGTCGATATAATCGACTCCCTGTGGTGTTACCATGTCGTTAAAGGTGATCTCTTCCAAGTGTTATCTGCAATGCAAACATAAATAAAGTTTGCATCCCAACAGATATCGCCAGTCTTGCCAGTGTCGATTGCACTAATGGGAGAGTGTGACTTACGGATTCTAATACTGTTGTCACCAGATATGTCCAATGTTGCCGATGTTTCGAGGATTTGAACGTTTTTCTCCACCCCATCCGCGCTAACAAATACGACTTGGTCTTCCCAAAAGATTGCTGCCGGATCTCCCCCGGGTGTCTTGCCTGTCCATAGCTCGATTGGTTGGATACCATCCCAGTAAAAATGGACTTCATACCATGCCCAATCAGTAGATATTTGTCCAGCTGAAAGCTGTAATACTGCTTCTACCGCGCTATCTTTTGATACCTTAAAGGGGTCAACGTTTTGAACGACAATTGCAAAATTTTTGTAACTTAGATCTGTAGATCCGGACTTTTTCAGCCTACATCTCACTGTGTACTGTCCCGCCTTATTACCAAGAAGATTCTCGATGACTTTACCTGTTGTACCTCCGTAAGTAGCCTTACTGTTGCCCGTTGCATGAAGTACAAATTTAACACATCTTCCACCGGTTGCCCCTACTTGTGTATCGTCATAACTCCCACCAAACCCGCTATTAAGAACTAGGTTCTTAGCTTCGACAATTTGGCGTATTCGCGGGCTTGTAGTAATTTCGTTTCGCGGTGTAACTAACCCTCGGAGTGGGACTGACGTATATCTGCTCATTATTAATCGCCTTCCCTCCTAATTAAGTTGCGATATACGAGATTCCTTCACCACCAACTGATGCATTGATGAATATTAAATTCGCGTTGTTTACAGTGAGAGTTATCGCGCTGTCTGCTTTAAGCTTTGCACCGTACGAAGTTGAGAGCACGCCTGTTCCACCAATAAAAATATCACCGGTGTTTATATCCTTAGCGATGATCGTTACCTCACGACATGGTAAGGTTGGTAGTTGTACGGCGGTACCCGCAGCGGCAACGCTCACTAGTCCATGTTTTAACTGGTGACTGCCTACAGGGGTTACAAAAGGAGCTCCATCCCTGCCCTGTGCGTAGTTATATTTATTAGTTGCTATATCGTAGTACTGTGGAGCTATTGTGCCATCCTTTGTTTTCACTAATGATTCAGTTTCACCTGACATCTTATCCCCTCCCTAAATATTAGGCGGCGTATATAGCCGCCTTGGTTGTTTGATACGGCTTCCCTGCAAGTAGATTAGATAGAGATCGGTTGCAGTGGAGATAGGAAAGCCGTTAAGGGTTTGGGATTTCAGAAGGTACCGTAGTAAACCACGATGCAATCAGAGATGCGCTTGCAACGTCAGCACTATCAGCACGAAATCTCCAATTACCATCGAATAAACGTTTCAAGAAGACACCATTGATCGTTGGTGTTTGGTATGTTGGTGTCCCTTCCTTTGTCTTCGCTTCAGAACTCGGCAAACTAAATTTACCTTTGAGCAACCAAGTGTAAAGGAACGTCCCATCTGACATGCTTATTCTGTAACCTAGTGCAACCTCTGGTGCTTGGTCATCAGCATTATCGACCAACAATCCGTTAGCACTTAGCGTTGATCCTAACAACTCAGCTTGTGTAGCGAATGGAATATCAGCTACTCCAATAGCGACAGCTATTTCGCCAAGCGCATTAGTTGTAAGGATAGGTCCGTCATTCCCAAATAGTGTTGCTGAATTCACTGATGGGGTAACATTTGCAGTTATCGCAGGTAACATTAATTTTGGTGTTCCGTATGTGGCCCCTGTTTTGTCATCTTTAATTAGAAGGGCATAATAAATATCTTGTAAACCGACTGGCGTAGCTATGTTTTGTCTTGGCAAATCAATCAACTCCCATATTTTATAGTTTTGTATCGTAAAACTTTGTGGTACGTTTTTGTTTCTTTTTCGAACAGGTCATTAGAACCGGAACGTGTGAATCCGATTTCTTCCATGGTTTTATTGACCTCTTGAGCGATGGGTCCAGTGTTACCTGGTGTCCATATGTCAACTTGGAAATGGATCTCGCTATTTAGCGCAACATCACTTGCATAAAGTTTGTCAAAGTTGACGAGTTCAAAAAATGTAATGTAAGTAAGCTTTAATGCATCCGGTGATACTTCAGGCCAAACATATTTACCGCCCAACAGCAAAACAAGCGCCGAATTATTTCTCAGCGCTTGCGTTATGGTGGGTTTAAGATCAATTAACATTACTGCATCCCCTTTCTAAATTCTGCCGAAAGGAATTGGGATACGCGACTTTTGTTTTCATGGAAGCTTGGGTAAATGAAGGGACGGGCTGAATGGTTCTTCGTTCCATACTCGTCAAAGTGAGCTCTCCATTTCGTCTTATTGCCTGGACCGATTGTTACAAATCGTAGTCCATCCTCTCGCCTTACAGGGCTAACATTAATGTCATCCCTCATATGGAGATGGTCAATTGAACTAACAGAAACCTTTTCTCGTTGTCCCTCAGCGAAGATTTCCCCACCTTCACGCAATCCTTGATTCTCCAAACGAAAAATGCCTGAATTCATCTTTCTACGGATGGACTCAAGCATTTGATCAACACCTTGTAATTCAACGCCGCTACCCATTGGTTACCTCTATAGCCATTAGGTGTGTTTCTGTTCGGTCATCAAATACATCATCTAACGGTACTGTTATCTCGTAGATCCGATTGTCCTTCAGGTCGAGAAGGCGCATGTCAGAGGTAATCCCTGCTCGGTAACGGATTTTATATCGCACCGTTTTTTCAGCTTGAGCAGCAGCGGCCTCAAAGAATTCACGTCCTCGTAATGGTTCGCGTGAAGCCCATACGGTAGCAACTTCTTCCCATGGCGGGTTGGTTATTGGATACCCCGCTGCATCCTCGGAAAGGCCTTTTTTTTGGATTGTGATTCGTCTGTTCAGCTTTCCGGCATTCAATTTAGGCTTATACCTGTGTGGTTGCATTCGGCTCACCTTCTGCCACGTTAGATTCAAGTGCTTTTCCTAGGTTCAGATTGTTGATTTGAGTCAGGAAGTTCGTATAAAAGTATTCTAGTGCGTCGTTGTAGGCATAGCGCGAACGTTCAAAAACAAGCTCTTTGAATACTTCGTGAGTTTGAATGTCGTAGTCTCCACAAATCCTAGTTAGATCCTCGTTTGAAGCTTTAAGGATTCGTAATAGGTTTTCACCCTCGTCACCATCTAAGTGCATACGGTCCTCAAATTCCTTAACGATTGCTGGAGTGATTTCAGTCATCTAAATCACTCCTTCACTTTTGGGACTTTTTTTACTTCCTCGATATAAATTTCTTCGTATTTATTGTTCTTGGTAGACAATTCGTCAAGACGTGCTTTAGTAGCCTTTTCACCTTGTTTTGGGTAATCATCTCCAACGTTATAAACGTACCCATCATGGTTTTTCTCCCTGAACCTACGTACTACTTTGTACATGATCATCACCTCCTAGAAATAAGACACCCCATAATTAAGGGGTATCTGTAGTTATGTTTAACGTATAGATAGCAACGACTTTATTATCACGAGGTTTACCGAATGCGAACGTCTTTGCAATATGAACGTTGCAATCTTCAAGTGCTAACGTCTCTTTGTATTCAGTAACCTCTACACCGCCTCCGCGGTATGCATCGTAACGATCTTTTACGAACGCCACCACTTCACCAGCAGTTGCGAATACAGAAGGAATAATAGTGAAATCGAATGGCACGTTTGTGATATAAGCTCCTGCGGCATTTCGCGTGGTGAATTTAGCCCGAACTTTCCATGAATCGGAAGGATTAATCAGTAGTACGATTTTTCCATCTACATTCAATGGCTTTCCATTTTGTTTAATTGATAACAATTCACCGATTTCAGCAAATTCTTCAATGATTTTTGCATCATTCGCTAATGTCATTACTCCTGCAGCAACTTTTTTAGCATGACCATTCGTTGGATCAACAGCGGCAGCCAAGTCGCGAATCAAACCAATTGGCTGGTGTTTCACTGGACCAGCTCCGTTGATTACCGCACTTTCAAGTGCAACAGCATATGTCTCGGTGATTTGTGCACGTACGTAAGCCTCGATCCATTTAGGACCAAACTTTTTAAGGTCTTTCGGAAGCACCACAAAGGCTGTAAGTTTAGATTGTGCAATACTTTCTTGTTTGAATGCAGCGTCAAGTTGACCTTTAATGTCACCGAAGATAGGACCCCAAACAGCAGCACCTTCATACTCAGACGTGATGGCCGTTAATGTTATAGTGCCGAGGTTTTGGAAGTTAATAACTGATAGCAAAGGATGCTCAGTAGTTAGGTCCTCATAGATACGCTCAACGATTGTTTCTGGCAATATTAAATCGTCTTTAAATCCTTCAGATTGCACTACTGAGTTGTAAAATTTGCTCTCTTCTGCTGTTAAAACATTTGCGCCACGATTGGCCAGTACCACATTATCAAAATTTGCATTAGCTACTTGATTCGTGATTTGTGTTGTCAGTGATGTTACAAGCGAATCCTGCATCGCTACCCACGCTTTTTCTACTTCTTCCGGCGTTGAAACTTCGTTTTTCACTACGTTTGCATAGTTCAACTTTGCTGTTTCGTAAGCATCTGTGTGTTGGTTTAATTTTATTGTCATTTTCCATGACCTCCATTAATTTTAATTAAAAAAGAACCCTACGCTTTTTCACCGTGTTAAGTGGTGCGGGCGCTGGTTCTTGATTTTGGTTTTTGTGCTGTTCAAATTCAGTTTGTAAACTAGTTAGTTGCGTTTTTAGTTGGGCAATCTCATCATCTTTGTTGCTCGCAGCAGTCGAGGTGGCGAAACCATTTTCAATCGCCTTTTGTGCGCTGAACCATGTTTCGTCATCAACCATTTTACGGATTTCTTCACGACTAACATTTGCTTTAGTCATGTAGATGTCGATGATTCCTTCTTCTAGTTGCTCGAGTACATCTGCTTCTTTTCTCATGTCTCGCTTAGTTCCCCAAACGACAGTAGATGCTTCATGAATCATAATCATAGAACCAAGTCCCATAACCACCTCATCAGCAGCAAGAGGGAATAATGAAGCGGCAGAACAAGCCCAACCATCAACACGAATAGTAACTTTGGCGTTATGTTTTTCTTTATGGTTAATTAAGCGATTGAAGATCGCTATACCGTCTGTTGCATCGCCCCCAGGAGAATTTAGGTGAATCAAAATATCGCCTGTAGTATTTTTCAACGCTTCGTCAATATCGGTAGCTGATATCGAATCCTCCCACCACGAATTACCGATAACACCATAGATTGTTAACTCAGTTGTGTTCGTAGCTTCAATGTGACGTGATTCGAACTTGCGTTCAATCTTTTCTAGTTGATTAACATACGTCTGATTCTTAAACGATTTGAAAAAATCTTGCTTCGTCATATTACGCATTCTCTTCTTCACCCCCTTTCGAAGCTCTTTCATAGTTCTTCGTTAACACATATTCATCCAATGCTGGATTCTCCACTCGTTCATACCCCAACATGAATCGGATATCATTGCCGCTAAAAGTTCCGCTGCCGACTAACTTGTCCACTGCTACAGCGACCTCAAGTGGATTTAATTCAGCTACACCGCGAACTTCGATGCGCTTTCCTTTTAAATATTCCGATTTTTCAATGATTTTAGCGTTTAATTCATCTTTAATTTTCTTGATCAGTGGAGCTGCACAAAATTTGATATAAGCCTTTATAGCCGTTTCGTACTCTGCCATATCCCCATGGATCAAGCTATTTGGGATGCCTAAGATATTCGCTACATCATTGGTTAAATCACGTTTCAACTTCGTCAGTTCATCCACTGACTTGCCGTTGTTTGACCCGTCGTTTACTTCGGTGTACTCGAATCCTTTAAGTTTAGGAACTAGAGCCACTGCGTTTTTCTTGAAAGCCGTAAATAATTTATCAATGAATTTTTGAAGTTTGGCCATGTTTCCTTCGTCTAGTGATTGCGTTGCATCAAGACTAACAACACCGCGGACCTGATTGCTCAGTTTTTGCGATTCCATCATTCGCGTAAATAGGTCTGAGTAGTCCTCAAAAGCACTATTCAAGAATTGTGACAACTTCTCATTGTTGTACGTCAGATATATGACCTCATCCATCCTAAAGGATCGGGTGAACCTATAATTCTTCACAACTACATCCTTGAAGATATCGGGATATACTGCAAATTCCTCACGGTAGTAACTATCAGCAATTAGTAAATTGTTGTCATCTGTCAGTATTACAAGCACTTCATTGTCATCGATCAACCTGTATACGAATCGTTGCCAAAAGTCTGCGGAAGATTGATCTGTGTTAGGTCTGACATTCAATAAATAATCCCAATCGTTCTTAATTCGTTTCTTATCCTGCATGATTCTGAATTCACATTGACTAATCGTTCGACCAATGAAATTGATGTTCGTTTCAAGCGCGATCTTTTTGAGATAATCACGAGTTGAAACTTCGTCAAGCAAGTCAAGATCGTAATTATTGCTTATCTCACTGTTACGTTTCCAAACGCCATCCAGAAAACCCATTCTCTTATTCACCCCCTCTTTAGAAGTTCAATAGTTCAAGCGCTCCTAGTGCGTCCTCTAAAGTGTCCTCGCTCAGCTCTTCAATTCGATACAGTCCGCAAACCAATGCTTGGAAACCATCTGTTTTCCTTCGTATCGGCTCCTTCTTGCCGTACACCTTATTTCCGTCTCTTTTGATTGTTACCAGTACATTATTGGTGTACCAGCGCATTAATGGGTTATCCCCCCACACAAACATACCCTTAGAAAAATACATCTCCACACGAGGTGCTAATAGCCCGTGAATCGCTTCTGGTCTTCGGATCACTTCAACCTCAAAACCAACAGCTTCAAGCATAGGTTTTAGCATTTCCATCCGGTAGTTATCGCCTATAATTTTCGTGATGTAATATTTCAATCTCATGGTGACAAACCAATTGACAATGTGTTCCATATTGATCATTTCCTCATCCAAGACGGTCAACAAGCCTTTGCTTTCCCATTCTCGGATAGGAGCAAACTTTTGCGTCTTCTCTACTTCCCTCATGGAGTAACCGTAGTATTTATCGACGAACTCCTTTCTTGTGTAGGAATGAGAAATGAAAGGTACTTTTCCGTCATGCTTAAATACCAACCCAACTGAAGCAAAGTCCCTGATCTGAGCAAAGTCGATACACCCAATACACTCTTTACCTTCAAGGTTAGGAAGAGGTTGATTCGTGCCGGAGATTTCTTCCCACTTGGCAACCGATCGTTCCAAGTCAGTCAATGGCAAGTTCATCCGTTTAGTCATAAACTCTTCACGGTTGGATGGATCATCTGCTAAATCTTCATATTCTTCTTTAATGGTGTCGAATAAGCCTTGTGCATATTCATTTCGCGGCTCACTTAACATCGGGTTAGAGAGTTCCCAATTGTCCGGATCGTCCACTTCATTCTCATTGTTCAGTTTGCAGATAAAAGGAAAAACAGCGTTGGAACGAGCTTCGCCTTTTAATACCTTCTGAGCTTTTTCCTTGAACTTGTCCAAGAAACCTTCACGCACGTATCCATCCGTACCGATATAAAACTCTCGCGGATTCTTTTTCTTACCTAAACCCGAAATATGAACTCGCACGTCTTTGTTGGTTTCAAAATAGTGAATTTCATCAAACACTACAGCACCGTCACGCAAGCCATCCTTCGTGTTTCCGTTTGAAGTACGGAATTTAAAAATGCTGTCCGTTATTTTGGACAGCACTTGCATTGCTGTAGGTTTAAAATGTTTTAGAAGTGTGGGTTCGCGCTTGATGGTTTTTGCAGCTTCTTCAACAGATGTCTTAGCTTGTTCTTCTGAGTTAGCAATGACGGATATGTTGTACTCTCGTATGCCATGTAGTTCACTTATCAAGAAATGACATACAACCGTAATAAGCCCGTTCTTACCTCCACCTCGCCCCATCATCCAAAGAAATTTACGGTAAAACACCCGACTATTGTCTTTGAAAAACAAAAAAACGAAAGCAATTAAGAACTTTTGGAATGGCTGCAGTGGGAAATACCACTTTTCAGCAAACTTGATACAGTTCTCAATCATTTCGTTATCGAAATATAGATCGTCACGAGATAGCACATCTCGTTCAAGGTAATCAATTAATAGAACACGTTCTTCATTAAACTTAACTTTGCCCTCTCGATAAAGAGCGATATAGCCATCTACATACTTCTGTTTTAACATGCTAGATCAAATCGCTTTTACTTTTATCTGATCCGTTGGTGTTTATTTCACCACTGCCAATAGGAACATCCAAGCCCAAATCTTTACCGAGAGCAATCAACGAACTGTTAACCTTATTCTTTTCGGCGATAGCTGGATTCGGTTTGGTGAATTCCTGAGATCCGTTAATTGTCGTGATCATAATGCCGTGGTCTTTGATAGCGCCATCAAGTGAATAGTAAATTTCAACCAAGTTAATATAGCGGTCAATCTTCTCAAGTTGTACTTTTTTCTTTTTATCGATCCGCTTAAGCAGCTCACTCTTTAACGCTTTGATCTTCTTCTCATCCATCCCTACCCCCCCTATCGCGCAATAACTTCAAAAAAACTCGACAGAACACCCCTCCCCGGTCATTTAGATTTTTCATAATCGTTGAAATATTTTGACGGGGGGTGTTACCATTTTTCATCCATCCATTTTCCTTGACTGTCTTCAGGTACTCGACCATGTACAACGTTGTGATGGTATAAACATAGAGTAATTGTGTTATCCAACACCAATGCCAACTCTGGGTGATCTTCTATCTCCTTGATGTGATGTACATTTAATTCAATGCTCTTACGTTCTCCATCAACCTTTTCTGAGTCTAGATGTATCTGTCCAAGCTTCTTACACTCTTGGCATTCATAGTTGTCTCTCTTCAATGCTTGATGTCTTATACCATCCTTGCCTGTCCATTCTGCTCCATTGTAGAACTTCTTCTTTTGTTCTAGAGTTTTGTATTCAGCCACGCTATCGCCTCATACTACTTTGTTACTTCCCTATTGAATGTAATCTCTCCAATGGATCCTACATACTTGTCTATGTGCTTGATGCATGCGTTGTGTATGCCATCCCCTGTGTCGTCACGTGTTAACCATTCATAGGAGATTGATACCTTACCTTGTATGTCTTCCCCTTTGTATGTAACAACAGGTACGCTGTCTATGTCTTGTACAGTTATGGTTAGTAGTGGATCTTTGGTCTTGCTTCTTGTATATCTCTTCACTCCTTCATTTAGATACAAATCAGCGCTTCCTATTGCATAGCACCACTTGCCACACTCAATACAGGCCAGTCCATCTACTCCAATGCGTATATCCTCACGGCTCACGATAAACCTATGCTTATCAACGCATCTAAACAATATGTCACCCTTCACATTAATCACTCCTCCAACTCCATTATCACTATTGGAATCCCATCGTTATATAAGGTAACCGTTCTAAGTTCTGGCACATATCCCTTCCTTGCATTCCATAGAGACATGTTCTTCCGTGTATCATCCTCTGTGGTGTATATGTTATCCATTGGGATCACCCTTTCGCTATCGCCTGAACTCTAACAACGCTGTTCCAATGTTGATTGTCTTTCCGTTATCCATGTTCACACATTGTACGTTGGATGCTTCTATATACTTTCTGGACATGATCTTATTAACTTCATGCATAGCGCCAGTGCTGTTTGTGTATCCACCTATCCACGCACTTGTAACACTCTCTATATCTTTCAGTCTACGTTGATCAGCATTATCCATTAAGCCCACCTTCTCCCTCAACCTTTAACCTCAACGCATCCATTCGTTCTTTGATCTGCTGTTGTATCTCAGTTTCCTGCCTTGCTGCCTTAGCATGATCAGCATGAGGATTGGCGAACTTCTGTTGCACTCTCCTGATCTTAGCCTGTAACCGCCTTACCCCAATGTCAGAATAGAACGCTGCATACTTGTGATTGCAATGAGTGCAGGCAAAGTATATCTTGTCTACTCCGTTACCTATCCGTTCAGTTGTGAATTGATCTACTGTGAACTGTTGGTTACATCCTGCATCACATGTTGTTGTTTGTGGGTTGCTCATGATCACCCTTCCTTCCCTTGTACCGCTTGCCATTCAATATCCCCTACCTTAAAGCTCATCGAACGATCGAGTAACTTCTTGTGAATCGCAATCCCTTTATCCACACCGATGATGTCGCACTTCATTAGGCATAATAGTAACCTTCTACATATACGATATCTAAGAGTTACTTTGATTCTGACGTTAGCCATTAATTGTTCAGCTTCCACTTCATTTCACCATCCTTTCTTATATCCAGTCACATAAGCGAGTGACTAACGCAGATAGTTTGATCACCTTAATCCTTTCTGCACATGACGTGCTGTGGATTGAACTGATGTCTATTGCTTCATATATCTGAACCTAAACCACCATGCGTCACACTTGCTTAGTAGTTTAGCTATAAGTGTTGGATTTAGCATCTCACGACTTCTCTTGTTGTCTTTAAGCAATGCATCAATCGAATGTTTATTTAAGTAGTCATCAGAGTAAAACATTGGTGTGTCCCCATACATTTTGTAATACTTTTGTTCACTCATGTCTTGCCCTAGTAATTCCCATTGTCTTAGATGTTGTAGATACACTTTTTCGTTAACAGGTTGTATGTTTAGTTTCTTCATCTTCTCCTGTACGTTCATGTCTATCACCATCCTTTATGTAATATAAAAAAAGCACCCACAATGTGAGCGCTTGATGTGTCCTATTTATTCATTATCCAGCATTAAAATTTTTATGTATCACACCTTCTTCACCATCTACCTGTACCTCTTTAACTGTTGTGTATTCATCACTAAAGTCATCACTTAATTTCATAGCTATCTCTAATGCTCTATTTTCATCTTCCGCTCTAACGATTACTGATTCATATTCATCATATGCGTAGTGTTCTCTAATTACTAAATACAATTTCATACGTATCACCTCGCATAGATAATAACATTTGTAATAACAAAAGGCACCAAGTCCATAGACCTGATGCCTTATCTGTTTATGTGGGCAAGGATTTGCACCTTGCATATCATGCACACCTTGATTATGACCCGATGCATGATTACTCCGTCTGAGTCTTGGGCCGAGTTTATTTAGCGTCTACCTATTCCGCCACCACATCTTATATCATCCCCTATTCAATGTATTAGCACAATATATCGATAGGTTGTAGGGAATGGATTGGAATTTCACCAACGGCATATTAAGTCGGTTACAAGCCTCTTCATCACTGGCTTGACCGCTTTAGAGTTGAGATATTCATATCTCTTTGGTGTCCAATCTCATTTACCCACAATTACATTATATATCGCTTATCTCCTAATTCCCTGCCAACTTCCTGCCAATATCCTGCCAAGATTTATGGCGAGGTATCTTCGTACTGCGTATTAACCTTCTTTCTCCATATTGCTCTTTTTTCTTTGCTTGAACTCCAAAGTCGTAAAGAATATACTCAATCAAACTAGACAAACGATCAGAAAACATAAATGAAATTCGGAAATGGTTTCCGATCTATAATTTGATCTCCTTCTCCTTCTTGTATATTAGCAACTATATTATCGAGTTAAACAACTTCGACAAAAAGTTAGCTATTGCTACACTAATTGAATCTATCTTTTTACAAAATCTAGCAATACTAATATACTAATGTTAGTATTTGTAAACAAATGCTAATATTCCCTGGAGGTGGCAAATCATGAAAAAGAACTTTGGCAAGGTTGTTAAGTTATTTGCAGTTCCTTTTTTAGCTCTAAGTGTTGTGATTAGTGGAGCCCCCGTTTATGCAGCTCAAGATAAGACAGATCAAATTGATTCTATGACAGGATCTAGTACAGTTTCTTTCGAATACATTAAAGAGAAAGCGCTTAAAGAAGGCAAGGCATTAGATATCAATAAATACGAAGAAGAGTTAAGTAAATCGATGGAATTGAATCCTACTCAACGCTCTCTACAAAATCAAGATTTACTTAAAGATTATGTTGTTTATAGCGAGACAGTATATCCTAACGGCAATCCAGAAATAGGTAGTAGAGCAGTGTCAGGTGATACAAGAATAACTGACAAATTAACCTATGGTGCACAAACGGTGTATAATGATACGGCTGGAGATCTGCAAGTTTTAGCAAAGAAGGCGTTTGAGTTTGCCGTGGGTATGACCCATCCATATGTGGGTATTTTCCAGTCAGTTCTTGGTCTTGTTGTCAACCCGCCTGAATATACATCATATAACAGTACCATCACACGCTCTCTTCTCGATTACGTAATAATTACCAGGGTAGTCGAAGTGTATAGAAACGGTATCTGGGAACCTATGGCAACTTCAACAAAGAAAAATACATCCGCTCAGTTAAACGTTGTTTATTACAAAGGCACTGTTCGTTACACACCATCAAATTTAAATATAGGCCAAATATCAGGGCAAGCTGCAGAATATTTTTATGATACAGCTAAACTTACATCTTTAGCAAAAAGCACCACCTCTCCATTATATTATTCATATAACTATGGTGCTATTGTTAAAGTAACCCCATATTTCCCATTCTAGAATTTATTTAGAGAGGGCTAGGAGGTGACTCTTGGCTCTCTCTCTTCAAAAAAAGGAAGGTGAAATTTAATGAAAAACAGTCCTTTGCTTAAAACTCTTATTATAGTTATTTGGTCTCTTACACTCATAAGTTGTACCGATTCTAAGAAAGAGATTAATATCAAAAATGCAGCATTTATATATGGAAGCGAAACAGAAAAAATTATAGAGGTATCAATGAAAGGTGAGTATGACACTAAAGATCACAATTTCATCGGATCTCTGGTTATTGGAGATGAAATTAAGCTTGAAAATGTACTCTTTTCTTCTGGAACAGGATTAATCAGCTACATCAAAACATCAAGATCTTATCTTGGCCAAATCTTTTTTGATTATCAAAGTCTGAAATTTACTATTGAAATTACAGATCAGGATCTTTATCACAAACTAACCAAATCAAACAATGATGGAAATAAGAAGATCACTATCACTTCACCTGCTAAAAATATTGAAGAAGCAAAGCGAATTAATAAGGAGCTAAAAGACATAAAGCTTCCTTTTGAGAAATAGTTTGAGTGTCCACCTATTTTCTCATTTCTTCTTCTCCTGTGACACAGTTTGTGTCTACTATTCAATAATTACCTCTAATCTCAAGGCAAAGGCTAATTCGCTCATGGCTTCTTTTTTCAATCTATAGTAAGTCCTTTCGGACAGGTTAAGGTTGAGCCACACATTTAAATCAGACACCTCAGGATCGGTCATGTATCTTTCCGTTATGATTCGTTGTTGTGGATGTTTTAACCAACTAACAGCTAACGTCACGCGGTCATAGGTGTTCTTCGATCTATCTTCTCCGTCTATGTTGTGAATAGCTATATTCTCCGTTTGTTTGGAGACGGTGCGCGCTGAATTTGTGCCACCTTCTTTGAGGTCATAACTTGGAGTCGTGACTGCTTCTCTGCGTATAAATCCCAATCTTTTATATAAAAATGCCGTTTTCAACTCTTTTTCCAGTTTAGTAAAGGTTGCGTCCTCGTCTATGGTCATACCTGGGAAAGCGATTTGAAATACTTCATTATCCATGTGGTCACCCCATTAAATCGAATATGCTCATTTGACCTTCTTTGTCCACATCTCCGGCATCTTGAATCAATCCTTGATCTATCATCCATTGTGGAGCTTCATATCGTTTATCTTCCCATATTGGTTCACCTGATCTGCTACGTGCTGGGTTCTTAGCTTCTGCTTTATCTGTCCAGACCCAAAAGGTTTTAGCTTTTACCGTTTCACTCATGCTCTGGACCCCACGGAGTTGGCTTCTTGGTACCCGTGCACCTTTTTACCACAGATCGGACAGTACTTAGGTGGTATATCCTTGTGTATCACCGTTTTGGATAGCCGAGCACCCTTTTTATCATCAAATGTATAGGGTCTGATTGTGATGTTAATATTCACACTTGTTTGAACCTCTGCATCCCTGCGGTTCTGGCGACTACTCTTGGAATGTTGGTTGGCTAGTTCCTTTAGGCATTTACACATTACCGTTATCCTCCCTTACATACCTTTTCGCGTATCTAAGTTGTTGGGCAATGTATGGATCATCTTGTTTACCACCCATAGCTAACCAGTCGCCTATACGTCGATTTATATCTTGTAAAGGTTCAAAAGGTATTAGGTGAGAAATCTTGAGTAGTTCATCCATTGGATTCAATGTTTGTATCCTCCCTATCTAAGGGATAAAGGGTTGAAATAGCGTGTCTAGCAGTCACATAACAGTTATCAAGATGCTTTGATATTCCATCATGCTTGGAATACTCAATTATCTCTTGCAATGCTTTATTTGCTCTATTCACTTGTTCCCTAAGCTCCGCTATCACATTAGACTGAGTAAGATACTTTTGCTCTGCTCCGTTCCATTGACATGTCCAACGTGCGTTATCTTCTGCGAGTTGTTTTGCTTGTTTGTTTAAATCAATGATTCGATTATCTTTTAATGCGATGATGTGAATGAGTTCCATATCTGCTTGCCAGTCTCTTGGGTCTCTACTCATTAGGGATCAATCCTCACCTTCGTTATGCTCAGCGATTAGGTTTGTTTCAAGGTGTATGTTTGTCCTATCCTCGATGCGCTCAATTACCTTATCCTCGTAATCAACCGTGAAGTGCGTGCCTGACAGTATAATTTGTTCTGCGTAATGATTGATTTCTATTTTGTCGATTAACACTAAGGCGCAATCGGCTTTTGTTTGTCTGAAGAATCTTTGATCCGGTTCAAGGTTGATTACAATGTTTTCAAATGTCTGTCGTTTATCCATTACTCTCTACCCTCCAATTCATTCACTTTATCCGTGAGTTCATTGACCTTATCCGCAAGCTCGTTGCAAAACTTCGCTAAGGCAGCCACGTCTTCACGAGAATTGTGAAAGAATCCTCCATCATTAGACGGTCTGAAACGTTTTGTTATTTTCTTGATCATTTTCTTCTTCCTCTCAGGAATATTTATTGGAATAATTTACGGAATAATTTACAGAGATTTTGACAAGTATCCTTTACACTCCTTTTAGGTAGGGAGAGAGGTTATACTATCCCTTTAATTGCTTTATACGGCTTGGGCCTGTGCGGTCGATTCGAAGGATTACTTATAACCCGCATCCGTGCTGCGCTTTATCTTCGCACTACTACATAACAGCTTTATTTGTCTTTATAGTGCTTGTACAATTCAATAGCATTTACAAGAGCATCTTCTTTGTTATCGTATTCGATAAGACCGCTCTCAGTTGTCTCGTCAGGGAAATGACATAACTCTCCTCTGAACATAGCTTGTGGATGATAAACAGTTCTTGTAGATTTCTTATCCTTAGTTAGATAAGTCTGTTTTTTTGCTCTATATGATTGTGCTGACATTTAACATACCTCCTTCGTATAATGTGTCTTTTGCGCCCTTGACCTTACTTCGTCCCGACCGAATATGCTTAACGTTAGTGGCGGCCGTATCAGGGTTAATCTTTCATAAATTTGCGAAAAATGATGCTCCATTACGTTTGGATACCTGTTTAACGATCTCTTCCCAGCGTGCAATTCTTGCAACTTCTTCCGGATATCTTCTTGCTATTTCAAAGAGCTCCGCTTTACCGGTATTGATGCATGGCATACATCCGACACGTCCCATACCTTCTTTATAGAGTGGGTTAGGTTCAATGCCATGCTTGTCGTGCATCGCAAACACTTCTTCAACTTTCCAGTTCAATAGCGGACGATATATCTCATACCCTTCAGGCGTGCCTTCTCTTTCAGGTAGCTTAGATCGTGCATAACTTTCTTGCGCCCTAACTCCTTGCCAACTGATTATGTGGTGCCCCCCCTCAATCAGAGGTAAGTAGACTTGATCAAAAAATGGTCTAACCTTCAGCTCTACCGTGCAAAACCTAGCCTTTGTTGATGGAAACCTGCCCTTCCACATACATAGATCTAAGAATGGATTTCCTGTGGGGATTAGAGCTTCTAAGACTCTATTAATTGTTTCCTCAGCTTCTTGATTGCTCATTCCATTTATAGCCGGTCTCCATATCCACCCGTATACACCTTTATATTCCTTTAAAGGATCATTAGGCTCAACTTCTGGAGGATCATCTAGTAGTACACCATCTAAGCCTTCTGTTGGTACGCCGGGATCTATAACCCATTTACCAGGTATATCTTTTCGTAATTTATCCGGCCAATAGTTCGTTACATACTGCCTACGGTTTTCTATCTGTTCTGTAAAGCCAGCTTTGATTCTTCGGATCGGTCCAAGTTCCTTTTCTAGGTACTCAATATATTCATATGTTTTCTCATGTTCATTACCTGTATCAGCGAAAACAGGCATTAAATCCACTCCTTGTTCCAGTGCGTACAGCCAAAGAGCCGTACTATCTTTTCCACCTGATAGAGATATAACGTTTATAAGTTTTTGCATGTGTGTCTGTCTCCCTTCCTCTAGCTAAATAATTGATAGGGCTTCACGGGCATTCTCACCTTTATCAAGCGCGATAGAGCTATATAATTTGTCTGCGTCATATACTCCGCCACAATCACCATCTGTATATTTTTCTTCATCCGCATAGAACTCTAGTGCTTTAATCAACGGCTCTACTAGTTGTAGAAGGTATGTGATGTATTCAATTTCCGTAGTGTGTTTGTAGTTAGTTTTATTACGCATTTCTGCATATGCTTTAATCTCTGTTATCTTGTCGTTCATTGTGTAACCTCCCAAGACTCAACGTCGCTAAATTCTATATCTTTTATATATCGACCCATATAATTCCAAGTGA
This sequence comes from Paenibacillus antarcticus, assembly GCF_001637225.1. Taxonomy (GTDB): domain Bacteria; phylum Bacillota; class Bacilli; order Paenibacillales; family Paenibacillaceae; genus Paenibacillus_AQ; species Paenibacillus_AQ antarcticus. The sequence goes on from NZ_LVJI01000001.1 coordinate 465,070, forward strand.
GTGTTCTGGTTATGAAATCTATTGATGTTACCTCGATTGGCTCAGCGTAATTTCTTAGGATAACTTTTATAATTGGTACTTTCATATTGTTCTATCTCCTTATAAGTTAAATAGGGATCGTTTCCCAAGCTTCATCATCGAAGTTTTTGTAATAATCCCATTTTCCTGATTGCCTTAACTTCCACACCGTAGAAGTGATTGATTTAATCGTTTTACCGATCGCCAGTGACATGTTTCGTCTTCCATCAATCTCGTAATATTTGCAGATATATATGAGTTCTGATGTTGTGTAATGTTTTCCGTGATTAAAGTGGAATAAAGGGTTGTATTCCATCCGACCTTGCCTGTCGTAAGTTATCCCATCAATGATGTCTTGCTCATCAGGTTCGTATTGCATTTCATGTTTACCGATGACTACTCCCTCCTCCATTAATTGTATTTATGGGTACACCAGTTCTATTTTTGGGTTGTAAGTGGTCACGGATTTATTGTTTTCCTAACTGATCGCTGATAGGTAATCTAGTACAATACCTTGGTTTTGATATCCACCTTTTTCTATCAACCTTCCAGACTCCTGAAACCACTTGTAAGGGATACTCTTCCTGCCCCCTAACATTTGCTCGTCCCACATCCTAAGAAGGTTTATACGATCAATTAGATAGGTCTCGTTATGAGTTTCGAAGTGTATGAGAGCGAACGATTCACCTTTCCAACTTCGAATGAACTCAATTTGATGCTCTTCAAAGTTGCTGAATGGGAAACTCTTTTCGTTTTTCGTGCTCTTGGCTTCGAAACAGATCGACTTACCTTGCCAGTCGCCCATGAAGTCCACTGTGCTTGGACCAGATGGAAATGCACTGGTGATTCTTTTCCCTTGTCTCAATACTGTCCAAGGAGTAGAAATCTTCTTGATATTCGCTATGCCTTTTGCTGTATATTGATCGTTTGCATAATTTATGAGTTCTTCGAATTTCATCCCGCGATTAGCAAATGTATTCATATCGGCAACCCCATTAATCCATTTGGACGTTTGATGATAAGTTTATTGTTTCTTGCCCGATCAATAAGCAATATCAAGACCTCATCGGGATCTCGTTCAAGTTCCCCTGCGATTTCCCCTATACCTTCACCTTGTAACCACATATCTTCAAACTTTTTAACTTCGTCATCACACCATGTAAAATCCATTTCCTCGCATGCTAGATGTATCTTACGTCTGCTCTTAGCGTTTAGTGGATTTATAATTGCTTGGTTTCTAGCCCCCATGTTTTTCCCTCCTGTTCTAAAGCTCTGTATTGCCTTTCTGCCGACTCTATTACTCTAGTCAACCAATCCTTTGAATCATCGTCCGAAGTGCCTAGGATGATCTCCTGTTTGATTTGGTTGGGTATTGTTGGGTTAGTCATGCTCACGCTCCTTGCTAGCTTGTAGTTCAGCAGCTTCTTGCATAAGCCGATCATATTCATCATCACTTACCGCTGGTGCATCCTTACCATCAGTAATGGGGATGATTGCCTTTTGATTGCCTCGGTAGTTATTTTTAGAAGGTGGTGCTTCCTTTTCCTTTGTCCAAGGTTCATCTATGCCTACCGTTTTCCAACGAGTTAGTATTCCATTAACGTAAGCCATAGATCGTTTCCCTGATAAAACGGCCGTCTTCATCGCTTCCAGGTACCAACGGTCTCCATAGGTTTCAACGAGATCGTCAATGTTGTCTTTAAGCGTGGAACTAATTGTTCCGAATCCTTCTTGTTCAAAAATTCTATAAGGATTAAAAGGAATCTCAGGTACACCGCCTATAGGTTCTTGTGTTTGGTTTTCTTTACTATCTATTTCTATTTCCTTTACTTTACTTTCCTTTACTTTACTTTGTGGTGTTTGTGTTGACTGTCCGTTACATTTATCAGGGTTAATGTAAACATTAACTACGTTACCGTTAACATTAACTACGGTAATGCTATAAGAGACGTTTTTACATTCCTCGGTAGGGTCAACAAGAAGATAATCATCGATGAATGTTATAGACTTTCGGCGCTTCGCTGCTTCGATATATCGCCGTTGAAACCCCTTAGATGTAAGTACGCCGTGAGTTTCAAACACGCTTTGGTTAAAGAACCTCCATTTTATGCACTCATTAACGATGTCTTTAACAAGGTTTATGTCAACATTAACTCGGTTACTGAATACATAATGTTCACGTTCAGTCCATGGGTAAAAGTATCCACTGCGGTATACCTCTCCCATGAGCTTGACGATGATTCCCAAACCTTCCATACCATACTTTGCTAAAGTGACAATCATTTTATCGTCTTGGTCAAAATCAATATCTAGAGGAAAATAATCTAAGCTTTCCTTTAATGGTCGCGCCACTCATACCACCACCTACTCACTAGCTTTTTTGTAATACTTTACTGATCACCGTCACTATAAAGTTTCTAGACCTAATCCCTTCTGGTGTTTCGTCTAACCAGTCATGGCATTTGGAACAAAGGTGTATCAAGTCAGTCACTGTTGTCTTATGTTTTAAATGTGGACGTCCAGTTAGGTGAGCTCTTTCGGTTGCTAGTGCCTTTTCGCACATTTCACACAAGCCATGAGAGCGTTCTTTAAGCTCTGTATCTACTGCTAGGCTAATTTCACCCATTTGCTTCTGTGTCAGCTTCACTCTGGTACTCTTTGGAGATTTAGGAAATCCTATAGTCATCAGTGCACCTCCTAGAATGGTAGATCATCATCTGAGACATCTATTGGTTTTCCATCATCCGAGAATGGATCCTGATTGCTTTTTGATGAGTCACTACTGTTGTCCTTTTTAGATGATTCCAAGAAGCGCACGTTATCAGCTATAACCTCTGTTACATACACTCTCTTACCTTCGTTGTTTTCGTAGTTCCGAACCTGTATGCGACCTTCTACAGCTGTTAGGCGACCCTTCTTTAGATAATTAGCGCAAGTCTCGGCAAGCTGCCTCCACGTAACTATTGGAATGAAATCTGCTTCTTTTTCCTCGCCTGCTTTTGTGAATGGGCGATCTACAGCGAGTGTGAATTGGGTTACAGCTACACCTGATGGTGTGTATTTAAGGTCAGGATCACGTACAAGGCGACCAATTAATATAACTCGATTTAACAATTTGATTCCCTCCTATTAATACAAACTCAATTCTGAAAAGTGTTTGATCGTTTGGATCTTTTTCGTCTGCCGGCAATACTCACATTTCTCACATCTCACAGGTTCAGCAAGCCCTGCCTTGACTGCTTTCACACGTTCTATATTGTTCTTCACGATATTTAAACTTTGTTGGATAACCTCATAATCAAAGTAAATAATTTCATGGTCAGGTGGGTTCTGCTTAGTCACGATGACCATGTGTGGTAGTAACCACTGTTCACGACCTGTTGCAAGCTTCTCAACCTCTGTATATACAGACATTTGTATCGTGTACCCGTAGTGATCTAGGAAGTTTTCATAAGCCTGAGCATCCTTGTTCCACCACTTACCATCTATTTCTTTCAAGGCCTTTAGGTCTGCAAATATACCAACAGCAGGATTGTAGCTATCAAGCATTACCTTCCAAGGTATCCCGAACAATTCAGCAGTTAAGATAACTTCCTTTTCTCCGGCCAATGCCTTCGTGACTAATGGATCATTCTCTAGGACCTCTATCATCGTGTTGCAGTGTTGAAAGTTAGATTTAAGCTGTCCGGCGGTTGCCCCTCTGCTGCTGTATAGATCAGGGTTATCAGCTTTGAATTCATCAAGTGTGCCTTCATTCCAAGCATGTACATAGTGTCCTTCCATGAATGCCATGACTGAGGATCGTTCGTATGTTCCGTTAAGAGTGGCGACCGCCTGAGCTTCACAGCCCCCATATGAGGGCAGGAAACTTTTGAACTGAGATACGGACATGTAGTGACGATTGGCTTCTTGGCTGAAGTAATTACTCTTGGTTAGTTGCATCTGCGACCACCTCGTATTCCACATCGATTGGATTCAGAGGGCTCACTTGCTTGACCTCTTCTTTCTTATTGAAGTCCATTTCAGCAGCATCTTCGAATGCTTGTTTTTGTTCGATGGTGTCAAAGTCTAGTTCAATATTCTTGCAAAGCCTTCTCAGAACAGTTTTCTTATACATTTCTCCAGGTGTTATTCTCCAAGCCTTAGAGAATTCACCGCTATCTCTCGATTTCTGAGAAAAGTTCTCTTTGATGATTTCGATTTCTTTTACACTCATAGTGTCATAATTCATCGATCCATCTTTAAACATGACTATTGCAAAAGCTCCAATTATTTCTCCATCGTTAAAGGGCATAGGTTTAAAGGTTATAGACTGTTGTCCAGCTATAATTTCTTCTGTGAACTCGTCACCTTTTCTAACTACTTTTGCATATATGTCCTTGATCGAATTGATACTGTATAGTTTGGCAAGTTTGACTTCACCTTTGTAATCCGTCCGGAACTCAACCTTGCCGGCGTAAATGATGGCGTAACACTCTTTGTTGAAGAAGTCTAAGCCAAGGAAGGCGCCCTTTAACATCGTTCTAGCTACGGTTGTTGAATCGGCTTTATCTATGTCCTTAACATCCTGTAGTACCGCCATACAGTTTTGGAGGAACCTTGTTTTGTTAAAGTTGGAGGGCATTGCTTCACGTTTACTTTCAAGTAAACCTTCTAGATTTTTATGAATTATAGCTAATTTATCTGACATGGTTTATCCCTCCACAATCTCAATGTTTAAATCTTGACCGTCAATAGTCTCGAGAACAAAATATTGATAATCATCATGCTTAGAGGATTCAATGATCTCTTGTTGTCTGCTTCCAAGGTTCTGCCAACCATCAACGCAGATTACTTTCAATTCCCCTGCTTGGGCCTTAGCAAGCTTGAAGGCAAACTCTAATGACTCTCCTTCTGATAGTCCATCAATTAACGTATCATCAATTCTAATTCGCCCTTGTTCATCTACCGACAATCCTTCGACTGGCAATGATGCTGTTTTAAGCAACTCTTTTGGAAGTTCTCTAGCCTTTTGGATCTTGTTTGTAAGCTCGGCCGATCTAGCTTCTTTAGGTGATAATTTTTCCTTGATGATTTCATTCATGCGTTCCCATTCACGTAAATACTCTTTCATTTCAGCAGCCTGATTCGCCGATTCCTTGAGTGGTTCAACATCGATTAATACAGATTCATCAATGATTTTCTGAGCATTACCTGACTTCTCATTTTCTGAGGTAATCAGATTTGCTTCATGGTCCTCGATCTTTTCAAGGTCCTTCTTTTCATGCTCGTCAATATTTGCTAGAGTGCTTTTCTTATCAACGAGCTGTTCTTTGTACTCGTTAATGAACACGGCTGATTGTTCGCCTTCCTGCTGAATCGATTCCTTGGATGAGTGTTTTTTTGCTTGGTATTGTAATTTCAATCGTTCAATAGCTTGTTCTAATTCAGAATCCAATCTGATAGATTCATCATTGATTCTACGAGAGACATCATCTACTTTTGTTTTCTCGTCATTTATGTTTTCGTCCAATCGTTTAATAGAAGAATTTAATGTTTCGCGCTGCCTACTGTATTCCAACACCTTTGATTCTCTAGCATTAGCAGATCGTTGTTTGATGTCGTCAATTCTGATATTCAAACCATCAATCAGCTTGACAGCTTCATCCAGTTTGTTATTGGACTCTTCTGCATCGGACAGCTTCTTATATAAGGCTTGAAGATTAACGTCTTTCCACTCAGCTCCGTCATAGTTCTGCGGTAGATCACGCTTGATCCCTTCAATATTGGCTCTTAACAGGTTTATTTCTCCGTTGATAGAAGTTCGTTCGGTGAAGTACCCTGTCTCAATCTCCTTCAAAATTTGCAGAATATGCAGCTGGTAATCAGCTTCTGGCATTTCTCCAAACCAACTTTTTATATCCTCGACTGTCCATTCGATTGCAAGCATATTAAGGATAATTTCCGTCTGTTCTTTTGCGCTCTTTTGGACAAACTCAATAGGTCTGAATATATCGCCACTGATCAGTTTCTTAAGGAATGATTCCGTACTACTAACCGCTTTGGAATCGTGTTTCACTTTCAAATAATCGGCTTTCTCAGAACGGATTTTTCTTGTTGTTTGCAAACCATCATCCAGTTCAACGAACAGTTCTGCTTCATCCTCACCATGCTGAATAACCTCTGTTCTACGGCTTTTGTTCGTGAACAACTTTTCTAATCCTTCGACAAGGCTTGTCTTACCTGTTCCCGAATCGCCTGAAACCTTATTAAATTTACCTGGACTAAACATTAGTTCTTTGATACCTAACCAGTTCTTTATCTCAATTCGTTTAATATGCATTTTGACATCCTCCTAATATTTGTGTTATATTGACCGTGAAATATTTCTAAAGTGTTTAATTCTAGTGATCTCGGTTGCCGCCGTGGTCACTTTTTCGTTTTTTAAGGAATTATGGACATCTTTCAAGTTGTCGATTACGACCTGCAGATCATGCCGCATGAAGATAATGATTTCATCCCCAGCACCAACGAATGACCCTTTGCTCGATTGCTGTAGATCCTCAAGCTTTTGTATCGCTTCTTGCAATGCTTTCAAGTGATTCTCCTCCTTTAAGCCGTTTCCGAATTTCGTTATATCTATTGCGTTGGATATCACTTCTAAAAGCGAACCTCGGATGCTTCCCTTCTGTCACTTGACCACCAACCATATTCAGTGCAAGCAAGTCGATGAAGTCACCGGATGCTTTAATCCGAATGCCCATGATCATGGTTCAACTCGACTGCTTGTTGATTTATTTTTCAATACATAGGTGCTAACTGGATAAGCATCATTAAGTAAATCCCTAAGCTTTAAATTATTCTTGATTCCCCAAAGCAATGAAAATTGGTTTAGTCTGCAATGTTGTATGTATCTCTAAGAGGTTTTGAGTCTTGTCCAACACTGCCGTTTCAGATTTCCCGAAGCATACCGAGAAAAAGTTCACTCTCTTATTAAATTTCATAGCTACCCTCCTATAACCAAATGATTTTAGTTTGTTTGGCGTAACGATGTACCAAGTGAAGCTCGTTAGAAGTGGATTTACTTACTAGCCAATCTGCAGGAGTTGCAACGCTTTCTGAGATAATGGATAATTGCCGACGTGTTGGTCTTTTACCGTTTTTCATACTGCTTGTCCCTCCTTACTGTGTAAGAATGTTTCGAGATCAGATATTTCTTTATCTAACCAATCGTTTCCAGCATCTAAAATCTTCTTATCGCGTCTAACCTTGATTAGTTGTTGAAGCCGAGCGTTAGCCTTTACACGATCCATTAGTCTAGCGTCCGTCATGGGTATCATCCTTTCTATTCAGTTTCTTGAAGTAAAACAGCTTCTACAAATGCACGTTTGTACGTCTCGTGTTCAGAAGCTCTCTTGTATCCGTATTTTTCGTTGTAGCTAACTTCTGAGGAATCGACAACGATAACGTCATTATCTTTGGTCATTATTGTGTACATGGGTTATCCCTCCTTTCAGATTAAAGTCCCAATCGCCAATTCCTTAACAATGGTTGTATAGATTTCCTTAAGTCGTGGTTCAGACTCAATCACATCTAAACGGTTGGTATCTTTAATCTTCGTTTTTGTGACTCCCTGCTCCGTAAGGCGTTCATGCAAGTTAGTAAGGCGTACTCCAAGATTACATTTGGCTCGTTCTTCTAGGAGTCGATAACTTTCTCTTCTAACTTCCTGATGGCCTCCCATTCGATTGGCAGATCCATTCAACATTCCGTTTATCTTTGATCTCCAATTCTCATCACGTTTCAGGAAGGTTTCTTTGATGGTTGTAAGCTGTTGTTCTGTTTGCTGTTGGCGTTGTTCGATTTGCTTTAATCCTTGCTCCATGTTGATTAGGAGTTGGAGTTGAGGGCTTAATGCGCTTGTGTCTAATGCTTGTACATCTTTGATGCGATAATAATCATCTACAAGTGATTCGTAAGCTTCCCAAGCCTTATCTGTGTTTAATGATTTAGCGTGAAGCCATGCTCCTTTTTCAGTCCAGAAGTACAAGCAATTGATATTTGGCGAAACGTCATTTTGACGACTTGCTTTAAATGCCCTTAGTTCATCACCTTCAAGCAAGAAAAAATGTTTGTCTTTTGAATACCGACTTTCGTTTCTCTCAAAATTCTTGCTGATAATCTTTGTTTCAGTTCCGAATGATTCAGCAAGTTGAGCAGTGCTTAAAACTCTTTGACCGTTGTGGTTAATAACTTGTAATTGATTCATTTGATTACCTCGCTTTCTGTCGAATATTTCCTATCCCTCTGCTAGAATGAAAGTTGTCTAAGCTTATCAATTCGTATAGAAGGGAGAAATTGCATTAATGGATAAAATTAAAGTTACATTTTCTGATGGCTCAACCAAAACATTTAATGAAGAACAAACGTTTATGGCGATCGATTTTTTCCCAGATAAAGAAAATCCTAATAAAAACTACCCATCTCAATCTGGAACTTACGGCTTATGGAGTCACATTCACGATGGTTTAACCCCAAGTTTTCTAGAAATTCTCGCTAACTCAAAATTCTTTTTTGATGTCAAAAACCCTGAAATCACTTACAGTGCTCAATCGATTGTGAAACTAGAAAACATTTAATCATTTTCGATGTAATCACGATTTTGTGGTTGCATCGATTTCTTTTTCTAATTGCCTTTTCGCTTCGGTAATCACCAACAAATAGGGATTTTCTGCGCTTCGCCATCTTGCTGATCGTTCACAACTTAAAAGATTTTCTCTAACCTCTCCATAAGTTGATACATTGCTTTTGACATCATTCAGCAGGTCCGCCGCTTGATTACTGACAAAGTTATTAAACCTCACTTCTCTTTCATCCATTTTGCTTCACCTCACTTTCTTTTAGTGGTTAATAACTTGCATTCGGTTCGTATGGTTGCTCATTTCAGATAGGTATTTGGTACACATTAGGCGATTTATACAAAGTTTATTTAAATGAATACGATACTCATCTCACATATATCAGAAGCTCACTTCTTGCTGGACCCGTTCAATCATAACGGCATCTCTAATCAGATCATTGAAATTGTTATCTATTTTTGTATAGTGCATCATTTGGAATTTAGCCGTGTTCAACAAGTCGCAAGCTTGGTTAACACTTAATCCATTTTCAGAAAGTAAAAGAATAATTTTTGTCATGAGTTCGGCGTTTTCCACGGCCTTTATTTCATTGTTATTATTATGGTTCATTTGATATCCCCTTTCTTAGCTCGTCCTTTTAAAGGATGATTCCATAGTGCAAATACGAATAATGTGTCGATGGTTAATATTGCAACAATGATCCATAATAGCGTTATCATCTTTTTGTCCGGTAAAGAATGAATTCTATATTTCCTAATCCGTCAAACAATTCGTGTGCTATTTTCCACTTTCCAGTGCCAAGCATGTCATTCACATCATCGATATCGTATGTTTTACAAATCTCCATTACATCACCAAGATTCATTTCCCCACCCCTTTCATCCGCTCTCCCCACGCCTTGAAATCAACTGGATCAATCAGAATCATTCGTTTACTAAGTCGTATACAAGGTAAACCTCCGTTTTCTAATGGCTTTTTTAATAGTTCGCTTACATACTGATTAGAACAACCGAGAACCTCACATATATCCTTTACACGAAGGTACTTACTCGTCCCCATCAACTCCACTTCCCTCTGTCTTATTGGTAGTAAATTCAAGCCCTAGTCCCAATGCGAAACAAGTCTTATCAATAGTTGTTTCATTCCACCGACGGTTGCCATCTAGCAAGTTATGTACATACTGTGGTGTGTACCCAATCATTCTCGCTAAGTCAGAAGGATTTAATTTCTTATCCTTAAGCACTTTTTTTATTGTGTCTGATATGTTCACTGCTCTCACCTCCATGGATAAAATATTAATCCATTTGATTAATTTAATCAAATAGAGTAATTACTCAAATAGAGTCATAATCTAGCATTTAGCTATATTAATCTCGTAGATTAAAGATAATTCTTCCATTTGCTTAATTTATCTCTATTTTAATCAAATAGAGCTTGTTTTTTAATCTATTTGTTGATAATATGTAAATAGAATTAAATAATCATTTAGTTGAAAGGTGAATTCCAGTGGACTCTATAATAAAAAGTATTCGGAAAGAAAGAAAAATGAGTGGAACAGAGGTGGCAGATCGGATTGGTATTTCTGCCCAGTATTATTACGACATTGAAAAGGGAGCTAAGAAGCTAAGTGCGGAAAATGCAGCTAAGTTGTCAGAAGTTTTTGAAGTGACAGTTGATCACTTATTGGGGCTAAATTCTGAAGGTGCAGTTGCAGAGGAACGAAACCCGTACTATACATTAACTCGTAAAGACGATTCTGATATTGCCAAAGAGTTAGAAAACTTAATGGCTGCGCTTGATCATAACAAATCTTTAGCATTTCATGGCGAGACGATGGATATGAGTGAGGAACAGCGTGAACTTCTACGTATATCTCTTGAAAATTCAATGCGCGTAGCCAAACAGATCGCAAAAAAGAAGTTCACTCCGATTAAACATAGATAACTCTTTGGGGGATCATACATGGGTCAAGTACAGCGAGAAGTTTCAAAGTTGCTTCAAAAGCATGGAACAAACAATCCTTGGGAAATTGTTAATCAAAAAGGAATATTACTTTTTTTCGATGAATTAGGAGATATATGGGGTTACTACAATCGATTTGTACGTGTTCCAATGATTCATATTAATAATGAGCTTACAGAATTCAACTCTCGCTTCACTTGCGCTCATGAACTTGGTCATCACCTCTTACATCCAAATGTAAACACTCCATTTTTAAAGAAAAACACATTGTTTTGTGTTAGCAAGATAGAACGCGAAGCAAACCATTTCGCAATCCACTTATTAACCGGTGGGGACAAGCCATATCCCGATGAAACTAAACAACAATTTCTATTGAGGAATGGAATCCCGGTTGATATGCATTGTTTTTATTAAAAATAGAAAGGAGCTTAACCACATGGCATCTTTTCGCCAAAACAACTGCAAGTGCATAAAAACGGAAACAAACAAAAGATGTAAATGTGGCGCTGCGTGGAGTTATCGCATCCGCGCTGGAGTTGATCCCAAGACTGGGAAACGCAAGTTAATTGAGCGAGGTGGATTTCGCACTAAAAAAGAAGCTGAAATTGCAGCAGCAGCGGCAGAATTAGAGGTACACAGTGGGTCGTTTATAGAAGAGAAGAAGATAACTTTCGAAGATTTCGCCAAGGAATGGTACTCCATTTACATGGGCACGGGCAAAGTTAAAATCAGTACAGGCAGGGTGAGACTCCATGAAATCGGTAGGCTTAATCATTTTTTTGCAAAAATACCGTTAAAGGATATAACTCGCAGACAATATCAAAATGCCCTTAATAAGCTAAAAGAAGAAAAGGTTAAGAAAAAAGAAATAACAACAAAGAAAACAGAAGAAACAGTAAAAAAAGCAGATGGCGAAATAGTAAAAGGTTATTCAGAAAATACGATTGACGGAGTACACCGCACTGGGAGAATGATTTTTAAAAAGGCGATAGAAATGGAAATCATCAAAAATGACCCCACTTCCTACGCTGTTGTACCACGTACACAAAAGACTGTAGAGCAACTTGAGAGCGAAAAACAAATTGTTAAATACCTCGAAAAAGAAGAATTATCTACATTCCTAGGAGCAGCCAAAGACTTTGGATTGGAGTACGATTATGTCACCTTCATGTTACTCGCTTATACAGGGATGCGTGCTGGAGAATTGTGTGCACTCAAGTGGTCAGATATAAATTTTGATGATCGCACAATTAGTATCACTAAAACTCTCTACAATCCAACTAATAACACGTTAAAATATACATTACTCACTCCTAAGACAAAGAGTTCAGTTAGGACGATAGAAATAGATAACGTGTTGTGTGAAGTCTTAAACAATCACCGCGTGGCACAAAAAGAACTATACATGCGAAATCGTAAAACTTACCACAACAAAGATTTTATAATCGTTAAGACAAATGAGAATTACGCAGGGTATCCAGAGCAAATAAAAAAGATCGAAATTCGCATGCTCCGGTTACTAAAGCTCTGCGAACTAAACACCGATTTAACGCCGCATTCACTTAGACATACTCACACATCGTTGCTTGCAGAAGTTAAAGTTACACTTGAGGCCATCATGGAAAGGTTAGGTCACCAAGATGACGAAACAACAAGAAATGTATATCTCCATGTCACAAAAACACAAAAGAAAGAGGCTGCACACAAGTTTTCTCAACTCATGCAAAGCCTCTCCCCTTAAACAACTTCATGACCAAAGTGGGATGAATGTGGGATGACACTCCCGCTTAACTATCCGAACCCCGATACATCAAGCTTTTATTGATTGAATTACATCATGCCGCCCATTCCACCCATGCCGCCCATATCAGGCATTCCGCCTGCTTTTTCTGGCTCTGGCTTGTCAGCGATGACAGCTTCAGTAGTCAAGAACATTGCAGCTACAGATGCAGCATTTTGCAATGCGGAACGAGTTACTTTAGCAGGGTCAACGATACCAGCTTCGAACATGTTTACCCACTCATCAGTAGCAGCGTTGTAGCCGATACCGATAGCTTCTTTCTTCAAGCGTTCCACAATAACAGAACCCTCTTGACCAGCGTTAGCTGCGATTGTACGGATTGGTTCTTCAAGAGCGCGTAATACGATGTTTACGCCAGTTCTTTCGTCACCAGTCACGTCTACAGCATTTACTGCGTTATATACGTTCACGAGTGCAGTACCACCACCGGATACGATACCTTCTTCAACCGCAGCGCGAGTTGCGTTCAAGGCATCTTCGATGCGTAGTTTGCGTTCTTTAAGTTCTGTTTCAGTTGCAGCTCCAACTTTGATAACTGCTACACCGCCGGACAATTTAGCCAAGCGCTCTTGCAATTTCTCTTTGTCGAACTCAGAAGTTGTATCTTCCAATTGAGATCTAATTTGGCTTACACGAGCATCGATATCGGATTTGTTACCAGCACCATCAACGACGATTGTGTTTTCTTTCGTTACACGCACTTGACGTGCAGTACCTAATTGCTCAATTGTTGCGGATTTAAGGTCAAGACCAAGTTCTTCCGTAATCACTTGTCCGCCAGTCAATGCAGCAAGATCTTGCAACATTGCTTTACGACGATCACCAAATCCTGGAGCTTTAACAGCAACTGCGTTGAATGTTCCACGCAATTTGTTAACAACTAGCATTGCTAGTGCTTCGCCTTCGATATCTTCAGCGATAATAACAAGTGGCTTAGCTTGTTGAACGATCTTCTCAAGCAATGGCAAGATTTCTTGTGTGCTTGTGATTTTCTTATCTGTGATTAGGATGTATGGATTCTCAAGAACAGCTTCCATTTTGTCCGTATCTGTAATCATGTATGGAGAAATGTAACCGCGGTCGAATTGCATACCTTCCACGACTTCCAATTCAGTAGCGAATCCACGGGATTCTTCAACAGTGATAACACCGTCATTACCCACTTTTTCCATAGCTTCAGCGATCAATTCGCCTACTTCTTCGTCAGCAGCAGAGATCGATGCAACTTGTGCAATAGATTGTTTGCCTTCGATTGGTTTAGCAATGTTCTTAAGTTCGATTACAGCTGCTTTAACAGCCTTCTCGATCCCTTTACGGATAACCATTGGGTTAGCACCTGCAGTAACGTTCTTAAGACCTTCACGAATCATCGCTTGAGCCAGAACTGTTGCTGTAGTTGTACCGTCACCAGCTACGTCATTCGTCTTTGTAGCCACTTCTTTAACGAGCTGTGCACCCATGTTCTCAAAAGCGTCTTCAAGTTCGATTTCCTTAGCAATCGTTACACCATCATTGGTAATAAGCGGGCTACCGAATTTCTTCTCAAGAACGACGTTGCGGCCTTTAGGTCCCAATGTTACTTTTACTGCATTTGCCAAAGCATCAACCCCGCGCAGCATAGAGCGGCGAGCGTCTTCACTAAATCTAATATCTTTTGCCATAGTGATGTATTCCTCCTTAAGGATTATATATTACATACGTTCATTTATGATAATTAACCTACAATCGCATGGATGTCGCTTTCTTTCATAATCAAATATTCTTTACCTTCATATTTGATTTCTGTTCCGGCATATTTAGAGAAAAGAACCTTGTCGCCTTCTTTTACTTCAAGAGCAACACGTGCCCCATCTTTTACCGCACCGCTTCCTACTGCAATAACTTTACCTTCTTGCGGCTTTTCTTTAGCGGAGTCTGGAAGGACGATTCCAAATGCTGTTGTTTCCTCTTGCTCGATTGGTTCTACCAATACGCGGTCACCTAAAGGTTTGATCATGAAAAATAGCCTCCTTATTAATATAGTATGTTGTGATACAGTAACATCTGTCGAAATATGTATTAGCACTCGACATGCCTCAGTGCTAACAACCAATTTTTATGATACTCAACTTGGGCACATTTTTCAAGTCCTTTGATGCCATTTTTCAAAATAAAATGTGTAAGCTCTCATCCATTCTATCCACCCACAGGTTAAATATGCCTCCGATATCATTAGAACATTTCCAAATGATTACTTTTAAAAAGACATAACCTATTCGCTGGATTAGCGTATCTCTTTGTAGTATAGAAAAGATAACCATTGCTAATGTTGCGGCAAACGGCTTTATCATCCCGTAATGGACAATAAAGCCGTTTGGCACTTCATTATTTGATTGTATCCGTAGGTTACCTATATTTCTCTTCAAGCGCCTCATCAGCTGCTAACTGTTTACGATATATAAGTGCTGATACAAACACACTGAACTCATACAGCAATAGGAGTGGAATCGTTACTAAAAAGTCAGAGATGAAATCCGGTGGTGTTATTACTACAGCTATAAATACAAGCACAAAATAAGCCATTTTACGCATTTTGCGTAACCGTAGTGGATTCAAGATTCTAATTTTGGTTAAAAACATTACAACCAGTGGTAGTTCAAAGAGAAGAGCTAACGGGATTACCAGACTAAACATAAAGCTGAAATATTGCGTAATGCCATACGTTTCTTCTAGACCCATGCTAGTGGTCACTGCCGTTGTAAAAGATAACGCCATCGGAAACACAATATAGTATGCAAAGGAAATCCCTGCTAAGAAAAGAATCAACACAAATGGCACATATCGTAATGCCGCTTTACGTTCTTGGTCCCTTAAACCTGGGCCAACAAACGCCCATAATTGATACGCAATCCATGGGATAGATATCACTAGTGATACAACCATGGAAATCTTCATATATATTCCAATAGCATCCCAGAAGGAGAAGGCATGCAGTACAAAATCCTTTGCAGTATCTGCATTCAGTAAATACTCATAAATAGGCTTGGCCAGAAACAACCCCATGATAAGTCCCAGAATAAATACAATTAAAATATAAATAATTCTTTTACGTAGTTCACCTAGATGTTCAAAAATCGACATCTCATCCTGCGCTACTGACATGTATGTCACCTCCGATTTATACGTCTATTTTGGACAGAACAAAATCCCTCCCCAGAGGAAGGGATTATACTGTCAGTAGATTTCTGACGTACTATTCAGGAAGTCGTTTATTGTCCGATTCATTCTGAGAATTGTCAACTTTCTTGACTTCAGTCTTCTGTGGAGCAGAATCATCCATGATGTCACGTGCCCCATTCTTAAATTCGCGGAATGTCCGTCCTACAGCACGTCCTAGTTCAGGTAATTTATTGGGTCCGAACAATAGTAGCGCTAATATAACAAGCAAAATAATACCTGGTGTTCCAATTCCACCTAACATTATAAATTCCTCCTTGTTAGTAAATTTTATAACGATAACAAATGAACTAAGAATGAGAATAGACTTTCGTTCATTCTATATATTTCCTTATGTAGATTCTAAGATGATCTATTCCTTCAATGATAAACAAATATTCAATATACGAATTATACCATAACTTAAATCACATAAAAACAGCAATTTTAGTTGTAAATTCGCCATAATTGATAGGATTTATTGCCGATATTGACCCGTCACCATCAGGAGTGCTTCAGGTAGCTGATCCATAATTGCTGCTAGACATTCGTGTACGCCCTTAGGGGTACCTGGTAGATTCACTATAAGTGTTCTCCCTCTTATGCCACAGATACCACGAAATAACATGGCAGATCGATTACGTTGCATCACAGCTTCTCTCATCGCTTCCGACATCCCTGGTACCTCACGTTCAATAACTTTCCTTGTGGCTTCAGGCGTTACATCTCGGATGGCAAGTTCTGTTCCTCCTGTAGTTAGAACGAGATCCGCCCTGAAATAATCCGTTAGTTCAATAAGTGATGCCATGATTTCATCCTGTTCATCAGGCACGATGCGGTATTCTACGATCTCTCCGCCCAATTCCTCTTCTATTAACTCCCGGATGACCTGGGCACTCGTATCTTCACGCTCACCCCTGGCTCCTTTATCGCTAGCCGTTAAGATCGCTGTTTTCCATACCATGTGATCACCCTCCTCCTTCTCTACTTTATTCTATCTCTACGCTTTAAGCTGATAATCCCCATTCTTTCCACCTGTCTTAGCGTGAAGCAACGTTGGTCCAATGACTATATCCTTTTGCAGAGCTTTACACATGTCATATACCGTAAGAGCAGCAGCAGATACAGACGTCAGTGCTTCCATTTCAACACCTGTCTTTCCGGTCGTCTTAACAGTTGCCTCTATGTATAGTTCATTATGATCATTATCAGTAAAATGAATATTTATGCCCGTAAGTGGTAAGGGATGGCACATTGGAATCCAATCGGATGTTTTCTTCGCAGCCATAATACCTGCTACTTGAGCTACAGCTAGTACATCACCCTTGCTAATTCTACCCGTCTTGATCCTCGTTAGCGTATCTGCATCCATCGTAACTGTTGTGTGAGCAACTGCCGTACGTACGCTCACGTCTTTGTCGGACACATCCACCATACGCGCTCTACCCTGTTCATTGAAATGAGTCAATTCCATGATTACTCTCCTTCTCACAATTCACAATGCCGTTTTCTGTAACCAGAATATCTAGCTTTGCATCATGCCTATCCATAGGTACTTTATTCACGACCTGCATTTCATAGCCAAGTCCCATCAAGATCGGAGCTCTCTTATGATCAACATATGGCTGTAACCGCTCATGCAGTCGATCATAATAACCTCTACCATAACCTAATCTGCCTCCTAGCCTATCATAAGCAAGACCCGGTACTATAATCACCTCTGGCACATACTCATGTCCAAGAGCGCTTGTCCGCAAAGGGTTCGGTTCCTCTATACCATATGATCCTGAAGCCAATTCATCCCAATCTTGAAGAGGATGGATATCCATAGAATAATCATTAGGGTCACATCTTGGAACTAGCACTTGGAGTCCCTGATTCCATCCCCATTGTATTAAAGATCTTGTATTAAGTTCAGATCGAAATGAAATATAGACTAAAAAATTATTAATTCTCATGGATTCTAGCTTTTGAGTCATATGACAAATAGCCTCACTAGACCACTGTTCACGTTGAACATTTGTTAATGCATTACGCGCATTATTCATATTGGATCGTAGGTTTTTTTTGATATCGGATAATGGGTTGTTATTCCAGTTCATTCCCATACTACCGCCTTCTCTATACTTACTTAAACTTGTGATTTGCCTATAGTGTAACACTGTTGGTTTCTTTTCGCCAAGAATGGCCAGAAGTCCTGCTACGAATGTCGCGCATTGTGAGCTTTTCATGTAAAATAGCTATCAAGTAGAAACGGTCGTGCTGTCCTTTTTACAAGAGCAGAACCCGTTTTAGCAGAAATAAAAGGAATCGCGTATCAAGTGAAACTTAAACTTTCTTATATTTTAAATAAGCACAATGATGGAGGTTTCTACCGCATGTTACTTCAAGCTACTGGAATTAGAAAATTATACGGAGTTCATCCGGTTCTCGATGGTATTAATATACAAATCCTTGAGAAAGAGCGCGTCGGACTCGTTGGCGTAAATGGTGCAGGAAAGTCTACCTTCCTACAGATTCTAGCAGGGGAAATATCCCATGATGGAGGTCAGATCTTCAAAGCAAAAGAAACGACCATAGGATATCTAGCCCAAAATAGTGGTCTGCATTCGGATCGGACACTCTGGGAGGAAATGCTAACCGTATTTACACCATTGATTAATGCTGAACAAGAACTGAGATTAATGGAGAAGCAGATTGCTGATCCGATATCGATGGAGAACCCTAAGAAATATCAAGATCTATTAGATCGTTATGCACTGCGTTCCGATTGGTTCAAAGATCATGGTGGTTATGAAATGGAGACCAAAATACGCAGCGTACTTCATGGTATGGGGTTCGGTGATTTCGCACCAGATACACCCATTACGACCCTTAGTGGTGGCCAGAAGACCCGGCTTGCGTTAGCGCGAATCCTTCTGCTTGCACCCGATCTACTTATGCTCGATGAACCTACGAACCACTTGGACATCGCTACGTTGACGTGGTTAGAGGATTACTTACGGTCTTATTCCGGCTCCTTATTAGTCGTATCCCATGACCGCTATTTCTTAGATCGATTAGTAACGACAATCGTTGAGATTGAGCGGCACCAGTCCAAACGTTATACCGGTAATTACAGTCGATATATTGATCTAAAGGCTGCAGAATACGAGTCACAATTGAAACAATATGATAAACAACAAGGCGAAATTGCACGTATGGAAGACTTTGTCCAACGCAATATTGTACGTGCCTCTTCCACAAAGAGAGCGCAGAGTCGCCGCAAATCGCTTGAGAAGATGGATCGCCTAGACAAGCCCCTCGGGGATCTGAAAAAAGCACATTTTTCTTTCGAAGTGGAATATTCGTCAGGCAAAGAAGTGTTACAGGTACGTGAATTATCCGTTGCATTTAATCCTTTAGAACCCTTATTCCAACATGTGTCTTTTGATATGCGTCGTGGTGAAACAGTTGCATTAATTGGCCCCAACGGGATTGGGAAATCGACATTGTTCAAATGTATGCTCGACACACTCGTGCCAGCTGCCGGTAATATCCAGTGGGGCACGAAAGTGAAAATTGGGTATTATGATCAAGAGCAGACTAACTTAAATTCAGCAAATACGGTTCTGGAAGAGTTATGGAGCGAATATTCACATATGGATGAATCCCGTATTCGGACGGTACTTGGGAACTTTCTATTCAGTGGAGAAGATGTCCTTAAGAAAATCTCGTCACTTAGTGGTGGAGAGAAGGCTCGGGTTGCGCTAGCCAAGCTCATGTTGCTCGAAGCCAATATGTTAATCCTTGATGAGCCTACTAACCATTTGGACTTATATAGTAGAGAAGTGCTTGAATCTGCCTTAATCGATTATGAAGGGACTCTTCTTTTCATTTCACATGACCGTTATTTCCTGAACAAGATGGCAGAACGAATTGTAGAACTATCTCCAACAGGGACTGAACAGTTTCTTGGTAACTACGATGATTACACAGAGAAGAAACAAGAGTTGGCCGAAATACAACAAGAAGCCCTTGCAGCAAAAGCTACATCGAAATCGGATTCTAGTTCCGATCTTGGAGACAAACCTGGGGCATCCTCATTTGAAGCGGATAAACTAGCCAAACGTGAAGAACGTAATCGTCAGCGTAGACTGGTTACTTTGGAAGAAGAAATTCACGTTCTAGAGGAAGAGATTCAATCTATTGAAACCAAAATGGCCCTTCCTGAAATTTTTCAAGATTACATGGCTTTGCAAGAACATCAACAGATGGCCGATTTGAAGAAAACAACGCTCGAGGCTGTTTACAGCGAATGGGAAATCCTTGCTGTAGAATAAGCAAAAAATGCTCGTAAATGCAATGATAAAAGAAATACAAAAAAAAGTCATATTCTAATATTTGGAGTTATACACAATGTTATCCCCGTAAAAAGTGCATAACTCCAACTTTCAAATAGCCTTTAGGGCTATTTTTTTGGGCTTTTTTGCGTTTTTTTAGAAAAATACACTTTTATCCACGAAGTTATGCACATTATCCACAATTTTCTTGAAAAAAGTATCCACGGTTTCAAAATTCATTCAAAGCTATATATATTCCTAATTGAAGGGATTTGTACACAATTCGACATGGATATGTGGATAACGTTGTCCACATCTTGACAAGCTAGTTTATCCTTCTATATAGACGGATTTCTTAGTGAATTGCTGTTCCACAATTAATCATTCTCAATCTAATGGTTAGTAGCTCAGCTGTCTCCCCATCGGATCTAAGCAAAATTAGACTGAGCGCAACAAAATACTGCGTGTCTTCGGACACGCAGTAGCTGAAATAATAACCAAGCCTACATCATCGTTAACTATAATTTAAGGTTGTAATTAGAGCTATTAGGCTGACTAGGCTATAGAGATTTCAGAGAGTGCACTGTTACACGCGGCAACATACGCTAATCCCCCAGCCATGACAATATCTTGATGAATGGCCGTACCCCGATAGGTCTTCCCTTCCCATTCCACCATGACGCAAGCCTCAGCATGTGCTTCTTCTCCAGTACTAAGAGAATGCAATTCCAAGTCACCAAAGACGATATCTGCCTCTATCCCTTGACTTATCGCTGTAATCAAAGCTTCCAATGGGCCTTTTCCGGTAGCCATATGTGTAGATTCACGATCTTCATGAAGGTGGCGTAGCGTAACGGAAGCAACACGTTCTTCTGCACTACCCGATTGCACCTGAACTTCCCCGAGCTCAAAATTCTGCATCCTTTTACCTGTCGTCTGACTCACCATCTTCAACAACAGGTCATCACTGACAACTTTTAAACGGTCCGCTGTTTCTTTAAAGACACTGTACAGTACTTCTAACTCTTCTTCTGTCATCTGCATCCCGTACCTTGCGATACGATCTTTCAGAGCATGTCGACCCGAATGTTTACCTAAGATGATCATGTCACGTGGAATACCTAGTGATTCGGGGTTCATAATTTCATACGTACTTCGATCCTTAAGCAGGCCATCTTGATGGATACCAGACTCATGCTGAAAGGCATTACGACCAACGATAGGCTTATTGAATGCCATTGGGAAATGCATAGCACTACTTACCGCCTTGGATGCTCCGTATAGCTTCTCCATCGCAATGCCTGTTGAGTAGTTCAGTACATCTTTTCTCACATCCAAAGCCATAACAAGCTCCTCTAGCGCACAATTCCCGGTTCTCTCTCCTACCCCGTTTACGGTTACTTCGATCTGAGATGCACCATTCTGAATAGCAGCAAGGCTATTCGCTACTGCAAGCCCCAAGTCATTGTGGCAGTGAGCGCTATAGAGAACGCTTGAGCCTCCTCTTGCGCCTTCACGGACTTTACGGAACATATCCCCATACTCTTGTGGGAGTGCGTAACCAACGGTATCTGGGAGATTGATCATGGTTGCTCCTTCTTCAATCACTGCTTCTATCATCTCAATGAGATCATCTATCCCTGTACGTGCTGCATCCATCGCTGTGAATTCAACCTGATCACTGAATTGCTTAGCATAAGCTGTCATCTCCCGGGCCTTAGCCACGGCTTCTTTACGGCTCATACGCAATTGGTACTTCAAGTGAATATCAGATGATGACAGAAAGAGGTGAATTCGGCGACGCTCAGCATCTCTTGTAGCACGAACTGCAGCATCAATATCTCCCTTCACCGCTCTAGCGAACCCACATATCTCTACTTGCTGGAACTGCCGTGAAATGGCCTCTACCGCAGCAAACTCCCCTGGACTAGAGATAGGAAATCCCGGTTCTAACACATCTACACCAAGCTCTACAAGCTTTGCTGCAAGCTGAATTTTCTGGTCTGGTTGAAGACTTGCACCTGGTGCCTGTTCTCCATCACGTAGCGTTGTATCAAATATAATAATCTTTGGTCCAGTTGATATGTTTGTTATGTTAGTCATTTTAAAAAACCTCCTGAAATATTTTTGGAGCGATGCTCCTTGAATTTACTACGAACAAAATTCTTATCGGAGGGATAGGCTCCCCTGTGTAATCACGTTTTCAAAAAATAGCATCGTAAGCATAAAGCACTGCCTTCATTTTCTAAATCCCAGAGAACGAAAAAAAACCTGCCATCTCTTATTTATAAGAGACGACAGGTTTTCACCTTCCGCGGTACCACTCTTGTTGGCGCTATCTCGCTAAGCACCCCACTTTGTTCTTTACATACGGTTGCGCGACCGTACATAAAGAGATCCCTTTAACGGTGGACAACCGAACTCGTGTACACTTCTTTACGAAGTTTCCACAAACTTAACTCCCGGGCGAGATTCAAAGGGGTCTGCCGCTGTGTCACACCAATTCCACAGCTCTCTGAAAGACATTGTCCTTTTACTACTCCCGATCATAGTTTGTGTTGATATATCAATTTGTGTATACAAAAAAGCCCGTCATCTCTTAAATCAAGAGACGACAGGCTGTTCACCCATTCGCGGTACCACTCTTGTTGTCCTTCCTACCCATGTAAACATAGGATTATGGGAAGAACCCCTCAAACGCCTTCAGCCAAAACTAACGTAAAGAAATGGACTAATGGCTTGCCCTCTTACGGAGGCTAACGTAACGGTATACTCCCCAGCGTGCACTTACCAGGCCTGTGACGACTCATTCCTCACAGCATTCCACCGTTCCGCTCCCAAGCGAGTTCAGGTTCCTTCGTCTGCGTTGCACCAACCCGCAGCTCTCTAATATCCCGGATAACCTTACTACTCTTGTTCATCACGTTTATCACAATCTGAAATTTAAATTGATTATATCTACCCTAAATACAATTGTCAATAAGCGAATGCCCACATGACTCTTATCCCAATGAATGTATACCCTCATTTAATCTAGGCTATTACTACCCCAAGCTTCCAAAGAAAGTTGTGGATCTGCCTTCATATCAAGGGATGTGAAATATTGTTCACGCCACTTAAGATAGGCTGCAGCACCGATCATTGCAGCATTATCAGTACAATAGTCAAATGGAGGAATAGAGAGATCTATCCCTTCTTTATCACATTGTCGACTAAGTTCTGCTCGTAGTCCACGGTTAGCAGCAACACCACCACACAACAGAAGTTGCTTCACATCATAGGCTTTCACAGCACGTATCGCTTTGGTCACAAGGACCTCCACGACTGATTCTTGGAACCCACGGGCAATAGCAGCCGGATTCATTTCATCTCCACGCATTTTACGCTGATTAATAACGTTCAATACCGCTGACTTCAAGCCACTGAAGCTGAAATCATAAGATCCTGGTTCTAACCATGCACGGGGAAGAACAATAGACTCCTCTGACTCCAAAGCCATCTTATCGACATGCGGTCCTCCAGGGTAAGGGAAACCAAGTGATCGTGCCACTTTATCATAAGCTTCCCCTACAGCATCATCCCTCGTACGTCCGATCACTTCGAACTGACCTTCTTGCTTCATATATACAAGCTCAGTATGACCACCAGATACCACTAATACCATACATGGATAATGAATTTCTCCAACTAATCGGTTAGCATAAATATGTCCTGCGATATGATGTGTACCAATCAAAGGCTTAGCTAAAGCCACAGAGAGACTTTTCGCAGCTACAACACCTACTAATAGGGCACCTACAAGTCCAGGACCCTGCGTTACTGCAATTGCAGACAAATCACTCATTGTGATTCCTGAAGCAGCTACGGCTTCATCAAGCATGAGGGTAATATTCTCAACATGCTTACGTGAGGCAACCTCTGGTACCACTCCGCCGAAAGCTTTATGTGTCTCAATCTGGCTTGCAATCAGATTGGACATGACTTCATGTCCATCTTTCACGATAGCTACAGCCGTTTCATCACAGCTTGTCTCAATCGCCAAAATATAACAGGGTTGTTCTTCTTCAATCTTGTGTTCACTCATCAATCTCTACGCTTCCTTCCCTACTTCCGTACTCCTCGTATTGTGGCAAATCTGCCCACATGATCATAGCATCCTCATGATTGTCTGAATAATAACCTTTACGGAGTCCTGCCGATACAAATCCCTTTTTCTCATACAATCTTTGGGCAATGGTATTTGACACACGTACTTCCAATGTCATCCGAATCATTCCCATATTAGCAGCCGTCTCTATCAATTCGTCCAAAAGACGCTCACCTAATTTGCGTCCACGATATGCCTTCAATATAGCAATATTCGTCACATGTGCTTCATCAACAATCGTCCACATACCCGCATATCCAATAGGTTTCCCATCGTTCTCCATAACCAAATAACGTGCAAAGAGATTGTTCATTAATTCGTTACGAAAAGCTGTATCTGACCACGGTAGTGTAAATGCCTCATGTTCAATGACCATCACATTAGGGATATCATCTATTGTCATGAGACGAAACGAGAATTCTGCTTGTGCTTCATTGTTCCTCTGTTCCATTAACTTCACCTAACTCCCTTCATGGTTTGCGAAGGAGATTGGCTTCCGCCTCAGCAAGCTGGGTATAATTTGGTACCAGTGAATGCATATCATCTTGTTCGCCAGCAAGAAATTTCTCCGTCCCTAACATCCCAACGTATCGGCCCTCTAAATCGTATGAAACGATATGAAGAGGAAGCGTATCGCCTAGACGTGTACTAAGTCGTTCAGCCGCCTCTTTATGTAGATTAACGTCCCCTACAAACCAGATAGCATGTGGCTTCTCTTCCTTAGAGGTAGCTTCAATTCGCTGTGCTAACTCTTCTGTCCATTTCTCCATTAGGCGGATAGCATCTTGCTCAATACGATTCGGCGCATTTAATTCAGATGAACTAAACAGTGCTGTATACACTTGACCACGTCTAGCATCAATAAGAGGAACAATCCAAGTGATCTGGTCTGATCCGATCCTTTCCTCTTGAGCATTTATCGCATGAATAAAGCCACCATATGCTAATGAATGAAGCGTTGATATGCCTACGACCGGAACATTCCATGCCCAAGCCAATGTCTTCGCTGCTGTAACGGCAATACGAGTGCCCGTATAAGATCCTGGACCGACGCCTACTGCAATACCTTGCACATCTGTATTTAATGTAGAAGAAGCTTTCAGTACCTCTTCTACGATCGAGAGAATACGAATGGAGTGATTTCGTTCGCCAAATTCATTGATCTCGTGTAGTACCTTGCCATTATCCATAATAGCTACAGATAATGACGTTGTGGATGTATCCAATGCCAAAATCCGTTGCAAGGACTCTGACTTCTGTGGTTTGTTCATGATTTAAAGACTCCATTCTTATTCAGGTTACAACACCATTCCTCATAGGGACTTCCAAAACCTCGGATCGTAATCTTACGTTGATCAATACCCATGGTCTCCATAAATAAATGTAAATGAGGTTCTGGTAGGAGATCACTTATGATCTGGGACCATTCTACCAAACATACACCTTCACCATAGAAATACTCGTCCAGCCCAAGCTCATCCGCTTCATCTATAGAAAGGCGATAAACATCCATATGATAAAAAGGTACTCTACCTTCATATTCTTTAATAATTGTAAACGTAGGACTGTTCACGATCCCTTTCACACCTAAATGCTTAGCGAATAGTTGTGAGAAAGCCGTCTTCCCAGCACCTAAGTCACCATCAAGTCCGATCACAGTACCAGCTATTGCAGCATCAGCAAGCCAAGCCGCCAGCGCTTCCGTATCCTGTAAATGATTAGAAGTATATATGTATTGCTCTTTACCATGACTCATTTCCAATATAAACCCACCTTTACGGCCATTTCCATCATAACTTGACCTTTATTATATCGGTCAATACAAAGACCCGCAAGAAGCGACAACTTCTATCCTATATCAGAAAGAGCCTCCATAACACAGATTGTAGAATATACTCATTCCCTTCATTCCATAATATGTATAATTTTTAAATTTATAAAATTACAAAAAAAGATTCAATCCGCTATTTAATCACGGATTGAACCTCTTTGAAGAGTGTACGAATATTTAAATTTCAAATTTACGGTTAATGTCCCTCTTCATGGAGACGATCCACACTCACTGTATGCGTATTGGTCGGACGTGACCCTAACTGAACGGTAGCCATCCCATTCGCTTCATCCACTTGCTCAATCCATACCGGCTTACCATCTAATTTTACAGCATAATTCTCTTTATCATTAAAAATATCAACCGCTCTTCTGATATCCATTTATTATTGCTCCTTTTCACTTCCATAGTCAGATCAACCCAGATCATCCGTATTTACAAACTCGTCCTCCCGATCCATATACAACTTTTCTTGTGGGATATCACCAATATATCCATTAGATATCGTAACCTGTCCACCACCTAGACCCTCATTCACCATACGATCTACATCCATTAGATAAGCTTCTTCATCATTGTCCGTCTCAGGAGCTGTAACGTTGTTCCAATCAACGGTGTTTGCATCAATTTTATCTTGATCGACCATGACTTATCACTTCCTCCTGTGTAGTTCAAGATGCTTTCCTGACTGGCCTTTTTAAATATGCCCCTCAGTCTATCCTGTCATGCATAGGTACATAGGCATTAGATTGTTTCAGCTAAAACAAACGTAAGTTGGACATACTACCTGTTAACTCAGCAAGAAATTTAAGCACAGTAAAAGGAGCTGTTATTCATGCATACCGTATGGAAAGGTGCCATCAGTTTCGGATTAGTTCACGTCCCTGTCAAAATGTTCTCAGCAACAGAAGATAAGGATATTTCAATGCGATATGTCCATAAAGTATGCGGAAGCCCACTTTCATACGTTAGAAAATGTCCTGTATGTGAGAAAGAAGTGGAGTGGGAGGAAATATCCAAGGGATATGAATATGAGAAGGGTAAATTTGTGTTATTTGAGAAAGAAGAACTTGAGCAATTATCCGATCAAAACAATAAAAATATTACCATTTTAGATTTCGTGGATTTGAATGAAATTGATCCTATTTATTTTCAAAAAACGTATTATTTATCTCCAGATCAAGCAGGTTCTAATGCCTATATGCTTCTTATGGAAGCCATGCGTCAATCCGGTAAAATAGGTATCGCTAAGATCTCCATCCGGTCTAAGAGTAGCTTAGCCGCCATTCGTGTACTCGATAAATGTTTAGCCATTGAAACGATCTTTTATCCCGATGAGATTCGCCCGGTCTCTCAAGTACCTAATCTCCCCGAAACGGCTATTGTAAATGATAAGGAAATGGATATGGCTAAAATGCTTATTGAACAGCTCTCAACCCCATTCGATCCCGAGAAATACACTGATGATTATCGCGTAGCGTTGCTCCAACTTATTCAGAATAAAGTCTCCGGCGAAGAAGTTAAAATTGCCCCAGCTCGACAAGAGACCAATGTCATTGACCTCATGGCAGCACTTCAAGCAAGTATCGAAGCCGTGAAACCCATGGTCACAGATGCCGGTAAACCTAAGCGGAAACGAAGTGGAAGCACAAAAGTGGAAGGTGCAGGCGTTGAAAGTAGCATCAAGCCCAAGCCACGTGCCCCTTCTAAGAACAAAAAGACGGTATCTTAGACCAAGAAGAGAGGGTTATTGAACCATGTCATCTGCTCGCCTTAAAGGAAGTATTATCGTGGAAGGTCAGCAGATCGCTGTATCCAACCCCGACAAACTACTATGGCCCGAAATGGGAATTACCAAGGCGATTTATTTGCAAAAGCTTGCATTTCTTGCTCCTTACTTACTTCCTTACTGTAGAGACCGTCTGTTGACGACGATCCGATATCCCAATGGTGTGAATGGGGACTTTTTCTATCAAAAGAATGCGCCTTCCCCGCTACCACCTTATGTATCCACAGTTACACATGATGATATTTCGTATATTGTGCTTCATGGGTTACCTGATCTTCTCTGGCTTGGAAATTTAGCAGCATTGGAATTCCATCCCTCTCTTCATTATGCTCATAGTGATCTACCTTGTGAGTGGATGATTGATCTAGATCCGTCACTTGAAATCGAGCCACGAATCATGGAAGCGACAGCACTCGTAGGTGAGGTTCTTTCCTCATTAGGAATACGGTCAACTCCCAAGACATCTGGAGCAACCGGTGTTCAGATTATCATCCCTGTGGAAGAAGGAATCACTTTCGACAATCTACGGAAGATTGGGCATTTCGTGGGACGTTATGTTGAGGAGCGCCATCCCGAGCTATTCACGCTAGAAAGGCTGAAGAAACATAGAGGGGATAAAATATACTTTGATTATCTACAGCATTATGCAGGAAAAACATTGGCAGCTCCTTATACTCCCCGTGCTAGACCACACGCTACAGTGTCTACACCTCTAACTTGGGAGGAAGTCCATAACAATGTCTCTCCGATAGACTTTCATCTATTGAATATTGAAGCAAGGCTAAGGGAACAAGGGGATCTACTTCGTCTTATCCCTCCACAATCTCTTCAGCACATACTGCATCATTTAAAGCACAGATAAGCCCGGAGAGAAACACTCCGGGCTTATCACCTATATATATGTCATTAATTTTAGATTTAATGGATTGCTTTCTTCTTAAAGCGTCCGCCTTTGACATCATGAATGTTACCGATCGCTATAAAGGCATCTTTATCCCAATCTGCAACAATCGTCTTCAATTTGGCTTCCTCAAGTCGAGTAATAACAACGAAGATAACCTTCTTATTCTCACCAGAATAGGATCCTTCACCTTCGAGATACGTTACACCACGTCCAAGCCGTTGTGTTAAGGCGTCACCGATATCTCTATATTGTTCACTAATGATCCAGACTGATTTCGATTGATCCATACCTTCATTGGTAACGTCAATCAATTTGAAAGCAATATAATACGCTATTAAGGAATACATGGCATGGTCCCATCCAAAGACGAACCCCGCACTACTAAGTATGAAGAGATTTATAAACATAACAACTTCCCCAACTGAGAAGGGAGACTTCTTACTCAAAAGAATAGCAACAATTTCTGTCCCATCTGTTGATCCACCTGCACGAATGACAAGCCCTACCCCAACTCCAAGGATAACACCACCAAATACAGCTCCAAGAAGGGGGTCAGTCGTAAGTGGGGCAACTGGATGTAAGAAATAAGTTCCTACTGACATTACGATAATAGAGAACAATGTAGACAAGGCGAACGTTTTACCAATTTGCTTGTAGCCAAGGAATAGAAAAGGAAGGTTAAACAGGGTAAGAAATATCCCTAGAGGTAATTCCGAAAAGTGTGAACCCATAATGGATATCCCTGTTATTCCTCCATCAATGATTCTATTTGGTACTAGAAAAATTTCTAGTGCCACGGAGACAAACAGCGCTCCAATAATCATCATAACCACTCGGAGTAACTGAACTGACTTCAAAACTGGTGCTTTGGGTGGAAAATTTGGTATCTTCACAATATCATCATCAATAATGTTTGTACTTTTACTCACAAAACTCCCCCTATTCAATTAATCCATGTTTCGTCTATGTTTTATATTATACCATAGAGTTTATTATGAATAATAAAAAGGAGGATTTTTTTTTCATAATAAAGGAGACAACATGCGGCTTAACATCTCTCCTCCCTTATGTAAACGAGGCCTTTTTGCAAATTCAATTGGGTCTATTTCTGTACAATGATGAAGATCATTCTTGAAATCTTTCACAATACGTTGGATGGCTAACTCATCAAATAATACCGCAGTCAGTTCGAAGTTACAGAAAAAACTCCGCATATCCATATTCGCTGTACCCACAGACGCTAGCAGGTCATCTACAATTAGGATTTTGGCGTGTACGAACCCTTTCCGGTATTGAAAGAACCTAACACCAGCCACCATCAATTCCTCTATATAAGACAAGGAAGCATAATGTACCAACTTTGAATCTGGCTTCCAAGGAATAATAATTCGCACATCCACCCCACTAACCGCAGCGGACTTTAATCCCTCATAAATACCTGGATCAGGGATGAAATACGGGGAAGTAATCCATATCCTTTCGTTCGCAACTGATATTGCACCAAAACACATCTCCTGAATGGCATCCCATACTTGATCAGGACCACTGCTAAGAATTTGAATTTGCTGTTCTCCACGACATGCATGCGCTGGGAAAAGGTCGGGATCAATAATTCGCTCACTTGAAGCTAATTTCCAATCCTTAAGGAATATATTTTGTAGAAAGTAAACCGCATCACCCGCTACTTCTAAATGTGTATCCCTCCAATATCCTACTTCTGGATATAATCCTAAATAGTCATCACCTACATTAAGTCCTCCTACAAATCCCTTTTTGCCATCTACAATTAGAATTTTACGATGATTTCTGTAATTAATACGACGATCAAGGGTAGCAATAACGGGTGGAAGGAAGAAATAAAATTCAATACCCGCTTCTTTAAATCGATTAATAAACCGTTTCTTTAAGTGATGACTTCCAACCCCATCACAAACAACACGTACCTTTACTCCTGTCTGTGCCTTTCGAATCATAACGTCCTGAAATTCAGTTCCAATCATATCGTCCCTAAAAATATAAAATTCAATATGAATATGACTCTCTGCTGACTCCATCGCTTCCAGCATGGCATGATAGGTCTCTTTCCCATCCGTTAGAACCCGGCTTTCGTTGCAACCCGTTATAGGACTCTCTGATATATTCGATAGCAAATTAAACAAGCGCTGTTGCGTGTGAAATTTGTGATTCTTCATCCCCTCCACATGCTCTACAATTGCAGCTTCCTTCCATAATTGATCGCGTATTTCTCGAAATAATCTTGATCCTTTTGAACGAAGCTTCTTACGTTTACTATATTCCTGAGCTACAAAGTAATACACTATAAAGCCTACCAGTGGAAAGCAGAATAATATAAACATCCAAGCTAACGCTTTAGCAGGATTTCGGAATTCAAGGATTAGTATTGTTGCCATTTGAAAAATAAATACAAACAATGCAATAAGCACCCACATCATACAGCTGACCTCTTTCACAAAAAAAATTATTATCCCTAAATAATTAAATCCATCTATTTACTATGTAAAGTACATCATCGGCCAACCGAATAGGGGTTTATTCAGTACATAACCACATTTAAGTAAAATTTAACCATTAAACTCAAAATATATTTGACATGTTTAGAGATTTCTACGAATAAATAGAATATAACCAAGCTATCCACATCCAATGCCTAGAAAGGAGTTGCCATGAAAAGTACGAAGACCAAACAACCCATAACCCTACTTGTTCTACGTGATGCACAGCATTCCGTTAAGCAAATTCAACTCTCTAAACCGTTACTTATCGCCGTACCTACTATTGCTATTCTGTCCCTTTCTGGCCTGATTATCTCCATGCAAGTTCATTCTTCTCAAGTCGTCTCCAAAATGGAGCAGCAATTGCAGCTTCAGACGATGACAAACAATAAGATGGAGATCACGGTAAGTAACCGTGAAGAAGCTATCTCTAGATTACAGAACGAAATCATTAACCTTTCCTCTGACGCACAAGATATGAAGGGCAAGATGCAACGTGTCAATGATCTTGAAAAAGAATTACAAAAATTTATTAATAATAACAACACCAGCATGAGTTCTGAAAAGACAAAAACTACCCCAACCATAACAAGTGATGATCCTAATCATGTGGGGGGTGAATTTATTGCTGTAGATACGAATGATATTCTTGACCTTACACGAGAGACAAAGGATGACTTTGAAGAGCTTCGGAAGTTACTCGATTCCATGGAGGACAATATTCCACGTATGCTTGAAAAGGCCCAAGAGACACAAGATATGCTAGCTGGTATTCCTAATATGTGGCCAACCGAATCCCACGTCATATCATCTAGCTTCGGATATCGAAAAGATCCATTTACTGGCGTAGCCGCCTACCACGCAGGCCTTGATATTTCAGGTAATACAGGAGATCCTATCTACGCCGCTGGAGCTGGCAAAGTCGTTGAGGCTGAACAAGGAGGCGCACGGGGTCTTTTTATAAAGATTGAACATCCCGAAGGTTTGAAGACGACATACATGCATTTAAGCAATATTAATGTAGCTGTGGGGGATTCAATATCCAAGGGCGATCTCATTGGTAAAATGGGAAGTACCGGCCGCAGCACGGGTGCTCATCTTCATTTCCAAGTTGAGAAAATGAATGAAGTCGTAAATCCACTTCCATATATCAGGTAGTTTGGGACAGCATCGCTTCACAAAACTTTTAGCTTATGCTTTCGATGCTAGTTTTGTTACGAAGTAAATCAATGAAGCATCGCCCCACAAAACTTTTAGCTTATGCTTTCGATGCTAGTTTTGTTACGAAGTAAATCAATGAAGCATCGCCCCACAAAACTTTTAGGAGGTTAACATACATGGCACGACGAGCACGAAATTCAAATCGAAGAAATTCAGGGACGGATACCCTTATTGGACAAGGCTGTGAGGTTACTGGAAAGTTACAATGCGAAGCTAACTTGCGGATTGAGGGTTCTTTTAACGGAGAAATTGAGTCCAAAGGGGATATAACGGTTGGAGAGCATGCAATAGCTCGATCTAATATTCATGCAAGAGAAGTTGTTATCGCAGGTAAGGTATACGGGGACGTTGCTACAACAGGTAAACTCACCATTACAGCAACTGGACAAATGTTCGGGGATGTATCCGCCTCTTCTCTCATTATTATGGAAGGTGGCGCATTAAGTGGAACGAGTACAATGAGTCAACCGGAACCTGCGACTGCGAAGTCGCTAGATATCCATTCGCACTATTTACAACCTGAAGTAAGTTAACGCTCCTCTGACCACTATTGCAATCTTATCTTATACTACATGTAACCCTGTCATTCTATTCGGATCACAATTCAATAAAGCCCTGAAGAATAGACTGCAATCCTATTCTTCAGGGCTTTATTGTTCAAACATCAGACTACCTTATTATGTTGCAACATCTCGTTTGTTAAAAATAATCCATGTGAGCAGTAAGAAACCAATATAATATGTTGCCAGCACAATCAACGAGAAAGCCAACGTCGAACCTCCAGGACCTTCTGGAGAATCTATATAACCTCTTAAATCCATTTGCGTGAATATAACATATTTCATCCACACATATTTATCCGGATTCAAAAGAAGCAGAAAGATATCTTTAGAGAATAAGACGACCAATGATAAGACAATAGCAAAAGTGCTAGAACGAAATAGCGTAGAAATCATAAAGGCTATGGTCGTAATCAATATAAGTTCAACATATTTACAGCCTAGAATCACGAGTGTATACGCCATCCCACTCCAAGAACTTGGGATTAGTCCTGTATTACCCACATCATAAGTGAACCATATATTTGCGAATAGAAAGGTAACTCCAAACATCACAAGTGTACTTAATATCCCAAATAATATCACCGATATATACTTGGACAATAGAATTTTTGAGCGACTCCATGGTCGGATCAGAAGTAACTTAATCGTTCCCCAAGAAAATTCACTAGCCACAGAATCCGCTGCAATGACACCTGCAAATATAATATTCATGAAAAATGTAAAGGTCATCGTTAATAAGGAAACTTCCCAGACACTAGGATTTTCTTGTGAGTCCGCCATGAAAAATACAAATGGCATAAGAATACTTACAATAGCTAGAATACTTAACATAATCCAAGTACGAGCGCGACGGTATATTTTCATATTCTCATTTAAAACCAATTTATAAAAGTTAGCCAATTTGTTCACTTCCTGTCATTTCTAAGAATTGATCCTCAAGCGAACGCGTAACTTCACGAATACCGTATACTTTTATCCCCGCCTGAACGAGTCGTGCATTAATATCAGCTACTTCTTCACGAGATATCCGCATAATAAGTAAATTATTCTCCACACGATCCACGCCAAGTATAGCCGCAGCCTGTTGAGGATGATCTACATCGAATGCTATCTCAGCAGCGGAGACGGCAACCCCATTCTCGTTCTTTAACTGTCGTACATCAATGAGTTGTCCATTCTGAATAATGGCCACTCTATCGCACATCAGTTCCATCTCAGAGAGTAGATGACTCGATACGAAGACTGTAGTCCCTTCGACCCTACAAAGATGTCGTAAATAGTCCCGTAATTCTCGAATACCTTGAGGATCAAGTCCATTCGTAGGCTCATCCAAAATAAGAAGCTTGGGATTGTGTAGAATAGCCTGAGCAACGCCTAGTCTTTGTCTCATACCCAGTGAGTAGGTTTTTACTTTGTCATGAATTCGGTTATCCAGCCCTACAAGAGCAATGACCTCTTGAATTCTTTGCTTCGTAATTCCAGGCATCATACGAGCGAAATGCTGCAAATTCTGATATCCAGTAAGGTACTTATACATTTCCGGGTTTTCTACAATAGCCCCTACATTTGCTATCGCCTCTTCAAATTGATTCCTAATGCTCTTCCCACATATAAGGATGTCTCCTTTACTTATAGATATTAAACCAACCATCATACGGATTGTCGTGGTCTTTCCTGCCCCATTGGGACCCAGAAATCCAAACACTTGCCCTTGTGAAATCTCTAGACTCAGATTATCTATTATGGTCTTAGAGGAGATTATCTTTGAGACATTTTCTAAGCGAACAACTGGTTCCTCTTGCAATTAATACACCCCTTTAAGTTAACAAATATGATCCTAGCATATTTCAATTCTAAGTATACATTAAACAATGTTCAGAGTATCTGCTCCACAATATGAGAATCTACATATAATTCATTTTGAGTTAACACACATGCCTTACAATACCCCATAGATGTGTTATATCTGTAAAAACAAGTTTTGAAAATGGCACTTTCCTGATTCCCATCTACAATCTGCTCACAGTAAACACAATAGAATTGAAATTGCTCAATCATACGAAAAAACCTACCCCTCACAGGAATCATCATGTTATTCGACAAAATATAATCATTCACCTCAAAAAAAGATACACTATGTATCGTTAACAGTAATGTACTCGACATTTATTGCAATGTCAAGAATTCCCTTAATTTGAACAGGATAGGATTCTCTGTTATTTGTTCATATCTTATCAAGAAAATAATGGTTATTAAGTTTCTCCCATTGCTTCATACTACTTTCGTCCAGTTCATGAATATTGGAAATGATAAACCTCCGTCCTTCAATATCGCTTAGAATCCAGCTAACTAAGCTCAGCGGATGTACACTTTCATATTTCTCACTCGTTCTAAAATTCATTATGCCATTACTACTATCTACTACCCATAACCACTCGCATCCAATCTGATCTAAAGAAATTATCCTTTTAATGGTAGGAGTCATATAATACCGTTGGAGTTCCTGCTCTGCTACCCTTCTACTTTCACCTTCTAACAATGAGAGATCTGCAATCATTATGAGCTCCTCATCTGTGTCCGAGCGAACTGAAATATATTGTTCGGGCATGGTCAATGGAAATAATCGAATCAGTCTGACGTCCTTATGCTTTTTTCCATCATCGTAAGCTTCAAGTACGTTATCGGAGTTTCTCAACAATTGTACCATATGTCCTTCTACCTCCCTTGGCTCTTCATTTAATAATGAGATAGAAATTACTCATTAATTTCTTGCCTTTTGCTGGTGTTCTTTTATTAAATGATGAATTCGTTCCTTCTCTTCATTATTTATAATGTAATAATAAATTCCATTTATTCTCTTACCTTGCCCATTGAACTCCAAGCTTTCAATCGTATCCAGATCAGTGCGATAATCCGTTATAAACTTCTTCATTTCATTAAAGGTAATATCTGTTTTCACATTGTTTCCCACTTCAGTAAGCATGGATTGAACATGAAGGATATTAGAGACCTGTAGAGCATTCTTCATCGTCTGTTTCAATACCTCGCGTTGTCTAGCGTTACGTCCAAAGTCTCCTCGAGGGTCATCATAACGCATACGAGAATAGGCAAGAGCTGCAGTGCCGTTCAGCTTCAAATGTCCTTCTTTGAAATCATAACCTTCATATTGAAAAGAAAATGGATTCTCAAGCTCCACTCCACCTAATAAATCTATAATTTGACTAAACCCCTCCATGTTTACTTTGATGTAATAGTTAATGGGAACTTGCAAGAGATTCTCTACTGTTTGAATGGACATATTAACTCCACCAAAAGCATAGGCGTGATTAATTTTATCTATCGTTCCATGCCCTATAATCTCCGTTCGAGTATCCCTTGGAATATTGAACATAAGAATAGATTCCTTGGATGGGTTCACGCTCAACATAATCATAGAGTCTGATCGACCAACATCGTTCTCTCGTTGATCTACGCCCATGACAAGCACAGTAAATGGGTCTCGTTCATCCATTTGCACAGATCTATCACTATTGAGTTCTGTGCTAGATAATTCTGGTTTAGTCGCTTCCAATGGATCTTGCGTAATCGCTACAGCTTTAACTGCTTCTCTTGGTTCATAGATTGCTTTAGCAGTCGATTTCACAGATGTATACAAATATATTCCATAGCCCACTATAAGGAAGCTACTTAAGGATACGGCAATTAATGCTACTTTTACCCATCGTCTCATTCGGTGTACCCCTTTAGTTCATATAGTCAAATCGAACTCTTCATACATCGATCGATTGTCCATTCCTCCAATATTTTTGGATCACCTAAGAATAAGAGATCTCATCTCATCCGTAAGCGCGTATTCCGCCTCCATAGGTCCTTTCATCTCCCATCACATGGCGTAACTACCAATGCTCTACTTTCTCTATCACTTGATAATTAAAGCTAGTCTTCATCATTACTGCTGCTGCTTCGTGTGGTTTCGCAAGAAATTGTTTAATTTCAGAATAATCTACCGGGCAACCGTCCTCTATGTATAATTCAGGGATAATGTAACCATATTTCTTAGATGGATACGTTGGTCTCACTCCGATAAGCGCTATAGCTGCTTGTGATTGTCTAACGGAAATATATATCGTTTTATTTATCCTCACATTCGTTCATCCCTTATTCTCTTACCATGGCCTAATATGAGATTTATGTGTTGTCTAGTGTACGAAAGCAGCCCTTTTACCAAAACTCATATCAAACTCCTGATCACGGACCAATTCATTCGAATAAGCTAATGACTCGTGAGTACCGGCATCTGTCCACCATCCGGATAAAATATCATACGTCAACAGTCCTTGAGAGATATAGGCATTATTAACATCTGTTATCTCCAATTCCCCTCTTCCTGACGGCTTCAAGTTTCTAATAATATTGAATACTTCAGAATCGTACATATATATACCTGTGACAGCGTATGAACTCTTCGGCATCTTAGGTTTTTCTTCAATGGATGTGATATTCCTACCTTCCAATTCAGCCACACCGTAGCGCTCTGGATCGGCTACCTCTTGCAGAAGAATTTTCGCCCCTTTATTCTGTCTTCTGAAATTATTCACATAAGAGGTTAACGAATCAGAGAATATGTTATCACCTAAAATAACCGTCATTGTCTGTCCTTGTGCAAAGTCTTCTGCTAACCCTAAGGCTTGGGCAATCCCTCCAGCCTGATCCTGAACTTTGTACGTAAAGTTGACTCCGAATTCATATCCACTCCCTAACAAATTAACGACATCTCCCATATGGTCACGTCCCGTGACAATGAGGATGTCGTTAATATCAGCTTCTCTTAGTTTATAAATGGAATGGTAAATCATCGGATATTTACCTACGGGAAGTAAGTGCTTGTTCGTCACCTTCGTTAATGGATAGAGCCTTGAACCAGTACCGCCTGCTAAAATGATTCCTTTCATTGCTTCACTCCTCTAATTATTATATTTACTGAAATCTGAATGTTTTCGGACGTACAATTCACATACTTTTAATACACATGTCCTAATATGGAATTCACTCTTGAACACCATATTTCACTAATTGGATTTTATCTTCTTATTTCTTCTATCCCCTTATATATAGGAACGATTACATCGATCATAATACACTTCCTTACTATCAAATTGAGTTAGACGAAAATTCTATTTCCGCATTTCTCTCTACTTGATTGCGATAACTTATCGATTTAGAAGTCATTAACTCCCTGTAAGATCTTGCAACTGCGTCCCATTGATAGTTACTATACAACCGATCTTTCATTCCTAGCCCTTGATCTTCCATGCTAATAACTTGTCTAAATTGTTCAGCTAGTCGTTCTATGGTAAACAGTTGTCCATATTCACCTAACACCTCTTTACTAAATGGACCATCAATAGCCATTACTCTCTTGCAAGAGCCCATTGCCTCTAATAAAGCAGGGTTTGTTCCTCCAACGGAATTCCCATGGAGATAGCATTCAGCATTCGATCTCAACACCGCAAGTTCTTCTTGATTATAATTAGCTGGCAGAATACGAATACCATTCTTTCCATCATGAGATCTCAGCAATTCGGAATACGTCGTTGAATCTCTATACCCAACTAATATGAATTGATATCCTTCTTCGTATAACTTAGATTTAATGAAACCTTCTATGATCTTTAGAGGGAGATTGTCGAGTTCAAATCTAGTAATTTGAATGAAGTATTTCTCTTTGCTTAGGTCATACTTTCTCAAAATATCTATTTCGTTCTCTTCCTTCATTGCCGAAATGACGGGAACTCCATATGGAATGAATTGTGTTTTTCTAAAAAAGATAGATTTGTAATAGTCTTGAATGGCAACAGAATCTGAAATTAGCTTTTTGCAAAACATACATATGAGTAATGAAGACAAAAAATAATATAATTTGAACGGCCATGACCATTTCATTCTTCTCCATTCTAACCCGTCTGTATTTACAGCCATCGGAATTCCAGCCAATCGAGTAAGTAAAATGCCAGGTAAATTAGCATTATTAAACCAAAACACGAAATCATATTCCTTTCGATGTTTAAATAGGTATTTCCCCGTATTTATGGATGAGACAAAAGTATCCAATGTTCTTGATGAGCTTCCTTTTACATTGATAATTCTCCTAGCATCAACTGAATCACATTCACCCTCTATGTCAGATCGTCCAAACACATGGCAATCGAGACCCTCTTGAACGAGTCTTAAGCTAATCTCATCAACAGCTGTCTCAAATCCTCCATATGCAGCAGGTATTCCCCTCGTACCGCAAAAAGCGACCTTTGCTTTCATATTCGCACTCCTTTCAACTTAACTTTTTTTACATACAGGCTCTAGGTTCTGCTCCTTTGAACGTTCTTTAGAATGCGTCTTTATCTCCAAATAGCATTCGTATGGTTTTGAAAATAATTCTGAGATCATATGTAATACTTCTTCGATCTATATATCGAATATCTAGTTCTACCATCCTCTCAAATCCAACATTATTTCTTCCGCTCACCTGCCAAAGACCTGTACAACCTGGTGTTACGCGAAGCCTTTGTTTATCATATGAGGAATAATCTGCAACTTCTCTCACAAGTGGTGGTCTAGGTCCCACCAGGCTCATATCTCCACGTATTACGTTCCATAATTGAGGTAATTCATCCACACTTGTTTTTCGGATAAACTTCCCTATTCTAGTGATACGGGGATCATTCTTCATCTTAAACATCGCACCACTAACCTCGTTCTGATCGAGTAACTCTTCAAGCAACTCTTCAGCATTTGAGACCATCGACCTGAATTTGAACATATGAAAATTCTTTTCGTTCTTACCTACTCTGATTTGATGAAAGAACACAGGACCCCTTGGATCCTCTAATTTGATAAGCAATGCAACAATAGCAAACAATGGAGACAATAGGAGTAGTCCAAATATTGCTCCCATCACATCCATAATTCTCTTTACGAATAAATACGATTTAGCCGATCGAGAATGATTAGGTACGACATGTGGATAAACCACTTTTTTTTCAAGGAGTATTTTACCTTCATTGTTTTGAGATGTTGGAATCATTTATACTCTCCTCTATCCATTTTATTTATTTGAAGGCATGAGTTGTATTGGTTTATATGAAAGTAAACCCTCACAAATCTTACCTTCAATATGTAAAGGTGGGCATTCAACCCATCCTCACTCCACACCCTTGATGATTCACATCTAAGGTCCGGGGACCCACAGTATGACCGAGTACCTACATTGATAGAGGTATAGTAGGCATTACCTATAATTACACTACAACGCTGCTATTTATTACTCCCCATAGTAATAAGGAATTTCTTTTTAGCTTTAACGTCATCCTTCCTTATTCTAGTAGTCATAGCCAGTGTAGGAATTTAAGCATGGGTCATGATTCGCCACAATTTCTTCCGAATGATAACTACATATTCCTTTAATTCCATTCGTCGGTCCTCCTATATATTTTCGAATCTCCACAACAGACCTCATCCATTTAAAATTTATGTAATTTTTGGGTTTATTGTCCTAATGCACAATGTGACAATTTATAGTAAAATAAAATTAGCTGTATTTAAATTCTTACTTTTCATATAGATAAGTTGATATTCCTATGTATGCCGTGTTTGTTTTTTGTGATTAAGAAATAATTTAAATTTATTAACATTTTTTTTAAAAGACTCATATTATATAACTTATGCTCTTTAATATCAGGTAATTTAACTCGATATTGAAACATATTTTCATATAATCCTTTAGCTTCTATTTTTCCAGAGAGCTTAACTTTAGAACTGGAATCCTCAATATCAAATCCAAAGACGACATTGTTTATCATCGGTAAATCTAGATCACTTAAGAAACATAATGAGTTGTTACCTAACTCCATTAAGAATATCGGACGTCTTTTGCTGTTCACCTTATTGCCTCTCACTTCTCTAATATAAATATGTGCTTTTAGAGTAAGATTGGCCCAATCATTGACATTGGAATTCATAACTTCATTCCTTTTTAATAGTTTGTGATGTTTAAAGATAATGAATTGGGGTAATATACTAATGATACAATATGTATCTCTTGGTTCTAATTTACGATACATATTGTATCGTGTCAAGACTTAAATTAACTGTTTCTTTTTTGCTTCCAATTTCATTAGACCATTGAAAGAACTAGATAAGATCGCCAACAGGAGGGAAATTCATGAATCACCAGAATCGCATAGCGGAATTACGTGAGGGAAGAGGATTGACACAAGAAGAGGTAGCACAATCTATTGGTATTACGAGAGCTTCCCTTTCCCATTACGAGAAAAATCGGCGTAAGCCCGATTTCGAGATATTAACCAAACTCGCTGATGTGTTCGGTGTGTCTATTGATTACCTGATTGGCCGAACCACCCATTCTGAAGTCGTAATGGATGACGACGTAAGGCATTTCGTAGATGATTTGGAGCTATCTGATGATAAGCTTTTGGAAAGATTTAATCTTACGATTGATGGGCGTAGTATTTCGGAGGAAGAAGCTAAACGCTTTATTGCTTTTATTCGTATGGAACGGAATATGAAATAAGTTCCTAATCAAAAAAGCCTTAGTACCCAAATTGATTTCTTTGGGTACTAAGGCTTTTTTGATTTTATTTTTTGAATAAATCCGTCACTTATGCTGTGCGCCTATGTAGTCTTTCCATTTTTCAGGAGGAATACCACATTGTTTCATAATGTTAAGAATGTCTACACGTACCTTCTTAGGTAGCTCACGGTTGGATCCTACTTCGGTTCCTACCTCTCTTGTTTCCTTCATTAAAGATAACCTCACTCTATTTTTCATTGTTAGTATCCAGCCCGCACAGCCAATTCACTACTTAATTAGTATTATATATTAACCTTTTTTTTTATGTTGTCGTCTTGTGTTATTTTTATAAAATAATAGAGTTCTTATTTTGTCGAAAAAAAACTTACTTACAGGGCTCTCAAACCATGCCCAGTAAATAAGTTTTATTCTAGATCCGGTATACATTTTCATGTCGTGACAATTCATCTATAGCTTGTTGAATTTAGTTACCACCAGAACGTGCAAGTTCACGCATATTCGCTTCGAATGCTGCTAGAAGCGCAACTTCTCCCGTCAATCCACTCGCATGAACCTTCTCAATCTGCTGCGTCATCTTTTTATAATCTTTCGGAATAACGCGTACGAACCTACCCAGACTCTCTGTCCAATGATCTAATACCCATTGTCCTTTGGTACTTTGCGTATAGGAAGCATGATTGAGAATCATCCCGCGTAACTCTTCCACTTCTGTTGCATTTTCTACCCGTTCAAGTAATACCATTTCTAGATTACATCGATCAATAAAGGTACCGTCATGGTCGTAGACATAAGCAATACCACCTGACATCCCTGCTGCAAAGTTACGTCCAGTCTCACCAAGTACAACGACACGTCCACCCGTCATATACTCACAACCATGATCGCCTACACCCTCTACGACCACATTGACTCCAGAATTACGAACAGCGAATCGTTCACCCGCAATCCCACGGATATAGGCTTCACCACTAGTTCCACCATAAAATGCTGTGTTACCAATAATAATATTCTCTTCCGCTTTAAAAGTAGACTTCGGTGAAGGCTTCACAATCAATTTACCTCCAGAGAGACCTTTACCAACGTAATCATTTGAGTCACCTTCTACAGTCAAGGTTACTCCCTTCGGTACAAATGCACCAAAACTTTGACCTGCTGTTCCTAGGAAGGTAAATTGAATGGTATCATTCGGCAGACCAACAGCTCCATATTTACGTGTAATTTCACTTCCAAGTATCGTTCCAACAGCGCGGTTAACATTCGTAATCGGAAGAACACCTTGTACAGCCGTTCCATTCTCTAAGGCTGGTGCTGCAAGATCTAACAACTGCTGAATATCTAGTGTTTCATCTAAGCCATGATTCTGCTGTTTACTATTGAATCGGGTGCTACCTTCAGGAAGGGTAGGTGAATGAAGTAGAACAGACAAGTCGATTCCTTCCTTCTTCCAATGACCCACTGCCTTAATTTCATCCAGACAATCTGTACGGCCTACCA
Organism: Paenibacillus antarcticus; assembly: GCF_001637225.1. Classification (GTDB taxonomy): domain Bacteria; phylum Bacillota; class Bacilli; order Paenibacillales; family Paenibacillaceae; genus Paenibacillus_AQ; species Paenibacillus_AQ antarcticus. Next base: position 508,056 of record NZ_LVJI01000001.1, read on the forward strand.
TTTCTTGAATGGTACGGAAACCAAGACCAGCCATGATCTCACGTAAATCTTGAGCAACAAATGTCATAAAGTTAACTACATGTGCTGGATCTCCCGTGAAATTCTTACGTAACTCTGGGTTCTGAGTAGCGACCCCTACCGGACACGTATCCATTTGACATACACGCATCATAATACATCCAAGAGCGACTAGTGGTGCAGTAGCGAATCCGTATTCTTCTGCCCCTAATAACACAGCAACAGCTAAATCACGTCCATTCAGCATTTTACCATCTGTTTCAAGAACAACACGATCACGCAAATTATTTAGAATGAGTGTCTGATGTGTCTCTGCAAGCCCAAGCTCCCATGGAAGTCCAGCATGACGGATGGAACCTTGTGGTGATGCACCTGTCCCGCCATCATATCCACTTACAAGGATAATGTCCGCACGTCCTTTAGCCACACCTGCAGCAATCGTTCCGACACCAACTTCAGATACTAATTTCACGTTAATACTCGCACGTGGATTAGCGTTCTTAAGATCATAGATCAATTCCGCTAAATCTTCGATCGAATAAATATCATGATGGGGTGGTGGAGAAATCAGGCCTACACCTGGTGTAGATCCACGAACTTCTGCTACCCAAGGATATACCTTACGACCTGGAAGCTGCCCGCCTTCTCCCGGCTTAGCTCCTTGAGCCATCTTGATCTGAATCTCATCTGCATTAACTAGATAATTCGACGTTACGCCAAATCGCCCTGAAGCAACCTGTTTAATAGCACTACGACGAGAATCTCCATTGGCATCTGGAATATATCGAGCCGGATCCTCTCCGCCTTCTCCCGTGTTACTCTTTCCACCGATACGATTCATCCCAATGGCTAAACTTTCATGCGCCTCTTTACTAATTGAACCGAATGACATTGCCCCTGTCTTGAACCGTTTCATGATAGATTCTACAGATTCAACTTCATCAATAGATATTGCATCACCTACTGGCTTCAATTCGAGCAGTGAACGAATGGTCATACGTTGTTCATTCTCACCTTGAACGAGGCTCGCATATTTTTTATAAAGACCGTAATCATTTGTACGAACCGATTGTTGTAGCAAATGTATGGTTTGAGGGTTGAAGAGATGCTCCTCCCCATCTTTACGCCATTGATATTCCCCACCAGAATCCAGTTCTTTATCATTTCCATCCTTATCCGTAAATGCACGATTATGATGGATTAGTGTCTCTTTAGCTACCTCTTCTAGACCGATACCCTCGATCCGTGAAGGTGTACGTGTAAAGTACTTATCTACAAAATCCGAATTCAATCCAACGGCTTCAAAAATCTGTGCACCGCGATATGATTGAATCGTTGAGATACCCATTTTAGATAATACTTTAACTACGCTTTTCGTCGCAGCTTTAATATAATTCTTCACAGCTTTCTCATGTGAAATACCACGTAACATCCCTTGGCCGATCATATCATCCAAGCTCTCAAATGCAAGATATGGATTTACTGCACTTACACCGTATCCTAATAGAAGAGCGTAATGATGTACTTCACGAGGTTCACCCGATTCCAATAGAATACTAACCATCGTCCGAGTACCCTGACGGATCAAATGATGATGTAGACAAGATACCGCAAGGAGTGCGGGAAGTGCTGCATTATCTTTGTCGACACCTCGGTCAGAAAGAATAAGAATATTATGACCCTTATCAATAACACGATCAGCCGCTTTGCAGAGTACCTCTAATGCTTCACGCATACCTTCTGCTCCATCAGCAGCAGCAAATAGCGTTGGGATGGTCATGGATTTGAACCCTGGACGATGCACATGACGGATTTTACCGAAGTCTTCATTCGATAATACCGGTGTATCTAGACGAATCTGGCGACAACTTTCCGGTTCTGGATGCAACATATTACGTTCTGGTCCAATCGTTGTTCCAGTAGACGTAATGATCTCCTCACGAATCGCATCAATAGGAGGATTGGTTACTTGCGCGAACATTTGTTTGAAATAATTATACAGACGTTGAGGGCGTTCTGAGAATACAGCCAAAGGAGCATCGTAACCCATCGATGCAATTGCTTCAGCCCCTGTGGAAGCCATGGGTTCCAGAACTTTACGAAGCTCTTCAAAAGTATAACCAAACGACTGCTGTAATTGTTGAACATTATCATGCTTAGGATTCGGAAGCTCTGGTGCATCTGGTAACTCATCCAGATTAATCAAATGCTCATCCAACCACGCACGATAAGGCTTCTCAGCGGCAATTTCAGCTTTCACTTCCTCATCAGAAATGATTCTGCCTTGCTTCGTATCTACCAATAACATACGTCCTGGACGTAACCGATCTTTGTAGAGGATATCTTCAGCTGGAATATCCAATACGCCTGCTTCAGAAGATAATACGATTAGATCATTCTTCGTTACATAATAACGGGCTGGGCGTAGTCCATTCCGATCAAGCATGGCACCAATCTGTATACCATCGGAGAATCCCATGGCTGCTGGTCCATCCCAAGGCTCCATAAGCGTACTATGATATTCATAGAAAGCCTTTCTTGTATCATCCATCGTCTCGTGGTTATTCCAAGGTTCAGGAACCATCATCATCGCTACATGTGGTAACGAACGTCCACTCAAATATAAGAACTCAAACGTATTGTCAAACATCGCTGTATCTGAACCATCGGGATTGATAACAGGCTTCACTTTCTCCAGATCATCACCGAACACTTCGCTTGCAAAAAGAGACTGACGTGCATGCATCCAATTCACATTACCACGAAGTGTATTAATCTCTCCGTTATGAATCATATAACGATAGGGATGGGCGCGTTCCCAACTCGGAAACGTATTCGTGCTGAATCGAGAATGGATCAGGCCGATAGCAGATTCAAACAATTCATTCTGTAGATCAACGTAGAACTGACCTACTTGAATCGTCGTTAACATACCCTTATATACAATTTTACGGCAAGAAATACTGGTTAAATAGAAGCTTTCGTCTTCTTCATTACCACTATAACGGGTAGCTAATTCAATCCGTCTACCAATCACATACAACTTCCGTTCAAACGCCATTTCATCTTGCAATGCACGATTACGACCAATAAACACCTGACGTACAAAGGGTTTAGCATCCTTAGCCGACTTACCAAGTGTATCGTCTACTGTGGGAACGTCACGAAATCCTAGAAAAGTCTGACCTTCCTCAGCTATAATAGCTTTTAGTTTATTCTCATGAGCTTCACGGATCAACGGATCTTGGGAGAGAAAGATCATCCCTACACCATAATGTCCTGGACCCGGAAGACTAAATCCTAATTTTGTTGCTTCCGCCTCGAAAAAACGATGTGGAATTTGTACCATGATACCGGCACCATCACCTGAGTTCGGTTCACTTCCCTGTCCACCACGATGTTCCATGTTAACTAGCATAGTCAAAGCTTGACTTACAATTTCGTGAGAGGCTTTCCCCTTAATATTAGCTACAAATCCCATTCCACATGCATCTTTTTCATGTTGTGGATCGTAGAGTCCCTGTTTCGGCGGGAGCGCTGTATGTCTCATCGTTCGCAACCTTTCTATATATCATTTGAATTCACAAATAAACGAAATCAATCTTCTTTAAACATGGAATATACATCAAACTTCTGAACGTACTAAATTGGTTATGTTATTTTATCATCAAGCCAACCCTCTGTACCATTTAAACTTTTTTATAATAGTGATAAGAATTGTTTTACATGAATGCTTTAACGCACGGAAGCCTATTTTTTAATAATTATGCATAAAATAGATTCAATATTCAATAGATTATCAAGTAGAACAGCGATAGAATTTTTCTTTCGATTATTATAGAAAACAAAAAAAAGGACCTGATCCCAAAGGTCAAATTTCTGACTTTTGGGACCATTCCTTTTATCATATGCCCTACATTACACGTTTAGGGATTGTTCTTGAATAATGTTCTTAGGTTGACGTATGAAGTATATGAATGTGGCTAAGAGGAAGACCCCTGCAAATATAGCCAGAATACCTACGTCAGACCACATAGCGCCGAAATTACCCGTAGAAATAACTGCTTTGTATCCTTCTACGCTATACGTCATAGGGAACCATGGATTGAACACTTGCAACCAACCTGGAATCAATTCTTTAGGGAATGTCCCAGCACTTGTTGTAAGTTGTAGAATAAGAATTACAATAACCATGAATCGTCCTGGTTGATCGAACCATGTTACAAACGTCTGCACTAAGAACATGAACGTAAAGCTTGTGAGTAAGGTAAATAAGAAGAACAGTGGCACACTTTGAACTTCCAGACCTAATCCATACAACATCACTACTGCTGCAAGAATAGATTGAATAATTCCTATGCTACAGAATGCAAATGTGCGACTTACAAATTTATTGAATCCTGAAGCATTTGGTACGCTAGAATCTCTGCTTGGTAATACAATGGTTGAGATAAGTGCACCTACAAACAATCCTAACGATAAGAAGTACGGCGCGAATCCTGTACCGTAGTTAGGTACCTTGCTTACTTTTTCTTCTTGAACGGTTACTGGCTCAGCAAACATATTATACGTCGCTTCAGTTCCTTTTACTTCTCCAGTTGTACCCGCTGCTTCATTTAATTTAGAAGCAAGTTCATTAGAACCGTCTTTCAACTTCACTAGACCATTTTCTAATTCCCCAGCTCCATCAGTTAACTTCTTAGAACCATCAGTAATAGTCCCCACACCGCCGCCTAATTGACTCATACCGCCAGATAACTGTTCTGATCCTGAAGCGATCTTCTCAGCTCCGCCTGCCAATTGTTGACTTCCGGTTACAGCATCACCCATCTTGCTACCAAACAATTTAAGACCATCAGCCAATTTTGTTTGCCCTGATTCTAATTGTGTAACACCTTGAACCAATTTCTCTTGTCCCGCATGTAACTCGGTACTACCTTGTAACAATTGTTGTGCACCTTCACTCAAAGCACTTGCACCACCATGAAGTTTCTGTGCCCCTTGATGAAGCTGTGTAGCACCTTGGGCCAATTGTGTTTGCCCTTGGTTCAATTGCGTAGCACCCTGCAATAATTGTTCCTGGCCTTGACTTACCTTTTCACTACCTTGAGCAACTTCTTGGCTCGCTGCTAACAATTTCTGAACATCAACGTTTGCAGCTAGTTCAGGGTTAGATGCTGCTAATTGCTTCAATCCTTGTGCTACTCCCGCTGCTCCTGTCGCTACTTGCTTACTACCCGTAGCAGCATCCTTTATACCTTGTTCTAGCTTAGTACTTCCCTCAACGGAAGACTCAAGCCCACTTTCCAATTTCGCTGATCCATCTACAGTAGATTGAAGTCCAGTTTCCAATTGTTTAGATCCATCTACAGATGATTGTAGACCTGCTACAATTTTAGCACTCCCCTGTTCGGAAGATGCTAGACCCGCTTGCAATTGAGTAGTCCCCTGTTGAGCTTGTACAGCGCCCGTCTCCAACTGTTTCTGAGCTGCTTGTAGTTGCGTAAGTCCACCTGCAAGTGTTGAGGAACCTTCCTTCAGTTGTGTCGCACCTACACCAAGATCATTTACACCTTGGGTAAGAGGCTTAATACCATCTTGTAACTTTATGGATCCGTCAACCAACTTAACTAAATTATCTTTTAGCAAAGTGGCTCCATCATCCAATTTGCTTGCACCTTCATTAATCTCACTAGCACCATCACCGGCTTCTTTAAAGCCAGTAGAAACCGTTTTGATCTGATCAAATAATGTCTCCGTATATACTTGAGTCACTTTCGCAGATACTTGTGCTCTGATCCGTTCAACTGCAGTACCACCAATTTGTCCTGCCAAGAAGTTATATCCTTCATTAGGCTTAAAGATGATTTCAGCAGGTTCTGGTGTCTCATTCAATAACGTAGTAGCTTTAGAAGAGAAATCCTCTGGAATGAGAATAGTCATATAATACTTATTATCGCTCATTCCAGCTTCTGCTTCTTTCATCGTCACGAATTCCCATTTGAAACCGTCCGTCGTTTCCAGTTCCTTCATTAGATCATCACCGGCATGAAGTGACACACCTTCATAATCAGCACCTAGATCCGTGTTAACTACAGCTACTGGCAGATCTGCCATCTTGCCATAGGGATCCCAGAAGGCCCCTAAGAACATGCCGCTATACATTACAGGAATAAACAGAATAGCAATCATGCTCACCAATAATTTACGGTTTTTGATGGCCGATCCCGCATCTTTCAAGAATACAGATACTGACTTCATAATCATTTTCTCTCCTTAAATTTAACTAATACAATATGACTGCTTTCCTCATTCGGTCATTTTAGAGCGTAGAAAAACTTCTCTACGAATTCGATGCCCCACTAATTTCTACGCACCGCTTCCACAGGAAGTTCGTTTCTAATTATACATTTACATTTCTCACTTCTGCCAACCCTTCTGAGAGAAACAAGCGAAAGTAATGCTTAATCTGTTCCTTATTTAAGGGCTCAGAAGACTTTCTAGATTCTGTAGTTAATGTAATGTACAATCTTAATATGACATTCGCTACAATTTTTGGATCACAAGGTTTTATTTCCTTATTATCCAACGCAAGCTTTAATTCCCGCTCCATATACTCCAATATGACATTCTCTACTTTATCGAGCGCTTCAAGCGCTTGTGGCGTTCCAAAGTCCCGCACCTCATGCGATAACTTAATGAATAGCTCATGTTCTCTACGAAACTCAAGTAAACGATCAAGCACTCTATAAAGGTTATCAAAAAAATCCTTGTCTCTACTGATTTCCCGATCTGAAATCTTCTTCATATCTAAGATGGCTCCATAGAGAATTTCATCAAAGAGTTCTTCCTTATTCGCAAAGAACGTGTAGATCGTTCCCTTACCTACATTTGCAATCTTTGCTACTTGATCCATGGTTGTTGCTTTGTATCCAAATGTTGCAAAGGACTGGGCCGCAGAAGTTAACACTTGCTTACGCCGATCCGTCACAGCCATTATCTCGCCTCCTTCTATTATGATGTTGTTCTTCTAAAGTGACCACTTTTCACTAACGGTCACTCGGTCATGAATCATTCTAACATGCTCATATTTAAATATCAACATCAATTTCATAATTAATTATTTATAAATATTTCCATACTCTTGTCCATATATATTCAATAAATCTATCCCCGTCCAAAGTCTAGGAAGAAAAACCTCCTACAGTCTATTTAGAAAAGTTTGCATCTGACTTATAATAAATACATAATTACATAACAATGCCCCATTTATTGTAAGTGTAAGTTATAGAACGATAAAGAAATAGGTGATCTCATGAGAAAAAAGAGAGTATTACTGTTATCGGAAGGATTCGGAACAGGACATACGCAAGCTGCTCATGCCTTGGCCAACGGAATGAAGATGCTTCATCCACATTTACAATGCAGAGTTATCGAGCTTGGCAATTTCTTAAATCCAACCATTGGGCCTTGGATACTATCTGCGTATCGTAAAACGATAAATACATCGCCAGCCATCATAGGCATGTTCTACCGAAATAAATATGACAAATCGTTGAATAAGCTCACTCAACTTGCTCTTCATCGTATTTTCTATACACATGCTGCTCAAGTCATTTCACAACTTAAACCAGACGTGATTATATGTACACACCCTATTCCAAACAATGTCATTGCGAGATTAAAAAAACAGGGGATTGATGTTCCACTTATTACACTTATCACAGATTATGATGTTCACGGAGCATGGATCAGTCCAGAAGTGAGTCACTACTTAGCATCCTCACCGAAGGTCAAGAACCTGCTGATTGAACGTGGTGTACAACCCGACAAAATCCAGACAACAGGTATACCTGTCCATCCCGATTTCTGGAAGATAGGTGATAAAAACCAACTTCGTAAAGAATTGAAGCTAAAAAGTATGCCCACCGTACTCATCATGAGTGGAGGCTGGGGTCTAACGCTTAAACCTGAGTTACTGCGGCAGTTAACTTCATGGGCAGACCGAGTCCAGCTCATTTTTTGCACGGGTAGCAACATGAAACTTCAAGAAAAAATGGAAGAGAATTCGATGTACGACCACCCGAATATCACAATTCTTGGATATACAGATCAGATTTATAAGCTCATGGATGTATCAGATCTATTGATTACGAAACCGGGTGGTATGACTTGTACAGAAGGTCTCGCTAAAGGAATTCCAATGTTATTCCATGAAGCTATCCCAGGACAAGAAGAGCAAAATAGTCGCTTTTTTGTAAATCAAGGGTTTGCAGAAACGATTCATTCGCCAGATGTTATTGAAAAGTGGTTTCACTTAATAACGGACCACTATGAACAGTTCGAAGCCCGCAGACAACAACCTAAACGTATCGAACCGTACCTACAGCCCGCATACTGCGCTCAGACCGTCTTAAATATGGTTATAGAGCAATCCCATACCCCAACCGCTTGGACGACAGTAAACAACCCTTAGGATACACCAAACAACTCCCCACTATAACAACAGGGGAGTTGTTTTTGGTGATGACATCCTTAATTCAACGAATATGACCATATCAGGACATAAGGAAATACATCTTCGTAGATACACAACAAGATCTAGAGATTAAACAGGACTACTTATAGAAGGAATGATTGCCGATCCTTTTACTAAATGTACGCGTGTTGTGCACTGTTAAATCATCAGCCAGCTTTAAAGATAGGAAATAATACGTATCATCACTAACTTCCTTAAGTCCATTTAGAGCCTCATTAACCGCATGAATCGTATCCTCATTAGGTTGAACACGATCAAATCGCCCGTTAGCTACAGGACTGAACTGATATTTCTGATAAATTACTTTATAAATAGTATTTGGGAAGTTGGCTGACCGCAGCCGGTTTAAGACAACATTGGCAACTGCCACTTTGCCTTGGTACGGTTCACCTTCTGCTTCTGCCATCACGATTTTACGGAGCAGGAGCAGTTCTTTATCCGTTACAGCGTATTGCCAAGTCGAAAGATCTTTCTCATTCTGACTTAACGTCTGGGTCCGAGTAAAGAATAATGCTTTTGGGGGGTTGAGCCGAGAGTTAACCTCGGTCGATTTGTTCACTTGCTCAACTTTTTCCGTTGTCAGTTTCTTACTGTCGGTTGATTTCCCTGAAGTGGTCGCCACTTCTTTTTGCTTCATAAACAATTGTTGATTGTCTTTCAATACGTGAAATGATTCCTGATTTTCTATAACGGACATTAGCAAAGGATTAGATCTATGAATATCTGTTCCTTTGATAACAACAGGCTTGTACAATTTCCCTATATCTTGCTTTTCTTCTATCTGCAACAGCAGACATATCGCAGAGAAACACACTAGAATAACACCAATCAAGAGTGCAACCCAGCGGTTTTGTCTAATTAAATTCATATTTACCTCCCAAAATTCCGGCACTTCCCTAAAATGTAACCGAAAATATAGGTTTTAAATACCCGTTCTAACTATTTTCGAAACATTATATTCAAAAGGAAAATTTGTCCACGACTTCATACATAGGTTGAGAACCCATCTTCGTGGAGAATAGTACAAATTCACTGATATACCAAGGTAATGACTCCAAGGACGGTATAGACGACAATAATGCTTGTCCCTGAAAAGTAGATTCACCTTCGTATTTACGTGCCAAAGTGATATGGGGCCGGTACTCACGTGTTTCTTTATGAAATCCTAATAATTCTGTAGAATTAGTTACTGATTGTTGAAGATGTTCAAGCCGCTCTAGGCTACCTGTGACACTTGCCCACAACACTCTTGGTGATTCCGCTAAGCCAAAGGTGGACCAAGATCCAATGCCTAATGTAAAGGGTGAAGCTTGCGATGCACTATGCCGTAACGACTCACATAGATCTGGAATCCTCTTGGACTCTACATCTCCGAGAAATTGTAGTGTAATATGATAGTCTGCAGGAAATACCCATTTACGGAAAGGAAGATGCTCCTTCCAAAGGGTGCACTGTTCCTCTAACATCCATCGCAGTTCCTCTGTTACTCTTACAGCTACAAACAATCTTTGCGAACCAGTATTTGTTGGATGTGTTCTCATATTTTAGGCTCCTATGCCTGACATAAGATAACTAACATTTGTAATTATAACTGTTTCAGTTCTAATGCTCAACCCGTGTATCTACGCGATGCCACTAAAAACCCCCTCTTACTCACACCACAATTACCTCTCCAAAATATTACAATTCTCAGTCAAATCCAGTAGAACCAAGGCTTCAGAGTGTTCGTATTTTTTAATAAATACCCAATTAAATGTAACCTTTTAGAATATATTGGTCAGATCATATTTTTTTATTTATTATTTTTTCAGCTTTTTACGATGATTTTTTCCCATTAAATCCTATATATATCCTGAAATATCCCAGATGATATGATATATATGGTTCAATCTGTTATGATTTTCATACAGAGTTCACGATCTATCATAGGAGGTTGAAATCATGCATCAAATCATCAGTCTACATCAATTATCACCTCAGCAACTTAACGCAATCCAAGAGATTGCTCCGGGGTACACGATTACGGTAGGGAAAAGCAAAGATTTGGATCCAGAACTTCTCAGAAAAGCAGAAATATTGATAGGATGGTCTAAAGTCATAGAACAACATGTTATCCGTAAGGACAGTCCATTAAAGTGGATTCAATCTTGGTCTGCTGGTGTAGATAAAATGCCTTTGAATCAGTTCTCAGAACAAGGTACCTTATTGACGACTTCCAGTGGTGTGCATGCTGTCCCTATTTCTGAATCCATCTTCGCCATGATACTTGCCTTCTCCCGTGGTATCCAACAATCGATTCAGAATCAACAAGCGAATCGTTGGGATCCCAATGTGGGCCCAGATGGATCCGCCATATTGACAGAATTACGAGGTAAAACCATCGTTATTGTCGGTGTTGGCGAAATTGGTAGTGAGACGGCAAGAATTGCCAAAGCATTTGGTATGAATATTGTTGGCGTAAGACGTTCTGGCAAGTCTGATTCGAACGTTGATACGATGTATACCATGGAACATTTACACCATGCATTATCCCAAAGTGATTACATTGTTAATATTCTGCCTCTTACCGAAGAGACTTATCACATGTTCGATACAGCGGCCTTTAATAGTATCAAACCAGGTTCTTGCTTCATTAATGTAGGACGCGGTCCTACCGTGATTACTGATGCTCTATTGGAAGCATTGGAGATTGGCATTATTCGTTACGCAGGTCTGGATGTATTTGAAGAAGAACCTTTACCAACAGATCATCCACTGTGGAACATGAAACAAGTCATTATGACTTCGCATATTTCGGGAAGCACCGAACATTACAATAAACGTGTCATTGATATTTTTATAGATAATTTAAAGGCTTATATAGAAGGACAAGTTCTCCCACGAAATCTAGTCAATTATAATTTGAAATACTAAGAGCTGAAATATGAGAAGAGCCGAAGGGAGATGGCTCCCCTCGGCTCTAAATATATGATTTAACGAAAAATTTCTAGATTCAGCTAATCTTGTTCAAGCATCTCTTGATGATTTACTTCTTTTTGCAATTGAGTTGTATAGAGTTGATAGTACCTTTCTCTCTGTCGCATGAGTTCTGTATGATGACCACTTTCCACAATCCTGCCGTTCTCCATCACAAGAATTCGATCTGCATGTGTAATGGTAGACAACCTGTGTGCAATGACTAACGTCGTGCGTCCTGCCATCAACTTCAACAGCGCATCCTGAACAAGACGTTCACTTTCGTTATCAAGTGCGGCCGTAGCCTCATCAAGCAATAATACAGGTGCGTTTCTCAAAATGGCTCGAGCAATAGAAATCCGTTGTTTCTGTCCACCTGACAGACGAGTTCCCCGTTCTCCAACTTGTGTATCTAACCCTTCCTCCATTCCCATAATGAAGTCATAAGCATTAGCGCTACGAGCCGCATTTATAATTTCATCCTCTGACGCATCGGCCTTTCCATCTGCAATATTATCTCGTATGGTGCCCGTGAAGAGATGGTTCTCTTGAGGAACATATGCGAAGTAACCTCTCAATTCATGTAAGGACATTTCCGCAATATTGATACCATCAATAGATATCTTGCCTGTTGTTATAGGATAGAATCCAAGTAACAATTTGAATAAAGTCGACTTGCCCCCTCCACTTGCTCCCACAACGGCAACAACCTCACCGCCGGTAGCATGAAAACATACAGAATCAAGGACTGGAATACTGGAACTTGAATATTGAAAGATAACATCACTCATCGTCAAACTACTAAACACCTTATTCGCGTATCCTTCTTCAGGTAAATTTTCAACTTCCGTTGGTGCATCCAGTAAAGAAAATATACGATCTGCACGCCCGAGTGAGCCTTGAAATGAAGCCCACTGGCCCGGCAATTGCATAAACGGTCCTACTAAATAATTCATCAATTGAATGAATGCTAACATCGCACCAACCTCTAAGGAACCTTTAGCAACCCAAAATGCAGCAACTAATATGGCGATCAAAAAAGTTAGATTTCCAAAAACCTCGGAGACTGAAGTCGCTGCACCTTCAACCTTGCCTCCATTTGTCTCCAATTGAACTATCGTAGCATTGTGTCGACTGAATTTACGCAGCAACTTACGCTCTAAACCAAAAGTCTTATACACTGCTACCCCACCCAGTACATCCTGTAGAAAAGCTGACATATGTCCTAACGTTTCCTGTAGTTTCCCTGTATTCGATCTCATTAATTTACCAAATATGCCACCGATCAATACCGTCAAAGGTCCAATGGCTAGACAGATTAATGCTAACTGCCAATGAATGAGAAGCAGATATACGAAGGAGGCCATAATTAGAATAGGATTCTTAATTAAAGACATGAGCGTATGCCCACACCCATCCCCAACCGCTTGATTATCAGTTGTTATACGAGATAATAATTCTCCTGAATGGTTATCATCCCGGTATGGAACACTCACCTTAAGTAATTGCTCCATCGTATCATTACGCATGTCCTTTCGGATGTTCACAGATACTTTCGTTTTCCAATAATGATCTAAGTAAGAATTTAATCCTATGAAGAGTAGTACGACTGTACCTAACCCGATGAAGAATGGCCAACGCTCCATTTCTCCTGCTGATGCAGCATTGGTCACACTCGATAAGAACCAAGCTATCCATAAATCTAAGGCGACACCTAATAACATCGTGAACGTCAGACCCGTATAAAGTAGCCGTTGTCTTTTCATATAAAAGAATAACCTGTTCATCGTCTTACTTTGACTCATCACGAATTCCTCTTTTCTTAGGAAAGATCACGTAAGGTCTGCAAATAATTCTTGATGTCTGTTCTTGCTTTAATAATTCCGAATACTTTAACGCTCTTGAATGTTTCTTGTACTAAGGCAAGAGGGACATTCTGATCAATGATTAGCGTACCAATCACTTTAAGTTCCAATTTCTTATTTCCCCGTTGTAACTCTTCTAGTTCATCTAAAGAATATTTAAACACACCTAACGCACTATATTTGTATGTTGTTGTTTGTTTTATCTCTCCAGAATGAACGATAAGCTGTTGCCGTATAGACTGGCGAATAAAATCTGTCCGATTCGAATAAAACCCTTCCTCCACCAATAAATCAATCTGACCTAAATCCACTGCCCCTAAGTTGATCGTAACTTTTTCTAATTCCGACATCATAATTCCCCCTGTTCAATTAACATCCATATAGCATCCAATAACCATCCCTATGGATGTTATTGTAATATAAAGTTCCTAAAATATCCATCTATTTTTTAAAATAAAAAAAGGATACCATCCATATAGCGGACAATATCCCTCTTCGCACATTATTAACTAAATTATATCTACTATTAACCTATCCTTAATCCAAGTCGTAGATCGAACCTACCTTCAACCCATACAATTCATTGTATATCTTCTCTGCAAAAGCATCTGTCATGCCCGCGATATAATCAATCACCATATGCTCCCATGTCCACATCGGTTGATCTTTCAGCTGATCTTTCTCATATCGTTGTAACCAGTCTGAAGGAATAATCGACTTAGATACTTCCGGATCTAAGAACGCATCCCAGAGTCGCTTGATGATCCATTCGCTTCTTTTTTGCAAACGTTGTACCCGCAAGTCCTTAATCATCGTGACCCACGCAAAACTCTTTAGTACACTAACGGTTCGAAGCATGTCCTCGTTCTCTGCATTGTCCTTCACAAATGTTGCTTTCTTCCAATTACCATCGGCTATAACACCTAGATTACTTACGAAATAACTTACCCAATACGCTTTCACTTCACGTCTTGTACGTGAATAATCATTCTCACATAACGGCATTTTCTCTTTCCATACTTGTAGAAATGAAGACAGCACTTCTTCCACCTTCGGCTGTATCTGTTCTTTCTCCATACCATCCCAGAAAGAATCCTCAAGTGTCGTAATCTTCTCTACAATTAACCGAATAATATAGGGCTCAAATAAGAAATGCTCGTGTACCTCTATCTTCCCCGCTTTAATTCCATCTTCTAAGTCATGGGATGAATACGCAATATCATCGCATAAATCCATTAATTGAGCTTCCAACGTCTTCTTACCATACGGAATTCCCCAACTATTTCGAATCTCCGAAATATATTGCCATTCATGCTGATATAATCCCTTTTTAAGTTCAGTACCTGGAAATGGATATTTGTTTATGCCCAGCAATACCGCATCCGATAGATTTAGACCGTCCACATTCTCTCTTTTCTCAAGGAACATGATTAACCGGAAATTATGTGCATTGCCCTCGAAGTGTTCATATTGCTTCTCAAATCCACTACGAACCTTCATAAGCTGTTCTGGCGAGACGTGTCTGCCCTCGGTTGCAACCTTTACTTTCTCATCAATAAAACGCTCGAGGATGCCATCCAGCACCTCTTCTCCTTTATGCCCAAACGGCGGATGTCCAAAGTCATGTGCAATAGATGCGCATTCAACCACTTCAGGATCGATAACAAGGCCTGGATTATCTGCCATTTCAAGCGTAACCTCTGGATAGGAGCGTAGCAGACTTCTTGAGGCCTCACGGGCTATTTGTGCAACTTCAAGCGAATGCGTCAACCTCGTTCGATAATAATCACCTGTTCCGGCGCCAAACACTTGTGATTTCCCTTGAAGTCTTCGAAACGTCGGAGAGTGTATGAGTCTAGAATAATCTCGTTCGTAGGTAGCACGTGAAGCATCTACCTTCGTTTGTTCGGGATATTGCCGATGTTCTCTTTTCTCTTTGAGTGTCATATTTGAGTCTCTCCTTACTCCGTCATCCATTTCGTATTTGCTATATATCATTATAATGCTCTATTATAAGCGTTTTTGTGCAATGTGCATAAAAAAATGCCTACCCTCGTCTTCACATTGCAGGGTAGGCATATCCTTTCTATAGTAAATACACTAATTTCACTTACACTTTTCTTTACGTCTTGATAGAGAAATACCGCCAAATCCGCTAATAATAGCAATATAAAATCCTAAGTCATACCACCAACCACTATTATAGATTTCGTAGATGCGAATATCCTCCTTAAAGAAGCCAATAATTAATGAGATGGGTGCAATCCATCCATGCCATACTCCCCAGAAGAATCCTGCAGGATCGTCGACGGAATTCTTCCCATCCCCAGGGACACATCCCGTTAAGGAGATGATAAGGAGTAACATTAACGGCATGAGAATCCAGAACTTTTTATTCTTCATCTAGAACACCTCCTATTTTCATGAAGCTTCATTAAATAACTATTATAGATATTCCAGAAGCAAGAGGATCATCCTTAATTCTTTCATTCCACCATGTCCCTGAAACTTATTTATCGGTCCAATCCCAGAGTGTAACTTCACCTATACGTATGCCGGATACAAGTGGATCATCCTTTAACTTCAGTAATTCTTTCGTAGGCCCCGTGACGACAGCACCAAATATTCGAATGCCGTGTTCTTCAACATATGATATCGCACCTTCAATATCATGAAAAGGTGCCAATCGCTTCGTAATCGATGGATATTGTTGGATTAACTTTAATGTTTTGATGAAATTAGCGTTACGAAGATCACCATCCCCATTCGTATCAACAGATGGAGCGGTTGCTGAGCGCATCGTTACCTTCATACCCCACCCTTCCTTACTCTCTGAGATATCCGTAACCGTCATATCATCTGAATGCCAAATAGGACTGCTAGGAAAACCAATAGGCTGGGTAATAACTCCGTTGTTATGATCGAATTTGTTATTGTTCCCAACATCTACAGCAAACCAAACAGCTTCCAGGTTCTTGTCTTTGAACTGAGCTAACAACTCATCTGTTGTAAAGTATTTATGATAGGACACATAGGCTTCGGCTACCGTCCCCTCAGGTAGCTTATTCAGCCGGGTCCAGTCAGCATCACTATTGAAGCCTTCAGATTCAGGTAGCTGAAATATCACGTTATTATATTGTCCCTGCTTATTCCATGCAAAATCATATGTGCGTAAAAAATTAAAAAAGAATGAGCCTGTAAATTCTCCGATGGCAAGACGAGCTGCACCAACCTGCTTCTTAATCTCTCCCGTAAGTTGCATCCCCACATAAGGTCCTGCATTACTACTCAAATTCAGATCCATATTGGGCTGGGTAACCCTCACTGTAGAGATAACGACATCTCGATATTGTTCCCCACGATCAGGTTCACCCCATTGATAGAATACCATTGTACCGATGGAAGTTATCACCGTAAAGACCAGAAACATACTGATCAGCGTGAAAGCTGTGCTCAATCGTGCTTTCCATTTACCTTTTCGTAGAATCCTCGCTTCATTCAAACGGGGTGAATCTGAATGCCATTGTCGAAGTTTAATGTCAGTCTTTTCCCCATCTCCCATCATTTCTTCCATATATGATTGGTAGAGTTCCATCTTCTCAAGCTCACTCTCCATCACGATACGCTCCTCTTCTGGTAACGTACCCTCCATATAGCTTTTCATCTTTCGCTTGAATTCCTCACTCAACTTCATCACTCCTTTCGCGATTCCTCCTCAATCCTTGCCTAGCCCGAAACAGCAATATTTTAAAATGAGATAAAGTCACACCCATAATATTCGCAGCTTCCTGATAACTAAATTGGTTCATATCAAATAATAAGATTGCCTGTTGCTGTAGGTCCGGTAAGGCTGAAATCCATTCTTCAACCTCTTCCATAGTCTCTTTAAGTAAAGTTAGTGCTTCTGGACGTGAAGCTGATGAGTCTGCCAATCCGTGAAAAAACGTATTATCCCGCACTACGCTACGACTTTCTTTTCTCAACATATCGATAAAAGCGTTATAAGCCACTCTGAATAACCATGGTTTTACGTTCTCATCTTTATAATTCTCCAAATGGATATAAGCGCGATAAAAAGTCTCCTGAACCAAATCTTCTGCTGTCGCATCGTCATGGCAAAGCAACCGTAAGTAGCGGTAAACATCCATCATATATTTCCTATACACTTCATCTAATGTGCTGGGTTTCATATTATCTCCCCTCACCCCTATCAACGTACGAAATTCAGAAAAGTTACAACACCTTACAATTGGATCTGTAAATTGTTCAAATAAAAAGAAGAACTTCCCCCCTCTCGTACAGGGTGAAGTTCTTCTTTCACTGACAATTATCACAGTCAACATAATTGAGATTCCTATCCTTTCATCCCACCCTGCAGTCCGAACCCCTTGGACATATACTGCTGAGAGAGGATATACATAATTACGGAAGGAATCGCATATAGCACAGAAAACGCGGCTAATTTACCGTAATCCGCCATACCATATTGACCGAAGAATTGGTATAGCTTCAAAGAAGCTGGGAAGTTCTCAGGGGTTTGCAATAGAATATAGGGGACAAAAAAGTTACCCCAACTTCCGGAGAATGTAAAGATGGCCACCGTACAAATACCAGGAACCATCAACGGTGCGACGACCGTTCGAATGCCAACTAAGACAGATGCCCCATCGATCCATGCTGCTTCTTCCAAATCACTTGGTACTGCATCCATGAAGTTTTTCAGCATCCAAATACCATATGGCATAGATGATGCGACAAAGAATAAAATGACCCCCACGATGTTGTCATATAATTTGATACTTAAGAACAATTGATAGACAGGTACCATAACGGCTGTAATCGGCAAAGAAGTCATAAATAAAATGGTCAACATGAATGACTTCTTATATTTCAATTGATAACGTGACAAAGGATACGCGGCAAGTAATGCTAATATAACAACGATAACAGCTTGGCCAACGGACATAATAAGACCAATGATAAATGCACGTTGATTCACACTATTTGTAATCACATCAACATAGTTGGCCCCGGTAATACGACTAGGAACTTTAAGTGATTGCATCGCATTCGAATCAATAGATGCGACAAAAACCCATAGAAGAGGTAGTAAGAAACAGATTCCGATCACAGCCAGAATCAAATACGGCATAATTCGATAAATGATTAAACGTTGTTTCGTATTCATATGAATTCTCCTCAAAGTTTTGTGAGCGTTACTTCAACGATTATTCTTCTAACAAAACTCGCTACGGAAGCATAAACTTTAGTTTTGTGAGCGTTACTTCAGTTTCACTCTTTCATTGAACGAATATAGAACAAACTCAGGATAATACCAATAAGTAATAGCAATAAGGATATTGCAGTCCCATAGCCTAATTGATAATTGACAAAGGCTTGATTATACATAAAGATCGGCAATGTTGTGGTTGAAGTTCCTGGTCCTCCACCGGTCATCGCATAGATCAGTCCGAATACCCCTAGCGTCTGCAGAGTAACGAGCATCATATTCGTTGTAATAGTATCTTTAATATATGGGATGATGATCTTCGTGAGAATTTGCCATTTAGATGCCCCATCTACAACTGCTGCTTCTTCAATCTCACTCGGCACATCATCTAGTGCAGCTTGGAATATAAGCATAGAAAATGCCGTACCATGCCAAATGTTCGCAAGTATGATGGTAATCATAGGAACGGTATACAACCAAGTAACTTCCGGTATACCAAAGAATGCAATGATGGCATTCAGGGTGCCGTCATCTCCGAAAAAACTATATAGACATAACGCACATACTATTTCAGGGGTTACCCAACCTGCTAACACAATCGTCCCGATGACGCGTCGAAACATCTTATTCTTATGCTTCATCAAGAGAGCAATAAGAAATCCCAACACTTGTTGACCAATAACAGCAGAACCAATCAGGAATATTAGTGTATTCCATATGCTGACTCTAACCGTCGGGTCTTCGAACATACGAATATAGTTATCAAATCCAATAAATTTCAGTTCCTTTGCAGCTTCTCCAGTTAACGCAAGATTCGTGAAGGAATAATAAAATGTTAACAAAATAGGATATATAAAAAACACGAGCATAATGGCTATCGAAGGAAGCAAAAAATATAGCCATGTATATGTTTTTCTTTTCTTATAGGAAACATCAACTGTCACACTACTCATGCATCGTTCTCCTCCCGTACATGAAGATCAGAAAAAACTTCTCGCCCAAGCACGCCTACTCACTAGGTCTGCTTGAGCAAGATTTCCGCTATTATTTTTCCATCACATGATCGTTGCCAGCAATTCTTGTTACGTCCTGAGCGTATTTTTTCATCGCATCCGCTGGAGACATACCCGTAGCGACAGATTCAACCATGGTTTGTATTTGTGTAGACACTTCAGGGTATTTATCTTGTGCTGGTCTAAATTCAGCATTCTTTAAATATTCCGTCGCAATTTCATTGAACGGCAATTTGGTATAACCTGGATCCTTCGCAACATCTGCACGGACCGTTATATTTCCAGATGCAATAACAAGTTTCTGAGTATTCTCTTTATTGAGTGCATATTTGATGAAATCAAATGCCTCGTCTTTGTGCTGCGCATTGCTAGGAACCGATAATGCCCAACCTCCAGCTAATGTGATCGATCCCGGTTCTTGACCTTTGTTTGTTGGCATTGGCGCAAACCCTAACACGTCTTTATACTCCGGCCAAGGTGCCGCACCATTCTCGAAATAATTACCCGTAATCCATGAACCATCAAGTGAGATGGCTAGCTTGCCTTTAGGTAAGTATTCACGAGAAGACGTATTTCCTGCTTGCCCGTTCAATACTTTAGATAAGGGTGGACCTAGTTTTTCTTTGTTAACACTCTCAATAAAGCTCAGTGCATCCAATATCCCCTGACTTTTAATAATCCACTTGCCACTTGCATCATCATAGAGTCTATCCCCTGTTCCATAGAGCAACATTTCGTAGGTCTGCATGGATGTAGCTTCTCCTGTAGCCTTGCCCATGTTCATCCAGATCGGAACGATATCCTGACCAGCCTTTTCCTTGATTGTTCTTGCTGTCTTTAAGACATCATCCCATGACTTTGGTTGCCAATCTTCCGGAAGACCTGCTTGTTTAAATATCTCTTTGTTATACCAGAGTCCTCTGGAATCGGTATTATAGGGAATACCGTATACCTTCCCATCACTCGCTGTAACCCCTTTTTTCATGGCTTCAATAAAGGAACCATTCGTCCAATCTTCCCAACCCTTTAATCGCTCATCTAGGGGTTCAAGAAATCCTGCACTTGCGTCAGAATTCAATATAAACGTGTCTTCCGTTACGATATCTGGCGCCGTATCCTTGGATTTCAGTGCTAAAGCGATCTTTGCGAAATAATCTCCTTCGGATGCTTGAATCGGCGTTGGCTTAATTTCTACATCCTTGTTCGGATAACTGGCCGATACTTCCTTAATCCATTTATAGAACACGCCCTCCTCACCAATTCCGTCATCTCTATAAGTAATCGTGATGGTTTTCTTAGTTGTCTGAGTACTGTTCTTCCCTGTTCCTGCATCACCAGTATCTGTTGTTTTCTCCTTGTTATTTGTACAACCAAATAACAACGATGCACACAATAAAGTAGTTGTGATGAGTAACAACTTTCTTTTACCGTTCCCCATGAATTTCCCTCCCTTGTTTTGCTTGCAGTTAATCAGACTATGACGTCTACTTTTGTATGCGCTTTCTTTGAGTGTTATTTAACATATTGATATAACGATATCTTTATTCAAACTATTTAATAGCCCAAGCATCAACCGATATTCCTTATTCCCCTCACATACTACTACCTATGGGTTTGCAGCTTCATCAACATGCAAAAAAAAATCATTATTCCTTAAAAAACAAAAAAAGAGAATTCCCTTATTAAAGGAAATCCTCTTCAATATTCCATATATTTCAATCATGTTACTATAATGTCTGTTCCTTAACATGCGTCTGTGCAAATTGAGGAGGATTAAACCAATTCCCACTTTTAGCCCAAGTCGGGTCAAGAGGAATCCATTTGTTCTCATCCGTCAAAAAAACTTCATTCCATGCGTGAGGTCCATAGCCACCTTGTCCGTTGTACCCAAGTCCAGTGACCACTTTGACCTTGAGGCCTTGTGATCGTGCCATGACAGCATATAATCTAGCATAATCTATACATACGCCAAGTTTCGTGTCAAAGGTATTCTGTGGTGTCTGTTCATGCCATATGCCCTTTTGTTCATAGTCATCCACTTTACGATTATCATAAGAAATACGCGAGCCTACCCAGTCATATAATAGACGTGCCTTCTTTTCCTCACCCTTAGCTTGACCAGCAATCTTCTCAGCTGCTTGCTCAATATCAGCCGGAATAGACCGGTCAATCAAGTCATATTTACGCTGAAGAATACCACCTAGCTCTTTCTCTACGGCCTTCGTAAACACTGGAAGTTTTTCTTTCACCAGATTCCCCGATAGTGGTTCAATAATCATCTTCGCGCCATCTTGATAGATTGGTGAATCCTCAACATAATGACTAAAGGTCTGGTTGGGATATAGCGTAACGAATATGAACAGAAATGCTACAACGAGAATGCAACGAGTCATACCCATTATTCCGCCAATCGCGAGACCCGCTAGACGACTCAGTAGGTTAGCTGGATTTTTGTGGCGACTAGAGAACAACGACATCCTTCTACCAAATATCAAAGAGATGAGGACATTGAACAATAATCGAATCAATGAATAAATAATAATAAACAACACGGCAAAGCGCATTAACGGGAAATCTGCCATGGACGTCATAAACGTATAATAGGCCTGTTCCCACCCATTCAAGTCTCTGTTGGGCAATTTCGTAGCATAATCTACTAGCCACAACTGCAAACGAGATGATAACCATATGGTAAAAGGAACGGATATCGCCAATCCAAGGAGCGTAAGGATAACGCCACACAGCAGCGTAAACAATCTACCTGCCGAATTGGATGCTCCCCTACGCCAGCCTTGGAATAACGATATCCCTAAAATACACACTAGGAATATAGTGACTATATTGAAATCTTGTAAACTTTGAAACCATGTGTAGAACACGTTATTGATCTCCCCTTTATTTATATGCAGGGATGGACTACTTACTTAGATGTGGTTGATCCGTTACTCTGCGCACTCTCAATGAATGTAATGATGGTATCATTTACTTTCCATTCTCCCAAAGGAACCCCTTTGAAAGTAACCTCTACCGTTTCAGTTCCAGTCTCACCTTTCAGACTCACATTAGGTGTCGTTACGGCATAGCTCCCATCAGCGTTCTTTGTATACTTTGCATCTTTAGCTTCTTTTAACATCATATTCATAGCTTCGCTTTTAACCGTATCTACGGTCTCATCTTTTATTGTTGTAACAACTTCTCCGATCTTATCCAGAGAGATACCACTATAAATAAGCAGCCCTGCCACAATCACAATTGCAAGTACCCATTTCACCATGGTCTTAACTAGATTAAGAACGACAAAGAGCACAACGAGCGCGATGACAATCACTAGCCAATTTTGTTGCAAAAAGTCAGTCCATACCTGTACGTTCATTTAATTTAATACACTCCCATCGACTAAGCTAACTTACGACCATCTATTTAATAGAGAGTCATTTCTTAATTATACATGATTCCCAGATAACCTGTAAGCTTAACCCTACTTTCATAAAAAAAGGTATATGCAGGTCTGTTTCAACGTACAAGTAGTAGATAGGGATAAGCGGTTGGTTATCGACGTCATTTAACAATATGCTTAAAAGGAGTGATGATGTGAAAACGGCTTTTTGGCTCTATCTATTTCTTTTCTTGGCCTTTTTTGATCTCCATGCCCAGTATCCTATTCTTACCCCATTTGCCATTTCCATTGGAGCAGCTCCCGTCTTTATTGGATGGATGATGGGTATTTATGCACTTACGCATCTCCCTGGCAATATCATTGCAGGGAAGGTGATCGATCGCCATGGGAGCCGTCGTTACATCATCTTCAGTCTTCTATCTGCAGGTGTTATCCTTCTTCTCCAATCATATGTTCAGTTCCCTTGGCAACTGCTGGTATTACGTTCTCTCAGCGGTTTTGTACTAGCCTTTCTATCGCCAGCTTGTCTAGCCCTTCTGGCCTCACTATCTCAAGACCCTGTCACTCAAGGGAAATACATGTCAGGACATGGAGTTATACACACTCTAGCCTCGGTCATTTCACCTGCCGCAGGTGCGTTTATTGTCGCTAATGCAGGATATTCGGGGACTTTTCAGAGTCTTGGATGGTTGCTAATCGCCACTGGTGTGATGGCTATCTTCATGGTTCCTTCGTCGGCATCCATGTTGAAATCTGCGCCCAAAGATGGAATAAGGGATCATACACTTCTATCCGATCCACTCTCACAGACACAACCTGCTCCAATCTCTTGGCGCTACTTCACGCTTCCATTCGTCGTGGCCTTTGCACAAGGTATTCTTTTCTTTGAGCTTCCCCTCCGGAATACAGGGATATCGGGAATCATGTCCACAGGTATTCTATTCTCAATAATTAGTGTAGGCGCACTTCTTACGCTATGTTTGTTCTTTCTCAATCGTTACTCTCCTGTAAAACGAGTCGTTAGTGGAATTATGATCATGGCTTGTTGTTTCTTCACTCTAGCAGCATTACCAGGAATCCCTTTAGTCTACATCCTTTTTGTGTTAGGTGCATCGAAAGGGATTATTTTCCCTGCCATGGCCTTATTATTCATCAAACTTAGTGGAGGCGGTCAATTAGGCCGAGTATTCTCTTTCCAATCCATCGCTATGTCCCTAGGTTCGTTCATTGGGCCAGTTACAGCTGGACAGCTTCGTGGTCATCTTTCACCCTATTTTATTGCTTTTCTACTATTAATGGTTGGATTGATGATGTTGCCTATTCCTCGTCAGACCATTGCAACACGTTATCCACACAGCAACCCTAAGGTTCTATAGGCAAAAGTACAAACAACTTCGGATAGGCCATTACACAATCCCTTTGCCCCCCTACACATAGGATACTGTGTGGTAAACAACTACGAAGGAAAGCGAGGTGAATTATAATGAGCCATTTTAATCACTGTTGTCCTCCCGTACCACAACCCCTACCGATCGCTGTCGCTCCTTGTGTTGGAGGGAGTACGACAGGAATGATTCTAGTTCTTTTTATATTATTAGTCATCATTTTGCGTACATTCCCATTCTTTTGTTAATCATTTTATAAAAGCAATATCTGGGTCCGCCATACTATGGGGGACCTATATCTTCTGTTTTGCATGTAACTCGTAAAAAAAGATACACTAGGATTACCCGTACGATTCATTCTAACATTTCCCGGGGAATTCTGAGGAATCTCTCCTCTCGTCATGAGGTGAACCAGCTATGTCTATATATATTATTGTCGAAGGAAAGAACGATCGCAGTAAGCTGAGACGCCTACTTATGCCTGATGTAAGCATTCTGTGTACATTCGGTACTTTGAACTCCTTGAAGTTGGAGTCCTTACTTAACAAGGTACAAGACGATGAAGTATATCTTTTTATGGACAATGATAGTTCAGGAAAGAAAATACGTGGTGTTTTGCGTGATTCTTTACCTGATGCTGCTCATATGTATACACGCCGTGGTTATGCAGGGGTTGAGGGTACGCCTGATGAGTATCTCATTGCGCAATTGGAAAAAGCATCACTTCATGAATTCATCATCTATTCAAACATACCCGATAGCTTTTGAGGGGTGACATTCATATACAAAAAAATCCTCATACCTACCCAGGGGTAAGTATGAGGATTCCTATGTAAAGGTATGTTCAGTTACTCTTTTGCAAGATCCTTTATATCATTAACTAGTGTATCCACCGAGACATCTTCCGGGTCATTCGCGTTATACAAGTTACGAACCTGATTATTCCGATCCACCAAAGCAATGAGATTAGCGTGCGAATAGTTACCATCTTTATCGCCTATAATCATCGTTTTAAATGATTTCTCTGCTAAATCCCATATCTGTTTCTTATCTCCCCGCAGGAAGTACCAGCCATTATAATCTACTTTGAACTTATCCCCGAACGCCTTGATCTTATCTACCGTATCCACTTCAGGATCAAATGAAATGGAGACAAACTCAACATCTTCACCAAATGTTCCGTCTTCCACCAACTTCTTCTGTGCTTGGCTAAGCATAAAGGTCGTAATCGGGCATACATCAGGACAGCTGGTAAAAAAGAAGTAAAACAATCTCACCTTGCCCGTAGTATCTTCAAGCGTGACCGTCTTCTTATCAACATTTTCCAATGAGAAATCCTGAACCGTTCCAATAACAGGCCACTTATCTTTACCTAGCCCTAAGGATGAAACCAATAAATATGCTGCGAAGATCAAAATGATAATGATAGAAATCCATGTCCATTTATAACGTTTTAACGTTTGCATGAGAAACACAAAACCCCTCTTTCGCTCAACCATATTTCACTAGGATTATCATTGCACAATCTAATGTGTTGTGTTGATGATTAAAATAATAAGACTCAATGTTAAGTAGTTAATAGAAAATAAGAATACTTTCTTAGCCCAAACCTCATCATTCTTCGCTTTGAAGCCTTGTAAAGAAAGATAAAGCCAAACCAAGGACAACACCAGTGAAATAACCATGTAATAAATACCCGCGTATCCATACACATACATTAGGATGGGTACTGGAATCAGAGCAATAAGATAAGGAATCATTTGGATCTTAGTGCGTTTGATCCCCTTAACTACAGGCAGTAATGGATAGCCTGCTGCTCGATACTCTTCTACACGACGTATCCCTAGTGCCCAGAAGTGCGGAGGCTGCCATAGAAATAATAACGCAAATAACAATACAGCTCCCATATCTACTTTGCCTGTGACAGCAACATAACCAATAACTGGTGGCATAGCTCCTGAAATCGCACCAACAGATGTACTCCATGTCGATGAGCGCTTAAGCCAGAGTGTATAGATCAATACGTAGACGGCCATACCTACAATACCGAACAACCCAGCAAGGACTCCTGAGAATGCAAATAGTACCGTTAGGCCTAAGATTCCTAATATGATCGCATACCACAGTACAACTGTAGGCTTCAATCGACCCATTGGCAACGAGCGGTCACGCGTCCGTTCCATTTTCAAATCAAGTTCCCGGTCAAAGTAGTTATTAAATACACATGAGGATGCCATCACTAAAATGGTACCCAGTAGGGTCATGATCATTTTTCCATATTGAAAATCCCATTGGGATGCTACCCAAAATCCTGCAAAAGCAGCGATTAAGTTGGAGCGAATAATACCTGGTTTCGTTATATTATAGAAATCTCTCCAGGTTCCTGATTCGTTAGATGGTTTCTTATTTTCAGAAATCGCTACGGAATCCGAAGAAACTGGATAACTTATATGATTTTCCACGCCTAAAGTTCCTCCTCTTTTCTGTGTTAAAGAGAACATAAAAATCCTCTGCTATAAAGTTTATCATATACGAAGTAAAAAGTATTCGACAATCAGTGCTATTTAACTTTCAATTTGACAATTTGATGACATTTGTCACTGCACTATCCGATAGAATGACTAAGAATTGGGTATTTACTATATAGTAAGGTTATCACAAAGGAGAGATTGCATATGGATACAGGCACACATCTAGTTATGGGAATCACCCTCGCAGGCTTAGCGCATATCGATCCTGCTGTCGCAGCAAGCCCTTCTCTTGCAATTGCTGTAGCTTTCGGAACTGTCATTGCATCACAAGCTCCAGATATCGATGGCGTCCTTCGTTTGAAGAATAATGCTGTATATATTCGTAATCACAGGGGGATTACACATTCCCTTCCCTTTTTACTTCTATGGACCGTTCTCATTACTGCGGTCATTACATTGGTATTTCGCGATGTATCTGTGCTCCACTTAGGCTTGTGGACCGGTATAGCTGTATGCGTTCATGTATTTAGTGATATGTTTAATACGTATGGTACACAGGCATTTCGCCCCTTTACTGAACGATGGATTTCATGGAATATTATTCACATTTTTGATCCATTCATATTCGGAACTCACTTAACCGCAATCTTGCTATGGGTTCTTGGAATGGTACAACCTGCACCTCTATTCACAATTCTGTATAGTGTGACTATCTGTTATTATGCTTGGAGAACCATTGTTCATTTCCTAAAAACAGCGGAAGTCGCACGACTGGACCCCAGTTATCTTGAAGGTGATAAATATTATGTGCTCCCTACGGTGTATCTGCGGCAATGGCATCTGGTCAAATTACGTTCTGACGGAAGTTATGACATTGGAAGAGTGAACCGTAGCGATCTACAATGGAGTCAACAATCTGTAATCTCTTCAAATCATCCGGCAGTTGTGCACTCTAAAGAGCACGCTAACGTGAAAGCTTTCCTTTATTTCACTTCTTTTGCTGTAGCAGATGTAGAAATAATTATGAATGGTTATGTTGTTCGATGGGTCGATGTACGTTATCTTCACCGAACGCAGTATCCTTTTGTAGCTGTAGTCGTTATGGACAACCATTTCACGCCGATCAGTTCATATATTGGATGGCTTAGCGAAGAAAAGATGAATGAACGCTTGTCCATTGATTATTCTTCTTGACAAGAGGAATACACCCGAGTCTAATATACAAGTAGAAGGATGTTACCGCCTATACAAAGGCGGTATCCTTTTTATGCGATGCCACAATAAACATATGCTAAAAAACCTAGAGCAATCGCTCTAGGCTTTCACAATGGAATTCATATATCAATCGATGCGTTACGTACGGTGAACATTTATTTACCCGATAGAGATTGTTCTGCTATTTGGACTAAGCGTTTCGTAATATACCCTCCGAGAGAACCTACTTCTCGTGAAGTATAGTTACCATAATAGCCATCCTGCGGAATCGTAACACCGAGTTCTTGAGCAGCCTCCATTTTAAGTTGTTGTAGCGCTGCTCTTGCCTGAGGAACCACGAGATTGTTGGAACTTGATTGTCCTTGTGCCATAATAATAATCTCCTTTCACTTCTGTTTCTGTAATGAAGTGCAAGCTTGCAAGCTTAGTATGGCTACATCGTGAGACATTATTCTTTAATTCCCTAAATAAACACTGGAGGTTTTTGACATGAATAAAGGTCTATCATTATGGTTCGCAGCGTCCTCAATCATTATCCTAGCTGTAGCAGCTATCGCTATTACATATTCAGGATGGATCGCTTTACTATTAACCCTCATCGGTATTTGTAATATTGGATGGGGTTTTGTTATCAAAGCCAAACAAAGAAGAGCATCCCTTAAGAGTTCTAACTAATGTTTCTTTGAAGACAGGAAACCCATGCGTTGCTTCACTTCATCCAACGTTTGCGTTGCAATTTCACTGGCATTCTGCGCTCCTTGAGCTAGGATGTCTCGAATTTCACCTGAGGATCGAATGTCATAATAGCGATTTTGTAATGGCTCTAGTGTAGCAACAATAACTTCAGCAAGATCCTTTTTAAAACCACCATACATTTTACCTTCATATTTCACTCGAATGTCTTCAAGAGACATATCTGAACATTGAGAGTAAATACTCATCAGATTGCTTACCTCAGGTTTGTTTACCACATCATATCTTACTTCTGCACCAGAATCCGTTGTAGCTCTGCTGATCTTTTTACGAATAACATCAGGTTCATCTAATAGTGCAATGAAACTACCTGGGACAGCACTACTCTTGCTCATCTTTTTAGTACCGTCGTCTAGAGACATGATCCGTGCTCCAACTTCTGGAATGTAAGGTTCAGGAGCCGTAAAGTATTTTCCAAAGCGACTATTGAAACGTCCTGCTAGATCACGCGTCAGTTCCAAATGCTGCTTCTGATCATCACCTACTGGAACTAGATCGGCGTTATAGAGTAGGATATCTGCAGCCATCAGTGACGGATATACAAACAAACCTGCCCCAATGGATTCTTTTCCATTCGACTTATCCTTAAACTGAGTCATCCGTTCCAACTCACCCATAGTTGTTAATGTAGTTAATAACCATCCTAGTTCCGCATGCTGTGGTACAGCTGACTGCAAGAACACATTCGATTTAGCAGGATCAATCCCTGCAGCAATAAATAAGGCCGCATTAGCTTCCGAAAGATCGCGCAGTGTCTCTGGTTCTTGTGGCACCGTAATTGCATGCAGATCAGCAACCATGAAATAACATTGATGAAGATCCTGTAACTTCACGAAATTCTTCATTGCACCGATATAATTCCCTAACGTTAACCGTCCACTAGGTTGTATGCCTGAAAGTACTCTTTTTTTCAATTTAACCCCTCCTAAATAATAAATAAAACAACAGAAAAAGGCCCACATCCGCAAGGGACGTGAGACCGTGGTGCCACCCTTATTTATCGTAAAAAAGCTGATTGTTCTAATGAAACAACAATACACTTACGACCTTAATTCCCGTAACGTGGAAAATACGGCCTGCCTATTAAGGAACTTACCATTCCCGTTCAACTCGGCACTCAAGGGTCCATTCGGCACATCGGCTCCACCGGTTCGCATCAACCACCGGCTTTCTGAAGGTCATCCGTCTAGCTTACTTGTCCCTATCATCGTGTTCATGATTTTAATGAAATACTTAAATGCAATGATAAGACCGAAGGCCTATGATTGTCAAACTCATTTTTACCAAATTATAATTAATCTGTTATGATGACAATAGATTCTTTCAGATTATAACTGGCAAAGGAGCTTAACCAATGAAACAATTAACCAAAGGAACCTGGAATGGTTATGACACGTACATCCTTCATAGTAGCGACCTTCAAATCACCTTACTTCCGAGACTTGGTAATAATGTTATTGCCATCTGGGACAAGCATGAAGAGCGACATATACTCAGAGAACCTGATGAACAAGATCTTGATTTCTATTTACTGAAACCTTACCATTTCGGGATTCCTCTATTGTTCCCTCCAGGTAGACTTCGTAATGGGCAATTCAGTTATGACGGCGTGGATTATCAATTCAATCGAAACACAGCAAATGATAACCACATCCACGGATTGCATAAGACTCAGAGTTGGTGTGTAAGTGATATTGAAGAGGATGAGGATGGTTGTTCAATCACAACTGAATTCTTATCAAGTGATGATAGTCAATGGATGGCTCAATCACCAACCCCTCTTAAGTTCCAAGTTATTTTCAAATTACAAGGATCGCGTTTTACTCAGCAATTAAAAGTAACAAATCTAGGTGAACATGCTTTTCCAGTTGGCCTTGGATTTCATTCATGGTTCTTATTGAATGGACAACCTCAAGATTGGACATTGAAAGTACCTGTTGAGTCTATTTACGAACTCGATGAAGCATTAATTCCTTCCGGAGGATTAGCCCCCTTAGGTTCTCTAGAAGATCTCAATGTGGGTCTTAATTTAGCAGGCACTAATCTTGATACGCTATTTCGAATCGGCGAAGGGCAACCTGTAGAAGCCGTATTGTCTCATAAAGATGGTTACGGACTTAGATATGTTGCAGATGATCGTTATTTCAAACATTGGGTTCTCTACACTAAGGGAGAAGCAGAAGAATTCCTGTGTATAGAACCGTACACTTGGTTACCCAATGCTCCTAATCTTCCACAAGGACCAGAATTCACTGGGTTAATCCGACTTGAACCGCAACAAACCTTTGAAACACAGCTTTATCTTGAGTCAATACACCGTTCTTAATATTTGCTCCATTCATTGCAGTAGCTCGTTCTAAAAGCAATAATTACCACTTCTAGACTACCTATTTTCCTGTATGATATTAATTGTTTTGATCCATAATAACCTCATTAAGTACAAAGGAGGTGAAACACATGGGTCAAGCAGGTCAACAAGGTCGAGGTAGTCGTTCCAACAACTTGGTAGTCCCTCAAGCGACAGCTGCTCTACATCAATTGAAAATGGAAGCAGCACAAGAGCTAGGCGTTCAAATTCCTCAAGATGGTTACTATGGAAACTACACATCCCGTGAAACTGGTTCTTTGGGTGGGTATATCACTAAACGTCTAGTACAATTGGCTGAGCAACAATTATCAGGTCGTTCCAACTCATAATCTTGCTCTTCAAATGATATTCAAACTAAATGATTAAAAAGGCGGCCTTGCTATCAAGGTCGCCTTTCTTTGTTGTTTAATAATAAATTAATAATATTAAGATTATAAGTCCGATGAAGCTTCATGATAGCTTTGACGAGGATAACGGATCATCAAATTTGCCATGTTATAATTGGATTCGAGAACAGCATCTACCATGATAATACCCTGACGTATCATGAAATCATAAGTAATCTCGCCATGTGTCCAATGATGCTTGTATTTCAGACTTTCTATAGCCATGTTTCGAAAGGATAGTTGGTGTACAGCAGATAGACCTTCTTCGGAGAAAGTAAATTGTCCATTTCGTCCTGCAATAGGATTGTGACGAATTCCAAATTTGCCAACTGCATTGTTGCGTATTTGTACAAATAATGTGCCCGCAGTTAATCCAGCTAATTCTTGTTCTACCTCTTTAAAAACCATGTCCATCTGCCTCGGCAACGATAATTGATCAATTCTTATCATCTGACCTTCTCCCCCTAATTTCACCCATGACATAGGGCTTATGACTCATTATAAATCGTCTCGAAGGACGATTCAACAAATTCAAACATAATTGGGTATTTATTCCTAATTATTGCGCAATTCCCACATTTTATTTTCCATCATTAGTCATAATACATCTAAATACGACAAAATTTACCCTTTGTTTTTCAACAAAAAAGATCCCCATTTCGGGAATCTTCATCTTTTTTCTACTTAATATTCTATTTTACCTTAAATTACCAGATTTTTCGTCAATTCCATGAACTCTTTCACATCAGCAACACACAAATCCATCGCACTCTGCCAGAATTCAGGACCTTCCAAATCTACATTAAGATGTTTAAGCGCTAAATCTTCTACTGTCATTACACCTGTATCCTGTAATAAACGATCATATTTATCCGCAAACGTTGCTCCTTCCTGCTGTGCACGTACATAGAGCCCTGTACTAAACATATATCCGAATGTGTACGGGAAGTTATAGAACGGAACACCTGTGATATAGAAATGAAGCTTAGAAGCCCAAAAATGTGGATGATAAGACGAAAGCGCTCCACAGAAAGCTTCTTCTTGTGCTTCTTCCATAAGTTCACTTAATTCCTGTGCACTAACAAGTCCGTTCTTCCGCTTATCATAAAAGCGAGTTTCAAATAAGAATCTCGAATGAATATTCATAAAGAATGCAATACTGTTCTGTATTTTCTCTTCAAGTAAAGCAAGTTTCTCCTGTGGATCTGTGGAGGCCTTAACCAATGCATCCGCTACGATCATTTCTGCAAATGTTGAAGCTGTTTCAGCTACGTTCATTGCGTAATTTTGATTAAACATATGCAGATCTTTCATAAGATGTTGGTGATACCCGTGCCCAAGCTCATGAGCTAGCGTCGATACATTAGAAGCTGTCCCGCCAAAGGTCATGAAGATCCGCGTTTCTTTACTCACAGATAGTGAGGTACAAAATCCACCTGGACGTTTACCAGAACGATCTTCTGCTTCAATCCACTCTTTATCAAAAGCCATCTCTGTAAATTCAGCCAACTTCGGACTGAACGTGCGGAACTGCTTCACAATATTTTCTGCTGCTTCCTGATAGGTGATTTTACTTGAGATATTACCTATTGGAGCTTCAACATCAGCCCAACTTAATTTATCTACTCCAATAATGGCAGCTTTGCGATTCAAATACTCTACAAAAATAGCTTTATTAGCAATAATGACATTCCACATGGCATCTAACGTCTGTTTCGACATCCGATTAATCTCTAGGGGCTCTTTAAGTATTCCATCCCAACCACGACGCTCATATAATTTAAGTCTGAATCCTGCTAAGTGATTCAATGTATCTGCACAATAGTCCTCTGCATCTGTCCATGTATCTTCCCATTTGGTCAACATGGTCTCTCTCGTATCGCGATTTGGATCATGCAGTTTATTCGAAGCTTGACCTGCCGATAACATCACTGTCGTACCGTCTTCTTCAAATGGAATTTGAATATGACTGACAATCGTATCGTAGAAATCTCCCAAACCATGATAACCGTCAACAGCCAAATCAAGCGCCAGACTTTCAAGTTCGGGACTTAATTTCTCTCGGGCTCGATCACGACTCTCACTTAAGACAAATGATAGTTCACGTACGTCTTCTCGCTCCATCCATCCCTTCCATGTCTCATCATCTGTACTACGAAGTAAATGTTCGAATTCAGCATCAACACTCATGATCTGAGCTTGTAAATTCGTCACACTACCCGATAACTGAACTGCCTTCTTATCTTGCTGATCCTGTGCACCTAAACAGGAAACAAAAGAACTAGCCTCCGATATTCGCTCATAGCAGCTTGCCAACTCGGTAATAAATGCATCAAATGTTTTAGTCCCCTCCATATCCGTAGGCGCGATCGCTTTCTTGATTTGCTGTTGAACCTGCTTAATATCAACTTCTAAGGTTTGCAAAAATGTAGCGAATTCTTTGGAAGAGGAACCTCCTGGAAAGATCGACTCTAAATTCCATGTTAATGATAAATTAGATTTCAATTCGTAAATCCCCTTTCATATTTCGTCTTTATTTTGTAATATGATTTGAATTGGCGTTCGAGAAACGCTATAACTATAATATACGATTGTATTACAACCAAACCTATATTGAAGGAGACCAGACTATGAGACCATTACAAATTTCAGCCGAAACGGCCATTACACTATCCAAAAAACTAGGCGTTCCTATCGAACACCTGATGCATATGCCACAACATATTTTATTGCAAAAGATTGCTGAACTAAGTAAAGAGGACACATCCTCCGAGCCTACCATTGAGAAGGATCCATCGTGATTCCATTCCAAAACACTTGGCCCTATGACATTATAATGGGTGACATTTATGTTCAGCGGTGTCCCTATTGCTCTCAAACGAATGTCCTCATCCCTATGAAACCACAAGAACTCGTCATCATTCATGAGGGAAAGAAGAAACTGCTTGTCTTTCCTTGTTGTCATAACAAGATAACCATCATTGATACCGACTCAGATTATTTATTGTGTGATCAACCGATCCGTTAATATATCACCTAAGATTTGAAAGTAACCACGTTTAGAGATGAACGAATTGGCTTTGTGCTATCCCGTTCATCTCTACGCGTATCGAATTATCTGCGATCTTTCATTTCTTCAGGTAATTCCATTAGTTTCGCATTCATTTCTTCCCTTAATACACTCCATTGTTCTCTTGAAGCACGAATCATAGCCGCATCGATAATTTTCTTATCATTAATAACACGAGAGAACCATTGAACAGCTTCATTATAATTTCCTACTCTTCGGTTAAGTTCCCCTATTAAGTATAATAATTTGGCGTTATTGGCACCCACGCCTTCTTTTTCATACACCTGTATGTAAGACTCTAGACTGAACTTCAAGAACCGCAGTTCCTGCTCATGATCACCCTTGTAACGATATAACCACGCAATATGCTGAAGCAGGCTTGCAATAATCCGTTCTGTATCCCCAATTGTTTGCGCACAAAGTAGTGCCAACTTATACGTCTCAAGAGCCGTATCCCACTCCCGTTGTCCTCCGAAATCGCGTTCAATCCAACGTACATTTATTTTATCCTTAAAAATGGCTCTTTGTTTGTCTGATAACTTCACAGCTGAATTTTCTGTTGAAGAAAATCCACATTTCGGACATACCCTTACCACATAGAAATCAGGATTTTCATTCTTATAATAGGCACAAAAGTCAGCATCCGTACGCACAGCCTTCTTGAAGCTAGGTCTAACGCGCGAAGTCATAAATTCGTGTTCGCAGCTTAGGCAAGTTACTTTGATAGAGTATAGCGGTTCCAAAGTACTCAATATTCTGACTTCCCTTCATTTGTGTCCTGAATTCTTAGCAAAAAATTTGTTCTTCTCCAAGATTACCATAGATACTCTGATTAGGATTCATAGGGTCGCAACATTCATCTCGATAAATAGGATCCTTTATATTATAACAAAAAAAGGTGCTAAACGGATGTACCGTTTAGCACCTTAACATCATATTAGTAACTTTTCCAATCCTCTTCACCTGAACGAATTAATGAGGCGCGAATGACATACACGAAAGCGCAGACGAGAATACCGGCGACAACACCCATGATCTATTCACTCCATCCATTTCATATATACTGAGAAAAGATAAGCCTTTATAATATTTACTTTAACATAATATTCATTAAAATACACCACCATATGTAAACGCTTTCTATTTATTTTTTGTACTGTTTGTCCTCCCTAGATCATACAACTATTGACAGAAGGTTTATTCCGCAGTTAACGCAGGATGGAGAGGTGGCCGTTCGTGACACTAAAATCGTTCGCAATTCCAACTTTCATAACTGTACTTATGGGATTATGCGTCCTTATGTTTATCTATCCCGCTGCATACCTTGCTGCCGCCTTACGCGGACTGGCTATATGGTGGGATGTATTATTTCCTTCGCTCTTTCCCTTTTTTATCATATCTGAAGTTCTATTAGGATTTGGCATCGTTCATTTAATTGGAACATTGCTTGATCCGTTTATGAAGCCTATCTTTCGGATACCGGGGAGTGGTGGTTTTGTTGCGGCTATGGGATATGTATCAGGCTATCCTATCGGTGCCAAATTAACAGCGAAATTGTGGGAACAACAAATGGTAAGCCGCGATGAAGGGGAACGTTTAGTTGCATTTACTACGTCCTCTGATCCTATCTTCCTCATTGGTGCTGTTTCTATAGGCTTCTTTCATAATCCTGGCATTGTTCCTATTTTAGCCATTGCACACTATGGGGGTGGTTTTCTTGTCGGAATCATCATGCGTTTTCACGGGGATAGACCATTACAAGAAACACATTCGGTATCCCCCTCCTCTTCTAAACCTCGCAGTAACCGTCTACGAGATGCGATACGAGCAATGCATAAAGCACGTGTCGCAGATGGGAGAAACGTAGGGGAGCTCATTCAAGAAGCCATACAGTCTTCTTTAAAGTTAATCATTGTCGTTGGAGGACTCGTTGTCTTTTTTTCTGTGTTTCTGGAGCTACTCACGCAAGCAAATATCATGATGGGATTATATTTCATTATTGAGCATGCACTGTCCTTTATGGGAATGCCCCCTGCATTATCTAAGTCATTAGTTGGGGGAATATTCGAAGTCACCTTAGGTGCACGTTACGCGGGTGAGCCTATAACATCCATTCCTCTGTCTTTCAAAGTTGCTTCAGCAGCCTTTATCCTTTCATGGGGAGGCTTATCCGTTCATGCACAAATTGCAAGTATCCTTCATTCCACAAACCTTCGATACTGGCCCTTTATGATGGCACGTTTCATCCATGGTATTCTAGCAGCATGTCTGGTGCTTGTGCTGTGGAAACCGATCGCAGGAGGACTTGACTCACAGAGCACGATGGTACCCTTTGATATGCCCATCCAAACCAACTTCCATTCACCTCAAGGCTTTATAAACAATCTTGTCATCTTTATCATCCTACTCTTTGCTATGGCACTATTATCCATTATCTTCAACGTGTTTATATCCTTATTGATAAGACTTCGACATGCTTTTGGTAAATGAAACGTTGTGTTCTGGTGAGATATTGATTATGATCGATATAAACTCATCGCAAAGGAGCCTTATTACCCTTGAGACCACCCTTGAGATATTATGTTCTGGACCGTGGGGATCAGTTATCGGTCGACTTAGCAGAACAATTTCATACCCTTGCAGCACAGCATCATTTTGAAATGGATGCAGAATCACCCAATATTGTCATTTCCATTGGCGGAGACGGCACTATGCTGCACGCTTTCCAAACGTTTATTGACCGAATCTCTGATATTGCGTTTGTTGGGGTACATACCGGACATTTAGGATTCTATTCTGACTGGAAAGCAGACGAGCTACCCGAATTGGTTGAACTTATGAGTAACAGTATACTATCAGAGGATATCCCACCACGTATCGTGAAATACCCTCTCCTAGAACTTACTATCCATAAGAAATCAGGAACCACTTCTCACATTGCATTGAATGAATTCACGCTTAAGGGTGTGGATGGAACACTTGTTGCACAAATTGATATCAACGACCAACTTTTCGAAATGTTTAGAGGCGATGGTATTTGTATTTCAACACCTTCAGGAAGCACAGCTTATAATAAGAGCCTTGGAGGTGCGATGGTCCATCCTACCATTGAAGCCCTACAGATTGCAGAAATTGCTTCTATAAACAATCGTATTTACCGTACAATGGGATCGCCACTCTTACTTCCTAAGCACCATCATTCCGATATTTATTCCCGCAAAGATCAACGTCTTTTACTGACCGTTGATCACAAAAACTTCACGATAGACGATTTGATTTCCGTTAGCTGTCAAGTCTCGAAGCAAAAAATTAGTTTCGCAAGATATCGACCTTACCCTTTTTGGAATCGTGTCAGATCCGCTTTCCTAGAAGAATAAAGATTCAATATAGTTACAAAAAAAAAGCAGCGCCTGTTAATCAGGAACTGCTTTTTTCCATTTCTTTCGGTTGCTGTGACTCCCTAGTCTTCTGAAGAACAAAATACGCACAACCGAAATTACAATATTCATTTATATAGTCCACCATACTCGATATAGCCGATTCTTTAGTTGCCTTAGGATGGTTGTCCCGATAAAAGCCTTTCAAACGCAATTGACTATATCCCCAGTCACCGATTATGTAATCGTATCTTTCCAGTACATCGCTGTAACGATCACGGAAAGCCTCTGGATTCCAACCATCTTTGTGATCTTTCAATATTTCATAGTTTTTTCCACCTGCTAGAATCAAGCACCATTCCCCTGCCTTTCCTCATGAGTAACCTCATATTATATTATGAACGTTCAGCAGCTGACTTCACCTGTGCATGCGCGTTATAAGAACTCCGAACAAGCGGCGCCGATTCAACGTGACTAAACCCTCTTCTCAATCCTTCTTCTTTCAAAATTGCAAAATCAGCGGGCGGGTAATACTTCTCTACATTCAAGTGCTTCGCTGATGGTTGTAAGTACTGACCCAGCGTCAGAATATTACAATCAACCGCACGTAAATCATCCATGGCTTGTAGAATTTCGTCCCATTCTTCACCAACCCCAAGCATTATGCTTGATTTCGTCGGTATCGTTGGTTGTAACACCTTCGCATTCTGCAGTAATTCCATAGAGCGTCTATATTTAGCCTTAGCACGAACACGATCGGACAAACGTTCAACCGTTTCAATGTTGTGATTCAGAATGTCGGGTTTAGCATCCATGACAACCTTCAGTGCATCGGGATTCCCCAAGAAATCAGGAATGAGTACTTCAACACTACAAAGGGGAAGACGCTTACGGACAGCATGAATACTTGCAGCAAAAATAGATGCCCCTCCATCTTTCAAATCATCACGTGCTACGCTAGTAATGACGCAGTGTTGTAGATTCATACTTTCAGCCGCTTCTGCTACGCGTTCTGGCTCATCTAAATCCAGTTCTGTTGGCATACCTGTATTTACCGCACAAAAACGACAAGCGCGTGTACAAATATCACCCAATATCATAAATGTTGCCGTTCGATTAGCCCAGCATTCATATATATTCGGACAGCGTGCCTCTTCGCACACGGTATGAAGAGTCTTAGAACGCATCATGTTCTTAATTTCCTGATAATTATCACCAGTCGTTAATTTTATCTTAATCCAGTCCGGCTTAGGCTGCTTCGTGGTAGTTCTCGACAATGACATATACCACCTTTCATACATGTTTTGACATCATATATTCCATATTATATCACGAACGCAAGGTGATTACCTTACTTTCAGGCTTAGAATAAACAGTTTGGATAAAATCATCCATCTTGATTCAACCTAAGACATACACGCTTGATGATTACAATTCAACGGAGTTGTTTTCATAAATTAGGAGGTACATTGATGATTCCCCTTCGTACTAACAAGAACATACAACGTTGCAGATGGATTTGTGCCTCAGTTGCAGTGACTTTGACACTATCTTATTGCACTCCTTTAGAAGCTTCTGAAGTTCCTAAAGTATCGAAAGGCAGTCAAACGTCTCAACCAGAGGATGTGTATACTTCAAGAAAACTACTGTATGAGAAAATAAGCACAGTCACGCAAATTCCCTGGTACCGAATAGCCGCCATTGATCAATATGAACGTACCCTAACGAAAGCACATCCTACAGACCGGGCGCACCTCCCCCGTCTGACTGCTGTTTTCATGCCTCCACCCACTTGGTCTGGTGTGCTAAATCCTGATCAATTAGATACGAATCCTTTGTCCATTTCCATATTTGCTGGACTAGGTAGAGATGGCACAGGTGACAAAGTAGCGGATGCCAATAACGATATAGATGTTCTCTACAGTATGGCTAACCACTTACTCCATTACGGACAATCAAAGAATGATTTCAACATAGCTCTTTGGGAATATTACAACAATAGTCGAGCTGTACAACGCATCCAACAATTCTCCAAATTGTACGAGAAGTTTACTCCATCAGATTTAAACCGCCATGCCTTCCCGCTTCCTCTAAATAGCGTGTATTCTTACCGAAGCACTTGGGGTACTGGACGTAATTGGGGTGGATTTCGTATCCATGAAGGAACCGATCTCTTTGCGGGTTACGGCGTTCCTGTCCGTAGTACCAGTTATGGAGTTATTGAAATGAAGGGATGGAATGCATTCGGAGGATGGCGGATCGGTATTCGTGATATCAATAACCATTACCATTATTACGCACATCTTATGGGCTTTGAAAAAGGACTCCAGACCGGAGACGTTGTCACAGCTGGACAAGTCATTGGTTATGTAGGTAGCTCAGGTTATGGTAAACCAGGTACACAGGGCAAATTTCCTCCACATCTTCATTATGGTATTTATAGAGACAGCGGTTTGGTGGAATGGTCATTTGATCCTTATCCGCAACTTCACCAATGGGAACAAGCAGAACGAAAAGCACTTAAACATGCAAGAACAAATGGCTGATCCTTCTCTTGTAAGATATAAGAAATCGCCTAACAAGAAGCAATGTATACGTTCTACTATTCACAAAAAGAGTACCTCATAATGATGAGCGTACTCTTTTTATTAAGTTAATATACTTTATGGCTGTATCTCCGAATTCTGATCCTGCATACTACTTGTGCCAGGCTGCTGAGTAGTTGCGTTTGTATCATTAGTAGATGTACTTTTGGAGTCAAAGGGTATCGAAATGTTAGGAGCCTCTGCCCCATTCCCACCAACAGGTTCACCTTTTGCATTGTAATAATACATAGGAACGTCCCCTACAACCAGCAGATACGATAAAGGAATTTCCGTCTCAACATGTTCATTTTCCATATCAAACGGAATGACTACAGCTACGTCTACATTTACATCAATATATACTTCCACCAAGATCATATTAATCCCAGCATCCCGTTGCCTTGTTGATAACTCTACCTTAGCCGCCCCTTGCGGTTCGATTCTCACTGGAATCTTTGGGCCAAACGAAGCTAATACAGGACTTCCTAGTGCCATCCCCACAGGAATATGTTCTGATAATTGATTCACATCATTTAACGTAGCTTGCACGACCTTAAACGTATTGGATGTAATCTTCATCTGTTCTGCGTAATTCATCATAAATCCAGACACTTTCCCAGAAGTGTCCATCTTCCAATTAACTAGCTTATCAAAGTCTTGTTGCTGTGCAACCTGTGCTGTAATAGCCTCATTGATTGCTTCAGTTGCCACCTGTTTAATTCTAATTTTGGCCAGATTCATAATTGGCGGTTTTAAATTACGATCCACATAAGCAAATCCCTGAAATAAAATGATTAAGAAAACAAGAAAACCTACAAGCCACAACCGGCGTCTGCTTCTAGGTCTACTGCTTCGTTGGCTATGCCATCTTGCTTTTCTTATCATGGATCCCCCCCCTAACGCCGACTCTCTATACAAGCATATGATGAGGTTGACCAAATAAGAAGAAGATCGCAGTTCACATTTCCTCAATAGATACACACTATGAATAGCTTCTTATATACATAATCGCTCCTGTGCTGTTAACATGAGTATCGCAACATTGTCCGTCTGTCGAATCTCCTTGCATACCTGCCAACCATCCAAATCCGGCATCATGACATCCAAAAGTAATCAACTGCTCATTATGGGCTCTGAGGTCATTTATTTAAGCTTACCTAACACAATCTGCCGCACAACGAAACCCAATATTTCCTGTAGAACTGTCAGGCGTATTCGAGCTTCGAGCCGCAACTCGGTAGCGATTACAGTACACCCGATGGCATAGATAAGATCCACCTCGCATCGATCTTACCGAACCACTCATAGGTCCATGAGGATCAATAGATGCACTTTGGCTATGATAATCTGGGCTGAACCAATCCTCACACCATTCCCACACATTACCTGACATATTATACAGTCCATAACCATTAGGCTTGTACGTATCGATCGGGCAAGTTCCAATGAAACCATCCGAGGCATTATTCTTCACTGGAAATTTCCCCTGCCAAATATTGCAGTGATGCTCGCCATCTTCCTTTAATAGATCTCCCCATGGATATGCCTTACGGCTAAGGCCGCCCCGGGCTGCGAATTCCCATTCTGCCTCCGTTAATAGACGCTTACCGCTCCACTTGCAATACGCTTGTGTGTCATTCCAAGATACATGAACAACCGGATGATCTAGTCGATCTTGAACATTTGAGCCTACGCCTTCTGGAGAACGCCAAGTTGCCCCATCCACCGCGAGCCACCATGGTGTTTGTTGCGGAAATCTGGGATTATCCCGCTTCATTTCCTCTGAAAGGAATAAATGGAATACGTACGACCAACCAAATTGCTCTGCTTCTGTCATATAACCAGTATCTTGTACAAATGCTTCAAACTCAGCATTCGTTACTGCGTAACGGTCAATATAGAATGGAGAGACCGTGACTTCACGGGATGGACCTTCCCCATCATCAGAGAATGAACTTGGGCTTTCTGTTCCCATCCAGAACTTGCCTCCATCTAATCGAATCATATTAGAAAGGGATATCTCACATTTAGAAATGATATTCTTTACGGATAGACTTGCTATATTTATGTGCTGAGAATTAGAAGTTCTACGCGCAGTACAGCAAATTGATGGAATCGATTCTTGCATGATGAACCACCCCATTTCTCATTTTTCGCTCATTATACGCTTTAGAAAGGTAAGAAAGAAAGATATTGACGATCATAAAAAAACAGGATATAATCCCTACTAAATAGATGCGCTTTATATAATTAAATTAAATGTTGACCAGATACCTGGAGACGCTTAGATGAAAAGTGTCTCTTTTTTATTTTTTTCACTAACTGGTAATTACCACATTACCAGTTAATCAGTGCTCATTATTGTCTAGGAGGAAGGTGCTCAGTGGAACTGCTACAAAGTCATGCCCCGCTATATTATCAGCTGAAGACCTTCATTAAGAACAAGATTGAACTTGGAGAATGGGAAATCGGAACAGCTATTCCAAGTGAACGCGAGCTTGAGAAATCACTTGGTCTTAGCCGGACTCCTGTGCGCCAAGCTATTGGAGAGCTCGTCGTCGAAGGAATTCTAGAGAAAAAGCATGGGAAGGGTACCTTTGTTGCGGAGCCAACAAATACACAAACAACAACGACGCTAGTTGGACTACTAGAAGGCCTGAAGCACAAGAGTCTCCAACCTACAGTGAAGATACATGAGTACAAGATACGGGTGGCCCCTATCGAAGTGACAAGTAAACTACACTTGCCAGAAGGTAGCCAGATGATTATGGTTCGGCGACAAATTTCTGTTGATCATCGTTGTCTGATTGTAGATGAGAATTATTTCAACCTAAATCTCACTACATTTATTACCGAAGATAATTTGAGCAATAACACGGTGTTCGAGCTCTTGGAGAAGAATGGTATACACATTAGGAAAGGCTCTCAGATCTTCTCTTCTTCGCTTTTGAGCGGATTAAATGCAGAGTTACTAAATCTTTCGGAAGGTTGCCCTGCTCTCGTAATCAAGACACTCTTATTTAATGCTCGAGAACTACCACTGCAATATTCTATTTCTTACTGCAACCCAGATACATACGAACATGAGATATTACTTTCACGCTAACCCTAACCAAAAAGAGGAGATGACTCGTTATGAAATTTAAACAATTTTCAATGGTGTCCATGTCATTAATACTGGGGACTACACTTGCTGCTTGCTCTAGTAATTCAAATACTTCTAATAACAAGGCATTACCATCTAATTCGTCTACTGCAGACACTTCTACAACCTCAGATGCATCCAAAGAGAAAGTTGAACTTACTTTTGCCAACTGGATTTCCACAGAGGATGCAACGAAGGAAGCCTATAATCAGCTAATTGAGGGCTTTGAGAGCACTCACCCGAATATTACAATCAAGTCCCTCGGTATTCCCTTTAATCAATACAAAGATCAAGTTCTAGTCAGCGCAACAGGTGGTAATGCCCCTGATATCATGATGGCTAATCAGGCCTTCACACCAGCTTTTGTTGGTGCGAGTATTGTCCAGCCACTCCAATCACTTCTAGGTGAGACAATCGCGAATGATATCCTCCCTAGCAGTAAAGCGGGTGTAACCTATGATGGTCAACTATTCGCAGCTCCGTGGACACCACATCCCAACGCGCTATTCTGGAACAAGACATTATTTCAGAAAGCAGGACTAGATCCCAACACACCTCCAACAACATGGGATGAGCTTCTCAAGAACGCAGAGAAAATTGCTGCACTCAAAGCAGATGAGAACGGGAATCCCATCTATGGCATCGGCGAAGCGACAAAAACCGGCTCTTACACCGGACA
This sequence comes from Paenibacillus antarcticus, assembly GCF_001637225.1. Classification (GTDB taxonomy): domain Bacteria; phylum Bacillota; class Bacilli; order Paenibacillales; family Paenibacillaceae; genus Paenibacillus_AQ; species Paenibacillus_AQ antarcticus. The sequence continues at coordinate 552,507 of NZ_LVJI01000001.1, forward strand.
AATGCTGTATCGAATTGGTCTTTCACATGGTGGTAAGTTTGTAGATGACCAAGGTAAACTTGTCTTTGGTGAAGGGACTGCACTTACAGATTCACTTACTTACCTCCGTGGATTGGCTGATAAGAAGCTAACTCCCATCGGTGCTGAAATCAAAGATCTTCGAGGAATGTTCGCTAATGGCTCGCTCGGATTCCTAATTGACGGCGATTTCGGTCGCAATAACTTCCGTACCATGAGTGGTAAAGGTGAAGCGTTTGATAACGAGTGGGGTGTAGCACTTGTACCTGTTAACCAAACAGGTCGTTCTGAGACCATATTCACCGAACACCAATTGCTGATTTCTAAGGCAACCACACACGCTGATGCAGCAGCTGAATTCGTGAAATATCTCCTATCTAAGGATGCACTTGTTCTGTACCATAAATTGAATGGAGTTATGTCTTCCCTTACCTCTATCTCATCTTTACCAGAGCTTAATGAAGATGACTATGCCAAATTATTTAATGAGCAGATGAAAACAGCTTCACCATTCCCAACAGCTAACCCGAAATTTGATAATGCTATGAACGAAGCCTCCAGTCTCACGGTTCTCGCTACGACTACCAAAGACGATATCTCCGCAATCATCGCGAAAGTCCTCCCGAATATTCAAGCACTTTATCAAAAGTAAAAGTAACCTACAATGGAGCTGGAATTCATGACAATTCGATGGTCCCGTAAAAGAAAGAACCAACTGTTCGGTTTGATACTCATCCTTCCTGCTTCACTATTACTCTCGATTACTATATTAACGCCATTATTTCGTTCCATTTATACGAGTTTCCTGGATGATTCGCTGCTTTCAGCGCTTCATCCTTGGAACCATTTTGCCAATTATAAGGCCGTTCTATCATCAGGAGCCTTCTATCATTCGCTCCAAGTAACACTCACCTACGTCATCAGTGTTGTCGTGATCGAGCTCTTAGTCGGTATTGCACTAGCCTTAATACTACACAGTAACATTATTTTACGAGGTTTCTTCCGTAGCATTATTCTAATCCCATGGGCCATTCCAACAATCGTTGCCTCTGTCATTTTCCTGCTTATTTATAACAGCGATTACGGTGTCCTCAATCAATTACTTATAAGTAGTGGACTTATTAATGAAAAATTAAACATATTAAATGATGCCTCACTCGCGCTAATTGGTATTATGGGTATTGCTGTCTGGAAACAAACACCTCTCATGACCATCATGATTCTTGCTGGCTTACAAGGAATATCCAAAAGCATCTATGAAGCCGCTACAATTGATGGTGCCGGTGCGACCAGGTCCTTTTTCCATATTACTTTGCCTGCCTTGAAGCCTGTTCTAGCCAATGTAGCATTACTCATGACGGTAACTAACTTCCAGATGTTCACCCTGTTCTATTCTCTTACCAATGGAGGCCCTGTCGACGCAACCAAATCACTTGCGATTCTGACCTATGAGACAGCCTTTCAGAAATATGACCTTGGTCAGGGTGCAACTATAGGTGTTATTTGGATGTTTGTACTTCTTCTTTTCTCTATTCCACTATATCGAATCGCGCATAGACCGCAGGAAAGCTAGGAGGCTTGCAACAATGACAGCAACCCATATCAAGCGTGTTTATCGACATTTTCTCATATATGGACTATTGATTGTGCTCTTAGCACTATTTCTATTCCCTATATACTGGATTATTAATGTTTCCTTACAACCCAATAATGAATTGTTCCGATTTCCACCGAGGTGGCTACCTTCGCATCTATTTCTAGGAAGCTATAAAGCCGTACTCTCCTCTGCGGATTTTCTGATCTTTTATAAGAATACATTCCTCGTTGCGAGTGGCTCGACCCTACTCTGCGTCGTTGTCTCCATACTTGCTGGTTACGGCTTCTCTAAATTCCGCTTCCCTGCAGCAAGCCTTATGCTCGTCCTGTTCTTAAGCACTCAGATGTTCCCTGCCGTCACACTACTCATTGGGCTATATTCATTGTATAGCTCGCTTCACCTGTTAAATACCTATACGGCACTTATCTTGGCATCCACAACGACCGCCTTACCGTTCTGCATTATGTTGATGAAAACATTCTTCGATCATATTTCTAAGGAGCTTGGAGAGGCGTCCGAAATAGATGGAACATCGCAACTGGGTACATTGATACGCATCATTTTGCCACTATCAACACCTGGTATTACAGCAGTATCGATTTATACTTTTCTTGTTGCATGGGATGATTTCCTATTCGGCCTTACACTTGTTAGTGATTTGAACAAGCGTACGCTTAGTCCAGGACTTTCGCTGCAATTTCTGGGCGAGTTTAGCTACAACTGGTCTGGCGCGGCGGCGGCGGCCGTTATTGCCACCCTCCCTCTACTCGTCGTTTTCCTATTCCTTCAACGTTTCATGGTTGCAGGCTTAAGTGCTGGAGGCGTCAAAGAATAACCTAACCACTAATCTACCTGGTCATCCGGGAGAGGAGACTCAGAAATGCTATGACAACAAAACGCAAACCGAATGTCATCGTGTTCTTCACCGATCAGCAACGCTGGGACACAACAGGTGTACACGGCAATCCTCTACATCTAACGCCCAACTTTGATCGAATGGCGACTGATGGAACGAATATTCACCATTCTTTTACTTGTCAGCCCGTATGCGGACCCGCAAGATCATGTCTGCAAACAGGTCTGTATGCGACAACATCCGGCTGCTTCCGAAATGATATTCCTTTGCCCGAGCATTTGAACACGCTAGCCGATTATTTTCAAGAAGATGGCTACCAAACAGGTTATATTGGAAAATGGCATCTAGCCGATGAAGATCCTGTACCGATACATAAGCGAGGTCGATATAACTATTGGCTTGCCTCTAACATTCTTGAGTTTACATCCGACGCTTATCGGACCGAGCTATATAATAATGATAATGAAATCGTTCGATTGCCGGGTTACCGAGTCGATGCCCTAACGGATGCTGCCATCCGATATATAGATGCTAATCAGAGCGATCCATTCTTCCTGTTTCTATCCTTTTTGGAGCCTCATCATCAGAATCATATCGACGACTATCCCGCTCCAACAGGCTACCGAGAGAAATATACCGGAGCCTGGCTCCCACCTGATTTGGCGACATTAGGTGGAACAGCACCTCAGCATATCGGAGGGTACTATGGTATGGTGAAACGTCTTGATGAAGCACTCGGTCGACTTCTTGATAGTTTAAAAAGTCTTCAGTTGGATCAAGATACCATCATTTTGTATACATCCGATCACGGTAATCACTTCAAGACTCGCAACGGTGAGTACAAACGCTCTGGACATGATGTTTCCATTCGTGTTCCAACAGCCATCACAGGTCCCGGCTTCCACGGAGGCGGGAAAGTTCAGCAACTTATCAGTCTAATCGACCTGCCACCAACATTGCTTGACGCAGCAGGAATTACAGTGCCAGAACATATGCAGGGGCGATCCATCATGCCCCTTCTTCAAGGAGCGAAGGTTCGTAACGAAGCCAATTGGCCTGAAGAAGTATTCGTACAGATCAGCGAAAGCCAAGTAGGACGGGCAGTACGCACACGCAAATGGAAATATGGCGTTATCGCACCAGACGTAGATGGGTTCACAGTACCCTCTTCAGATTCTTACGACGAAGCCTATCTGTATGACTTAGATTCAGATCCATACGAGCTGACTAACCTTATCGGATTTGATTCGCACGCAGAAACAGCGAACGTCATGCGAAGTAGGCTCCTCCGAAGAATGACAGACGTAGGTGAAGCCATTCCGACGATCAAGATCGCTGAAAGTAAAGACGGTGGTCAGCGGAGAGTGACCCCGCAAGAAGCTTTATCTTAAGCACTAATTAAATACAAAAGAGACGCAAGCGATAATCCGCTTGCGTCTCTTAACCTATTCACCATTCAACATGGTTACTTTGTATAATGACGTTGTCGCATAGCCTCGAACATTAACACAGATGAAGCCATCCCCACGTTCAGTGACTCTGCCTGTCCACGCATAGGGATTATTAACGTATCATCGACTAACTGCTGTACACGCTCTGACACACCCTTAGCCTCGTTGCCGACAAGCAACCACGTAGAACCAGCGAATCGATACTCATAACATGTATACTCGGCTTGGAGACTCGTACTAACCAATCGAGCTCCACCCTGCTTAGCTTGTGGCAAAATATCGAGTAAATCGCCCTCAACCACTGGTAGGTGAAAAAAGGATCCCATCGTAGAACGAATGGTCTTAGGATTGTACAAATCTACACATCCTTGACCTAATATCACACCATCCGCTCCTGCCGCATCCGCACTGCGTATAATCGTACCTACATTCCCTGGATCTTGGACACCGTCTAGTACCATCACCAGACTATTCTCTATAGAAAGTAACTGAGCAAGATCAACAGGGCGCTTACGAACAACCGCGAATACGGGTTGAGGCGTAACCGTATCTGTACATTTTGCTATGATCGCTTCCGTTACACCAATCCATTCAACATCATTTGAGTGTAAATGCTTCAACTCCGCAGGAATCCCTTTATCCATATCATAAGCAACACATTCAATATCTGCTTCAGATTGAAAAGCTTCCAGTACTAAGTGAACGCCTTCTACAGCAAATTTATGACTTTTATCCCGATGTTTCTTCTCTAACAATTGCGTCCATTCTTTCACTCGTGCATTGTGTAGGGATGTAATATCCATCTTAAACCCATCCTTATCTTCGTATCCCTATTTATTTGGAGAATTCTAGTTCTAATTTAACTAAATCGTCTTTTTGTCCTAAAATAATGAGCACATCATCTTTGTCCAAAGGATCATTCGCATTTGGGGAGATATTCATCTTCGTCCCCGTCTTAATAGCCATGACATTACATCCATATCGAGCTCTAACATCAAGATCTTTGAGATTTTTACCGATCATCTTATCTGATGTTTTCATTTCCACAATACTATAATCATCAGACAGTTCAATATAATCAAGAATGTTTGGCGAGGTCAAATGGTGAGCAACTCGGAGCCCCATATCCCGTTCCGGGAAAATAACTTTATCTGCACCTATTTTGTTTAGCACTTTCCCATGCAATTCATTCTGTGCTTTAACAATAAGCGTAGGAATACCCAAATCCTTTAATATCAATGTCGTTAAGATACTCGACTGTATATCTTGTCCAATAGCCACAACCACGACTTCGAAATTACGAATACCGAGGGCACGCATGGCTTCTTCATCTGTTGAATTAGCAGACACCGCATGAGTTACAATGTTGGATATCTCCTGAATTCGTTGTTCATTGGAGTCAATTGCCAAGACATCAAAACCCATGTCCGTCAGTGCAGTTGCTACACTAGATCCAAACCGGCCCATTCCAATGATGGCGTACTGTCTTTTTGCCATTGTTCAACCTCCGTTTGTTCAAATATATGCAATGATTATATCATATCGGTACCCAAACTTGAATTACAGCCAGATAAGAGGGGAATATTAAACAATGACTCACTAAAGTAGGAGGGGATAACATGCCAATTGTACTCGACTTACGTCAAGCAATTGTACACAAGGTTCACAATAAGACCGATGCAGATCTACGTGACATGATTGAAGGTTCAGTTGATGGTCCAGAAGCAGCTCTACCTGGACTTGGTGCCATATTCGAAATGATATGGAAAAACATTGAGACCAAACAACAGGATGAACTAATTCAAATCGCTCAACAACACCTTCAATCCGTTACCCCCACGCCACTATCCTAAGTCAAGAAAATCCCTCTACCCCATAAGGGTGGAGGGATTTCTCTATTAGCTATTAGGGTGCAATTTCAAGGAACTTAGCGGTTGGATTTTTTTCCATCGCCGTTCTCATCGCATACTCATTCTCAAACAACACTACATAATTACCTTTTTTATCTTTTACAAGTGTCGAGTTAATTCGGAATTTACTCGCATCAATGTTATCGTCCACAAGCCATCTTGCGAATTGATACTGCATACGCTGAAGTTGCACGTCCACTCCATACTCGCCTTTCATGCGGTATTCAAATACTTCGAATTGAAGTTGGCCAACAACGCCAAGAATTGTATCATCAAAGCTCACGGTCTTGAACACTTGAATGGTACCTTCCTCTGTTAACTGGTCAATTCCCTTCTGATACTGCTTGTGTTTAAGGGCATTCTTAACTGTGACTTTTGCAAAAATCTCAGGTGAGAATGTCGGAAGCTCTTCGAACACCATGTCACTTTCCTGACTCAATGAGTCTCCGATTCTAAAAATACCTGGATCAAACAATCCAATAATATCTCCTGGGAATGCCTCTTCCACAATATCACGGTCCTGGGCAAGGAATTGTTGCGGTTGCGACAATTTAATGTCCTTTCCTACACGAATATGCTTAACACTCATCCCACGCTGGAACTTACCTGAGACGATACGAAGGAAAGCGATTCTATCGCGGTGAGCCGGATTCATATTCGCCTGAATCTTGAATACATACCCAGAGAATTTCTCATTTGTTGGATTCACAAGACCACCTATACTACGACGTGGTTCTGGTTTAGGCGCAAGTTGTAGGAAGTTTTCTAGGAATGTTTGAACGCCGAAGTTGTTAATTGCACTCCCGAAAAATAAAGGAGTTAATTCTCCGTTGTTTACTTTCTCTAGATCAAATGGATCTCCTGCAACATCAAGCAACTCTAAATCCTGACATAATTGATCATGTAAGTATTCGCCAGCCATCTCACGAATAATAGGATCACGGTAGCCAGAGACCTTCTGCACTTTAATCGTAGAGTGATCATTACCTTGGAATAGTTCCACTTGATTCTTCATCCGATCGTATACACCGCATAGTTCGCGTCCTGTACCGATTGGCCAGTTCATAGGAACGGAACGAATTCCAAGTACCTGCTCTAGCTCTTCCATTAATTCAAAAGGAGTACGGCCTTCACGATCCAGTTTATTTACGAATGTAAAAATTGGAATACCTCTTTGGGCGCATACTTGAAACAGTTTAACGGTCTGCTTCTCTACACCTTTGGCAACGTCAATTAACATCACTGCGCTATCTGCTGCTGTAAGCGTCCGATAGGTATCCTCACTAAAGTCTTGGTGACCTGGCGTATCCAGAATGTTAACACGATGTCCACTATAATCAAATTGCATAACGGAAGAAGTAACCGAGATACCCCGTTGCTTCTCAATTTCCATCCAGTCACTCGTAGCATGCTTACTAGCCTTACGGGCTTTAACTGTACCCGCCAGACGAATAGCACCACCAAATAGGAGTAGTTTCTCCGTTAAAGTTGTTTTTCCAGCATCCGGGTGGGAAATAATCGCAAAGGTTCTGCGCTTATCCACTTCCTTCTGCAACGTTGGGTCTAATACTTCGCTCATTTCTCATTTCCCTTCATCACTAAAGTCATGTCTATTATTGTACCACATTCTATACGCAAATCATCCTCATACACTGAGGTATGAGGACGATTTATTATGGATTTTCTAATTTTATTTATTCCACACAACGTTATCTTCATCCTGACCATTCACAGGCCACCAATGGAATCCGTCTTTTTCCAAAAGCTCATCCGCTTCTGTCGGACCCCATGATCCAGCTGGATATGTTGAAAGCTTACCTGGATCTTCTGCCCAAGCCTCAGCAATTCGATCTACAAAGGACCACGCAGATGCCACTTCATCCCAACGCGTGAAGTATGTAGACTCTCCGCGTACTGCATCATGTAGAAGACGTTCGTAGGCTTCAGGAGAATTAATGCCAACCATACAACTTTGGCAGAAATCCATCGCTACCGGTTGTATATCGCTCTCGGAACCTGGTTTCTTCGCGTTAATCTTGACATAAATCCCTTCCATTGGATTCACTCTTATCACCAATAGATTGGGCTCAAGCTTATGCTTCTGACCTAGGTATACATTCGTTGGCATACTGCGGAACTCGACTACGATTTCAGTTGTTTTAACTGGTAGTCTTTTACCTGTTCGAATATAGAATGGTACGCCAGCCCAACGAAAGTTATCTACGAATAATTTGGTTGCGAAGTACGTCTCCGTATTCGAATTAGGATCAACTTTATCCTCAGCACGATACGCCGGCAATTCTTGTCCATTCGCACTTCCCGCGATATATTGTCCACGTATCACGTTCTTCTCAACTTCTTCGGCATTAAGATATGGACGCAATGAACGAAGAACCTTCACTTTCTCGTCGCGAATATCTTCTGGTAACAAGCGACTTGGTGGCTCCATAGCAATCATCGTCAGCATCTGAAGCATATGGTTCTGACCCATGTCCTTCAATGCACCTGCATGGTCATAGTAGCCCCCGCGCTCTTCAACCCCAACCGTTTCACTTAGTGTGATCTGGATGTTAGCAATGTGCATGTTATTCCACAAAGGCTCAAAGAATGCATTTGCAAAACGGATAACCTCTATATTTTGCACCATTTCTTTACCCAAATAATGATCTATCCGATAAATATCTTCTTCTCTAAACACTTGACGAATTTGTTCATTGAGTGTTTCTGCTGATTTCAAGTCATATCCGAAAGGCTTCTCAATAACAAGACGCTTCCATCCTTGGCCTTCTAGCATGCCACCCTTTTGTAAATTGAATGATACACTCCCGAATAACTCTGGAGCTAAAGCCAAATAGAACATACGGTTACCAGGAATATGATAACGTTCTTCAATTTTCTCTGTTTGTTCCTTTAATTCACGGAACCCGTTAACATCGTTAATATCTAGTGCTTTATATTCAAAATGCTGAGCAAATGCATACCATTCTTCATTTGCTTCTGCCTTATAACGACAAAACTCTTGAATGGATTGATACACATCTTCTCTGAATTCTTCTTGTGTACGTGGGCGACGCGCAACGCCAATCACTGCGAAATCATCTGCCAATTTTCCTTCACGGTATAAGCTATAAATAGCAGGGAATAGCTTTCTTCTTGCCAAATCTCCGGTTGCACCGAATAAAAAAAACACCGAACTTGGGGTCTGTAATTGTTCAAGATTTAAGTTTTCAGCCATGGCTCCTCATTCTTTCTATGTAATATAGTGTATTTTTATGCATGATAGCACTTATAACTTCTTGAAAGAAGCATAAATGATGTGATGTTATTTTAGCATATTGTACTTCATCATGCCATCTTATTCCTGACAAAAATACTCAGATATCTCGAACTAATGAACCACTATACATTTAGTATTCAATGGTGATGATAGGAAACCCTAGAGAAACCCTACTCATACCCGTAATTTCATCCAGATGAACCGCAATCTGAAGATCCATATTATGGTCTCCACTGACTAAGTCAAATCCAAGAGACGGAGCCTCGTAGGAGCGACTAATCGTCATTTCATCGGTATAACTTTCTACCTGACTAAATTTCAGGTGGGATTGTAGCTTCATTTCTACTTCCTTTATGGTTGTTGTTACAGCCTGTCTTTCTTTAACATTCCCCTGAACGGTGGCATTCCATACAGCATCAATGTGCATAAGATTGATATGAGTTCGATACATATCCTGTAAACGTAACAGGGTAGCATGATCGTTTGTATCCATCGATTCCATCTTCACAATTAAATAACTCTTCTCTTGAGAAATAACTTGCCAGCTAAAAGTAACTCTAATACCTTCAATCAAAGTGATAGACCGATAGGTTTCATGATCTATATTGGATACTGCTTGAGGTATAGGTAGTCCCATAAGATTCGCAAGGTGTTGCGCTGCTTCTAAAGAACTTAGCTCCCCTTCATTCGTCCATTCACCTTGCCATTTAACCACAACTTGAAGAGGCATTTCTACCAACTCTTGACCCCATTGAATTAAATTCTCTAGTCTCTCGTCCTCTTTATTTGCTTCTTGAGCTGCAAATGCATTCCATCCAAATCCTATGAATACAACAATGATCGATATTAGTATAAGTCCGATTCTTGTGATCCTTCTTTGATTACTCATTATGAATTCCTACCTTTCAATTCTAAATCTATGAATCTACTAAATAGGATGACCTTTTTACTATTCTTTTATACCTTCATGTTTTTGTAATAACAAAGAAACCCGTGATGCACCATCATAAATGGGCTTCACGGGTTCTAATTGAATAGGGCGAACATTTCTATATTACTCTGTTAGTCCATTCTTATAAGCATAAATCGCGGCCTGTGTCCTATCATCTACATTTAGCTTAGATAAGATATTGGTTACATGGAATTTCACTGTCTTGATCCCGATGATAAGGTCATCAGCTATTTCCTGATTTGCTTTACCCTGCGCCATTAGACGTAGAACTTCCATCTCTCTGTCCGTTAACTCTTTATGAGCTGCTTCCACAATCTGAGGATGGCGTAAACGATTCATCATTTTTGATGCAACTTGCGATTCTAGGACGGATTGACCACGGGCTGCGGCACGGATCGCTTCTGCAATCTCACTTGCTCGTGATGTCTTAAGTAAGTAACTGAACGCACCCGCCTCTATTACCGGATACATCTTCTCATCATCTAAGTAACTTGTAAGTACAATTACTTTGCAATCGGGATAGAGCTTTAATAGTTCACGCGTCGCTTCTATCCCATCCATCCCATCCATGACAAGATCCATCAAGACTACATCAGGGTTGTACTCTATAGCTAATCTAATTCCTTCTTCACCACTGCCTGCTTCTCCAACCACTTCTATACCATCTTCCGTGCCTAATACTGCAGCCAGGCCTATACGTACCATTTCGTGATCGTCCACAAGCAATACTTTAATTTGTGATTCGTTCTCGTTCTCCATGAATCTCTTCCCCCATATCTTCGTGCACAATTGGAATTGTGATTTCAATACGTGTGCCTTTATTTAATGCCGTAATAAACTGTAGTGAACCACCAATTTCGCTCACGCGTTCGTTCATATTTGATAGACCATAGGATGTCTGCTTCTTGTCATCTAATTCAAATCCCACTCCATCATCATAAATCATCACCCTTACGGTCTCTTGTCTAAGATGAATACGAATCTCCAGCTTGTTTGCTTTAGAATGACGTAGCGCATTAGACATAGCCTCCTGCACAATTCGGAATAAATGATTCTCGATTCCCTTCATCAAATGGATACCCTTATCCATTTCAAACACAATTTCCATGGGAACCTTCAGCTTCAATTCATTCACTAACTCCATTAGACCTTGTTCTAAAGGTTTCCCTTCCAAATATACAGGTCTTAGATGAAGTAAAAGTGCACGCATTTCAGATTGAGCTACCGCCGCCATTTCCTCAATTAATGCCACTTGCCTTTGTGCTTTGTCAAAATCCTTATCTAATGTTCTGCCTACCGCGGTAGCTGTCATTGAGATCGCGAACAACTGTTGTGACACGGCATCATGTAGTTCGCGTGCTAGTCGCTGTCGCTCCTCTATGATTGCAGTTATTCTTGCTTGTTCTGCTAACTGTGCATTATGTGTAGATAAACGTTGTAGCGACGTAACCTGGTCCTCCCATTTCTTGCTTATCCGTCCAAGTTGTACACCAAGACGTCCAATTTCGTCTTCTCCAAGAGCAGGCATAGAACGGGCCACAATACCCTTTTCCCATGAAAGCAATGTTTCACGCAAGAGTACCAGCTTACGTTTCATACGGTAGCCTTGGTAGAAGCCACTCACCGTACCTATGCCAATAGGAATTAACACAAGCGCGGCTACTGACTTCAATCCTATACTCCACGATTCAAACGGTGCCAAATAATCGTAGGTATATAGTAAATAAAGAATGACAAGAAGCAAGACAAAAGAAAGAAGGGCTCCTTCGCCCATGCTTCTTGATAGCATGTTGACAGACTTCTTTGTCTTCACTAGGGAACCCCTCCAATTTATATTAAACGTATGTCAATATCTCCAACGATATAAGACACTATTACTTTCACTTTATAGTCAGTATCCATATAATTCGCAGATTTCCATGTCAATCGATTCATCATACCACTGTCTTTTTTTCCATCGAAATCAATGGAACCAAAGAGAACAAACGCTTCAATCTCCACTCCATAATAATCAGGAATATCCAAATCCATATCACCCATAACGCCCTGAAAGACGATGATGGTCTCTCGTTCTTCTGGCATCCCAAGGGATAAATCTAAGTCACTCTCTCCAAGTACATGCCATACACTCATACTTTTCATCACCCATGGTGATTGATCCCAGTCAAAGTTAGACATAAAACTCATTTTTTGTATGAAACCCTCATTCGGATGCATTTTCTTTGATTTACCATAAAACAACCCTAATGAGATCAGGCTTATAGCTACGACGAGGATCAAGTTGTCCAGAAGAATCAGAATAGCTCCAATTGCCAGAAATGTATATCCTTTTTTAATATCACCATTACGAATTTTATAAATTCCAAATAGCAGTAAGAGGAGAGCAACAAGGCTTAGAAAGCTGATCCACTTGCCTGAAAGCATAAGCATACCAATGCATATCATTCCAATAGCTATGATTCGATTTCTTTTTCCCAAGGCGTTGCCCTCCTTTGATTAGTAGATTCCATACGTTGTGGAGTTGGAAAAGCCATATCAGTATGGAATTCCATACTGTATGGCTTCGCCTTTCATAATATATCATACCAACCGTGATTACGAATACATATTATTTAGTTTCACTCTTTGTTACTGCTGAGCCATTCATCTTACTTTTCAAAGCCTTTAATTGTTCTTCTACCTTAAGCGATTTCTCTGCATCAACTGAACTCACAAATCCTGCATGAGCTGAACGATATGGAACTTGCATAACATCTGCTTCCGCTTCTAATTGCATAATCTTCTCTTCCATACGGTGGAAACCAAGTGAAGCACTTCCACTTTCAATACTATGAATGCTATTCACTTGAGACATCTGTTTCTTCGCTTTGGCCATTTGTGCACGTGATACCAATTCATTACGCTTATTACGCATCTTGTAGAATTCATCTTTCATTTCGTGCAACTGTTGTACCAAGTCCTTAGCTTGAGCCTCCGCTTGAAGGTGTAACCCTTGATATTCAGTGTGCTTCTGATCGAAATAAATTTTCTCCTCCAAAAGCTTGCGAGCCACTTCTTCCTGTCCATTCTTTAATGCCAACTCAGCTTGAGCTTCACGTTGTTCACCCATCTTCACGGATTCATCTACGCGTTGTTTCATACGACGTTCATTTGCCATTTGTTTAGCAACTGTAACCTCTGCTTCGTGTATTTCCGCCTCCATATCACGTAAATACTGGTTCAACATCACAATTGGATCTTCTACCTTATCTAGTACCTCATTAACCGATGCTTTTGTCATATCTTTCAATCTTTTGAATACTCCCATATCTTACACTTCTCCCTTCTCATATCTAGATAGTTTAATTTTTAATTCTTCCACTTCTTTTTTCAAAGCCTTTTTCTCAATATCCTTCATCATGTCATCCAGATCAGAGTTACGAGCATTGTTGTAACCACCTGAATTAGTGTTGTTAAATTCGGAACCATATCCTGCATTGTTATTTCTGTATGAATCTCCGTTAGTATAGTGACCACCAGGGCCATGATTCGAATGTCCATTTCCATATGAATTAAATGGAGGAACGCCTTCCTTCGGAATAACAAGTGATGCTATTAGATAAATCACCACTACAGTAAAACCACTGAAAGGAATACTAATCGCTACAAGAATTCTCAGTATAGTTGCATCAATACCAAATACTTCCGACAGTCCACCACATAGACCAGTGACCATTTTATTACGTGATGAACGGTACAATTTACTCATGAGGTTACTCCTTTCCGCCGTTGCTCAGCTTTTGTTTCAGTCTAGCCATTTCTTTTTCCAGAATACTGGATACCGAGGAACTAGCTTGATCAAGATAATCTTGACCTGCCCGCCGTAATTCCCGTAGACTACGTGCTTCTAACTCCCAGTCCGTAATTCGATCTTCTAGTCGATCAAACATCTTCGGAACATCTTTCCCACCAAATTCACCCATGCGTTGGTTCATTCGCTGTTGTAACCGTATGTTCTCCATACGAGCTGAATAATATTGACGTTTACTATATACAGTCTGATATTCAAGTTTCAGTTCATTCATCTGATTCTCGAGCTCACGAAGAGATAATCTACTATCTTCAAGCAACTCTCCATATTGCTCCAACTTTTCTTCATATATAATCTTCTCTTGAAGCGCCAGCTTAGCTAAATGATCCTCTCCTGCTTTGAGGGCCAATATTGCCTGCTCTTCTCGTTTATCCTTCATCAAGGATGCCTGATCTACCTGTTGCTTTAATTGTTTCGTATGTGATGCATACTGTTGAAATAATTTCTCAACCTCTGTAATATCGTCTCGTGTAGCCCTCAGAAATTGATCAATTAACTTTACTGGGTCCTGACTTTGCTCCAAACGCTCGTTCAATGTTGCAACGGTTATATCTCTCATCCGCCGAAAAACGCTCATACTTATTTACTCCCTCCTTAAGCAATCTGCACCTAATTTGTTTTAGTACGTATTTCTCTTCTTTCTAAGCAATGATACTCCAAATATAAGTATCGCAACTCCTAGAAGTGGTCCGATTATCCATGATAATTTAGCAAACAGTGCCAGTATCCCAATCACTAAGATAACCCATCCAATAAACACTTTCCCACGACGAACTCCATAATATCCTAACGCGATTAATATGATTGGAAATACTAATCCAAGCAAACCACCAATCAATGGTCCTAATATACCCATTAGCATTAGTGCTCCAATAACGATCAATACAACTGCTAGACCATTACCTCGTTTTAAATTCATGTATTCTCACCGCCTTTCATCTCATCACCTTATGTACTTATTGTAGGTTAACCGGAGATATTTCAAAACAGACCTCCGACGGTTTTTGTTCCTAGACCTTAGGCGGGGGACTACTTAGTCTCAGGGAGGGTAATGAGACATCGACGATTGGGTCTCACCACATAAAGTTCTAAGAAGCGTCCTGGTTAGTATACCCTTAGGTACTGCTTAGCCTCCTATAATTACTATTGAACCCATTCCTCGCCAAAGTTATGATACAACAAAACGACAGATCAGGACTTTCCCATTCATCTGTCGTCGCTTACACCGTTATACAATTGTTAAAATACATGTTAATAACAGAAAAAGGTTTATAAGTTTGCTTAGATAAGCAATCTTATAAACCTTTTATGCTGTATACCGATGGCCGGACTCGAACCGGCAAGCCTCGCGGCACCGCATTTTGAGTGCGGCGTGTCTGCCAATTCCACCACATCGGCAAAACTTAATGGTGCGCCCTAAGAGATTCGAACTCCTGGCCTTTTGATTCGTAGTCAAACGCTCTATCCAGCTGAGCTAAGGGCGCAAACACTTTAAAATAACTTGGTGCGGAAGACCAGACTTGAACTGGTACGATAGTCACCTACCGCAGGATTTTAAGTCCTGTGCGTCTGCCGATTCCGCCACTCCCGCATACATGATGGAGGCGCCACCCAGATTTGAACTGGGGATAAAGCTTTTGCAGAGCTGTGCCTTACCACTTGGCTATGGCGCCGTGATAATAATGGAGCGGACGACGGGAATCGAACCCGCGACCCTCGCCTTGGCAAGGCGATGCTCTACCGCTGAGCCACGTCCGCATAAAAATGGCTGGGAATATAGGATTTGAACCTATGCGTGACGGAGTCAAAGTCCGTTGCCTTACCGCTTGGCTAATTCCCAACAACTTAATTAAAAATATGGGGCGACTGATGGGACTTGAACCCACGAATGCCGGAACCACAATCCGGTGCGTTAACCCCTTCGCCACAATCGCCATAATAATTCTAATTTCAAACATATACTCAATAAAAATGGGGCGACCGATGGGTCTCGAACCCACGAATGCCGGAACCACAATCCGGTGCGTTAACCACTTCGCCACGACCGCCATACTAATGAGTAAAAATTCTTTTTGGCAGGGGCAGCAGGAATTGAACCCACACTAACGGTTTTGGAGACCGTTGTTCTACCCTTAAACTATGCCCCTAAAAAAGAAATGGTGGAGGATGATGGATTCGAACCACCGAACTCGTAGAGAGCAGATTTACAGTCTGCCGTGTTTAGCCACTTCACTAATCCTCCAAAACAATGGTGCCGTCGAGAGGACTTGAACCCCCAACCTACTGATTACAAGTCAGTTGCTCTACCAGTTGAGCTACAACGGCGCACCTTAAAACTTACTATCAAATCAATGGTGGCTCGGAACGGAATCGAACCGCCGACACAAGGATTTTCAGTCCTTTGCTCTACCGACTGAGCTACCGAGCCATACAAGGTAAAAAAATGGCGGAACCGACGGGATTCGAACCCGCGATCTCCTGCGTGACAGGCAGGCATGTTAGGCCAACTACACCACGGTTCCATAGTAATCTATTCCTTAATGGAATAAAATTAATTGCGGGGGCAGGATTTGAACCTGCGGCCTTCGGGTTATGAGCCCGACGAGCTACCGGGCTGCTCCACCCCGCGTCATTGATAAGCATATTAAATCATTATGGTGGAGGCTGAGGGGATCGAACCCCCGACCCTCTGCTTGTAAGGCAGATGCTCTCCCAGCTGAGCTAAGCCTCCATGAGAAAGACATTCATTATTATACCATACATCTTGATGTAAAATCAAGTACTTACAAAATCTTTTTTTAAAAATGGTGACCCGTAGGGGAATCGAACCCCTGTTACCTCCGTGAAAGGGAGGTGTCTTAACCGCTTGACCAACGGGCCTTACATATTATGGCGGAGAGAGAGGGATTCGAACCCTCGAGACGCTTTTGGCGCCTACACGATTTCCAATCGTGCTCCTTCGGCCAGCTCGGACACCTCTCCATATGGCTCCCCGAACAGGGCTCGAACCTGTGACAACTCGATTAACAGTCGAGTGCTCTACCAACTGAGCTATCAGGGAAAAGTACAAGGTTTAATCCTTGAAAACTAGATACGAATGAATTTGCAGTTCAAAACTTGCATTTGCTCCTGAAGCCTAAACTTCAGAATAAGCATTTGCTTACGAAGTAGTTTTACTTCGTAAAACTTGTAGGATAAGCCCTCGACCGATTAGTATTGGTCAGCTCCATGCATTGCTGCACTTCCACCTCCAACCTATCTACCTCGTCGTCTTCAAG
>NZ_LVJI01000002.1 GCF_001637225.1 Paenibacillus antarcticus
AGAATAAGATCATTCCTTAAGCAAGGCGCAAATCGAGAAGATAGCTGTGAGTGTAGCGAAACTGAAGTAATAACACTAAAAAGCTGCACCAACGAATTCGTTGGTGCAGCTTTTTAGGCTTTAAATTGATTGGGATGTTCTACCTTGGTAAGTAATAATCTTGATTTAACAATGTGATTTCGATTATTTCGTTGGAATGTTAACTTGGCCAGATCCGTAAGTATCAAACCATCCTTGGATCGTTTTGAAATCTTTACTAAATGAAAGGCTTAGCTGTAGTAGTATGCGAGCATGTGCAGCGTTTAAGCTGTCTCCTGCAATAATACCATCACCGGATGAGTAGCTACTGCCCGAACCTGTACGAGTTGTGGATACGAAGATAACTCCTTTTTCTTTAATAGCTTTCGTGCGAGCTTCTCCAATGGCTTTGGAAACACCACCAGCTCCTGTTCCCGCAGTAACAATACCTTTAGCACCGTCCTGGACAAATCCGTTGATCGCTCCAGCTCCAGCCTCCTGATAAGAATAAGCTATTTCCACCTTCGCCATATTGCTACTCTTGATCGTTCTAAGATCGAAAGGTGTTGCCCATTTATCGGCACTTAGAAGTGCTCTAGAATTAGCGCGATACATACGAATGTTCTTCTCATCGATATATCCCAACATACCCATCATAGGCGTTTCAAATGTATCCACTCGCGTTGCATTGGTTTTGGTGACATCTCTTGCGGCATGAATCTCATCATTAAGCATCACGACTGTTCCGTAATATTTCGTTTTTCCACTTGCAGCTAACTTGATAGCATTGTATAGATTAGCTTGTGCGTCACTTCCGATAACTGTCCAAGGGCGCATGGAACCTGTTACCACAACTGGTTTGGCGCTGCGTACTGTAAGGTCAAGGAAATATGCGATTTCTTCCATCGTATCTGTACCTGTTGTCACGACTACCGCATCCTGTGTTTCGAGTATTTGATCCACTTTTAAAGAAAGACTAGATAATTGTTGCATCGTATAGGAACTAGAACCGGCATTACCAAATTGAAAGCTTGATACATCAGCGATTTGGTCTTTATTAGGGAGTGCTTTTACCATATCCTCCATTAATAACGTACCGGCTCTGTAATTCTGGAAGCTTGTTTCATCCACAGATTTACCTGCGATAGTTCCACCTGTTGCAATCACTTGTACCTTAGGAAGTTTAGGAGCTGATTCAGCAGATACAATGGCTTCGGCAGCATAAGCATGTGAATTAGGTAACACGGTAATTGTTGAAAAGAGAGCTGTAAAAGCTAGACTAGCTGCAAAAGTGGTTTTCAGTGCTGTTGACTTTGATAGTTTCATAATGTTACCCCCAATAAAAGTATGTATTATCACCTATAATGTTAATTTATATAACACATTCGATGACTGATAACCAGATTATATCGACGAGATACACTGAAACGCAAATAGTGAATACGGTGATAAAACGCTTTAATAACTAGTATAGTTCCTAATATTGCCGAATTCGATTAAATACTAACTTTATTGAAAATAATAATAAATATTATAATTATTACTTTATGTGTTATGAAATATAACATTAAATGAATGTATCTAGTCTTGAAAGATAATTGGTAGAATTAGTCGAATATTGATACAATTATTGTGAGTTTGAGTGGGTATCCGAATTAATTATTCTATCTATTCATATATGAAATGCCTTCTTGGAACGTAAGAATACGGAGGAGTTATTAATGATTGTAAGTACAAAATTATATATACCCCATGTACGTAATTCATTGGTGTGTCGCCCGAGACTGATGAGCAAACTTGATGAAGGAAGATCAGCAAAGTTGACACTTGTTTCTGCACATGCTGGATATGGGAAAACAACAGCATTAAGTGAATGGGCGAAACAATGTAGTGAACCGGTGGCGTGGGTCTCGTTAGATAATCAAGATAATGATTGGATACGATTTTGGAGTTATATGACGACGTCCATCGAGATGAGAGTTCCGGGGTATGGTCAGCGTATTTTCCCTCTCCTTGAAAAAGGTACTTCGGTACAATATGAGCGTGTGATTTCGGAGATACTGAATGAACTGAATGCGTTATCAAGTGAACTGATCTTTATTCTCGATGATTTCCATTTGATAGAGCTACCTGCCATACATCATTCCTTTATTTATTTGATCGACCATTTGCCTCCACATATTCATATTTATATCGCAAGTCGTACGGATTTAATGATGCCTACTGCTCGACTTCTCGCGAGGGGCGAATTATTTCAAATCAACATACAGGATTTACGCTTTCAACTGGATGAAGGGCTTAATTTTTTTCATGATACAACGGATTTATTGCTTTCGAAGGAGCAAGTTACTGAACTTTTCAAGCAGACAGAGGGTTGGGTAACCGGAATGCAGTTGGCAGCGATTTCTCTGAAGCGTAGTGATAATATAGCTGAATCAATCCATCGATTTAGTGGTCAACATCATCATATCTCTGATTATTTATTAGAGGAAGTACTACGTCATCAATCCGAGTCCCTCCGAGAGTTCTTATTGAATACGTCCATATTAAATCGATTGAACCATTCGTTATGTCAGGCAGTAACGGGTCAATTGAACGCTCAGGAACAATTGGAGAAGTTAGAACAATTAAATTTGTTTATTATTCCTCTAGATGACAATAGAAATTGGTATAGATATCATCATTTGTTCTCAGAATTCTTACGTCGGGTATTATGGGAGTCAGATCCAGGACAATGGGAGCAAGCGCATATCCGTGCAGCATACTGGCTAGAGAATGCGGGATTTGATGAAGAAGCAGTTGAGCACTACTTAGAGGGAAAGCAGTATACCGATGTTGTTCGACTAATTGAGAAAAATCTGCATACCTTGATGCAATCCAAGAGTGTAACGTTGAATCGATGGGTGTCTGTGTTGCCGGACAACTCCTTTGCAGAGAAGCCGATGATCGAAATGTTCTATATATCTATATTACTAGGGGTAGGGGAATGGGAAGCTGCTTTTAGAAGGGTGAAACAAGCTGAGCTATGGTTCCAAGCATTACATGATAAATTGCCAGGGACGGAATGGAATCAGGTCATAGGTAACATTTACTTTTTTTGTGCGGTCACCTCGTATCTTCAGAAAGATCTGGTGCAAACTTCGGAATATTTTGAGTTGGTAGAACGATATATGCCTGAAGGTAGTTTATTTCAAACGATGGGACGTAATAGATTTCAAGGTTATGATTCGTTTGATGATCATTTGGCGTTTATTGACGATTTGCATGCGGCAGATACATTTCTCGTGAAGTGGATTAAAGTATGGAAGAAAAAAAAGGTGTATCCTTTTATCGGTTACTTATATGCTTCTTACAGTAAATTGCTGTACGAGTGGAATCGGTTGGATGAGGCAGAGTTCTATGTCAATCAGGCGCTGGGACGTAAGGATATAGAACCCTTTGCTCGAATAGTTATACATAATACGATTAGTGCTGCACGGATTAAGCAAGCCAAAGGCGATCCTGATGGTGCACTAGCATTACTTACCAAGGTGAAGTCGCAGATTGACTCCCCTGATTATGAATTATTCATGGTGAAAATCGAAGCGGAAGAAGCTATTCATTCTCTGCAACAAGGCTCGTCGGAATATGCTTTAGATTGGATGGGAAGATATGAGATGGCGCATACCAATGAGGTTTCAATGGTTCGTGTGGCCGAGCATTTAGCTTTGGCTAGAGTGCTTGGAGAATGTGGACGAACGGAAGAAGCGCTAGATTTGTTGGAAAGATTGCATCTTTTATTGATGAAGGAAGATCGTCTACGGGATCGGATTAAGGTACTTATTCTGCAAAGTATGACGCTTCAGCGAGTAAGTCAAACGGAGCATGCGCTCGTTGCATTAGAAGGTGCACTACACTTGGGAGAACCGGAAGGTTACATTCGAAGTTTTATAGATGAAGGCCCTATGATGGGAGTGCTGTTATCTATTTATTTGAAGGATCAACAAACGAATAGTCGGTTGAGGAATCCTCTACAAGTATCCTTAACGTATGTGAAACAGCTACTTCAAGTCATGA
The DNA here is from genome assembly GCF_001637225.1 of Paenibacillus antarcticus. Classification (GTDB taxonomy): domain Bacteria; phylum Bacillota; class Bacilli; order Paenibacillales; family Paenibacillaceae; genus Paenibacillus_AQ; species Paenibacillus_AQ antarcticus. The sequence continues at coordinate 4,075 of NZ_LVJI01000002.1, forward strand.
ATATCACACCGGAAGATGAGCTGTCGCTTAAAGAAATATTAACAGAACAAGAAACAAAGATCATAAGGTTGATAGGCAATGGATTATCGAACAAGGAAGTCGCCTATGACCTGAGCATTAAGGGTGAAACTGTAAAGTCGCATATAAAAAATGTGTACAGGAAGCTAAGAGTCAGTAACCGCGTACAAGCTTTACAACGAGCCAAGGAATTAAACATACTGGATTGATGGTATCCCCCAAACGGGGGATATTTTTATGTCGAAAAGATTGATAAAATTAAAGATATATTACGAATAGGCTCGGGGTTTGTCAGGTGTCCCATATGAACAGCTAGAGTTTAATTTTTAGTACATGAATATATAGGGGGTGGTTATTACACATGAAATATAAAGGACGCATCATATCCTTGGTTATTGTTGTTATGAGCGCGGTCGGGTTAATTGTCTATAACGACATAGTCAATGGTTACATAGATATCATGTATTTATTTGTTTCAGCGTTCTTCCTATTTCTAGGATGGAAGCTAGGCAAGCAATATGATAAGGTCAAATACCTTTCGGAAAAGGATTTGATGACGGGAAGCTACAATCGTCGATTCATGGTAGATAAATTCCCGAAATTGAAAAGTAGGTCGGATCGCAGAGCGCAGAAGCTTCTCATCTTTCTAATTGATGTAGACAATTTCAAATTAATAAATGTTCATTATGGACATACAACGGGCGATCGTGTGCTACAAATGATTGCAAATGCTCTTGAGAAAGAGTGCGGACATTTGGATTATTTAATTAGGTGGGGCGGCGATGAATTTGTATGTGTTTTCCCGTGTACAGAAGTATCAGAACTGAATGAGCGCTACCTTTCCCTCCACAATGGATTCAATAAATTATCATCTCGGATTTCAGTGAATGTATCTGCATCTATCGGACATGCAATCTATCCAGATGAGGGTGTGGAATTAAATGATCTTATTAAGATTGCTGATAAGAACATGTATAGAGGCAAACGATGCCGTAATAACCAGGATAACAAAAAGTTAGTCATTAATGGACACTAGGCAGAAAGTGTCACTATAAAGTGAAGGCAGTAAACATGGTTTGTGGGAGGGAATCAATGGCAATGGATAGCTTATTAGGTAGAACGATAAAAAATGATATTACGAATGCGCATGGGGTGTCTTTGATACCCGCGCTAACAAAAATTCAAGATGATCATATTAAGTTTTTGAGAAATCATATCATTGACCCCATTTCCATTTCATTCATATCAGACAATAAAAAAATATCTGACAATTCCATAAAAAAAGTTGTGAATACGTCGAAGACTATATTCCATTCCATTGAAGCGTCTGGAAAGATTCCATTAATGGAAATAAGGAAAGGCATTCTTCCGTTCGTTCAAGAAGCAGCTAATAACACTAATATTTTTCAACTATTTGATGTCGTAAAGGCAACAGATGAATATACATACCAGCACAATATCGGCGTGGGAATAATATCTACTTTAATTGGTAGGTGGCTACATTTATCTGAATCTGAAATCTCAATTTTGTCTCTTGCAGCTACGTTACACGATGTTGGAAAAGTTAAAGTACCGATTGAAATATTAAATAAACCAGGGAAATTAACGAATGATGAATTTGCGGTGATCAAAAAACATACGATTTATGGCTACGAGATTATGAAGGAGACGGTTGGTTTAAACCAACGAATTCCGTTAGTAGCACTGCAGCATCATGAGCGTAATGATGGTAAGGGATATCCTTTAGGGCTTAAAGGAGATAAAGTAGATTACTTTAGCAAAATTGTGGCTGTGGCTGATATTTTTCATGCAATGTCATCTAAACGCCCATATCACGATCCAATCCCATTTCATGAAATTGTAAGTCAAATGAGGAGAGGGATATTTGGGGAACTTGATCCTATCATTGTTTCTGTATTTCTAGATAACATTATGAAGCGAATGGTTGGAGAGAATGTTGTTTTGACAGATGGGCGAATGGGTGAGGTCGTATCATTGAATCCTCATAACATAGAGACACCGCTAATTAAAGTCGACGATGAATTTATTGATTTGAGTAAACGAAATGATATACAGATTCGAGTAATCAGTATTGTGTGATTATGTTGACCATACATGACTGCCGCGTTTGCGTGGCGGTTTCTTTATGTATATATGTACATGCTCTTTTATTGAAAGGTAATGTTGTTATAGCGTATTATGGACAAGAATCATATGATGACTTAAAGTTCGATGAATATTAGCATAAGGAGTGATGATTATGATGTATGATGCTAACTCACCAGAAGATTATATAAATCAGTTACCTGAGGATCGAAAGGCAGTCATTTCAGAATTAAGAAAGGTTATACTGGAGAGTCTTCCTGTAGGATTTAAAGAGACCATGAGTTACGGGTTCATCAGTTATGTGGTACCACATTCACTTTATCCTGCGGGGTATCATTGTAATCCCAAAGAACCATTACCATTTATGAGTATTGCTTCTCAGAAAAACTTAGTAGCTATTTATCACATGGGTGTATACGCAGATCAAGAGCTGTTAAATTGGTTCGTACAAGAGTATCCTAAACATATGAAGACGAAGCTCGATATGGGGAAAAGTTGTATTCGGTTTAAGAATATGAATCAAATACCATATGCTTTAATCGGAGAACTTAGTAAAAAAATAACGGTAGAACAATGGATTGAAAAATGCGATAAATAGCACAAAGGAGATCGAAAATGCCTAAGATTACTACAAAAACATTTGATGAAGACTTACAAACTGTCTTAGCTGAATTAACCTCTGGGTATCATTCTGGGGAATTGAGTAAGAAGGATATCTCGGAACTACCTGAAGAATTATATGTCATTGAAGATGACAATACGATGGTCGGGTATGCCGCGATTTGGGAATATAAAAGTGGGAAGCAGTTAGTCCAGAAGGCGGAACAAGATTATTTCAGTGATGATGAGAGATATCTACAAAAAGATTTCTATATAGATATTAAAAACAAATCAGATTTTATATTTATAGAAGCATTGGATGTATTGAAAGAATTTGAAGGTAATGGTTATGCGGCCTTCTTTATGGATTGGCTCAAAGAGAAATATCCTAATAAGAAAATGTATGTATATCCTATAACGACATCACGCAATTTCTGGTACAAGCAGCAGTTCGAGGTTGTTGGGGATACGATCTGGATGTCATTCAATTAAACAACAAGTGTGTACTTATTGTGTCTTTGATTGTTAAAGAACTGCTGATCTTTAGGGTCAGCAGTTCTTTTTTGTGTATAGTTGGTGAACGGGATAACTTGTAATTCGACAATAAGTGACAAGTTTCATTGACGCTAGGTAACGTATTAAGTTAGTCTATAGAAAATCAAGAATACTATAATTTAGATACAAAAATATAAGAGAAGTAGGGAACGAAATAACGCCCTACTTCTTTTTCTTTGGGGGACAAAGATGATTAAGATTATGGCTGACTCTACTTGTGATTTGATAGAAGAAATGATTGAGAAATATAACATCGGAATCGCACCATTAATGATAATGATAGACGGTCAAGAGTGTAGAGATAAGATTGATATACAGCCTGATGATTTCTATGCAATCCTAGGAAATTTAGAAGAAGCCCCTACGACGTCGATGCCAAACCCAACAGAATATTTGAATATCATAAATGAAGCAATAGAAGATGGATATACAGAGATACTATGTATTTGTATGTCGAGTGGCACAAGTGGATCCTTTCAATCCGCTGAAATAGCCAAAGAAACTTTTTTTGATGATCATCCGGACTCTTCTATTAAAATTCACGTCGTAGATTCCAGATCTATGAGTCATGGTAGTGGATGGCTAACGCTGAAATCTGCTATGTTGAGAGCGAATGGATGTACTTTTGAAGAATTAATACAATTCAATGAATCGTATAAAAATAATGTAAAACACTTTCTCTGTGTAGATGATCTAAATCATCTTATTAAGAGTGGTAGGCTTACCAATGCAAGCGCTCTAATAGGCAGGATTCTAAAAATCAAACCGATCATGTCTATGAGACAAGGCAAAGGGGCTATTGTAGCTAAGGAAAGAGGATTAAAAGGCGTATTAAACCATTATGTGAAAGAATTCAACCTACGAAATGATTGGGAAGTTACAGATTTCATTATTATAGGTTTCACTTCAGAGAGAACGATTGCTGAACACTTGATGGACAAGATCAGGGAAGAAACAGCATTTAAAGGTGAAATATTCATCATGCAAATGGGTGTAGCCGTAGGGACTCATGTGGGATTAGGCGCCGTGTCTATGTTCTTTATTGAGAAGGGACATAAGAGAGATGGACTGTTGATCAATGGAATTAATAAAATAAAACATAGATAAAAAGCGACGACCACTTGCCGATAGGAATCGGGAGTGGTCGTCATTTTGTTAAAATGGATTAATGATGTGGAAGAATACGTTCGGCGATGCCATTCTGTAGTAATAACTGCACCAACCGGCTCCTTTATTGGTGAATCGATTGGTTGTGCTATAGAGCAGGCGTTCTTGCTCAAGCTCTTCGATTCGATCGATTCTACCCTCAACATAATCAAGAATTCGATACGTTGCCGTGTCGAGTCGATTAACGACTCCTCCGTAACGAATGTCAATCACTTCCCACCCGAAAGGCTTGAACATACGTAGCCACTGACGACGATGAGCTATACGTAGCTCGCTTACAGCTTCAGAGATTGCGGGAAGCACTTCTGTCGCAATGCGTCGTAACGTCTCATTATCTAAGGTATCATAAGCTCGTTTTAACTCAATCCCAATCTCGCTCTTGCGCTTCAATACACCGCATAACTTCTCAGGTACTTCGAATAAATAATCCAGTTCAGCATCCTTGTTGCGTCGGTTACGTATATCTTGCTCAACCTGAACATAGTGCTCAGCCATATCCAATCCTTCGATCTGTTTGTCGAAGAGTCCTAGTAGCACATCCTGGTACAATAGGAACTTCGAAGGATTACTCTGCTTCTGGTTATTGGGCTCTGCACCCGGTGTTTCGTCCAAGTACTTCAGCTGTTGGAATGTATCGGCATCAATTCCTGTGCAGAACTTGACCCGTGCTGCTAAATGATCCTGATCCGGTTTCTCTTCTGAATATGCATGTTCTGCGTAGAGTTGTAAACCTAGCAGTGCAATGAAGGGATTACTTTCATTTCCGTCATCGCCCCACATCGTTGCATATACCTCGCGAATGCCTTCTTGTTTGCACACTTGTAACGCTGTGTCGGAAGCATTCAGAGACAAGCCGTAATTGACCCCAAATGTATTAAATATCCATACAGCCCCAGCAAACACTAGATTGTTACCAAGCTTCCGGTGCTTCGTGATCAAATTCTCGTATTCTTCTTTCTCCGTATGTACATAATCCCAATACACCATATCTACGTCTTTAGGAATCTTACGAGCCATTTCCTCAGGAATCTGTGTGTCTTTGTCGTAATACTCACTGCTATTCTCTGAAGCAAGCTTGAGGAACATATCGCTCCACATCATGGGTTTCAAGCCGCGATTACGAGCACAGTCAAGTACTTTCTCTAGATGTTCGGTCATGATGTCGAAGCGGCTTCTATAGCCGTTGTTGTCTAAATATTTCCCGCGACCGAGTTCCTCTGCTTCGTCCATACCAACATGGATTTTTCGACTACGGAACGGAGCACTGGCTGCATCGATCATTTTCTCAACCAACAGATCAGTTAAGTCTTCCCCAACAAGGAGTGCGCCTTTGGTATCTTTATAATTCGACACGGGCTGCCATTTCAGGAATTCTTCAAGATGAGCGAGCGTCTGAATGCTTGGGAAAGCTTCGATGCCGAATTGGTCAGCGTAATCGTCAATCTCTTTCAGTTCAGCGTGCGTATAACGGCCGCGCATATAGCCAAAATAAGCTTCACCTTCGATAGCATACGTGTCCTCCATATACAACATGACAGTGTTCAGTCCCATTAAAGCCATCTTATTCAGCATGAATTTGAAGCTATCTACTGTTAGTACTGCATTGCGAGATAAATCGAACATGGGTCCGATGGTATCGAACTGTTGTTTCTCACGAAGTTCGAACGTCTCACCACCAGAGCTATGCTGTAGGAGAAGACCAAGTCCGCGGAAAAATTGATGTTTCTGTCCATAATGTATGTATGCATGGTTCTGATTTAATCCAACTACCAGTTCATCCGCATTTGTCGATTGCACGACTTTAACAGTTAACCCGCCAGCGGCTTCGAAGAATCCTAGATCATGAGATAATGCTTGAATACCAGGCGTAAGCGTTGTTAGTTCTCCTTCAAAACATAATTTCATCTGTGTTTCCTCCTATGAGAAATATAATCCAACATTTAACAAGTATACCTTGAGTTTTACCCTAAGAATAGTGAAAAATCAGTTTTAGAAGGGATGATTATTGATTATTTATCTGGCTATATTGTAAAAAATTAGTTTGTGGATTATAGTGAACGGTGTTAACAGTAAATGGTATTTATTATTAATTATTTTTATTCATTATTGGAGGTTCATTTATGAAAGAAATGGAATTAAGAAACAATTTAATTGGATCTCTTGCTGGGTTGTATGAGATGAAAGCCTTCAGTCATCTTGCAGAATTCTTACAAGGGGAACTCCATTTGCTCTTTTTTTTATGTCAGAATAGTGATTCGGAAATTAATCCATCGATTCTCAGCGATAAACTTAATGTATCAAGGCCAAGAATTACGGCTGCTCTTTCAACCTTAAGAAAGAAGGGGTATGTCACAATGAAAATGGCAGAGGATGATAGGCGGAGAATGAGTGTCATGATAACACCAGAAGGAAAGTCGTTCGTAACGGAGAAGCAAGGCAATGTCGAGAGATACTTTGATATCCTTGTGGAAGGTTTGGGAGAAGTAAATGGAATGGAATTAATTCGATTGATAGAGCTGTCCATTGACACGATGAATAAAGGGGAGAAATAGCTTATGCGTAATTATGTGGAATTTGAAAATGTAAGTAAATTTTATCATATTGGTGAACAAAAGATTGCTGCTACAGATAATGTTAGCTTCTCCATTGAAGAGGGAGAATTTTGTGTCATTGTCGGCCCAAGTGGTGCAGGGAAAACAACTGTGCTGAATATGCTTGGCGGAATGGATTCATGTGATAGTGGTACGATTCGACTGGATGGTAGCGAAATAAGTGGCCTAAATGAAAAGCAATTAACAGAATACCGAAGACATGATGTAGGATTTGTATTTCAGTTCTATAATCTGGTGCAGAATTTAACGGCAGTAGAGAATGTTGAACTTGCCTCCGAAATTTGCCGAAACCCTCAGGATGCGAAGGAAGTGTTAGCGCAAGTAGGGTTATCGGAGCGTATGTTAAATTTCCCTGCGCAACTTTCAGGTGGTGAGCAACAGCGTGTATCCATTGCGAGAGCGTTAGCTAAAAATCCTAAGATTCTGTTATGTGACGAACCGACAGGTGCACTCGATTACAACACAGGTAAGAACATCTTACAACTCTTGCAAGATACTTGCCGTCAAACTGGCAAAACAGTCATTGTCATTACCCATAACCTAGCAATTACGCAAATGGCAGACCGTGTTATTCACTTTAAGAATGGAGCGGTATCCAACATGATAATTAACCCTGATCCTGTTCCCGTTGAAAGGATTGAGTGGTAGGCGTGAAAAAAACCTATATTAAGACGATAACCCGCGAAATTAAAGAGAGTTTTGGACGGTTTGTGGCTATCTTCGCCATCGTTGCTCTAGGTGTTGGATTTCTTGCGGGGCTGCTTGCAACAACGCCTGATATGCAAGCATCGGTTGATAAATATTATGATGACAGTCATATGGCTGATATTCATATTAAAGCTACCCTGGGATTAACAAATGCAGATATAGAAGTGATCTCCGCTATGGACGAGATAGATGAGGTTATGCCTGCGTATGTGACTGATTCATTAATGAAAACAAACAATAATGAGGTGTTGCCGACTCGGATATATGGGCTACCCCTGGATAAGTTAGATAACAATGAGGGTGGATTTATTAATGAATTAAAGCTAATTCAAGGCAGAATGCCGATGGCTAGTAATGAGGCAGTGGTAGAACAGAAGGGAAATTTTCTGTCTGAAATTGAGCTTGGGACTACAATGAGCGTATCTGAGGATAATGAAAATTACGGAAATGCTAGTGAAATATATAACACCACAGAGTATACCATAGTGGGTATTGTAAGTAATCCCCAATATTTATCCAAAGAAGCCGAAGCAAGTAAAATTGGTAACGGAAGAATTAGCGCAATGATGTATGTAGATGCAAGTAACTATAAGCTTGGTGCATACACAGATTTATTTATTACGGCTTTGGGTGTGTCTGATTTGAACACCTTTAAAGAGGAATATGATACACAAATGGAAGGAATCGTTACAAAGCTTGAAGAAATCGGTAAATCTCGTTCACAAGAAACACAGAAATGGTATGTTCTTGATCGTAACGCTAATGTTAGTTATGTTAGCTTTTCAATAAATGCTGAGAAGGTAGCATCAATTGCAACGGTATTTCCGATATTCTTTTTTCTTGTTGCTGCGCTTGTAGCTCTGACAACGATGACGCGTATGGTCGAAGAGGAACGAACACAAATAGGAACATTAAAAGCATTAGGATATAGCAAAGGTACGATCATGTTTAAATACTTGGTTTATTGCGGCCTTGCAACGGTGCTTGGGAGTATCGTAGGTTTACTTGTAGGATTTCGAGTGTTACCAAATATATTGTGGAATGCTTATGCATCGGGGTATCATTTACCTGATTTTATTGCAAATTTTAGTTGGGGGTTGGCCTTAATTTCATCGTTTCTGGCTATTGTTTGTACGATGATTGCGACGATATGGGCTTGCTATCATGCGCTCAAGGAAAAACCATCAAGTCTCATGCTGCCCCGTTCGCCTAAAGCAGGAAAACGTATTTTTCTTGAACGGATACCTTTTATATGGTCTCGCATGAAATTTACGTATAAGGCAACGGCTCGAAATCTTATCCGGTATAAGAAACATTTCTTTATGACGGTCGTTGGCATTGGGGGCTGTACGGCCCTGATCGTTACGGGGTTCGGCCTGCGTGATTCTGTAGGGGATATTGCAAACACACAATTTAATGAGATCTTTCAATATGGCCTACTTATCGAATTAAATGGGGATCATCATGTGGATCCGGTCGTGAATGAGTTTATCAATGATACGAAGAAGGTAGATAATTTCACGGAAGTCTCGAGTCAGACAGGATATGCGACGCGGAACAACGAAAGGTTTATGACGACTGTTTATGTTCCGAAGGAGCCAAATGTTCTCAAAGATTTTGTTAATTTGAGGAGTAGACAAAGTGGTGAATCGATCGTTACGGATAAGTCCTCTGTGATTGTTACAGAAATGCTTGCGTCCGCTTTAGGTATACTAAAGGGAGATACATTCACCCTTGAAAATGCTAATGGCGACACGGGTAAGTTCGTTCTTACAGGAATAGCTGAGAACTATGTAGGTAGTTATATATATCTTAATCAAGCAGATTATAACAATGCTTTTGGTGAAGCCATTTCATACAATACGTTGATGTTAAACACCAATATAGCCGACGATTTGCAGCAGGATGCGGCACTTACCAAGTTATTAACGAGTGACACAGTTTCGAGTGCAGCATTTGTATCACAAACCAAGAAATCGTATGATAATTTACTATCTAGCATTAACTTTGTTGTCTTTGCGCTTATTATGGCGGCTGGTGGGCTTGCTATCGTTGTTATATATAATCTTACTAATATAAATATCAGTGAACGTAGAAAAGAACTGGCCACATTAAAAGTGCTTGGGTTCCATAATAGAGAAGTTGGCGGTTATATATTTCGGGAGATTTTCATACTAAGTATATTCGGAACAGGTGTCGGACTGCTGCTCGGATTAGCGCTTCATGCATTTGTGGTAAGAACATCAGAAAGAACAGACTTAATGTTTGGTAGAAGTATTTCTGTCTCAAGTTTTATAGCATCTGCGGTAATCACGATGGTATTCTCATTTATTGTGCAGTTGATTTTGTATAGGAAGTTGAAGAAGATAGAAATGGTTGACTCTATGAAGGCAAGTGATTAATGCTTGTAATATAAATTAATAGCAACCCCTTTAAGTAGACTCTGTACAATCCCACAAATAATTATGGGAAAGAGTGCACTTGAAGGGGTTATTTGTCGTACTAAGTCTTAAGACCTAAAAATAATGTAGTATTTTGGTAGCGTTTAATATTTGTCTATGATAGTATAAAATCATTGTCTTTGGCTATTATACCCAAATTTATTACACCTAGGAAATTTTGAGAAATACATAAACTAAGACTAGATTACAGGAAATAATCCTGTAAATATATTGATAATCACTAGAAAATAGCAAATATACTTGTTGAATAGTGTACATCAGGAGTTTTTATGTTCACTGACATAGTGTATTGGCGGTATTTCACACTGAGAGAGTTGGGAAGGATCGCTTTCTTATGTTGATTCTTTAGGGATTTAATGGATGGCAACGTAGTGGAGACTAAAGAACTAGCCATATTGAGAGAAGTCTATTTTAAAAAGTCGTATAGGTATAATTACCCCTGTGATTGTAGTGGATTGTAATCACTGAATGTTAGCTAGAATTCAGATGATTTTATATAAGATGATGAATTATATCAAGCTCTGATTTACTAGAGTGGGAATTCGTTACAAACTTCTTGAAAATACATGATAAGAGGAGAACTGAATGATGAAGATTAACAAGAAATTATTATCTGTAATGTTGACTGGAGTAATGGTAGTTGGGATGATGCCGCCTATCTCTTACGCTGCTGAGGGAAGCAGCTCAGAGATTAATCTACCTGTGTTTTCGGATATGACGAACAATTGGTCTACGGCTGCACTCAACAATGCTGTAACGAATGGGTTGCTGAGCGGAGCAGATGGGAAGATTTCACCTAATGACAATTTGACGAGAGCCCAAATGGCAACGGTAATTGCACGTGCATTTGGAGCTACTGCGAAAAATGATTCGAAGTTTGCAGACATCAAATCTACAGATTGGTATGCAGACAGTATAGCAATTGCTAGTCAGATGAATGTCATCCAAGGTTCAGACGGAAAGATGAATCCTAACAAGGCCATCACTCGTCAAGAAGTGTTTGCTGTAATCGCAAGAGCATTGAAGTTACAACCTGCAACTACGATCAATAAGAATTTTGCAGATGTGAATGAAATATCTGATTGGGCAAAAGGGGATATTTATGCGATTGTAAATGGTGGTTATATTCAGGGAGCCAATGGAAAGTTGAATCCCAAGGGATTAATTACAAGAGCAGAGTTTGCTCAAACATTAGACAATATTCTTAAACAATATATTAGAACAGCAGGCGAATATACCACAGTTGCTGAAGGTAATATTATGGTGAATACACCGAATGTTACATTGAAGAACGTAACAGTAAGTGGTGATCTCATTATTGGTGATGGTGTAGGTAATGGCGAAGTTACATTAGATAATGTGAAGGTTACGGGTCGCATGGTCGTTCGTGGTGGTGGCGTGAATTCCATTATTATCACAGGCACATCCAATGTTTCCAATGTGATCGTTGCAAGAATAGACGGTGCTGTCAGCATCAAGGTTAAAGGCGATGCCAACGTTGGAATCGTGTATATAGATGATGGATCTGACGACGTTCATATTGAAGGTACTGTTGGCAAAGTTGAGATTCAAGCAGAAGATATTGTGGTCAGTACGATTGGCGCAACTATCAAAGATATTAATATTTCTGCTCAGAATTCGAAGCTCGTTATCGATGCTAAATCAAAAGTGAATTCTGTAGATATTAATGCAGAAGCAAGTAAAACAAAAGTAGAGGTTGCGGGTACGGTAGCTACTATTGTAACAGCTGCAGCAAATACGGAGATAACAGGTACAGGTACAGTAACGAGAGTGGAAGTACAGGGCGGTGCAACAGATGCCAAAATTGAAACTCCTAAGACGCAAATCGTAGTTAGTCCTGGCGTAACAGGCGTTACAGGTGTCGGTGGTGTCCAAATTAGCGGAGGTACAACGGTAAGCGGATCAGCGAGTAACGTAACAACGACTACTCCTCCAACTTCGGACGGTGGAAGTTCTAATGGTGGTGGTTCTGGTGGTGTTACAACTCCAGATGTTGCAGATCTAACAGCATACAATGCAACTTTAGCAGCGGTTGCAAAAGCTGATTACACGCCAGACAGCTGGACAATCTATCAAACGGTAGTATCGGCTAATGTAGTTACAACAGCAAATACTCAAAGACAAGTAAATGCAGCTACAGCAGCAATCCAAGCGGCACAAAAAGCTTTAGTAAAAGTAGAAGCACCAGTAGCAACAGAGGCGAATGTAGCTAACGTAGAACAATTGAAAATAGCATTAGAAACAGAAGCAATTACAACAATCAATGTAACAGAAGATATTTCAGATATTACTGAATCATTAGTAGTAAACCATACCGTAACAATCAACGGCGGAGGTAAGAAACTAGCCTTCACAACTGAACTTAACAAACTGGAAAACGGACAAAGACAAGGTATCCTTGTTAACGCAAGCGAAACAAAAATAAACGATCTGTCAGTAGTAATGGCAGGAGAACTAAATAAGTGGCAGGGCGTTTACGGAATTCAGGTTTACAATGCAATAGAAGTTACACTTCATAATGTAACAGCAAGAGGTGCAGATGGTGGTATCTTAGTCAATGCATCAGAAGTAGAATTAACTGGAGAAACAATCATCAGTGCTAACGAATTTGGTGGAATTGAAGTATCAAAAGGTAAAACAGAAGGATTATCCAACTCAGTACTAACGGTTACTGGAACCTTAGTTAACGACTCTGAAGCCTATAAACAACCAACGATTTGGTTAGTAAACGGTCAAGGAACAGTATCGGGTGGAGCGTTAGCGACAAATACAACGATCAAGAATGATCAGACACAATACTATTTGGTAGCAGACAATGCAAAAGCACCAGTAGCAACAGTAGCAAACGTAGCGAATATAGATGAACTGAAAACAGCATTAGAAACAGAAGCAATTACAACAATCAATGTAACAGAAGATATTTCAGATATTACTGAATCTTTAGTAGTAAACCATACCGTAACAATCAACGGCGGAGGTAAGACATTAACCTTCACAGGTGCACTTAACACACTAGCAGACGGACAAAGACAAGGGATCCTTGTACTTGCAAGCGGAACAAAGATAAACAATCTATCAGTAGTAATGGCAGGAGAACTAAATAAATGGCAGGGCGTGTACGGAGTTCAGGTTTACAATGCAACAGAAGTTACACTTGAAGATGTAACAGCAAGAGGTGCAGATGGTGGTATCTTAGTCAATGCATCAGAGGTAGAATTAACTGGAAAAACTACCGTCAGTGCTAACGAATTTGGTGGAATTGAAGTATCAAAAGGTAAAACAGAAGGATTATCCAACTCAGTACTAACGGTTACTGGAACCTTAGTTAACGGCTCTGAAGCATATAAACAACCAACGATTTGGTTAGTAAACGGTCAAGGAACAGTATCGGGTGGAGCGTTAGCGACAAATACAACGATCAAGAATGATCAGACGCAATACTATTTGGTAGCAAGTAATGCAATAGATCCAATAGATCCAGTAGAACCAGCAGAACTAGCAAACACAAATTCCATTACCGAATAAATTACCAACACCTAAAACCGTCACTGATAAATATCAGTGACGGTTTTTTTACGAAATAAAGCATACGGTCCTCCTCGCATTACTGACAATATGGTTCTTTAAAAAAATATTAGGTCTATGCATAGTAAATAAGCTTGCTCTTTTGTGATTTCCCATCAGCCTATTAAACGAATAATATAACAAATGCAAATACAAAGACGAATCCTACCTTGTTTGATAGGATTCGTCTTTGTATTTGGGATGAAATTATACAGGATGTACAGAATCACCCTGAATTAAAGTAACATAGATTCTTTCCTGCTCTACTTCTTCACAAGCAATAAGTTTTAATAATTGCTCTGAAGCAATGGAACCCCATTTGTGCTTTGAATAATCGATGGTGGCTAGACGTGGTTGTGTATATTGGGTTAGCTCCATGTTATCAAATCCAATCAGGTGGATATGTTCACCGATTCGGAAATCACTTTTTTGTATGGCATTATATACGCCGATGGACATTTCATCATTGAGACAGAAGACAGCAACAGGTTCAGTATAATCTTGCATAATTTGATGTGCCGCTTGTTCTCCAGATAATTTATCGAAATTTCCTTGAATGGAAATACATTCAATAGGTTGATTTCTATCGATCGTTTGCTTTACGGCTTGTAGTCGTTGAATCGAATCGAAAGAGTCAGGAGGTCCTGTAACAATATAGATTTTACGATGACCTTGTTCAATTAAGTATTCAACAGCAAGTCCTGCTCCGGCCTTATTGTCGAGTAATACCTGGTTGATGTTGGGGTGTTTTAATTCTCTGTCGAGTACAACTAGTTTATGACCACGTTCTGCATGGAGTAGTAATTCCTCGCTAGAGAATAATGCATCCAGAACGATAGCGCCATCGATCATTTTCTCTGGCAACAGACGATGCGACTGTTTTCCACTACAGACGATTAAATCGTAGCCATTTTTGTTAAGAACTTCTTTCATTCCTTGCAATAAATCACCATAAAATACACCATTGTAATCTGTTAAGAACGCACCGATAATTTTAGTCTCACGTCTTTTTAAATTTCGAGCAGCTGCATTAGGTACGTAATTTAATTCTTTTGCTATAGCTAATATTCTTGATGCGGTCTCCTCGGTGACTTTGGAACTTCTGTTTAACGCATAAGAAACGGTCGAGATTGAAACCCCGGCTTTTTTAGCGATATCTTTAATGCTGATCACGACATTCGCTCCTAACGTTCTCTCCGTCATTATGATACTTCATTATTCTAATACTATATCAAATTTTATGGCGATCCCGAAAGATCGCCACATAAATTTTTTACATATAAATGTTGATTTCATTCATCGTTTCGTTCATCAAATCACTTAGTTGTTGCTCGCTGATACGATTACCACCTTCACGATACCGATTGGCTGTTTGCGTTACAGCAACATCTTGTTCATTTATGGTGACACGACTGATGGTTTGACCCGTAATATGGTAGACAAAACGTGCCTTATATCCGTTGAGGGTAAAGTCAAATAGCATACCATCGCATGTTGTTGGTAGGACAGGATCTAGAATAAGATCGCCACCTTCATGACGTATACCTAAGCAGTTAGAGATCAATTGGTTCATGTAGATCCCAGGACCACTAGAATAGATTCTCCAACCGCCTTTGACAGCGACATCGCCGGTACGTAATTCGTTGAAGCGTTCCTGTGCTTCGTAGCGGTTATTGAACTTTCCGTCGGAGCTACTAAAGTAAGCGTTACTCTGACGTAATTCAGCATTCGGTACGACGTTTCGGATGCCAATAGGGTTAATCATGGCAAGGCCTTTCCACGTTTCATCAGCTTTACCGAGCTTAGCCATTGCTTCAACGAAGCGGATGTGAGCATGAACGTATTGTAGACCGACTTCACGACCAAAGTTCGCTGCTTGTTCAGCACGCTTGAAGTTCGAGCTTACACCACCCACATATTGAGCTGGACGGTTCATCAAGCGAACACCATCCGGACAATAAAGTTCTTTCTTAATAAGCTCATAGTGAGCTGTTGCTTGTTCTTCAGTTAATAATTCACCGATCATACTGCGAGTCATTGGAAGGAGGCGGTATTGAATGCCTGTCTTCGTATCTGTTGGGTGAAGCATCAATTCCGCTTGACCTGGTTCTTCCATGTACACAAAGCCTGGAATGACATCGGTTTGCAACATATAACGATTAAAGTCAGCTTGAATACCTGTAGCAAGTTCGCTTAATTCAGCAGCCATCGCTTCATCGTGAGTGAGAAGCGCCGAAGAAAGTTGGTTAAACACTTGATATGTGAGTGCAACGGTCCAACTGCTAACCATATACTGTTTCAACTGTGCATTCGCAGGTTGAAGTGTATCGTCCCAGTCACCATCGCCATAAGAAGATAAGTGCGTATCATGTAAGAAATGGCCTTTAATATAATCGATTTCTTTCTTAGCATGATCATAGATGGTTGCTGTCTTCTCTGTTAATTCGCCTGTATGACGGATGGAATAAGGGACTTCTTCTTGGAGAATACTGTAATCCTTCGTAAAGTTAAGGTAGTCACCTAATATTTTGAGTGGCCATACAATAATGTCGCCATGGCTTTCTTCTTGTTGAATTCGATAGTATTGATCGAACATGAACCATTGCGGCCAGTTACCCTCATCCTCATATTGATGAGTGAATACCATTTTAATAATATCACGTACTT
Organism: Paenibacillus antarcticus; assembly: GCF_001637225.1. Lineage (GTDB taxonomy): Bacteria > Bacillota > Bacilli > Paenibacillales > Paenibacillaceae > Paenibacillus_AQ > Paenibacillus_AQ antarcticus. The sequence continues at coordinate 20,555 of NZ_LVJI01000002.1, forward strand.
CATCATATTTTTGAGTCGCCATGAAATATTCTATAGGACCTTGGCATACATCACGCGTACCCCAGGCTGCACCACCGTATTGCTCTAATCCGTGTGGAACGGAATAGTGTACTAGCATATTGTGTGTGTACCACCATGCTAGTGCGTTTACTTTTTGAATCTCATCGGTAAGACCTTCGGGATGATTTAGGTTAAATCCGTTCATCACTTGTTCAAAGAACGCACGATACGAAGCGATCTCGGTAGTTGCATCGGAAGTTCCGAAAGGAATAATTTCACCATCAATTAATCCTTGAGCTGTCATATGCCACTCACTTGTCATAGATAGTTCAAGGACCACAAGTGAAGTTGATCCGGCATCCACATGTTTAGCCAATGATGTTTCGTCTTGCACTGTCATATCAGCACCTGTGAATTGCATGCGATAGCAGAGCTTCGGAAGCGTATTTGCACTATCTGATGCTGGATCTGCACGGAATGTAAGTACGGAATCAGACTGTTCCATGTGATACGGTGTGACGTACTCATTATTATTCATTACGACTTGATTCGTTACGAGATAACGATAGGATTTACCGTTTGCAGAACGAACTTGTAAGTGCAATTCGGGTGTATTTACCGTTGTGTGATTCGTGATGATGATCATATCATCAGCCATTTTGTAGTGCCAGCGAACATAGTTGAAGCCCATTTCGAACATGGAAGGCATGGTAAGTAGGTGATAAGAACCTTCAAGTTCAATGTAAATGCGTTGACCAGACGTTTTCATTACGTTCAACGCGTTACGAGCATTTGTTATCATTTTGTTGGAAGACGTATTTCCAACAACTAATTGTGAGTTGAATATACCATACATATACGAAGTTGTTGTTAATATGTGACTATTTAAACGTGCGTTATCACCAGTCATTAGAATGTGACCATGTGGGCGCTCTACGAGCAATTCTTTAGCTTTCAATACAATATGTTCGTGCGTATCTGTAAAGAAGGACAACAATTCTTCACCTTGCCACTCTTCTTGGTGACGGTTAGGGAAGAGTGTGTTCACTTCTTCTAATGTCATAGATTCGGTTACTAATGGTGAAGCGATATGAGATCCAATGCTTACTTTACTAATGGATATAGTTGCTGCTTCTTTAAGTTCAGATACGTACTCCCATGCTTCTGCAATTTCTTGATTGAATTCAAGCGATGTAATGGCACTCGGATGATCTGCTCTGAATAGCCCGTAGAATACAAAATGTGCAGTCCCATCGAGTGTTACCTGTTCGGATTGCAAAGCAGTATAAGCAAATTCATATTGATAGACTTCATTATTTAATTGTGTCTGCTGAAGTGCAGCAGCTTGATTCGTAGATTTATAAGATAGACCAAAGAATTGGAATCCATCTGTTGAGAAGCCTACGGACTTCGTTAATGAACCTTGTTGGATATAAGGGAATGCGCCTGTTTGTGGCATATTCTGACGTGAGCATACGACGTATCCTTTCTCAGCATCTTCAAACATGGCATGGTCAATATACTGTGAGAGATAGGCTTCGTTCGAGCGCACAGCTGCTTGATCTGCTAGACCCATATCTTGTCCGTAAATGACATCAACAACTTCGCCTTTTCCTTCAACTTGAACATCCCAGAACCAAATATTCATCGGTGTTAACGTGAACGTTACACGATAGCGAAGAGATTCGAATATGCCGTTATAGATCACTTGAGAGTCGGTATAGCTTACTTCACTGGTTGATTGAATACCAAGTAGTGGCGTGATATTCATGCCGGAATCGTTGTGTATACGAAGGTATAAATTGTTTAGTGATCCATCTAAAGGATTGGCGATCCATTGATTAATCATCGTCTGATTCATAAGTATTTCACGGATATCTCCGCTATTCATAAATGTAAATGCTAAGTTATTGGATTGTATTTGAAAATTCGAATTATTCCTCATTGTCATTTTCCCCACTCGCTTTCCCTACTTGGTTAATGTGAATTTCAGTTCCGTAACGTCTCGACTATTGCTGCCGATATATGCATGAAAGTCTCCGGGATCACTCTTGAATTCTAAGTTTGAATGATGATAGCGAAGCTGTTCTTCCGTTAATATAAAGCTAACTTCTTTACTCTCGTTCGGTTCTAATATAATTTTGCGGAAGGCTTTTAATTCTTTGACTGGACGTACGACATCTCCTACTAAGTCACGGATATATAATTGTACAAGTTCTTCACCCGTACTTTCGCCTGAGTTGGTGACACGTACCTTGATGGTCAAAGGTTGTTCCATCGTCATCGTTGTAGATGATACAGACGCTTCGCTATATTCAAAACTTGTATAGCTAAGACCATATCCGAAAGGTAATAAAGGTTCATTAGGGATATCCAAGTACTGCGATACATAGCGTACTTGTGCATCCGGTGCGCCTTGTGGACGACCTGTATTGAAATGATTGTAATAGACAGGTACTTGACCTACGGAATATGGGAATGACATGGTTAATCGAGCTGATGGATTCTGTCTGCCATATAATAACTCAGCAATGGCTGCTCCGCCTTCAGTTCCTGGATACCAAGCTTCAAGTACGGCATCCACTTGGTCGTAGACCCCGTGTAAATCGAGCGGACGACCGTTAAAGAGAACCGTAACCATAGGCTTGTTCAACGATTGTAATGCAGCGATTAATTCGAGCTGAATCTGAGGGAGACGAATATCTGCAAGGCTACCAGCTTCGCCGCTCATATCGGAATGCTCACCTAATGCGAGTACAATGACATCGGCATCTTGCGCAGCTAATAACGCTTCTGCCAATTGAGCTTCGGTCCCCGTCTCAATATCACAACCTTGTGCGGTAGTGATATTCGAAGAACCTACTAGATTAACGATACCGGTGTATACCTGGATAGCTTCTTCTTTCGATCCCATCCATGACCATGGACCGAGAATATCGCCACTTTGAGCGAATGGACCTATCAAGGCTATCTTTTGCTCTTCTTTTAAAGGTAGAACATTGTCATTCTTCAATAACACACAAGATTTAGCGGCTGCATCTCGCGCAACTTCACGATGTGTTGCTGATAATATAAGCTCTTGTTCAAGCTCGATACTAGCGCCACGATGCGGGTTATCGAATAAGCCTAGTTTTTGTTTCAATTTCAAAATACGCATGACGGCTTCATCAACGAGGGATTCGTCCACTTGACCGTTCTCGATCAGTCCTTTTAGATGATGTTCATAGGCAGGTGTCATCATTTCAATATCAACACCAGCTTGAATAGCTTTGTAAGCAGCTTCAGCTTCATCCGCTGCAATCCCGTGAGGAATCATCTCTTTCACTGCGCCCCAATCGGAAATTAAGACACCGTCAAAGCCCCATTCATCTCGAAGTAAATCTCTCATCAGACGACGGTTACCAGTAGCTGGTATGCCATCAACTGTATTAAATGCCGTCATCACCATCTCGCAACCTTCATCTAATGCTGCACGGTAAGCCGGTAGATAGTATTCACGCAATTGCCGTTCGGACATATCCACTGTATTGTAGTCACGACCACCTTCTGAGGCACCGTAGGCGGCGAAATGTTTCACACAAGCAGCTACACGAGAGCGATCTTGTGTTAAATCTGTTCCTTGGAACCCTCTAACGAAGGCTCGTGCAAATTCACTATTAAGGAAAGGATCTTCTCCGGTAGATTCCATAACTCTTCCCCAACGTGGATCACGTACAAGGTCTACCATCGGTGCGAACGTCACGTGTACACCAGCGGCTGAAGCTTCTGCGGCAGCTACCACAGCAGTGTTCTCTGCCATATCCATATCCCAGGAGCAACCGATTGCAAGTGGGACAGGGAAAATGGTTTTATATCCATGAACAATATCGGCCATCATTAATAGTGGAATACCTAGGCGATTATTTTTCAAATGTGCTTCTTGTACTTGTATGACTTCTTTAGCTCCGGTTAACCCTAATACGGAACCTGTATTCCGTATGGAATGATCTGATATACCAAGAGCCTCCATAGGACCTGTTATTTCACCTTGGCTTTCGGCACCTTCAAAAAAAGGTCCGGCCAATTGAAGAAGCTGACTAATTTTTTCTTCTATAGACATTTGATTGATTAATATACGTAACTGTTGTTCTGGCATATGATTCCCTCCATCTTGTAAAGCTATAAACGTAATTTAGGAACATCCTAGTTCATCGAAACGTTTCTATGATCGACAAAGACCATTATAAACACCTTTAAATGAGGAGTCAACCCATCTTATTAGTATAATGAAAACGTTTCGAAAAAATAAAATTAACCACTTGAATACGATTTCAACCTGTTATATAATGACTATCGAAACGTTTATATTACAACTTAAACGATTATATATTGTTTAATAGAGTTGATAAAAACGTTTGTTTATATAATTTAGTTGGTTATGGGAATTAAAGGGTGGTATTACTATTATTCCGAGGGAGGCCGGTCTAGCCTTATATTAGACAAGAGATTCAAGAGGTTTGTTAACTAACATCATGATGTAGGAGGAAATTAAATATGCGTAAAAAAACATTAGCAACCGGATTAGCATCTACTGTACTTGTTATGGGGATCCTTACAGGATGTGGAGCAAATTCAGAAGACACAGGTAACGCAAGTGATAAAAAGACAACCATTAGTGTATGGGGTATGGGTGAAGAAGCAAAATCGATTCCGAAAATTGCTGAACTTTTTGAAGCAGAAAATCCAGATATTAAAGTTGAGGTACAAACATTACCTTGGGATACAGCACATGACAAACTATTAACAGCTGTTGCATCCAAGAAAGGTCCAGACGTTGTGCAAATGGGTACAACTTGGATTCCGGAATTTGCAAATGCTAAAGCATTGATGGACTTAACGCCACATTTAGATAAATACCCTGGATTGAAACAAGAGAACTTTTATCCAGGTTCTGTTGAAACTGGAACATTTGAAGGTAGCTATGTAAGCGCACCTTGGTACATTGATACTCGTGTTCTTTATTATCGTACAGATCTATTAAAAGAAGTAGGTTATGATCAAGCACCAAAAACATGGGATGAAATGCTTGATGTTTCGAAGAAATTAGCTGCTCGTGGCGAAGGGAAGTACGGCTTCTCCCTTGATGTTAAAGAACAATCTCTAGCATTTATGTTAGCACGTCAAAATGGTTCCAAATTGTTTGATGCAGATGGTAAACCGTTATTCAATCAACCGGAGTTCGTAGATTCAGTTAAGTACATGCAACAATTCTTTACAGATAAGTCCGCTCCAATGGATCTTGGTATCGATGCGATTCAAGGATTCCGTGGCGAGGGTGTCTCACCGATGTTCATCAGTGGACCATGGATGGTTAATTTGATTCAAGAACAAGCACCTGAGCTTGAAGGTAAGTGGGCTACAGCAGTGTTACCAACAGGTAAAGAAAACAATTTCTCATCTCTTGGTGGAGCAAATATGTCCGTATTCCAATTCACAAAAAATCAGGATGCATCACTGAAATTTGTAGAGTTCATGGCGAAGCCTGAAATCCAATTGAAATGGATGGAATTGACGAAATCACTTCCTTCTACGAAAGAAGCTTGGAACAATCCAGTTCTTGAAGATGATGCGAATTACAAAGTGTTCGGTGAGCAGTTAGCAACAGCAATTCCAATGCCTTCTACAAAAACATTTGAAGAAACGGCACAAAGCTTCTTGAGTAGCTTTGAAAAAGTGTATCGTACGAAGGGTGTAGACATTCAAAAAGAAATGGATGAATTCAACAAGAAAGCGGAATCCATCATTAATAAATAATAATGAATAATGAGGCTAACCTGCTAGGATAGTAGGTTAGCACGCTCATTGTCTGTTCATTGGAACCTGAGTAAAGGAAGTGACTAGGGTATGAAAGGTTTCACATCAAGAAAAGCGCCTTATTTATTTATTGCACCTGCGATCATATTACTCACTGTATTTTCGCTGTTACCTATCTTTGTGGCCTTGTTCATCAGCTTTACGGATATGGACTTGGCGGGATTAGCAGACTATTCAAATTTGAGCTTTGTTGGTATTAAGAACTATATCAATGTGCTGTCGGATCCGGTTTTCTTAAAAGCTATTTTTAATACGTTATTTTACGTTATTATTGGCGTTCCGTTGGTTATTCTAACATCACTTGGTGTAGCTTTATTGATTAACCTAGGGAAGTCTAAACTTTTCAAAGTGTTTCGTGTTGTCTTTTATTTACCATCGGTTACGAACGTTGTAGCAGTAGCGGTTGTATGGGCTTATTTGTATAACCCGGCATTTGGTCTATTTAATTACATTTTAGAATCTATGAATTTGTCGGCCATTCCGTGGCTAACGGAGCCTACGGTAGCTAAAATATCATTGATTCTCATGGCTCTTTGGAGAGCAGTAGGTCTTAATATGATTATCTTCATTGCGGCATTACAAGGTATTCCAAGGTCTTACTATGAAGCTGCGGAATTAGATGGTGCGAATACATGGCAGCAGATTACGGCAATCACACTTCCGATGTTGCGCTTTGCAATCTTCTTCGTATCGATTACAACGATGATTGGATGGTTACAGTTCTTCGAAGAACCGTTCATTATGACGAAGGGTGGACCGTTGGACGGTACGATGTCAGCTGCATTGTTTATTTATAAAAATGGTTTCCAATTGAGTAACTTCGGATATGCTGCGGCCGGTTCATTTGTCTTATTTATCGCTGTCATCGCAGTAACGTTGGTTCAATACAAAGTACAGAATAAAGAATCAGATTATTAACAGAGCGGAGGTGAACCGATGAACAGCAATAAAAAAGATAAATTATTTCAATGGATTGCAGGGATTGTATTGACGCTCGGGGGTATCATGTTTGTACTTCCATTTATTTGGATGATCTTGTCATCCTTTAAGACGGAAAGTGAAGTTATCTTGATTCCGCCGACATTATGGCCTCAGGGATTTACTTTTGAAAACTATAAGAATTTATTTGAAAATATGAATTTTGCTGTGTATTTGAAAAATACACTGATAATCGTCCTTTTCGCATTCTTTGGAATGTTCTTGAATGCGATGGCTGGTTTTGGCTTTGCCAAGTACAACTTTAAAGGGAAAGATGGTATTTTCTTTATGGTGTTGGCAACGATGATGATTCCTAGCCAAGTAACGATGATTCCAGTGTATCTGATCTTAAATAAAATGAATTTGACGAACACGATGCTGGGGATTGTATTGCCTGGTCTGGTGGGGGCATTCGGAATCTTCCTATTCCGTCAGTTTATGACGACCATTCCAGATGAAATTATTGAAGCGACTCGACTCGATGGGGCTAGTGAGTTCAGAACCTTCGTACAAATTATTCTTCCGGTATCGAAGCCTATTCTTGCTGTACAAGCCATTCTTGCCTTTATCGGTGGTTGGAACAGCTTCCTATGGCCATTAATTATGGCGAACGACGAGAAGTTATATACGTTGTCCGTCGGTCTCTCATTACTGAAAAGTCAGTACGGAGGAAACTTTGCCTTACAGATGGCAGGTGCAACCTTTATGGTTATGCCCATTATCATCATCTTTATTATTTTCCAGAAGAACATTATTGAGAATTACACGACTAGCGGTTTGAAATAACCATAACCATAAAAAGGTACCCATAGCATGGACACTGAGATATGAGGTGTTCAGCTAGGGTGCTTTTTTTTGTTTTTTTTTAAAATCATTATAAAAAAAATTTAAAATATAGTAAAAAAGTACCTTGATTCATAATGTTTTTAACATCATTATTACTATAAATGCATTTATATACCATATAATATTAAATATGCATTTATGTAATTATTTTGGTAATTTATTAATTAGATAAGGTGGTGAGTTGGAGGAGTATTCGTCTAATTACATGTTTTGAAATCGCTTACAAATCATGGCTTATCTTTCTGAAAATTAGGTTTTAATAGGGGGAGTAAAAGTGCGTATATTTGTTCGAACGAGGTATTCTAAAATAATGATGGTGTTAATGGCTTTTATTTTAACATTTGGAACATTGCTTCCAGCGCCCGCATCGTATGCAGCAGACCCAGTAACAAAGCCAACGGCACCTCAAAATTTAAAATTGAATGAAGCGTGGTTAGCAGCTACTAGAGCAACGGTGACTTGGGATGTGTATTCGGATCCGAAAATCAATAATGTTAACATATGGAATGCTGATAACGATAAACTTCTAGCAACTGGGAGTGGAGGAACAAAGGAACTACAAGATTTAATCCCAGAAAAGAAATATAGAGTATATATTACATGGGCAACATCGGAACCAGCTTCAATTGAGGATAGAAGTAATATCATTGAATTTACTACGTATCCACTTGTAGCGCCAAAGGACAAGGGTCCTCGAGATTTAAAAGTTGTAAATGTAACACATAATACCGTTTCGTTAGAGTGGATTCCTGTGCCTGGATATACTGCGTATTGGATCTTTGACAGGAATGATAATAATAGGTTTAAAACATGGGCAAATCTTGGATCAAAGGTGGTAGGTGGTTTACTTCCCGAGACAGAATATGCTCTTTATGTTGGGTATGATGGAATTCAAGCTGCTGATCTTACTCCTGAACAAGAGAGTAACGTAGTGACATTTAAAACACTTCCAGATAAGGGGGGATATCCAGATGCTCTTTTAACAGCACCAAGTTATTTGAAAGTGACGGATGTGACAGATGGATCTGTGACTTTGAATTGGGGAGCAAGTCCAGATGCGACGGGTTACGATCAATATGTAAATGGCGCTTGGATAGGCGGTACATGGGACAATGCTGCCACTACGCAAGAATATGCCCCCAAAGAGGGGTTTGAGATTGGTAAGAAGTATACTTTTACAGTCGGGGCTCAAAAAGCATTGGAAGGCCAAGCCACGATTGTCTCAACTAACAGTAATAAAGTTACAATGACTTGGGGAGAATTAGAAGCTCCTAAGGACTTAAGTATTGTAACAGCAACAAGAACAACGGTTGCATTAGGATGGGCGCCTACACCTGGTGCTACAAGCTATGATATTTATCAAGATAATGTACATGTTGGCTCAAGTGATTCTAATCAATACTTGATAGAGGGGCTTACAGAGGGGCAGTCATACGCGCTTAAAGTTATAGCCAAGAACAATCTTTGGATATCACCAGAAAGTAATGAAGTAAAAGCTGTACCAGGCAGTAACTATAATCATATTTCCTACTTCACATCATGGTCGGTGACTAATCGAAATTTTATACCAACGGATATCGATGTATCACAACTTACACATATCAACTATGCCTTCTCTGATTTATGTTGGAAAGGATTCGGAACTGAGGCTAGACCTTGTCAGAACGCAAATATTCCTTTGCAAAAGGATTATGTATTTGATGGTGAGATGGTCATTGGTGATCCCGAAGTAGATTTTAATAATTTCAAAAGTTTCGCAACGATCAAAGAACAGAATCCTCACTTGAAGTTAATGATTTCAGTCGGTGGCTGGACGTGGTCTAATAACTTCTCTAATATGGCAATGACCGAAGTGACTCGTCGTGCGTTCGCTAACTCGGTTGTTGATTTCCTTCGGGAATATGGCATAGACGGAATTGATATTGATTGGGAATACCCTGTTGAGGGAGGCGAGTCTGATAATTCTAGAAGTCCACTGGATAAAGAAAACTTTATGCTCTTGGTAAAAACAGTTCGTGAAGCTTTAGATGCAGCAGGTTCTGTGGATGGCAAGTATTATCTTCAGACGATTGCATCCGGCCAAGGCGATAATTTCACCGTGAATGCAGATTTCGTCAATTCTGCTAAATATTTAGATTTTATTAATATCATGACTTATGATTATAGCGGGCGTGCAGATGCACTTGGTCATCATAATGCACCGTTATACTTTGATAAGAACCACCCTAAAGCGGATACTTATGCACCTAGAAATAATATAAGAGGAGGAGCATTAGGCCATCTGAAGGGTGGGGTACCTAACCATAAATTAGTGTTAGGAGTTCCTTTCTATGGGAAGGGTTGGATGGATTGTCCTGCCAATGGAGAATATCAGACCTGTAAAGGAGGAACTACAACCGGAACATGGGAAGGCGGATTATTTGATTTCACGGATATCGAAAATAACTATCTGAACAAGAATGGTTATGTTCGATACTGGAATGAAGCTGCTAAAGTAGCTTACGTCTATAACCCAGCAACGAAGATCTTTATTAACTATAATGATAAGGAATCTATGTTGTATTCAGCAGCCATGTTGAAGTCATTAGATATTGCTGGCGTCATGAGTTGGGATATCAGTGGTGACCGCAATAAAACACTAACGACACCATTAGTTGAAAGTTTACCAATCGATGGCAAGCTGAACACATCAGCACTAGCAGCTCCTAAGAATCTGGTAGTAGCTACTAAAACTCATAATAGCATTCAAGTGAAATGGGATGCGACAGAGGGAGCAACAGGATACGAGATTTACTTGAATAATAAAGATTTGAAAAATGATAATCTACAATGGATAGCCAATACAACAACACCTCAGTACACGTTGAATTCTCTTACTTTTAACACAAATTATACCATTCATGTTATTGCTATCGTAAAAGATAAGGATGAAGTTAAAAAAGTATCTATAAACAGTAAAGAATTGAATGTGACAACACTAGCAACACCTCCGGTAACAACGCCAGATGTTACACCATCACCTTCTCCATCAGGTGGAGGATCAACACCTCCAGCATCAACAACCCCACCGGTTGTTAAACAGAAAGATCAACTAGATATCCTAACGACCAAAGATGGAGATAAACTCATTGTGAAATTACAATCTGCTTCTTCATTAGCAATCATTAGTAAGGCGACTTCAACAACATTCCCAATTGTGGTTAGTGACAAAGGAAAGCAAGTTGAAGTTAACGTGCCTAAAGAGATCCTTGCTGCTATTGCGAAAAAAGGGGCTCAAGCGTCATTGTCCATCCTTGCCAATGGAGTGGAATACATCATTCCAATTCATGCTATCGATTTATCAAAAGATATTAAGATTACGATTCAAGCTCCTGTTCAGAATATCAATGATCAACTTTCGAAGTTGTTACAGGATAACGGCATGAAGCAACTCGTGAATCCTCTGGAATTTAAGATCGAACAACTGAATGCTGACAAGACATTCGTGGAAATCAAGGATTTCGGAAAGCATTTTCTGGTTCGAAAATTCACATTAAAAGCTAAAGATATTGATATGGATCGAGCTACTGGGGTTATCTATATCCCGGGCACGAATGAGGTCCGTTCAGTACCTACGGTATTTACGGTGAACACAGATGGAACGGTTACAGTAGAATTGAAGAGACCAGGCAATAGTATCTACACCATTATTGAAACTAAGTATAACTTCCAAGATGTTACCATAGGATGGGCACAGAAGGATGTAACACTGGCTACGGCGAAGCTTATTGCTACTGGAGAGAGTACAGATAAGTTTGGTTCTAATAGCAGCATCACTCGTGCAGAGGTAACCTCGATGATCGTAAGAGCTCTAGGGCTCATACCTAACGAGGCCAACGTAACGTTTAAGGATGTGGATAGTCAATCGAAGTTCGCAAGAGACATCGCTGCAGCATCGGTAGCTGGATTCATTAAAGGAAAGACTTCAGATTCTTTCGGTCCAAATGATAAGGTGACACGTCAAGATATGGCTATGATCCTTGCTAATGCAATGGAATATGCGGGCAAGAAGCATCAAGTGAATCTTGGGGTTCTAAATCCATTCAAAGATCAATCCATTATTTCATCGTATGCGAAGGATTCTTTAGCACTGATGGTAGACTACAAAATCATGCAAGGTGTGTCACCAACCCAATTATATCCTAAGTCAAACGTTACAAAGGCTCAGGCGACAGTGACTGTCATGAGAATGCTTCGTAACTTAGGACTATCTAATTAATAGACACCCGTTCATCTAAAAGAAGGGTCGGATTTACACCAGAAGGTAGGCCAAGGATAATTTCCTTGCCTGCCTTCTGGTGATTCTTCTATTAATAGAGAAATGCAATTTGAAGAAACCCAAGACATTCAAATAGTATCAGCAGTATTAAGGTTTCCCAACCCATGTATAACTAGGTGAACAGAGAAAGAGGGTATTCCACAAACCATTATTCTGGTCTGTAGAATACCCTCTATTTCTGTATGAAGCCGTATTATCCTTTTATCGCACCTTCGGTCAATCCTTTTTCGATGAATTTGGAGATGAACAGATATACAATTAATACAGGTATAACGGTAAGAGCTACAGCCGTTGCCATGAGTCCGAAGTCAGTCCCATATTGGGAGCTGATTTCATTCAACAATGCAACAATAGGACGGACGCTCTCTTTATTAACAAAGATCAATGCAGAGAACAAGTCATTATAGGACCATAAGAATACGAAAATACTTACGGATGCAAATGCTGGTCTAGATACTGGGAAAAAGATCTTAACGAACATCTGCCATCTGTTGCATCCATCAATAAACGCTGCTTCTTCCAGTTCTTTGGCGATCGTCGTCATATATCCTGCAATAACTAATGTTGCAAAGGTTAAGTTACCTGCTGTTTGTGGCAAAATCAATCCCCAATACGTGTTAACTAAACTCGTCTTGATAAGAATCTCATAAACAGGAACAACAGTTGCAAAAGCAGGGATAAGTAGTGTCGCGTAGAGAAGCGAGTATAAAGCTCTCTTGGCTTTAAAAGTAAACCTAGACAATACATACGCTGCTAATCCAGCAAACAGAAGTACGAACAATACTGTGCCTCCGGACATGATCAAGCTGTTGATATAACTCTTTCCTATGTTTATTCGATCAAATGCAGTCGTATAGTTAATAAATACTGGTTCTAACGCTAAAGAAAACGACTTATTCATAACATCACTAGATACCTTGAACGAGTTATTAACGATCCAGAAAAGTGGATATATTGTCGTTAAGGACCATGCTGTTAACACAATGTACATTAAGGTAGTACCCAAGCTGAATCGGTTGGTTTTAACTCGCCTTATTGTATGTTCATTGTTAATGACTGGTTGCATAAAATAACACCCCTAATAACGGCTTAGTATGTGATTTCTTCGCTTTTCAACAAACGATTGGCAAGTAATGCTAATATAACACCGAGAACGACCATATAAATTGCAATCGTGGAGCCATAACCGAAGTTCTGATCTACAAGAGCTTTTTTATACATATAAGTTCCCAATACTTCTGTACCGTTCTGTCCCCTAGAAACTACCCACACGAACTCGAATACTTTCATGGTACCGGTAATAGCTAACGTAATAACAACCTTTATGTCACTCATAATTAAGGGAATGGTGAGTTTCGTCATTTTCTGAAACCCCTTGATTCCCTCAAGCTTGGCTGCTTCGTAATAATCACCTGGTATTTTAGCCATGGCAGTTAAGAATAAGACAAAATAAAAACCAACATAGTGCCATACGGTAGGCACTGCGACTGCTTTTAAAGCATTACTTTCACTCAGCCATAGGACTTTCTCTAAACCAAGGTTAGCCAAAATACCATTTAATAGGCCAAAATTATAGTTGTAGAAGAGAACGAATAACAACGAAATAGCTGTACCAGAGATTACGACTGGAAAGAAAAACACAGTGCGGAAAAACCCTTGAAACTTACTAATATTATCTACCATTACAGCAAGTAATAGGGCGATACCAACCTGAAACACAACGACATATAACATGAGTTCTAATGTATGCAATGTTGATGCACCTAGGAGGTTATCCGATATTAATCGCTCATAGTTATCCCATCCAATGAATTTCTTGTCAAAGAATCCCTTTGTACGAAAGAAGCTAAGATATAGACTCTTAAAGAATGGATAATATAAAAAGATCGACATAAACGCTGCCATAGGGAACAAGAATATCAAGATATACTTTCTATCGCCCTTCATATTTATCACCTTTGATGTTTATTTTCTTCAATTGTTAAGTAAAAGATTACGCCGCCTAAAAAAGAAGGGCGGCGTACTTTATGCAAGATTAGATCTTATTTACAATAAATGGATTACTTTTTGTTTGCATCCTCGATTGCCTTCGCTTCTTTAAGTGCATCAGCTGGAGACTTCTTACCCGTTACAACTTGTTGAACAGCTGCACGTAGCGTAGAGAATGTTTCTGGTGCAATTTTGCTATCCACTGGATTGTTGATTGAAGTAGAGTCTGCGGCCATTTTGAAACCATCCATTGCAGCCTGTGCCAAGCCTGTGATTTCTACTTTCGCAGCAGGAGTACCACCATTAGCTACAGCAATCTTCTGAATAGTAGCAGGGGAAGTCATATGTTTCAGTAAAGCGATTGAGGCATCTTTCTTATCTGCATTGTCATAAGTTGCTTTAGTCAGATAGAATCCAGTACCGAAGCCTCCAATGATATCTTTCCCGCTACCAAGACCACCAGGAACGACTGGGAAAGGAATAACAGTTGTATTATCTTTAACTGCAGCATCCGCGAAACCACCAAATGCCCATGATCCTTCAAGAATCATTGCTGCTTTACCTGTACCATAGTAGTTAGAAGCCATACCAAGATCGATTGTAGCAGCATCTTTAGGGAATGCGCCAAGGTCATAAAGTTCTTTCATAGCAGCATAACCTTTTTCCCAATTAGGGTCGATTCCATCTTTCAGACCTTTTGCTTGACCTTCTGGACCTGCAGCTGACAAGATGAAGTGTTCAACTACATAGTGAGATTGGTCGAATGGAGCAGCCAATGGGATGATACCTTTAGCAGCGAAAGTCTCAACTGCTTTTTTCATTTTATCCCAGTCTGTTGGAAGTTCAAGGTTGTTTTCTTCAAACAACTTCTTGTTAACAAATAGACCTTCATAGAAACCAGTCAATGGGATGGCATAGATGTTACCATCCGCTTGTCTTGTATTCTCAAGTGCACTTGGCGTGAAGCCATTTTTCCATTCAGCATCAGCATCAAGGATGTCATTCATAGGAACGACTTTACCTGCATCAACAAAACCTTGAGCATCGATACCAGCGAAGTAGAATAGTAAGTCAGGCTCATTACCTGAGTTCATATCAGTGTTAACTTTTGTTCTGAATCCGTCATCATTAGCAGACATTGTATCATTATTAATCTTTACATTAGGATTCTTTGCAGTGAACTCATCCAAAGCAGCTTGGAAAGATTCACGTGCAGCATCTGTACCGCCAAATGTTGAGAACACTCGTAATTCAATGTCTTTTTTAGGTTCTTCTGGTTTAGGATCCTCTGTTTTTGGAGTTTCTTCTTTCGGAGTTTCACTTGGAGTGTTCGTAGCTGCGTTGTTACCACCACATGCTGCCAAGAACATTGTGAAGATTAACAACATACTGATAAGGACTAACGATGGTTTTTTCACTTTCTAAATCCCCCTTTAAAATGATATAAATGGAAAATGTATGCGTTACCATGTTGTCATCATGATATTATGATAATCTCCTAATTATTGCAATAAGATCCAGGGGATACATTTGAATACATAGGGATACATTCTTCTAATAATTTATCTAATATGGTAATTGAACTTATCAAATTTGCTATTTAATGAGATAGAAAGTCTTTAGAATTAAGGGTTCTCTCATTGCAGCGTCTCGTCGGTGCTTTAAATGTATTTCAATGTTAAAGAGATATATTTTAATTCACACTTGACAGGTGGGATTAATTGGTTATATGATATGAAAAACAATTCAGTACTAATTAAATGAACAGTGAAATAATATTTCGAGCTGATTGGACTACCAAAGGCTCCCGCACATCTTTCCTGAAGAAGGTAGATGTGACGGGAGCCTTTTTTGTTACAAGCTTATAGAAAGAGGAGTCGTATGAAGGACAATGATTGGGAACGTTTAGAAGAGGTCGATTGGTTGTTTCGCAAGATGATTAGAAGGTATGTGAAGGAGCGGGACCGAGTTACCGTGGAAGGTATTACATTACCAGGTATGCTAATTCTACACAAAATTGTCCGTGAAGGTGAGCAGCGTCTAGGTGACTTGGCAGAACAACTTGATTTCACCTCCGGTGCTATTACGGCTTTATGCGACAGACTTGAGGCAGGCGGATATACAGTGCGCAGACGCAAGGAAGATGATCGAAGAACAGTACTACTTGATATCACGGATAATGGTCGGGAGATGTACGAAAGGAACGGAAATATCGGAGCCCGATGTATAACGCTTCTATCCGATGGTTTTACGGAGGAGGAACTTGCTATTCAAAGCCAATTCTATCAGCGGATCGTCAGTAATTTGGAGGGCTTCTCGGAAACATTACTGGATTTGGCAAAGAAAAATAGTGAAGTTATTACCCCACAAGGCCTTGGACAGAAGCCACGGAACACTTCGAAGAGTAGTAAATATTTGAGCTACTGACTTAACATCCTAAATGATGAAGGAGAAATGAAGAAATGGGACACTCAACAGTTTATCCAACAGGTGCAACTTTATATAACACGGATAAGGCATGGAGCGGTTATACGGTATTTCAAGCAGGAGACGAAGGCGTGACATTGATTGATATGAACGGCAAAGAAGTGCATTTATGGAAAGGGCTTATTGGATTTCCAGCTAAAGTATTACCGGGTGGTTATGTTCTTGGAAGCACAGGCAGAAGAGATCCTAAGTTCGGTATTCAGGATAATGTGGATCTCGTACAGGTGGATTGGGACGGTAATATCGTGTGGAAATATAACAGCTATGAACATATTGAGGACCCAGGTTATGAGCCGCTGTGGTATGCACGTCAGCATCATGATTATCAGCGTGAAGGCAATCCAGTAGGGTATTATGCACCGGGACTTGAGCCTAAGGTAACGAGTGGAAATACGCTGATCCTTGCTCATAAGAACGTATACAACAGCCAAATTTCTGATAAGCAGTTACTGGATGACACGATAATAGAAGTGGATTGGGAAGGGAATATCCTCTGGGAATGGGCATTCAATGAACATTTTGAAGAGTTAGGATTTGATGAGGCAGCTAAGAATGTTCTATTCAGAGATCCGAATACACGTTCTTTCGGTGATCTTGGTGGAGGGGTTGGAGACTGGTTGCATATCAACTCTGCATCGTATGTGGGACCTAATAAATTTTATGATGCTGGAGATGAGCGATTCCATCCGGATAACGTGATTTGGGATGCACGTGAAGCGAATATTATCGGAATTACGGATAAGAAAACGGGTGCTATTGTGTGGAGAATCGGACCTGACTATTCTTTACCAGAATTGAAACATATCGATTGGATTATCGGTCAACATCACGCTCATATTATTCCACAAGGTCTACCGGGAGAAGGTAACCTACTTGTATTTGATAACGGTGGTTGGGGCGGTTACGGCTTACCGAATCCATCATCACCGTTTGGGCAAAAGAATGCGCTTCGTGACCATTCGCGGGTTTTGGAGATTAACCCAGTCACGCTAGAAATTGAATGGCAATATACCGCAGCGGAGGCAGGATTCTCTGTTCCGACGGATTCTTATAAGTTCTACAGCCCTTATATCAGTTCTGCACAACGTTTACCAAATGGTAACACCTTAATTACAGAAGGTTCAAACGGTAGATTATTCGAAGTTACTGCAGAGCATGAGTTGGTCTGGGAATACATCTCTCCATATATCGATAACAGAAACACGAACATGGTCTATCGTTCCTATCGACTTCCTTATGAATGGGTACCACAACTAGAGAAGCCAATAGAAAATGCTATTGACGCGATTGATGTATCCCACTTCAGAGTTCCAGGAGCAGCGCAGAAGGGATCAGATTCTGTTGTAAATGTGGCTACGACGTTACCTTTTGCGGATGGTGCTGCATGTGTAGCTACCTCAAATGAAGGTAGTCGCAAAGCTAAGTAGATACTAATCCATAATGAAGAGGTGTGTACGCTTGAAAAAAACATTTATTGGCTCAAGTCTTCTGCTCTTACCCCTATCTATTGTAATTCTATTATCAGGCTGTAATTCCAAAGAGAATTCAGCGGCAGCTGCTGATTCATTGAAGATAAAGATTGCAGATATTAATACGAATCCTACGTTCCGTGTTGCATTGGATAAAGGAATCTTTGCGAAACATGGTATTGATGCTGAATTGGTTAATTTCGGTACTCCGGCAGAGGGCGTAAATGCCCTCTTTATCAAACAAGTGGATGTAGCTTATGGGGCAGATTTCCCTTTATTGAACGCAGTTGCTAAGGGGGATTATTCTATCATTGCATCGGCTGGTCTAGCAACGGATGAAGCGGCGACGGAGTGGAAGCTGTTCGTAAGTGACGATATCCAGAAACCAGGAGATTTGTTGGGGAAGAAGTTAAGCTTTATGCGTGGCACCTTTCTTCCATATCTGTGGGATGAGTATCTTAAAGAAAACAATGTGGCGTTGAAGGATGTTGAATTGATTGGTCAAGGTGCCTTCGATGAAGCGTTTATCGCTCTTAAGCAAGGTGATGTGGACGCTGCTTGGTTTAGTGGTTCTGCGCTGGTCGATAAGTTCGAAGGGCTTAAAGGTGTACATGAACTTACGGATATGTCTAAGACAACAGTACGTCTTGGGATGGGAATCGTGACAGGCAATGAGTTATTGAAGAATAATCCAGAAGGAATAAAGAATTTCCTTGCCGCGGTAGATGAAGCTGCTACCTATATAACTTCCCATAAGGAAGAGGTTGCTAATCTCATGTACAAGGAAGTGAAGCAACCGAAGGAAGCTACATTAAAAGATTTACCGAACAACCTCTGGGAGGTTGGGTTTACGCAAGCGGCTTTTGATAGCCTTGCGAATCAGAAGAAATATATGGTCAGCGCAGGAATTATTGAAAAGGACTTTGATCTAGTAGCTAAGTTGAATCTTGACCCTTTGAAGAAAGCTTTGCCAGAGAAAGTGACCTATAAAAAGTAGGAGGTGATCAGCATGACTTTACTTGCTAAGCAAAATGCGATTCATATTGAACAGCTGCGCAAAAGCTATAGTGAGCCCTCGGTCGGTGACGTTCACTACATTATTAAAGATGTAGATCTTGTCATAAAAGGGGGTGAATTCTTCATTCTACTTGGTCCGAGTGGATGCGGGAAGTCAACTCTGCTTAATATGATTGCCGGATTTGTATCCAAGTCCGGTGGTAATCTACGAGTGAATGACGTAGAGGTAAATAAGCCGGGTAGAGATCGTGCGGTTGTTTTTCAACAAGCGGATTCGTCACTGTTCCCATGGCTTACAGTACGTCAGAATGTAGAATTCGGACTGCGTATGAAGAAGACACCCAAAGAAGAGCAACGTCTAATCTCGGATCGATATATCAGATTGGTTGGGTTAACGGGACATGAAGAGAAGTTTCCGAAGGAACTTTCCGGAGGAATGAAGCAGCGTGTTCAGTTGGCTCGTGTGTTGGCAAATGATCCAGCGATTCTGCTGATGGATGAGCCGTTTGGCGCTCTGGATGCAATGACTCGTCGAACGATGCAAAAGGAATTAGTGAATATTTGGCGCGAAACACATAAAACCGTGATTTTCGTTACTCATGATATTCAAGAGGCTTTGCTGTTAGGAGAACGGATTGGAATTATGTCGGTAGGACCATCATCGAACATAACAGATATCTATGACAATTCTCTATCTTATCCGAGGGATGTTGCTTCACAGCAGTTCTACAATTTATACAATACGATTCAAGGACATTTCGAAGAATAAGATTAGGTGGGATAGATAATGAGATGGATTGAGAAAAAATGGGTTTCAGTATCTTTGCTATGGATCGCCGTACTATGCATATGGCAGCTCGGGGCTGTTGTCTATGGACCCGATGTTATACCGGGACCATGGAGTACACTTAAGGGAGGGCAAGAACTGCTTGCGGATGGTACCTTAACGAAATATATCGGCATTAGCTTTTACCGTGTGCTGGTCGGTTGGGTTCTGGGAAGTCTGGTTGCCATTCCTGTTGGGCTAATCATTGGTAAGGTGAATGTCATACGTATTTTTGCCGAACCATTTCTGAACTTTATCCGATTTATTCCACCGATTGCCTTCATTACTCTGTTTCTGGTATGGTTCGGAATTGGGGAGCAGTCGAAGATTGCACTAATCATGTACGCCACCTTCTTTATCGTGGTGCTAAACATCTTAACAGGCGTGATGTCGGTGGAGGAGGACAAAATTCGTTCAGCTCGAAGTATGGGAGCTAGTGAGTGGCAGATCCTACTGCATGTCATTGTTCCAGCCACAATACCTTATATATTCACAGGAGTTCGGATTGCGATGGGAACTTCTTATATGGCCATAATCGGGGCTGAGATGATTGCTTCCAACGAAGGTGTAGGATATTTGATCTGGAATTCCCGGTTATTCTTTCGTACAGATTGGATCTTTGTTGGATTGTTTTGCTTAGGTTTTATGGGATTCTTCACCGATCGATTGCTAGGATGGTTCGGCAAGAAGGTATTGTTTAGATATGGCGTAGTGAGTGTGGCGGGGAAGAGAAGGTAAGCCAGGTTACTGTAATCATAATGTCCTATGTTACAAATAAAAAATCCCAATTTGGATGGATATCCAAATTAGGATTTTTTATGTTTTTTGAGGGAATATCATAGTCTTTTCTAAAAAAGACGGTATTAGTTTAATCTTGGTATCTCTAGATATAATCGGTCATTCCTTTTTCCTTCAGCAGTTCGACAATTTCTTTAACAGACTGTGCTTTGTCCTTGGGGCAGATTAATAGTGCATCCTCGGTATCTGCAATAATGTAACCGTCCATACCTATTGTCGTGATGAGCCTATCGGTTCCATATATGATCGAATTACGCGTATCTATGCCCATATGATTCGCCTTTATAATATTACCCGATTCATCTGGTGGGAAGATCGCGCCAAGCGCATCCCAGCTTCCGATGTCGTTCCAGCCAAATTGACCAGACAGAACAACAACCTCATCTGAGCGCTCAAGGATGCCATAATCTATTGAAATGTTCTGAAGTGTAGGATAAATCTTATTAATGATTTCTTCTTCTTGATCCGTACCCAAACAATCACTGATTAGGAGCATCGTCTTATACAGCCGAGGTAAGTATCGCTTGAAGTTATCAATTATTACGGATGTCTTCCAAATAAATATGCCGCTATTCCATAGGTAGTTACCAGACGAGAGATAACCTTGAGCTTTTTGGAAATTCGGTTTTTCTACAAATTCAGCTACTTCGTAAACAGCCACAGGATTAGAAGAAATAGGTTCTTTATCAAAAGCGATATAGCCATATCCAGTAGAAGGGAATGTAGGCTTAATTCCGATCGTTACAATTTGGTCTGTCTCCATTGCGACCGTACAGGCTTCGTCTAGCGTAAGACGGAATTGTTCTTCATCCGTAATATAATGATCGGAAGGTAATACGACCATTAAAGAATCACCGTGGGATTTCTCTATAGAGAATGCTGCAAAAAGTATACTTGCGGCTGTGTTTCGCGCAACAGGTTCAATTAGAATATTGCGTTTGGATACACTGCTATGCATGATACTCTCCATTAATACAGCTTGAGAACGATTCGTAACGATAACCGTATTTTCCTGAGGGATAATGCCTTTAAATCGTTCAATGGTATCGTTTAACATAATATCATGTCCGCTAATGTTGAGAAGTTGCTTCGGAATCTCTTGTCTGGATAGCGGCCAAAAGCGGGTTCCGCCTCCTCCTGCAAGGATAGTAGCAAATTTATTCATGATGCATCACCGAATGAGCAATAGACAAGGAAATGATACTCTCCGATCCTTGATTTAGGTTCAACCCAATCGAATGGATACCATCATAACAAGCTCCGGTTTGGGGATCAATTAGAGAAGTTTGTATTGAATTATTTCCCGTATACCATTCATAGCATAAGGTTGCTTGCTTCTGATAAGCGGGATCTTGAAGGACGATCGCAGCTTCCTTACAAGCAAGGAGCATTTCACAGGCTTCAATTGGCTGTTCATCGTAGGGAGCAGCCACTCCATTTCGCAGTAGCCATCCATGGCTACCAATCGGCTTATAATATCCTTCATTAGAAAAGGTTTTGGATGATAGGAAATCCAAGCTTTCCTTGGCTGTTTTCTTCAAATTTACGTTACCTGAAATACGGAACGCTTTTAAAAGTGCCCATGGCAACATTGAGTTTCCGTAGGTAAGGCTGTCTTCAAACCAATTCCAGTCGTTCCCCTTATTGCGAGTATATTGATTGTGAAGTCGGGTCGCCATATTTTCGATCAGATCGATTATAAAAGCTCTGGGCAGAAAGGCTTTCTCTTCTGATGTGTTTGATGTGTGGAGGTATGGAAAGGAGTAGGTTAAAGCATTAGGGGTTTCTATCAGGTAACTTAGCCCAATGATAGCGTAGGCCCCAGCACGAGGAGAACCGAGAGCATCGATATGCGGTAATGCTTGATTGATTAAATAACGACAGGTATTTAAGAGATTATCGGGTAGTGAGGTGGAATGTGAAAGTGCGAACCCAAGTGCCCACAACGTACGCCCTTGGCAATCTTCAGAGCCACTCTCTTCAATGAAAGAACGGTTATAATCCATGAAGTTTCTGAAGTTACCATCTGTATTCTGTGCGTGATGAATGAAGGAAATATAAGTGTGAATAAGTTCCAAAGTAACTGAATCTTTATTATTACTATACAATAACACCGCTGCGATTAATGCCCGTGCGTTATCATCGGTCGTATAGCCCTTCGAGCGATCTGGAACTCCAAACTTGGTATGCTGAAAAATCCCTGTATCATCCGTTATTCTGCGCATATAATCGGATTTGAACTGTAGCATCGTGGATATTCCCATTATTACATCACACTCCTAAAAGTTTTGCTTTAGCAAAACTAGCATCGGAAGCATCCACTGTAGATAATTCAGAGATCGATATAATTTCTTGGAACATTGCAGCATAGGTCTTGGCGATTTCGTTCCATAGCATAGTTTTACCAAGTTCAAGTGTGCGATCTTCCATATCTTTTATCATCGTAGGGTTATCTAGTAATTGGAGGATGCAAGCTTCTAAGGAAGCGGAATCGCGGAAGTCTGCCAGCAAGCCTCTACCTTCAGCCAGCATTTCCTCGGCATATCGGTAAGGTGTGGAGACAATGACCCGACCATATCCAACGCCATATGCCAAAGTGCCGCTAACGGCCTGATCTTTGCCTAAATAAGGAGTTATGTAGATGTCTGACATTACAAGGGATTGAATGACTTCCTCTTGAGTTAACAGCTTATCTACGAAAAGAACGTTAGATTGTAAATCATATTCCTCAACAAGGTCTATCAGCTTCTGTCTATATACCTCGCCTGTTTCTTGTTTGACGACTGGATGTGTTTTTCCCCAAATGATATAGAGAGAATCAGGATGTTGTTTGACCACGCCACGCATGGCTTCAATGCTATATTCAATACCCTTACCAGGGCTTAAGAAGCCAAAGGTAGATAGAACTTTCCGGTCGGCAAATCCATAAATTTCTTTAAGCTTGGATCTTGATTCTGTTTTGACAAAAGGTACGCCGTGGTGAATGAAAGATACTTTTGTAGCTTCAATTCCATAAATAGTGATCAAATCTTGTACGGTAGATTGCGCCATCGTTACGACTTGAACACTGAGTTCCGCAACGCGATTGATGATGTGCAGCTGTTTAGAAGAAGGTTGTGTTAATACAGTATGGAAAATGACGACATATGGAATACTAAGCTTCTCGATGAATGGAATCAAATATTCCCCGCTTTCTCCTCCATAAATTCCAAATTCATGCTGGATAATAAGAAGATCGACGTCTGATGAGTTAAGAAAGTCGGCGGTATCTATATAATCGGATAACTTCTGCTGTTCAATTTCCCGCATCACTTGCTCTGAATAGTGGTATGTTTCGTTGTTGTTTATGGCGATGATATGAGGTTTATTGAATCCTTGGATGTGCTCGAATTGATCTAATAAATCTTGTGTAAATGTTGCAATGCCACATTCTCTCGGTAGGCTGGTTCCTAGAAAAACGATATTGCGATTGCTGTTAATAGCTTTCATAATAACGAGCCTCCATATGGTTCATGATTTTTGGATAAAAAAAAGAAAATAAAGAGGTCTTTATTTCTGAGGGGAAGTGGAATATTATTTTAAAAATTAGTAATTATTTCCTGTTTTTACTATAACATGACCATTTTTTCTTGTCAATTTTGTTGACTTATCCATGATTTTCCATATATATTAGTTTAGGGGGTGCATGTATGGCAGTCATACGCAGCAAATTAAAAGATGTCATGGAGAACCATGATCCTAAATTATCTATACGCAAGCTTGCAAAGGATGTTAATTACCACTTTGATTCCATACGTCGGATGTATAAGGATGAAATGATACAGTATCCTAGGGACTTGTTGCTAAAGCTTTGTCTATATTTCAATGTCCAGCCGGGGCAACTTATTAGAATTGATGAGGATGAACATAATGATCGGACGATAGATGAATGTGAGTCGATTGATCATAAGGAGGACGGCAATGACAACGGAACCGATACAACCGAAAACCTGTAAACAGCTTCTAGAGACATTTTATGCGAATCCCCGAAAGATGAATGTGGAGAAGCTAGTATTCTCTGGGGTTGGGAATCGGGATGTATATAATATAACGGCTCCGTTTCGATATGGCGGGGAAGAAGTGCTATTAGGAAGAGTTGAGGAACGGGATAGTGAGTTCTCTCAAGTCTTCTTTTTTACATGTAACAATCAGGTGTGGAGTCCCCGTATTCATACACATACTTATAATTTGCAGGATCCATGTACAACCATCATCAAGGGTGAGTTAATTGTTGGTGGAGTTGAAGTGATCACTTCTGCCAAAAATCCAGATAAGATTGTGTCATGGGTTACGCAATTTTATCGTGGGTTTCAAATTGATTCGTTATGTCACTTCTCATCTGGACCGGGAACGATGAAGGATATTCGTCTAATTGAGCTTACGGATGGTAGGGTGGGTGTATTTACAAGGCCGCAAGGCGCAAGAGGTGGAAGAGGGCAAATCGGATTTACGATCATCGATTCACTGGATGATCTCAACGAGCAAACTTTCATTGCTGCAGAGGTACTTCGAAATCAGTTTGTTCCCGAAGAGTGGGGCGGCGCGAATGAAGCTCATTTATTGAGTAATGGTCATGTGGGCGTTCTTGGGCATATAGCATGCTTTGATAGATCAGATCACAAGCACTATTATTCTATGGTATTTTCAATAAACCCCGGTACCTGCGAGATAACGCCAATCAAAATCATAGCTACAAGAAGTGACTTCCCCAGGGGTCCTGGTAAACGTCCGGATCTCGTGGATGTTATATTTAGTGGCGGACTTATACGGTTAGGCAATGGTCGGGCAGTGCTTTCAGTTGGGGTTAGTGATGCTGAGGCTTATCATATTGAAATTCCTGATCCTTTTATTGAATATGAGTAAGGCTTAATCTAACTGGATTAGATAGTACGATGGAAAGGACAGATCGAATGATATTCGACCTGTCCTTTTTTATTCTTATTTTAACGTCCAGTAGTTAATTTTTAGGAAGCTGTTTATTGAGTGTAGCGCTTTTAATAGCCAATTGTTTGGATAACTCAGCTTGTGAAGATTTACTTTGTTTGATATCTTCTTTTAATTTATTGATTCGACTCATTTTATTGCTTAAGTCGTAAGCTGAAGTACTTAATTTCACATCATTTTGTAATTGGTTTATTTTTGCTAATGCCTTTTCTGTTCTCTTCTTTTCATGATTACTTTTGCTTTGAATTTCAGCTATTTCTTTAGTTAAGTTACTTACAACAGATTTCGTGAAACTTATAGCCATTTGGACAGCTCCTAATTGTAATATAGATTCACACCATTCTACTATAAACATCTGAGATTCACCAATAACTGAATGACATTAGGACTGTGTTATATAAAAGCTTTTCCCATAGATTGGAACGTGATAATGTATACGGAGCACTTGCGTAGCAATTCCAAGGTGATTGGACAGGTTTGCTTAAAGCTTACCGCACTACAATTTATGTTACAGCGGAAGAAGCTTATGACAAGATAAAAGGTCGAAAGTAAGAAAGGAGATGTCCTATGGATTTTATGGAATCGTTGAAAGAGACGAAGATCATCGCTATCGTTAGGGGGATACCAGAAGATAAGGCAGATGCAGCAGCTGAAGCTTTATGGGAGGGAGGTATCCGTTTCCTCGAGGTCACAATGAATACACCAGGTGCCTTGAATATTATTCGACGTTGGCGAGATCGATTCGATGGTAGGGTAAATATTGGAGCGGGTACGGTACTTGATGCAGACTTTGCAGCTGAGGCGATCAAGGCGGGTGCTGAGTTCTTAATCACTCCCAATACAGATGAAGATACCATTAAGCATGCAGTGAATGCAGGTATTTCGATTGTCCCAGGTGCTATGACACCAACTGAAATCGTGCAAGCTTGGAAGTTCGGGGCACAAGCCGTTAAAGTGTTCCCATCAGGAACATTAGGCCCTTCTTTCATTAAAGAGTTACAAGGTCCACTTTCACACATTCCTATGGTGGCGACAGGTGGTGTTACTTTGGATAATATGTCTATTTATGCAGCTTCGGGGGCATATGCCTTCGGATTAGGAGGCAGTCTCGTCAATCTTTCTTGGATTGAAGCTGGAGAGTATGACAGATTGAAGGAACATGCGGCGAGTTACGTGGCCGCTGCGAAATCTCTAGATATTGCATAGAAATCCTAATACCTTAGATATATTATAGTAAACTGATCCCACCACGCCTCCTAAGAGTGCGTAATATGGTGGGTTTTTTATTGGTTTTATTTCGATCTATTGAGGAACTATTTGTAAAACTAGCGGAATGAATCTATAATGAAGGCGATTTCTTTTTTGAATGTTCTCTTTATTTGGTAAAGTATACTTATTAATTCTTATGTTTTTGAATCAAATAGCTAACAACGGATGTTAAGAAAAAGGGAAAATGAGAAATTTGTCGAACTATACAATAAGAGAAATTACGCGAATGATAAGAATTGTACTGGAGGAAACATCATGATTCAAGTTACAGAATCAAGAAAAAGGCAACTGGATTATACGGGAATTACTGAAGCAGATTTACAGTTTTTAAGTGAACAGAAAGAACATTTTAAAGCCATTACGGATATCGTAGTTGATGATCTTTATGATCGTATACTGCAACAACCCGAGCTTGTTGCAATTATAAATAAGCATAGTTCAATAGAAGCCCTTAAGAAGACGCAAAGATGGTACTTCATGACAATGGTAGAAGGTACTATTGATATGGAATTCATTGAAAAAAGGCTGTTTATCGGTAAGGTACACTCACGTATAGGACTTACGACAAATTGGTACCTGGGAACATATATGACTTATTTGAATCTCTCTATTGAAAACCTGAAAGAGGTTGCTCCTGAGAACTGGATGACCATTTTGCTGAGTCTTTCTAAAATGTTTAATTTTGATTCTCAGTTAGTATTAGAATCTTATGAACAAGATGAAAAGAAGAAGGTTGAAGAATTATCTGAAGAACGACAAGATACGCTTATTAAAATAAATAAGGCAGTGCAGGAACTCGTAACGATGATGGTAGAATTAAGTGGTAGCAGTCAGTCGATTGCCGAAACAGCGACGAATACTGCTGATCTTCAAGATCAAGCTTATGGAAAAGTTAATCTACTTCGTTCAAAGATTGGTGAAATAGCCGTTGTGGGAGATTTATTGCAACAAGTATCAGATCAGACTCATTTGCTTGGTTTGAATGCAGCGATTGAAGCAGCGCATGCGAAAGAGTTCGGCAGAGGGTTCGGAGTCGTAGCAGACGAAATTCGTAAATTAGCATTACATTCTAAAGAGTCTTTGAAGGAAATTAAATTCACATTAAATGAGATTTCTAAGGTTCTACAAGAAGTAATGAAAGATTCAGAAAGAACGACCTTACTAGCAAGGGAGCAAGCGGCAAGCTCTCAAGAACTAACTGCTTTTGTAAGTATGATAGAGTCGGTTACGGAACAATTAGAAAATATTAAATAACAGATATGTATGTTCGATATGGGTTTGGAAACAATAAATGGTATATATTGTAGAATATTGCGACCTTGAAGCGGGTGAACTCCCGCTTTTTTCGTATGTTTAGGTAAAAAGATGTTGTAACGGATCAGGATTTGTTACCATAAGGTAGCCCATTTGTGGTATCCTTATATGTTATGACGTAAATGGACGGTTTCCTGGGGATGCTACAAGAGAATGTTGAAAGTTACGTGAACCAGAATATATGTATTGAAAATTAAGGAGACAACATGACATTTAATGATTTGAAACTTATACCAGAGATATTAAAGGCTCTAAGCAATGAGAACTATACTGCTCCAACACCAATACAGGAACAATCGATTCCAGCAGTACTAGAAGGAAGAGATCTACTTGGCTGCGCTCAGACTGGAACAGGAAAGACAGCTGCATTTTCTTTGCCGATTATCCAACTCTTAAGCGCACAGAAGAGTAAACCGAGCACGATACGCCGTATTCGTTCGTTGATTCTGACACCGACTAGAGAATTGGCTCTTCAGATTTCGGACAATATTCAAGCGTATAGCAAATTTACCGATTTGCGTTGTACTGCGATCGTTGGTGGCGTATCACAAAAAGTACAAGAGCGAGCGCTAAATAACGGTGCGGATATTATTATCGCAACACCAGGCAGATTGATCGATTTGATTAATCAAAAACGTATTGATTTACAATATGTACAAATATTAGTACTTGATGAAGCAGATCGGATGCTCGATATGGGCTTTATTCATGATGTGAAGAGAATTATTACAAAAATGCCTGCGAAGAGACAAACGCTTTTCTTCTCAGCTACGATGCCACCAGAAATAACTAAAATGGTTAAAACATTACTGAATAATCCAGTGAAGGTAGAAATCACGCCAGTGTCTTCTACAGTGGACAGAATAACACAGTCACTTTATATGGTAGATAAGGCTAACAAACAAAAACAATTGAATCATTTGTTGCAAGATAAATCGATTGTTTCGGCACTTGTGTTTACCCGTACGAAACATGGAGCAGACCGCGTTGTACGTGAATTGGATAAAGTGAAAGTTCCGGCTCAGGCCATTCATGGTAACAAATCTCAGAATGCACGCCAACTTGCGCTTAGTAATTTCAGAAGTGGTGTAACGCGTGTATTGGTAGCTACAGATATCGCAGCACGAGGTATTGATATTGATGAACTTTCACATGTTATCAACTTCAATCTCCCGAATATTCCAGAGACCTACGTTCATCGCATCGGTCGTACGGGTAGAGCTGGATTAAGTGGGGTTGCAATTTCATTTTGTGAGCATGAAGAGATTCCATTTCTTAAGGACATTGAGAAATTGATCGGAAAGAGTATTCCCGAAGTGAAAGACAATCCGTTTCCGATGTTGATTACGACTGAGCCTGTAAAAAAAGCTTCAGGATCATCGAAGCCAGCTTTCTCCAAACCATCTAATCCTAAGGCCAATCCTACACGGAAGCCTAAGTCGGAGTGGTTTACAAAGGGAAGTAAATCGGATGGTAATTCAAGTAGTAGACCGAGTAATAATTCGAGTAGACCGAACAGTAGACCAAGTAGTAGACCAACTAGTAAACCGAGTAGATAACCTTATGTTTCTGTTTAGCTTTGAAAGTGTAGAGCAATAATAGACACGTATAAGGTATAATTATGATATAGATTTCATATAGAAGGGGATTGGATCGTTTGAATAATGAAGAAGTAGTTGTTGAAGAAGTAATGAATGAAGAAATTGTGGAGCTAGCTCCAACCGTTGATGAATTGAAAAAGGCTGCGAATGGTGCGGCGAACTGGGAAGAACGGGTACGTGCTGTTGAAGAGCTGGGCAAGTTGAATGATAAGCAAGCCATTGGTATTTTAACACGCATCATGGCTAATGATTCTGTCTATAAAGTGCAAGAGGCTGCTTTTCAAGCATTGAAAGAATGTGGAGAAGATGTTGAGATGCCACCAAGAAAAGAGCGCGAATTATTTAAAGGCGTAAACAAAATTCTTCTACGCGTTAAGAAGAGTTTGCCAGTTGGTCATACTTTTGAAGAGTTCAAAGAGAAGTTGAAAAAAATGCGCGTTGATGTATACAACACCTACGAAGGTGATAAAGGCGCTGACTTCGATAAGTGGCTTGAGGGCATCTGGGCATCAACTCCAAAGAAATAAACAAGTAGAAGCCGCTAATATAAGAAAAAGAGGGAGCTAATTAGCTCCTTCTTTTTTGTTCGTCTATTTTGTGGAGAAATAGATACGTATTTCGTGTTTTAACTTGAGACAGGCAATATGATCTTTATTGCTGTTCCATATCCGAGTTCGCTCTGGATGGTGACGCCATAGTCGCCTCCAAACAGTAGCCTGATGCGATCATCGACGTTCCGAATACCTATCCCAGAGAGTTGTTGTCTCTTTGGAGTTTCTAAGTTATCGCTCACGATCATCCCGATGCCGTCATCCATAATCTCAATAATAAGGAGATTGTCTTGTTTGATCACAAAGATGTTAATGTTGCCACTAGCGAGGCCTGCAAAGCCATGAAAGAAAGCATTTTCCACGAAGGGTTGGACAATCAACTTGGGAACGCTCAGTTGTAAACAATCGTCAGAGATTTGATAATTAACTTTGAAATGTTCACCGTAGCGAACTTGATTAATATAGACATAATGTTTCAGTGTCTCAATCTCAGTCTCTATGG
Organism: Paenibacillus antarcticus; assembly: GCF_001637225.1. GTDB lineage: Bacteria > Bacillota > Bacilli > Paenibacillales > Paenibacillaceae > Paenibacillus_AQ > Paenibacillus_AQ antarcticus. The sequence continues at coordinate 51,356 of NZ_LVJI01000002.1, forward strand.
TAACTTGATCTTCTGTTGAACCAATCGTACTTTGTAGCATCGAGATGAGACTGTCAATGGTATGATCGACTTGGTCGTTCCGCTGCATTCTTGCTAAATATTTAATCGAGCTTAGTGTATTATATAAAAAATGTGGATTGATTTGCATCTGTAAGGCAGTTAGATCGGCTTTGCGTCGCAGTTTCTGCTCTAATATAAGGTTGCCTACATGATGATCGATCTCGTGAACTAAATCGTTATATGCTCCGGATAATACGTTAGTCTCATAGCTACCCTTGGTGTCGTTGTGATGCTGTTTCAGGTCAGACCCTTTGGACTTATGCATCGTATCGACAAGCGTGTACAAAGGTCTAGTAATCCTTCTACTAATCCAATAGACGAATAACATGCTGATCAACAAGACGATGATTACGACCTTTACGATCGTATTGCCGATGTTATATAAGGGTGCGAAAGCGGTAAGTTGGTCAATTTCTTCAAATAAATAAGCATCATAAATAGGTAGATATATTGAAATGTATGTTTCCTTATTTAGGGTATTTGATATGATACCATTCGATGCCATTTGTGCTTTTTTGGCTAACATTAAGAGGTTTAAGTCCTTCGTACTGACAGTTGATTTGTCACTGCTAGACAGAATGATACCAGCGGATGAGATGAGTGAGATCTCTGTTCCTTTCGTTACATATTGACGATACTTACGTTGAATATTCATCTCATCAATGATGACAACCGCGTACCCATACATTTTGTCAGAGGTGCTGTCAAGCAAGGGTTTGGTAGCAAATATATAATGTTCATATCGAACCGTATTGTCAAATAAATCTTGACTGCTGTTGTACAGTATTCGATTTGGAATCGTACCATCCACGACCATATACCGCTCAACGATATCTTTCGGAACTTTATCCCACTTGATAGCGTTGCTTGAGTAATGCCGTCCTGCTGTATTTGGCATTCCACTGACTATGATATGGGAGTTTTTGGGATATAAAAATTGATTATATGTGGTGAGATACTTTCCCAATTTCATAACCAAATTAAGGTGATCCAACTCGGTAACAGTGGGCTTTGTCACATAATCCTTGAACTCTTGACTGCTATTGATTTCTAGAATCGCATTTACAATGTCATCACTATAATCGGAGAGATCATCTTTTACAAAATTCAGGTTCGTTGAAGCATTGCTGACCACTTGATCCAGCAACAAGCGTTCCGAAATACTGGTGGATGCAAACGTTAAGATGATGGATGCGATAAGGATACCTGATAGCGTAAGCCCAAGTATTTTTACAAATAGGCTATTTATTCTTAACATGTTTCTCACCTTACCTTGTTTGATTCCGATACTCAGCGGGGGTCATACCCGTGATCTTCTTAAATACTTTTGAGAAATAATTGTGTTCGGAGAACCCCGTCATTCGGCTAATCTCAGAGATGGAAAGGTCCCAATTCAATAAGAGTTGTTTGGCATGCTCGATTCGAACCTTATTTATATAGGTGGTTAAGTTCTCATTCGTCTGTTGTTTGAAATAATAGGAGAGATAGCTGTAATTTAGATGTAGCTCTGCTGCTAGCTCTGACAACATAATATCTTGTGCATAGTTCTCATTCACATAATCATAGATTCGACTCAGTATAGCTGTATTCCGACGTCCAGCCTTTGCACTGATCTCCATTTCGATTTGATCAATGAACTGGTTTATAATCTGCAATAATTCATCTACATCAACAGCTAGATCAATGGTCTTAAATAACTTTATCTTCGTAGAACCTAATTCCGAATAAGGCAACTTCATCTGTTCGATGGTATTGATGATCGTATAGATTAGATTCTGACAAAATCGCTTCAAGCTGTACTCGTCTGAGGCTTGTGCTGATTCAATCTGTTGGAAAAGCGCTTTCAATTTATTCTTGGACTGTTCAAAATCTAGATTGTGAATGAAAGATGTAAATTCCACAATATCAAATGGAATTGTAGCGATGTCAAGGGATATGCTTCCTTCCGAAATGTAGTGCTTGTGATTGAAATAAATCATTTTACCTGTACAAAGTGACAGTCGTTCGTTCACGGAAGGGAGACTTGTTAAGATAGAAAATGCATGAGAAAGAACGAATGTTACGTATTGTAGCGATTGTTTCGCACTACTTGTGAACTGATTAAGTGCTATCATGAAATTTTCCATTTGATCTTGATCAGCATTGATAATTAAGGAGCATTCATTATTAAGAAAATAGCTGGCATGACTAAAATCGCCTAGATAGGTCTGGGCTAGGTCTATAATTGATCTTTCAAGTTCTGTTTGTGTCATACTTGTTTTGGACAACAGAAGAGAAGAGCTACATTTTACAATATGAAATTGATTGTTTGTAAAATGATTGGATAACTCACTCAAAAACTCCAATTGCCGATCACCCTTATTTAGGAGGCATTCAGTTATTAGAAGTCCTAAATCTGGAACTTTTGGATTCGGAGTATGTGATACAAGGGACGTGTCTAGATTACTGCATAAAGATTGAATAAGTGTCACAAGCTCTTCGGCAGTAACTTTGGGTTTAAGTAAATAATCGGTTACACCGTATTTAAATACTTCACGAACATAATCAAATTCACTATAGCTACTAAGCACAACAAGCTTAATATCAGGGAAACGTTTGCGTAAAAGCTTGGTCAATTCAACACCATCCATCACAGGCATAACAATATCCGTAATGACAACATGGGGGTTAACCTGCTCAATTAATTGTAATGCTTCCGAACCATTAGAAGCTTGTGCTACGAACTCAATACCATATTCACTCCAATTACAAAGGTGATATATCCCCATACGAAGGATGGGTTCATCATCTACAATCATGACCCGGTAATTTGAAGAGCGGTTTAACATAAGGACACCTCAAGTCTGAATAATTCTATACGTAACATTTAATCATTTAATCATATAAACAATTGAAGTTGCAATTATTTTAGATAGGATTGGATTGAAATATGAATTAAATATCATAATCAATAATTTTTGCTAATGAATACTTGTTAGCGATAAGACAAAACTAAAATTAATTCTACTAATGAGTGAATTATTATTATACGGGATTGTTTAAATTCTTTATCATTAATCATGAGAGCGGATACAGACACAAAATAAACACAGATAAAGGGGCCAAGTTATATGAAGAAGATAATTTCTACGGCATTAATGTTAACGCTTACAGGATCGATGCTAGCAGCTTGCGGAGATTCTTCCAATGAAACATCGTCAAAAGAATCAGCGGGAACATCGTCTGATAAACAGAAGGTAGTTGCATGGGCATGGGATCCATCTTTTAATGGAGCTGCACTGAAAATTGCAGAGGAACTCTACCAGAAGGAAAATCCAAACTTTGAACTTGAAATCATCGATATGGCCAAAATTGATATGGAGCAGAAGCTCAATACGAACCTTGCAGCAGGCGTGAAGGATGGCTTGCCAGACATTATTCTAGTGAATGACGTAAATATTCAGAAATATATAACGGCATTCCCGAATACGTTTACAGACTTTACAGATAAAGTAGATTTCACTAAGTTCTCTCCATACAAAGTGGATGCACTTACAATTGATAACAAGGTCTATGGTGTGCCTTTTGATATTGGTGTCACAGGAATGTTCTATCGAACGGATTATCTCGAGCAAGCAGGCTATAAGGCTGCAGATTTGGAGAATATCACTTGGGATGAGTACATCGAGATCGGTAAAGTTGTGAAAGAGAAGACTGGCAAATATATGACTACGATTAATCCAAATGAAGAAGCTATACACGCAATCATGTTACAGTCTGCAGGATCTTGGTTTATTACACCGGACAATAAGGGTAACTTTGTAGACAATCCTGTGATGACAGAGACCATGCGAGTGTATAAAGCCATTTCTGATTCTGGCATTGCGAAACCAGTTACAGGTTGGAGTGAATTTGTCGGTAGCTTTAATGCTGGGGACACAGCTAGTGTCATATCTGGTGTATGGCAGATTGCATCGATTATGGATGCCAAAGATCAAAGTGGCAAATGGGCAGTAGCGCCTATTCCTCGCTTTAATTTGGAAGGCGCAGTGAATGCATCCAATGAAGGTGGGTCTAGTTGGTTTGTTATGGAAGGATCGAATAATAAAGATCTTGCGAAGGACTTCTTAAGCAAAACAATAGGTGGTAATAGTGAATTCTACGAAAGATTCCTTAATGAAAATGGTGGTGTTGGTTCATTCACGCCTGCATTCTCGAGTGAAGTATACAAACAGAAATCGGAATTCTTTGGTGGCCAAGCCATCTATCAAGACTTCACCAAGTGGTCCACAGAGGTTCCTGGTATTTCATTTGGTATGTACACGCAAGAAGCAAAAGATGCATTGAAGAACGAGCTCCCAGGTTTGCTGAATGGTACTGACATTACGACAGTCTTGAAAAATGTACAAAAGCTATTCGAGCTTCAAGCTCAATAAGGTAATTCTTGAGGTAGTTATACCAGAGTAGATGGTGTGCGAGTTTATTTATTAAACAGACTACACTGTCTACTGTTTTTCCAATCTAAACTAGCAGGTGACTTCATGAAGAGTAAATGGAAGAACGCGTCACTCACAGGTTGGCTATTCGTTGCCGTGCCAGCTGGGCTGATTCTATTATTTAGTTTCTATCCAATGTATCAATCCTTATTACTATCGTTTCAGTCGGGTAAGGGATCTGTTTATAATTACGTCGGTTTCAATAACTATGTAAGGTTATTTTCTGACCCTATCTTCAAACAGGCTACATTTAATACGTTATTATATCTTGCGATTCAAGTTCCCATTATGTTGATACTTGGTCTTGTGATTGCCAACTTATTAAATAAACCCAATCTACGATTTAAAGGCTTTTATAGAACAGCAATCTTTTTGCCTTGTGTAACTTCGTTAGTCTCTTATTCCATATTGTTTAAGAGTATATTCGCAGTGGATGGCATTGTTAATCAGTTGCTGATGAAGATGAATATGATTGATGTCCCAATCGCATGGTTGTTAGATCCTGTGTGGTCGCGCGTCGTTATTATAGTTGCCATTACTTGGCGCTGGACAGGCTATAACATGATTTTCTATTTATCTGCTATGCAAAATATTGACCCTAGCATATATGAAGCGGCATCGATTGACGGCGCATCGAAGACAAGACAACTGTTTACGATGACAGTACCCTTATTGAAGCCAATCATTCTACTTACGATGATTACATCGACTAGTAGCACACTGCAATTGTTCGATGAGGTCGTTAACATCACAGCTGGTGGACCAGGTAATGCGACCATGACGATATCTCAATATATCTACAATTTATCGTTTATGTATACGCCGAACTTTGGTTATGCAGCGACCGTATCTTATGCAATTGTGTTTATGGTAGCTGTCCTTGCCTTTATTCAGATGAAAGTTGCAGGTGACAAGAAATGAAGCGCATAAGATTGATGATGGTTCACACGTTCTTGATACTAGCTACGGTTTGTTCGCTGTTTCCATTCTTATGGATGCTGGTCGGAATGACAAACAGTTCATCGGATATTGTAAAAGGGAAGTTGAAAATAGGTAATATGCTATCTACAAATATTAATAAGCTTTTGGAGATAACAAGTCTTGGTAACTCATTTAAAATGTCGCTTATGATCGCGGTTATAGGAACATTGTGTACATTGGTGCTATGTTCTATGGCTGGTTATGGATTTGAAATCTATCGCACGAAAGGTAAAGATCGATTGTTTGGAGTGCTACTTCTCTCGATGATGATGCCATTCGCAGCTGTGATGATTCCAATGTTCCGGATGTTCAGCCAAGCGGGATTGTTGAATACGTCTACTGCGGTGATATTACCGTCGATGACGACGGCCTTTATGATATTCTTCTTTATGCAAAATACGAAATCGTTCCCACGTGAGCTACTTCAGGCAGGACGAGTGGATGGACTTGGTGAATGGAGTTTATTCTTCCGAATCTTTGTCCCAACGATGAAACCGATCTATGCCGCAGCATCCATCATTACCTTTATGAATTATTGGAATAGTTTCATGTGGCCGTTAATCGTGTTGCAGACGCAGGATAAGAAGACACTTCCGTTGGTTGTATCTTCGTTAGCCTCATCGTATAATCCAGATTATGGTGTTATTATGGTAGCCATTGTTATTACGACTGTACCGACGTTAGTTATTTTCTTCTTAATGCAGAAGCAATTTGTGCAAGGTATGTTAGGATCAGTGAAATAAAGCGAAGAGGTGGATATTACGGTGAATCAGTTAGTTGAAAAAGGATTGTTGCATGGCGCCGATTATAACCCAGAGCAATGGCTCAAGTACCCAGAAGTATTGGCGCAAGATATTGAACTCATGAAACAAGCTGGATGCAATGTGATGTCAATCGGTATATTCTCTTGGGCTATGCTTGAGCCACAGGAAGGTTGCTATGAATTTGATTGGCTAGACGATGTGATTCAAAGGTTGCATACCAATGGTATATCTGTCATTCTCGCTACACCTTCAGGCGCACGTCCAGTATGGTTAGCGCAGAAGTATACTGAGGTACTGCGCGTATCGGAAACGAGACAGCATGCATTATATGGAGGTCGTCATAACCACTGTTATACGTCACCTGTATATCGTGACAAGATCATGCAACTGAATAAGAGGTTGTCAGAGCGTTACGCGCATCATCCAGCTGTAGTGTTATGGCATATATCGAATGAGTATGGTGGAGAATGTCATTGCTCGTTGTGTCAGGCTGAATTCCGAAGCTGGTTGCAAGAGAAGTATGGTTCACTTGATCAATTGAATGAACAGTGGTGGACGACATTCTGGAGTCATACGTATTCGGATTGGTCGCAGATTGAATCCCCATCACCACAGGGAGAGAGTGCAACACACGGGCTTAATGTGGATTGGAAACGATTCGTAACGGACCGTACCATTGATTTCTTGGAGCATGAAGTCCGTGCAGTTCGATCCTACCATCCAGAACTCCCTGTAACCGCTAATTTTATGTATTACTATGATGGATTGAATTACTTCAAGTTCAAGGATGTCATTGATATTGTATCATGGGATAACTATCCAACATGGCATAAAGGATCAGATCTTGATATTGCAATTGATACGGCTATGTTTCATGATATGATGCGTTCGATCAAGAACAAGCCCTTCTTATTAATGGAGAGTTCGCCAAGCTCAACGAATTGGCAAAGCGTGTCTAAGTTGAAAAAGCCAGGCATGCACATTTTGTCCTCCATGCAGGCGATTGCACATGGATCTGACTCGGTACAATATTTCCAATGGCGGAAGAGTCGTGGCTCTAGTGAGAAGTTTCATGGTTCTGTCGTATCTCATGATGGCGGTAGTCAGACGCGTGTATTTCAAGAGGTAGCTAAGCTAGGGGAGATGATGAAGCAGCTCCCTGATGTGGCTGGTTCACAGACAAAGTCTGAAGTAGCTATCATCTATGATTGGGAGAATAAGTGGGCAATTGAAGATTCACAAGGTCCACGCAACATTGGAATGGGCTATAAAGAAGCGGTTCAATCCCATTATCGTTCCTTCCACCAACAAGGGATCGCAGTAGATTTTGTAGATATGGAATGTGACTTCGCAGGCTACAAGTTGGTCGTCGCACCGATGATCTATATGCTTCGTGGAGACATTGAACGTAAGCTACAGGCATTCGTCCACCAAGGTGGCACCTTGGTGCTCACGTATTGGAGCGGAATCGTGAACGAGAATGACCTCTGTCATCTAGGTCCCGTTCCACATCAATTGACTGATGTTGTGGGTATTATTTCCGAGGAGATCGATGGTTTATACGATCAGGAGCACAATAACGGCAAAGTAGTGATGGCGTTTGGTAATGGCAAGCTTCAGGGTGAATACCGTTGTAGCATGTTATGCGATCTTGTTCAATTGAATGGCGCGAAGGTGCTTATGGAGTACACTGAGAATTTCTATGCAGGTAAGCCTGTTCTTACACAGCATAGCCTTGGCAGTGGGGAAGCTTACTATATTGCGACTCAATTTGAACAGTCATTCTATGATGATTTCTATGGAGAATTGATTGATCGTATGGATTTACATCGCGTTGTTGATGTAGCGATTCCAAATGGCGTATTGATAGACTCACGTACAAGCGAGAATGCAGAGTTTCTATTTATTCAAAATTATTCTGCAAACGAGCAGTCCATCTCCGCATTAGGGGAAGAATGGCATGCTGTCACTCGTGAGGTAGTATTACATGAGGAATTTAAGATTGAACCATATGAGGTGCTGACAGTAAAGCGGCCAGTTGGGTAATAAATCATGACTTAGATTCTATACATTGCAGGAAGCCACCCATGTTCAATTGAGCAGGGTGGATTTTTTTATAACAATAGATGTTGCAACAATAATCACGATGTGTAAAAATAAGAATTAGCACTCTACCTATCGAAGTGCTAATTGTTTGAAAGAGCGATTTTAAGTATAAACTTACAGCATGTATTATTAACTAGAAGACAACTCTATTTGTTCATATTGAAAGGGGAACTATTATTCATGGCTAAGCAAGAATTTAAAGCAGAATCGAAAAGATTACTAGAAATGATGATTAACTCCATCTACACGCAAAGAGAAATCTTCCTAAGAGAGCTTATTTCGAATGCCAGTGATGCGATCGATAAAATGTACTATAAAGCATTAGTTGATGAGGAAATCGTATTTAACAAGGAAGATTACTATATCAAAGTAACAGCAGATAAGGCTAATAGAACGCTTACGATCTCTGATACCGGTATGGGGATGACACAAGAAGAGCTTGAGAACAATTTGGGTGTGATCGCGAAGAGTGGTTCATTAGCATTCAAGAAAGATAACGAAGCGAAAGATGGACACAATATCATTGGTCAATTCGGTGTTGGGTTCTATTCAGCCTTTATGGTAGCTGATGTGGTTACAGTAATTAGTAAAGCATTAGGTAGTGATGAAGCTTTCAAATGGGAATCTGAAGGCGCTGATGGGTACACGATTGTGCCATGTGAGAAGGATACTGTAGGTACTGAGATTATTCTGAGCATTAAAGAGAATACCGAAGATGATCAATATGATGAGTATCTTGAAGAATACCGTTTGAAAACCATCATTAAGAAATACTCGGATTTCATTAAATTCCCGATTAAGATGGATGCCAAAGGACAACGACCTGTAGAAGGTAGCGAAGATGAGCTAGAGGAAGTTATTGAAGAAGAAACCATCAATAGCATGGTTCCGATCTGGCGCAAAAATAAGAATGAGCTTACAGCAGATGATTATAATAACTTCTATGCTGAGAAACGTTACGGTTTCGATAAGCCTCTCAAACATATTCATATCAGTGCCGATGGTGCTGTAGTCTATAATGCCATTCTATTCATTCCGGAGAATACACCGTTTGACTATTACACCAAAGAGTATGAAAAAGGCTTAGAATTGTATTCCAATGGTGTGTTGATCATGGACAAGTGTTCTGACTTGCTACCTGACTTTTTCAGCTTTGTTAAAGGGATGGTTGATTCAGAAGATCTATCTCTGAACATTTCCCGCGAAATGCTTCAACATGATCGTCAGTTGACGCTCATTGCGAAGAATATTAAGAATAAGATCAAGAGTCAATTGCAAAGCCTATTGAAGGATGAGCGCGAGAAATATGAGCAATTCTTTAGTGCCTTTGGTAGACAGTTGAAATTCGGAGTATACAATGAATACGGTATGAATAAAGATTTGCTACAAGACTTGTTGATGTTCTTCTCTTCCAAAGAGAAAAAGCTGGTTACTTTGGATGAATACGTAGCAAGAATGCCTGAAGATCAGAAGTACATCTACTATGCATCTGGTGATTCCATGGAAAGAATTGATAGACTGCCACAAACAGAGATCGTAACAGATAAGGGTTATGAGATTCTATACTTCACAGATGATATCGATGAATTCGCGATCAAGATGATCATGAGTTATAAAGAGAAAGAATTCAGATCTGTATCAAGCGGTGATCTGGGTATCGAAGTTGATGAGAATGACAAGCCTACGGAAGCTGAAGAGAACGATAACAAGGAGCTCTTCGAAGCGATGAAGGGTATCCTAACGGATAAAGTCACTAACGTGAAAGCGTCGAAGAGACTGAAATCCCATCCGGTATGTCTATCTTCTGAAGGTGAGTTAACCATTGAAATGGAAAAAATCTTAATGGGAATGGCTAACGGTCAAGATGCCAAAGCCGATAAGGTATTGGAAATCAACGTTAATCATGAAGTGTATCAATCCTTAAGAGATGCTTATGCCAACGATAAAGACAAACTAAGTTTGTATACGAACCTTTTATACAATCAAGCGTTGTTGATCGAAGGATTGCAAGTTGTTGACCCAGTACAATTCACAAATGATATTTGCAAAATAATGAAATAATATAGTAATTTTCACTGATAAGTATTGAAAATAACCCGTTCTGGTATATACCTGAGCGGGTTATTTATTGTTCAATAGTTTGAAGTTGAATACTTCACCAGTGTTGTAGCGTATATCTTCACTGACCATAGATGTCAGTGAAGGTGAATTATAGTAGATATATGAACAATATATTGAAGTGCTGGAGGAGAAGTGTATGTTTGTAAGAATAGATGATTTTGTTGCAGAGTGGATTAGAGAGTCTGAAATCACTGAACGCGTGCTTAAGGTATTGACGGATGAATCGTTATTGCAGGTAATTGCTTCTGACTATCGAACGTTAGGAGAGATTGCTTGGCATCTTGTGGAGTCGGTCAACTATCTGACAGCGATGGGATTGTCTTTTGAGGCTCCTTCGAAGAGTGAGCATATACCGCCGTTGGCAAAGTCCGTTCTTGATGAATATGGTCGTATCAGTAGGGACATGATTCATGCCATAAAGTCACAGTGGACAGATACGAAACTTACAGAGACCATGAATATGGGGGGTGAGAAATGGATGAACGGTGCATCACTGCGTTTCGTAATTATGCATCAAGTACATCATCGCGGACAGATGACAATTCTTATGCGCCAGGCTGGGTTACGTGTGCCTGATGTATACGGTCCAACACGAGAGGATTGGGTGGCAAGAGGAATGGAACCACTACGATAGAAAGATTGCATATCCGGAGTTGAGTATCGTCCAGATAATGGGTATAATTCAATCCAATAAAGCAGAAAGGTGTCGGTAACTTTATGTCGAAAGCAGATAATATGCTCTCTATACTATGGTTGCTGAAGTCAGGAAAGCAAAAGACTGCTCAGCAGCTTGCGGATGAATTGGAAGTACATATTCGAACGGTATACCGATGCATTGATTCTCTTTGTGCAAGTGGGGTGCCTATTATCGCTGACTCCGGACATTATGGTGGATACCGGATACTAGAGAACTTCTCAGAATCCCCGTTAATGTTTGATATGGACGAGCAAAAAGCGCTCATACAAGCATCTACTTTTGCGAAAGAGGCGGGTTATCCGTTCGCAGAAACGTTGAACCGTGCAATTGATAAATTAAAGTTATATACAAATGAGGAACAATTGGAGCATATGGAGCGACACTCAGATGGATTATCCGTGATTCATCCTCCAGTCGATGTGTTCCAACAATCGTCTCTACAACAATTAGAGTTAGCTGTTGCCAATAACCGAACATTGGAAATGCAATATACGAGTGGGAAAGATGAGTTATCCTGTGTGAGAAGTATCGATCCTTATGGAATCATATATTGGAAGGGGCATTGGTACGTCGTTGGGTACTGTCATAAGCGGCAGGAACCGCGTAGCTTTCGCGTAGATCGTATCCAATCATTAGAACTGACACAGTATTACTTTCAGAGACCAGAGGATTTCTCGGCGCGGGACTTTCTGATAAGCAGCCTGCTCCCTAATTCTCTCGAATCGGAATCGCTTATAATAGTAAGGATTCAGGGTTATGAACAAGCACTTAACGATTTATGTCAACATTGGTTATTTGGACATGCGCTCATAGAACGTTCTCCTACAGTAGCAGAATTTAAATTGGGTATGGAATCACTTATGACGTACGTGCCATATTTTCTACTCCCTTATGGGAAGTCGATTACCATTATCGAGCCTAATGTACTTCTGAAGAAGATGGTGGAAGTGACCTTGGGACTAGGGGAATACTACCGGGAAATGGACAGTACACGAACCGATTCCATATGAGCCTAATACATAGCAAAGGATGATAAACATGATCAAATTTGGATTGTTCGGTAAAGTCATTGCCCACGCAGGGCAACGAGACGCTCTCGTTAAAGTGCTCTTAGAGGCTGCAACGCTAATGGAAACTGTTGAAGGTTGCGAATTGTACATCGTCAACATTTCCGATAGTGAACCTGAAGCAGTATGGGTGACGGAGATATGGCGTGATGAATCTGATCATAAGGATTCGCTTATGATAGAGGAGACTAAAGCGATCATTCAACGTGGAAGACCTTTGATTGCAGGCTTTGGAGAACAAACCAAGTTGTGTCCTGTGGGAGGGAAAGGTTTTTTTGAGGGTTAGTCTTGAGTCATAATCCAAGGTAATTAACTCATTCTCTTGATTATTCAGATAAGGTAACACTTCTTTGAATCCTGGCAATGTGCTATGATCCGAGAGGTGTTCTTATGTTAATATAGATGGTAAATAAAATAATAGATTGAGGTAATAGAATGGATAATAACTCTGCGAAACAACTGTGGGAACGATATGTGGTACTGAACCCGAATGTGCCCAACCATTATGACGCATGGAAATTTGGATATACAAATGAATTAGCTGATGAGCTATCGAATTTAGTATTATTAGGAACTAAAACAGCCACAGCCTCGAGCTATGAACTGTACGAAATAGAAAACGAGCCTCTTCCATTCGTAGGACAATATAATATTATCCTTGATGGCGACGACATAGCGAAGTCCATTGTAGTCACTACATCGGTGGAAGTTGTTCCGTATGATGAAGTGAGTGCTGAACATGCCTTTCTTGAAGGTGAGGGAGACCGTTCGTTGGAGTACTGGCGTGAAGTTCATGAAGCATTCTTCACGGAAGGACTTCAACAAATGAATCTTATTTTTAATTCGAAAATGCTTGTTGTTTGTCAACGGTTTCAGCTCGTGCATCGGTCTGATCAACTGTGAGAATCAATAAATACATCAGCGAGACGGGTTATTGTTCTAGGCGGGAGACGGATAGATTAATAGCATCTGGGAGGATTACAATCAATGATGTCACTTGTGAGCCCGGAGATGATGTCGTTGATGGAGACACGGTACTAATTGATGGTGCACCTATACCAAGTAGAGAACAACCTGTATATATTGCGTTGAATAAACCCATAGGGATTACTTGCACTGCGGCTCCACAAGTTAAAGGCAATATTATAGAGTTTGTTAACCATCCTTCTCGAATATTTGCTATTGGGAGATTGGATAAAGCCTCGGAAGGGTTGATCTTACTTACAAACGATGGTGATATCGTCAATAAAATGATGCGTGCAGAGCATGGTCATGAGAAAGAATATGTCGTGAATGTCGATAAACCAGTTACGGAACAATTCATTGAAGAAATGTCCCATGGGGTAGATATTCTTAATGTGACAACCAAACCCTGCGAAGTATTTCGAATGGGCGAGAGGGAGTTTCGCATCATTCTTACGCAAGGTCTTAATCTTCAAATTCGTCGAATGTGCAAGGCTCTTGGCTATCGCGTGTTAAGACTTGAACGTATTCGAATTATGAATATATGCCTTGAAGGTATAGAGCAAGGACAATGGAGAGATCTTACGCAAGAAGAGCTACAAGTACTTCATGATCAATTGAATTAGCAAATACACCAGCATCGTAAGAGATGGTGGTTTTTTTAATTCGGATATAAGAGGATCAAGTGAATAGTGGGTAAATTTTAGATGGCATAAGGAAACCTCTGGAACAGGCTTTTAGAAGGGGATCTAGAGAAGTATGTAGAAGTAATAGATAACATCATCGATAATGAGTAAGAATAGAGAATTCGTTGACAGCTATGTGCACGATGGGATGATGGAACTTAGATTTGGTGGAGGTTAATTACTCAATGGTAGGAATATATATCGTTAATATTAATACAGCAATAGATCCTTCCTTAATTAACAAAATGCTACCCTATTTATCGATAGATAGACAGAACAAAGTATCAAAACTCAGAATATTTGACGATGTTCACAGGTCAGTTATTGCAGAATTGCTAATAAGATCAATCATAATCGATCAACTAAATATTCCTAATAGTGATATTAGATTTGGCGAAAATACATATCATAAACCATATTTACAATCGCATTCTAATTTTGAGTTCAATCTTTCCCATTCAGGGGAATGGGTTGCTTGTGCGATAGATCATCATGTGGTTGGCATAGACATAGAACAAATGTTAGATATTAATTTGGAGATTGCCAAGCGGTTTTTTACACTAAGAGAATATGAGGATTTAATGCAGAAGGACAGCTCGGAGCAACGGAATTATTTCTATAAACTGTGGACGCTAAAGGAAAGTTATATCAAGGCTGTAGGTAAAGGGCTACATATTCCCTTAAATTCTTTCTCAATGGATATTAATGATAGGAATGAAATTACGATAGATAAGGAGCAGAATGATAGCCCTTATTTCTTTAATACAAGTCAAGTGAATTCAGATTATATGCTGTCAGTATGTAGTACGGCGAATCATTGCTCTACTCCAACTGTACTTCATGAAGAAGAACTCATAAACTCATTTCTTCTTTCTTAAGTGAGAGGAGATCGTGTTTACGTTGTCCATACGAATAGCAAAGACGGCAAGCACGAACTGCATGAAGCAGGGAGTGGCTTGCCGTTTTGGTTATGACTCGATGCATCTTTTGAACAGTCTATTTCATTGTAATGGAGATCTTGTCTGTTTGTTGTACCCAATCGACCTTTGCTCCGAGTGTTTCGCTAATGAAACGAAGCGGGAGGTAGGAAGTGCCATTTACGCCGAAAGGAGCATTTTGAAGATTAACAGCTTTGTTATTGACGGTCACTACTCCTGATTTGATATTGATACTTATCGTGAGAGGAGGCGTGCCCACGTCAGAACGTTTAATGGTTACGACTTTACTCATTTCCTCAAATGTAATCGTAGCCCCTAGCTTCTCAAATACGGAACGAAGCGGAATGAAGGCTTGAGAATTCCGAATAATGACACCCGTATTTAAAGCTACCGATTCTCCATTTAATTGAACTGAAATAGGTTTTTGCATGGGTACAGCATTGCTATGCATAAATTCGTAGTCTCCGTAACCTAACTGTCCATTCTTATTGACACCCCAACCCCAAAGCGTTCCATCGTTTTTTTGCATGATGATAGAGCGGTTTCCTTGTTTGATCAGATTAACATTAGAAGTCAGTAGCGTGAATTTTGCATTCACAGGTAGGGATGTACCTTCGATAGATGTTTCATAAACATCTCCTGACTGAGTCTGAACGATCAGAGAGCGTTCAACGACAAAAGTATCCTTTACATCTTTAATATTGCTTAATAATACTGGGGCCTTCCCGTCGTGATATGTTGTTCCGTCCGAGTAACCGGTTATCGTGACTCCCCAGAACCACAGGCGGGCTTGATCATCAATAGCCATATGTGAGTTACCATTGGATTTGATTATCTTAATGTTACGTAGTCCACTTATTACAGTAGGTATTGTATCTACCTGGGTATCTTCGTTAAATTGTCTTGTCCACGGCAATCTCCAGACGGTTCCGTCCTTCTTCAGTGCGATGTTTGTGGCAATAGAAGTAATATCATTGAGAGAGGCGATGCGTACAAAAGATTGTAATGCATTCTGATCATGCCATACTGTACCATCATCCTTCAGAAATATCGAACGTAATTCGCCTTCTCGCTTGCTGAAATCATAATAACTACTTATGTTAGTTACCTTGTCTATTCCCTTAATTTGAACAAATTGAGTAGGGTCTAATTTGCCATCGGTATGCACAGCTGTGTAGATTTTCCCATCGGCACCTAAGGCAAATAACTCATCTCCATAGGAATAATAAAATGTGCTAATATGATTTAGACTCTTGACCTCATTAATTTGAGTGCTTGATAATGATTGATTTCTTCCCATATACCAGATGGATCCATCCTTCTTCATAACATAATCATTACCAAAGGTAATCATTACATCTGTCATTCCTTGAAATTGCGTGGGAACGGATTGATTACCACCCCATACCCAATAGGTGCCATCATTTTTAACTAGTGACGTAGGGTCGAAGGATTGGATGTTGGAGGTCTTATCGACTGCAGCTGCAGAGACAGGTAGGCTAGATATTAAAGTAAGAACAACGATAAAGCTAAGGAAAACAGACCATTTTTTCATATTATACTCCTCATTGTTTATTGGGTTCTGAACTTATATCCACTGGATATATAGGATCTAGTAGGTTAGACGTAAACGATTGGATAAAAGTTGTGAATAAACCAAATTATACAAATAACCATAATCACCCACACCATTTATTATCACAAAATGAAGGGTTAAAATATATTTGATTAAGCCTGACGAGTGATTGTTGTTCTTGATTTCAATATAAATGTTTATTTTATGATGGTGGAATACAAAGTCATGGGTCAGATGATGCTATAATAGAAGAGAGTATGAATTCACTTGTTGCAAAAAGAGGAATATAGCATGTAATGAATATATCTAATTGGATAGAATGAACTAAAGACGAACACCCATATATTCATGATCATGATAAGTTCAGAAATTATAGAGTATGGGAGTAAGAACTTTAATTCAATCTATTGGGAAAGTGAAATAAGTAACTCAACATACGAAAAACTATGGAGTGATGATATGAGTAAAGCTAAGGGTGGAACAGGTAGAGGAACAGGTAGTAAAGGTTGGACGCGTTGGAACAAGACGGATAAGAAACAAACCGTTAAAAAAAATTATGGTGCCATTCGAGCTGCTGCTAAAGAGGCAGAAGCTAAAAAGAATAACAACAATAACAACAATAAAGCCGATGCCACTGTTAAAAAGCAGAACCCATCAGATGATTTTTTCTAAACACATGATGCTTATCATGTGAGAAACCCCTTGAAGAGTATCATTCTTCAAGGGGTTTCTTTGAATCTTTTCAAGCAAATGATCACTCATCTTGTACTTTCTTCTTCAATAAGTAACAATTCCTTTACTCCGGGGTTACAATCTATCAAATTTCAACTAGACTATCTATGTTATGGTTGCTATACAGAATCTACTATAGATAGGAGTTATCGCTAGTGTCTTTAAAGAAATTACCTTTTATTTGGTTATGTATGTTACTTATTGGTCTGTGTATGGGGAATACGGTAAAGGCATTAGATGTCTCTACGCTAAGGCTTAGTATTAATGATAAGGTTAGTGATATTGAAGCTGTTTCGATGCATAATACATTTTATGTTCCTTTGAGAGAGTTGTCAGAAGCGTTACATCTAGAGATGTCAGGGACGGTACATATTGTTACAATTACGGGGAATGAAGGTTCGTTGATCGTGTATCAACAAGATAATAAGGCTGTTATGTCCGATGGTAGAGAAGAGACGATTCAACCATTTAACCGTAATGGGAAGTTAATGATTCCTGTGCGCGTAGTATCCAACTATTTCGGATATAGTATCTCTTATGAATCCCAAGCAAACTTACTTAGAATACAAGACAGGACCGCTACACTTAGTAAGGAAGATTTTATAACGAAGTTCGCAGAAAAGCTGAAACCTAAAGAGCCGATTGAGAACCCTGTGCAACAACCAACCATCAAACCAACAGTACCTAAGGGGAAAGTCGTTTATTTAACGTTTGATGATGGTCCGACTGCAACAACAGGGCAGTTGCTTGATATTTTAGAAAAAAATCAGGTGAAGGCAACGTTCTTTATGATAGGAAACAATGTTCAGAAATATCCGAGTGCAGTTAAGCGAACATTATCTGATGGTCATGCACTTGGATTGCATGGTCTTACGCATGTGAAAGATAAGTTCTATAAATCACCAAGCGCAGCGTTAGCTGAAATGGACAAAGATAATCAGTATATTGAGAAAATTACAGGGGTTAGGTCTACAATCATTCGTCCACCGTATGGAAGTAAACCATATTTCACACAATCTTTCCGCAATAAAGTCCTTGGGCAGGGGTATCATTTATGGGACTGGAATGTTGATTCGTTGGATTGGAAATATAAAGAGGCGACTGCCTCGATCTACAACAGTGTCATGAATCAGGTTCATAAATTAGAGAAGTCAAAGGTGACACCAATCATTCTTATGCATGATCAGAAACCGACTTTGAAGGCACTTCCACAGATTATCGCATCCCTGAAGAAAGAAGGATATTCATTCGAGATTATTACCGAAGGAATGACACCTGTTAACTTTTGGGAAGATCAGCGTTAATTTCGTAAAAAGGAACAAGAACACAACTTAAGCTGAGGATGCTGGGTTGTGTTCTTTATTGTGTTATATCTATTGTGTTATATCATAACATGATGAACAGATATTAGTTAACGACATGTACTTGCAGAACCTCAAGCTACGAAGTATAATAGTTCTCTTTTCAAGTATAAATGTGAGGTGTCTGTGTGCAACAAACCATTGGAATGCGAAATATCAAAACAGCAATAGCCATTTTGGTATGCCTAATTATAGCTAACTTACTGCAATTACAATATCCGTTCTACGCTGCCATTGCAACGGTGATCTCGATGGAGAATTCTGTGACTAATTCTTTCGCAGCTGGAAAAAATCGCGTGATGGGTACCTTTGTAGGAGCTGGAGCGGGACTTTTTTTCGCCACTATACAGCCTGAGAATATATGGTTATGTGCTATAGGTAGCATCGTGGCTATTTATATATGTAATCTGCTAAAGTGGAATAAGTCCATTCCGATTGCTATCATTGTATTTTTGGCTATTATGTTAAATTTACAAGGCGATTCTCCACTTCACTACAGTATTAACCGGATTATAGATACGCTGATTGGTGTCGGTGTAGCCGTCATGGTGAATTATTTGGTGTTCCCTCCGAAATATGAGATTAACATTCGTAGAGCACGTAGATTGTTATCCAAAGAAATGGTGTATATTTTGGATCAACTGATGGCTAAGAAAGAGTTCAATCTAAAGAAACTTAGGGCTCAATTGAAGAAGCTAGAGATGTATTTAGATATCTCCAAGGAAGAATTTCATTTGATCAAAGATGGGGTTGATTCATTAGAGCACATCATCAATGAATTCGAATCCTATAAGTTAATCTATGAACATTTGAAAATGATTCAGAAATTAGATGGAGAACAAATTCTGAGTGTAGACAATATGTTAAGGCTGGGGATTTATCAATGTGATGTAAGTGGAGATGAAGAAGAGCTTCAAAGAGATTCACAATTTATTATTTATAACTATCATATTGATCGTGTTCTTAATGAACTTGAAAGTATGGGGCTTCCCCTACCTTATGGGGCAAAGATGGAAATGCTCGAATAAGGACTAAGCGGTTAATCAATTTACACAGTAAATAGCGACTAAATGGAGGGTTAACATGGCAAAAGGTTTATTTGCTCAAGGTGTTACCGTATTGTTGTCAGAATCAGTGTCTATTCATCAAATTAAGGATGTTCTACAACAGAAATACGATGTGGTGAATGTTAATGGGTCATCCGAGAAATGGGAGTTTAGTGGGCCGAGTTGTATGATTGCATATCGTCCAGAAGTACATGGCATCATAAACATTGATATTATAGATCGGCCGTGGCCTGATCATATGGGTGATCCCAAAGATGAATCTGCGTTGTTTGGTGCATGGTCTATGGGGCACTTCGGTCCACATACGCATCCGGGAAATCTTGAACGTGCATCTCTACAAGCTTGGGAATTTCCAGATGCAAAGTCAGCTACCGATGCGCATGTAGCATGTATTCGTATTCGTGTAACCTACGCGGCGGGGCGTATAAATGAGGATGCACCTATATTACCTGAGGACTATGAGTCTTTCCCAGAGTTACTTAAGATAACGGCTATCGCAAGGGAGTTGCTTCGATTGCCTGAGGCAATCTGCTACTTTAATCCCGCCGGTGAAAGTTTGGCTTCTGACGCCTTAATTGATGAGTTATTTGAGAGATATGAGGAGACGAATCTTGCGCCAATGGAACTCTGGTCGAATATTCGTATGTTTAATTTACCGCAAGAGGATTGGTTGTTGATGGACACCGTTGGAATGGAGCAATTGGATGTTAGGGATCAAGAAATTGTATTTGACCGCAACGTATACGATCCTAACGAAGCAGCAGACTTTCTACGAAACATTGCGAACTATTTGATGCAGAATGGTCCGGTAATTCAAGATGGTGATACGATTGACGGTATTGGTGGCGTGCATTGGCAGGTGTCAATTTCTCCAGAGAGCCTTTCCCAGCCAGCCAGAGAAGTCCTTCATTGGTCAGCACTTGATGGTAAGGAGAGACCGGAATTGCTATAATTAGAGTGCGTTCTACTGCGTAGTATAGGATATTTCCCAATATTTGTATGTATGATTCTGCACGAATTAACTCATCATAAGTTGGTTAGTGTAACAATCCAATTTAATAGAGGAGGCATTATTAATGCAGAATCAACAACTAAATAATAATCAATCTCAGTCTTCAGGGTTACAGAATATCAATCGTGGAGGACATGAGCTTTTAGATATGCATGAAGCATTATCTAGTACCATTGGTCTTTTAGATCAATTTGTGATCTATAGATCATTGGCTAAGGACAACGAGCTGTTGACAATTCTGAACCGTCAATACAATTTCATTCAGTCACATTACAATCTGACCGTGGAATGTTTCATATCGGGAAATAAGCCAAGTCATGATACTACGATGTATGCAATGCCTGAAACAGCAATTCAAGTTACCTACGGACTTACGCCAAGTCAGCCGAAAAAGCCAGTTCAATCTGTATCTGAAATTAAGGATGAACAGATTAGTGGATTTATGCTGGGAGCACTTAAAACGAATGCATCACTTCTGACTATGATAGCGGCTGAAGTGAATAATCCCGCAGTTCGTCGAGTGGTGGCTGCTCAAATAGAGAATTATACTGAGATGGCTTATGAGGTTTTCCTGTACCAGAATAAACATAAATACTATCAAGTAGCACTGTTAGACAATTCAGATGCTCAGCAAATGTTACATGCTTATGCTCCGGCCACAGCTCAACCACAAATCCCTATTCAGTAAAATCTGGAGAAGCGTATTAAATTTGAATTGATGTGAAACCCAAGCCCACAAGCTTGGGTTTCATTGCGTTATATGATGATTTTGTAGAAAGTGATCATGAGATTGAATGTTCTTGTTGGATGAAATACTTTAAAATTTTAATAAGTAAAGGAAGAGGAAGTGGTTACCGTGTTGACAGAACAGGTATACGTCGGAAGTGTATTTATTGCAGGGATTCTGTCCTTTTTCTCACCTTGCATTTTACCCTTATTGCCCGTATATTTAGCTTTTCTTGGAGGTTCAGATCTGGGAAATCAGTCTAAGATGATGAAGCTGGGAAAGCTTAAAGTACGCCCTCTTTTAATTGGGAATATGATCTTTTTTCTCCTTGGGATATCCACCGTCTTTATACTGTTGGGCTATGGTGCTGGAGCCTTTGGAAGTGTTATTGATAGTTCTTGGTTTATTGTCGTATGTGGGGCTATTGTCGTTCTATTTGGGATTTACCAGACAGGTGTCATTAAGCTGTTCTTCATGGAACGTGAGAAGAAATTACATTTAGAATTGAAGGGAAATAAAGGGTTGGTAGGTGCTTACCTGCTTGGATTCACATTCAGCTTTGGTTGGACGCCTTGTATTGGTCCAGTACTAGCGGCTGTTCTGAGCATTTCAGCAAGTGAGGGATCATCCGCGTTCGGTGGATGGCTAATGTTGATCTATACCTTGGGATTAGCGATTCCATTTCTTATCCTTTCCCTTTTCTCTGACTTATTACTGCAGCGATTGAAAAAATTATATCGTTACATGGGAACGTTGAAAGTGATTTCAGGTATCATCTTGATCCTAATGGGATTTCTGTTGATGACAAATAAGTTGAATATGATTACAACATTTTTTGAATTTAACAAGTCTATAGGAGGTTAGTTGTAATGAAAATAAGAGCGAAATGGATTAGTTTAATGGTAATATTATCCACAATGGTAGTTATTTCAGCATGCGGGAATAGCATCGCTAATAAATCAAGTCAAGATTCAGGTGCGGAACAAACTGCGACAAATCAAGGAAAGGCTGCACCGATGTTTGATCTCTTGGATTTGAATGGAAATGAAGTTGCACTGGCAGATCTTGCAGGAGATAAAGTATATGTAAAGTATTGGGCATCATGGTGCTCCATTTGCTTGGCGGGACTTGATGAACTAAATACATTGTCTGCTCAGGATAATGATTTCAAGGTCATCAGCATTGTAAGTCCTAACTTCAAAGGAGAACAATCGACGGAGGACTTCAGCAAATGGTTTAAGAAACAAACAACATATCAAGATATTACAGTATTAATCGATGAGGATGGAACATGGGCGAAGAAATTCGGTGTTAGAGGATACCCAACGTCTTATTATATTGGTTCAGAAGGGGTGTTAGCGAAGACTGCCCCGGGTCACAATTCTAATGATCAAATTATAAGTGCAATGAAAGAAATAAACTAATCATGAGAGGACTAGGAGGAAACATAATGAAACGATTATCATGGATAGGTCCATTATTATTACTGCTACTACTTGCGACGGGTTGTTCGCCCCTTAATGGAACGAAGAGTGAAGTAAATGCAAGTACAACAACCCCTTCATCTAATAATCCTAATGCCACAGTAGATTACTCTAAGAGTGAGCTTAGTACAATTTATTTGGCAGGAGGATGCTTCTGGGGTGTAGAGGCGTATATGTCTCGTATCTATGGTGTCAGTGACGTCACATCAGGTTATGCTAATGGGACAGGTGAGGATCCGACGTACGAGGATGTAATTCAAGGGGATCGTGGGTTTGCTGAAACCGTAGAGGTGAAGTATGATCCGAAGCGAGTTACACTAACGGATCTCGTATCCAAATATTTCAAAGTGATTGATCCAACAAGCCTAAATAAACAAGGAAACGATAGAGGTGTTCAATACCGCACAGGTATTTATTACAAGGATAAGGCAGAGGCGTCTATCATTTCCGCTGTGGTGGAGCAAGAACAAGATAAATATGATAAGAAGATCGTTACCGAAATCTTACCCCTCACTAACTACTATTTGGCAGAGGAGTATCATCAGGATTATTTAGTTAAGAACCCGAATGGGTACTGTCATATTGATCTAAGCATACTGGATGATCAAGAGATTCCAGCAGAAGAAGAGGACGTAATTCAGATCGATGCAACAATGTACCCTAAGCCAAGTGACGAGATACTCAAAAGTAAACTAACGGATGAACAATATCAAGTCGCAGTGTTGAAAGATACGGAGCATGCCTTTTCGAATGAATATTGGGATCAATATGAACCGGGTATTTATGTGGATGTAGCGACGGGAGAACCACTCTTCTCAAGTCGCGATAAATATGATTCTGGTTGTGGATGGCCGAGTTTTACTAAGTCGATTATTCCTGCTGTCGTTACATATCATGAAGACACGAAATATGGGATGGTCCGTACAGAGGTAAGAAGCAGAGCGGGCGATATTCATCTGGGTCATGTATTTGATGATGGACCACAAGATAAAGGTGGCAAAAGATATTGTATTAATAGCGCGTCAATCAAGTTCGTTCCTCTTGCAGACATGGAAAAGGAAGGCTACGGATATGTTACTATAGCAGTAGAATAATACAGAAATGGAGTCTTTGGTGAATGTATACACTAATGCTTGTAGAAGATGAGGAATTGGTGAGGAATGGGATTAAACGATTTGTGCCTCTAAGTGAGTTGAACATTACCGAAATCATTGAAGCAAGCAATGGAGAGGAAGGGCTTCGACTCTTCGAATCTCATCGACCTGATGTGGTGCTATTAGATATTAATATGCCTAAGATGAATGGACTTGAATTTGCTAGAAAAATTAAAGAGTTAAAGCCTAATGTCAAAATAGCAGTTATCACAGGTTATGACTATTATGATTATGCCGTTACCGCTTTGAAAATTGGGATCGACGACTATGTACTTAAACCCGTATCTAAGAATGATGTATTCGAAGTGTTGAGTAAATTGGTGGACAAAATGAAGAGGGAAGAGCAACAAACCATGTTACAGGATGTTGTGATGGAATTTAAGACGACTATGAATAACAATTATTCGAGTGATGATGCGGGTTATAAAGTCTCCATAGCCCAGATTGTTGAGGATAATATATCGAATCCAGCCTTCTCACTTACGATCCTAGCAGACCAAATGGGTTTTAGTTCGGGATATATGAGCGTCATGTTTAAGCGATTGTTTAATGTCTCTTTTCAAGATTATATGGTATCGATTCGCTTGGAACGAGCCAAGCTTCAATTGTTGATTTCGGATATGAAAATGTACGAAATATCATTTGCCGTAGGTTTCGATAATCCAAATTATTTTAGCGTCGCATTTAAGAAGAAGTTCGGACTCTCTCCGCTTCAATATCGTGAACGGATAAAAGATTCATGAAGGCCTTCTTTCATTCTCTTCAATTTCGAATTTCGTGGATCTATATGATGATTAGTTGTGTGACCATTGGGGTTATCGGTAGTGTTCTGTATGTTGGGATTTCTCAGGTGGTTATGCAAGAATCCATTCAATCTTCGAAGATGGCCATCACCAAGAGTAGCACTTACGTAGAAATGTATGTGGACCGCTTAAAGGTATTGTCTACGATGCTTGCGCATAATCCTCAAACAATTCGAACGCTAGTGTCAGAGGATAAATCCGGAGAAGAAGATGTACTTCAGTTCATTAATACGGTACTCATGTCGGATTCTTATATTAAATCGGTTGTTGTTATAGGTAAAGATGGATATGTCTTATCAAATGAGAAAAAACTGAATATGATGCGTACCTCAGATATGATGAAAGAGCCTTGGTATGTTGCGGCCATTAATAGCAGTAATCCCGTTCTGACCTCTGCAAGAATGCAGAAATTCTCGATGGATAAGGACAATTGGGTGATATCCATGAGTCAGGAAATCAAAGATGAGAATAATAGGAACCTTGGCGTGGTTCTATTGGATATTCAATATAAAGGACTCGAAGACTATCTCAATGAGCTAGAGTTAGGTAGCAATGGGTATACATATATCGTAAATAGTCAAAATGAGATCGTGTATCACAAAGATCCATCCTATTTCATGAACGCAGCTAAGATAGACGAATTACGAAAGTTTACGCTAGAAAAGGAAGGTTATGATAAGAAGCAGAATCTCCTTGTATACCATACGAAGCTTCGGAATTCAGATTGGACTTTAGTTGGGGTTAGTTCGTTAGATGGTCTAGCGCAAATTCGTGATCAGTTACTAAGATCATTTGTCATCGTAGCCCTTGGATTGCTAACGTTATTTGTCATGGTATCGCCCCTGCTTGCAAAGAGTATTACTAGACCGATTCAAAGACTTGAACAAGCCATGAAAAAGGTAAAAACAGGTCGATTGGAAGTGAGCGTATCCGAGACAGGTGTCACTGAGGTTCAAGGGCTTGCCCAGCATTTCAACACCATGGTGTTGGAGATCCAACACTTAATGCAAGATATTGAGAAGAAAGAAAAGAATCTTCGATCCTATGAGTTAAGCGTGTTGCATAGTCAGATCAATCCCCATTTCTTGTACAATACGCTTGATACGATTGTCTGGATGGCCGAATTCAATGATAGTGAACGTGTGATTTCGACCACAAAGGCACTTGCGAAGTTTTTTCAACTATCTTTGAGCGGCGGTAGCGAGTTCACGTCTATTCAGAATGAGATGAACCATGTTACACAATATTGTTTTATTCAAAAAGAACGATATGGCGATAGACTCCAATATAATATTCAATTCGATCCCGAGTTATCTGATAAGGTCATCCCTAAGCTAATTCTTCAGCCATTGGTGGAGAATGCGATCTATCACGGTATTCGAGAGAAGGATGGTCCGGGTCTGCTTCAAATCATCTGTATGAGAATGGAAGATGGAAATGTTCTTTTTCTAGTGAAGGATGATGGTGTTGGATTCGATTCTTCCATAGATAAGAGTGCGCACAATAATACATTGGAAGGGTTATCCAAATTAGGTGGAGTCGGAATTAACAATGTGGATGAACGTTTGAAGCTTATATATGGTCAAGAATATGGGATTACGATTGAGTCTAATATAGGCATCGGAACAACGGTCAAGATTGTAATACCATGAACGACGGGACACCTATAGACATGGATAATGATAAAGAAGGATTGCGATTAAAAGCATGATAATGAGTTGAACCAAGAAAGGCAGCCCCTCAGGGCTGCCTTTTGCTTGTTCCAGTAATGGAGGGGTGACGTATCATCCACAGCGGAAAAAAGAATTAAAGTCATTTTGTAACTTACTATTCTGCTCAAATAGGAATATATTGGAATAGTTGTAGGGAGTTAGCGGATTCACTTCTGAGTAATATGGGGTAGGTTTCACATTAAGAAATGGGGAGTTATAAAAGTGTTATTACAAAATCATGAGGACATTGTTAAATTACATGCCCTCCATTTGATGCAAGAAGCAGATCGTTGTAGAGTCGGACAGCAAGTGTTAGATAGAAGAAGAGAAGTGTCACAGTTAAACCGTAAAGCTATGAACAATACGAAAGAAAAACAATCTATCATTGGACGATTGATCTCTATAGGAATTAGAATGTTTTAATTTCGATATGTTTTATCGAAATGATCTTCGGATATGATATAATCAGATACATTATAATCGTACACGGAGGTTCATATGTTATCTTTTGAAGAGAAACTTGAGATTTTAGAATCTTACCCTGAATTACAACGAAAGAATGTCTCTCTCGGACGAGTGAATTTTCACTACGAGGAGAGTGAGTCTGATAAAAAGACAGTCGCTCTACACATCCATCCCAACGGTAACGGATTCATCTATGCAGGTCTTCTTCAGGGCTATGTTCTTGATGAGAAGGGATTTGCAAATATCCGTGAATTCAGCGAAGAACAAATAAAGACGCTTATCGATGCCTCCATTCGTTCACTCTCTTCGCATGAAGAGGAGAAAGAATCTGAAAGTGACGGCGTCACTCAGGAAAGTATTTTTTATGACACTGAAGTGTGGATGAATAAGGATGGTGAATCGCTCACGCTTACACGTGACGACGACCTATGGTATGTCTACACAGGACCAAACATTGAAATGGTGCTTGGAACACTGAAAGAAGCAAAGGAATATCTTCAGGATGAAGGATTTAGACCTTCGAGAACTTAGAAAGGTACTCAAACAGGCAGCGGGCGCATGAGCTCGTTGTCTTTTTGCGTTCGGATGTTTAGGTGGACCTGAGGATGTGTAAAACAGGGGAGAAAGCGAAAAAGGGTGTCCCTAGCCATTTCTTAATGGCTTTTGGGACAGCCCCATTTGTTTATCTATACCGCAGCTTTCTCCGGTGAACCCGAAGCAAAAGCTGGGTCAGCTTTATGTTTGAAGATGGGAACAAGAATCACAGCACCCAGTAACATGATAATTCCGGAGACACAATAAATTTCAACCAGTGGGAAGTTCGCCTTTATAACCCCTGATAAGGACATCATGATGACCATCATTCCCATAAACATGGGACTAAGCACACCATTTACGCGACCTACATAGGATTGTTCTGTCCACTGTAGGATTAATGTGTTGATGCCAATTTGAATAGCCGGCATCGTAAGGCCATTTATAAATTGCAATGCCAACGTTAGAGGGATACTCTTGGACAAGCCCATACCGGCGATACATAGGGCACTAACGCTCATACCAAATGCTAGTAGAACTTGAGGAGATACTTTTTTGGCAAGTGTCATGATGATAGCTCCACCAACGAGCATAGCAACACCATTTACCATCATGAGATACTGTAGGAATTCTTTTGGTTGACCAAGTCGCTCTGTGACTACGAATAGACCGAGCGTCTGGATGATCCCAACGGAAAACCCTGCTATGGCAAATGCACCTGCTAGTATCTTCAGGACGGGACTTTTCCAAACATAACGAAAGCCATCAGCCAGTTCTTTACGTAAATTTAAAGTCTTCTGTTCGCTAGTCGTTGCTTCCACTTCATCAGCTGGAAGACGGAAGAGCACCAGAGCGGATAATAGGAAGGCAACACCCATCACGGCGATGGAGATATGAATACCGAATTGATGATATAAGAATATGCCGAGTGCCGGACCCATGATCATAAAGATAGCCATAAGTGATTGGAACAATGCCATACCTTGTTGAAGTTGATCAGGATGGACATGTTGCTTGAACAGCTTCATAACAGATGGCTGAGAGAACTGTGATAATATGGCGGAGACGAAGGTAGCCAAGTAGATCATTTCCCACGAACCATACAATAGCGTAACGAGGACGATAAGTACTGAAGCGGAGGAGAGAAAATCACACCAAATCATGGTTCGTTTCGGTCTCCAACGATCGGCGAATGCACCTCCGATGAAAGAGAAGACAAAGATTGGAGCGAATTCGACTACGGAAATGAGTGAAATAGCCATTGGATCATTATTGGTCTGATCTGTGACAAACATAAGGATCGCAAAGTTTCTGACCCATATTCCAATTTGTAAGAATAAATTAGAGATGAGTATGGTTTGGTAGAACCGGTTCCTGAATAAATTCCCGGTCATGGGTGACGCATGTGCAATTGACATTATATACACTCCTATATATTTTTGTTTTTTTTTACCTATATAACCATAAGATATTATGGTGTGTTTGGAAAGAGGGAATACGTAATTTCCTGAAAGAAACTTATCATTTAGTAAGGGCTTACATCTATTCTTCGATTTCAGCAATAATAGGTAAAGTCACAATGAACGTCGTTCCTTGTTGTAGTACACTTTCCACCGCAATAGTCCCACCATGATTGTGAATAATATTCTGGGTAATCATGAACCCTAGACCAGTACCCTTATCCTTAGTTGAATAAAATGGCTGACCAAGTGACTTGATCTGCTCTGGAGACATTCCAATGCCTTCATCTTGGACGGCGATTTGAACTTCATATGCGTTACAATAGACGGTTATGCGGATCGTTCCTCCATAATTCATAGCTTCCATCGCATTTTTTAGTAAATTAATAAATGCTTGTTTTAATTGATTGATATCACCAGCGATCCAAATGGGTGTCATAGTAAAGAGCGGGATGATTTCGATATTGTTAAGGGCCGCTTGTACATTCATTAAAGTAATCACATGTTCTAATATTGGTAGGATATTAAGAGATTTACTTGTGTGCGATGCTTGAGGTTTCGATAGTATGAGTAGTTCGTTGACGATAAATTCGATGCGTTTAAGCTCGGATTCAATAATTTCAAAATATAGTTCCTTGTTGTGATCTGACGTGCGTAAAAGTTTCATGAAACCATTGATCGCGGTCAATGGATTTCGAATTTCATGAGCGATTCCTGCAGCTAATTGTCCTACAGTGGATAATTTTTCGGATTGCAAAATCTGTTCTTCTTGTAGTTTCTGCTGGGTAATGTCTTCGAATATTCCAGCTACTGCGCGCTTTCCCTCATAGGAAATCGTAAGTGAAAAGCCATCTATTAATTTTTGCTGACCATTAAAACAATTGATTAAGTAGCAAATTGGGGCAAGCGTGTGGTCATTCTCATAAATTCTTTCTCTTTCGTAGAGTTGGGCATGACAAGACTCATCCACAACTACTGTCGTGGATATCCCTATAACCTCGTCTACATTTGTCGCATGTACCAAACGTAACGCCGCTGGATTCACATATTGAACAATCCCTTTTTGTGTAATGAATACGGATTGGGGGATTTTCTCCAATAATTGCCTGAAAGAATCTTCTTTCTCGATCAGATTGCTTTCCTTAGACTGAAGCAGACTCTCCATGTGACTTAGAAATGTTTTGTCTTCAAATTGTATGAAATAAAATTGAGGAATCCCGGTGATATCCCGAACGATAGAAACATTCATAGTTATGTATAATCGATTACCAGATCTGTGAGAATAATATTGTTCAAATTGATGTTGATCGACGTTCTTGGATGCCATGAATTGTCCATACTTAAGAAGTTCATCTATTTGGTCTTGGTATATGTTTACTTGTGAGGGTAAGGAAATTAATTCATGCTGCTCGTACCCTAACAATTCACATAAGGTTGAATTCACCTTTATAAATTTTCCTGTAAGAGAAATAATGGCCATGCCAATTTTGGCATGTTTAAAAATGAAGTCGTAGTTAAGGGAAGCGTTGGGTAGCATTGTAATTCTCCTTATAATTATTCTTATTAATGGATGTATTGGGTCTGTATTGTGATGTACCGATGGTTGGTGAGTGTCATTATACACTTGAATCGGTTGGAATCTTATTGCTTATGTCGATTACGTAGATCAAACCCTGGAATGACTCTTATGTAGATTAACTCTCCAACCAATTCAATAATCGTCTGGGTAACAATAACCGCTGCCGCGATGGTAGACCATTCTTCAGGTAAGGCCAATGCAAGGGGGAGAACTACCAGCGAGTTACGTGTTCCCGAACTGAAAATAAGTGCTCGACCTGCTCTGATATCTAAGCGGAACAGCATGGCGACGAATCGTGCGATCGCTGGCATGATGATAAGAAATAGACCGTAGATTGGAATCACGTGAATAATGACTTGGAAATCAGTAAGTACCTTCTCAATCTGAGATGCTACGACAACGATAAGAGTAATTGCCATGAATGGGACGGGTAACCAAGCGGTTACGGTGAGTGCGGAATGCCCTTTTGGACTTCGCATAGCCCACATTTGCGTACATATAGCTAGGATTAGCGGTAGAACAATTAAGCTTAAGAAAGCTTCTATAAATGGACCTATTCTCATCATATTAGCCGCTTCTTCTCCTATAAACAGCCATAGATAGAACGGAAGTAATATCATTTGAACGACGAATAGAATAGGTGTTGCCGCTAACATTAATTTTTCATCTCCACGCCCTAATTGAGTGAATACAATGACATAATCGATACATGGCGTTAGTAAGACCAGATAGACTCCGACTAGAACAGGGGGAGTCTGTGGGAATAATTGTGTTAGCAGCCACACGACAATGGGTACAATAATAAAATTGGTAATCAGTAGTGCTCCGATAAATCTTCCATTTGAAAGTGACTCCCGTAGCTGAAGAAAAGGAATCTGTGCAAACATACTATATAGAAGGATTGCTAGGACGGGAGAAATGGTAAAGAACAGAAAGGAACTTAGGGTAGAGCTCGTCAATCCTACAATAGCTCCAATAAATAGAGACACGACATATATCCAAATTTGCTTATTCTCAAGTTGTTCTCTCGTAATCAATTAAAGGGTAACCTCCTAATCTTGAATTTGAATAATAATTTTACCACGTACTCTAGACGTTTCACTAAGTGCATGGGCTTGGGCAATGTCCGATAGAGGGAATATATTCTCGATAAAAGGGTTCACTAACCCATCGTTACTCAATTGTCCCACGATTTCCAGATCGGCTGTATTGGCATGCACGGATATAAATCGACCTTGTCGGCGAGATGAAAATTTCGACAGTAGAATAGAGGGTGAGGGAATCGTGGATATATACGTCCCATTCACCTTTAGAATACGACGGCAACGCCAATAGCCATATTTGGCAACAGCGTCAAAGATAATATCATAATGATGGTCATTGTTTCTGAAATCGGATTGATCATAAGGAAATACCTCATCGCAACCGAGGGTAGTCGCGAGCTTAGTGTTTCTTGAATGGCAGACACCAGTAACATGGCATCCTGCGGCTTTGGCCATCTGTACGGCGAAATGTCCTACACCACCGGTAGCTCCCGTAATAAGTACACGCATACCAGAGGAGATATGTCCTTCTCTGTGAAGGGCTTGATAGGCGGTGAGTCCGGCTAATGGAATGGCTGCGGCCTGGTGATCATTCAGAAGGGTTGGTTTAAGAGCGACTTTAGAAGCTGGACAGCACATGACTTCGGCATATGCTCCACCCTTTGTGGCAGCTGATGAGAAACCATAGATTTCATCTCCAGGTTTAACATGTTGAACTTGAGATCCACACGCGCTCACCACACCAGAGAAATCAGCCCCAAGAATTCGTGGGAACTTAAAGCCTGACATAAAGAAGATACTTCCTGAGCGGGTTTTATAGTCAATTGGATTTACTGAAGAAGCCATAACTCGTATTTGTACCTCATCAGGCCGAGGCATAGGTTCCTGTAAGGATTTGATTGTGAAAACTGTAGGTTTACCATATTTATGAATTACGGCGGCTTTCATCATGGACGAGGCTCCTTTTATAGGGATCATGAGTAGACTTATGTCTAGCTATCATACATGAATGACAACAAGAGAAAGTAACAATTTGACTCAGAAGGCACCTCATATATGGGACTTCTGAAAAATAAGGGATTGGCTATATTTGCAACTGAAGGTATTATAGATATAACTATCTATTTAAATCGAGGATTCTGGTCAACTATTCTAAATGATATCAATGGAGGATTCGTATGAAATATATTAGCACAAGAGGCCATGTAGCGCCTCAAGGGTTCATCGATACAGTACTCATGGGCTTAGCAGATGATGGGGGATTAATGATTCCAGAGAAAATCCCACATGTTTCAGCAGCGATGTTGAAGGAATGGAGTACATTAAGCTATAAGGAGTTATTTCTTCAAATTTTCTCTCTCTACACGAATGAAGAGATTCCAAATGAAGATCTGAAGGAAATGGTGGACAAGAGCTACGCTAGTTTCCGTTCGCCTGAAGTAACACCTGTTAAGAAACTTAATGATTCTCTATATATTCTAGAGTTATTTCATGGACCAACATTTGCATTTAAGGACGTAGCTTTGCAATTCATGGGTGAATTCTATTCTTATGTATCAAAGAAGCAGAATAAAATCATTCATATTCTTGGAGCAACCTCGGGAGATACAGGGGCAGCAGCAATTCAAGGGATTCGTGGCAAAGAAGGAATTAAGATCTGTATTCTTCATCCTCATGAGAAAGTAAGTAAGGTACAAGAACTACAAATGACAACGGTTGATGACAAGAACGTATTGAACCTTTCAGTTAAAGGGAATTTCGATGATTGCCAGAAACTCATTAAAGAACAATTTGCAGACTTAGATTTCAAAAGCAAGCATAACCTACGTGCGATTAACTCTATTAATTTCGTTCGCATCTTGGCACAGAGCGTCTATTATTTCTACGCATATTTCCAAATCGAGCAAGGAGATCAACCAAAGAAGGTTAATGTTAGTGTCCCTTCAGGGAACTTCGGGAATATCTTCTCAGGCTTCCTAGCGAAGATGATGGGATTACCAATTCATAAGTTGATCATTGCAACGAATGAGAACAATATTCTAGAGCGATTCGTGAAGAGTGGCGAATACAAACCTGGTGAATTCAAGTCTACGCACAGTCCTTCCATGGATATTCAAGTAGCAAGTAATTTTGAGAGATATCTCTTTTACTTCTTGGGGCAAGATGCGCAGAAAGTGACAGCTTATATGAAGAATCTTCAGAACGATGGAGAGATTGTCATTAGCGCAGAGGATTTAGTGAGAGTTCAAAATGATTTCGAGGCACATGGAGCTAGCAATGAGGAAGGTCTTCAATTGATCAGTACCTATAAAGCCGAATATGATTATTTATTAGATCCGCACACGGCCTGTGGCGTTGCTGCATATGAAGCTTGTAATGGTGAAGATGAGATTTGTATCTCGTTCGCTACCGCTCATCCTGCTAAATTCAATGAAGCAATCGAACAATGTGAGATCGAGCAAGCATTCCCAACAGAGATTGAGCAGTTGTTCGCGAAACCGCAATATCAGTTGGTTATTGATCATAATAAAGAAGAGATTGTTAAAGAACTTGTAGCTTTCTATGAGAGATAGATTCGAATCACGACCGTGATATCGATGATTCAACGAAATAACCCACTGACATCATCACTTGTCAGTGGGTTATTGTTGCTATTTCTGTTGGTAGATGGTGTAGCGTATATGCGTATTGAAAGGATGACATTCTATTCAGTTATCGAATACCGAGTCGCATCCGATAACTGAATAGAATGTTGTGGGATTCTCCGCCAAATGCTTTTGATACAAGTTCTCGGAAGTTCGATACTTCGGCATGGAGTTCTTCTGCGCCTAATTTAATGGCCGTTTGAAGCCCGCCTTGACTGAGAGCAATGTTCGCGTATCGATTCGCATCGCACAGTTCCCAACTGTGGAAGACGATTTCCCTGGTGAAGCGAAACAATCCAGATTCTTGAATATGATGTAAATGCTCATCTTTACTCCATTTATGAGCACGCTGTTCCTGCGGTGCTAACTGCGCCGCACGTTTATCCGCATAGGTGATAAGTTGCTGATAGCGATCATCAACTGTCCAGTCGCAGACCGGAGGCCAGTCATAGTCATACGCAGCAAAGATGCCACCAGGGCGAAGGATACGTGCGAATTCATGCAATGTGCTGTTCGGCTCCATCCAGTGAAAGGATTGGGAACAGGTTACAATGTCTGCACTCTCAGAGGGGAGTCCTAATTCATGAGATAATCTGTTCTCGAATGTAACATTCGAAGGCTTTCCGATAGCTTCCCACTTGGCTAATGCTACATCCCGCATATCGTCACTTGGCTCGAATCCGATAATGTGATCTGCTCTATTCAGCCATATAAAGGTGGAGAGACCTGTTCCGCATCCGACATCTACAACGGTTTGCGGGTGAATACGTAAATAGGTTGTGAGGATATCAACGACTTCGCGAGGTGCACTAGGGCGATTCTGATCATATAAATCACCAAAACCAGCAAAGCGTTCTACATTGTTATTACGGACATGTTCAATCACTTAGGATCACGCTCCTTAATGAATATATTACGGTGTCTCTTTGACTTCGACAATCATGTATTCTAATCCTGTAGGACGCGTGGTTGACACATAGTTACTATGTTTATATTTTCCTGGGAAACCTTTTCATGTAAAATAATTATATGAGTTACATATGTGTGACATTTACACGAAATACATCTCGTTTGATATGGAGGTTAACATGGAAGAC
The DNA here is from genome assembly GCF_001637225.1 of Paenibacillus antarcticus. Classification (GTDB taxonomy): domain Bacteria; phylum Bacillota; class Bacilli; order Paenibacillales; family Paenibacillaceae; genus Paenibacillus_AQ; species Paenibacillus_AQ antarcticus. The sequence goes on from NZ_LVJI01000002.1 coordinate 86,665, forward strand.
ATCATTAGGCTAGAACATATCTCTAAGGAATATGATCAGAGGGTTGTGTTGCAAGATGTGACTTTTTCCATTGGGATAAAGGAAATAGTAGCCCTGATCGGTGCGAATGGATCTGGTAAAAGCACATTGTTACGTATCATTTGTGGTCTAATAAGACCTTCAAGCGGAAAAATCCACAACAACTTAGCCAAAGAGACGAAGATTAGTTACGTACCAGAGCGATTCCCTAAACTTCGGCTAACAACACAGGAATATTTATTATCCATGGGGAAGATCCAAGGGTTGCATAAGAAATTTATGAACCGTCGAGTAAAGGAGTTAATGGATCAGTTCGGGTTAACAGAAGTTAGAGACAGACGAATGAATTTCTTCTCAAAAGGGATGCTTCAGAAAGTTAACATTATGCAAGCAGTTCTGTCTCAACCCGATCTGTTAGTACTAGATGAGCCTTTATCTGGGTTGGATGCTACATCCCAGCAAGATTTACTAGGCTTGTTACAAGAAATGAAACAGCAGGATATCTCTATGATTATGACATGTCATGAGTCTGTTTTATTGGACGAGTTGGCGAATCGGACCATCTCCTTACAGCAAGGAAGAGTTCAACTGCACAGCATACAGGGTCAGAAATCATATGTTACCATTCATTTCAAGCTTCCTTCTAATGTATCTACCTTTGATATAGGGCAGATAGGCGGAGTGCCAAATTTGGAGAAGGTTGATGGAGCTTACCGTTTACAAGTTGAAAGTGAATTCTCTGATGAGGCTTTGTTAATGATTTTAAATTGCAATGGGTCAATTTGGTCTGTTACACCAACAGAATACAAAGAATGGATCATAAGTGAGTCGATAACAATTGCGGGGGAGGTAGAGTGATTTGTATAAAGATTTATTGATTTATTTGCTCCGCAACTACAACCGCTCTTATAGATTTATTCCACCATTATTCACCTATTTAATTTTTATTGGTATATTTTACGCCTATAAACCCAACCCCGTGATGGGTAGTTTTGCAGTTACGTCGGTGCTATCATTCATTGTAACGGCGTGGATTTGTTATAGTTTTATGCAATCGGAAAGCCCAGTTCAAGAAGAAATAACCTTGCTACACCTAAGAAACCCAGCGAAATATTACATAGGTTTACTTATAGCTATCGTTCTTATGAGCATAATTCTGATTATTGTTTCTATGACATATCCAATAGTGGGTGATTATTTTGACAGACCCGTTGGAATTGAGGACATCTTTGTGGGTTTGTTGTCTCATTTGGGATTATCATTCCTTGGTATGGCTATAACGGTTTTCTTTACAGGCAGATTTGGCAGTAAGCCCAGTATCGCCATAGGAGGTATTCTAGTCGTTATTATTCTATCTTTTTGCCAAGGATCTATAGCAAGCTATTTGAGTCCTGCCTTAGAATGGATCACGTGGATACTCCCACCAACATTTTATACGATGAATCTGTTAATGAACTATGACACGTATTCTGGAGATGAAATTATAGGGTTGCTTGTTGCACCCTTTATATACTCACTTATCATTCTTACCATTTATGTCCAATTAATGAAACGTAAATAAGGCGATGGGAGATTTATTGGATGGGGTGAAGAAAGGTGGAAGAATTTGCAGTAAAAAAGTATATTATAGAAGGATGTAGTCGTAATCATAGGATTACTGCAGTGATATGAAAAAGGAGGAACATCGATGAGTGAAGCTTATTTGTTCGGACTGATTGGTAAAGCGAGAGAAAGAATAATTCAGCAAGTTGAGAATATCCCAGAGGCACAAAGACAGGTTGTACCTACAGGGTTCAACAACAGTCTTCATTGGCAACTTGGACATATTATTACGGTTGCTGATGGAATCACACTTCGTTATGGGGGTTATGAATCTAAGATTCCATCCTCATATGGGAAATTATTTAACAACGGGACTAAACCTGCAGATTGGCAGGACGAGCCCCCACATTGGGAAATTCTTATTCAACAATTGCAAGAGCAATTTCAAGCACTTCAAGATACGCTGCAGGGCAGACTGGGTGATCCGGTTGCCGTTAAGGATAACTTTGCAAAGGCGCAAACGATTGGTGAACTTGTAACGTTAAATATGTCTCATGAGAATTTACATTTGGGTATGATCACAGCCATGGTGAAAGTGTTGAAATTGAATAACAAGTAAATATGTTGGTACTATAAATATGGCAATCGTATGTAGATTAAAAAAAGGGATTTTGAGGTTGAACTCAAATCCCTTTTCACATTGAATCCTTTAAGATATCTCCAACCCAATAGCTTGTCCTTGAATCAAACTTTGCTGTACATCGAGCACACGTTGATTCTCGGAACCGCGCCATTGTAACTTAAGATTCCGTTGTTCTAATATGAACTTTCCATCAATGAGAACGTCGCAATACGTCAGTAGCTCTAAGCGAGACTCATCTGCGATGATCTCCTCGAATGTATATCCTGACCACACCCAGATGTCTTTACCTACACATTCATTCTTCATTCTTTTAACGAGCCCGAGTAATCCAGATACATTCTGGAAGGGCTCACCTCCGAGAATTGAAAGCCCTGATATTTTGACATAATCAATATTCAAATCACAGATGACCTGATCTTCGAAAGACTGTGTATAAGGTGTACCGTAGCTGAAGTTCCATGTGAGTGGATTGAAACAACCTTTACAATGATGCTGGCATCCTGATGTGAAGATAGAATGGCGAAGTCCGGTACCATTGATGACATCAAATTTCTTATAGTCTGCTATGTTCATGGAGTCACATGTGCTTTACGCGGGAGAGTACTTCTTTTTGTTTGCCCGCATTAAATGGTCTTTGACTTGGTTCAGATAAATACCCGCAACAGCGTCTAATTACAGATGAGGTCTTTGGATTGCGGTTACCACAATTAGGACACTCGAATCCTGTATTTGTGGCTTCAAATTCTCCTTCAAATCCACATTCGAGACATTTGTCTGTAGGGGTATTTGTTCCAAAGTAAGGGACATTCTCATATGCAAAATCCCATACAGCTTCTAAAGCTTCAGGATTCTTCACAAGGGAATCAAATTCACAATAAGTAATAAATCCACCATTCGCGTGCTGAGGGTACTCTTTCTCAAACGATATTTTTTCGAAAGGAGTCACTTTCTTGTTAACATCCAAGTGGAATGAATTCGTGTAATAGCCTTTGTCTGTGATGCCTTCGATCACGCCGAACTGCTCTTCATCGAGCTTGCAGAAGCGGTAGCATAATGATTCCGCTGGCGTAGAATATAGACTGAATCCGTAACCTGTTTCAATCTTCCATTGTTCTGTTCTAGCGCTCATATACTTCACGATGTCTAATCCTTTTTGGCGAAGCATGGTATCATCGAACATATGTTGACCATATAAGGCCAGTATAGTTTCGTGAATGCCTATATAGCCAAGGGAAATACTAGCTCTACCATTCTCTAATAAATGATCAATCGTATCTTCTGGTTGAAGTCGGCTGCCTGCGGCGCCCTCCATATATAGAATAGGGGCAACTTTGGCTTTGACGCCTTTCAAACGCTGTACACGATACATCAGACCTTCTTTGCAAGTCTCGAGTAATTCATCGAGTAAAGAATAGAATACTTCTTCGGAACCGTTAGCACGAATGGCAATCCGCGGTAGATTGGCTGTGACTACGCCCATATTAAATCTGCCGTCATGAATAGCTTGTCCATTCTCCTCGTATACACCAAGGAAGGATCTGCATCCCATAGGGAATTTGAAGGAGCCTGTAATCTCTTTCACTTTGGGCACAGAGATAATGTCTGGATACATGCGTAGTGTGCTACATTTTAAAGCCAGTTTTTTAATATCATAGTTAGGATCTTGAGGTTTCAGGTTTACGCCTTCTTCGATGCCAAAAATAAGTTTAGGAAATACAGGAGTCTTTCCATCTTTGCCCAGTCCTCTAATTCTATTCTTTAGGATCGCAAATTGAATCTGTCGCTCTGCCCAAGAGGTTCCTCTACCGAATCCGAAGGTACTGAATGGGGTCTGACCGTTCGCACTTACTAGGGTATTGATCTCGTACTCAAGGGATTGAAAGGCATCGAAGGTTTCCTTCTCTGTCAGTTTCTCGGCATAATCGAAACATCGTGGATACTGTGCATGTAGCTCTTGATTGTCGTAAGAAATGTCCAAAGTATCGATTGTACTGGAATCTAGCATGTACAACCAATGAAGTCCATTTCTGTAATGTTTCTTGTAAGAATGCTCGACGTAAGGAGCTAAAATGACATCAATTTCATTTATCGTATTTCCACCATAGATATGGCTAGCAACTTGGGCAATAATCTGTGCTGTAATCGCGGTAGCTGTAGTAATAGATTTAGGTGTTTCGATCTGAGCATTACCGAGCTTAAACCCATTTTCTAACATGCCTTTAAGATCAATCAACATACAATTATAGATAGGGAAATAAGGACTATAATCCTGATCGTGAAAATGTAAATGGCCTTGATTATGTGCTTCTACGACCTTCTTAGGAATCATATAGGTTTGAGCGAAATCTTTCGCCATAATTCCTGCGAGTAAATCTCTTTGCGTTGGAATCGTAGCACCGTCTTTATTCGAGTTCTCTTTCAATACTTCTTCATTAGTTAAGTCGAGCAGGCCTTGAACTTTCTTGTCCAGACTGCCTCGTTCACGCCTCTTCAGCGTTCGAATCTCACGATAGCCTATGTATTCTTCAGCGGCATCTTTTCTCTTACTATTCATGAGTGCAGACTGTACTTCATCTTGAATATGTTCAATATCAATCTTCTCGTATTTTGATATTTTGTGAGTTACTTTATCAGCGATTCGCTGAGCGATATCCATATCTATTTTCTTCTCAGTTCTATCCATGGCTTTACATATAGCATCAATAATTTTCTGTTGGTTAAAGGAAACTTCAGATCCATCTCGTTTGATAACTAACATCATAATCACCCTTATATTTTATTTGCAAATGTAGTGATTGAGTAACATTTACAAGTGTCGATAGTGAGCATATCATATTGAAAAAATAAAGAATGTGCTCTAAGACACACTATATGTAGTATGTTGTTGAATTACTGTATACCATAAGATGTATCAACGCATAGCGATAGGCATAATTAGACTTGCAGATCAGCCCCACCAAAAGGGGTACTGAACTGCAAGTCTAAGAGGGTACTTATTTATTGTTGCATATCGTATATAGGAAGCTGGATAACGACCGTTGTACCTTGTCCTTGAATGCTGTGAATGTTGACTCCATATGGATCGCCATATTTCAGCCATAACCGATTATGAACATTTTGTATGCCGATATGCTCGGTTGAAGAAACATTCTTACTATTTAACCTTTCAATCATATCGGATAGGCGTTGGGGGTCGATGCCTACCCCATTATCCTTAATGGTAATGACAAGGCGGTTGATGTCGGACCTCTCTACACGAAGAAGGAGTAAGCCACTCTTACCACGTGGTTCTAACCCATGACTAAGTGCGTTCTCAATGATTGGCTGGATAAACATTTTGGGAACGAGAATCGCGAGCAAGTCATTGGGACAATCGAACTCGAACACCATCTTACCTGGGAACCGCCCTTGGTGAATTTTGACGCAAGCTCCTGCAATCTTGAGTTCCTCTCCTAAGAGGACCTCATCCTTCGCTTTGATGGTATACCTCAGCATCGTGCTTAACGCGGTTGTCATCTCATAAATTTCCTGGTTACCTTTAACGATAGCGATTCCCTTTATAGAATCTAGTGTATTACTCAAGAAATGCGGATTGATCTGACTTTGCAGATAGGCATATTCCGCTCGTTGCTTCTCCAGATCCACTTGATATAATCTAGTTGTGGTTTCAATCAAGCGCTCGGTCAGATCGTTAATCCTCTCGAGCATGGTATTAAACTCGTGGGATATGACCTCAATCTCAGCATATCCTTCTAGGGAAACCTTCGAATTCAGGACTTCCAGATTCCCGGACTTCAGCCTTGCCATGAAGCGCATCAGCTTGGTAAGCGGTTTAAGAATATTCATCATCAGAACGGCATAGGGAACGGAGAACAACAGCAGTGCAGCCACCAGTATGAAATAGCTCGTTCTCTTTAATGTATCCAGTTCCTTTATCAGGCTTTGTATCGGTACGGCCGTAACGATACTCCCCGAAATTTCCGGTAAATCAAAAGATTGCACCGCATATTTCTTACCTTCGATGGTCGCCATGTAGGCTTCTTCACTGCTTGCATGCAAGCCTGCCTGCTTAAATTGATTGAGTAGGTCATCATCTTTGCTGTTGTTGGTATATACGATATCTTTATTATCCATGATGATGAAGGTCGAGTCTGCTAGGCGGGGATACCGCTCAAGCTCTGTGTTTATGGATTTGACATCCAGTGCGATGGCAATGAATCCGACTTTCTCTCCATATAGGGCGGTATCGCCGGAGGCATAAATATTCATGCCAAACAAAAAATGATCCTTGGGAATCTTAATATCTTCTGTACGAAATCCGATATAGTGAACGGATCCACCATCTTTAGCCTGCTCCATGATGGTATTTATATTATTCATTTTTCCAGCAAAGGGCGTCTGTGTGTTCAATCGCCCTAAGATAGCAATATCAAGAATATCTTTATTTGTATTTTTGATGACACCCATTAGACTCTCGACATTTTTTGAAAGGGTATAGATTTCCAGTTTATCGCTTTCAATTAATAAAGCCTGTACGGTTGTATCGTAGCCAATATTCATCAACAAATTGGAAGTGTTAGTATAATTTGCAGACAGCTTCTGCTTTAGCAAGGATACTAGCTCCGTATTGTATAGAGTATTTTGAATGATGATTGTCGTGCTGGCCTGCTGATACACCTTAATGATAACGAGGGGAATCATTGCGATGATTACCATGCCAATAATCATGACCTGTATTCGAATAGATAGCTTTTTGAAGAATTTCATTGTTTTGCCCTATATTGTGTTGGTGTAATCTTGTTATATCGTTTGAAAATTCTTGTAAAGTAGAAATAATCTTGGAATCCACATGTTTCTCCGACTTGATAGATGGTATATTCAGTTTCTTTCAAAAGCTTGCAGGCATATTCAATCCGCAAACGTGACACATACTCTACGATGGTTTCTCCGACTTCCTTCTTGAATAATTGGCATAAGTAATTGGGACTTAGAAAAAACTTGTTCGCAAGGCCTTGAATCGTTATTTCTTGAGTGAAGTTGCCGTGGAGATGAATAACGATTTCCTTCACTTTCTTGTGGGCAACATTCAACACGGAAGCCGATATCGCCTCCGTGAAATGATCGTATGTCTCCTTGATCATTTCGTCGATCATGATATCAATATTCCCGTAATGTATGTACAAGTGTTCATATCCTTCGAAGAATCGACTATTCGTCCTGTTACCCTCACGATAGAAGAGATACATCGCCGCCGTATAAATCAAGTAAGCATCTTTGATCGTAAAGGTTCCATTGTGAAACAAGTCTCTTGTGGACTCTAGAATCTTTACAAATTGGATCTGGTCTTTATGATCAAGGGCGTGATTAATTTCCTTGAGAGTCTCGTTGATGGAGATGCTGGCCTGATTGGTAGCTTGATAGATACCAGCGTTACCTGTTGAGAATATGCCGTATGCCGCTAGGGAGGCGGCTTCGAGGGAAGCTTCCAAATCAACAACATCCGATATTGGATAGCCCACACCTGCACTAAAGGAACTCGATGGTTGGATAAGACGCCATTGACGAAGGAAATCATCTTTAAGTTCATCGCGTACAAGATAGCCTTGTCGGCGGAAGTTCAAAGGGAAGCTAAGTTGCCTTAAGTTGTAGTCAACGGAAGTGCTATCAACGCCTTGAATTACAATCGGTGTAATTTGAGAATTGGAATGAACGGGCATATTGTTATCTTTTAAGAGTTGGTTCATCTTCACTGTATTGCTGGAACAGATAGCTTCGTACATTTCTGTGGAAAAAGAGCGTATTGGCGCTTTCAATTTGTCTTGTAGACATTCAGAGGCCTTGTTTAGCATGCTGTGAATTTCCTCAATCTCAAACGGCTTCAAGCAGTAACTGAAGGTGCCGTAGTTTAAAGCCTTCTGTGCGTATGCGAATTCCGCATGTCCGCTCAACACCACAAATAGGGTTTCAGGAGAAGCAATTTTTCCATTCTTAATAAGTTCTAGGCCATTCATATCTGGCATCTTAATATCTGTGAGGACAAGGTCTGGGCGAAGGTCCTTGATCATTTGAAGCGCGTCTTTCCCATTCTCTGCGTCCCCGATAACCTCGAATCCATATTTCTTCCAGTTTACGCCAGCTTTGATACCCTCAACGATCCACTTTTCATCATCGACAACGATAGCTGTATGCATATTTATCCCCCTGTTACAAGCGAACTCTAATTCAATCGTAATAGCGTAAGGACACGATTGGTATGGTGTAAACTACGATAGGTATGTATAAAACTATGATAAAGAAGAGATGTAAGCACTTTCATAATAATATCCACATGTTTAGAATTATTTGTCCATACCCGCTTATTGATATTCTCTCTATAATTTATCACATAGCCCCACGAAAACAGAAGCAATTTATCAAATAATAACGAAAGGTGGCGAAATTGGATGGCAAAAATGACGAATCAAGTACATAAAAGGAGCTTGTGGAGAACAATTCTCCAATATAAGTACTTCTATATCATGGTTTTACCTCTCTTGGCATGGTATGCAATTTTTAGTTACGCTCCGATGTATGGGGTGACACTGGCATTCAAGACATTTGACTACAGGGAAGGTATTCTTGGAAGCCCTTGGATCGGGCTGGAACACTTTAGAACGATGATGACTGATTTGGAGTTGCGCCGTGCATTCTTCAATACGATTATGATCAGTTTGGTGAAGTTGGTAACGCATTTCCCGACACCGATCATCTTAGCGATCGTCCTCTATGAATTTTCACGAGTAGTCGCAAGACGCGTTTTCCAGACGATCTTAACCTTTCCACATTTTATTTCCTGGGTTGTTTTGTCTGGTATAATTGTCAATCTCATGAGCAGAGACGGGATCATGAACCAGTTGATCGTGATGTTCGGCGGAGAAGCGATATCACCTCTTGTGGATGAGAATTCATTTCGGCCGATATTGTACATTACACACATCTGGCGGGAAATTGGTTGGGACTCTATCATTTATCTAGCGGCGCTAGCAGGAATCAATCCGGAGTTGTATGAGGCTGCAGAAATGGATGGGGCCAATCGGTTTAAACGGCTCCTCCATATCGCATGGCCTGGTATCAAGAGTACAGTAGCCATTCTCCTAATTCTTCACGTGGGTCAACTGATGTCGCAAGGTGCAAGCTTCGATCAAATCTTCAATCTCTACAGCTCGCCGGTATATTCCGTTGCGGATACCATCGACACCTTTATTTATCGAACATCTTTTACAACTGGAGGAGATTTCGGTTATACGACGGCAGTAGGAATTATGAAGTCGTTCATTAGTCTAGTGTTGTTAGTAGTGGCGAACACGATCGTGAAGAAGCTTGGTGAGGAAGGGTTGTATTAAATAGAGTAAGGGGGACAACAAATTGGATGCAGTGTTGAAAAAGAAAAGAAAAAAATGGAAATTATTTGACATCGTAGCCTACATCGTTTTGGGTCTACTCACCATAATTACGTTCTTTCCGTTTTATAATGTACTCATTGTCTCGTTTGCGAGTTTCGATGCTATTAGTAAGAGTGATTTATATATATTACCTAAGTCTTTTGATCTATCTGCTTACAAACTTATTCTGTCTGACATGAAGTTTTGGAGCTCTCTACGAAATTCAGTCATCGTAACCGTTGTAGGTGTTGCATTCAGTATGACTCTTTCCGTTGCAGGTGCGTATGCCTTATCTAAGAAGGGGATGCCTGGTAGAAACGGAATGCTCACCTTGATCTTATTCACTATGTTTTTTAACGGAGGGTTAATCCCTTTTTACCTTGTTGTGAAGGAACTAGGCCTAGTTAACAATATATTGGTCATGATTATTCCAGCGGGACTGAATACGTTCTATCTTATCATTATGAAAAATTACTTCAGTACAATACCTGAAAGTCTTGAAGAATCAGCCAAGCTGGATGGAGCGAATGATATGTACATTTTACTTAAAATCATCCTGCCGATATCTGCACCTTTCATCGCTACATTCGGCCTATTCTATGCGGTGGAGAGATGGAATGAATGGTGGTATGCGTTGATCTTCATCAGCGATTCTTCCAAGGTACCACTCCAGATCTATCTTAGAGAGACACTGATTACGTCCAATTCATTACTAAATTCAATGGCGATGGATATGGCAACTCAAGGGAATAGTGCCAAGGTCTATACTCCTGCATTGCAGATGGCAACCATTGTGATTACATGTGTTCCGATTATCGCAGTGTACCCATTCTTGCAAAAGCATTTTAACAAAGGAATCATGGTGGGTTCAATTAAAGGATAAGGAAACAAAAATATAGCAACCTATCCTAAATATGTGAAAAAGGGAGGCTTCATCCATGAAAGTGAAAAAGGGAAAATTAATCACACTTATATCATGTACTGCATTACTTGCAAGTATGTTGGCAGGGTGTGGTAGTGGTAACAGTAGTAATGAAGGTAGTGGGAATACACCAAAGAATCCAGAAACTAACACGAGTACAAATGTTGATGATCCATATAAGGAGCCTATGGAGATCTCTATCGCTTCCTGGGATATTGATTCTGAACTTTCCAAGCTTGCTTCAGATCCATTAGCACAAGAAATGCTAAAGAAATTTAATATTACGATCAAGCCAGTCAATACAACGTGGGATGATTATGCTCAGAAGATTCAAATGTGGGCATCCTCCGGTCAACTCCCTGATATATTTGCGATTGATGCAATCGGAACACAATATCAGAGGAAATGGATTGAGCAAGGTGTTGTAAAAGCACTTCCCGATCTAGCTAAATATCCGAACCTTGAAGAATTCTTTAAAGCACCAGACATTGAAGGATTAGCTGTTGATGGTAAGCAATATACAGTACCTCGTCGTATGTTCCCAAGTGTAGACTGGAGTGCTTTAGATAGAACAGTTCTATACAGATGGGATTTAGCACAAAAAGCTGGAATTACGAAAGAGCCTGAAACATGGGATGAATTCAAAGCCATGCTTGATGCTATCGTGAAACAAGATTCTGAAGGTAAGAAAATTACTGGTCTGACAGCAGCACAAGTGAAAATGATTGGTGGTTTCTTCTGGCTATATGGTAATCCACTTGCAACGAGTGATGGAAGCGGAAGCGATTACAAATGGATTGAAGAAGATGGAAAATTAATTCCTGCAGTATTCTCAAAGAATGCTCTTCCAGCACTTCAGAATATGAGAGAAATGTATGAGAACAAATTGATTGATCCAGATATCGCATTGACTAAACCAGATGTATCTTATGATAAGTTTGTTTCAGGTAAGGCAGCTGCAGTACTTATTGGTGGAGGCTTTATAAACTTTGATGGAAATGTTAATACCAAGCGCTGGGAAAAGGCATACCCAGGCGTAGATATCACGGATAATGTTAAAGTGCTTAAGCCATTGGTTGGACCTGATGGGGAACGTCACCACGCTATTTTCAAAACGTACTGGTCTGAGAGTTATTTCAATGGCCAAATCAGCGATGAGAAAATGGATCGAATTATGGCATTGTACGATTACATTCTTTCACCTGAAGGTAATGATCTGTTGACTTATGGTAAGTTAGATGAGGATTACAAGATCGAAGGTGACAAGAAAGTTGCTATTGGAGATAGACCTCTTCATGAGAAATACCCAACAAGAAACTTCTTTAAAAATCTAGTTTCCTACGAAACTTCTGATACTTACGATATGAGTAACCCATCGATTACTAATGAGAAGATTCGTAAGGAAGGCGTTGAGTATATCGACTGGATTCTGAAGAATACCAAAGTTCCAAACTATGATATTCGCTTGACTTATATGTCCACTCCAACTAAGGATAAGTTCAATGTATTAGATCATGATGATCTTTTGAAGGTTATGTTATCCAAAGAGCCGGTTGATAAGGTGTGGGAAGGAATCATGAAGGATTATAAAGCTAAGGGATTAGACAAGATGATTGAAGAAGTAAATGCTAAAGCTGCAGAAGAAGGCATTAAGTAATTAAAGTTTAAAAGCTTAAAGGCAACTTCCTGACAGTTCTAACTGTCAGGAAGTTGCTTTCATATATATGTAAATATATATATATTTACTTAGAAAGTGGTAGATTGATATACTGTGACGAAAAAGGCGAATAACAATACAAACCTGAGGTGAAAAAAATGAAAATAACCATAACGGGATTAAATGATCTGAATTTGTCGGCTGTATCGCAGGTAGCACAGCTCCTGGATATTCAACTGAACGAAGGAGGCATCCCCCTGCAAGTCGAGCACACGGGCAAAGGGATTCATGTCCGAAATGACGGTAGTCAAGGGTTTATTACGTATGGAGAAGCACATCAATTAATCCGTGCCATTGGATTGTGGAGAGAGCGGATGAAACAAGAAGTGATCTTCGATATCAATGAAATACCAGTTTATGATAGTTTAGGGGTTATGATAGATTGCTCGCGCAATGCGGTACTTCATGCCGAGGCTTATCGGGAAATGATTCGCCGACTGGCACTGATGGGGTACTCCACGGTTCAATTATATACAGAAGATACATATGAATTGAAGGATCACCCTTACTTCGGTTATATGAGAGGACGGTACACGGGGGAAGAATTGCGGGAGATGGACCGCTATGCGGCCATGTTCGGAATTGAGCTTGTACCTTGTATTCAGACGTTAGCGCACTTAGGGGCTACGCTTAGATGGCAAGAACATGCGCATCTTGTGGATTGCAATGATATTTTGTTAATCGATGACCCTCGTACCTATGATTTAATCGAAGACATGTTTGCCAACATGTCCGAGAATTTGACGAGCCGGAATATCAATATTGGGATGGATGAAGCCCATATGATGGGACTGGGCAAATACTTAGATAAGCATGGCTATCAGGATCGGTCTAAGTTGATGCTCAGGCACTTCGGGAAGGTTATGGAAATCGCTAGACGATATGGATACAAGCCGATGATGTGGAGCGATATGTTCTTCAGGCTAGCAAGTTCGGGCGAGTACTACGATGCTAACGCTCAGATACGTACAGATATCGCAGAAATGATTCCGGAAGATGTTAGCTTGGTCTATTGGGATTATTATTCCGAGGAACCAGCACTTTATGATGGCATGCTGGAGAAACATAAACAACTTAGCGACAAAATTATTTTTGCGGGTGGGGCATGGAAGTGGATGGGCTTTACGCCTAACAATCGATTTAGTCACCATACGGGTGTCATGGCACATAACAGTTGCGTAAAAAACGGAATTAGGGATGTACTGTTGACAGCTTGGGGAGATAATGGTGCGGAAGCCTCACTATTTGGAATTCTTCCATCACTTCAGCTTTGGGCGGAGCTCAGTTATGCAAACCGATCTGATGAAGATTATCTTAGTGAGCGGTTCATGACTTGTACGGGAGGCGTCTATGCTGATTTTATGAATCTAGATATTGCCAACCTGGTTCCAGATAATCCTGCTCCAGGAGGTTCTTCTGTGAATCCACCTAAGTATTTGCTATATCAGGATATTCTGTGTGGTCTATTCGACAAGCATATTGTACCGAAGACTTACGCGGAGCATTACCGCCAGGCTGCTTCAATGATGGAGATGGCGGGAGAGCGAAATCCTCAGTGGAAGGTGGTCTTCGAGACACAGGTTGCGCTTTGCCAACTGCTTGAGCTGAAAGTAGATACTGGAATTAATATAAGGAACGCTTATCTGAACAGAGATAAGACTACGTTGAAACGGTATGCGTATGAAGTACTGCCCGAGCTTAAGAAGCGATCTCAGGGGTTCATCGCAGCGTACCGGGCCCAATGGAGATCCGAGAATAAGATCTTCGGTTTGGACGTATTTGATCTTCGCATGGGCGGCTTAATGCAGCGTATGGAATCGGCGAGCTGGCGGCTAGATATGTATCTGAATGGCGAGATACCAAGCCTAGAGGAATTAGAGCAGGAAATCTTATATTTTGATGGTCGTAAAGAAGATGTTGCCACGGTGGCCATGAGCGCGAACTTGTGGCATACAATTGCGACGACTTCGGTCATAGCAGGTGTATAAAAGTTGAACATTCCATTCTTATCTATGTAAGTTATCTAATAGACACCAAGAGATTAATGTTTTTACAATGAATGTTAGAGAATTACTTATGCTTCAATCACCTAGACTAAGTTGAAGGAGAGAATGATTATGCGTATTTTATATCTAGATCTGGATGCACTGCGTCCTGATCACCTAGGAGCTTACGGGTACCATCGAAACACTTCTCCCAATATTGATTCTATTGCTGCAGAGGGAGTGAGGTTCGACAACTGTTATACTTCTGACGCTCCATGTTTGCCTTCTAGGACAGCGGTGATGTCGGGTAGGTTTGGAATTCATACAGGTGTTAATGCCCACGGTGGAACGGCTGCCGACATGCGAAGAGAAGGTCTGAGCCGTGGCTTTCACGATATCCTTGGACAGGAGAGCTTGCCGGCGTTTCTTAAAAAATCGGGCATGCGATCGGTATCAGTTAGTCCATTTGCGGAAAGACATGGGGCTTGGACCTTTAATGCTGGATTCTCAGAAGTATACAACACCGGCAGGTGTGGATTGGAATCTGCAGAAGAGGTGACGCCTGTTGTTCTGGATTGGATCAGTAGAAATGCCAAACAAGATGACTGGTTTCTACATATTAATTATTGGGATCCGCATACTCCTTATCGTGCTCCTGAAGAGTTTGGAAATCCGTTTGAGAATGAGGAACTACCATCCTGGCTGAGCGAGGAAGTCGTGAACTCCCATCTAGAGAAGGATGGCCACTGTAGCTTGAGAAATATCGATATGTTTGTCCGGCCAGGATATCCAAGACAACCTCATGATGTTGTCAATATGGAAGGCGTTCGTCGGATCATTGACGGTTATGATTGTGCAGTCCGATACATGGATAGCCATATTGGGATGCTGTTCGATGCACTCAGAAATGAGGGTATCATGGATGATCTGGTTATCATCATCAGTGCAGATCATGGGGAGAATTTGGGAGAACTCGGTATCTATTGCGAGCATGGTACCGCTGATCACGCTACATGCCGTGTGCCGATGATCATTAGGTGGCCAGGTTGCAAACAGGGTCATGTGGATGAAGGCTTTCACTATCAACTGGATCTCGGTCCTACCCTTGCGGAATTAATAAATCAACCCCCTTCGCCCTCTTGGGACGGATCTAGCTTTGCACCCACCATCTTAAGGGGAGAGGATTGCGCTCAGCCGTATCTGGTCATTACGCAGTGTGCGCATGTCTGCCAGCGGAGTGTTCGTTTTGGAGACTATTTGTATATTCGGTCGTACCATACAGGCCATTTTGATATTAAGAATGAGATGCTTTTTAATGTGAAGGAAGATCCTCATGAACAGTATAATCTTGCTGAGACGTACCCAGAATTGTGCCGGGAGGCGGTTTATCTATTAAATGAGTGGCATGATCAAATGATGAATACGATGCCATACACCGAGGATCCCCTTTGGGTAGTTATGAAAGAAGGAGGACCCCTCCATGCAAGGGATTATCTGCAATGGAGGAGCAATGCACGATGAGTGCATGCGTCCAGCCTTCTAAGCCACAGAACCTTCATGTCATGTGGAAAACAGTCTCTGAGGATTGTAACCTGGCCTGTGATTATTGCTATTACAGCACAGCAGGAGGCCATCCTCATCAACCGATCCGAGTGATGGACACAGCTCTTCTGGAGAGGTTTATCTCCCAGTACATGGGTAGGTCATCAGGTTTAGCTACCTTCTCTTGGCAGGGAGGGGAGCCACTATTGGCGGGACTTACGTATTTTGAACAAGTGGTTTCGATGCAGGCAAGATATGCACCGCCACATACGACGATCAGCAATGCGTTACAAACAAACGGAACCCTCATTAATGACAACTGGGCGCGATTTTTTAAACATTACTACTTTCTGATCGGGATTAGTCTGGATGGACCTCAAACGATTCATGATGCTCACCGTATAACTGGATCCGGGAAAGGTAGCTTTGATCTAGTTATGCGCGGGATTCGCCATTTACAGAATGTGGGTGTGGAGTATAACATTCTGACGGTCATCCATGAAGATAACGTGACGAAGCCGGATGAGTTGATGGCATTTTATCAGGAACAAAAGTTTCCTTATATTCAGTTTATCCCTTGCATGGATTTTGTCTCGCAGAATAGCGGTATGCCCGGACGCTTTCGAATTACGCCTGAACAGTATGGACAATTTCTGTGTCGAACCTTTGACTTGTGGTACAACGACGGGTACCCGGAGCTTCCTATTCGTATCTTTGAGAATATGCTACTTGTATTTATGCATCGTCAGCCGGAACTTTGCGTTCACAGTTCATGCTGTCCGAAGATGATGGTGCTTGAGACTAACGGCGATGCCTATCCATGTGATTTCTTTATTGATGAAGAGCACCGGCTAGGGAACATCGGGCAGAGTGATCTGGAGTCACTGCTTACAAGTCCTGTATATGATGACTTTTTGCAGATGAAGCCGAATATGAATGAAGCATGTCATCATTGTGAATACCTTAGCTTTTGTCATGGAGGTTGTCCCCGCAACCGGAACTGGTTAGATGTTAATGATCGAACTGAGGTAGACTATTTCTGCCAAAGTTATAAAATGTTTTATTCACATGCTTATGATCGGATGATTGTACTTGCTGAGCGTCTCAAAGCAGAACAGATGCAAGAGTATAGAAAAACGGGCAATCCGCTCCCAGGTCGAAATGAATTATGTCTTTGTGGGAGCGGGAGAAAGTTCAAGAACTGCTGCCAACCGTTGTAAGTGCATACTTACCTTATCTTATGTCGATTTCATTATCATATAGATCACCCTATGGCATCCTCCATATCCATATGTTCCGAACAATAGTTAATACGGGGTTAACACAATTGACCCAAGGATGTAGACTTCCCGTAACAGTCAAAGCGCTTGGAGGAGAATATTATGCGAAATTTATCTATATCAGGTGATCATTTTATATTGGATGGCCAACCATTACAGCTACTTTCTGGTGCACTTCATTATTTCCGTATCGTACCGGAATATTGGCGGGATCGTTTGCTAAAGCTGAAGGCCTGTGGATTGAATACCATTGAAACTTATATCCCTTGGAATGTACACGAACCAAGGGAAGGTCGCTTCTATTTCGAAGGCAATGCAGACATCGAGGCTTTCGTTCGGCTTGCCGGAGAGCTTGACCTGCACGTGATTTTACGACCGAGTCCATTTATTTGTGCCGAATGGGAATTTGGAGGATTGCCTGCATGGCTGCTTGCGGAAGATAACATGCAGTTGCGTTGTGAAGATAAGGATTATTTATCCAAGCTGGATGCGTACTTCGACGAGTTGCTTCCACGTTTGCGGCCTCTATTAAGCACCCATGGCGGACCTGTGCTCGCCCTTCAGGTAGAGAATGAATATGGAAGCTTTGGAAGTGACAAAGCCTACCTAAATTATCTAAAAGAAGGTATGATCGCTCGTGGCATGGATGTTTTGCTGTTCACCTCAGATGGAGCTGAAGATCATATGCTCCAAGGAGGTATGATCGAAGGGGTATTCGCGACAGTGAATTTCGGTTCGCGGGCAAAGGAATCCTTCGCTAAACTGCGCGAATATCAGCCTACGGGGCCGCTAATGTGTATGGAATTTTGGAATGGATGGTTTGACCATTGGATGAAGCCGCATCACTCCCGTCCCGAATCTGAAGTGGCGGAGACTTTGGACGAGATGTTGGCTTTAGGTGCTTCTGTCAACTTCTATATGTTCCATGGGGGAACGAATTTTGGATTTATGAATGGGGCGAATCTTTTTGATACATATGAACCCATCGTAACTAGCTACGATTATGATACGCTACTGGATGAGTCTGGCAAGCCGACGGAAAAATTCTACGCAGCTCGAAAAATTATTGAGAAATATGTAGAATTGCCGCCACTGGAATTGCCCCCAGTCATTAAGTCACGGGCTTACGGCAAAGTGCAGATGACAGAATCATCACCCTTGTTCACCCAGTTAGACGCTTTGTCTCATCCCGTACGTAAAGCATGTCCGGAGCCGATGGAAAAACTGGGTCAGAATTATGGGTTCATCTTGTATTCGACGAAGATCACTGGACCGCGCATCGGTATGGAGCTCGTTGTGCAAGAAGTGCGCGACCGGGCGCTGGTCTTCGCCAATGGGACCTTTGCCGGTACAGTAGAACGCTGGGATCCGAGAGGAATTCCCTTGGAGGTACCTGCCGAGGGATTACAAATCGATATTCTTGTAGAAAACATGGGACGTGTGAATTATGGCCCACAGCTTCGTGATCCGAAAGGCATAACGTGCGGCGTAAGGCTCGGCTATCAATTCTTACATGATTGGACCATTCGCTCTCTGCCGTTAACAGATCTTAAAGGATTGTCATTTGCTCCAATTGATGGCGAAGAACTTCTGCAGCCAAACTTCTATCGGGGGAACTTTCAAGTCAGCGAGCTGGAGGATACTTTCTTACGACTGGACGGATGGAGCAAAGGGCAAGCTTTTATAAATGGCTTTAATTTAGGTCGGTACTGGGAGAAGGGTCCAACACAAACGCTGTACGTACCGGCGCCGCTTCTCCGTCAAGGCGAAAATGAACTAATTTTGTTCGAATTACATGGCGTAATGGAGCCTATAGTTACTTTTGAAGATAAACCTGATATTGGTTAAAGTACTAACAACTATGTTCGGGTCATTTTTGTGAACTTAAAGATTGTGAACGAGGTAGCCCCAAATACAATTTGTATTTGGGGCTACCTTGTTTAATAGGTTAGAGAACCATATGGTCTCTTACCATAATTGCCGCACCAGTCACGACAGCTTCTTCTTTCAATTTCCCTAATGAGAAATGAGGGCTGTATTCGGGATAACGGTAAATGTTCTTCTGTGCCACTTCGGCTGCGGTTTGGAAGAATAACTCGTGCGAGTGAATGAGCGCGCCGCCTAGAATGATTGTCTCAGGATGAAACAGGTTGATGACGTTAGCGAGGCCAATTCCGAAGTGAACAGCGGCTTGGGTGAATAATTCACGCGCAAGTGGATCGCCATCTCTAAAGGCTTGTACCAATACATCGTAAGTCAGTTGCTCTGCGGACACTTTATATGTTTTAAGGATCAGATCTCTGCCTAATTTCGCCTCAGAACGTGCACGTTGTTCCAACGCCTGGACGGAGACGAACGCTTCCAGAGCCCCGTAGTTTCCGTTATTATGCAATTGGGGCCCGTCCGTCTGAATGATCATTTGGCCAATGGCATCTTCCATATCCATCGTTCCATGAACAATGCCTCCATGGGACATCATCGATGAGCGGAGGCCTGCTCCAGCATGTACATAGAGCATATGCTGTATGTTTGTATGACGGATTGCCCATCGTTCACCAAGAAGCGCGGCATTGGCTCCGTTGTCAAGCCAAGCCTTGAAGCCTGTCCGCTCCTCTACGAGCTTACATATAGGGAGGTTGTTCCAACCAGCAGCAGGGAAGTGTAGCGGCTGTAGTATCATGCCATTCTTCCGGTCAAGGGGACCGACAGCCCCTATTCCAACACCGATAATTTGACTATCTATCAACTGATGGTCTCTCAGGAAAGCTCGTGAATGAGTGCTTATATGTTCCAAAAAGTTCTCAGGTGTAAATGCTTCATCCATTCGCCAATGAATAATTGATTTTGGGTTCATCTGCATATCGAATAATCCAAGGGATGAGTACACCCTGGAGACCTCCAAACCCAATATATAACCGTATGAAGGGTTAATCTGATATAAGATAGGCCTTCTACCACCGCTAGATTGTCCGAAGCCGGATTCTATCAGCAAGCCTTCATGCGTCATCTCATCCAATAGTCGGGTCATGGTGCTTTTGGTGAGTGAAAAGGCTGTTAGCAGCTCCGATTTGGACACTGTACCTTCTTCTGCGATTCGGTCATAAAGGAGTTTCTTTGGCGATGGAATGAATGTCGAGCGCTTTTCCACAATGTACCCCCAAGCAAGTTTTTGATAATTAAAAGTAAATCCAGTATAACTCACATTGAATCAAATGTATTTCATAGTGATTTTTGTAAGGGTTTATTACCAACAGCGAACAATATTTTTCTATATAGAAAACCATAATAATTAATCTAAAAAACTTAATTCCATTTTGAGAAAAAGTGTTATACTAAATATATAAGACAGAATTAAGGGTGGAAGTTAATGAGAACAAATGCTAAGGCAAGGGTAATTCTTCTGTTCCAATTGTTTTGGTCCTTTTTGCGGATCGCTCCCGTTACCTTCGGGGGTGGTTATGCAATGATCCCGATGATAGAGCGAGAAATTACAGCCAAACGAAAATGGCTGAGTGAAGCGGAGATGGATGATATCCTCTCTTTGGCCGGTTCTGCTCCAGGTGGTGTAGGGGTGAACGCCTCGGCGTTTATTGGTTATCGACTTGGGGGGATATCTGGGGCAATAGCAGCTATAGCAGGGATTACGATCCCAACGTTTATCATTGTTTGTTTACTTAGTTCAGGCTATTCGCAGTTGGCCGATCAACCGAAAGTCGCTGCAGCGATGAAGGGCATTCACGGTGCGGTTATTGCCTTGATTTTGTTAGCTGCGTATAGGATGGCCAAAAATGCAGTGTTCGACAAGACCACTTGTGCAATGGCTATTATCGTGCTTCTTGTTTTACTTGTAGCCGATATCAACCCGATTTATATGATTGCCATTGGTTTGTTTATCGGGATTATATTGTTGCAAGTTAAACAGCTGTTAGGGCTACAAGTGCGGACAGAAAAGGAGCGCTTGGACTATTCGAGGGAAGAGGCGCAGTATGTGGAGTATTACATCTAGGGGGGACATGATGTGATTTGGGATCTGTTTGTCACTTTTATAAAAGTTGGATTGCTCTCCTTTGGAGGAGGGTACGCGATTATTCCGATGATTCAGCATGAAGCCATTACTGGCGGATGGTTATCAGAAGCGATATTTCAAGAGGTAGTATCCATCGCTGGGATGGCGCCAGGCCCAGTCGCGACCAATAGTGCAACATTGATCGGATATCGTGTAGCTGGTATCGAGGGAGCGATTGCATCGACATTAGGCATGGTTCTACCTTCTTTTGTGCTCATCATTTTAATATCTGTTTTCTTTTATCAGGTGAGGAATAGCCAATGGATTAAAGCTTCGTTCTATGGTTTGCGTCCAGTGATTACGGGATTGATTGCGTATGCCGCGATTCATTTTGGATTTATGGGTAAGGATCAGTCATTTATTAGTTGGCAGACGCCAATTACGCTTATCATCGTATTTGCTGCACTCTACAGCCTCGTTAAATATAAGCTACATCCACTTACGGTCATTATTGCTTCTGGAATTCTTGGAATTGCATTATTTTAAGCAAATACTACTTACTACCTAAGATAGGAGACTTGCACATGCTTGAGAACATGAAGGCTTGCTGCTCAGCTAGCCGTAATCAAGTCGAGGGAAATGGAACCAACGTTATATGTAGGGATAACCAACCTGCACAAAGTTTCACAAGGGTGAAGGATTTGTCGGGTATGCTCCTTATACCGGGAGGCACATTTCTAATGGGGACGGAAGACAAGGAAGGATTCCCAGCAGATGGGGAAGGACCCGTGAGGAACGTTAGCGTCTCCAACTTTTTGCTAGATGAAACCGCTGTTACAAATAAACAGTTCGCTACTTTCATTGACGAAACAAACTACGTTACGGATGCAGAACGTTTCGGCTGGTCTTACGTATTTCACTCTTTTATTTCCGAAGAGACTGGTAAGAAGGTTACTCAAGTGGCCTCTCAAACCCCATGGTGGTGGGTGGTAGAGGGAGCGTATTGGCGTCATCCAGAAGGCCCGGATTCCCATGTGAACGACCGCCTTTTGCATCCGGTTGTCCATATGTCATGGCACGATGCCGACGCCTATTGTCGCTGGGCAGGCAAACGCCTTCCAACGGAAGCAGAGTGGGAGTACGCAGCCCGAGGGGGGCTTAATCAAAAACGATATCCGTGGGGGGATGAATTGAAACCTAATGGGGAGCATCGATGTAACATTTGGCAAGGAAAGTTTCCGGACAAAAATCATGCCAGCGATGGTTATGTAGGTACCGCACCTGTACGGTCCTATATTCCCAACGGGTATGGTCTCTACAATATGTCAGGAAATGCATGGGAATGGTGTAAGGATTGGTTTACACCGAACTATCACTTGTCATCTGAAATCGTAAACCCGAAAGGACCGATAAAAGGTACGGAACGCTCCATGCGCGGAGGCTCGTTCTTATGCCATAAATCCTATTGTAACCGTTATCGTGTAGCAGCCAGAAGCAAGAATACGCCAGACAGCTCATCAGGTAATATCGGCTTTCGTTGTGCAGCGGATACTAGTAACGAATTCTCACAACAATGAGGAGGGATGGGAGAATAATGAAAAGCAAAAACAAAACGCATATTTGGCTGATTACCACTGATCAGATGCGCGCCGATGCTATAGGAACCGAAAATAACACAATTCGGACCCCCGTGCTTGATAAGTTGGCTGCGGAAGGAACCGTAATGGCAAATGCTTACTGTGCGAGCCCTGTATGTACGCCATCTCGAGCTTCCATCTTCACAGGTCGGTATCCCCATGTCCATGGTGCATGGAATATCGGTGTATCACTAGATGAGAATGAGATAACGTTAGGCGATTATTTGAAACAGGAGGACTATCGGACAGTTGGTGTTGGGAAGATGCATTTTCGCCCGCAATGCAAGACGGACTTTTCCTCCGAGCCAGAAGACGTGGCTATTCGTGATCGCGGCAGGGAAAAGGACAACACTTATTATGGCTTGGACGAACATCACATTTCCGAGGATAACGTGATGGGTGAGTATCTGGACTGGCTTCGACTACGTGATCCGCGTGTAGCAGAGCGCTTTGAACTAGATCGATACCGGTCTAAGGATGCAGAACATGATGTTTGGGAGAGCGACATGCCGGCGGAGCTTCACCAGACCTACTGGATGGCAGAGAAGAGTATTGATGCAATCATGGCGCATGATACGCAACAACCGCTTTTTCTATGGACGAGCTTCGTAGATCCTCATCATCCATTTGATCCACCTAAAGCTTATGCCAAGCTGTATGAGGACGCAGATATTGTAATCCCACGCTCCGAACCTGATGAGTTGAAGCTCCGGCCGAAGCACCTACTTCATCAAAGTTCAAACGGTTATTGGCCAGGAGGAGGAGAACCACATCCGTACTCTGAAGAACATCTAGGAAGATTAATCCGCAATTATTATGGAATGATCACGTTTATAGACGAGCAAATCGGGCGTATCAAGGACGCTTGGCAGCAAAAGGGCATATACGATGATGTTCTGGTCGTGTTTACGAGTGACCATGGGGAATTGCTCGGCGATCATGGGTTGATGTACAAAGGACCGTGGTTCTACGAAGGTTTGACACGTATTCCCATGATTATTCGAGGTCCTGGAATTGCACAGGGAACAAGAACAAACGCCTTGATGGAGCATGTCGATATCGTACCTACACTACTGGATGCGATAGGTCTAGAACGGCCATATGGCGTGCAGGGCTTATCACAATTGGACGTACTTAATAGGCAGAAGATATACGTACGGGATTCTGCCATCACCTCTTATGATGCACACGATCGCGGCATTCAAGCGAAATGCTTGCGGACGGACCGTTACAAGCTTGTTGTGTTCGCTGGTGAGGCGTACGGCGAGCTGTATGATTTGCTAGAAGATCCGGACGAGCGTTGCAATCTGTTTTTTGATCACGTGTCACGCGAGCTAAAACTTAATTTGATGGAGATGCTCACTCACCGGCTTATCCAAGATCAAGATCCACTTCCGGAACGAAGAACGAACTGGTAACCAAATCGAGTAAAAAGGTCTACATATTAATATTGGAGGAGATATGACTATGGGAGAAGCTCGTAAACCTAACGTTATTGTATTTTTCACAGATCAGCAAAGATGGGATACAACAGGAGTTCATGGTAATCCGCTTGATCTTACGCCAAATTTTGATTGGATGGCTGGGGCAGGCACACATCTTTATAATAGCTTTACCTGTCAGCCAGTGTGTGGTCCTGCTAGGTCTTGTTTGCAATCCGGCAAGTACGCTACCACAACGGGTTGCTACAGGAATGACATTCCATTACCGCAGACTACCCCAACATTGGCTCATTATTTCAAGGATGCAGGTTATCAAACTGGGTATATAGGGAAATGGCATTTAGCAGAAGATGAGCCGGTACCTATTGAACAGCGTGGAGGCTACGAATATTGGCTTGGATCGAACATACTAGAGTTTTCTTCTGATGCTTATGATACCGTTGTATACAATAATGATTGTGAGGAAGTGAAGCTACCAGGATATCGCGTGGATGCTTTTACAGATGCAGCTATACGATATATCGACGCTCAAAAGGATAATCCGTTCTTCTTGTTTCTTTCTTTCCTAGAGCCGCATCATCAGAACAACTTTGATAATTACCCCGCTCCACATGGTTATGCTGAGCGATATGCAGGTCGATGGATGCCACCAGATTTAGAGGAACTAAGAGGGAATGCCGGAAGGAGTCTTGGAGGTTATTACGGCATGGTCAAACGCCTTGATGAAGCTTTAGGAAGATTATTTGATACACTCCGTAGTTTGGATATGATGGAAAATACCATTGTTTTATTTACATCCGATCATGGCTGTCATTTTAAAACTCGAAACGGAGAATATAAGCGTTCCTGCCATGACAGTTCTATCCGTGTACCGTCTGCACTGTACGGTCCCGGGTTCAAATCAGGTGGTCAGCTTCATGAGTTAGTAAGTCTAATCGATCTTCCACCGACGCTGCTTGATGCCGCAGGAATTAGGGTGCCAGAAGATATGCAAGGGCACTCCATCCTTCCGTTGGTTAAGGGAGAAAGGGAGGATTGGCAGAAGGAAGTGTTCGTCCAGATCAGTGAGTCCCAAGTAGCTAGATCGATCCGTACCGATCGCTATAAATATTGTGTCGTTGCGAGCGACAAACACGCTGTGGACGATGCCGGATCTGACAGTTACGAGGAAGCGATGTTCTATGATCTGCATGCTGATCCATATGAACTAGATAACTTAATCAATATGGAAACTTACGGAGATATCATTGATCATCTTCGCGCTAGACTGATCGCAAGAATGGTAGAAGCGGGAGAGTCTGCACCGATCATTGTTTCTCATCCTCGTAAATTTGTTAAAGTCAGAACGCCAGATGTTAGTACGCTTCGTCATCAATAAGGATTTGAATGTTGTAACATACGGCAAGTGGGGAGGAATACCTTATGGCTATATTTCAGTTCAATCCATTTCGTCCATCGGAATCCTCACGTAATCTCCACCTACTGTTTTGGGGCAAGGAAGATTGTGCGCCGGGACATACTGTAGGACCAGGTGTCAGAGACGTATATAAGATACATTTCATACATAAAGGGAAGGGAAGCGTTCGTGTAGGAACAGACACACATACGCTTGTAGCAGGTCAGGCGTTCCTGATCATTCCTAATGTAGTCTACTATTACGAAGCAGACCATGACGAACCATGGACATATTCATGGGTTGGATTCGAGGGGACGGACGTGCTAGAGATTCTGAGTCGAACCTTGGTATCTCCAACGAGCCCTATTTTTCCAATGGATAATCGAGTGATGCCAACGTTATATGATCAGTTAACAAGTGTTGATCTGGCGAGTGGAGCTGTAGACTTACGTTTGCAGGCTATTTTATATGATTTCATGGCATCATGGGTGGAAGTAACTTCTGATTCCTCTGTTCCTATTCTGATGTCGGGGAGACAAGAAGCCTATGTACATCAAACGCTAGAATTCTTACATACGCACTACAGCGAAGATATCTCATTGGAGAGTCATGCTGATTCTCTGGGGCTTGACCGTAAACATCTAAGCACGATTTTCAAAAAAGCACTCGACGTGCCACCTCGTCTATACTTGCTTCATTACCGTATGAATAAGGCATGTGAACTCCTTGCCATGAGAGAATTCACAATTGGAGAGGTGGCAAGATCGGTTGGATATCATGATCCGTTATTGTTTTCCCGGATGTTCAAGAAGGTAATAGGAGTTTCTCCGAAAAAGTATCAAAACAACATTCATAAATCAGACATTAATCCATAAACTGCGTCCTTCCTGTCATGGGATATTATCAAAGTGTTGCCTATAATAAGTATGATAATAGTGAAGGAGTGATTATGAATGGTATATTCAGCAGATGATAAGCGCTATGAAATGATGACATATAGAAGATGTGGCACAAGTGGATTGAAGTTACCAGCGATTTCACTTGGATTGTGGCATAATTTCGGAGGAATAGATACGTTTGAGAATGGACGAGCAATGATAAGAAGAGCGTTCGATTTAGGGATTACACATTTCGATCTAGCTAACAACTACGGTCCGCCCGCAGGTTCAGCAGAGGAGACTTTCGGCAGACTCTTAAGGGAAGATTTAAAGGCTTATCGTGATGAGATGATTATCTCGACTAAAGCGGGATATTACATGTGGCCGGGACCCTACGGAGAATGGGGATCCAAGAAAAGCCTCGTTGCAAGTCTTGATCAAAGCTTAACTAGATTAGGACTCGACTATGTGGATATTTACTATCACCATAGACCAGATCAAGATACACCCCTTGAAGAGACGATGGCTGCACTCGATTTAGTCGTTCGTCAAGGGAAGGCACTTTATGTTGGACTCTCGAATTATTCACCTGAGATGACGATCGAAGCCTCACGTATTCTGAGAAGACTAGGAACACCATGCTTGATTCACCAACCACAATATTCGATGTTAGGACGCGGTCCTGAACAAGGGTTACTTCATGTGTTAGAGGAGGAAGGAATAGGTTCTATTGCGTTCTCTCCATTACATAAAGGCATTCTAACGGATCGTTACTTAAATGGTATCTCGGCAGACTCGAGAGCTGCGGGTCCGAGCGTATTCATGAATCCTTCGGAACTGACCGAAGATCTATTGGCTAAGGTGGCCAAACTTAATGATATGGCATTGGAACGCGGACAGAAGTTGTCCCAAATGGCATTAGCTTGGACACTTCGCGGTGGACATGTCACTTCTGCCCTGATTGGGGCAAGTAAGGTTAGCCAAATTGAAGATGCTGTAGGTACAATCAATAATCTAACCTTCACCGACGAGGAACTTACACGAATCGATCATATATTGGCTTGATCGTAATAGATATTCTGGGAGGAACATCGATGACCACTATGGTCAATCGATGTTCCTTTTTCCTATGATAATATTTATGATAAAATAAGTTGTTGGTTCATAATAAGAGAACGGCGCATAAGAAGTACAAAAGGAGATAACCTATATGTCTGAAGCAATTGAAGTGTTTAGAGGGGAATTTGTTGAGAGTTCACACCACATTCACGTAGCTGTAGTAAACCATGAAGGAAAGCTACTGTATTCATATGGAGATCCGAACCGATTGACGTTTCCGCGTTCGGCTATGAAGCCATTTCAAGCCGTTCCACTGGTAGAGACGGGCACAGCGAAGGCATTGGGATATAACGCTGCGGAGATTTCAATAAGTTGTGCATCCCATAGTGGGGAGACATTTCATCGTGAAGCCGTGATGAATATTCTTGGAAGAGCCAACTTGAGAGAAAGTGATCTACAGTGTGGGACCCATGTGCCGAGGGATTCAGCTAGTTACAAACAGCTGATTCGAGAAGGTAAGGAACTCACCCCCATATTCAGTAATTGCTCGGGTAAACATTCTGGGATGCTGGCTACAGCGGTGCATATGAATGAGGATATTCACACGTACCCTGAGATCGGGCATCCAGTTCAACAGCGAATTCTAAGGGTGATTGAAGAAGTCTGTCAGTTTCCTAAGGAACAAATAGGTATTAGTGTAGATGGTTGTGGTCTGCCAGTACACCAAATCCCACTCTATAATGCTGCACTCGGCTTCGCTCGATTGGCACATCCAGAGGGAACAGTAACTGAGGAGAGAGCTAAGGCGTTATCTACCATCCGAGATGCGATGATGGAGCGACCGGAAATGGTTGCTGGAACGAAACGGTTTGATACGGATGTCATGAGAACCTTTAAAGGGAATATCGTCTCTAAACTAGGGGCTGAAGGGGTACAGTGTATAGGCATCGTCGATCGAGGTATTGGAATCGCTATTAAGACTGAGGATGGAACGGATCGTGCAGCAGGCGTTGCGGCGATGGAAGTATTAAGACAACTGGGGATCGGTGACGATACCACAAATGAATTGCTGAAAGATTACATCCATGCACCCGTACTGAATGCGAGAAATGTAAAGATTGGTGTTGTGAAGGCGAACTTTGTTTTGAATCCGGCTGTGATGTAGAAGTAATCTTTTGAATAATAAGTTGATACCCACTCTGAGATTGTAATTCAGGGTGGGTTTTTGTTAGTTTTTAGAAGTGTGAAGGCTTTTAATTAATATAATTTTTGGGATATTGAGGAACTTTATCTATTTATTAATAGTGTATTGGAATATTTTATAATATAATTATTCAGTTAAGTTAATTAACTTTAATACATATCTCAAGGAGGTTTAAGGTTCAAATGAAAAAGAGATCAATCATTACCGGAAAGATCCTATTGACCTTTTTTATCTTTGCTATTGTACTAGCTTTAGGATCAATGTTACTTTCTGTTTCTAACGGGGGAGAAATGACTACATCAAGTTCAATCCTTATCTCAACGGTAAGTATGATGCTAGCCCCATTCCTAACATATGTGATTTTTGAGAAAAAGAATAAATGGAGTATGGGATTACAACAGTCCTATGCAGTGAAAAGTATGGTACAAGGATTAATGGCAGGCATTTTATTGATAAGTATGAGTTTTCTCGTAATTTGGCTGTTTAATGGGTTGCAGATCGACTCCATTCAATATGATTCCGAAACACTTCGTGGGGTTGGCATTAGCTTTGGTTTGTTTATTCTAGTAGCGTTTAGTGAAGAAATCTTATTTCGGGGTTACATTCAAGGATTATTAAGAAATCATTATGGGGCGAATAGAGCTATTATCCATTCGTCTATCCTTTTCGCATTACTACATATTATGAATCCTGGAATTTTATCAACGCCTTTTACACTTATCAATATATTTCTAATTGGAATATTCTTTGCGGTTACACGTGAATTGACAGGTG
This sequence comes from Paenibacillus antarcticus, assembly GCF_001637225.1. Classification (GTDB taxonomy): domain Bacteria; phylum Bacillota; class Bacilli; order Paenibacillales; family Paenibacillaceae; genus Paenibacillus_AQ; species Paenibacillus_AQ antarcticus. The sequence continues at coordinate 116,131 of NZ_LVJI01000002.1, forward strand.
GGATATGGTTACCGATTGGATTTCATCTGACGTGGAATTTCTTCCAAGGAAATATCTTTGGATTTGCTGTCTCAGGTACGGATAGCAAGACAATTATCTCAATAAGTACACAAGGAAATAGTCTCATTTCAGGAGGAGAATTTGGAGCAGAAGGAAGTATTCTGGCTACAGTGATCATCTTAATTGCATGTATAATTGTCATAAAAATAAGAAAAACGAAGCCTACGCCACTGTCATTCTGACTAATTAGCTAGTGTTTATAGCTTTATGCGTTGCATAACAAATAGAAGCCCTGACCACCTTGTGTGGTTGGGGCTTCTATTTGTTATTACGATTGCCTAATGAGGGGGCCTTTTGTGATTACTGTCTTGGGAACAGGTCCATCGTACTGAAAAACTGTAGGATATTCCGTATTCAGTCCATAGTTAGATTCATTCTGATGTATGAGTATGAGGGGCTTATCTACATAGGATATGCCGTAGTGACGAGCTTCTAATCGAGCTAAGAATTCTTTTCTAATGTTAAAAGCGTGTATCATAGACGTAAAGGCACCGATTAAAAGAGAATATGACCATACATAAGTTAAAATATTGGAATGAATTCTAAATATTATAGCAACCAACACGAGAGAAAAAGGAATTGCATAGAGTGTTCCATACATAACCCAGCGCTTATGTTGTACTCTGCACCCTACATATATAAAGGCAATCCAGTTGAAATAGAAAGTGAAGGGTAACAATATCCACCATGAGTGTGCTATTCTCCACAAGAATCCTTTAGGTTGCCTATTCATTATCGATAATCCTCCAAATTCAAGTCATCTTAATCATGTTCGAATGTTCATATTACGATTGTCGAGTGAGTGGCCCTCTGTCAGACACCGTTGCTGGTACTGCTCTATCAGAATGAATCTCAGATCCTAGTCCGTATTCAGATTCAATCTGATCTATAAGCATCGTATCTGCATATTTCTTGGCCAACTCACTAGCTTCTAATCGGGTTAAGAATTCTTTCCTAATCTTAAAGGCATGTGAAATAGAAATGACACCGCTTACTAGAAAAGCGCCACCCCATAAAGTATTAACACTTTTGTTCTCAATAAATGAATCACTTATTAAACTTAAAAAGAAGGGGATAGCATATATCAAGCCATACTTTGTCCAGCTTTTGTTCTTCACTTTCATACCAATATATATAAAAGCAACCCAATTCAAAATAAATGTGAAGGTTAATAATATCCACCATGAGTGTCTTAATTTCCACAATAATCCCTTACGCGTCTTATTCATTGTAAATCGCCAGCCTCCCAATAACCCAATCACCTTACGAGTTCTATTGTTAAATTAAGATTGCCGAATCAGGGGGCCTCTTGAAGGTACCGTTGTAGGTTTTGGTCTTTTAAAATGATCCTCATTAGAATTCAGCCCGTATTCAGATGCGATCTGACGTAAGTGATCTTCTTTTAAATACTGCTGACCTTCTAATCGAATAAGGAACTCTTTTCTAATGATGAAGGCGTGAACCATAGAAGATAACCCTCCTACATAAAGTGAACTTACTGCTATTGTTGCTATTAACCCGACTTCTGGATCAATGATTACGGCTATGATCATGAAAATGAAGGGGAAAGAGTAAATCGCTCCAAACATTGTCCAACGTCTATTTTTCACCTTCGAGCCAATATAGAAGAAGGCAATCCCATTAAAAAGAAAGCTGAAGGTTAGTAAAATCCACCAAGATTGCGCTAATTTCCACAATAAACTTTTACTTGACTTATTCATCATAAATAAACCTCCAAGTCTTCTTCATGAGCCGTTATTTGCATTTGATCCAGATCAGATCCTATGTATTTATTACTACTCATTGTGTGATGATTGTCGAATTAAATTGCCCTTTGTTGGGACGGTTTGAGGAAGAGGACGTTTCGAATGTTCCGGCTCAGTTGTATTGAGGTTGAAGTCAACGCCGTACTCATCTTCAATCTTGCGCTTCAGTTCTTTCTCTTCTCTTAAGGAAGATAATTGCCGAGCTTCTAATCGAAGGAGATATTCTTTTCTAACCTTAAAGGCGTGTATGATACTAATAATCCAACTGATGAGGAGAAGGGGTACTCCTACGTTCATTTGCCAACTTTCTTGCTCGTTTGAGGATATAAGTGCCAATCCTCCAAAACAAGTTACAGCATAAACAACGCCCCAAATCGCAAACGGTTTACTTTTCACCCTCATGGCAATGTAGAAGAAAGCTGACCAGTATAAGAAGAAAATAAGGGTTAGCAGTATCCACCATGAATGAACGATTCTCCACAATAATGATTTGCGGTTTAACATATGTAACCTCCTTTAATATGTTGTGTCCCGTCTACTTGGTTATGTGTACATGAATAAGGGAGCCGAATGCTCCGACTCCCCTTCATAACTTATTCCTAATTATAACATAATTTCTTAACAATATATGACTATTTTACGCCGTGTATATAAGTATTGCTTCTCTTAAGAATGCGGCTGTTCCAGGTTGTTTATCATCGTAATAGGCAGTAAATCGTTCATCATCCACATACATTTGAGCTAACCCAGCGTGAGCTTCCTTACTATACGTAGTCCAATAACAACTCAACCATTGGCGATGAAGATCTACAGCTTGTTGCGCGGGTTCGCTTGCGGGATCACTTGTGATCATCGCTTTAGCAAGAGCTTCATGGACAGCAGCTTCTAATTGTTCAACATCAGCATACTGTGTTTCCGTCATGTTCATCATCTTCTGATTAGTTAGATCAATGGATTCATCACCATATTGCGCTCTAATTTCCTTACCATAGTTCTTCTCGTTATCGTCGATTAAAATCTGTTTGAACCCATCGAATTTCTCTTCATTTGTCATTGTTATTCCTCCCTCGGAGTGGGCTAAGGTTGAATCAACATTAGCGATTAATTGATCTAATTGTGATCGTTTCTCAAGAAGTTTCGCACGATGTTCTATCAGTGCTTTATTCCCATCAAAGGAGGGGGAAGTCATGATTTCTTTAATTCTGTCAAGACTCACTCCTAACTCCCTGAAAAAAAGAATTTGCTGTAACCGATCAACTTCGGGTTGACCATAAATGCGATATCCTGATGAATTCGTTCTAGCGGGTTTAAGTAAATCAATCTGATCATAATATCTTAAAGTTCTTGTACTAATACCTGCCATGTAACCTAACTTCTGTACGGTATATTCCATGAGCTCACCTCCCTGACTACATAAGCGTACACCTTGACGTAACGTCAAAGTCAATAGAATATTTTGTTTAATAAATGAAAAAGACTGCAGTACTATCTCTATAAAAGATAGGCTGCAGTCTCGTCTGTTGAATGATTAGTGAGTGACTCTTAAGTCTTGTCCTACATTTTCTTTATTTGAGATTAGATCGGAGACCGTTACAAATGAGTAACCTCTCTTGATTAATTCGGGTAAAATGATGTGTAAGGCATCAACCGTTTGTACACTGTTATGGACAAAGTCGTGCATCAATACGATATCACCATTATCAACGTTATTAAGGACCTTATTCACAATTTTGTTTACACCGGGACTCATCCAATCCTTGGTATCTTGATCCCATGACCAGAGAATCATCAACAATTGATTGTCTTTATAGATGTTAACAGCAGATTCGTTATAGCTACCACCGGGTGGACGAAATAGCGTGGCTTTTTGCCCTGTAGCTTTATATATCGCTTCTTGTGTTCGAGTTAATTCATTAAGTAGTTTAGTTCTAGGGATATTCTGAAAAGAAGCATGATCAAAGGAATGATTGCCGATCTCATGTCCTTCGAGAAATGCTCTTTTTACAATTTCGGGATACTTTTCTACACGATTACCTACGACAAAAAAAGTGGCTTTGGCTTCATATTTTTTAAGAAGATTAAGGATCGCAGGGGTTTTCGTATAATCGGGTCCGTCATCAAAAGTAAGGGCAATAACTTTGTTCCTTGTGGGAACTTCCCATACGATATCACCACGTTTCTCATAATATTCTCGTCCTTTACTTAAGGTAGAATGAGGCTCCGCATATGTAGTGTTGATGAATAGATTGGCTATAGCGAATATAGTTAGTATTCGAGTCATATTCCAGATATTCATGAGTCCTCCTTTTTTGATTCTTATTTGGATCATGAATGTTAGGGTTCACCACACGATAGCCAATTATTCAGCAATCACAATACCCCACAGCAATTAGATGAACGAAAAGCCCAATAGGGTTATTAATGTTGACCGAAATTTTCGATAAATTTGGTTGCCAGAGAGGAAATATATTTATCTTTTATCCAGATGGCCGCGATTTGTGTTCGTAATGCTTCGTTTCGGATCTCTTTATAGATTAGATTCTCACGATTTGCAAGGCTAAGAGCCGATTTAGGAACAATACCGATACCAAGCCCTGCATTTGCCCAGAATAGTGTTGTACGTGCATCATCATTCTTGCAAAAGATGACAGGATCAAATCCTTCCTTCAAGCAAGTGTCGCGAATAAGTTGTTCAAATCTGCGGTAAATGATGAGTGGTTTATCTATTAATTCCTTCACATCAATGGTGTCTTCGGTGGTTGCCCAATCATATTCCTGTGTCATGACAGCGATCATGGGCTCAGACTGTGCGTATCTGTATTCGAGATTGGATGTGTTAAAAGGAGTCCTTACAATGCCTACTTCAACAATTCCTTTCGATAAGAGATCGATAATCATAAAGGTATTTCCCTCATGGATTTCAAACTTGACTCCCGAATAGGTCTTGTGAAATTTGGAGAGACTTTCCGTCAAAAGCGTTGCACCCGAAGAGGAGACTGTGCCAATGGAGAGTGTACCCTTCAGACCTTTTACGAAATCCGTGATCTCCCTAGCTGTAGAATCGGTTAGCTCTAAGATTTGTTGTGCTCTGTTCCGTAGGATAATCCCTGCATCCGTGAGTTGAACACTACGTGGTTTGCGTTCCACAAGCATAACACCAAGCTCTTCTTCCAAAAGCTTGAGCTGTTGACTTAGTGGGGGTTGTGCCATTTGAAGTTTCTTGGCTGCTGAGGTAATTTGACCTTCTTCAGCTATAGCAAGGAAATATTTAAGCTGTCTGATATCCATATGAGTCCTCCTGTAGTAACTTGAGATATGAAAAAAGTATCGAAAGGATACGAAACGAATATTTTTAATATGATATAGGCTATGCAATAATCATAATTAATACTTAATAATAGTCAAATGCTCCAACTAATTCTTACGTTAGGTGATGATTAACGTTGTTTAAGCTAGCTGTATATTTAAGAGCGTACAAGAAAGAGGTTATTATTGGCCCAATTTTCAAGCTATTGGAAGCCATATTTGAACTATTACTTCCAACCATCGTGGCGCTTATGATCAATAAAGGTATAGGAATGCGGGATACTTCTTATGTATTTAAGATGGGTGGACTCATGCTATTACTATCGATCGTGGGATTTGGCTGTTCACTGATCTGTCAGTATTATGCATCGCGTGCCTCACAAGGGTTCGGAACTACACTGCGTAACAAGCTATTCAAACATATTTCTTCACTGTCTTATGCGGAGATGGATAAGTATGGTACATCTACACTCATAAATCGGATAACAAATGATGTTAATCAGCTTCAATTAGCTGTCGCCATGCTGATACGTCTGGTTATCAGAGCGCCATTTATTTGTATTGGTGCGATTATCATGTCGATGATCTTAGATTTCAGATTATCACTTATTTTACTGGTAGCTACACCTGTGTTTGGTATTATCTTATACTTTATCATCACACGTACAGCGCCAATATATCGAACATATCAGCAGAAGTTAGACCGAATTGCACTTGTATTAAGTGAGAATCTTTCGGGTGTACGAGTTATTCGCGCATTCGCAAAGAGTAGACAAGAAAGAGCGCGATTTAATGAATCCTCGGAGGATTTAACTCGGACAGCTATTCGGGTAGGTCGAATTTCAGCTTTATTAAACCCGATGACAACCCTCGTCGTTAATACAGCTATCATCGCTATACTATGGGTGGGTAGTATCCACATTAATGTGGGTGAACTTTCACAAGGTGAGATTATTGCCTTTATCAACTATATAACGCAAATTTTGTTGGCATTGATCGTAGTATCGAACCTTGTCATTATTTTCACGAAAGCCGCATCCTCAGCTGCCAGAATTAATGAAGTGCTAGCGACAACGACTTCCATACCTGATCATGGAGATGTTGGTTCGGTTAATGTGACTAATAGGATAAATGTACCTGCCATTCAATTTGATCATGTTTCCTTTGGCTACAATAAGATGGGTGACTTGGCGCTTGAGAACGTAACACTTGAGATTGCACATGGAGATACCATTGGAATTATCGGTAGTACGGGATCGGGGAAATCAACATTTGTGAACCTAATCGGAAGGTTCTATGAGGCATCACAAGGAGATATATGGATAGATGGAGTTCATGTGAAGGATTACTCGTTGCAACAATTACGAAGTCGAATAGGTATTGTTCCGCAGAAGGCCTTGCTCTTTACGGGTACCATTGCGGAGAATATCCGTTGGGGTAGCGCGCATGCAACAGACGATGAGATCATGAAGGCAGCCGCTATTGCGCAGGCTGAGGAATTTATACTAAAGCTTCCGGAAGGCTATAACACCAAGGTATCTAGAGGAGGAATTAACTTATCAGGTGGGCAGAAGCAACGGTTGACGATTGCTCGTGCCGTAGTAGCTCAGCCACACATTCTTATTCTAGATGATTCATCAAGTGCGTTAGACTTTGCAACAGATGCAGCATTAAGACGTGAATTGAGGGGAAACAGTGTACATATGACTGTGCTTATGGTGTCGCAGCGGGTCAGCAGTGTGCAGCATGCTGATAAAATTATTGTTTTTGAGGAAGGCCGGATTGCTGGTATAGGCACACATGATGAACTGATGACGGGTTGCGAGGTTTATAAAGAAATTAACCTTTCCCAACTTTCAAGTGAGGAGTCACGCAAATGAATACGAAGGAAACATGGAATAGACTCTTAACGTACGCCGGACAATATAGAAAAAATGCCATTTGGGTAGTGGTATGTGCTGTTGTAAGTGTGGTCGCAAGTCTGATTGGTCCGTTGTTGATTGGTAAAACGGTCGATCAAATGATTGGTGTGGGTAAAGTCCATTTCGATGCTATTGGAAGGTTATTGATTATATTAGCGATTGTATATGTTATCGGTAGTCTCTTTGGGTGGATGTTAATCAACTTGACGAATCGTATCGCTTACCAGACGGTGTATGATATGCGACGTGAGCTCTTTGATAAGTTAAATGTTCTTCCATTAAGTTACCATGATAATCACCCGCAAGGTGATAGCATAAGTCGATTTGTTAATGACATGGATGCTGTGTCTGATGGACTTCTTCAAGGATTCTCAACATTGCTTACAGGTGTCATAACCATTGTTGGAGCAATAGTATTCATGTTGTATATCAGTCCGATGATGACCCTGGTTGTTCTGATCTCGGCTCCGGTATCGTACTATGTGGCACGGTTCATTACGACGCGTTCACAACAACTATTTCGTGAACAAGCCACCATTCTAGGTGGATTAAATGGGTATGTGGAAGAAATGATTGGTGGACAAAAGGTCGTGCAAGCATTTCAATACGAGGAGCGTTCTTTTGCTGAGTTCGAGAAGAAGAATCAAGCTTTATATGAAAAGGGAATGCGATCCCAATTCTATGGTTCTCTATCCAATCCAGCAACCCGCTTAGTGAACAACGTTACCTTCTCGATTATTGCCATCATTGGTAGCATGGCTGTCATTCTAAACACGGTATCGGTCGGGGAACTATCAAGCTTCCTCATCTTCTCGAACTTGTTCGCTAAGCCATTCAATGAAATTACGGGCGTATTAACACAACTTCAATCGGCAACGGCATCTTCGCAGCGTATTTTCTCAGTTCTTGATTTGGAGCCTGAACAACCTGATCAAGCCAATGCACTTCAGTTGACACAGAGTAAAGGGACAATCACCTTTGATAAGGTGAAGTTCGCATATCAACCGGATCGGCCTCTGATCACGAACTTCAGCCTGGTAGTACAACCAGGAACACGTATTGCTATCGTCGGTCAGACGGGGGCAGGTAAGACGACATTGGTAAATCTTCTCATGAGGTTTTATGATGTGAACGGCGGGGTAATCATGATTGATGGCATCAACATAAATGAAATCACACGAGATAGCTTGCGGCAGAATTTCGGTATGGTGCTTCAAGAAACGTGGTTATATGGGGCTAGCATACGGGATAATATCGCCTACGGGAAACAGGATGCGACTGACGAAGAGGTCATTGCGGCAGCAAAAGCAGCCCATGCGCATAGCTTCATTAAGCGATTACCAGAGGGATATGACACGCTAATTACGGGTGCGGGAGGAAGTCTATCCCAAGGACAAGAACAACTTCTGACGATTGCACGTGTCATGTTAGTCGATCCACCGATGTTAATTTTAGATGAGGCAACCAGTAGTATTGATACTCGGACTGAGATTCGAATTCAGAAGGCTTTTCAGAAGATGATTGAAGGTAGAACAAGCTTTGTGATTGCGCATAGACTTTCCACGATTAGAGAAGCAGACTTGATTCTGTATATGAAGAACGGCGATGTCGTTGAAAGTGGAAGCCACGAACAGTTGTTAGCGAGTGGTGGGCATTATGCTGATCTATATAATAGCCAGTTTACATCAGTTTAGTGATCCGTATTAGAATGTGGCTATATTTGATGCTGATTTTTATGAATATTTCATAGTAATTAATGGTAAATTTATAATATTGGATTGAACAGGAATAGGTCTAAATACCTAGTCCTGTTTTTTGTGTCTATTTTTCTCGTATGTGTGGACGAAAGTAGCGGTGTGACATAATAGTTACAATAATTTAACCTTTTGGTTACAAAGTTTTCACTTGTTATAATTGGAATATTTATGATTTTTATTTATTACATTACAGTTCTTTGTACCTGAATTAGAAATATTGAATTGAGACCATAGACCGATTATCTGTAGGCAGGAAGAACTCTACAATGGGGACAAGCAATGCAGGAACATTAGCATCTCAGGAGGTAATAACAACATGATGATTAGTAAAAAAGTGATAACTGCATCACTAACAGCAGTAATGCTGTTCGGAAGCTTGTCCACAACAGCTTTTGTACAACAAGTAGAGGCTGCTACAACAACAACCTCAAAGGTAACTTGGGGAGTGAATTTACGTCAGGCTCCTTCCAGTACGTCAACGATTATTAGAATGATCCCTAAAGGTGAGAAGGTCGAAGTTCTTGGGAAATCCGGAACATCATGGCTTAAAGTGAAGGATACGAAAGGAAAAGTTGGTTATATTTCTTCGTCGTCTAAATATACGCAACAAGTTTCAGGAGGCACGAATACTAACGCTACTATTAACAATAGCGTTGAGAAAGTGATTGCAGCAGGGAAGAAGTATTTAGGAACCCCTTATGAGTATGGTTCAAGCCGCTCTAATACCTCTACATTCGATTGCTCGGACTTTGTACGCCAGGCTTTCATTGACGGTGTTGGGATAAAGTTACCAGCGGATTCAAGAGCTCAAGGCAATTACGTGAAGGCTAAAGGTACGGTTGTGAAGGATGTGTCCAAGCTCAAACGCGGGGATGTCATGTTCTTCATGTCCTATAAAGGAACAAGTTCATCAGCTTATTCAAGTGCGAACAAAGCCAATGCTACCATTACACATACAGGAATTTACTTAGGAAATGGAGAGATTCTTCATACCTATTCTAAGGAATCCGGTGGCGTTACGATTAGCAAAATTAGTGGAACTCACTGGGAGAAACGATTCTTGTTCGGCGGAAGTGCGCTTTAATTACGATAAATATAACTAACTAGATTAAGACCCCTACGAAATGAATCGAAGGGGTCTTAGTATTGGACAGGGAAAATGATATACTACTTGTAAGAATTTATCTCAAATCGCGGAGTTTTCCATAAGAATGGAGTAGAGTTATGATCAGAAAAAGTTGTTCACTAGATACAGATTTTCAAAGATCGATTACTTTTCAAAGAAATATAGAGGTATGGATCGAACAAAAGCTAGTCATTATGGGTAGAGTAGAATCCTTTACGGTGGAAGCCGTTCGAATTGAGGGTACTGAGTATCCAAGAAATTCATGTGAGTTTATCATGGTGTAATGGATTCAATTCGTATCATGAATAAAGTATAGAACAACGGTAGGCCAAAGTGTTGCTTGGTCTACCGTTTTATTATAGTTAGCTTGAGGAGAAAGAAGATATTTTATCAATGATTTCATCTTCTGACGATCTAAACTGAATGTTGTATAGTTCGGCATACAGTCCGTTTAACGCTAATAACGTTTCGTGAGATCCTTCCTCTATGATCCTACCTTGATCTAACACGATAATTCTAGTAGCTTCTCGTACCGTAGATAGTCGGTGTGCAATGACGACCGTTGTTCGATCCTTCATAAGTAAATCAAGAGATTGTTGAACAATCCGCTCAGATTCATTATCCAAAGCGGAAGTAGCCTCATCCAGAAGAAGAAGTGGAGCATTACGAAGGAAGGCTCTAGCAATGGCTATACGTTGTCTTTGTCCACCGGATAAGGTTGAACCATGTTCTCCTATCAGGGTATCGTAGCCCGCGGGCATTTTTGAAATAAAGTCTTCTGCACCTGCTAGTCTGGCTGCTTCAATAATTTCTTCTTCTGTCGCATCACTTGCGCTGAAAGCAATGTTGTCTCGTATGGTACCAGAGAACAAATAGGGGGTCTGGGGTACATACGTAATCATTGCGCGTGTTTCTTCTAATTGATCATGCACACACTTTCCGTAAATGGAAATGTTACCGATATGGGGTTCGTACAGCCCACAACATAATCGCGCTAGTGTCGTCTTCCCTGATCCGCTCGGTCCCACAACGGCGATGGTCTCTCCAGCAGCGATATTCAGATGGATGCCTGTAAAAAGTGAAGATTCGCTTCCATCAAGCGATGGGTGTCTGTAATGTACATTCTCCAAGGACAACGCGGTGATTACATCTGAATCTACGGGGATTGTGGTAGGTTCTGAAGAAGTCGGTTCTGAAGAAGTCTTAAGGTCTCCCTCATCAGGCATTTCGAGTATAGCAAACACGCGATCAGCTGCCCCTAGAGCCTCTTGTACCCCACCCCATGTCTGAGACATATGGACAAATGGCCACTGCACACGCCCCATCAGAATGATAAATGCTAGTACTTCACCGGTTGTCGTTCCACCTTTTATGGCAGACATTGCAATCAACCCAGCGCAAGTGACCAGGACTAGATTATTGACAAATGCAGATGATTGCCACAAAAGTCCATTTATGATCGTTCTTTTTCGTTGTAATTGGTTCAACTTCTCACGTTCAAGTACATATCGGTTTAGGAGAACATCTTCTAGAGCAAATGCCCGTACAACCTTCATTCCTTGTAAAGTTTCTTGCAATAATCCACGCAGTTCTGCCTCTTTCTTATAGATCTCAGTAGATAGTTTACGTAGCTTTCGATCAAAGAAACGGCCAGAAAGAAATACAATGGGTCCTGAACCAAGGGCTAGAAGCGCGATCCACACGTCCATTTGAGCCAGATATAGAAATGAAACAAAGCAGAGAAGAAGATTGTATCCTAGATCGTATACGATGCTATTAATCATTCCTATTGCCATACCTGCATCCTTATTATTGCGTGATGTCAAATCTCCTGAATGCATGGATTGGACATGGCTGAAAGGGATTCTGTGACTCTTGTCAAAAAGTTTGGCACGGAAATCCCAAGACATACGGCTCTGTACAACGTATCGGAAATAATGTTGTAACATGATACAACAGATAATAATGACACATGCTATGGCACAGATGACCGTCGCACGCATTAGGGCATCCATACTTGAGTTATTGATCGTATCTATGAATACCTGCTGAACGACTGCAAAACCAATGTCCATCACGAGATTGGCAGACAGAAGGAGAATGGCAAGTATAAGCCCGATACGGTAAGGTATCGAATAAGATATAAGTCTGGGTAGAATATATTTCAATGATTGAGCGGAAGAACTTGTTTCTTTCATACGTTAACCTCCATAGTCTCAACGAAGACATTCTCTTTCAAGAAAGTGGTCTCAACCATGGTTTTATACTTACCTTGAGAGGCCATTAATTCGTAATGTGTACCTGCTTCAACAATAGAACCAGACTCCATATAATAGATGCGATCTGCATCTATAATTGTAGATAGTCTGTGGGCAATAACGACAGTTGTTCGACCGAACATAAGTTGCTGAAGTGCTTGTTGAACAAGTTCTTCATTGTGGCTATCGAGTGCTGCTGTAGGTTCATCAAGTAGCAATAACTGTGGCTCACTGACGAAAGCTCTAGCAATAGATAATCGTTGACGTTCTCCACCCGACAATGTGAGCCCGCGTTCACCGATGTAGGTCTCATATTGTAAGGAGGTTCTCATGATGAATTCGTGAATACCTGCACTTTGTGCAGCTTTAATGATGTCATCACGTGTGGCGTCTGCTCTTCCCCAAGCGATATTCTCATACAGCGTACCAGAGAATAGATAGGGTTCTTGAGACACGTAAGCAATACCATGACGCCAGACACGCGGATGAATTGTGTTTAAACATACATCACCCGAACGAATACATCCTTCATTGGGATCATAAACGGCAAGAAGTAAATTAAGAAGGGTGCTTTTACCACTGCCACTAGGACCTGCTAATGCGGTCGTCTTCCCTGGTTCGATTGAAAGTGATACGCCTGATAACACTTGATCATCGCCGTAACGGAAGCCGACCCGTTCGAACGTGATCGCATGAGATCGATTAACGACTTGATTGCTGACTTCCGAATCCATAGCAAGAGCAGTCTTATGCTCAACATCTACACCTTCTTCCGTCAGATCAAGGACTTCAAACAATCGGTTGCTCTGTGCTAAGGAAACTTGCATTTCAGTCCATAGATTAGCAAGACGCGAAATGGGATTCGTAATTTGCTCGAAACAAAATAGAAATGCTGCGATGGCACCTACATCAAGGCGGCCATCAATAACGAGGTAACCGCCATAGGATAGAACATACAGTAACCCACAAAGGATAACTGCTAGGGGCATGTTATACCCAATGGCTTCTATTCGCGATATCGGCAAATGGACTTTGAAATATTTCTTTACTCGTTGCGCAAATTGAGATTGAAGTTTGGGAGCGAGTGAGAAGGTTCGAACGACTTCAGCGCCTTGTATCGTATCTTGGATGAAAACTTGTTGTTCAGATTCGATTTGTTGTCTTTTCCCATACATGGTACGTAGACGAGAGGTAAATGGGAGTAAGACTAGAGGAACGATGGAGCAGATGATTACCGTTCCTATAGTCAATACATATTGAAGGGATAACAGGTATGTAAGGAGAAAAGTAAGTTGCATCAGATTGCTTATCAATTCAATTGTTTTTTGATTAATACCCTGTTGAGCAACGACGGCGGAATCATTGATTCGGCTAATGAGATCGGCAGAATGATACCGGTCCAGTTCCTTTGTTTTTATTTTTAATAACTTGGATAGAATAGAGGCTTGGAGTGTGGAAGTAGATTTGAATTCCAGTATCCCTGATAAATAAGTCCTGAGGAAGTTTGCACCAGCATCTACGATAATGACCACGCCACCGAATATGGCACTAGACACTAATAATGACATGTCCTGATTGGTTGCGGCATTGATAATACGACGTAACGATTCAGCTAAGGCAACAGTCGCAAGAGAGACGATTGCCGATAGCAGGCATAATATTACATATCGACCCAAGTAAGGTTTGCCTAGCTTCATTAAACGTTTCAAAGTATTAGAAGTATTGGGTATCGTTCGGTTATATGTTTCTTTTTCGGTTGCTGCTTCACTCACGTTAGATCCTCCTAATTTTGGGGCTCGTTAGTATTCCTCACCGAGCATGACGCTAGAGGTTAAAGCTAACAACTCCCTAAGTTTATCCATATTAAGATGGTAATACATGCGATGATCTTCCCTCTTCATTTCAAGAAGATTTAAGAAGAATAAGAAGTTGCTATGATAGTTGACTGCGGCTGGGGTAATACCTAGTTTCGTCGCTATTTCCTGCCCATAATGGGGGCGTTCTTGTAGTAATAGTAAGAAATCGAGACGCCTTTTATCGGAGAATGCCTTTAAGAACAACTCGGTCTTCTCTCGATCAGCAGCGGGTCCGAATACGCGATCGTTATGAATACCAAAGATAACCCATGCGTTCCAAGAGGTTCCTGTATTAAAGGATAGGTGGTGGTTACCTACTTGTGATATGAAACTAATATGAAAATTTGTAGGGATGTCATAAACAGCAGGTTCGACTTTATTCAGATCACGAATGAATCGCTCAGGATTGGCATGGAATTGAGCTTGATATATTACTGAAGCGCATTCTGACTCTTCCTTGAAGCGTTCTCGCCAGTGTACAAAGGCATCATTGTAGAACAGACGTATAAGTTGCATATACCGTAGTTTCGTCTCTTCAGGGTGGGCAAGACATTCAAGTAAAGGTTCATGAGCTTGGATAAGCTCTTGTTGTGGTTTCGTGTCATGCACGAGTTCAGATAGTATACGAAGGTCCATCTTAATAGCATCCCATTCTTGTCCTTGAAGAAGATCTTCCATTTGATCCCAATATACGCCGTATACCATTTGTGCCACGACTTTATCAGCAGGACTTTGTGCTAGGATCGTAATCCATTCTTCAGCAGAAAGTCCCTCCGTTGATGAACAGATGGATTCGTAGAAGGCATAATCAAGTCCTTTGTGTATGAAGTGGTATTGGAAGAAGAACTGAAGTTCTCGCAGTGTATGAGGTGACAATCTTTCGTGTGTCTCATCATGAAAGGACGAAGCGAGAGGATCCAGCTCAATTTTGAATTCCTCTGCCAGTGCGAGTAATTGCCCTTCACAAGCGACCATCCCCATGGAGACAATCATTTCTAACGCCTCGTTATAAGAAAAAGTGATATTTTTATTTAATAGATCCTTCATGTTGACCTCCTAGGAACATTTGTTTGGATTTACTGAATATTAATTGGAATATCATAACATTTAAATATTACTTAATGTTAAAATAACCCATAACGTAGTATTTGTAAATAGAAAATTACAAATAGATCAGAATAAAGATATAAATTTACAGCAAACATGACGTTTGTCATACTCACGACTTGACGTTTATGACTACAACGGTCGCAGTTACTTGATTATAATGATGAGAGTAAACTACGCTTACGTTATGATACGTTCTTTAAAAGCGTGGTATCTGAGGAGGAAAATACAAGATGACCGAGGCTAAACAAGTCAACTTACGGAAAAAGGTAGCCCCTTTTGAAAAAACCGAGATGAAGTCAAGTGTTCGACAGCTAATAAATACATTAGGACCCTTAGTGGTACTTTGGTATGGAGCCTATCTGAGTCTTTCCGTATCCTACTGGTTGACGTTAGCACTTGCAATTGTCACCTCTGGGTTTGTAATCAGAACCTTTATTATTTTCCATGATTGTACGCATCAATCTTTCTTCAAAAATAAACTAACCAATAAAATCGTTGGAACGATTACAGGTATTGTAGCTTTAGTTCCTTACGAGCAGTGGAAATATACGCACTCCATGCATCATGCAACAAGTAGTAATCTAGATAAACGGGGTACAGGAGATATGTGGCTTCTTACCATAGATGAATATTTAGAGGCGTCTAAGATGCGTCGTTTAGCATATCGTTTCTATCGTAATCCGTTAGTGATGTTTGGACTGGGTCCAATCAGTGTATTCTTGTTTCAATATCGCTTTAATCGTAAAGGTGCCAAACGCAAAGAACGTATTAATACCTACGTAGTGAATATTTCTCTTGTAGTGATTTATTCATTGTTAATCTGGGCTATTGGCTGGCAGGCATTTGTATTGGTTCAAGGTCCTGTGTTCTTCGTATCAGGATGTCTTGGCATTTGGTTGTTCTATGTACAGCATCAGTTCGAAGATTCCTACTTTGAGAATGAAGAAGATTGGGATTATGTAAAAGCAGCAGTAGACGGAAGCTCGTATTACAAACTTCCTAAGGTCCTTCAATGGTTCACAGGTAATATTGGGTTCCATCACGTTCATCATTTGAGTCCGAAAGTACCGAATTATCATTTGGAAGAGGCTCATAATGCAACACCACCACTTCATCATGCGACTACGATTACACTTAGTACGAGTCTGAAGTCACTGAACTTCCGTCTGTGGGATGAGAAGAATAAAACCTTCATTGGGTTTGGTGAGATGAAACGTCGAGTTCGTAATGTGAATTCCTTAGCTGATACATTGAAGGTTACTCAGCCTAACTTACAAAAAAAATAATCAAGTATGGTAAACTAGATTAGAATATATTCAATAGTGGCATACAAAAAAGAGGGTGAGACGACCATGCAGAAATGGTATCAAATTTTCCATAAGAATACAGGACTAAGTCCTTATGTGTGGGTCGTCTTTTGTATCCTCCCTTTTTATTTCATATTTCGCGCGTCATCTTCTTATCAGATTGCTTCAGGCATTATCATGACGATCGTATTTCTGGGCTGTTATGTGTTGTCGTTTGTAACAAAAGGGTGGCAGGTATACTTTTGGACAAGCGTACAGATAGTCATTTCAATAGGCATGACCTTGCTCTTTGGTTATGTTTATTTTGCTATTTTCTTAGCTCTCTTTATCGGCAATATACAAAGTAAAGGGGGATTCATTACACTGTATTGCATTCACCTGGTCACGACATTTATTAGTATTAATTATGGATTTGTCTCGCAAAACCCACTGTTTATTACACAGTTTCCATTTATCATTATGAGTCTAATTGGGGTTATTCTTCTACCTGTAAATACCTATAATCGAAACAAAAGTGATAGGTTACAAGGTCAACTTGAGGATGCGAATAAACGCATCTCTGAACTCGTAAAGCTGGAAGAGAGGCAAAGAATTGCGCGTGATTTACATGATACATTGGGGCAGAAGCTTTCTCTTATTGGATTAAAGAGCGATCTAGCTAGCAAATTAATGACTAAGAATATTACGCAGGCCCAAGTGGAAATTAATGATGTCCGTCAAACAGCAAGAAGTGCTTTAAAGGAAGTCCGCGAAATGGTTACTGAAATGCGAGGAACAAGAATTGAAGACGAGATTTATCGTGTCAGTCAGATTCTAAAGGCAGCTGAAATTGAGTGCAGTATTGAAGGGGATCCTAAATTAAGATATGCCTCTTTACTTACGGAAAATGTACTTAGTATGTGCCTTAAGGAAGCGGTCACTAATGTAGTGAAACATAGTGAAGCTACCTCATGTACCATTCGTATTGAATCATCGCGAACAGACCTGGTTATCGAAGTGCGTGATAACGGTGTCGGCATCGGTATGGATGAAGGAAATCATTGCTTTAGAGGGAATGGACTAAGGGGTATGATGGAACGGCTTGAATTTGTGAATGGAACGCTAGAAATCGTATCGGATAATGGGACACAACTTGTTATTACGGTACCGAACAATATCAAGAAGCCGGAAAGGGAGACGGTGTTATGATTCGTATAGTCATTGCTGAAGACCAACGGATGCTTCTAGGTGCTCTTGCTTCCCTGCTTGATTTGGAAGATGATATGACGGTGGTTGGAAGAGCAAGTAATGGTGAAGAAGCCGTAGCTATGGTTCACCTACATCAACCCGATATTTGTATTATGGATATTGAGATGCCGGCGAAGAGTGGTCTGGATGCAGCGGAGGAATTGAAGGCATTTAACTGCAAAGTCATCATTCTAACTACTTTTGCTAGACCTGGATATTTCGAACGTGCGTTAAAAGCGGGTGTAAGTAGCTATATGTTGAAAGACAGCCCTAGCGAGGAGCTTGCGAGTTGTATTCGCAGTGTAATGGCAGGGCGACGTATCTATGCACCAGAGCTTGTAGATGGTGCATACAGTCAAGAGAGTCCGTTAACAGAACGGGAGAAAGAAGTTCTACAAATGATTGCCGACGGTAAGAATACGAAGGAAATTGCAGCAACCTTGTATATAACGACGGGGACCGTACGTAATTACATTTCCGTTATTCTCGATAAGCTCGACGTAACTAACCGAATCGAAGCCATCACACGTTTTAAGGAAAAAGGTTGGTTTAAGTAAACCCAAGTGGACAGTCACTTGGGTTTATTTTTATTTATTTAACATGTAACAAAAAAAGGAACCCACAGCAACGGGCTGTGGGTCTTACATATATATCATCTAAAAGGGGTAACTTCATTGTACCTCCGTTACATTAATGATAGATGAAAATTAGATTGCAGGAAGATTACAATTAATCGACATTATATTACATAAGTGATGATAGGGAGCAACTGCTTCCCGTTCGGAGTTACCATAATCCCGAATGAAGTAACAGTAAAGTAAAATATTACAATAATAGTCGATGAATAGGAATGCGCTATGCTAATATAGAATAGGTATATGGGTAATAAAGGATTTTTATAGAAGATTATAGTGGGTGGAAGTTGGATCAACCTGTATAATCTGTAATCTAAAAATTTAGAAAATGGGGAATGTAAAAGTGGAAAGAGGCGGAATTGTATTACCAGTACTAGGATCGCTAATAGCTGCAATTATTGGTGGAGCGATCTGGGCAACAATAGCGGTGTTAACAGATTATGAATTAGGACTTATAGCTTGGGGTATCGGAGGATTAGCAGGATATGCAGTAGTATTATTCGCGAAAGGTCAGACTACCCAGATTCATCAAATCATTGCAGTCATCGCTAGTTTGATCGGAATTTTACTTGGTAAGTATTTTCTTTTTAGTTACATAATAAATGATGGATTTGAGGGTATGTTCAACAGTGACATCATTACGTTATTCCAAGAGAATATCACTGAGTTTTTCGGTGGAATGGATATCGTTTTTGTCCTGTTCGCAGTATTAACAGCTTGGAAATTACCAAGAACAATGTCGAAGAAAATGAATCAACCCTCAGAGACGCAACCACAATCACCTGCACTATAAATGATATATTATTGAATTGAAATGTTAGTACCTCAATCCGGTCATGCTCACTCCTGAGTGTGGCCGGATTTGTGCGTTAGGTTCTGAAATTGGACATGAAGAATCGATAATGAGAGAATGTATACTACAAAGATCACAAGAGAGGGATGAGCTTAAATTATGATACGATTCGCTATTATTGGGACGAACTGGATCACAGAACGTTTCCTTCAAGCGGCGCAGGAGACAGAGCAATTTGTTCTAACAGCGGTATACTCCCGCACGGAAGAGAAGGGCAAGAATTTTGCTGCTAAATATAATAATCCAAAGGTATTCACCGATCTAGAAGAAATGGCTTCGAGTGATCAATTTGATGCAGTGTATATTGCCAGCCCGAATTCATTCCATGCGGAGCAAGCGATACTGTGTATGAAACATGGAAAGCACGTCCTATGTGAGAAACCAATGGCCTCCAATGCAACGGAAATGCAAGAAATGATTAACGTAGCGAAGGATAATGATGTGTTGTTGATGGAAGCACTGAAATCTACACTTATGCCTAACTTCAAGATTATGAAGGATAATTTATATAAAATAGGTCAGGTTCGGCGTTATTTTGCAGGTTATTGCCAATATTCATCACGATATGATGCATATAAGCAAGGTAATATTCTGAATGCCTTTAATCCGATCTATTCTAACGGATCATTAATGGACTTAGGTATCTACTGTATCTATCCGATGGTAGCGTTATTTGGTAAGCCTGATGCTGTCCATGCTGTGGGTGTGATGTTATCCTCAGGCGTAGATGGCGAAGGAAGTATGGTGATGAAATACAAGGACATGGATGCTGTAGTGATGCATTCTAAGATCACCGATTCCTATTTGCCTGCTGAGATTCAAGGGGAGAATGGCACAATGGTTATTGATAAGATAAGTCAGCCGTACGATGTGAAAATTCACTATAGAGACGGTACGATTGAAGATATATCTCAACCTCAACTACATGAATCGATGTATTATGAAATTCAGGAATTTATAAGATTGCTTGCGAATGGTGAGCGTGATGGATCTATTAATTCGTTAGCAACATCATTAGCGGTTGCGCAAGTGATGGAGGATGCTAGACGTCAGATCGGACTTCAGTATCCAGCGGATCTAACCTAATATGTATGATCCTACGGTATATGAGAATTTAAAGGTTGCCTTTGAGAATACGTTATATGACTTGGATAATCTAGATGGAACAATTCATATCACGAATCGGATGGACCGAATGGAAATGTCGGTCATGTCACGAGAATTCGCTATTCAGTTCGTACTAGCTGAACATAGGGAGATTTCGGCTGAGATTGCACTAGAGGCGTCACTCCAAGATTTAGCAGCTGAAATACTTGAACTACCCGGAGAGAATCCGGCATGTGCCTTACGTTTGCGATTTGTTATGGAGATGGAGAATGTGGAGACACAGTGTGATCAAATCGCCCAGTTGCTTCCTCAGATCTGGGAGTCTTCGATAGCCCCGACACAAACCTTAAGTTATGTGTATGGACAAGAGCGTATGCTCTACACGAATACGATTGAAGTAAGGTTCCAACGTAAAATAAATGAGGACCAAATGGAGGATGTTCCTGAGGTCGTCGATCATGTTATTCAGACACTTATAGGTTTGAATGAACTTTAATTATAGACAAATAGCCCTTGACTAGACAGGAATAGTTGGTGTCTACTCAAGGGCTATTTGATGTGAAATAATCTCAGTTGGATCGAAATTCCCATATGGAACATGTGAATATTCAGATTGGTGTTCACAGTAATGATAATGATCGCATGAAATTTCAGAATTATGCCCCAAGGTAGGGAACGTCATACTATGAATCAAAGCTCAAAGAACTCTGGAATGGCTTGATAGCTATCCCAGAATTTTAGAATTTAGATTCATGGCTTACAAATATTTTCCTAGTGATTACTGTTTGACAACGACCATATCACAAGGGAAAATGCCAGTACGTTGGATTTCTCGAACTTGAGCTTCGCTGAGTCTAGATCCTACGAGAATAAAGGAAGAGGTCACATTATTAAAGTTGAACCTGCTTAAGTTAGCGACATTTGTTCTCCCACGAAATATACGAAAAGAACCTTGAAAGTTGTTACGAGAGAACAGAACAAGTGTTACGGCTGAAGGAAATAATACATTTCTAAGTCTGAAACTGGTCAGTAGGTTATTGAATCGAAATGCTCCTAGATTCCTAACGGCGATCCCTCCGCGTCTAAATGAGAGACGTCTGCCTGTAAAGTTCGCTCCTGAGAACATAGTGAGGCGAACACCATTATTGAAGAAATTCCCTTGCATTAATATCACTCCTTAGTATGAGATGATAACAATGTATGAGAGAGTTGTAGGTTAGGATTAGACTTAACGGCTTAAATTATGTTTGTTTTTTGTTAGAAAAGAGGATAGGTAAGCAAGACAAATGAGGATGATTCGTTGAAGACCGATTTAGAATCGGTATAGAACGAATCATCCTCATTGAATGAGATCATCTAGTTATCTGTACTTTGGTTTTGTTGTTTCAATAAGTCGCGAATTTCAGTAAGTAATACTTCTTCATTAGAAGGTAGTAGGGGGAGAGTCGGTTGGGCTTCTTCTTTGCGTTTGAATCGGCTCAACAATTTAATGAATAAGAAGATAGAGAACGAGACAATAATGAAATCAACGACGGACTGTATGAAAATACCGTATTTTAAAACAGCATCCCCTTCACCTAATGGGAGTTCTAATCCTGAAAAGTTCTTTCCTCCAGGAAGCAAGCCGATTAATGGCATAAGCAGGTCATTTACCAATGAGGTTACAATTTTACCAAAGGCAGCTCCGATGATCACTGCAACCGCTAGATCCATTACATTACCTTTGAGTGCGAAAGCTTTGAATTCTTTTAACACAAACGATGTCACATCCCTTAAATACTAAATATTTGAATGAATTATATCAAAATTAGGTAGTTGCTACAAGATAAGGATATGTAGAATAGAGTTTGTTTTTCATAGATATAGCGATATACTTATTAAAAGTATGTTACTTAAATTAAGTATGTATTTAATTGTAAGATACAGATTATGAAAGGATGTCATTTCATGAACGTAAAGGGAATTCATCATTTGTCTGCAATGACAGGTGGCATAACAGTAAACTATCAATTTTATACAGAGGTATTAGGAATGCGCCTCATCAAAAAAACAGTGAACCAAGATGACACCTCAGTCTACCATTTGTTCTATGGAGATGAACGAGGGAATGCTGGAACAGAACTAACATTCTTTGATTTCCCTGGTATCAGGCAGAATCAGAAAGGTGTGAGTAGTATCTCAGGCACGTCGCTACATGTTCGTAATGATGCAGCTCTAGCGTATTGGATTGAACGATTTACGGAGCATGACGTGACGCATTCACCAGTGATACCTTATGCTGGTCGTAACGTGATTTTCTTCGAAGATCCAGAGGGCCAAGAGCTTGCGCTTGTGTCGGATGAGACCAATTCGGGTGTACCAGGTGGAACGCCTTGGGAACATAGCCCGGTTCCTGCACAGTACGGAATTATTGGGTTAGGACCCGTGAAGCTAACTGTTCGTAAGCCTGAATCTACTCTTGCAGCATTGAGACTCATGGGATTTACAGAGAAGTCTCGTATTCCAGCACTTGTAGCCGGTCAAGAGGACATTATTATCATGCAAGTAGCGGAAGGTGGATCAGGTGGAGAAGTGCAAGTTGAACCACGAGACGATCTAGCCATAGCTCGTCTTGGTAAGGGTGGCGTTCATCACGTCGCATTCCGTATTGAAGATGAAGAGGAATTACTAGCTTGGATAGAAGTGCTTAATAGAGAAGGGCTGCAGAATTCTGGATTCGTAGATAGATACTATTTCCGATCTCTCTACTTCCGCGAACCCAACGGTATCCTATTTGAGCTCGCAACCGATGGTCCAGGATTTGATACGGATGAACCTTTTGAAACCTTAGGTGAATCACTTGCTCTTCCGCGATTCCTTGAACATCAACGTGAATCGATCGAAGATCACTTGAGACCTTTGGTAACGAAAAGAGATTAATGAAGATCATTCAACTTCATTTCTTTAGAAACTTATCGTAATTTATTAGATTGTCGGTGGTAGTGGCTAAGTTACGCAGTGCAGAGTAGAATTGTTGGCTATCTTGTTCGAAAAGAAAAAGATTCTCAAAACCTTGTGCGGTGTGTATGGCAAAGTCCCATACCGCTTCATAATCTCGTGGATTAAGTGATTTGGCCATGAGATCCAATACTTTCAAAATATCGGTTGAAACAATGACGTTGTCTTTGGCATAGTGCCTAATATAACCTAATCCATGATATAAATAGTGATTGAAATCTATTTCTTGTAAAATGATTCGAAGGTTATTCTTATCATCTACTAAATAATGAGAGAAATCCGTTATTTGTGAAATAGAGACAAGCACCTCTCCCACTTGGTAAATCGCAGTAGTTGCTGTCTTAGGATCATAATTACCAAGCGCCCGTATCGCAACCTCAACTAGCTTATTAATGCTGAATTCAATGTCTTGAACCTCAGTTTGTTTCTTTCTAATACTAAAAAATTCCAAATACTTATCTTCGTCCAGGTTATTCCCATGCTTGTTCCAATAGGTTAGGAGTGGCGTAGTCTCAAAGACATAGCAACCTATGGTGTACTCTAGCTTAATGACAATATCATCTTTTTGAGCTTCTTGGATCATCGTGATAAAGTCTACGAGTTGAATATATCCTGGTCTTCCTGCTTGAATCGGAGTTCCCTTTCCTTGTCTGATGTGTGCATCTGTGTCATTGAAGTCCTCTACTTTATATTGATCAAGTTCATTTTTCATCGTGCTTTGCACAATACCCAAAGCTTCCTTCTTCATGTCATCCGTCATTTCATTAACTTGTAACCACGCCACGGCATGGTTAATGAAAAATATAAAAGCGCCCATTGAAAACATGGCTAAAAAAGTAGCTACAAGAGGAACTGCAAAGTAATATTCGGTAATTCTCTTATTAAGGAAGAGAAAGGATAATAGCACGTAGACAAAGCTACCTGTAAAAATCCCTAACACGCGTTGTGTCGCTTTGCTTGCAATGAAATTTTTGAGCATCCGAGGAGAAAACTGTCCAGAAAAGGTCGTGAAAACAACTAAAACTAAGTTGAATGTGAATATCGTGAGTGATAAAATTCCTGCAGTAAGCGTGCTTACAAGAGTACGGGTCAGATCATAATCTACGGCAAAATAGGATCTGAATCTATCCCCCAGGTCATAGTTGAAATCACCAAAAAAGGCAGTGCATAATAAAAGAAGTGAAAAAAAGACGTAGAGAACAGGGGTAAACCATAAGTTAGACCTGAACTGATGAGATAACTCCCTCTCTGACATTCTCATGTATTTTTTTAAATATTTATCAAGAAGATACGTTCTCATCTATTTCAATGTCCCTTCTAATCGTCATTATTGTTGTTTAGATAGTATAGATAAAGTGATTTCCTAATTCCTCTATACCTTAGCCCTTAACAATCAAATCAAAACATGTAATAAATGTCTGGAAGAGTAAGAGGACATTAACTATTTGTTGGTATAGCCTTTTAAAAAAAAGCGGATGTGAAGAAATTCATTTATCTGTAAATTTATAAATAAAAACTATGGTATACTAACTTCTGCATGTCATTACCTAGAACCGTGATAGAAATGAAGTATGAAGTGTGGTTATGACTGCTCGCTTAGATGATATGTCTAGCGAGCCTTATTTTTGTCTAGACTTACATGAGTTATATATTCGTTCATGAATGGTGTGGATAATGACTAGATGAATGAATCCCTACATAAAGGAGGGGAATCTTGATGATCTCGTTACATCAAGTAAGTAAGACGTTTGTTACATCAAGTAGTCGCTTTAAAGCAGTTGATGAGGTATCTCTCGATGTGGGCGCAGGAGAGATACACGGCATTATCGGAAGCAGTGGTGCGGGGAAGTCAACTCTCTTGAGAATGATCAATCTCTTGGAAAGACCAGACAAGGGGACTGTTATCGTGGATGGGAATGATCTGACATCCATGACGGACAGGAAGCTTCGGGAAGCTCGTAGATCGATGGGAATGATCTTTCAGTCTTTCAATCTGGTTAACAATCGAACGGTAAGTGGGAATGTTTCAATGCCCCTTGAAATGGCAGGGTTAGGGAAGAAAGAGCGTGCAGAGAGAGTTCGAGAATACTTAGACTTTGTGGGCATTGGCGATAAGGCAGAGGAGTATCCTTCGCGATTAAGTGGAGGTCAGCAACAACGAGTCGCTATTGCTAGAGCACTTGTAAATCATCCGAAAGTGTTATTGTGCGATGAGCCGACATCTTCCTTAGATCCACAGACGACAGCAGGTATCCTCGATGTGTTGAAACATATTAATCGTAATTTCGGGGTGACGGTCGTAATCGTAACTCATGAAATGAATGTGGTGACTAACATGTGCACGACTGTATCGATGATGGAGAATGGTGGCTTGATCAACACGTTCAAAGCGGAACAGGGGAATACTATTTCCTCTGAGGATATTTCCAGAATGACTGTGGGACTGTCACGGGATAAAGTGAGGGACACTCATGCTTGATTCTATTATGCAATATCAGTCTGAGATATGGCGTGCGATAGGTGAGACGTTCACCATGGTAGGCATTTCGATTATTGCGGCTATAGCGCTTGGACTTCCGGTCGGAACTTTATTATATTTGAGCGGAAAAGGACAATTATTTGAGAATCGCGTCTTGTTTTCTGTGATGAATATACTTGTTAACGTTGTTCGGTCATTTCCATTTCTGCTACTCGTAGTCTTCTTGATTCCATTTACCCGGTTCGTGGTAGGTACAGCCTTAGGCACGCTCGCTGCCTCTGTACCCTTGTCCATCATGGCGATCGCCTATTACGCTAGATTAGTGGAGCAGTCTCTCTTAGAGGTTCCCAGAGGTGTTATAGAAGCGGCCTCATCAATGGGTGCGTCGACATTACAAATGATCGTCAAATTTCTGTATGTAGAAGCACGTTCAGGTCTTATGTTAGGATTGACCACGTCTACGATTAGTTTCATCTCTTATTCAACGGTGATGGGAATCGTGGGTGGAGGAGGAATTGGGGATTTCGCGATCCGTTATGGATATCAAAGGTTTGAGACGGAAATCATGATATTTACGATTATCATCATGCTCATTCTTGTGCAGACGATCCAATATACGGGAAGCTTTATGGCTAGGGCATTAGATAAAAGATAAGCAAATAGACAACGGAGGTAATTCAGATGAAAAGAAACAAACAAATCATGATCATAACAGTAGTCGTATTCATTTTAGTGATTGCTGGATGCGGACAGAATAAGAACAAAGCAGAGGTAAGCACAACAGAAGAAGTTACGTTGAAAGTAGCTACGCTAATTCCACCAATGACAGAAGTATTAGATATCGTGAAGCCTATGTTGAAGGAAGATGGCATTAATCTAGAAATCCTCGTGCTGACAGATAACGTTCAACCTAATAATGCTTTAGCAAATAAGGAAGTTGACGCTAACTTTTTTCAGCATGTTCCCTATATGAACCAATACAATGAGGCTAATGGTAGTGAACTTGTTGCTGTGCAACCCATCTACAACGCTATTTATGGTGCATACTCCAAGAAATATAAGAAGATCGAGGATCTACCCGTTGGAGCAACGATTGCGATCGCAAATGATCCTTCGAACATCGGACGATCACTTGTCATGTTTGAGAAAAACGGCCTGATCAAGTTAACAGAAGGCGTGGGTATTAAGGCAACACAAGCAGATATCATCGAGAATAAGAAAAATTTCAAATTCAAAGAAGTTGATTTGTTAATGTTAGCACGTACGTTAGATGATGTGGATCTTGTTGCAATGACGCCAGCATATGCTAAGCCGCTTAACCTGACACCTAAGAAGGATGCATTGATAACAGAAGGTGATGATTCCGATTTCGTTATTACTTTAGTAGCGCGTAAAGATAACGTGGATTCAGAACCTATTCAGAAGTTAGCGAAGAGAATGACAAGTCCTGAAGTGAAACAATTCTTCAAGGATAACTACGATGAAATTGCTGTTCCTGCATTTGAATAGTTGAAGTTGTAACAAACAATATAAAGCATGGATCTTAGGATCCGTGCTTTTTTTGTCATTTACTCGGAGTTGGTGATGACGGATTGATCATTCGAATCGCAGAAAAGAAATAACAAAATGAAACAAGCCTGCTGATAGTTCAGTAGGCTTGTTTTTCATTTCAATCATATCTAATTAGAGGAATTATACCTGTGGTACAGACAATCCAAGTCCTTCAGCTACGCGTTCTCCGAATTCTGGATCAGCTTTATAGAGGTGACCGATTTGGCGAATCTTAATCTCGTCTTTATCGACAGGCATCATAGATCCTACATAGTTCTGAACTAGACGTGTGCGTTCGTCATCACTCATAAGACGGTATAAGTCACCCGCTTGTGTATAGTGATCATCTTGATCGTAAGCTACACTAGCTGCAACGCCGGATACTTCGAATTCTACAGGTTTGTGTTGAGGTGCTTCTGTAGCGCCACCATAGCTATTAGGTTCATAATATACGGAACTTCCACCATTATTATCAGGGCGCATTTGTCCATCACGTTGATTATTGTTTACTTTTGCAGCATAAGGACAGTTGATAGGTAACGCATTATGGTTGGTACCTACACGGTAACGATGAGCATCTCCATAGCCGAATAGACGACCTTGTAACATTTTATCTGGAGAAGCTTCTATGCCAGGTACAAATGACCCCGGGGAGAACGTAGCTTGCTCAACTTCCGCGAAATAATTATCTGGGTTACGATCTAGGACCATCCGGCCAACTTCGATAAGTGGGTAGTCTTTCTGGGACCATACTTTAGTAACATCAAATGGATCGAAACGATAGGTGTCGGCATCTTCCAATGGCATAATTTGAACATGTAGATTCCAGACAGGGAAATCCCCTTGATCTATGGCATTAAATAGATCCTCTGTATGATAATCAGGATTCTCACCTGCAAGTTTAGCAGCTAGATCGACATCTAGGTTTTGAATACCTTGTGCTGTTTTGAAATGATATTTCACCCATGCAGCTTGACCTTCTGCGTTAACCCACTTAAATGTATGACTACCAAAACCATGCATATGTCTAAGTGTTGCAGGGATACCACGATCGGACATGAGAATGGTAACTTGGTGTAACGACTCAGGTGATAAAGACCAGAAATCCCATACAGCATTTGGACTCTTCAAATGGGTCTGTGGATGACGTTTCTGTGTGTGAATGAAGTCAGGGAATTTAATCGCATCACGGATGAAGAATACCGGTGTGTTATTACCAACCAAGTCATAGTTTCCTTCTTCTGTATAGAACTTCAGAGCGAATCCACGTGGATCACGGACAGTATCCGCAGATCCAAGCTCACCGGCAACAGTGGAGAAACGAGCGAACATCGGCGTACGTTTGCCTACTGAATTAAGAAAGGCAGCTTTCGTATATTTAGATAAGTCATTAGTAACCTCGAAGTATCCGTGAGCTCCAGCACCTTTGGCATGAACAACTCGTTCTGGAACACGTTCTCTATTGAAATGCGCTAATTTCTCTAGGAGATGCACATCTTGAATTAATACAGGACCACGTGGACCTGCTGTCATGGAGTTCTGATTATCTCCTACAGGAGCGCCCCAGCTGGTTGTAAGATTGTTATTAGGATTAGTCATAATAATATAATCACCTCATAGGATAGTTTGTAAAAGATGACTGTTAAGCTTGGTTAACAATCTTTCATATCTATATGATAACAACTTTCAAAATATAATCAATACTTTTTTATAATAATTCTAAACAAGGGGTGAATTTTGTGGATTTTTAGTGTCTATTAAAAAAAGAAAACCGAAGGACTCTTATAGAGTCTTTCGGTTGTTTGGTGCTGACCATAATAATTCGATTTCTTCCAATGTCTTACCTTTCGTCTCTGGAATAACACGCCAAGTGAAGAGGAATGTAATCAAGGACATGGCTCCGAAGATCCAGAACGTAATCCCAGGTCCGATAGATCCAAGCATCGGTGGAAAGGATTGCGATACGATATAATCGGCTACCCATAATGCCATGGAAGCAATGGCGGTAGCTTTACCGCGAATTCGGTTAGGGAAGATCTCGGACATAATAACCCATACGACCGGTCCTAGTGATACGGCGAACGAAGCAACATATAGCAATATGAAGATCAGAATCCAAGGTCCTGAGGTGTTACCTGTTTGAAAGGCAGCGCCTATGACGATCAGACAGATCATCATCGATCCTGAACCTACTAATAGCAGTGCTTTACGTCCAACTTTATCGATGAGCCATATGGCTAGAATCGTGAATAGGAAATTGACCAACCCAACAAGAATCGTCTGGGTTAATGCAGTGTTGGTACCTGCACCTGTTGCCTTAAATATTTCCGGTGCATAATACATGACCGCGTTGATTCCTGTAATCTGTTGTAGAACCGCGATCACAACACCAACAATGAGGGCCATGCGTAGTCCTGGTTTGAATAGTTGGCGGATCGATCCGCTTTCCTGCTCAAATGACTTCTTAATATCGACGACTTCTTTCTTCGCTAATGCTTCACCGTGGATACGAAGTAGAATAGGTAATGCCTCGGCAGGTTTTCCTTGCTTAATCAACCATCTTGGACTTTCAGGAACGAAGAAGAGTAGAACTAGAAATAGTAATCCTGGAATAGCACCTACTCCGAACATCCAACGCCAAGCAGTGCTTATGCCCCAAGCAGCATCTCCAGAATTCGTAATCCACAAGTTAACGAAATAGGTTAAGAATATACCTGTAACAGTGGCAAGTTGGTTCAATGCGACTAGACGACCACGATATTTAGCGGGCGCTATTTCGGCATTATAAAGTGGACATAAGGTAGAGGTAATCCCAATACCAAGACCCCCTATGATACGCGCAATAACATAAAGAGTGAACGTATCTGCGAACCCAGAACCGAGGGATCCGATAATGAATAGGATCGCTGCAGTAATTAGGATTTTTTTGCGACCAAATTTATCGCTCAATACTCCGGAGAATGCCGCTCCGACGATACAACCAATAATGAGACTTGATACGGCCCAACCTACTTGTAGTTGACTTAAATGGAAATGTTCTTCCATAAAACCAATGGCACCCGATACAACTGCTGTATCAAAACCAAATAACAATCCACCTAAAGCGGATACAATAGACACTAGAATAACAAATTTCATGCTAACGTGTTCATGTTCTTTCTCAATTGTGCCATCCAACGTGTGTGACCCCTCTCTTTATACCTACTAAATTACCTACAAACGATCCATTAAAAACGAACTCATTGTATCACGCTTCGCCAGTGTTTCAGGCAACAAATCCCTTCACTTATCTGTGTTTTTCCCGCATTTAATTCATGCTATCCATTTATGAGCTATTTATAATAAAGAACTAGCACAAATGCGTCCAAGGAACACAAAAAAGTCCATGTTCAAGGACATGGACTTTTACGATTTCGTCTGGCCACGGAATTCACTTGCAGTTATTCCGGTTACCTTTTTAAATACACGGCTGAAATAATTAGGATCATTGTAACCTACCTTGTAGCATACTTCCTTGAGACTTAAATGCTCTGAATTCATAAGGATTTTGGCTGTATCGATCCGTAATTTGGTTACATAGTCAATAAATGTGCTGCCTGTTTGTTGTTTGAATATTTTACTGAAATAGTGGGCGTTGAGATGTACGAAATCTGCGACTTCTTCAAGAGATAAATCCTCTGTAAACCTTTCTTGTATGTATCCTTGGGCTCTGTCGAGAACAGTTAATGTTTGCTTCTCGCGTTCTTCCCGAATCTGGTGTAAGGCCGATATGACATAGGATCTATGACCTGATTCAATATCGAAGGAAAGGCTCTCCGATTCATTGAGAGGAAGGGCGACGCCGTGCTTCAATTCATCGAAGTGGCAGACGTTACCATGATGTTCGTCGTAGGTAGAGGCAAATACGGCTTCGAAGTAAGACTTGCGGAACCCTTGCGCTCTACTTCCAAGGGTACCAATTCCGATGGACACTTTACTTTGAAGTTGACGTTCACTTAAGCTAGTAAGTTTCTCTGCGAACCGCTTGGTCTGATCCTTCCATAGATCTTCCGAAATACGAGGTTCTTTTCCTAAGAAAATGGCCATATGACGTTCGATTAAAGAACTTACGATACAGCTTGATTCACTTGTTTTGGCGAAATTTCGGATGATATCGTATACCTTCTGCTGCATTTGTGAGTCAGTATGCTCTGGGAAGGCGACAACAACGGCACAGCCTTGATCGATAGAGAAATCGAGCCACTCCGATAACTGTTCGGCGTTGGCGTCTAATGTCTGATCGACCATGAACATGAAGGAGAGTTCATTCTCCACTAAGGGTAATAACTGTGACAACTTATGCTTGAGTGCTAGCTCATCATTGCGCCTTTTTTTCTCTTGTTTCAGTTCTAAGATAAGATCTTCGAGCACGCTAACAATTTGTTCACGTTTAGCAGGTTTTAGAAGGTATTCTTTTACACCAAGCGATAGCGCCTCCTTGGCATAAGCAAAGTAATCGTAGGCCGTAACTAATACGAACTTGGTATCAGGTAGTTGTTCTTTAATCTCCCTAATGGCAGTCAAACCTTGGATACCCGGCATATTGATATCCATCATCACGATATGCGGTCGATGCTCTTCCGCTCGTTCAATTGCCGTTCTTCCATTATCAGCATGAATCACTTGAAACGTATCTGGCATCATACGCTGAATAATCCATTCGAGTCCTTCACGTTCTAATGCTTCATCATCTGCGATCAATATCCGGTACATGTAAGGGTTCTTCCTCCTTTCTAATAGGAATTAGGATCTTAATCGTTGTTCCTTCATCTGGTGCACTTTCAATATTCACTAGATCCTCTTGTCCATAGAATAACTTGAGCCTCTTGAATACATTTCTTGTACCAAGGCCTGTAGAGTGCTCCTTCTGCTGTCCTGCTTCCATTCGTAGTAAAGATTGTCTTGTAATTTCACTCATTCCGATACCATTGTCTGATAATATAACAATTACACCTTCTGGCACTTTACCAATCTTTAGACGGATGAGAGCTCCTTGTTCCATTCCTTGAATGCCATGCATGAAAGAATTCTCAACGATAGGTTGGAGGGTTAAAGCCGGGATCACTACATCTAATGTCGATTCATCTATTTCTAGTTCGAATGAAATACGATCTCTAAAGCGAGCTTGCTGAATCGTAAAGTATTCTTGCACGATGGATACTTCATCTTGTAGTGTCACAGGCTGGTCTAAATTCCGTAAATTATAGCGGAGGAGATTCGACATGGATACGATGAGATCGCTTGTCTTCTCTGCACCTTCAAGTAATGCTAATCTAGACAGAACATTTAACGTGTTAAAAAGAAAGTGTGGATTCATCTGATTCTGTAATGCTTGTAACTCCAATTCTTTCAGAAATTTCTCTTGTTCTATATTTGCTTTATCCTTCTCGATAAACACCAATAGATCATTCGTCATTTGCTCAAAGGCACCTGACAATATACCAAGCTCATCATGAGATCTTATAGTAAGAGGTTGTACATGCAGATCACCTTTCGAGATTCTTCTCGCCATACCGACAAGCTGACTGACCGGCATGGTGATGCTTCGAGAGATCCAATAAGCGAGGACAATACTTAACAGTGTATTGATAACAAAGATAGCTGAACTTAAGACGTTCATCCGTATGTTCTCTTGTTGGATTTCTCTATAAATGGGTTGATAGAAGTTAATCTCTGCATCGACGAGTATTTGCGCCTCTGCACGAATAAAACCAGTTGTTTGCTCTGCATCTTCGTAGTGGGCAAATGCAATGCGTGGTGTTTGTGCTTCACTTGCTACAATAGAGGCTTCCATCTGCTCCATGAATGTCTCTAACATATGAACATAACTTGTCATAGCTGAAGGTGAGAGAGAGGGACTCGTCATACCCGAGAGAGCGGACCTTATATTCTCTAAGTTATTCTGCTCTTGTTCAAGTTCTTTAACGTTACTACCTTCAGTATGGATCATTTCACGATAAAGCAACCTAAGAGTAAGATCTGCACTCTGGGAGGACTGTTTATACAAAAGTATTCGTTCCATCATAATATCGTAGCTTTGTTGAACCGTTTTCCCACTTTCAAATAGAAAGAAGGTGACTGAATTGACGAGAAGAACTAATAATGGAATAAACAGGAGTAGCTTTTTACGAATCGTCATGGGCAACCTGCTCCATCTTTAACACCTGATTTAATTTGATCCAGTACTGTAATTGCCGTAAATTGCTGCTGTTGCAGAATATTGCCCTGGAAATATTCATGAATGAGCGATATGGCATCGTATCCCATTCGGTTAGGCTGTTGCACAATAGTTGATTCAATCTGGCATTGCGTAATCGCTTCTTTGGTCTCATCCAAATCATCAAATGCAAATATATGAATATCTTGCAATTGAACACGCTGAGTGGCTTCTAATATGCCCAGTCCATCGAGTGAACTCAGACCAACCATATAGCGCACTTCGGGATGATTGATCAGGATTTCTTCTGCTTGCTCAGCAGCAAAGAGACGGGATATATTCGATGATCTGACTTCGACAATCGTAAGATCTTTATATTGGTCGACGACTGAACGTAATCCTTGTAGACGTTGTTGTTGATTAAACGACATTTCATTGCCCATTAATACGCCTATATGACCTGCTTGTGTCCCAACTGCTTCAACGACTAGATTTCCCATTCTTATACCTGCTTCGAAGTTATCTGTACCTACATAAGATAATCTTCGGCTTCCGGGTTCATCGGTATCTAGTGTGATAACAGGGATGTCTTGGTCCATGGCTTTATCAATGAACGAACGATAAATGGGGTCATTGATTCCTTGAATCAAGACAGCGTCGGCTTTGGAAGCGATGGCTTTCTCTAATAGAATCATTTGTTCATTCGGATTGATGCGAAATGGTCCGATGTAATCGAGAGTTATGCCATATTTCTGAGAGGCCTCACGTGCTCCTTTTTCTATAGAACGCCAGTAGGCGTTGTCTAACTCTTGGGAGATTAACACGACATGACGAGTAACAGATTCATTCTTAAGCATAGACTTCAATGGTTGAATTAATTCTTGAATATGTAGCACAGAGAACAAGAAACTTAACATTAAAGTAGCAAATATAACAAATAGGATCACAATACTCAGATTCCATTTTCGGTTAGACATGATGTAACTCCTTAGAAATACGCTTAGTATGCACATTATACAAGAAACATATAGCAAACCCAAAAGATACTCATGATCCAGAAGTAGTCGAGTGCAATAATGGAGGTGATTGTATCGCGGTGAAGCGAAAAAGATAGATGTAAACCTTGGTTTACTTGGGATATAGGGGAGTAGTCGCTCTTAAAAAACTGTGTATTTTTTCCTTTGTGTACTCTATTATAGAAGGGTAACTCGTAAGAGTTACACAGTAAATATTGAGGGGAATGGAATAATGGATGAAAAAGATTGTGAAAAATAAAGTTCAAAAAATTGTGGCATCATCTTTAGCTTTAAGTGTGTTGCTTGTACCCATCGGAGGTACTTTTGTTTCGGCAGCGGCATCAGATAACTCATCTCTTAAATTGAGAATTATGGAGACAACAGATATTCACACGAATATGATGTCTTATGATTACTATAAAAGTGCTGTTGCACCTACAGTAGGACTTGCACGAACTGCCACCATTGTTAAAGAAGCACGGAAAGAGTACCCTAACACACTGCTAGTAGATAATGGCGATTTAATCCAAGGAACGCCACTGGGTACATACAAAGCACTTGTAGCTCCGATTAAAAAAGGTGAAGTTCACACCGTGTATAAAGCTATGAATCTAATGGGATACGATATAGCAACGTTTGGTAATCATGAGTTTAACTATGGTCTAGATTACTTAGATAATGCGATCAAGGGAGCTAACTTTCCTTATGTTAATGCTAACGTATATGTAGATGATAAAGACAAGAATCCAAATAATGATGTGAATCGGTATAAGCCGTATCAGATTCTTACCAAAACATTCACAGATGAAGCAGGCAAAGAACAGACGCTCAAACTCGGCGTGTTGGGTCTAGTAACGCCGCAAATCACGGAATGGGATAAAGCTAGTCTTGAAGGCAAAGTGATTACCAAAGACATCGTAGCTACAGCTGAGAAATTTGTGCCTGAGATGAAGGCTAAAGGTGCAGACCTTATTATCGTAATGTCTCACTCAGGATTTAATGGTAATGCAGAGGCGAATGTCAATGCAGAGGATGCTATTTTACCTTTGAGTAAAGTTCCTGGCATTGATGCCATTACGTTCTCACATACACATAAAGTATTCCCTGCTGTAACTGAGAAGGCTTTGGACAACCTGTTCAAAGATAGCACAGGTAAATTGTATCCAGGTGTAGATAATGCCAAAGGAACAATTAATGGCGTAGCTGCCGTTCAAGCAGGTTACGGTGGTGCTAACCTAGGGTTAATTGATCTAGCACTTGAGAAACAAGATGGCAAATGGGCTGTCAAATCTACCCAATCGTCAACAAGAACTATATATGATGCTGTAGCTAAGACATCGACGGTAGAACCGGATCAAGCTATTGTAGAAGTGGTAACGGCAGATCACGAAGCGACGATTAAATATGCGAATAGTCCGATCGGAACGACAACGTCACCTATTCATAGTTACTTTGCACTCGTACAAGATGATCCTTCTGTTCAGATTGTAACGAACGCGCAGAAAGCTTATGTAAGTGATTATATTAAGAAAAACCTTCCTAAATATGCGAAGACACCAATTCTATCCGTAGGTGCTCCTTTTAAAGCAGGACGTAACGGCGTAGAAGAGTATACAGATATTGCGAAAGGTCCATTAGCGATAAAGAGTGCAGGCGATCTTTATCTGTACGACAATACGCTTAAGGCTATTCTTGTAAAAGGTTCGGTTGTTAAAGAGTGGTTGGAGATGTCAGCGGGTAAATTTAATCAGATCGATCCTACAATTAAAGAAGAGCAATCCTTATTGAATTCTTCATTCGCTGTATATAACTTTGACGTTATCGATGGCGTAACGTATCAAGTAGATGTTACACAGCCAGCTAAATACAAAGCAGATGGTACTGTGAATGCAGCGACTTCTAACCGCATCTTGAACCTTCAATATGAAGGTAAAGCTGTGAATCCGGATCAAGAATTCGTTATTATTACAAATAACTACCGTGCAAGCGGCGGTGGTAACTTCCCAGGTGTCAAAGGAAGTACTTATATCATTGATAGTCCAGATGAGAACCGTCAGATTCTAATGGATTATATCTCAGCGAATAAAGAGATCAATCCTTCTATTGATAACAACTGGTCCATTGCGCCGATAAATGGTGATGTGAAGGTGACATTTACTTCTTCTCCAAAAGCGGAAGCATTTGCTAAGTTAACAAGTAACATCAAATATTTGAATAAAACAGATGACAAAGGATTCGGAATCTTCTCTCTTGATTTGAGCAAGACAAGTACTACACCAAATGAATCTACAGTACCTGCAACGCCATTAGTACCAGCAACTCCGGCAACTCCAGTAGTGCCTGCAACACCATTAGTTCCAGCAACTCCAGTAGATTCTTCTACGCCAACAGATAAATTAGTAGATCTATTGAAACAGTTGTTAAATGCCCTTTAGGACTTGGAATGATTAAATAACGTATAACGGATAACAATCCATTTCGTTGGATAAGGGTAAGCATGTAGTTCCAGTATTGTGAGATATTGGACTGCATGCTTTTTTTTGTGCTCATGAGACGAGGGTAATACTCGAAGAAATTCGCTTCGACGAACTTCTTTTTGTATTGACAAATTTCGACGATTCTTATACGATGAGTTCAAACGGCTAAAAGGGGACTATTTCATATGAAAAGAAGTTTATCGTTCGTATTATCCATGGTTTTGCTCACAGTTATGCTAGCTGCATGTGGAAATAATAGCGCAAAAGACGAACAATCAGGTGGAAAGTCAGAAAATGAAGCAAAAACGAAAAAAATTGCATTGGTTTTACCTGAAAAAATAGGAGTCAATCCATTTTTTGTACAGATGGACGAAGGTTTTAAAAAGGCCGGTACAGAATTTGGCGCAGAAATTAAGACAATCGAATCAACCGATCCAGCAGCATTTGAACAGAATTTACGTGCAGCAGTTGCTGAGAACTATGATTTGATCATTACAGCAACATTTCAAGCGGAAGATGCTTTGAAGAAAGTTGCAGCAGAGAATCCGAATAAAGCTTTCGCGATTGTAGATACAACGGTAGATCTACCGAATATTCGTAGCATAGGGTTCCGCGAGTATGAAGCATCTTATCTACTTGGAGCAACAGTAGGATTGTCCACGAAAACAAATAAGGTAGGAATGGTAGCAGCAGTAGACATTCCTTTGATTAAGAAATATACAGAAGGATTTAGTGAAGGATTGAAATCAACAAATCCAACAGCAGAATTCTTTGTGAACTATGTAGGTGGATTTAATGACCCGGCTAAAGCGAAGGAATTGGCGTTGGTTCAGTTAGGTAAAGGTGCTGACTTCATTGCTGGAGCAGCAGCGACTGGAGACCTAGGCGTATTTGAAGCGGCGAAGGAAAAAGGCTTCTTTACTTCAGGAGTAGATGTGGACCGTACAGTAATCGATCCAGAACATATCGTATTGTCGATTCTTAAATCAACAGATACCGTGACTTACGAGACGGTAAAAGAATTCATGAATGGTACCTTCAAGTACGGTGCTGTAGACTATGGCTTGAAAGAAGATGGCGTAGGGTTGACTTTTGTTACTCGCGAGAGTGAATCTGCACTTAATCCGTTTATTGGCCAAGAGAACATTGATAAAGTGAAGAAGATTAAAGACGATATTATTGCAGGTACAATTACAATTAAAGATCCGATGCAACCATAGTTTAGAATCAGTAATGTAGGATAATTCATTACCGGCTGCCAATAAGGGGCCGGTTTTGGTTGTTACAGCTAGAATCAATCGGGATAGAAGGGGGAGCACGTTTATGCTGTTGCAGATGGAAAACATAACGAAGCATTATGGTAACGTTACCGCTAATCAGGCTGTGAACTTTGATCTAGGTGAAGGTGAAGTTCATGCACTAGTTGGCGAGAATGGCGCAGGGAAAACGACGCTAATGCGTATTCTGTATGGGATGGAGCAGCCATCATCAGGATCAGTCAAGGTGAAGGGGAACGTCGTATCTTTCGCTAATCCTGCGAGTGCCATGGCGAGTGGCATTGGAATGGTGCATCAGCATTTCATGCTATTTCCTTCTTTCACAGTTGCAGAGAATATCGTGATCGGACGAGAACCAACCTCGGGTGGCGTATTTGACCGTAAACAAGCGGCAGCACTTGTGGAGAAGCTGGGAGAGCAATATGGGATGCCTGTTGATCCGTGGGCTGTTGTATCGGAATGTCCGATGGGTATGCAACAACGAGTTGAGATTCTGAAGGTGCTATATCAGGGAGCAGATATCATTATTTTGGATGAACCAACAGGAGCTTTGACTCCACTGGAAGTCAAAGAACTGCTTGCAAATATTAAATCATTAGCTCTTCAGGGGAAGAGTTTCATTATAATTACGCATAAACTTCATGAGGTTATGGAGGTTGCAGATCGAATTACCGTATTACGTGATGGTCGACTAACAGGAACGCTTGCAGCGACGGATACAGATGCAGAGCAGTTATCTAGGTTGATGGTAGGAAGAGAACTCGTCTCCCTCGAGAAACAGCAGTTAGAGCTTGGTAAAGCTGTACTCGAAGTGAAAGGACTTGGCATACGTGGACCGAAGGGGAAGGGGAAAGCACTTCTAAAGGATATCCATCTCCAGGTTAGAGCTGGTGAGGTTGTTGGTATTGCCGGAATATCTGGGAATGGTCAATCTGAACTCATTCAGGCAATCTCGGGTCTTCGTCCAGTGGATGAAGGAACAGTTCAACTCGCTGGCGTAGATATCAAAGGGATGGCTGTACGTGACATTCGAGAACATGGACTTGCTCATATTCCGGAAGACCGTTACCTTTGGGGAGCGGCTAAGGATGCGACCGTACTCGATAATGGACTGATGGGTCATCATCGTAGCCTTCAACGTAAAGGATTGGTCAAGGGTAAAGAAGCGCGTGCCAAGGTAAGTGAATGGATCCGACAGTTCGGTATTAAAGCGGGTTCGCTTGATAATAAGATCCAGAACTTATCGGGTGGTAATCTACAGAAGTTGATTGCAGCACGCGAATTTGCACATGATGCACATTTCCTTATTGCGGCTGAACCGACACGTGGGGTAGATATTGGAGCTATGGAGACCATTCACACTGAATTGATTCGTAAAAGAGATGCTGGTGTGGGCGTTCTACTCGTATCCTCCGAATTGACTGAAATTCTTCAGTTATCTGATCGAATTGTCGTTATGTATGAAGGTGAAATTGCAGGAGAATTATCTGCCAAGGATGCAACTGAAGAGAAAATCAGTCTGCTGATGTCAGGGGGGAATCGACAGACATGAGTATTATTAAACAAAATTTGCGTGGATTGATACAGCCTTTAATCGCTGTTGTGATCGGACTAATAGCAGGGGCTATCGCGATTCTAGCTGTAGGTGGATCAGTCACCGAGACATATATGGAAATGTGGAAAGGCGCATTTGGTAGCTTTTACTTCCTTACCAATACATTGGCTAGAGCTACACCGATTATCTTGGCTGGGCTAGGGGTAGCACTTGCCTTTCGAGCTGGATTCTTTAATATGGGGGCCGACGGACAGATGGTTCTTGGAGGATTATCTGCTGCGCTTACGGCCTTATATTTCCCAGGGCCAGGTTGGGTAGTTCTACTCGCCTCGATTATCGCGGGTATTATTACGGGTGGATTATGGTCTTTCTTCGCAGGGTGGTTAGATGCTAAGTTTGGCATGAACTTACTCATTACGACGTTATTGTTGAATTATATTGCTACCCTGTTTACAGGGTATATGGTCGCTTACCCATTTATGGATAAGACAGGATCTGCGGCAATGGCACAGTCTGAGATGATTGAGCAGAGTGTATGGTTACCGAAGCTATTTCAAGGTATGGGGCTTCATGCTGGCTTTATTATTGCCATCGTGGCCGCTGTGTTATTACACTTCTTTATGAAGAAGACGACTATGGGTTATGAAATTAGAATGTTAGGCAGTAATCCTCTCTTCGCTTCTTATGGTGGCGTACGCAGAGGAAGAATGATGATGATTGCAATGCTAGTTAGTGGCGGATTCGCGGGTCTTGCTGGCGCGGGAGAAGTGCTCGGTACCCAGTATCGTTTCCTAGATGGTTCACTGACTTCAGCCAACTATGCATGGAGTGGGATTATGGCAACATTGCTTGCGAATTCACATCCACTTGGAACGGCATTAGCGGCAATCTTGCTCTCAGCACTACAGACAGGAGCCATGGGTGTTGAGCGCAATACCGATGTGCCCTTGGAAGTGGCGAGTGTTATCCAAGCGGTACTCACGTTGTTCGTATCTGCAAGAATAGGCTATACATTCTGGAAACGTAGAAAGGGGAAACAAAAGAATGGAACAACTACTTGATGCCGCTCTATTCAGTTCCACGTTGCGCGTGGTCACACCCATTCTATTAGCCGCATTAGGGGGGGCACTTTGTTCTAGAGTTGGTCTGTTCAACGTAGCACTTGAAGGATTCGTCCTTGTGGGCGCATTCTCAGGGATTGTGGGTAACTACCTTTTCGGTAATGTATGGTTAGCTGTATTATTTGCAGTGCTGTGCGTGATGTTCTTCTCGCTCATCTTCGGTTATATGAGTATTAATTTGAATGCAAATCCGATCGTCGTCGGGATATCATTGAACTTTCTAGCTACAGGGATGACGACCTTTCTATTACGAGCGATCTTTAATGTAAAAGGAGCTTACTACGATAGCACAATGGTCGGTCTTCCTAAATGGGATATTCCAGTCATTAAGGACATCCCTTGGATTGGGGAAGTGATTTCTGGCCAAAGTCCGCTTGTATATCTAGCATTTATTCTCATGGGCGTACTACAATTTTACTTGTTTAAGACGGTATCAGGGTTCCGACTTCGTTCGGTTGGTGAGAACCCGGTAGCAGCTCAGAGTATCGGCATCAAGGTGCGTAAGCATCAATATACTGCTGTGCTGGCATGTGGCGTACTATGTGGTTTGGCAGGAGCCCAGTTGTCTCTTGGGCAAGTAACCATGTTCACAGAAGGAATGACGGCTGGACGTGGTTTCATAGCGCTTGTTGCTACGATGCTTGGACAGGCTAACCCTCTTGGAGTCATGGCTTCTAGTCTATTGTTTGGATTTATGGATGCATTTGGTATTCGGTTACAAGGGCTTGCGATTCCGTCACATTTCACTAACATGTTACCTTATATCGTGACACTGATTGCTATGTTCTTCTTCAAAGATCGTAGTTATTTGAAAGATGCTAACAAAGCGGGTGGAAGCTCGCGTTAAGATATAGAAGATCAAGGAGGATACCTTATGCATGGAAAGGCAGATCGTCTGAAAGGGGCCAAAGCGCCTAAGATTCAACAACCCATTGATAGTTCACTACAGCATCGACTGCCTCCCGGACAGTCCTTAACGGAGAAATTTCCGATTCTGCACGAGGGAGAAGTACCTATCTATGATCTAGCAACCTGGAATCTTCGTGTGTTCGGAGAAGTCGAGGAAGAACGAACCTTTACTTACGATGAACTGAAGAATATGCGACAATCACGTGTTGTATGTGATATTCACTGTGTGACACGTTGGTCGAAGTTCGATGCACCTTGGGACGGGGTTCTTTTTACGGACCTGTTGAAGGAGCTAAAGGTGAAGCCAGAAGCGAAGTACGTTATGATCCACGCGGAT
This sequence comes from Paenibacillus antarcticus, assembly GCF_001637225.1. Lineage (GTDB taxonomy): Bacteria > Bacillota > Bacilli > Paenibacillales > Paenibacillaceae > Paenibacillus_AQ > Paenibacillus_AQ antarcticus. The sequence continues at coordinate 158,336 of NZ_LVJI01000002.1, forward strand.
CCAGATTATGATACGAATGTTCCCCTAGCAGATTTGATGAGAGATGATATTCTACTTGCTTTTGACTTTGATAGTAAGCCTTTAACTCTGAAGCATGGATGGCCCTTGCGTCTTGTAGTTCCACACTTATATTTCTGGAAGAGTGCGAAATGGATACGAGGGATTGAATTCATGACGGAAGATCGCGAAGGTTTCTGGGAACGAAATGGATTTCATAATACCGCAGACCCATTCTTAGAACAACGGTTCTCAGGAGAAAATATACCAATACCCGAAGATGAGTGGACACGAAAGGAGTTCGATTGAGATGTTAATGTCAATACTGCAAGTGAATTCGGAGGACATTCCACCGTATGCGATTGTATGTGGTGATCCGAAGCGAGCTGAGATGATCGCAGGGAAATTAGAAGGAACTAAGGAGCTTGCATTCAGCCGAGAATATCGTACATTTACAGGCGAATATGAAGGTGTGAAGATGGCTGTTGTTAGCCATGGTGTTGGTTCAGCTGGTGCTGCTGTATGTTTCGAGGAATTGATTCGCGCAGGCGTGAACACGTTGATTCGAGTAGGAACAGCGGGTTCTTACTCACAGGATATTCCAGCAGGTAGTCTTGTAGTCAGTATCGCTGCTGTCCGTACTGAGGGACTAACACGACAATTGGTACCTGAAGGTTTCCCAGCTGTTGGAGATAGTCAGGTCGTTAATGCCCTATTTGAAGCTGCAAGTGCCACTTCTGGTGTTGTTGCCAAAGGAATCACTGTAGCGGTAGATGCTTTCTTTAATGGTGTAGTTGAAATTCCTCATAAGCAATACAAGCAAGCTGGAGCGATTGCTGTTGAGATGGAAATTGCAGCTTTGTACATCGTGAGCACACTTCGTGGTGCTCGCGCAGGCGCAATTCTAGCGATTGATGGATTTGCTGATGCGGAACTATCTGAAGTATATGACCCGCATACAGATGCGGTGGGTCTAGCCGTAGAGCGTGAGATACAAGCCGCACTTACTGCGATTGTTAAGCTTGCTCGTGAAGATGGACAAGTTATAAGTGCATAGATTAGGTTAGATTTACTGGTTTTAGGAACTGCATGGAATAGTTTCACATTTACAAAAGGCGTCTCTCAAGTTAGCTGAGGGACGCCTTTTTATATATTAAGTCACTTTTGAGTTGAGTTGCGCTCAATAACATACCCTTGTGATGATTTTTACAGAATGAAAGTCTACTATACTGCTATACTTCTTTGAATAATACTACATATTTAGTAAGGGGATAATGATGAAGAAAAAAGGTTCTAAATATTTAATCATTATTTTTGCTGCAATATTTATTGCTTTGTTGGTCCTGATTGCTGTGCTTAACAAGTCCCAGAGTTCTTCCGCATTGGAAGGTTTGCCGAACTATACAGAAATCCGTGGAGAGATGAACCTAGACGGAATTGATTATCTTAAGCAACCGCATTTAGGGAGTGGAACGACGGGAATACAGGTAGTGGAATTTGCTGATTTCAAATGCCCTGCTTGTAAGAATTGGGACGAAGCTTATTTCGAGAAATTAACAGAAGAATTTGTGGATATGAATAAGATTGATCTCTATTTCATGAATTTCGCCTTTATTGATCGAGATTCTATTCTTGCTGCGGCGGCTGGAGAAAGTATTGCTAAACAGAATAACGACGCCTTCTGGCAATATAAAAGCTTACTCTATAAGAACCAAGGAGATGAAACACAAATTTGGGCAAATGAGAAATTCCTTCTTCAATTCGTAAAGGATAACATTACCGGTATCGATTACGATCAATTCAAGAAGGATCTGATCAATCACACCGATGCTTTGGCTGTAAAAGAGGATTATAAAATTGCAGCATCTTTAGGTGTAAATGGTACTCCTAAGTTTATGGTGAATGGGAAGTTACTGCCGAATTCCTCATACGAAGAATTAGTAGCAGCGATTGAAGCCGAGGTCGCTAGTATGAAGTGATGAAGAGAAGGGCTCTCTTATCCTTAGGACTCGAGCACGCTTAAGATAGCAGAGAGACTACGAATTAGTTCATATGAATCAAAAGGGTGACTTCCCATTCAAAATTTGAATAGGAGTCACCCTTTTTCTGAGGGGAGCACAATGTACTTAGTGAACTTATTACGCTAGCTATTTCTTGGAAGATACGGTTTCTCCGAGTCGAGAACCTTCGTCTTGAACAGGAGGGATTTCCCCTTCTTGATTTGGTTGTTCAGGGATTTCTGGACTCATTGTAGGAGGAGCAATTTCATCATGATTCGTCTCTTCTTCAGGATCCATTGGAGGATTCAGACGTTCTGCAATCTCCTCAATGGATAGCATCCGGCTATTCAGAGCTGATATCCAATAGCTATGACCGTCAACTGTAATCTCCAACCACGTACCTTTGGAACGCGTGACCAGATAATGACCGATAGGTAGCTTGCCGAACGTTAAGGAGTCCAACATCGGCCATTTATAAGCCGTCGTGGTCTTCATTAACTCAATCCAACCGATTGATTCCTTGGCTTGTAGCTTATCCGTCTCATAATTTAATGCTGTCGTACCGATCAGCCACGGATCCGTCTTATGCAACTTCCAGATTCTATCCCAATTGGACAGAGGTACGTCCCGTTCTCCAACGTGTGGGTTAAGCTCTGGCGTTAGACCGGGTTGACCGAAATTCTGTATGAACCAGTCTGTAAACCCTCCGCCAGAAGGATTAGGCACCGGTTTCACCATCGTGTAACCAGTCTTATTCGCATAGGCTCTCGCAAATGCTTGATCGCGTTTGAGATTAATGGCAGGCGTCTTGTAGTTCCAATAGAGTATTTCGCCAGAAGTATGATATGACACGGCAATGGCTGGTTTAAGTGCTGTTGTTATCTTGAACATGGTTTGGGATTCCTTGGCCTCAAGAGGTTTCTTCCCTTTATAATTCATGTAATGAGGTGCGGGAGAGGCATATTTGATATGCTCCCAGTCAGCGGGATATTGACGATTTAGATCTATCCCTTTGGCATTCGCCTTCCAACGTTTGAAATTGCGGCTACTCCCGTTCATCTTCAGAAGTGCTGCATGGTCTTGTTTAGGAAAAGCATGTAGTCCTTTTTGCTGAAGCGTCACACCGTCTGGGTTAACCATCGGAACAATCTGGAACGTGATATGATCCAGTAGCTCTCGAATCTGATAGTTTCCCCATTTGGCATCGCTACGTTCACTAATGGCGATATTCTCTGTCATCTCCATCAATAGGATAGTAGATATCCACTCGCGTGCATGATGAGAGCCGTTCAGCAGCACGTTTATGGGGCCGTGACCGACTTCCATGAGCCACAGATTGCGATTATATTCGCTTGTACCGGCTGAGCTGTAACGGATAAGTTCGGGATATTGTTTGGCTAATGCTTGGATATCTCTTGTCATGATGTCATATGTATAGATTTGCTTGGGGTTTACGATGTTGCTACTAGATTCGGCTGCCGATGCGGTGATGGGTGTTGCTGACCAGGTGGTCATGATGAGGAACAATAAGACCATAATTAATGAAACTCGGGTACAATGTGTAGCTAGATTAGTAGTAAAACGAAACATGGGAACTCTCCTGTCTGCTTAATAGTTGAAGAAAAGAGATTCGACATCTATCGATATAAAACCTCTAAATACTCCAAAAAAACTACTAAACTAACAAATAATGCAATAGATTGAAAAGTAATGATCACAAGTCACGTCAATCAATATTTGGATGCTTAAATAGACACTTCATACGTGGTGCAAGAATAAACTGTCAATAAGTTTTATCATTGAATCGATATGGGGGGAGTATGGCATGCCGAATCGATACCAGAAGGCTAAATTAAAGTCCATCACGAGGCGATTTGGATTACATCTGATCCGTATTACAACTCATGATTCTCTATACAAAAAAAATGCGGTTTATTGTGCAAAGACCAACAAAGGTAAATCTCTGGTTAAGGCACTAAATACTAAATGTCAAGGTACGACATTACCCCAAGCCAAGTTCTTCTCCTATGTCCGTATGTTAAAAGCATCGAAATATTCATATTCTCCACGATGGCTAAAGACAAGAACAGGAAGGTATTCAGTGAACTGGCGTGGAAAGGCCTATTATATGACCGAATGGGTTGAGGGTCGAAAGATTTTCGATGATGTTCACGACTATGAATCGTTAGGTAAAGCACTTGCCCATCTCCATAAACTTCGTAAAGTTCAACATCCCCCAACTGCTTCCTACACGAGCCAGAGAATTAAGGCATTTAAACGTGAGGGTCATTTGTTTCGCGTACAACTGAAGAATGTTCAAAAGAAGAGAACAACGCCAACCAAATGGTTCGATAGATATGGTGAAAGCTGTATCCAGTTGACCAATGATGCTTGGAGAATCATCGATGATCCACGTGTGAAGCGTATTCTTCTGAGGGAACGACGGCACCCTGCACTGATTCATGGGGATGTTACTATCCCGAATATTGTGATTCATTCTAGAGGGCTGTTCCTTATCGACTGGGATTGTCTAAGGACGGGATCGAAGTACTATGAAGTGGCAAAGACGCTTTCAAATACAACGTATTATAAGCCAGTTCTTATGGATGCTTTTTTACACGGATACGAATCAATAAGCCCCTTAAAGTCATCTGAACGATTACTAATCAGTGCTCTCTTTCGACTTCCCAGGGAAGCTTGGCACGTAGCCCGAAGGATTGATTCAGGCAGATCACACAAGGGACTAACGTTACTGGGAGAAACTTGGTACGATCGTTTGAACGCCGTACGTCATTTGGATGAATGGGCCAAAGCGGAGTAATCGTCAGTGGCAGTAGCAATATCTAATTTATATTGAGGTGATATGAGATGAGCTTAACAACTGATCTTGAACAACAGTATGGGATTCATGTCTTAAAAAAGGTTAAGGTGCGCGATGTATATCAATTATCTACACGAAATCATGGGGTCCTATGTTTGAAAAGTTACAATGTTACAGAAGCAGAGATGAATTTTATTACACAAGTGTTCGCTCATTTGTCTCAAAATGATTTTAGATTTGCTCCCAAGGTACTCTATACATCAAGCCACGCGTATTGGATTACAAGAGAGGGTATTCATTACATGCTGACGAACTGGGTTAAGGGTGAACATCCACGCTTCGACATGAAGGAGCATTTCAAGAAAGGGATTCGATTACTTGCTAAATTCCATACAGTAGCGGAGGGATTCAATGCTCCATTTATTCCGATTGAAAGAATAAGATATAACCAATTGAAGGAACAAATAACATCAGATCGTAACATTCTTGCGGACAACCCGAAGATGAAGTTAATGACGTCACTGTGTAATGAGGCATTAAATGATATAGACAACGCTACAGTTGTTAAAGCCATCGCTGAAGAAGAGTCTCACTTGGCATTCACGCATGGGGATTATAACTATCCGAATCTCATGCTAGATCGAGTAGGTTCTATGCATATGATTGATTTTGATAATACATCATTGCATGTACGCATGGAGGATTTATCTCATATTTTACATCGGAATATGGCGTGGCATGGACATGAAATGTTACGCTGGGTACAGTACTATGACAGTAAACGTCCTCTAAGTAAAGGGGATCTACATGTATTGCACATGTTGCTATTGGTTCCTTATCCCATCTTAAGGACTCTGAAACAGAATAAGCGAAATAACCGTCATCATATCTCAATCCCGACAGTTCATAAGATTAAACTATATAGAAATGAATTAAAACAGCTATTATGAAAGTTTTACGAAAAAAAGGCTACATATCGTCCAAAGTGACGGATAGGGTAGCCTTTTTCGTTAACCTAATTTAGTAATCCGAGCATTCGTAATCCGTGTAGTATGCCATCTTCCTCGACGGACTTCGTGACATATTTAGCAGCTTTCTTTGCCTCAGGCATCCCATTGCCCATAGCTACACTATTTGGAATGGAGGATAACATCTCTACATCATTTAATGCATCCCCGAAAGCGTATTGACATTCCGAAGCAATACCGAGCTTGTCCGTTATATGCCGGATACCTTCAGCCTTACAGCCACCTGACGGAACGACGTCAACCGCATTGAGATGCCAGCGTACGAAATGAAAGGCATGAAACAGCTTTTCATACAGAACTTCTTCCTCAGGTCGGCACATCAACAGGGATTGATAGATGGGCCGCTCCTTATAATACAAAGGATCATGGACAGGGATAACTTTGGATTTGAACGTATTGATTGTTTTGGCCACATACTCATCATTGGGTACATTAGCTCTCATATCTTCATGGTCCATGTAGACGATCGCATGTTCATGAAGGAGCGCTTCTTGGGTTAAATCATGCAGACTCTCACGGTTTAGAGGATTCGTATAGATCACTTCTCCACGAAGCACGACATATTGACCGTTATAACTGACATAGGTATCAATTTCAAGTTGTTTACGAAGGTCTTCAAACATAAACGGAGCTCGGCCCGTAGCGATTGCAACTTCATGTCCGAGTTCTTTCAGAGACAGAATGGCTTGTTCAGCAGTCTTCGGAAGTTCTTTATTATCATCTAGAAGGGTACCATCGATATCGAAAAAAATAATGCTCTGTTCTTTCATATTCCTACACCTAATTTCCATAAATAATAGTTACCATTCATATAACTAGTCTTCATTATATCAAAGAAAGAGATAGGAAGTTATCTATTCTAAATAGGGGTTACTGGCGCTATGAATTTCATGGATAAATAATAGCAGATATGGAAATCGTAACTATGGATGAAACAAGACCTTCAGGGGAATCTAATACGCTAGATTGAAAAGGGGGAAACCCATACGAATAAGAGTTTATTTATTTCAGCAACTCTAAAAGGGATCTCACAAGTGATATTGATAGACAATCCCATCACAGGATTAATCATATTAGTAGCGATAATGATATCTGATATATCGTTAGGCATTGTTGCCTTGCTATCGGCGATGATTGGGACTTGGATTGGTTATATCGGTGGGAAGGACAAGGCCGCCGTGAATCAGGGCATATTTGGCTATAATTCTGTATTGGCAGGAATTGCCCTCTTTCTATTCTTAGGGGGCGAACTCCAATGGGTAATCGCGTTGGTTGGCGCAGCGGTAGTCACACTTATTACAGCGGCTATGATGTATGTGCTAAGTAGCACCGTGGTTCCAGTGCTAACTTTACCTTATATCATGTTGACATGGACCACGGTGCTATCTTCTTACCATTTGAAGACTTTTCATTTGAGTCCAGAATTGGTGCCACAGGATCTCATCCATTTGAATTTGGACCAGGGAGAGAATGTCCAATGGCTCAATGGGCTAATAGATGGGATAGGACAAGTATATTTCCAGGAAAATATGTGGTCTGGCGTACTGATTCTAATCGGAATTTGTTGGGCGGGATGGAGATTAGCACTTTATGCTGTTATAGGGACATTAATTGCTTGGTTGACAGCTTATGGTTTAGGAGCAGAAATTACATCTCTAAACTTAGGTCTCTATGGGTTTAACGGTGTATTAACAATATTGGCGGTGTCAGGTATTTATAGTACAGGTCGCCGTTTAGAACTTCTGAGGGGAATGATTGCTGTGATTCTCACGGTACCGGTTACGGCAGGCGTAACGACTTGGCTTAACCCCTATGGACTGACCTCCTTAACATTACCCTTTGTTCTCGTGACATGGCTCTTTATTACGACCGAACAGATACTACCTGAGCTATTAGCAAATAAGAGTGGGTAGGAAAGTATTTCTTGATTCGGGATTGTTATCCACACAATCGGGAATAGTAACTACATATTAGATTGGATAAAAATGAGAAGCGTGAACGTTGAAAGAGAAGGAGGATCTGAGTGAGACTATCACCTCGAGAACAAGAGAAGTTAATGATTGTTGTTGCTGCCGATGTTGCAAGACGAAGGAAAGAACGAGGTCTTAAATTAAATTATCCCGAAGCGATAGCGCTAATTACATATGAGATTCTTGAAGGTGCCCGAGATGGAAGAAGGGTAGCTGAGCTCATGAAATTAGGTAGGGAAATCCTGACGAGTGAAGATGTTATGGAAGGCATACCAGAAATGATTCATGACATTCAAGTAGAGGCTACGTTTCCTGACGGAACCAAATTAGTGACGGTCCACAACCCAGTAAGTTAGCAGATCTGAATTCAGATGAAGGAGACAACGGATGATTCCAGGCGAGTATGTATTACGTGAGGACGATATCGTTTGTAATGTTGGAAGAGAGATTCGGATTACCCAAGTCTTGAATACAGGGGATAGGGCAGTACAGGTAGGATCACACTATCACTTCTTTGAAGTGAACGAGGCACTTCAGTTTGATAGGAATCAGACATTTGGCATGCATCTTAATATCCCTTCAGGCGCATCGGTCCGCTTTGAACCGGGTGATGTCAAAGAAATAGAACTTGTTGCCTTTGGAGGGGAAAGACGTGTCTACGGACTGAATAATAAAACAGACGGGTCCTTGGACTAAGGAGGTATTAGTGAATGAGTCTGCACTTAACAAGAAGGCAGTATGCAGACCTGTTTGGTCCCACTACAGGTGATGCCATTCGTCTTGCAGATAGCGAGTTATTTATCGAGATTGAGAAAGATTATACCCATTATGGAGATGAGTGCAAATTTGGTGGAGGCAAAACGATTCGAGATGGGATGGGGCAACATCCACTAGCGACACGTGCAGACGGCGCGTTGGATCTTGTGATTACGAATGCAGTCATCGTCGATTATACCGGTATTTACAAAGCGGATATAGGTATTCTTGATGGAAGAATCATAGGGATCGGCAAGAGTGGAAATCCATTACTGATGGATGGGGTGGACTTGATTCTAGGTGCTGGAACCGAAATCATTTCTGCAGAAGGAATGATAGTTACAGCAGGAGGCGTCGATACCCACGTGCACTTCATCAATCCGGCGCAAGTAGAAACAGCATTAACTTCCGGGCTTACGACAATGATTGGAGGGGGAACAGGCCCCGCTGAAGGATCGAAGGCAACGACATGTACACCGGGAATATGGAATATTCATCGTATGTTGGAAGCGGCTGAGGGACTTCCGATCAATTGTGGATTTCTCGGTAAAGGGAACAGCTCGGCTGAAGAACCGCTAATAGAACAAATACTCGCTGGGGCCATTGGTTTAAAGGTACATGAGGATTGGGGTGCTACCGCATCTGCCATCGATCATGCTTTAATCGTCGCGGACAAATATGATGTTCAAGTAGCCCTCCATGCGGATTCGTTGAACGAATTCGGATTCGTAGAGGATACGATACATGCCATTAATGGACGTAATATCCATACATACCACACAGAAGGTGCGGGTGGAGGACATGCTCCGGACATGCTTAAAGTAGCGGGTTATCCCAATGTATTACCCGCATCTACGAATCCAACAAGACCCTATACGATCAATACGGTTGATGAACATCTTGATATGCTGATGGTATGTCATCATCTTGACCCCAAAGTCCCCGAGGATATTGCCTTTGCCGATTCTAGAATTCGTGCAGAGACGATTGCAGCAGAAGATATACTGCTCGATCTTGGCGTGATTAGCATCATGAGTTCTGATTCCCAAGCGATGGGAAGAATTGGCGAAGTGATCACTCGGACGTGGCAGACGGCAGATAAAATGAAGAAACAACGGGGTAATTTACCGGGTGATGAAGGTGTTGGTGACAACAATCGTGTCAAGCGATACATTGCCAAATATACGATCAATCCTGCCATCGCGCATGGGATTTCCTCCTATGTAGGGTCTATCGAAGTAGGGAAGATAGCAGATATTGTGATCTGGGATCCAGCATTCTTTGGTGTGAAGCCGGAAATGATTATCAAAAGCGGAATGGTGGTTCAAAGTTTGATGGGAGATGCGAATGCCGCGATTCCAACGCCTCAACCGATATTATATCGCCCGATGTTTGCTTCTTATGGTAAGGCACTACATCAGAGTTCGATCACATTTGTCTCCCAAGCTGCATTTGATCTCGGTATACATAAGCAGTTGGGGTTACAGAAACAAGTGCTACCAGTTCATGGTATCCGCAATCTAACGAAGAAAGATATGAAGCTTAATGGGGAGACACCCGAGATTACCGTGGATCCACAGACGTTCGAGGTGAGAGTGAATGGCGAACATATCACATGTGAACCTGTCGATGTTGTCCCTATGGCTCAACGATATTACTTATTCTAAGGAGAGCTAGCATGATTATTGAACAAATTGTAACTCACATTGGACAACTTGCCTCAACAGAGAGAGAGAATCGTCATTTGGAGAAAGTGTACTTGCCAAGTGATGATCTTGTTAAAAGAATTCAACGGGTCGTAACGGATCATGGTAGAGAATTGGGGATTTCTTTACGCCAACCTATCGATCTTAGCCATGGCGACGTCCTGTATATGGATAATGATAATCTCATTGTGGTCGAAGTTCTACCTGAAGATATTTTGGTAATTCACCCTCGTAGCATGAAAGAAATGGGGGATATCGCACATAAACTCGGCAATCGTCATTTACCTGCACAGTTTGAACGAGAACAGATGTTAGTTCAATATGATTATTTGGTTGAAGAGATGTTATCCCATTTGGGAATACCTCATACGCATGAGAAGAAGAAAGTGAGCCAGCCATTTCGACATGTTGGACACAGTCATGGATAGCTATCTGCTCTCTTTGTTACAGCTGTGTGATTCCAATTTACCAATTGGAGCATTCAGTCATTCATTCGGCCTGGAGACGTATATTCAGGATGAAAAAGTTGTGAATAAGCAAACTTTTGCAGCATGGCTGAAGATTTATGTTAGGGGACAACTCGTACATTCGGATGGCTTAGCCTGTAAGTTGACATATGAAGCAATGGTTAGATGCGAGTTAGATAAGATTTGGAATTTAGATCAGATGATAACGGTTCAAAGTTTTGCCCGTGAGACGAGGGAAGGGAACTATAGAATGGGTGAGCGAATGATACAGTTGGGTATGGAACTGTATGACATTCCAACACTTGCGTTGTATCAGGACAGGGTTAAGGCCAAACAGTCCTACGGACACCCCGCGATCACGTATGCAATCATTGCTCACCATCTTCAAATTCCGCAATCTACCGCTATTTTGTCTCATTTATATTCCTGTATTTCAAGTCTTGTTCAAAATGGAGTGCGTGGAATACCTCTGGGCCAGACGGATGGTCAACGTCTATTACAGGAAATTCAATATCACTTGTTAGAAGCGCAAAGATTAATAGAGGGACTCAGTGAAGATGATTTCGGGATCGTGTCCCCTGGTATTGAGTTGTCCCAGATGAGGCATGAGCAATTACATTTTCGACTGTTCATGTCATAACGTACGTGTTAATAAGTGAGGAGGATAATGATGAAACCCATTCGAATTGGAGTAGGCGGTCCGGTCGGATCCGGCAAGACGTTGCTCGTAGAAAGATTGACACGTTATATGTATCAAGATCATAGTATGGCTGTGATTACGAATGATATTTACACGAAGGAAGATGCTAAATTTCTAATTCATAATGGGATACTCCCTGCCGATCGTATTATCGGTGTTGAGACGGGTGGATGTCCTCATACGGCAATCCGAGAAGATGCCTCGATGAACTTTGCAGCCATTGAGGACTTGAGAGACCGACATCCAGATCTGGAGATCATATTTGTGGAAAGTGGTGGCGATAATTTGGCCGCAACCTTTAGCCCAGAACTCGTCGATTTCTCCATTTACATTATTGATGTGGCTCAAGGAGAGAAGATTCCTCGCAAGGGGGGACAAGGGATGATCAAATCAGATTTATTCATCATTAATAAAATCGACCTTGCTCCGTATGTTGGTGCTAGTCTTGAGGTCATGGAATCAGATACGCGCGTCTTCCGAGGCAATAAACCGTATATTTTTACGAATCTAAAAGATGACACCGGATTAGATAAAGTGCTGAAGTGGATGGATGACAATGTATTGTTAGCGGGCTTGAAGTAAGATGGACCATTGGACAGGGTTTCTACGACTCGCGGTTCAGAGGAAGAAAGAAACAACGATCGCCTCAGAAGTATTTCATCAAGGCGCATTGAAGGTGACCCCGGCCATTTACTTCGACGATCCGCAGCAACCTTGTTTCTATCTGATGAGTCTTGGTGGAGGTTATGTAGACGGTGATCGATATAAATTAGAGATTCACCTTGGGGAACAAGCTCAAATGTTACTCACTACCCAGTCTGCTACAAAGATTTTTAAAACAATCAACCATCCAGCCATTCAGGAAATGAATATCGTACTGGAAAGGGGTAGTTATCTGGAGTATATGCCCGATCCAGTCATTGCTTATGAACATGCTCAATATCAACAAAATACAATCGTGCACATGAACCCCGGATCTGTGATGATCTACGGGGATATTATCACTCCTGGATGGTCACCGGATGGGAACTGGTTTTGTTATCACACACTCCAGATCAAAACGCAGGTGTATCTAGAAGAGCAACTGGTTGTATTCGATCACTTGCAACTACGCCCTGCTAATGATCCGATGGCTGGCATCGGACTGCTTGAGGGATATACACATTTGGGGTCCATGATTGTTATTGGAGAACGAACCGACCCTGAACTGATGGAGAGATTGAGTGAGTCACTTAAATGTTGTAGTTCTGTTGCGCACATAGGTCTGTCCACATTGATGGTTCCGGGATTTTCATTGCGGGTGCTGGCTTATTCGACACAGGATATCGAAAAGATCTTTAGAAGTGTTCAGAAGCTTATTCGTGAGCACTGGTTTGGCAAACAGGTAACGTCATTTCGTAAGTATTAGACCTTGTGTCATTCTAACATGTATCCCTGCATAAGAATGAAGTACAAACACCCATGGGGAATAGCCTCCTATATGAAGTCACTGATCATTGGGATGATCTATGGACTTGCGGGAAGTACCGCAATGGTATTGCTTACTGAGGATGGGATGAATGCATGCTAAATGAATAATATGGGTTGATTAACCGAGGAGTCCTGTCATGGAGTTCTCGGTTTTTTGTTAGAATGAAAGGTGATATAGTATTCTATATAATTCCAATAAGTCTAATATTATGTATTCTTAATGTCGATATGAATGAAGGGAACCAATTTAAGAATAACTAATAAAATGATCTTATTGGGGGTGAACATAAATGGAATGGTATTTGAAAGTGTTAAAGAACTACGTAGGATTTGATGGCAGAGCAAGGCGCACAGAATATTGGATGTTTGCCCTAGTCAGTTTCATAATTTCCTTTGTACTTCTAATGCTTCAGTTCATCACAGATCTAAAGCCATTATTCACGACTCTCTACTCTTTGTTTATTTTATTACCGACTTTAGCTGTTACGGTTCGTAGACTACATGACACCGGGAGAAGTGGGTGGTGGTACTTCATTAGCTTTATTCCTCTTGTTGGCGGCATTATAATATTTGTATTCATGTGTCTAGACAGTGTGGAAGATAACGAATATGGTCCCAATCCTAAAGGGTTTAGCTAAGCTTGACCTAAGAGCCTCTCTCGATATTCGAGAGAGGCTTTTTTTATATGTAATTATCATGAAGATGAAGTTGTAATAGAATTTACATTGCGCAAATCTTCCCAATACACTTTTAACATAAGATTAGAATTACTATTATCATTGGAGGTTAAGCATGTCATATCTAGTAAGTAAGAGTTCTTGGATAAAGAAAATAACCGTGTCGCTAACCATCGCACTCGTATTAAATTCGTTTGCAGCTGTATTGGGACTGAACAATAAGATGGTTAATGCAGCAGAAGGTACATACAACAATGATAGTTTCGAACAATCAGATGCCTTAAGCGTTACGCCTCTAGAACCCTCATATATATCGGAAAGTATAGACGATAATATCGCCCAGACGGAACTATTGGAGCCACTTAGCGTTACAGACAACGTCTATGGCTATTTCAACCTAACCAGTCAAGTCGTTATCAGTAAAATATATGGTGGTGGAAGCCAGAATGAAAATGCACTCTATCAATATGATTTCATAGAGCTATACAATCCTACGGATGCACCTGTAGATGTAACGAATTGGTCGGTGCAGTATGCAGTAAGCTCTGCCAAAGCGGATGACAGCTCGTGGCAGGTTACTCCGCTAACAGGAACGATCCCGGCGAGAGGCCATTACTTAATTCAGGGGTCAGGGAAACCAGTTCTTACTGGTAAAGAACTACCGACACCAGATGCTATAGGAATGATAGATCTTGATAATAAAGATGGGAAAATAGCCTTAGTATCTGACGTAACACCAATAACGGTTGTGAATCCGACCAAACCAATGATCTCTTCATTTGTTGATTTTGTCGGATATGGTGCGGCTAAGAGCTTCTACGGGTTGGGTGCAGCTCCTGCGAACTCGGCTCAAAAAGGAATCGTACGTTACGCATTAGATCCTCTTGATCCGTCTTTAGTGACTAAGGCGAGCGCATTGACGGGAAGTGTAGGAGAATTGTATGGAAACAGTTGGAATACCCAAAACAACACAGAAGATTTCGAGCAAGCCGGTTCTTCAAGCTTAATTGTGCCTCGAAATTCCTCTTATCTTACCCCTATATCGGTAAGTGTGGATAACAGTATCAGAGTTCAGATGGACTCGCTGAATATGATAAGCGTTACTCATAATCACTTCGCTGTGGCTCTAACAACAGGGAAAGTGAAAGAAGGTTCACTCTCCGAGGATGATTATGTTGTTACTGGACTACCTTCTGGTATTCATGTAACTGGAGTGCTCGGAGATGTGGTAAACAATACAATCACGTTTACACTTGGTGGTACAGCCACTGTAGACGTGAACTCCGATGTTTCATTGCGTGTCATGATTAAGAAATCCGCCAATACACTTCGTTCTTATGACGATTCCGGAACTGTGAGTGGTATTACACTATATAGTAATACACCTAAAGTGAAGGGTGAGGTTACCTCTAATACGTTAAGTATGACTGAGCCTACGAAAGCCGCAGGATCTCTCACGATTCATTTAACTACGGGAACGGTGAAGAATGGGCCTCTGCTCGATACAGATTATACAATGACTGGATTACCAAGTGGATTGTCTATTCAAGCTAATGGGGACACGGCAACCAACTCGGTAACATTTACAATAAACGGTGCAACGCTCTCCCCTGTGACGGCAGCGATACCTTTAACAGTTACATTGAAAGCCTCAGCAGTAACAACAGGGGCTTCTCTTGACTCTGATCCAATGGATGGTGTGACGCTAGATCGGTATAAGAAGCCAGTGCAGGCTGATGAAGTTCGGAAAGCAACATTGACGCAGCGAATTAAGGAAGCTAATGCGTACTATAACAATCCGGATAACAAAAGCTATAAATATAGCTTAGATGGAATGGCGGGTTCCTCAGCAGCCTTTTACAGAGGATCTCCATATATGTACTATCAGGATCTAGGAAGCATCATTTCTCTTCCGAAGAGTTGGAAAGAACTTACCCATGTGAAGACGTGGATCGAAGGGGATGCCCATGTTGCGAATGTGGGATATTACGACGATAAATTCGGTAACATTGTGTTCGATCTGAATGACTATGATGGAGCATATATCGCACCCTTTTATCTAGATTTGCTACGGATGACGTCCAGCTTGTACTTGACTCGTGACGCAGAGAATCTATCGGCAACGGATGCTGAAATAAGAGACATGGCTTCCGTAATGTTAGAAGATTATATGAAGTCTCTGGAATCATTGGTGGGTAACAATAATAAGAATACTAACGTCTCGAAATTAGATATGAATCATGTGAGTGAAGGATTCACCAAAACATTAATGACTAAGCTTGAGAAGAAGACGCAACTGGATCATTTAATCAAGTGGACGGTACCGACTTCGGACAAGAAACATTCGACAGGTGTGCTTAATATCGATGGGAAATCGGATAAGTACCGTGCACCTACGGCTGCTGAAAGATCCGAAGTAGAATTGAATTGGCAACATTATGTCGGGACAATAACGCCGGATTTCGCTAAAGCTAGACTTGCAGAGAATGCTAATTATTTCACGATAAAAGATGTTGCTGTTCGTATCTATCAGGGGCTGGGTAGTATTGGTTCCCAAAGGTACAATGTGCTGATTGAAGGACCGACGGCAAGTCATGATGATGATATCATTCTTGACGTGAAACAAGCCTTCCAACCGGACATGTTTGATAATGCAGTTGAGGCACAAACAACCCCATATGGTACTTTCCCAGGGGGAGACGGAGCTAAAGTTAAGACGGCATATGAGAAGATGTCCTTAGATGCAGAAGGGTTCCTAGGATATTTTGAAAGTAAAAGGGGTTCTTTCTTCGTTCATAAAATATCGCTATATAAAGGTGACTATGAGGATGCACCTGGGGGGATATTCAAGACCAAAGAAAATCTAGCGGATTATGTGAGTTATATCTCTAAGGCATATGCTTATGCACACGCACGCTCGGCTGAATACAAGGATGATACGTTTGAAAGAAGCGTATTAGATCAAGTCTATAACGATGACCAGACATGGAACAATTTTCAGACGGAACTACTCAACCTTGGCGAAGAATATTATCAGCAGGTGAAGTCGGATTATACGCTGATGAAACAAGATATGCTCGATGGTAAATTAATCGATGTGTCGGTTCTGAACGGATTAACAATCAGTAATGGAAGCTTATCTCCTGAATTTGATGAGAACAAGCTGAACTATACGGCATCAGTAAGTAAAGACGTGGCATCAATTGATGTGAGTGCAACGGCATTAGACAATAAGGCGACAATCAAGATTAAGGGAGTTACTTATACAAGTGGGACACCGAAATCCATAACCTTGAGTACTGGAATTAATGTGATCGACGTAGTTGTGAGCGCTCAAGATGGAACAACGAACAGAACATATACCATCACAGTTACCCGACAAGGAGCAACGGGTGGCGGGAATGATGGGAATAACGGAAATAGTGGAAACAATGGAAACAATGGTTCTGGTTCAGTGACAACGACCAAACCGAAGGAAGAGCCGACTGTTGTTGAGCAGAATAAGAACACGGTGATTATTAATACCGCGAAGATTCAAGCCTTATTAGCTGAACTACAAGCAAGTGGGAACAAAGAGCAGAACCTAGTACTTAATCTGCCTAACACGAACAGTAGTGTTACAGACATCACTATGCAACTTCCACTCAAAGTGTTGGAAGAAGTATCAAAGGTAATGCCCAACGTCATCTTGACGTTTAATACTGGATTGGCAAGCTATCACCTTCCAATTCAGGCGATCGATTTCACAAGGTTATCGAAGGAACTTGGCGTTCCTACAGTATCAAGCACACTAACCATTCATGTCAGTCAAGTGACTGGACAGAAGGGGAATACTATTCAGGAGAGTCTGAAAGCAGCTGGTTTGAATGGCATAAGTATGCCTGTTGACTTTACTCTCCACGTAGAAGCGAATGGAAAGAAAGTTGAAGTTAACGATTTCGGCAATCACTATGTATCTAGAGTCATTCCATATGTATCGAATGAAAGACTGAACGAATTAGTAGTTGTTAGAATAAATGCAGATGGAACGGTATCTGTGATGCCGGCAACATTTGCGGGTGGTAAGGCAACTGTGTATAGCACGAGCAATAGTATCTATGTGGTAGCACATACACAATCGCGCACTTTCGCTGACATTTCCAACCATTGGGCGAAGTCGGAAATCGAGTTGCTTGCAGGTAAAAGAATCATTCAAGGAACATCGGCTCAGACGTTCTCGCCTGACGCAACGATGACAAGAGCAGAGTTCACTATGCTACTGTCCAGAGCATTTGTACTTAAGGAGACTGAAGCACTGGGAAGTTTCTCCGATGTTTCCACATCAGCATGGTACGCAGGGGCTGTAGATGCCGCGTATAAAGCAGGTATTATCACTGGATTTACAGACGGAGAATTTCATCCGGACCAAGCGGTGACCCGCGAACAAATGGCAGTTATGATCGTTAAAGCTGCTGAATTATCAGGGAAGCCACTTCATCCATCTAATACTTCAGACAATGCTAACGCATTCAAGGATGCTAGCCGGATTAGTGCGTGGGCACAAGATGCTGTGGAAGCGACCCATCAAGCCGGAATTATTAATGGGGATGGTCATGGTAACTTCTCACCAACAGTTGCTGTTACACGGGCACAGGCTGCGGTGATGTTTAAACAACTGTTAGAAGTGGTCCAGTTTATGAATTAAATAAAGTAATGCAAATAACCCCCGCCTTCAGCTTTTTGGAAGCGGGGGTTATTTGTAGAATCAACAATGGATAACTGGAAATAGAATTAAAATGAGTATCTATGATCTAAGTGCGGTCATAGTTTGGAGGGGCGGAGTACATTTCAGAAATGAATAATGGATAGTTTAACAAGGATCAAGCTGCTCATTTGGATTTCCAAATTTTTTTAATTGAAATTCTAATTATTATGTTGAAAAGTATCGTTTTTCGTTGTTTAGGCAACTTGTAAGGAAGAATAAATCTAATTTATAATAATAAAAATTACTTTTTTTTACTTTAAATAATATTTTTATGTATTTATATTTTTTAAAGTTATAAATACATTAATTACCTTATTTTAAAAATAAAAGGTTAAAGGGTCGGTTTATCGCAATGAACAAAATGTATAGATAAGTAAATGGGGGATGAATGATGGGGGAATTAAACAGAGAACAAAATATTTTAATACAAATTGCAAGAAATTATCTAGAAGGGGGGAAGCAGGCAACATTCGAAAAATTCGATTTTTTAGATATAGATTGGAGTATTCTATATGATCTAATGATTGAACAAAAAATGTTTCCCCTCGTTTATAACATATTATGCGATTCTATTCCTTTGTCTTATCGAGAATCGTATCAAGAAACAAGCGACTCTATGAAAAATATGAATTATTTAATCTTCGAAGAAATAAGAACGCTTTCACAACGAGAAGATGTTGAAGAAATGCTGTTTATTAAAGGGGCTATTCTTTCCCAGTTACTTTATGATGATCCCTTTATTCGTACATCAGGTGATATTGATACCTTAATACGTGAAGCTAGCTTGGAACAAATTGATAAGTTACTTAAAGATGAAGGCTATTTCCAGGCTTGTGGGAAGGATGGCGTCTATGCTTCCGATTATGATAATTTGGAAATATTGCCCTATCCTATATTGAAAGATTATAGGCATCATGAATATTTTGAGTACTACAAGCAGTCGGGAACTGATTACGTGATATTGGAACTTCAACGATATATTCATAACACAATTACTTCTGAACATATAGATCGCTTTTTAGATTCAAGCAGACTACTAATGGTCAATGGTGTTAAGGTCCGGACTTTGGATACTGACCATACGTTATTGTACCTTATTGAAAGTTTACATACTGATGCTAATTGGTACTACCGAGGTCCTAAGTTAAACAAATACTTAGAACTAGCTTTATTTATTAGAAAATATGAAAAAACCATTGATTGGGAAAGGGTATTACATAAATCAGATGAATTTCAGATGACCGACATTGTTCATGATATTTTCAATGATTTAAATGAGCTTTTTCATTCACTTATCTCACAATCGAGAGTTGACCAATATAAATATTCTAAAAGGAATAAGTCACTTTCACTAATATGGGAGACTCATCTAGTCGAACGTTTGTTTCAAAGTGACGAAGATCGTATGAAAGAAATATATAAAAATTTAAAAAGAATATGCTACAGTACTGAGTCATTGAATCACGCTGTTAAATTAGATAATTATAATGAACAAGATCTAAATTACAGCCAATCGGACCATTATTTATATGTTCCAAACGATAAATACGATTATGTGCTAACCTATTTACCCACAGTTGATTCAACAAACTTAACTTTTGCGTTTTATTTGCCAATTGAACTGGTGCAGTCCTCCTATGACTGGGAAGTGATATTTAACACCATAGATCCCTGTATTGAAAGCAGTATTCTAGATTGGCATACGTTTTCCTTTGCTAAGCAAGAGGGAGAGATCCAAATTAACGTAAGCGGTTGTGGCAGTGTTGAACGCGTTGGTGATTCAGAGATACGTATTCAAATTCCTCTATCTGAATTCAATTCATCTTCTATAGAACTGGCACTTGCATATAAAATTATTTTAAGAGAGCGTATATATGGAAATATATACCATACATTGAACTCGGATGGTTATATGGACAACAGATTCTGGCTATCTCCATCATTAATTCAAGTATCCGTTAGATAAGGAGTGGTATAGATGATTCGCGTGGAAGGAATCTCGAAAGAATACAAACAATTTGCACGATCAACAGGTGTCATTGGATCGATGAGAAATCTATTTTCAAGAGAACATACACTACTAAAGGCCGTAAATGAAATATCCTTTTCAATAGAAAAGGGTGAGGCAGTCGGATATTTGGGGCCTAATGGTGCAGGGAAATCAACAATGATCAAAATGCTAACTGGCATTTTAGTTCCAACATCTGGAATGGTTACAGTTAATAACCTTGTTCCACACAAACATCGTAAAGAAATCGCCAAAAAGGTAGGTATTGTATTCGGCCAACGGAGCCAACTGTGGTGGGACCTTCCCGTACAAGATTCGTTTGATCTTCATAAACGAATTTATAATATTCATGATACCGACTATCGAACAAATATGAATATATTCCTGGAATTATTGAATTTAAAAGAGTTCATCACACAACCTGTAAGGCAATTAAGCCTTGGTCAGCGCATGAGAGCAGAGATTGGTCTAGCACTTCTACATAATCCGGATATTCTTTTCTTAGATGAACCAACGATTGGTTTAGATGTTATAGCCAAGGATAATATTAGATCTTTCATCAAGCAGATGAATCGTGAACATAAAGTATCCGTTCTATTGACCACACATGATCTGAAGGATATTGAAGAAATATGCCCAAGGATGCTGATTGTGAACAAAGGTGAACTTATCTTTGATGGAACCGTTGATCAATTAAAGTCGAACCTTTCACCAGGGAAACTAATTACGATTGAATTCGAATCTAATCCTGGAAATGAAGTTGAGTTAGCAAATGCTGATCTAATTGCTGATCATGGCATCAGGAAGACTTTTAAAATTGATAAAGGATTGGACTCTGCTATTGATTTTGTCAAACGTGTGTCTAAGCGTTACCCAATTAAAGACTTCAGTCTTGAGGATTCTGATATTGAGGATATCATTCGCATGTACTACCGAAGTCTGGATAACGATAATAACATTGGAATCGCCAACCAAGAGAAAATGAGTGTGATTTAGATATGATGAGAGCCTATTACGCAATCACATGTAAAGCATTTTTCCGCAATACGGCTTATCGTTCAGAAGTCTGGTTACGAATTTTTGGCAACATTTCAATCGTATTCATTCAGATTTCAATATGGAGAGCCTTACTCGGAACTGGCTCGTTGAATGGTATTAATATAGAAGCCATGATTACCTATTCGCTTATCAATGCATCTGTTTCTATGATGTTAATGAACAAGGTTATTTATGTTGTGGATGATAAATTGAAGACAGGCAATATTATTTCGGATCTATTGAAACCGATTAGTTATCCGTTGCTCTTGTTTTATGACGAACTAGGTAATGTTGTATTTCAAATCATGTTCACCGTGGTTCCGACGATATTCATTGCATGGCTGATATTTGGTTTCAGCTTTCCCACAGAGCCTTATACCATTGTGGCATTTGTAATAAGTCTATTGATCGCGTTAGCCATTTCTTTCTTGTTAGGCTATTTAATAGCACTGGTGTCGTTCTGGTTTCTGACAACATTCGCCTTGGATTGGATGGTTGCGGCATTGATAACGGTATTCTCAGGGTCATTTCTTCCATTATGGTTCTTTTCAGCGGAATGGAGATTTATTGCTGATATGCTCCCATTTCAATTCTTAGGGTTTGTACCTGCAGCAATATATATGGGGAAGATGGATGCAAGTGAAATCTTGTGGATGATCATGAAGGGAAGTGTGTGGATTCTGATACTTTGGCTTGCAACCCAGTTGCTCTGGAGCAGGGCTATCAAAAGGCTAGTGGTACAAGGTGGTTAATGGAAAATAGCTAAGGGTGGGATTCCATGAATATACGTTTATTTTCATATTTTGTTACATTAATCATTAAATCTCGCATGGAATATCGGGGCGCATTTATCATTGGTGCAGTTGGCCAGATCACAGGTTATGCAGCTAATTATCTCGTTATTTGGCTACTTCTACAAAACTTCGATACCATTAATGGCTGGAGTTGGACAGAAATTGCTTTCTTGTACAGCTTAAATATACTGACCTATGCCATAGGAGCATCATTTACATACACACCGATGGTGAGTTTAGATCAGACGATCATTAATGGTGATTTCGATAAGTATCTAACGAAACCACTATCTCCATTTACGTACTACTTAGCGAACTTATTCAACATCGGATATATCGCTCACATTGTTATATCATTACTTGTCCTTCTTTGGTCGATCACGCAAGTGGATATGAACTGGACGGCTATTAAGTTAATCTATCTTGTTCTTGCGATTATAAGTGGTTCTTTCCTACAAGCAGCAGGGTTAGTAGTGATTGGTTCTTTATCCTTTATTTTTCTACGTGTAAGATATTTGTTCGAGATTTTCTTTAAACTGAAGGAATTTATTGCCTATCCGATTTCAATATACGGAACCCTACTGCAAATGGTTCTAACCTGGATTATTCCTCTTGCTATGATTAATTATTATCCAAGCATATATCTGTTTGATGATAGTGTACTAACCAATAAGATCCTTGGTGTCGTGGCACTTGTTATTGGTCCCTTAGGATTCTATATGTCCTATAAGTTGTGGATGTATGGAGCAAATAAATATCAGGGGGCAGGCGGTTAGATTCAGATGGACTTTTCGTAAATAGGGATATGCCAAGAAAAGGATGACATCGTGAACACTAATATAGGTCAATTCTAGGAATAGGGGTGATGTGAATGATTATTTATCAACCAGAAGATGAACTTTTAGAACTAGATGAATTAAATCCTGTAGAGAAGTATAAGAGACTCCGTACTCAGTTAATTAAACCCCAAAGGGAATTACAATTTGAAGAATCAGAGCTGGATGTAGGGGAACTATCACTAATCGCTTTATATGTAATTGATAAAGTGATCAAAAAAGAGCTGGATGTGAAATACAACTATTACATTCAAGATGATATGTCAGTGAAGTTTTTATTGAACAATAATTTAGGTTATGAACTTCAATCAAAACAGTTCCTAAAGTATCTTATACGAGTGGACGATGCAAAACTTATTTATCGATTTACTTGTGCTAAAAAGTTTGAGGTAAATAATGAAAGAACGAAACAACTACGCATTAACAGTTGGGGAAGACAATATATTGATGACCAGCATCTCTTAAATAAATATAGCAACGATGTGGAAAAGATGACGCTATGTTTTTCAAACTATTTGAAAGAGAACCGAAGTATCTACGTAGAACTAACCGAATTATTACTACAACCAATTACAAGTTCTATAAGTTATGACATCACCCAAAGAAACCAATTTTTAGATATTAAACTATTATCTTAATGATAAGGGGATGGAATATATGGAGAATTGTATTTCAGAAGAGCTAGTGATATCAGTAGATCACATTCAAGAAAGGTTTAATCAAGTTTATGGGAGATATGATTTAAATAAATCAATGATTTGGATGGTTGAAGAATTAGGAGAGGTAGTATCAGCGATTCGGAAGGGGAAAACGAAAGAAGAAATTCAAGGAGAACTTGGTGATTTAATGGCTTGGATATTTTGTTTAGGAAATATTCTTGACATTAACATATCACAAGCACTTACCTCAACTTTTGAAAAAGAAGTAAACAGGCAGTTCAAAGTATATGGCGATTTAAAATATGTGAAAAAAATTGATACAGTATGAAATATCAAAGATCTATAGTTATACCCATGGGGGAAATTCTAATCATCTCTGAGCGCCCGG
This sequence comes from Paenibacillus antarcticus, assembly GCF_001637225.1. Taxonomy (GTDB): domain Bacteria; phylum Bacillota; class Bacilli; order Paenibacillales; family Paenibacillaceae; genus Paenibacillus_AQ; species Paenibacillus_AQ antarcticus. Next base: position 182,395 of record NZ_LVJI01000002.1, read on the forward strand.
AGTTCCTTTTACAGACGGTCATCGGTAACAATAATTATTCCGAATTATTAACAAGTGATAAATTTACAATTATCACTACGGATGATGATCAATTTTTTAATGAAAACCAGGCAACATACAGGGAAGAAATGATTTATAAGGGGATATATTTAGGACATCATATTGGACCTCCACTTAAAGTATCAATATCAGAAACTGAGATGAGGATTTGCATAAAAGATATAGATGTAGTCGTATATAATAAATTTTTTTGGAACTTTGTTTTTAAATATATATTAACTGTGATGTCTTTAAAACACCGTTCTTTGCATGTTAAAGGTACGACATTAATACGTAATAACAAGGCTTATTTATTAGTTGGTCGAGGTAAAGCGGGGAAGACAACGTTAGCTCACAGTCTTCAAACGAAAGGGTTTACGTGTACTGGAAACACGCATGCCATTATTAGGGACAACCATATTTGGTCTCTTAACACATGGGTACGCTCTAGGGATCAAGTGGGGATTGAAAGTTATTTTCTAAATGAGTCTTCTATCGTACAAGATGCGTATTTTGAAAACATAATAGTTGTAGATCATAACAGAGATGGAAAGTTAATAACTCGAATATTGGATGCAGATACGGCTAAAGCGTTTGTAACAAACTTTTGTGCTGCAGTAGGAAATTATGATTTAAAGGAGGACGTTGTGGACTATCGGAAACAGGTAAGTTTTGAAGAGACTTATAGGTATATTATTAGTGAACAAAAACTAGTTGATGAACTGATAAGTAAACAGTTAATTTATTTATCAGCTGATGTGAGTAATGCAGGTTGTCTTAATCAAGTCTACGATTTCTTTGAACAGAGTACCATTATATGAGAATAGCTATAGTACCTTCAGCTGATCTGTCGTACAACTCTGGAAGTATAATTTATGCGAAAAATTTATTTAAATATCTCCGCACTAACGGTCACCAAGCGTTTCTATTAGGGAGCAAGAAGCCAACAGATATTCCTGAGTATTTAATGCCATACATTATCATTAATCCTTTATTGTTAGAGCATCCCATTATTGATGATAGGAAGGTTTCTTCACTTGAGTATAGTATGTCTCTTTCAACGGTAGTTAATTATTTATTAGAGCTTAAGAAAGAGTATGGATTAGATATAATACATGCTCACTATGGATCTTTTAATAGTTATGGTGCTTATATGGTGCATGAGTGGGAAGGAGTCCCCTACGTTATTTCGAGTTTTGGTAGGGATATGAATATTGGTTATACTAGCGACCACAGAATAAAATGGTTTATTGATCAGAGCTTACCTAAGGCAAGCAGGATTATCGTAGCAGATAACGATCTTAGAAAGAGTATTTGTTCCGTTAGTAATGACAATACGATCAATGAACGTATTGTTGAGATACCTATGCCACTTGATCAATGCATTTTTGAGTTTGAAAGAGGTAATATTCCTAGAAATGAACCTATTATTGCTACGATTAATTCCTGTTTTAGTCCAGAAAAAGGAATTGAAACGATACTTATAGCTTTTTCAAAGGTTATAAAAAATTATCCTGCTCGATTAATTATTGCAGGGACAGATGATCATCCTGAGCAAGTTCATCTTAAATATCTTCACAATCTTGTAATAGAGCTAGAGATAGAGGGATGTACTGAATTTGTAGGTTACTTGCCTAGGTCAGAGGTAGGCTCTTTACTACAGACTGCTGATGTGTTGGTAGATGCTCGTACCAAGGGTAATTTTAGTTCTGTATTATTAGAATCCATGTTCTTAAATACCCCTGTTATAGCATCAGATACCGAGGCAGCACGTAAGATTGTTACGGATGGTTACAACGGCTCTTTATTTAATTCTAATGATGTACAAGGTTTGGAAAGGCAATTGATAAGGGGGCTTAAAGACCCGTTGGTCTGGAATGAAATGAAACACAACATTCAAGAGTGGGTCGACACATTTGGAAGTGTATATAAAGATGAACATTGTTTTTATCAAGTATTGGAACTTTTTGAACAAGTACTGACTAAGGAGGGATCATCAATTGATTAGAATTGGGTTACCAAAAGGTGTTGTAAAGAGTAAATCAGTTTCATTAATAGAGAGTTATGTTGGTGGAAAGGTGAACGCTGATAGATTGCATTTTTCGGTTGAAGAGAATATGGATATCTATTTATTGAAACATCGCGATATACCGATGATGATCAATAAAGGTATTTTAGATTTTGGAATTACATCAAGTGAATGGATTAACGAAGGTAATTATGATATTAAGATTTATAAAGAGCTTGATTGGTGTGATACAAGAATTAGTCTATTAAGTCAGAAGAATAGACCAGTCTTATCGAAAGTAGGTTCTTTTACTTGCGTGACAGAATTTCCGAATACTGCTGTTAAATATTTTCAAACCATAGGTCGTAATGATGTGAATATTCAACATGTAAACGGATCAACGGAAGGTTTTGTTCCTACGATTTTCGATTGTTGTGTGGATTGTGTGGAAACAGGTCACACGCTTCAAACTCATAATTTACAAGAAGAGTATGTGATGCATCAATCCAAGATCGTTGTAGTGGGACGGAGACAGGTAGATCGCAGGGTATCAGAAGAAATAGACAGATTCCTAGAAAGGTTGGAGATGAATTATGAAATCCATTCTGTTAACGGGATGTAGCAAAGGTATTGGAAAAGCTGTTTTAGACAAGTTAATTGAGTTAGAAAAGTATAGAGTATACGCACTTAGTAAAAATGTTCATTCGATAGATTTGAGTGTTCCTAATGTACATGTATATCCTTGTGATTTAGCGAATGCCAATGAGACGGAAGAAGTGGCTAAGAAGATCATAGAGGATTCAGGAGGAATAGACATTTTGGTGAATAATGCAGGTATTGGGCTATTTAAAAAGGTGGAGGACATATCGCTTAAGGAGTGGTCAGAGGTGCTTGCTATTAATCTTACAGCAACCTTTATTCTCACAAAAACGGTAATGTCCAAAATGAAAGAAAATAACAGCGGAAAAATAATTAACATTACTTCGGATGCAGATCATATCGGGTTTGCAGAAGGCTCGCTATATTGCGCCTCAAAATTTGCTGTAAGAGGATTCGCAGATTCAATCCGAGACGAATTAAAAGGAACGGGTATATCGGTAACAACGATTGGACCTGGTCGAGTTGATACATACTTTAATGGAAAAAAACCAGGAGATCGACCTATATCATTACAAGCTTCACAAGTTGCTGCACAAGTTGTACATGTGATCTCAATGGAAGATACTTGCGGAATTGAGAGAATTTATTTAAAATCTACATTAGAATGAAATTAATGGAGGTTATGACAATGAGTGAGAAACTTTCCTATGCACAGGTGGGAGTAGACATCGATAACGCTGATGCCACGAAGAAAGATATGCAGAAAAGTTTGGAAACAACTGATTCTAGAGTGTTAAATAAATCAGGGGCATTTGCAGCGTTATTTGAAGCGAAATTTGATGGAATTGACAATCCAGTACTTGTACTGAAGGCAGAAGAACCAGGTTCAAAGCAGCTATTATCCTTTCGCCATAATAAAGTCAGTAATATTTGCTATGACTTAATTAATCACTTGGTAAATGACATCATTGTCATGGGAGCAAGACCCGAAGTTGTTCTTGATATTATACTCTGTGGCAAGATTGAGAAAGAAATCGTAGTTGAAGTAGTAGAAGCCATATCTAATGCATGTCGTGCGCAAGATTGTGTGCTTATAGGTGGAGAAACTTCTGAGCAACCGAAGGTGTTACCAGAAGGAAGCTATATGCTTAATGCAAGTATACTTGGGGTAGTAGATAAACATAAGATTATAGATGGTACAAAGATTGCTAAGGGTGATGTTATCATTGCTCTTGCATCCAATGGGTTACATACAAACGGATATACATTGGTAAGAACACTGATGGATACAATGCCTCAAATTCTAGACGAGAAGGTTCAAGAAGATTCATTTTTAGATGCGATTCTAACCCCACATCGGTGTTATTACCAAAACTTAAAGGAATTGTTTCCGACAGATGTAATTAATGGGTTAGCTCACATTACTGGCGGAGGGATTAAGGGCAATTTAAATCGTATACTTCCTGCGGGCGTAAATGCAAGAATTGAGTTAGACAAAATGAAGATCCATCCCCTTTTTGAAATCATAAAAAGATATGGGAATGTCGATGATGAGGAAATGCTAAAAACATTTAATATGGGAGTTGGAATTACACTTGTTGCCCATTCAGAAGACGCGTCACAAATTATAGAACATTTGAAGTTAACAGGTTGTGATGCATATATTATCGGTGAGATTGTTGATGGAGAACAGTGTGTGGAATATATAAATGAATTAAATTATTAATTTTTATGGTGGTTATTGTGTTGGCTGTAACGGGTGTTATTACTCAAAATAAAGCTTATTTCTTAAATGATGTAGATCCTGAATTGACAACGGTCGTGTCATTCTCTATACTGATTTTAATCTAATATACGGTATACGTTGAAGGAATAAGTAGCACACTGTCACTGTTAATCAGAAAGCTAGGGGTCGATGCGACCTAGCACAAACAGTCTTGCGAATTACACTCTGGAGTATCTTAGGTAACACTAAGCGGACTAGCCAACGATATGATGGCTATGAGTGGTATGAATAGTAGTGTGTAATGCTATTTATGCAATTTGGGTGGTAACACGGTTATTCAATCGTCCCTATGTCTATTGTAGACATAGGGGCGTTTTTTGCGTATGCATTGGGGATGGATCAAGACTAACATTTTAAAGGGGATGGATGATCATGAGTAACATGAATATTATTGATGAGTTAGAATGGCGCGACGCGATTAACCAACAGACAGATGCAGAAGGATTACGTGAATTAGTTAGTAATAAGAAGATTGCATTGTACTGTGGTGTCGATCCGACCGGGGATAGTATGCATATTGGACATTTAATTCCATTCATGGTGTTGAAGCGATTCCAAGCATACGGACATCTACCAGTTATCTTAATTGGTGGAGCGACAGGTACGATTGGGGATCCGAGCGGGCGTTCATCCGAACGTCAATTACAGACTTTAGAGCAAGTACAAGACAATGTGAACGCACTAACAGCGCAAATGAAGAAGTTATTCGTTACAGATAACGATGCACAACTGAAAATGGTGAACAACTATGATTGGACGCATTCATTGAACGTGATCGACTTCTTACGTGACTACGGGAAGAACTTCAGTATCAATTCGATGCTTGCTAAGGACGTTGTATCCAGTCGTCTAGATAGTGGGATTTCATTCACTGAATTCACGTACCAGATTCTCCAGTCCATGGACTTCCATCATCTATTTGCTGAAGAAGGTGTTCAATTACAAATTGGTGGATCGGATCAATGGGGTAATATCACAAGTGGCCTAGACCTGATTCGTAAAAAAGAAGGATCAGAAGCGACAGCATTCGGATTAACCATCCCACTTATGTTGAAGTCCGATGGAACGAAGTTCGGCAAATCTGCGGGTGGTGCAATCTGGCTAGATCCTGAGAAGACATCACCTTATGAATTCTACCAATTCTGGTTGAACCAAGATGACCGTGATGTCGTTAAATACTTGAAATACTTCACATTCTTGAACCAAGAAGAAATTTCAGAATTAGAGAATAAGGTAACGACAGACCCAGGTAAACGTGAAGCACAGCGCGTACTTGCCGAAGAGATGACCAAATTCGTTCATAGTGAAGATGCCTTAACACAAGCTATTAAAATCTCAGCAGCCCTATTCAGCGGAGACATTAAATCCTTAACAGCTGACGAAATCGAACAAGGATTCAAAGAAATGCCTACGTTCGAAGCTACCAAAGAGACTAAGAATTTGGTGGACTGGTTGGTTGAGCTAGGTATTGAACCATCTAAGCGTCAGGCGAGAGAAGATATTACGAATGGAGCGATCTCCATGAATGGTGAGAAAGTAGTCGATGTAAACACAGAAGTGTCTGCGGACCAATCATTCGATGGTCGGTTTATCATTATTCGTAAAGGTAAGAAGAAATATAGCTTGATTAGATTAGTGGACTAAGTAATATTTTGTTCGCGAGTATGATCCACATAGATGTACTACAAATAAACCGATGAATCCATGATATGGGTTTCTCGGTTTTACTTTATATGCACATTTGCGAATAGTATTTAAAAGCTTATAATAAAGGTAATATTACGACGGGAGGTAGGAACAAATGAAGCTCGTCAAACTTGAGAATGAAGAACTATCAAGTGCTCTAACACAGGGAGAAGCTTATATTCAGGTAGGTAAACGGAAGTTTATGCTGTTTGAGATAGAGGAAGTTGCGCAATCTGCTTTCTACGATGTTACTGATCCTGAAGAAGAACAGCTTATATTAGAGGCGGTTAATGGTAATAACCCGTCCTTGTCAAAGGAAGAAGTATTGGAGCAGTTAGCTCGACATAAGAAACGATGAATATCATCTGGAAGCAGACAGCATTACAGTCATTGATCCAGCTGGATATGTGGAGAGAAGACAACGGTTGGTCAGCAATTGGTGAACATTTGGTGGAAGTCATTGAGAATTATTTTGTTAAACAAGAGATGTCTATATATATTCCTGGGAAAGTAGTGGCGATAAAAGGGGTTCCAATTCATATGAGAATGGTACTTATTTCACCAGGTAAATCAGAACCATATAAAGTGTTTTAACGTTATGATAAACAGAAGGTTGAAATACTTCTAGTTCGCCATCCTTATCAAAAATCTTTATTTTAATAATCAGAGGAGACCATTGTAGATACTTGGGTTCCTCTGTTTTTATGTGAACTACATAGATGGACTACAAATAAACCGAGGAATCCATGATATGGGTTCCTCGGTTTATTATCAAGGGATTGACTAGGTAAATGGAATAAGAGCAATTCAGGTCAAGAATGACTTCTCCTTTTGAATTACGATATATACGTGGAGGTGAGAAAATGAAACAGGTAGAAATAGTAATGGCGGTGCAAACTATGCAGGAATATATTGATGCCCACATATATGAAGAGATTACACTTAAGCAACTCTCCAATGTAGCTGGATATTCTTCGTGGCATGCATCCAGAATTTTTAAAGATATCATTGGAAGATCGCCATTTGATTATATACGTGCTTTAAGATTATCCAAAGCTGCTCTAGTTCTACGTGACGATGAATACAAAATAATCGATGTTGCATTAGATTATGTCTTTGACACTCACGAAGGGTTCACTCGTGCTTTTTCAAAAGAATTCGGCTTATCGCCTAAAAAATATAGTCAAAACACACCTCCTATTCAACTTTTCATGCCTGAAAGAGTTTTCGATACTTACCGGGAATTTCATAAAGGAGAAATGAATATGAGTGAGAACAAAGTTACCAAAACAGTATTTGTGCAAATTATTGAACGTCCTGCCAGAAAGGTTCTTCTAAAGCGAGGAATCAAAGCCATCGGATATTTTGCTTACTGTGAAGAAGTGGGTAGTGATGTATGGTCTATGCTTACAAGTGTTAAAGAAGCGATTTATGAACCTATTGGCATGTGGTTGCCGAAACACCTGATAACAAAGGGAACTTCCCTATATGTGCAAGGAGTAGAGCTGCCGACGGATTACAACAATGCCGTTCCTGAAGGATATGATCTTATTGATTTGCCTCCATGTAAGCTGATGATTTTTCAAGGGGAAGCGTATAACGATGATGACTTTATGGATGAAATCGGCGAAGTGTGGGATCACATTGAGAAATTCGATCCTACGATTTACGGATATAACTGGGCTCCTGAAGTAGCACCGAGATTTCAACTTGCTCCGATGGGGTATAGAGGGTATATTGAGGCACGGCCTGTTGTTTCAGTGAATTAACTCGGGTGATGTGAGTGAGTTAGCGAAGTTACTTCATGGCTAGTTGGAAGGACCTTAGAAGATATTTAAAGAATGATGGCTGAAGAATAAACTCAGTCGGCCTGAATGAACTATATCAAAACCGTTTCCCACTCAAACCGGGGAACGGTTTTTTGCTGCTGTGCCTGTAATGGAACTATCTGGTAAGGGGTGCCTGTAAAAGTTAAAATGCTTGCTTAAACATACAAAATGTTTCATTTCGAACATTACATAAGCTTTTAACTACTGATATATTTATTTGTAAGGGCTTACATGAGTTAGAAGCACTCATTTATATCTAAATATTAGGTTGGAAAGGTGATTAGAATATGAGAATTAAACAAAAGGTTATCTCTATTTTTGTAGCAGTGTTGTTGACGATAAGTTCATTTTCATTCAGCTTGGGGGCTGCCTCGGCTGCAGTTGAGGACAGTACGTCGTATATTGTGAATGGCGGTTTCGAAGCTGATTTTTGGGAGGATCAATCATGGAGTGTGGAAACGGATAACTGGGATCAAGTAGATATTCTGCGATATTCATATGAAGATGATACTTGGCTCAAACCAGATGAAGGAGAGCACGGATTCAAGTATTGGATTAAGAAAACGGCTTCTGAAGACCAGTTAGTTACAGTGAATCAGGTTATTCCTACTCTTCCTGCGGGAAGCTATGAGCTCTCGGTTCATTCGATGGGCGGAGCTGTGATTGATAATGAAGTGGGAAATGTTGAATTGTTTGCGGGAAGCGAGAAGGCAGCCTCCGTTGCCACCACTGGCTATAATGCTTGGGGGACAGTCAGTTTGAAATTTGACTTGGAGCAGGATACTTCTAATCTAGTGATTGGGGCGAACATAAGCGGTGCTCCAGCAGCATGGGGATATTTGGACAGTTTTGAGTTGAGACAAGTGAGTACGGAAGTGACTCCACCGGTGACTCCACCAGTGGACGCGGATATTTTTGTGAAGAAGGTTGAAGGACTAGAGCCCGACTTTATTAAGGGCGTGGATATCTCGAGTATTATTGCTTTAGAAAATAGCGGAGTCAAGTTTTATAATGAGAGCGAAGAAGTGCAGGATATTTTTACAACCGTACATGAAGCCGGGGTTAATTACGTTCGGGTACGTATATGGAATGATCCTTTTGATACAGGAGGAAAAGGTTATGGCGGCGGTAATAATGATCTGGCAACCGCGATTGAAATTGGCAAAAGGGCGACGGCTAATGGCATGAAGCTGCTGGTGGACTTCCATTATTCCGATTTTTGGGCCGATCCAGCTAAGCAGCATACGCCTAAGGCATGGGCAAATTTGAACTTCGAAGATAAGAAGACCGAACTGTACGAATATACCAAAGAAAGCTTGCAAGCCCTGCTTGATGAGGGTATTGAAATTGGTATGGTTCAGGTAGGTAATGAAACTAACGGACAATTTGTCGGCGAATCCGATTGGGGTAAGATGAGCCAATTGTTTAACGCTGGAAGCAAAGCGGTTCGAGAGATCGACTCCAATATTCTGGTCGCTCTGCATTTTACGAATCCGGAATCGGTGGGCAGATATGCTGGCTATGCGAAAACCTTGCTAGGTAATGATGTAGACTATGATGTGTTTGCGAGTTCATATTATCCGTTCTGGCACGGCACATTAAGTAACTTGACATCCGAGCTGAAGCAGGTTGCCGATAAGTATGAGAAAAAAGTAATGGTAGCTGAAACCTCCTACGCGTATACCGCTGAAGACGGGGACGGGCACGAAAATACAGCGCCTAAGAGCTCAGGTCAAACCTTAGATTACCCTATTAGTGTTCAAGGCCAAGCGAGCTCGCTTAGAGACGTAATCGAAGCTGTTGCCAATGTGGGTGAAGCGGGAATTGGTGTGTTTTATTGGGAGCCTGCATGGCTTCCGGTAGGTCCGAAAGATAACCTGGAGGATAATAAGAGAATTTGGGAACAATTCGGTTCAGGTTGGGCCGCAAGCTATGCGAAGGAATATGATCCTAAAGATGCAGGCGTATGGTATGGAGGAAGTGCTGTTGACAACCAAGCTTTGTTCGATTTCAACGGACATCCGCTTGATTCGCTGAATGTGTTCAAATATGTGAATACAGGGGCTGTTGCTCCCATTACCATAGATGAAATCAAGGATGTCTCGGTGACGGTGAATGCTGGGGAGAAGATAAATCTGCCGACAGAGGTAAGTGTTACTTACAATGATGGAAGTTCCGGTATGATATCTGTTACGTGGGATCAAGCGGCGCTTGAGCAAGCCATTATCCAGGGTGCAGGCAGCTATGTCATCGGTGGAACCGCAGAAGGCGATCACGCGGTAAAGGCTATTCTCCAGATTAAAAAAGAGAACCTAATCGTCAATGCAGGTTTCGAGAACAACGACAGAAGCATGTGGAAGATCACTTATGGAGTCGGAAGCGAACTGGATACAGACTATCTGAACAAAGTCTCAGATGCCAAGAGTGGGAACTATTCACTGCATTTCTACTCTGCGAAAGCAGTGGACTTTAGAGTAGAGCAGACCATTTCCGGGCTGAAGAACGGATATTATAATCTTTCTATGTTTATCCAAGGCGGAGATGCTGTAAATCCCGATATGAATCTCTTTGCTGTAACGGGTAGCAAGGAAGTGAAAGTAAACACCGGTGTGAACGGGTGGGCGCAGTGGAATAATCCCGAGATCCAGAATATTCTCGTTACTGATGGAACCCTTACGGTCGGCGCTAATATCAAAGCAGATGGCGGTGCATGGGGAACAATGGATGATTTCTATTTAAGCTTTGTTAAGGATGTTGAGGGGCCGAATACAGATCCAGGGACGGAAACTCCGGGAACACCAGGAACACCAGGAACACCAGAAACACCAGAAACACCAGAATCTCCAGAAATTCCGGGAACACCAGATCCAACACCGACACCATCAGGCGGAGGCGGAGGCTCAACAACACCAACATCCCCAACATCCCCAATCGATAGCAAGGTTACTGCAACGGATGGGAAATTAACACTTCCTGCTGGTAGAACGGGTCAGGTCAGCTTGAGAGATGCGATCACCATCACTATTCCAGCAGGCGCTACCAACAAAGCAATGAAATTAACGATAGAAGAACTATTGAACACGCAAGTTCTTCTAACGAATAAAGAGATTCTAGCTAGTTCGGTATTTGAACTTTCCAAAGATTTCTCAGAGAACTTCAGTAAACCGGTAACATTGACTTTTACCTTTGATCCTACCAAGTTGCAAAGCAATTATATTGCATCCGTATTCTATTATGATGAAGTGAAGAAATCATGGGTTAAAGTTGAAGGTGGTAAGATAAAAGGGAATCATATCACAGTAGATGTCAATCACTTTACGAAGTATGCGGTACTCGTTGTAGATCAATCCACGGGTCTTCCCGTAACAGAGAAACCAACGGAGGTTAACTTTAGCGATATCGCTGGACACTGGGCTGAGGTCAGCATCAAGAAAGCGATAAGTAGCGGAATTGTCAGGGGTTATACGGACGGAACATTTAAGTCGAACACTACCGTGACGCGCGCAGAATTTGCTGTCATGCTGATGAATACGTTGAAGCCGCAAGAGGCAGGAGAGACGCTGACCTTCACAGATTCTGCGAAGATCGGATCGTGGGCACAGAAAGCGGTCGCGCAAGCCGTACAATTAGGCATTATTAAAGGTAATGAGGACGGGACATTCCGTCCAGATGCAGCAGTTACAAGGGCAGAGATGGCAGTGATGCTTGCACATGCTTTGGGTCATTCTATTGAAGCCAATGCTACAATTGGCTTCGCAGATGACAATGACATCCCAGCGTGGGCCAAAGGTAGCGTTGCTATCGTGAAGCAATCAGGTATTGTGCAAGGGAAGAACAATAACAATAACAAATTCCTCCCTCAAGAGCATGCTACAAGAGCGGAAGCTGTAACGGTTATGCTGAACCTGCTGGCACAAGAAAGCAAGTAAAGTGAAAGCATCCTAACAAAATATTGTCATATTAGAAGAAGGGGGGATCGCACCCCTTCTTTTTTATTCACCCCTTTACAATGTGGCGCTCACCAGTGGTTTAGAGTGGAACTTGAAGGTGACTGAGAAGGAATCGTTCGACGTACTCAAGAAGATCTAAGCGACCTTTGAGAGCTATTGGAAGGATAGAGTTTAAGAGCTTTCCCTCCGAAGATGTGATGATCGCCTAAACTTGTTAAACATCAGGTTTTATATTGTTGATTATGTACAGTATTATCTTTTATTGGTATGATACAATATATTTTATTGTTAGAAAGAACTGAGAGTATATCATTTAGGTAGGTGTATTTATGAAAAAGGATATTTTTGTCGTTGGAGCAGTTATTGTAAATGAAGATAAAATACTATGTGCTCAAAGAGGCGTGAGTAAATCATTACCTCTAAAGTGGGAATTTCCGGGTGGAAAGATTGAAAGTGGTGAAACTCCGCAAGAAGCTTTAAAACGTGAGATACATGAAGAAATGAATTGCCAAGTCGAAATTGGTGATCATGTTGAAGATACCACTTACGAATATGACTTTGGCATCGTTCATTTAACTACATATTATTGTAGATTAATTGAGGGGACACCGACGTTAACAGAGCATGTTGCGATTAAATGGTTACCAAGAGCTGAGTTGAACACATTGGATTGGGCTCCTGCTGATATCCCAGCGATCCAGAAGATTATGAACCATCGAGTTGACAGTACCGTATAATTTATTCGGAATTTAGGACAATCTGCATTTGTATGAAGGTTGTCTTTTTGTCATATAATGGATTGTGCTAATGGATTAATAATTATACAATTATGCTAAAAATTAAGGTGAGTGGAAATGACATGACTAGCGTAGCTCTTAACTATGAGAATACCGTTCTATCACCAGTTGACGGTTCACTCGTAAAATATTCCCCTCAGTTGTTAATTAATAATCCGCTGAAGAATGAAAATATATTGTCTTCAGTAATAGAAGAATTGACACATTGTCAGTCATTCATGTTTATTGTAGCTTTTGTAACAGAAAGTGGTCTTGCAACACTCAAATCTTATTTACTTGATTTAAAGGGAAGAGGAATTAGAGGAAGGTTATTAACCTCAACATATTTATATTTTAATAACCCTAAAGTATTTCGAGAACTTTTGAAAATAGAAAATATGGATGTTCGTCTTACGGATCTAAAAGGATTTCATTCGAAGGGCTATATTTTTAATAAGGATGCCGATCATGCATTAATTATTGGCAGTGCTAATTTAACAGTGCAAGCTTTGAAGATCAATTATGAATGGAACGTCAAACTTAAGTTGAATCCGCAGGATGAGTTCCTACTTCAGATTCGTAGTCAGTTTGAAGAAGTATGGAATGGTGCAAATATTCTAACGGAAGAATGGATATTGAATTACGAGAAGATTTTTGTGGAATTTACAGCTAGAAACATAATGAATGAAGAATTAACAAATATAGTCGAGAATAATAACCAAGTTATACTTGATACGATTGAACCGAATAAAATGCAATTATCTGCACTAGAAAATATAAAAGCAGTACGTCTTGCGAGTCACAAGAGGGCATTAGTGATTTCAGCAACAGGAACAGGGAAAACATATCTGTCAGCGTTCGATGTTAGAAGTTTCAATCCTAAACGTTTGTTATTTATCGCGCATCGTGAACAAATATTACTAAAGGCCAAATCAGACTATATGAATGTAGTAGGCGGCATAGATCAAGATTATGGAATGCTATCAAGTACAGGGAAGAACATACAAGCAAAGTATTTGTTCGCAACGATTCAGACGATATCGAAATCAGATGTTCTGAGTCAATTTGATCCTAAAGCGTTTGACTATATTTTAATCGATGAAGTACATAAAGCAGGTGCGAGTTCATATCGCAAAGTCATTGAATATTTCAACCCTCAATTTATGCTCGGAATGACAGCAACGCCAGAGAGGTCGGATGATTTCAATATCTATCAGTTGTTTGATTATAATGTAGCTTATGAAATTCGATTGCAAGCTGCTCTTGAAGAAGATATGCTCTGTCCTTTCCATTATTTCGGTGTGACTGATCTTGAAATGAATGGAGAGACAATTGATGATTCTTCTATATTATCGAAGCTTGTAAACGATGAACGCGTAGTTCATCTAATCGGTAAAATTGAGTATTATGGTTTTTCTGGTGTTAAGGTAAAGGGATTGATATTTTGCAGCCGGAAGGATGAGGCAATAAAATTATCGGCCATGTTCAATGAAAAAGGATATCGGACGATTGCATTAACTGGTGATGACGCAATAGAGATTCGAGAAAAGCAAATACGAGCTCTTGAGAAAGGGGCACTCGACTACATCATAACAGTAGATATCTTTAATGAGGGAATTGATATTCCAAGTGTTAACCAAGTTGTTATGTTAAGACAAACCCAATCTAGCATTATTTTTATTCAACAACTTGGGCGCGGACTTCGTAAACATGCTGATAAAGAGTTTGTAACTATTATTGATTTCATTGGGAATTATAAGAATAATTATTTAATCCCAATTGCATTATCTGGTGATAAATCTATGAATAAAGATAATATACGAAGAATAATGAAGGATTCAAGCTATATTAATGGCGTATCAACCATTAATTTTGAGGAAATTGCAAAAGAACAAATTTATAAATCGATTACTAATAACAATTTAACTGAATTAAGGAAATTGAAAGAAGCTTTCCATGAATTGAAGAATAGGATCGGTCACAGGCCAACATTGCATGATTTCATTACTAATGAATCTATTGATCCTATTGTTATTGTGAATAGTGTGAAGCCTCATAAGAATTACTATCAATTCTTAATCACGATTAATGAAGATATTCCAGAATTAACTTCATATGAACAACAGGTTCTAACTATGCTTTCTTCAGAAATACTCGATGGGAAACGAATACATGAGATTATTTTACTAGAGTTACTATTTCCCAATGGCCAAGTGGCCTATGATGATTATGTTACGACACTAGAGCAATTGAACTGTCGAACAGATCCCAATACATTGTCATCTGTCATTAGAGTAATGGATTTATCATTTTTTGTTGCAGCACAAAGGAAGAAGTATGGGGATACACCGATTTGTATTTTAAAAGATGGCGGGTTCTATTTAAACGATGATGTTAGACGGAATTTGGAGACAAATGAAACATTTAAAGAAATGTTTCTTGATGTCATATTATGTGCAAAAGAAAAAACAAGAGTCTTTGATAGTAGCACCTCATTGACCTTATACCAAAAATATACCCGGAAAGATGCTTGTAAGCTTCTCAATTGGGAAAGTGATGAAAGTTCAACGATATATGGTTACAAGACAAAATATAATACTTGTCCAATATTCGTTACATACCATAAGCATGATGAGGTAGAATCTAGTATTAATTACGGCGATGAATTTTTATCTCCATCTATATTCAAATGGTATACGAGAAGTAATCGGAAATTACAGTCAGAAGAAGTCAAACTGATTATTGCAGCTGTAGATAACAATATAGATATTCATATTTTTGTGAAAAAAGATGATGATGAAGGCGGGGATTTTTACTATTTAGGGGAAGCTAATCCAGATCTAACATCTGTTAATCAGACATTTATGCAGGGCAAAGACAACAAAGAAGTCCCTGTAGTATGTATGGATATGATTCTAAAAAATCCGGTAGAGCAGAAGTTGTATGAATATATTAAAATGAATCTCGATTACTAAGAGTTAAGTGATGATTCCTGTATTCGTCAGGAGTCATCTTTTTTAATATCTATTGATAACGATCAGTATTGTAATAATCGATGTAGAGCATGCCCTTTATATGGCTAAGGTATTTAATGAAGCGGGAATTCCAGCGGTGGCGTTGCATGGGAATTCTAGTAACGAGGAACGAAGTACAGTTAAGAGTAGACTCATTAGCGGTGAGATCTCTATGATCTTTGTCGTGGATCTCTACAACGAGGGCGTGGATATTCCAGCCGTCAATACGATTCTGTTCCTGCGTCCAACGGAGAGTTTAACCGTATTCTTGCAGCAGTTAGGTCGTGGACTACGATTGGCTAAGGGCAAAGAGTGCCTTACGGTGCTAGATTTTATTGGACAAGCGCATAAGGAATACAATTTCCAAGATAAATTCAGAGCGTTAATGGGCAAGACGAAACACTCGATTCAGCATTATGTAGAGAATGGATTCTCTTCGCTGCCTAGAGGAACCTTCATTCAACTTAGAGAAACAAGCCAAGGATTATATATTACGAAACTTGAAGCAAACCAAGAACAATCGTAATAATCTGATTAGCAAAATAAAGTATTTTCAAGAGGACACAGGTCTTGAAGTGACATTGGCGAACTTCGTTCGTTACCATGGTATGTCTTTGTTTGACTTCTATGGCGGGCGGGGTGGCAACCGATTCTTTAGAGGATTAATGGTAGAAGCAGAGATACTAGAACCATTCCAATGGGATCATCCCGAACACGTGAAGCGCATTCCGGCACTGCTGAACTTGAATTCTCGCAGATGGCTGAAGTTCTTAATCGACTATTTGGAAAATAGTACGCAGCCACATGACGATGACGAGCACCGGATGTTAGTCATGTTCTACTATACATTTTATCGGGCAGAGCCTGTAAAGCTTGGATTTAAAGATATAGAAGAAGGCATTCAGGCAATTCTAACCTGCCCTCAATTTAAGGATGAGATTGTGGATATCCTAAAATATAACGAGGAACATCTTGATTTTGTAGATAAGAAACATGAATTCCCCTTCACTTGTCCACTAGATATCCACTGTATGTACAGCATGGATCAGATATTAGCGGCATTTGGCTATTGGAATGGGGATAAAGCACCAACCTTCCGCGAAGGCGTGAAATATTTCGAGAGTGAACAGATAGATATATTCTTCATTACACTAAATAAATCTGATAAAGATTTCTCACCATCAACACTCTATGAAGACTATGCGATAAATGAAAGGTTGTTCCACTGGCAGACACAAAGTAGTGTATCGGAGAACACCAAGACCGCGCAGCGGTATATCCAACACCGGAGCACGGGTAACCGCATTGCGTTGTTTGTTCGGGAATACAAAGAGAGTGAAAAGTTCACCTCTCCATTTGTCTTCTTAGGGGAAGCAGATTACGTGAGTCATGAGGGGAATAAGCCAATGAGTATTGTGTGGAGATTGAGGGAGGAGTTGCCTCCGCAGATGGTATGGGTGGCTAATAAGTGTATAGTGTAAGGAATGGATTATAAAACAACCATAGCATATGGACAACAATTAATAGTATTCGAAATGTTTCCGCATACGGTGAATGTCAAGTGTTGTTCACAACTAGTTTGGAAAGGAAAGAATGAGTGAGAAGTTAATGTGGGAATGCCCTCTCTCTAATGAGAGGTTTGTTTTGAAGGCGGAATTTAGTGATTGCGATATGAGGGGAGTCAGATTAATGACTAATTGAACGTACGATGGAGGTAGTATACATATGCCTAGTAAATATTCCGACATATAGTATGATATCTTTAGCTTTGGTATGAGCTTTTTAATCGAATGAGTAGGAGTGTTGTTAAAGTGAACGAGGAAGAAAAATATGAAAAAATTTTAAATCCCAAGATTACAGATTTTAAATTCGACAAAAAGGCAGGTAAATTAGTCAATCCTTACAATATGGATAATGGTAAGAGGTCGTCAATGTACTTATATAGTCTTGTCATTGGACACTTATGGATAATTGAATTAATTTCTCAAAATGGTTATGGGGAATATTTGAATGAGATCATTTCATATGCTGAAAATAATAGTACCAATTTAGTTGAATGGATGCTCACTGAGACGCAGGCTGAAGAAATATCTGATATTCTGAAAAGTTATGGATTGAATTTTGAAAAGAAAATTGTAAAGGGATTAAATGTAAACAATTACAAGTCGGAGTTTGAAGGGTTGAAAACGAAAGACCATCCATATAACGTATTAAGTCGATACTTTCATCTAATTAAGATGGGGCATTCAAAGCAAATCAAAAATTTTTTTGAAGAGGAATTAGGATTCGAAGAAAATTTATCCGAACATTGCTCTATTATTAATGCTATATACTTAGGATTAACTATGACAGACTACGAACAAACGTTAATATACAGCATGTCTGATAACATTATAGAAATATTGACTGAAGAGTCACTATGTTCAGTGGAATATCAAGAATTAAGGTACTATCCTAAGAATGTGGGAGTAATACCTTATATCTCAGCTATTACTGAGCACGTATCAAAATATTGGGAAAATTATAGTGATAATGAACAAATTCTTTTAAGCAAACTTATATATAGTCTAAGAATATTGAGTGAATTGAACATTTCATTAATTGGTTTAAATGGGATTTTATCTTCAATGAGCACCAGAGTTCTTTTTGATAATTACTGGCAATCTAAGTATCTTATCGAAAATAACGAAGTGGAAAAATACAAAGACTATGCGTTGGATAGGTTAAGATTGCACATTCTTAAACGTACTGGACGGGAAGATATAAAAGATATAGATATTTTAAGGGTTGCAAGTGAAAACAATTTGATAGCACCTATCCCTATAAATGGTGATTATTTCACAAAGTCTGTAAGAGAAATTTGTATTCAACTCGGGTTAAAAAATGAATATGATAAATTCTATGAATACAATAGTGAGTTTATACATGCTTCTCTCACTGCTGTACTTTCTGGATTAATGACAGAATGCTCAAATCCAGAACACAATTTTCATTTGACAATTAATCCAAGTGCTTCCCGCTATATTGATTCAATGCCCCATATTGTTGATATTATAAATATGCATATAGAATTAATTAACGGTTATATTGGAAAAGATGTATTTGAAAAGTTTGATTTGGAAGAACTATACTTCCAGAATAGAACTGATTTTTTACAATACATGAAAAAAAACAACGAATAATTTGAATAAACTGGGGAATTATCCGTGTTGTATTTGCCTTCTCTTTACCGAGAGGGTGTTTTTGTCTTCATAAGGGAGCAGGAGAAGGATACTATAGGAGAAATGAGGGAGGGAAGCGTTTATATCCGTAAGACTCTTAGTGTCTGTGATATTGGGCGATACACATCTACTCGGCTGTTAAGGAGAGAGAGGTAGTTCCTTTGATCAGCAAATAGTAATACCTAATAAACATCAAGTTTTGATTAGTCGAGAGCAATTTTAGAGATTATAAACCTGGCTATGGTCTTGATTTGGCTGTTGAATGTTTTAGATATGTTAATAGTCAAAAAAAACATGGCTGAAACATTGGGAGAACACTTCGTTGCTCAAGTAAAAGCCATACATTCAACAGAAATTACGAACATAAAAGTGTATGCTCGACATAATATTGAGAAGACGGAATTAAGAATCGAAGAAGAAATGCTTGAGATTGAAGTGATCAAGTTCCCGAGATGCCTTAATATCGAATCCTGTTTATATTACGCAACCCAGACAGCTGCAATATTGATGAGCTGCTTGATGTAGTTGGAAAGTGCAAACTGGAAAATATAGAATCTGAGTTAGAGGCTTTGCAAATCTGGGGGAGGAAGGAGGGCAATCAAAGCCCTTCTCAGAGCACTTAAAACTGCAGAGAAGACTAATAGATAGATTTAATTCAGAAAATAGATGTGGCAGATGTGAAGTAAGAAAAATCGAGAGAACAGTGCGTCTTTTTGTCAATTCTACTTTATTGGGATTAATATTAAAAAATGAAGAATTCCAACTATCGTTGTTATTAATATTGGCGTTAAATTGGTGTTACAAAGAATCACCAATCATCCTAAACCACCCAAACAAAATGGGAAATAAATACAATTAAATCAGTAAGACCAAGGCTTCAGCCCACTTTAACAGATTATATGGGAAGGTCTGATTAACCCTCATACGGTACATGCAAAGTACTGTTCACTGTTAATTTGGAAAGGAAACGGTATATAAAGAGAAGCGGGCTATTGTCCCACTTCTCTTTATATAATTAATGGGTAAAGGATGGCTATGGTCAGCCGCCCTGACATTGAGCAAATAACAATGTTTTTGTAAGTTTTGTACTTCCTATTACTTCTACACATTAGAAGCTTAGTTAATAATAAATACTATTAAGTAATATTATTTGAAGAATGGAAGTTTTTCATATTCCTCATCCCCCAATATAGAATGAAGTCTAGATAGTTGTGGAGTATCAAAAGAACTACTTTTAAGATTATAAATATCCAGAAACATAAATATTAGATTGATCTTGATTTTTTCTATGGAAGTTATTTTTGTTTCTAAATTTTTAGATATAAGAGTTTTACTCATCATTTCATTTAGATACAATATAGTAGTTTGTTCACTAGAAATCCTATGAATATTTTTTGAGAAAGCACCAAAATAGCTATATAGATCTGATAGTTCAACTTTATATTTGTGGTTTAAATAAGTTGCATCTAATAATTTATTAAGTGTGGAAAAGCTTGTTTCTTTGATTTCTTCGTAAGTCATTTCAGGTTTAAATTTGTTTATAAGTATTCTTAATAAATTTTCAACATTAGCTCTCATAATCGAATAGAATTGAAAATCATCATTGGTTGGTAAAATATAAAGTGTCTTTAGATAGATTAACTTTTGGTCAGCTAGTAATTGAGTACATATAGGATTTGAATTTCTTATACTTGAAAATATTTCGGAAATAATAAGTGAGTCGTGAATATTTGTGAAAAGTTTTTTTACAAGTCCTTCTTGAGATTTTAAAAATGCACTTTGAGGATAGTTTTCATGAATAAATGATAAATAATACTGAAATTCTGTTTGTTTATTCATTATCTGCACCTCGTTTAAATTGTTCCATTAATGAATCAATATAGTTCTTTGATTTTTTGTCTTTTGTTTTAGTATCCGATTCAATATTGTTGAAAAGTAAATGTTGAAGATTACGCATAATCAAAAGTAATTCATTTTTTTCTGCCTTGTTAATATCTCTCAATATTCTAGCAAGTAGTAATGTACGACTTTTAAATAAATATTCACCATATTGATAGTTGATTTCGTCAATAAAAGAAAGAATATCGCTGTTTTTATTAAAATACTCTTTACTTAGAAAGACATCAGTGACAATCGAATAAAGCTCTAAACGCAACAATTCTGTATTTGTATTGCCATCTAGCTTACTTAAATTTGATTTAATGTATTTTGAGGACATAATTGAGTTATCCTTTCATCAAATTCTTCGACAATAACCTCTATATTCATTTTAGAGTGATTGTTTTCCCCATCTACAATGAAATATCCTACATCTTTAGGGATTTGAGGATTTTTAACAAAAGCATTTGTGAAAAAGTATATTTCTTTTTCTTTAAGTTCGTTGCTTGTAAGAATTTCATCGATGAAATTTTGTACTCCAGTAGTTGGCGTCTTCGCTATGTTTGAGAATATAACGCCTACCTGAAAGATAGGACGATATTTAAATCGTTCTCTATGTACAGATTTCAATTTCTCTATTGCTTTAAATAATAAATCTAATCCTAATACTGAATATGAATCTGGATAAATGGGCGAAACATAAAAATCGCTGGCTAATAATGCAGCAGTTGTATAAAAAGAATAAGTTGGAGGGCAATCTAAAAGAATATATTTAAAATCATCGGTTAGCTTAAAGTCCTCAATGAAATTTTTAAGGGCTTGTTCTTTGTCTGAGCCACCTAAAGTTCTTTCAAGAAAGATAGTATTCAAATCACCAGGAATGATTGATAAATTATCACTTAGATTAAGTATTACATTTTCTTTAACGGTCTTTTCAATGTAAGAGTGATTAAACACCATATTGATGCTAGAGGTACAGACCTTAAAGTTCCTATTTTCTTCATTTTCACGTTCATACGTATGTTTATATTTATATTTTTTAAATATTGACTGTGTAAGGTTTGCTTGGGGATCTACGTCAATTAAAAGTACTCGGTCACCACGAGAAGCTAAATAGTATCCAATTTCTTTACAAAGAGTGGTTTTTCCCACGCCACCTTTCATATTAAGAAAGGTTATTACATTTCCCATCTCTAAAAACTCCTCCTCCTTGCTCATACACCATCTTTAAAGTAGCGTGAAGAGCATTATGATTATTCTTTATATTCAAAAACAAAAACTCCCATTCTAGTGAATGATTATCTATATACTTATTAAGTGGTAACCCTTGGATAGATATGTAGGATGATTATACCATATTGGTATTGAAATAGGAGCTACAATATCGAGTACTGTCACTTCAGCGTTCTCTATGATATTGGTAGAGAATCGCTGCTAGATACGGAAGAAGCGGTATCATGCAAACTCGGTTATGTAATGAGATCGTCGATACTTTGAAAAACACGCTTGGACAGGAAGAGTACAATGAACTCGAGTTAGATGAACAAGGTGAAGTACTCACCTATGTGTATTCGAAGTGAAATCATATCCGTGGGATCAAGGACGAGAAGGAGCTGAGACTTTTTACACCTTTATCTCAAAGATCTCTTTTCCAGACCTCAACTGGTACCCAATATGCTACATGAACTGAAAAGTGAAATAGTTACAGCGGAATGGATAGATCCACTTGTTTATTTTATAAAATGGAGCGGTCTATGCTGTCTAATGGAGCAGTTCGAGCAGTTTACCAATATCAAGGACAGGTAAGCGATATTACACCGAGATAAGCAGAATGGGATAAATCATGTCATATTGGCGTTCGTTCATTTTGCGTAACTTGGAAGAAACAGATATGAAAGCCGTGATTGAGCTAAGTAATCTCACAAATAACGAGAATAATGAACTACCTATCCAGTGTGAGGTTCTATTATTTTGAGAATATATTTGCTCATAGATCGATATTTATGATGTGCTATATAATGAATGGGAAGTATTGTAGAATAAAGGGATATATAGATGGATTGAATGAGTCTAAAGGACTATTAAGATAGAGACAGGAGCAATACAGATGCTAACAGGAGAAATTCGCAATAAGGTTGATAAAATATGGACTGATGTATGGGCTGGAGGTATATCCAATCCCTTAACCGTAATAGAACAGCTTACCTACTTAATGTTTATCCGTTCTTTGGATGAGAAGGAATTGGAGAATGAGAGCTTTGAGGCGATAAGTGGTGAGGCGATGCCTAAGATCTTCCCACAGGACGAAGATGGACAGGCCATGCGTTGGAGTAAATTTAAGACCAAAGATTCACGCGTGATCTATGATATTGTGGGCACGAAGGTATTTCCTTTTATCAAAACAATGAACGGAGATAATACGACGGCTTTTTCACGCTATATGCAAGATGCGATGTTCTTAGTTCCAACCCCTCAGGTATTGCAAAAGATTATTACAGGCTTAGATGAGTTGTATGAACATGACATCAAAGATTTGGATATGCAAGGTGATCTGTATGAGTATATGTTAGGTAAACTGGCAACATCCGGACAGAATGGTCAGTTTAGAACTCCAAAACATATCCGTGATCTCATGGTGCAATTGCTTGCCCCAACTCCAAATGATAAAATATGTGACCCTGCTTGCGGCACAGCGGGATTTCTCGTATCCTCTGCGGAATATATTAGACAAAACTATGAATCTGAGATGACAAGCGAGCAATGGGATCATTTTGCAGGCGATATGTTCTCTGGTTACGACACCGACAGAACAATGCTGCGCCTATCCGCGATGAACCTAATGCTCCATTCTATTAATCAGCCGAATATCGACTATGTGGACAGTGTATCGAAGCAGAATAGTATTGCATCCGAGTATGATATTATCCTCGCCAATCCACCGTTTACTGGAACCGTCGATGCTGAGAGTATTAACGATAACCTAAAGATTATTTGTGATACGAAAAAGACGGAGCTTTTGTTCGTGGCACTCTTCTTACGCATTCTACGTAAAGGTGGACGTTGTGCTTGTATTGTTCCAGACGGTGTCTTGTTTGGTTCTACCAAGGCCCATAAATCGTTACGTAAAGAGTTAGTAGAGAACCACCAACTTCAGGCGGTAATCTCAATGCCGAGTGGGATATTTAAGCCGTATGCTGGTGTGAGTACGGCAATTCTACTGTTTACCAAAACAGGTGCAGGCGGAACGGATAAAGTTTGGTTCTATGATATGAAAGCCGATGGCTTTTCTTTGGATGATAAGCGTTCTTCCATTGATGCCAATGATATTCCCGACCTCCTTGCCCGCTTCCATAATATTGAGGGTGAAGCAGACCGCAAACCAACCGAACCAAGCTTCTTGGTGGACAAGTCTGCGATTGAAGCGAATGATTATGATCTTTCAATTAATAGATATAAAGAAGTTGTTTATGAAAAGGTGGAGTATGATGCACCAGAAGTGATCATGAACCGACTTGATGGGTTGAACCTTGATATTTCTGCCAAGATGGAGGAATTAAGGGGGATTCTTGGTGAGTAAGTGGGAAATGGTTAAATTGGGTGATGTATTCAAAATAACTTCTGGTGGAACACCGTCAAAAAGTAAACCTGAGTATTATGAAAATGGAACCATACAATGGGTGAGAACTGGAGACTTAAAAGGTAAGTATATTACTAAAGTTGAAGGAAGAATAACGGAAGAGGCACTCAACAAGAGCTCAGCAAAACGATTTCCTGTTGATACTGTTCTTATTGCGATGTATGGTGCTACAATTGGTGCTTGTTCAATTCTTTCTATTGACGCAGCTACCAATCAAGCTTGTGCAGCTCTTTTGCCGAATGGAGAGATTGATAGTTCTTATTTATATTATTTCCTTTGCAGTAAGAAAAATGACTTTATAAAGATGGGAGTAGGAGGAGCACAGCCTAATATTTCGGCTACCCTAATCAAGGGTGTCCCTATGCCACTCCCACCTCTGCAAACCCAAAAGCAAATTGCAAAAACTTTAGACACCGCCGCAGAACTGCTTGCTATGCGCAAACAGGAGCTTGCTGAGCTGGACAACCTTATCAAATCGACCTTTTATGATTTGTTTGGTGATCCTATTACCAATGAAAAGGGATGGGATCATTGTTCTGTAGGAAAATCCATTAAAGTTATAGAAGCAGGGTGGAGTGTAGACGGTGTTAAGAGACAAAAAGGAAATGAAGAAAGGGCAGTTCTAAGAGTTAGTGCAGTTACATCAGGTTATTTTCGAGAAACAGAATGTAAAGTGTTAGATAAGGATTTGAATATAAAAAAATATGTATTCCCTCATAAGAATGACTTATTGTTTAGTAGAGCCAATACAAGAGAATTAGTAGGAGCAACATGCATAATTTTTGAAGACTATCCAGACTTACTCCTTCCAGATAAGTTATGGAGAATTGAATTTAATAATCTAGCCAACGTTATCTATATGAAATATATATTAAGTGATAACTCAGTAAGGAATAGCTTATCTAATGTATCAACTGGAACAAGTGGCTCCATGTATAATATATCTATGGGAAAATTGAAAGCGATAAATATTCCCCTTCCACCAATAGAACTCCAAACCCAATTCGCCACCATCGTCACCAAAATCGAGGAACAAAAATCCCTCGTAAAAAAGGCGATCGACGAAATACAGTACCTGTTCGACAGTTTGATGAACGAGTATTTTGAATAGAAATTGTAAACCTATAAATTAATCTGAGAGGTGAACTTCATGTCTCCAAACTTTGATTTCTTACAGGAACAACCGGAGTATGCTTTGTTTGCTATGGCTTGCGTTGAAGCGGAGCGGGTGCTAAGCACCTCTCCTGCTATGGCGGCGGTTGGTAGTCGTAAGGCCTTAGAGCTAGCGGTCAAATGGGTATATACTGCGGATAACACGATTATTATGCCATATAAGGATAATTTGCAGGCATTGATTCACGAGCCTACATTCAGATTCGCCATGGAGAACCAGACTTGGGGTAAGCTACCCTATATCATCAAGCTGGGGAACCTGGCGGTACATACAGAGAAATCAATCAGTCGCAGTGACGCTATTCTATCCCTTTCCTCTTTGTTTGAATTCGTACAGTGGATAGATTACTGCTACGGTGTAAACTATGAAGAACGTCAATTCAATGAAGAGAATATTCCTGCGGATAAGGTCATTCTAGACGAAGCGAAGATTAAAGAGAAAGATAGCTTAATCGAGCAAAAAGATTCTGAATTAGAGGTTTTACGTGCTAAGATCGCTGCTATGAGTGACCAACTTACCGCAGATAAAGCGCAGCATAAGGAAGAGCGCCACTTTACCCCTGAAGATATCTCGGAGTTCATGACGCGTAAGAAATATATAGATGTAGACTTGAAACTGCTTGGCTGGGTATTTGGTGATGATGTACGAGAAGAAGTGCCGCTTTACGGTATGCCTAATCATGAGGGAATAGGAAAGGCGGATTATGTGTTGTACGGTAAAGATGGACTTCCGCTTGCGATCATCGAGGCGAAGCGTACCTCTAAAGATCCGAAGATCGGCACGCATCAAGCGAAGCTGTATGCGGATTGCTTAGAGAAGATGACAGGCCGACGGCCGATGATGTTTACTACCAATGGCTTTGTTACGAATTTTTGGGATGATGTAACCTCGCCAGAACGTAAGGTGAGCGGAATATTCTCCAAGAGCGATCTTGAGAAATTGATGAACCGTCGTAGTGAACGGAAAGTGTTAGACGAAATACATATTGATGACAAAATTACCGATCGCTATTACCAAAAGGAAGCCATTCGTGCCGTATGCGAGAACATTGGTACAGGTCATCGAAAAGCATTACTCGTGATGGCGACAGGCACGGGTAAGACAAGAACTGCCTCTAGCTTAACGGATGTATTATCCCGAGGTGGCTATGTCACCAACGTTTTATTTTTGGCGGATCGAACAGCTCTGGTCAAACAAGCCAAGGACGATTTCAAAAACTATCTTCCAGATATGTCTCTATGTAATTTGTTAAGTAATAAAGAGGATAAGACCGCACGTATTGTATTTTCAACCTATCCGACGATGCTTAACGCCATAGACACGGCTAAGGGTGATGACGGTAAGCGTCTGTTTACACCTGCCCACTTTGATTTAATTATTGTGGATGAAGCACATCGAAGTATATTTAAGAAATATCGAGCGATATTTGAATATTTTGACGGTATCCTGGTAGGTTTGACGGCAACACCAAAGTCCGATGTTGATCACAATACCTACGACTTCTTCGAAGTGGAGAATGGCGTGCCTACCTATGCTTATGACTATGACACCGCCGTGGAGATAGATCATGTGTTGGTGCCTTATTATAATATTGAAATAGCCACAAAAATCTTGGATTATGGCATTACCTACGATGATCTATCCCCTGAGGATCAGGCGCGTTATGAAGAAGATTTCACAGATGAAGATGGGGATATGCCTGATTTTATACCGTCTCCTGCGGTGAATGAATTTATCTTTAACCAATCTACCGTTGATATGGTGTTAGAAGATTTAATGACCAAGGGGAAGAAGGTTGGAGGTGGGGACAGACTAGGGAAGACTATTATTTTTGCACAAAATAAAAGACATGCTCAATATATCGTCGAACGTTTCAATAAGCTGTATCCCCAGTATCATGGAAGTTTCGCTAAACGTATTGTCTCGGAAGATATGTATGCTCAATCAATGATTGATGAGTTTAAGGTTGCAGAGAAGGAACCTCATATTGCCGTGTCGGTAGATATGTTGGATACTGGAATTGATGTGCCAGAGATCGTTAATCTGGTATTCTTCAAGCGTATTCGGTCCAAGACAAAGTTCTGGCAGATGATCGGTCGTGGCACAAGACTATGCAAGAATCTTTTTGGAGAAGGAGAACATAAGACGGGTTTTGTTATCTTTGATTATCTAGGGAACTTCGAGTTCTTCCGTGAACACAAGGAGGGCTTGCAGGGCAATGAAGCCCAGAGTATATCCGAAGGGATTTTTGCGAAGCGAGTTCGATTGATTCATCATATGCAGCAGTCTATCTTTATCGATGATCCTTATCAAGTGATTCGGACAGATTTAATAGAGACAGTATTACAGCAAATTAAAGCTTTGAATACGGAATTAGTTTCGGTAAAAATGCAGCTGCAATATATTGAAAAATATAAACATAGCGGGGCCTTCGTATGCCTCTCTGATTTAGATAAAAGTGATCTGATCAAGTATCTTGCACCGATTGTATATATGAATGATACGGATGAGCATGCCAAACATTTTGATAATCTTATGTATGGGTTAATGATTGCTCAGATTGAAGGATTGGCATATTTCAAGAGAAGCAAGAAACAGTTAATTGATGTTTGTATTAAACTATCAAGACGTGCGACGGTTTCAAAGGTTAAAGAAAAACTAGAGTTGATCAATACGATCGGTACGGATGACTTTTGGGAGAGTTCAGATATTCTGAACTTTGAGAAGGTACGTGTAGAGTTGCGTAATCTGATCAAAATTATTGTAGATGAGGGTGGAAAGAAACCTATCTATACGAACCTTGCCGATGAAATCATCACGATTAAAGAGGGTATGCCGATGAGCCAGGCTTATGATTTTGAAGATTACAAGCTAAAGGTCAATCGTTATATTGAGAAAAATCGTGATACGCTGGCTATTCATAAGCTACGTAACAATATTCCATTGTCTGCGCTCGACTACGAGAATCTGGAGCATATTTTCACTGGCGAGTTGGGTACGGCAGAGGATTATAAACGAGAATATCAAGACACTCCATTCGGTTTACTAGTACGTAAAATTGCTAAACTAGAAGCGGAAGCTGCAAATGCTATATTTTCAGAATTTATTAGTGATCAGTCACTAAGTCAGACACAAATCGTCTTTGTCAAAAAGGTCATCGATTATATTGTGCAGAACGGCTATATCGAGAATGTATCTGAACTTACAAAGCCACCCTTTGATAAACCACATACTTTCATTAAGTTGTTTGATGGGACGAAGCAGAAGCAGTTAGTAGAGATCGTTACGAAGTTTAAAGAGAATGCGGTTAAGATCATAGGATAAAGCCAATGATTGGGAACCGAATAATGTGATTGTAAAATATTGTTGTATTGAATAAGGGATTGAGCTAAATTTCTTTCTCAAATTAACAAGAAAATCAAACTAAACAGGTGACTCCAATGACACTACCTATAGAACTATCAAATATCTTTAAAAACAAACAGAAATCATACAAAATGATCCTCATTAAAGCGATCCTAGATGTTATGAAAGGATCTGACAATAGAGAGGTTCCATTCACACAAGTGAAGGAACAGTTTCTTAAAATTCTTCGAGATAGAGAAGCAGGACAACTGAAAGTAGACTCGCCTCCAGCGAAAATGGCATCTTCATGGAGAGAAATTACTTCAGTTCAGCTCCAGCACATTATAAACACGCCAATCGAGGTGTTATCAGCCGTACTAGAATACAACAAAGAACAGCAAACTATAGGTTTCAACTCAAATATATACAATCAACTAAACGATGAAGTTATTGATGAACTATATAGCTATGCAGAGCAAGAACTAGAGAACTATTACAATCAGATGGATAGTTCCTTTTCGCTGCATGATGCATTGCATTCGGTGATGTCTAGTTACCTTGATGCTAAAAAGGAGTCTTTTGGAGGTCATCCATTGGGTAACTTGCTTAGGCAGGTTATCCCTAATGGGCTTAAGGAATTATCCTTTATTGGTGACAACCTGAAGGTGCAAGGGTCTGTGGGACAGGGGAATTGGGCGAATATCCCTTGGATTGCTATTATGGATAAAAGAATTACTGGAACAACGCAGCATGGTGAGTATATCGTATACCTATTTGCTGAGGACATGAGTTCTGTATATTTGACATTAGCTCAAGGAGTAACTGTTCCAAAGAATGATATGGGAAAAGTACAAGCATATCAATACCTCCGTAATAAAGTAACTGACATTCGTAAACTTATCTCACTGGATGGAATGGTTCAGGATGATCAGATTAATTTAACATCTGGGGGTCTTGGGCAAGATTATCAGGTATCAACAGTGGCGTATTATCGGTATGAGGCAGATCAGTTACCTGATGATGAGCAGCTCATCGCTGATCTGAATAAAGTGTTCGAATACTATAATCAGTATGTAGATATCACGTTACATATGGCTGAAGTGATTAAGCCTAAGGAAGTGGAAGATATGGATCCGATGACGACAAAAGAGCGCTTAGATACAATCAAACAATTTATTAATCGCAATGGATTTCATTACCCTGATTATCTGATCGAGAACTTCTATCTATCTTTGAAGACAAAGCCGTTCGTTATTCTAGCAGGTGTGTCCGGCACAGGGAAAACAAAGCTGGTAAAGCTGTTTGCAGAAGCGTTTGGGGCAACGAATGAGAATGGTCAGTTCAATCTAATTCCAGTAAGACCAGATTGGAGCGATCCATCGGATCTTCTCGGATATAAGGACCTATCAGGTAATTTTCGACCAGGGCAACTGACTGAGGTTCTTGTTGATGCAATGAAGCCGATAAATCGAGATAAGCCTTATTTTATTTGTTTAGATGAAATGAATCTAGCAAGAGTTGAACACTATTTCAGTGATCTGTTAAGCATATTGGAGACACAGGAATGGCAGGGAGATCGAATTGTTACATCGACATTGATTCATGCTAAATCTCTCTCATCAGAAGATGATCAGATGATATATGGAAATATTTATTTACCAGACAATGTGTATATCATCGGTACGGTGAATATGGACGAGACAACACATCCTTTTAGCAAAAAAGTTCTGGATCGGGCTAATACGCTTGAGTTCAATTACATTAACCTTGGTCAGTATCCAGATATGGAGTTAGTGTCCAAGAGTATTGATTCCGCACAGCCTACACCGAATTCATTCCTACGTAGTGATTATCTACAGTTGATTGATGTTTATAAAGAGAATAGTGAATTGGTTAAGAGGAATACGGAACTGTTAGTGAAGATCAATGGTATTTTAGAAAATATACATTCTCATGTGGGTTTCCGTATTCGGGATGCAGTCTGTTTCTATATGATTTACAATGAACGTTCGGATTTATTAAGTGAGGATATAGCATTTGATATGCAGCTTCTTCAGAAGATATTACCTAGAATTCAAGGAAGCAGTATGTCTGTGAAACGGGCACTACTTTGCTTGATGGAGATCGCTTTAGGTACTAGCCTAAAAATATCAGAATTAGCAGACGATGCTTCAAATTTATATAAACCTAGTATTCTAGAAGGTGCTAAATACCCGCAAACAGCACGGAAACTGGTATTCATGATTAGGAGGTTAGAAGAAGATGGGTTCACCTCTTTCTGGCTCTCTTAATCAAAGTGTAGAACTTCTGCGTGTAGAGACGAATCTATTTAACTTGTATATTCAAGGTAAGCCATTCCATCCAACGGTGGAAACCTTACAGCTTCATCGAAATGAGCATGCCGAGTGGCTGGATGCTCATTTTGGTGTGGAATCGATTCGATCTTCGGTTCATGTGGAGAGCATCTCAATCTTCTCGCCAGAAGAAGGAACGTTGATTCCATGGCAGAGAGGTGAGAAGAGTTACCCTATATTTTTCGAGACACAGTCTTATGAACTGGTAGTGGAGAAGAAGCAGGACGTGGCGATTACATTTCACCATGATAATATGCATCTCCGGAAAGCGATTAAGCCATTAGGTAAGATGATATTGTCAGGTATCTTGAATTTTCAAAATGAAGTAGGTTATACAGAGTTAGAGATCCATGTGAGTGGAGAGTCAGCATTTCGGTTACAGCTTGAGATCTTCCCTTCAAAGATGGATTACAAGCAAGATTATCAGATGATTCTAAAGGATGTTAATGAGCAAATCTATAATCTCTCATTTGATTTTCTACGTAAGACTTATAATCTAACAGGACTGAAGGAGACTAACCATCAGAGCTTAACCGAATTCTTCACTATTCTTCAACATGTATTCAGTCAACTCGTGCAAGCGGTGGAACGAATTAAGAACTCGCCCCATTCTAAGCTGCAGGCGGAGAACCGATTAATGGAAGCGGCACGTGTGAAGAAGGTAGGGAGAGAGAATATAACCTATTTAAGTAAACGTCCTCATCTTCTCACATCTGATCATAAGAACGGTCCAATTCAACTAGGGAATGATAGATATACTCCAAGCCATCTTCTTGAGAACAGAAGGTTTGTCAGTTATGATACGGCTGAGAATCGATTTGTCCGATGGGTATTGAGCCGCATTCAAGTGAAACTGAAAGATCTGAAGACGCGATTAGCGAGTAAAGAACAAATGACAGAACCACTGCTCACTAAAAAAATCAATATGATGCAAAGTCAGCTCCAAAGATTGCTCCAGCAAGATTTTCTTAATGTTGGTGAAATGAAGCAGATGTCAGTATCGTTAGTATTGCAAATGGCTCCAGGATATCGCGAGGTATACCGCTATTACTTAATGCTTCTGAAAGGCTTGTCTATTCAAAGTGATTTGTTCCATCTTTCCATGAAGGATCTGGCTCAGCTATATGAATATTGGTGTTTCTTGAAGATTCATGATTTGTTAGGTCGAAAATATGAGCTGCTCAAGCAGGACATTATAAAGGTCGATCGCGATGGACTCTTCGTTAAATTAAGTAAATCGCAGGCTGCTAGAATGCAGTATCGTAATCCTAAAAATGGTGAGATTTTCACGCTGTATTAT
Source organism: Paenibacillus antarcticus (assembly GCF_001637225.1). Taxonomy (GTDB): domain Bacteria; phylum Bacillota; class Bacilli; order Paenibacillales; family Paenibacillaceae; genus Paenibacillus_AQ; species Paenibacillus_AQ antarcticus. The sequence continues at coordinate 214,992 of NZ_LVJI01000002.1, forward strand.
AACACCCTTCCACAGGGAGATGGAAACGAGACGTTGCCGCAACGTCCAGATAATGTTCTAACCCTGAAGAAAAATGATTCTAACGTGGAATACAAGTATATTTTCGATGCAAAATATCGTCTTAATCCAGCTTATGAGGGAACTAGCTATCATCGCGATTATAAGACACCGGGACCCGAACTGGATGATATCAATACGATGCACAGATATCGAGATGCGATTGTATATAATGGTGGAAAACAAGGCGAAGTTGAGCGTAGTATGTTCGGCGCCTATGTATTGTTTCCGTATCATAACGAAGAAGAGTTTCAGGAACATAAATTACACAAAAGTATCAAGATGATGAATATTGGTGCATTTCCATTGTTGCCTAACTCTACTGGGTTACTGGAGAAGTTCTTAGATGAAATTATTATGGACAGTCCGGAGAAAGCATATGAACGTTCAACTCGACCACGGGGGACTAAGGAATATTACAGTAATAAGTTAACGGGGAAGAATGTGCTTGTAGGTTCTTTAAGGACTGTCACTCAGCTAGAAGTAGCTAAAGAGAAGGGATTCTATCACGTTCCACTCGAGAATATATCGGAACATCAGATTTTGACGCAGGTTGAATATGTAGCACTCTGTCAATCACGCAAGAAATTCGGTCCGGATAGGGAAACTGGAATCCATTGGTATGGTAAGGTTATGGACTGGAAAGTAGTGCGCCGTAAGGAGATTTCAGAGATTCCACCACGCCCAGGAACAGAAGAAAAGTTATATGTGAAATTCACGGTTGAGCATTGGCAGAAGAAGGATAAGCCTATCGCATTAGGTGGACAAGGGATCTATAACTTGCTCTTTGCTTCGAAATATATGTTCGATCGAGCGGAAGAAATCGCCGAGCTCAAGTTAGAAGATGAAGCGCATTTAATAGAATGGCGGGAGAAACGCCGACTAGGGAAAGTTAGAGTTACAGTGGATAACGAAGATATAGATTTAGCTAATAGGGTGTTGGGTGTAGAGTTGCATATGTGAATCAATATTTGGTGCAGAAGCAACAACAAAGAAACAATGATGCTGTTGTAGCCAATGTTTATACGATAAATTACATTAATATTACTAGAGTTATAAATGGAGGAATAATTGTGGCATTGATAACTGATTTAAGTAAGGCACCTAGAAATTCAAGATTGCAGAATGAAGCAGAATGTACATATAATATTCTAGTTGAAAACGGGAAAAAGTATGTTCAATTGAATACCTATGGATCTAAGGAAAGAGTAAATACAAATGTTGTAAGCCAAACAATTCAGTTTAATGAGCAATCCGCAATACAACTTATACAAATTCTGAAAAATGAATTTTCATTGTAGGTACAATTAGATTAAGAGAGGGAGCATTAATAATGAAAACATATAAGTGAATTGCAAGATTATGTTAAGTAAAATCATTTTGTTTTACGGATAAGAATGAGGCGTTATTAAATACTTATGGGTGATAATTAAATTTGTTCAATTTAAATTTCGTTCTGTAAGAGAATGGCCTAAAAAGAGATGATTGAAAGAGGTGTGATTATGAGTAGGAAGATGTGGTTAGTTCGAGCAGGAGAAGGGGCATATCTCTTTGATGAATTTATTAATAAACAGGTAGTAGCGATAGGTTGGAATGAAGTTGGTGATCTTAAAGGAGCTACTTCAACTGGTGTGATTAAAAATTCCCTGAAAAAGCATTATCCCGAATATAAAGATGGCAAAGTTAATATTACAGCTGGGCAACTGTATAGGTTCGCTTGTGAGTTTAAAATACATGATGAAGTGATTACATATAATCCGGATGAACGCTTGTACTACTTAGGTAATATTGACTCTGAATATACATATAGTAATTCATTAATTTCAGATATGTCGCATGTGCGTAAGGTGACTTGGAAAGGTAAAGTGTTAAGAGATTCCTTATCTGTAAGTGCTAGGAATACGTTAGGATCTATCCTAACTCTTATTGCTATACCTGAAGAGGTAAGGGATGAGTTGCATAAATATTTGGGGTTAGAGGTACAAGTCAGTCCGACGGAAGTAAAACATGAGACAGAAGAGGGAGAGCTAGAGGTCATCAAGGAAGACGTTATCCTCAAATCTCATGAGTTTATCAAAGATAAAATAGTGAGCTTAGACTGGGAGCAAATGCAGGAGCTTGTCGCAGGTATTCTTAGGGGGATGGGATATAAGACACGGATATCTGCTAAGGGACCAGATCGTGGTCGAGATATATTGGCATCTCCTGATGGCCTCGGTTTGGAGGAGCCAAGAATCATCGCTGAAGTGAAGCATCGTGCGGGTCAGATGGGATCGAATGAAGTACGTAGTTTCACTGGAGGACTTAGACCAGGAGATCGTGGGATATACGTATCGATAGGTGGATTTACAAAAGAGGCGAAATACGAGGCCGAAAGATCGAATGTCCCATTATCTCTAATCGATCTAGATCTCTTGGTGGAGTTAATCATACAGAACTATGATAATTTTGATTCTGAGACAAGATCGTTAGTTCCTTTGAGAAAGATATATTGGCCTATCTAAGTTTATTTTTAGATAAGCCATACCCATCAAACATAAAGACACATTTGGTATATAAATTCAATCATCAAAGGAGAACATAATGGCAAAAACGTATTACGCGGAAGGTAGACAAATAGCATATGCACTACGAGCACTGTTTGTAATATTTACATTATCCTTCTATCTATTGTTCCCGAAATTACATTGGGGCATATTTGTAGCTGTTTTCTTCATTGGGATTATTGCTGCTGAATGGATTGGAGCTTCATGGACACGTAAGAGAAGAGTGGCTAAGAAGACTTCTACTAGTAAGACTACCAGTGTCACTTCAACTCGAAAAAATGTAACCACAAAGGAAAGTAAAGCAAGAGCTTCAATGAAGCTAACGGATCCACAGCTAATAACAGCGGATATTCACGCACTATCTGGAACGGATTTTGAAAGACTAATGGAGATGTACTATAAGGATCAAGGGTACTCAGTTGAACGAATCGGCGGGTCAGGGGATCATGAGGTAGATTTAATATTACGTGGTAAGGAAGGGTATAAGATTGCAGTGCAGTGTAAGCGCTGGAAGCAGAATGTCGGTAATGATATTGTTCTTAGATTAAAGGCAGGGAAACAAGTGCATGGTTGTTATGATGCATGGGTTGTGACGACTAGCAATTTCACAGTGAAAGCTAGAGAGGCTGCTGAAAGCCTAAATATTAAATTGATTAATGGAATTGCCTTAGAGAATAAGCTGAATACTTGGAAAAAGAAGAAACGGAGTTGAGGTTCCAAGAATACATATGAGTGGAGCATCAATGACCATGTTGAAAAAACTATTATCTATGTTTAAATCCTCACCAGCTCCGAAGAAGAAACAGAAACCAACGACAAGTAAACCTACAACAGCCCTAACTAAAGCAAATCCCAAAATACAACCAACTCGGATTGGTGAACTGGGCGAACATAAAATTAATATTCAGCTCGATCAGCTTCCGAAGGGATGCAAGTATTTAAGCGACTTAATGGTGGTGAACACCAAGTCTCGTACGGGTTATTCGCAGATTGATCATGTGGTGATCACACCTCGGGGTCTATTTGTGATTGAGACTAAGAACTATAATGGTGAGATCAAGGGCAAGCGGGCAGAAAAGTCATGGACGGTGAGTAATCGGTTTAAAATGTATAATCCATTCATGCAGAACTATGGTCATATTCAGGCTATTAAAAGTTATCTACCGAGTTATACAGAAGTTAGATACATCTCACTGGTTTCCTTTACTATGCGTTGCCGTTTTAGTATTGATCCTGAACTTAGACAAATCCAATCGGATGATCTCATCGTCTATGACGTCGAGTTATCCGAATATATTACGCGAAAGCTACTTCGAATTCAGGCAGAGCAACCAGACAAGGTATTATCTGAATCGGATATTCAGATGATCTATGATTCTCTAATAGAAGCGAACATCACAGATCTAAGTGTTAGGGCAGAGCATATTGAAAAGGCTAGTAAATCGAATCCAAATAAGTAACATAAAAGATACTAACACTTGAATAATACATACTAAAAAAGCTGATTGGAATTCCAATCAGCTTTTTGCTAGTTACCTATGTAGAAGAACTGGGGAACACAAACTATAATTCAATCTCTAAAGTATAAAATAGTTATTCTTTCAATTCCATCTCGAAATTCTCTATGAGAACGGATGGTTTAATATGTAATGCATTGGCTAGAGAGATAATAGTAAGTAAAGAAGGAGCCTTTTCACCGTTCTCGAGTTCACTAATATAAGACCGATCGACACGGGAATATAAACTGAGTTCGTCTTGGGTTAGTTGGTTCACTTTTCGAATCTTCCGAAGGGCCCTTCCAAATGCGAGGAGTTCATTTAACTTCTTCTTATCATTAGTTGCCAACTTTAAAACCCCTTTTTGATAGTTAAAGATAATCATATGCCATTTCATAGGGATATTTCTGTAGGCTATTGCCTACAAATTATAAAGAGTGATATGATACATATATTGTAAATATTAATAATGATAGGAAGATAGCAATTTCCTCACTTCTAGAATGACCCATTAACATATGTATTTTAGCATTATGAAATATATATTATACCTCAATATAATCGAATAATAACGGAAGTAGGAGCTGAAGCATATGAATAACCTAACCTTCATGGCTGAATGCAGAGATAAGACAAACAAGATGACTAGAACACAGGGCTATAGCTCAACTCAATCTAAGACTATAAGTAATCTACATAATCTCTCACAGATCCATATGAATTGTACACTTCTATTTATACATCAGCACTCACCTCATGTGTGTATTATATTTAGCGATAGAGCATTAAAGTCCATGCTTCAGGCGCTGTACATGAAAGAGAATAATAGTGTGTTTCCTCCGTATTCATTATCACTGGAAGATGTGGTGGAGCTTACAGTTCAAGAGTCAGGTCCTGAGTTGGATACCGTGATGTTTATTCATTCCATGCACTTTCTAGCAAGTCTTATAGATATCTCTCTCATTGAGCAGATGGAAACAGCGTATCTTAAGAGACTGATGCAGAGAGTGGACGATGTATTAATTCAATTATCAGCAAGAGTCACAAACCATCCTTCAGAACAATATCACTCCATTTTCTAGTAACATAGAAGATATTTGTACTTGAGTTATTTAGATATATAAGTAAGGGGACTTTGTTTGGCTATATGCCATTCAAGGTCTCTTTATTTGAGACCGAGTATTTATGACAGTGTCATATCAAATTGCTGACTGTCGTGAATATCGTACCCATTCGTTCAGAGATACAATGAAGGTACTTATTGACGAGGGGATGATTGACGCAATGGAGAGGGACAGTGGAAGAATTCGCTTGCTAGATATATTGAGAGGTTTTGCTGTGTTAGGTACACTTGGAACAAATATTTGGATATTGGCACACTTGGGGGATTTGAACTATATATTTTCCTTTAATCACAATGCATGGTGGGCTTCAATCCAAGATTTCGTAAGAAATTTGGTGTTGTTTCTAGTAAATGGCAAGCTCCTTGGCTTGTTAACCATTATGTTCGGAGTAGGACTTGAGATGAAGTATCAGCAGGCATTAAGAAGAGGTACCGCTTGGCCAGGTGTATATATATGGACATCCATTATACTTATGGTGGAAGGATTCATCCACTTCATCCTTGTGTTGGAATATGATATTCTGATGAGCTATGGCGTAACAGCGATCATTGCAGCTTTTATTATCAAAGGCGGTGATCCCATCATGCGGCGCGTGATGAAGATTGCTGGCGGACTGCATGGGGGAATCATGCTCCTTCTATTGGTTCTTGGAATCTACCTTGGCTTAACCGGGGCTAATATTTCTTTAGGAAATATGAATGAGACTATATTATTATATAGAGATGGCAGCTGGGTTCAGCAAGTGCAGAATCGGTTTGCAAATTTTGTTATGTTGCGTTTAGAAGTCATTTTCGTTATTCCAATGAACATTTTTCTGTTTCTATTAGGGATTCGTTTAATGAGATCCGGGACGTTTGCTCCTGATGAGAATGGGAGACAGCAAAGAAAGAAACTACTTCATTTCGGACTATACATGGGTATTCCGTTGAATTTACTTATATTTGTACCAGGCGGCTACTTTGATTTACCCGTCCGTTATTTATTTGCACCCATTCTTTCGCTCGGATATATTGCGTTGATTGCTAAGTTAGTAGAAGCTAATCAGAAGCTTTGGCTGTGGAGTAGACTTGAGCAGGTAGGCCAAATGTCACTCAGCTGCTATGTACTTCAGAATGTGATTGCTACAGTAATTTTCTATGGATGGGGCTTCGGTCTTGGGGGCAAAGTCGACTCCATAACGATTGTGTTTATATGGCTAGGCATAAGCTATGTTCAGGTTATATTTGCATCCCTATGGCTGAAGCGCTTTAAGTATGGTCCAATGGAATCAGCACGAAGGTTTACTTCTAATCTATTAAGCAAATAGTTAGCAGAATGATTATACAAATAAGGTGTGCATCTAATCATGTTGAAGAAGATTTACCCCGCAGATCAGATTGAGAAATATCTATTTATTGATTTGATCGCTGTCATATTTCTAATTTATCGCGTTGTCATGTCAGAATGGGCCATCCACTTTGCAGTCAAACTATTATTCATCGCATTATTTGTAGCTTGTTATTATATTGGCTTATGGCATCGGGATTGGCGTTTACTCGTGGGCAGTCTCGTGGGATGCCTGTTAATTGTAGCACTTAGCATGTACGTCGATAGTTGGCTACTACTGTATGGCTTTGTGTTTGCAAATCTGCTTGGCAGAGCGTATCACAAGTGGATTATCAGTGTAGGGATGGCTGGAATCATAGTTATGTTTATGGTGTTCTGCTGGATCAATGAGGGTAGCCCAATTGGAATGTTCACACCCACGTATTTCCCAACCCTTATTGCTCAGCTTGTCACACCCATCGTTATTTATACAAGAACGAAGGCTAATTTCTTGAAAGAAAAGCTTGATATAGCCAATGCTCAGCTTGAGCGTTATATTCAAGAGGAGGAAAGAAGCCGGATCGCAAGGGACCTACATGATACGCTCGGGCAAACGTTGACGATGATTAAATTAAAGAGCGAGTTAACGTTAAGATTGGTCGATAAGAACCCAGAGAAGGCTAAGGATGAACTGAATGATATTGTGAACACATCCCGATTGGCTTTACAACAAGTGAGAGAACTAGTTACGGATATGAAATTTATATCTCTTGCGAAAGAATATGAATTATCAAGGGATATCTGTCACAAGGCTGGGATTGAATTGATCGTAAACAATAAAGAGTCTAGATCTCTGCTAACCAATGTGGCTGAGACGATGCTGGCGCTTTCCGTCAGAGAATCCATTACTAATATTATTAAACATAGCGAAGCTAAACATTGTACAATCAGCCAACTCGAACAAGATGAGTATTATCATATTCAAGTGAGCGATGATGGGAATGGCAACCTAATGGAGGGGCAGGGCAACGGGATTCAATCTATTAGAGAACGTATGGCTTTGCTGCAAGGAGAAGTTCATATTGTGGCATATCCAAACAATGGAACTGCGATTACCTTAAAAGTTCCACTGATGAGGAATAGGAAGGTGAAGTAGGCGTGATACGTGTAGTCATAGCAGAAGATCAACAACTTCTTCGAGGGGCATTGATCTCTTTATTATCCTTAGAAGATGATATTGAAGTCGTAGCGGAAGCAGCGGACGGTCAAGCAACGTGGGAGGCTATTCAGCAATATCAGCCGGATGTTTGTTTACTCGATATCGAGATTCCCTTACTTACGGGTCTTGAAATTGCCGAGAGACTTAGACAAGAGGGGAGCACATCGAAAATCATTATTGTGACCACGTATGCCCGCCCTGGTTTTTTGCAAAAAGCAATGGCATTGAAGGTAGAGGGCTACTTATTAAAAGATGAACCGATTGATTTCTTAATTGACTCCATTCGTAAGGTAATGGCGGGTGAGCGGGTCGTAAGTATGGATTTAGCAGCGGCGCTTTTTCTTAAGGAAGAAAATCCGCTTACCGAGCGAGAAACAGAAGTGCTGCGGATGGCACAAGAGGGGCTGACGACTAAGGAAATCGGAAAGAGAATATTTCTAACAGACGGAACAGTCAGGAACTACTTGTCTTTAGCCATTCAAAAGCTTGAGGTAGAGACCAGACAGCAAGCCACCGAGAAAGCACGTGATCAAGGTTGGATTTGAAATATAGACCATTTGCCAATAGATAGATTAAAGTATTGTGCACATTTACATATAATAGACTAGTAGGAATCGAATTCCATTCATTATTACATCAGTAGGCATCGTGTCCAGTTATATCATTTACTCTTCCAACTCGATATTTTCTATGAGAATGGATCATTCAATATGTAATGCTTTAGCTAGTGAGATAATGGTGAGTAAACGATACTTAATAATCAGTTCAGAAAGGTATGATTTTGTCTAAAACTTCTTGTGTAATTATGCAGAGCTTTTAGCATTTTGAGAGAAGAGAAAAAATATAAATGGGTTGAAGTCACAGTAATACATCTGAATGAATAGATGTTACAACCTCTAGGAATTATAATGGAGAGATTACAGGCAAGCCTCTTCATTCTAACGATCAACCCCACACGCTTATCATATTGTTCTAAGTTGTCTATTTCCATCTCACGAACAACTTTAATCTAAATTGATTGTAGTTGGCTGTAAACAGTGTTATTCTAACAACTCAACGATAAACTCACAATCTATGCTCCTCATTACATCTAACAATACTCACTAATTTAGTTATAAAGAAAGGTAACACTATGATAAAAGTCGATAACTTATCCTTCTCATTTCCGCAAAAAGAACTATATAACAACATTTCATTTACGCTTGAAGAGGCACAACATTGTGCTTTTATAGGAACAAGTGGCAGTGGGAAAAGTACACTGATCGATATATTGATGGATCCAGAAAGATATATGTACGAAGGCAAGCTAGAGATGGACCCAACTTGCACAATCGGGTATGTAAGTCAGTTCTCACAACTAGACAGAACGAAAGAAACAACCGTGTTCGAATATATAGGTGAAGAGTTTATTAAGATACAGAATGAAATAAATATGATTTGCACGGAGATGGAAACATCAACGGATATTGATCCGTTACTAGAAAAATATCAACTAGCTTTAGATGTATTTGATGCAATGGATGGGAATGATTTTGAGAGCAACATTCATAAGCAACTAAATCTAGCCAACCTCATGAAGCTAAGAGATGTTAAGGTATCCGACCTGAGTGGTGGGGAATTCAAACTTATTCAAGTGATGAAGGAAATGCTGAGTAGTCCAGACTTAATGATTATGGACGAACCCGATGTATTTTTAGACTTTGAGAACCTAAATGCGCTTAAGAATCTTATTAATTCTCACAAAGGCATACTGCTAGTTGTTACGCACAACAGATATCTATTGAATCATTGTTTCAACAAAATGTTGCACCTTGAGAACATGGAGATCCAAGAGTTTGATGGACGATTTATTGATTATAACTTCTCATTACTTCAGACGAAGATCGAGTTACAAGAACTCACAGTCGCTGAGGGTGAAGAAATTGAGAGAAATGACATCATAATTGATAATCTTAGAAGTATCGCAGAATATAATTCAGAAGCATCTAGAGGGAGAGCGCTCAAAGCTAGAGTTAAATTTCAAGAAAGATTGGAAGCACGTAGACTTAAAGCGCCATTCGTAGATATTAAGCAACCGAATATTAGCTTAGATATTGATCATGAACTGGAAGAAGACACCACGGTTATAAATGTCAGTAATTATCGTGTTGCCTTTGATGAGTTGCTGTTAGAAAATGTGAACTTTGAGATCAAATCTACGGATAAAGTAGCCCTGATCGGTGCAAATGGTACTGGGAAAACGACTTTGCTTCGAGATATCTTTAACAATAGTCATGAATCCATTGAAATAAATGCTGATGCTAAAGTGGCTTATTTATCTCAGCTTCAAGGCGAAGTTCTAAAGGATTCTAATACCATACTAGAAGAATTCATCGATGCTGGGTTTGAAACGTATGATGAGGTTAGATCATATATTTCACACTATGGCTTTGAAGGCGAAATCGTTAATCAGAAGATTGAATCTTTATCTGGTGGAGAAAAAAACATACTTCAATTGGCTAAAGTCTCTGCCAGTAAAGCAAACGTATTGCTTCTGGATGAACCGACAAGTCATTTAGACACCTATACACAAATCGCACTAGAGAAAGCCATTGAAGAGTATAAAGGTGCGATTCTCATGATTTCTCATGATTTCTATTCTGTGGTAAATGGGATGGATTATGTGCTAATCATTGACGATAAGACGATTAGAAAAATGAAAATGAAAAAATTTAAACAGATGATTTATGCTAATCATTTTGATCGAGATTATTTAGAAAAGGAACAAAACAAAAAAGCACTTGAAACGAAAATAGAATTGGCTTTAAAAGATACTAATTTTGAACTTGCTAAAGTATTGGTTGATGAGCTTGAAGAACTGATTAAGTTGCTTTAAGAGTATAGAGGAACCGATTCTCTACTCAAAATAAGTAACATACAAGATACTAACAATTGAATAAGGGATACTAAACAGGCTGATTGGAATTCTAATCAGCTTTTTTGCTAGTTACTTATGAAACAAAGCAACCACATGCAACGTCATAGTACACAATAACATAAAGGGGATGCTTATGATGAAGAGAGCGGTATTGGGCTTGTTAATGTATACTCTAATCCTTATGCTTATCAGTGGCTGTTCGGAACAAGCTGTAGATGGTGATATCCTCAAAGGATTGGAAGCATCGCTCGAAACCCAAGGGATCAGCATGCAGCAGGAAGGAAGGCAGTCAAGCGATGCTCTTGAAAAGGTCTACCCATACAAATTTACAATTCAGGCTGACCCTAAGAGCGAGGATTATATACTGGTATACTTATTTGATGGGAATAACCAGGTAGAACAAGCGATTAAGAACCAACACTATACGATAACAAGCTTAACGAAATTTGCGAATATTACGAATGCTAATGTATTGGTCGTATATTTCGCACCATCCGGAGATTTGGATAAATATCAGAAGAAGATTGAAGATGCCGTCAACCAACTATGAAAATACTAATAAATTGTAACTCTGAAGGAGAACATTATGGTGAAAACATATAACGCTGAAGGTTGCATGGTTTAGGATGATAAAGGTGTTAGGTAAGTTAGCCTTCGTTATGATAGTCGTGATTCTTGTTCTGATAAGTTACTCAGCATACCGTATTTGGTCTTTCGGTGATAAAGTTGAATTAGTTAAGTCTGATGCGGCTATTGTACTCGGTGCGGCTGCTTGGGATGGTGAACCATCTCCTGTATTACGTGAAAGGATAAATCACGCGATTTGGCTTTATGAGAATGGTTATGTGGATACAATCATATTTACAGGTGGTAGAGGCGATGATGATAAAGTTGCTGAATCAGAGGTTGCGAGAGATTATGCCATTAACAATAATGTGGATGCAGAAGATATCCTTATTGAAACCCAATCAAGAATTACAGAAGAGAATCTCAAATACGCTTATGATATAGCTTCCAAACATAACTTGAAGACATTCACGATCGTTAGTGACCCATTACATATGAAACGTGCAACTTTAATTGCTGAAAGGATGGGAATGAAGACATACTCATCACCGACACAAAGTTCGGTATATCAGACATTACACAGTACAATCCCTTTTCTATGTAGAGAGGTATTCTTCTATATTGGTTATATTGTAAGTTTGCCATTTCGGTAAACGATTGTTCTGGATACGATTCATTGATTATCCTTTTCAAATAATGACATGACATCATACGAGATCAGAACGGGGGCGTTAGCATTGAGTGAATACATACTGATCGTAGAGGACGAGGAAAGAATCGCTAGGGTTCTTGAGATTGAGTTGGAATCCGAAGGGTATCGCGTGGCTAAGGCAGGCAATGGATTAGATGCGTTGGAAATGTATCGTGCAGGTGGGATAGATCTCATTCTGTTAGATGTGATGCTTCCAGGGATGAGTGGGATTGAGTTGCTAAGGAAAATTAGGGTTAACGATTCACAAATATCTATTTTACTTCTGACGGCGAGAGGTTCCATTGAAGATAAGGTGTCAGGTCTTGATCTAGGGGCTAACGATTATATTACGAAGCCGTTTGTTATTGAAGAACTGCTCGCTCGTGTGCGTGCTGCTTTAAGATTGCGTTCTCTTCAGATGGAGCAAGTGATCCCAGAGCAGTGGCTAAGTGTAGGCAATTTGAAGTTGAACGAAAGCACGAGGGAAGTGTTTAGAGGGGATGATACGATTGATCTAACCCCACGTGAATTCGATTTACTTGTGTATCTTCTGAAGAACCAGCGGCAAGTGTTGGGCAGAGAACAGATATTGTCTGCCGTATGGGGTTACGATTATTTCGGAGATACGAATGTCATTGATGTATATATACGTTATGTACGCAAAAAGATTGATCGTACTGGCGATTCGGACCTCATTCATACGGTTCGGGGTGTTGGGTATGTTCTCAAGGACAGTCCATGAGACTACGTAGCAAAATACATTTATATTCGTCTGTGTTGTTTGCCATATTACTAATTGTCATGAATTTAGCTACATACTATACGTTTAGTCAATTGTCAGTCAATAACCAAGTAGATCGTGCAGAAGCTCAGACGCTACAAGTTGCTAACGCGATGCGTCAGGCTGCGGGGGAGATTCCCACACAAGATTTATTGCGTGGATATGTACCCGTTGACGGGATGATTCGAATGTTAGGACCCAATGGGACGAGTCTTGCTCCCGTTACTTCAGTGTCTCAACAAGATCTCAGTAAGCAGAAGGTCATATATGACACAATCAAGCGGGTTCAAGTCATGGACGTTCTAGATCAGAGATATATCATGGTGTCCATACCTGTGATCTGGTCGAATGGTGAAGTGATGAATGTTCAAGTGACGGAAAGTATACAAGGCACGATGGATACACTTCAAGTTCTGCGGGTCGTGCTCATCATCGTTACATGTATTGCGCTCATTCCTGTATTGTTCTCTATCCGCTTACTGGGTCGAGTTATCATGAAGCCAATCCGTGCGATGACCCTAACGATGCAAGAAATTCGACGTAGTGGGCGTTTCAAAAAGTTGAAGTTAGAGGGACAATCCAAAGATGAGTTGATGGAAATGGGTATGACATTTAATGATATGATACAGCTTCTTGAGAGTAATTATAAAAGCCAAGAACAATTTGTAGCCAATGCATCGCATGAACTTAAGACCCCTCTGACGATTATCGAGAGTTATGCCAGTCTATTGAAAAGAAAAGGGCTGGATCGCCCAGAACTATTCAATGAATCCATTGAAGCCATTCATTCGGAAGCGATTCGAATGAAAGAAATGACAGAACAGCTCCTATTGCTTGCTAAGCATAAGGAGCAATGGAATATCAGCATGGAGGTATTGGATCTCTCGGAATTAGCAATGGGGTCAGCTAAAGCATTCCGAAATGCGTATGGTAGGGAGATCCATGTGAATGGGCAACATGAAGTGTTTGGCTATAGTGATGAGAGTAAATTGAAGCAGTTGTTATTTATCTTTTTGGATAATGCTCAGAAGTATAGTGATGATCGTATCGTAGTTGATGTTGGATCATTAAAGGGTGAGGGCTATATACGTATTGTTGATCGTGGAATTGGGATTGCTAAGGATAAGTTACCTCTTGTGTTTGATCGATTCTACCGAGTGGATGCGGCGAGAAATAGACAGGGTGGGGGCGTAGGACTTGGTCTTTCCCTAGCTGTAGAGATAGCAGAAGCGATCGGAGTACGTATTGAGCTTCATAGTGTGGAAGGGGAAGGAACGACTGCAGAGATATGGATACAAAGAGAAGTAACGAAGATCGGCTTGTGCTGATTCTCACCGTATTCTAACCCCATACCTTTATATTAAGGATATATGAACGGAGGTGATCACGAATGAACAAAAGAATCGTACGGATGTCGGTCGTTGTACTGATTCTTCTGGGATTAGCAACGATTGGATTAGTATGGAAACCATGGACTAGCTCACCTGTTCTTTTATCAGAGGAGGAAGTCGTTCGGGATGTGTTAGTACAGTATCCAGGTGAGATTGTGAGTACAACTCTTGAGAATGATGCATATGTCATACAGCTTCAGAGAGAGAAGGGTCTTTACGAGCTGAGGGTAGATGGAGATGAGGGGGAAATCACATCGATTGAACGCTTAGAAGCTGTTGTCACTGATGAGATAATACCGGATGTGGTTGAACCAACTAAGAATCCTATCACGGGTACGGATAAAGGAGTAAGAACGTTGGTTACCAGAGAAGAAGCTATCGCTTTATCTCTTAAGCAGGTACCTGGTATTGTGCGTGAAATGAAGTTCAAAGATAAGGATGGAAGTGGATATTATCTTGTGGAGATTGAAACAGATGATGGACGTGAAGCGGTAGTACAGGTGAATGGGATTTCGGGTGTGATCATGTCGGTGACTTGGGACGATGATGACGACATTGAAGATTAGAAGAACAATCATTATATAATCCATACAGATGCCCTTCTCATCAAATTCTAATGTTGCTATCTCTTTGCTCTCATTTGGTAAGGGTATATTGAGAATATAAAAGAAAGTAACATATGAGGAGGAACATGAAATGAAGATGAAACAGAAAATAGGTGCTGGTGCATTACTAGCTATTATTGCAATCGGTGGAGTATACGGAGTAGGAAGTGTACAAGCTGCTAATTCTAGCACAAGTAACAGCACGCAGAAGCAAGTTATTGGAGTTGAGCTAGCAGAACAAAAAGCACTTGCTCTAGCTAAGGGTCAGGTCGAGAGCATTGAGCTTAAGAAGAAGAATACGCAGGTGTATTACAAGGTCGAGATCGATCAAGGACAGAAGGAAATTGACGTGTTAATCGAGGCATATACAGGTAAGTCTCTAGGGGTTAGAAGTGATAACGACGATGATGACGAAGACGATTATAAATATACGAACGATACATCTACTGCGATTGACTCTATGATTGGAGCTAGTAAAGCAAGTGCTATCGCAGTGAATCATCTCAAAGGAACATTTATCGAAGTTGATCTAGATCGTGATGATGGTAGACTGGTCTATGAAGTTGAATTGAAGATAGATGGCGGAACTGCTGAAGTTAAGGTGGATGCGAAGACGGCTAAGATTGTTTCTGTCGATAAAGATTTTGACAATGATGACGATGATGATGATCAAGACGACAACCATAATGACGACTAAAATGTGATCAATAAATACAAGAACCAGAACTCATATGATTGAGCACTGGTTCTTTTTTATTTGAATGGAGCTGGTTAAGACCCTTCTCACAACGTCAAGTTCAGGCTCAGAAACGATCATCTAAGAATCTAACCAGAACCCGCAGCATATAAATAACTTAACAATCACAATCTCTAAATACACGGTCACACCAGACCGATTATCATCCTTGGGAGAGCGTAAGCAGGTATGAATTCTGCTTACGCTCTCCCAAGGCTTTTTTCTTAGTAAATAATTTTCTATATTTAAGTTTATTTAGAAAATAATATCCTGAAAGCATTTACATTTTGAAGGTGGTTTGTTAATCTATGATCAAGAAATGATTAATCATGACCTAAAGGGAGTGAAGGAGATTGGGAAATAATCAACTATATGACGTTGTCGTGATGGGCGGAGGCATCTCTGGCGCTATGGCCGCGATTGCTGCTTCTAGTACAGGAGCAAGGACACTGATTGTAGAATCGCAGGGTTTCTTAGGAGGAACGTTAACATCCAATGGGGTAGGTCCAATGATGACGTTTCATGCAGGTGAGAAGCAGGCGATTCAAGGATATACGGACCAACTTATTGAGCGACTGAAGAAACTGGGTAAATCGCCTGGACATATCGTGGATACGGTAGGTTTTACGTATTCGGTTACGCCATTTGATGCAGAGGCCATGAAGCATGAATTGGAGTTAATGGTAGTGGAGAATGGCGGCGAAATTTTATATCATACGATGTTGGGTGATGTGAAGACAGAGGACGGAACGGTTGTCAGTATTACCGTCTGCAATAAATCGGGACTAAGTGAAATTCATGCCTCTGTATTCATTGATGCTACGGGAGATGGCGATTTATCTGCTAGAGCGGGTGTCGATTATACAATAGGCAGAGAGTCTGATGGGGCGACCCAGCCGATGACACTGAATATGAAGATGTACAACGTGAATATTCCTAGAGTGAAACAATACATACATGAGCATCCGGATGATTTCCCACTGTATAACGGGGATACATCCATTATCGAGACATCGTCACGGTTATCTGTAGGTGGCTTCGATAGTCTATTCAGAGAAGCGAAGGCCAAGGGAGAAATATCGATCCCACGTGAGAACATTCTGTTCTTTGAGACGAACAACCCTGGCGAAGTTATTCTGAATACGACTCGAATTTTGGGCCATGATGCCACAGATGCGATTAGCTTGAGTAAGGCTGAAATGGTAGGACGTAAGCAGTGTCGGGAGCTTGAATTGTTCGTACATAAATATATTCCTGGCTTTGAGAATGCTGTCGTAGAATATACAGGTCCATCCATTGGCGTCCGGAGTTCAAGACAGATCAAAGGCATATATACGCTCACGGCGGAGGACCTTCTTGAACAGCGCAAATTCGAAGATACGATTGCTCATTCGGGCTATCCGATCGATATCCATAGTCCCGACGGTGAGGGAACGAAGCACCAGAAGCTGGTATGGGGCGGTATGTACAGTATTCCTTACTCCTGTATGATTACCGAGTCGGTGAAGAACCTGATTGTTATTGGCAGATGTATTTCAGCGACCTTTGAGGCCCAGGCAGCGATGAGAACAACCCCTACAACAGGAGCCATTGGTCATGCCGGAGGTGTTGCGGCAGCGTTAGCTGTTCAGAAGGGGACTACAGTTCAAGATGTGAACATCAAGGATGTGCAGGCTGTTCTGAAAGAACAGGGTGCCTACCTGGAAGTATAGACTAGCGAATGGATAGGGAATGCAAGTGTAACCAATATGAGAGGGGAGATTGGTGTGACATCTTTAATGTGGGTTCAAGCCATCGGGATTTTGGTCATTTTTTTAGTATTTATTGGGTTAATGATGACGAGGAAACTGCCTACCATTCTTGCACTTCCCACTATGGCTATACTGTTTGCGGTGATCGCAGGGGTTCCATGGATGTCGAACGATCCAGAAGCGACGACAATAGCCAAGACCATTCTATCTGCGGGATCGATGAGACTTTCTGGTGCGATCGCAGGTCTAGTGTTCGGTGCCTGGTTCGGTCAAATTCTCAATAAAGTTGGCATTACGAAATCGATCATTCGAAAAGCCGCTGAACTTGCTGGTGACAAGCCGCTGATCATTGCAATCCTATTTTTTGTTACCGCTTCCATTATCTTTTCTGCGGCAGGTGGCCTAGGTATGGTGATCTTGGTCGGAACGATTGTTATTCCAATTATGCTGACAGCGGGAATATCGCAGTTCGTTGCTTCTATCGTCGTCCTATCGGGGGTCGGTGTGGGTGCATTGTTCAACGTATCTACATGGGCGGTTTATGTTGATGTACTGGGTCTGTCTGTTCAGACGATTGCGGATTATACACTGGTTGCCGCATTGCCATTAATTATAGTCTCCTTGGCGATGATTGTCTTTTATATTCGAATAGACGGCAAGGGACGCAAAGCATGGGCGATGCCTACGGGCGCTAGCACCGGAGGGGATGGTCGTAAGGTTCCCACCATTGCGCTGATTAGCCCACTCGTTCCCGTCATTCTTGTCTTTGCATTCAAGCTCGATATCGTGCCCGCGGTTATTATAGGTGCGATTGTAACGATTATTCTGACGTTACCGAAGCGCCCAATTCATGTGCTATCCAGTGCGCTTGTAGAAGGAATCCAAGATATTGCAGGAGCACTGGCCCTGATGATCGGCATTGGTATCTTGCTCAATTCGGTCATGGCGCCACAAGTAGCATCGCTCATTTCACCACTCATTGAGAGTGTGCTTCCAAGTAGTCCGTGGATGTACGTTATATTCTTCACGCTGTTATCGCCACTTGCGATCTACCGCGGACCTCTAAATGTATGGGGACTCGGTAGCGGTATTGCTGCCCTGTTCGTAACGGCTGGTATGACACCTATAGCCGCGATGCTTGCCTTGCGTGTTGTCAGTAACGTCCAAGCGGTATCCGATCCGACGAACTCACATAATGTTTGGGTAGCAGATTTCACGAAGAGTGATATCAATGAAATTTTGAAAAAGACGTTGCCTTGGATGGTGGTGGCTGTTCTTATTTCCATGGTTATCGGATCATTCATGATCTTCTAATGGGTGAGACTATTTCGGGCAGGGCCCTTTGCGGGCTCCTGCCTGTCATTTAGGAGGAGCATATGATGGACAGAAGAAAGGTTAGAGTAGGGATAGATGTTGGAGGTACATTTACGGATGCTGCTGTGATAGACAATGAAACATATGAAGTCATTACTAAGATGAAAATACCGACCACTCACCACGATGAAGATGGCGTGGCGAAAGGGATCGTTCAAATTTTGAATCAAATTCTGGAGAGTCAGGGTATTCTACCAGATGATGTCACCTTTATTGCACACGGAACGACGCAGGCAACGAATGCACTACTAGAGGGTGACGTGGCACGAGTTGGTATTATCGGGATGGGCTCTGGGCTAGACGGTATAAGTGCCCGTTCGGAATCCAATCCGGGGAATATTGAGCTCGCTCCGGGCAAATATTTGAAGACGTATCATACGTATCTGGACTCAAAGAACTTGAAGGAGGAAGATATTGCTGCGGCAATAGATGATCTAGCGAAGCAAGGGGCAGAAGTCATTGTAGCGTCTGAAGCGTATAGTGTAGACGATCCGACGAATGAGCTTCGAGTGGTTGAGATCGCGCATAAGAAAGGGATATATGCGACAGGAGGCCATGAAATTTCTCAGCTGTACGGATTGAAGACACGAACCAGAACGGCAGTTGTCAATGCATCGCTCATTCCCAAAATGATGGAGACTGCCAACATGACAGAGAAATCCGTCAAGAACGCGAACATCAAATCCCCACTGATGATTATGCGATGTGATGGTGGCGTGATGAGTATTGATGAAGTACGTAAGCGTCCCATTCTCACGATGCTTTCGGGTCTTGCAGCAGGCGTTGCGGGGGCATTGATGTACGAGAAGATCTCAGACGGGATATTCTTCGAGGTCGGCGGGACAAGTGTGGATATATCTGTCATTAAGAACGGGAAGGTCATGATTAAGAATGCCCAGGTCGGTGGACATCGAACGTATCTGCAATCGCTGGATGTTCGTACCCTTGGTATTGCCGGAGGAAGCATGATTAAAGTAGCCAATGGGAGAATCATTGATATTGGACCGCGAAGCGCACACATCGCGGGCAAAGAATATGAGGCATTTGCTCCAAGTGATCAGATTGTGCAGCCTAAAGTGAAGTTTATTAGTCCCAGAGATGGAGACCCACAGGAATATGTGATTTGTGAAAGTGGGAACGGGAAGGACTATTCCTATACATTGGCTGGTGCAGCTAACATTCTTGGATACATTCCTGAAGGAGATTATGCGGAAGGTAACAAGGTATCGGCAATCAGTGCGTGGGAAGCACTTGCTGCGCATGTCGGATTGACGGTCGAGGAAGCAGCCAGAGCGGTCATGAATATTGCGATCGATAAGACGATGAAGACAGTGAATGACATGATTGAAGATTATGAATTGGACAGATCCTTCGTGACCTTGGTTGGCGGAGGCGGGAGTGGGGCGGTGCTTGTTCCGGCAATGGCTGAGCGAGAGCATATGAAATTCAGAATCGCCAACAATGCGCCTTATGTGTCCACGATTGGTGTTGCATTGGCTATGGTCAAGGAGCAGCTTGAGAGAACGGTTGTCAATCCGACCGAGGGTGATATTAAGCGAATACGTGCCGAAGTGCTAGAGCGAATCGTCAAATCAGGTGCTAGTGAAGACACGGTTGAGGTTACGATTGAAATCGATAGTCAGAAGAACATTCTGCGTGCCATAGCCACAGGTTCAACGGAGCTTCGGTCTAAGGAGTTAGGGCAGGAGGCCATGTCTATAGAGGATATGCGTACGACAGCAGCCCAATCGGTAGATCAGCCAGTAGAATCAACGGTGTTGGCGGCACAGACAGGGAGATGGAGTGTTTTTAGCAATGAGCGTGTGAAGAAATCATTCTTTGGTCTGATGAAGAAGAGAACGACATATGCCAGCGTCCTTGACCGTGAAGGTGTTGTTCGTTTCAAGAAGGGGAATGTTCAATTCACGAAGATTACGAAGTCCCAGTTCGGAGGATACCTCGGTGAATTTCTGGATGACAACACGATATATTCCGATGCCAATGCGACTATACCGAAGGCATTTGTCTTTTATAAAGAGAAGATGTTAGATCTAACAGGAATGCAGACGAAGGAGCAGTTGATGTCGATTCTGGAGATCGAGACGGAGATGTTGGTAGCGGAAGACGAACTGATTGTCATAGCCTACCAATAGGAAGGGGAGAACGGTCGTGTCGATGCGAGAAGTGATAGACGTACTCTCAGATGAAATGCTGGCTTGTGCGGAGCTTGAACAGGATCCTTTATTTCATCGAATACCTAAGGAACAAATTCCGTATTATGTGAGGTCGTCGCTAGACATGGGCAGGCAGATGGCAGCAGGTTATATGGGAACCTCGGTGAGATCGCTATGTCAGCGAGAAGGACTGAAGCATGAAATCACGAGCAAGTCAGGCAAATTCCATAACGTCTCTTTTCGCGCACAAATTGATTTTGCGAAGGATCCGCCAGAAATAATGATCTATTCTTCTTCCTTATCAGAGATGCAGCAGGCTCTTGAGAGCGTTATGGGTCATCAAGAGAGTCCGGATCTAGATCGGCTCATCGATATTCATTTGGCGCATGAATTCTATCATTACCTAGAGTACAAGTCTGGGAGATTTACTAATGAACTTCTGGAACCGATAGACGTCTTAAAGCTTGGATTCTATACGAAAAGGTCAAGCGTAGTGAAATGTAGTGAAATTGCAGCCCATGCTTTCTGCAAAGAGATTATGGGACTTCCCTACCTGCCGAATTTGCTAGATTACGTCTACCTCATAGAGAATAAGACGATGTCTATAGAACAATTTAGGCACAGCATGCAAGAATGGAATAATTGGGTATGATTTACCATGTTCAACTCTCAATACCTTATGTGGTGTGATATAATGATGGATGCTAGCGGGGATTACTGAAATAGCCGTATTCCATCGTTAGATAAGGAGGAGAGGTTCATGTCTTCACAGGTTCCAGCGGTCATTGCAAAGATCGTATCGCAAACACAAAAGCTTACATATGGTGAGA
The DNA here is from genome assembly GCF_001637225.1 of Paenibacillus antarcticus. Classification (GTDB taxonomy): domain Bacteria; phylum Bacillota; class Bacilli; order Paenibacillales; family Paenibacillaceae; genus Paenibacillus_AQ; species Paenibacillus_AQ antarcticus. The sequence continues at coordinate 236,556 of NZ_LVJI01000002.1, forward strand.
ATCAGATCGCCAATTATGTCATTCATAATCCAGAGTTTATTACTAGTAATACGATCACGGCCATTGCCAATGAGATTGGTGTGTCGGAGACGAGCATTAACCGATTCTGCAAGAAGGTAGGCTTCAAAGGCTTTATTGATTTTAAAATCGCTTTTGCCCAAGACGCCTTTTACCGGGAAATGCAGTCCAAGAAGAAAGAGAGACGCGAGATCAATGCCATTGATGCGCTCGCACTGGATTACAATGAACTGATCTTAAATACTTCGGCACTCGTTACGGAGGAGCAACTCCATCGCGTTGTGGATATTCTGAAGAATTCGCGCAAAATTTATTTGTTCGGTCTGTTCGACTCCTATCTGGCGGCTATCGCATTAAAGAATCGGTTAGCCATTATTGGTATCATGTCCGAAGCGATCAGTGACAGCAGAGCGATGAAAATTGCAGCCTCACAGTGTAATTCCGAAGATGTCATCATTGCCTTCTCTCGCTCGGGTTCGAGCAAAGAGATTGTGGATGGCGTGTCCATAGCTCATATGAATCAGGCGAAGACGATCGCGATAACCTGCTACTATGACTCTCCCATTACGGAGAACGCGGATGTCGATATCATCGTCCCGGACAAAATATCCGTGAATAACAGCGCGTTGATGTCCAATCATATTACCTTCTTGTTTGTTGTGGATTTGATTATGGGTGTGTTCATTTCCTCCGACAAAACATATTTGAAGAAGAAGCTAGATAGTGAAGCAGTAATGTCCCGTGACCAATCCATTACGAATTACTTCCTATAATTCGGGTGAAGGGCACTCTTTCAGATATGATATCTGTGAGAGGGTCCTTTTTTGATGTGTCAGATGCATTTTCTATCCCTGGAGGGGATGGGGCACTGACTGTAATCTATCGAGAATCATATGCCCCCCTCACTCCACAGGCAACTTGACCGTAAAGGTCGAGCCTTCTCCCAATGCACTTCTAACGTCAATCGTACCGCCGCATAAGTTGATAATACGACTAACTAGAGGGAGACCGAGTCCGTTACCTTCACGAGATCTGGCATGATCTCCTTGGTAGAATTTCTCGAAAATATGTTTCTTCACACTCTTTGTCATGCCTATACCCGTATCTGAGATGGTTACGGTTATACAGTGCTCATTAGAGGTAAGACTAACCGATATTTCTCCGCCTTCTGGTGTGAATTTAATCGCATTTCCGAGCAGGTTTAACCACACTTGCATCATTAGTTCTTCGTTACCATGATACACACGCTTCGCAAGCTCAATGTTCAGTGTCAGTTCTTTAGGGGACCATATCGGTTCTAGTAGTAATAAAGCTTGGCGGACTTGTTCATCTAATCGATACGCTGCTTTGTCTGAGATCACTTCTTGGTTCTCGAGCTTGGAGATCTTGAGGATATTACCAGACAAGGTAGACAATTGCCGTGCGCTACTTACAATCATCCCGGTATATTCGTCATGTTCTTCCTTCGTGATGGTCTTATCTTGCAATAGCGTGGCATAACCTTCAATGGCTGCGATGGGTGTCTTGAATTCGTGAGATACGTTGACAACGAAATCATTCCGAAGTGTCTCTATGCTCTGTAACTCTTGAACCATAATATTGAAATGATGCGCGACTTCACTGATCTCACTGACTCGATGAGATTCATTTAGATGAATATCGAAGTTGCCGTTGGCTATTTCTTTAGCCGCATTGCTGAAATCTGTAATAGGGGACAATATTTTCTTGCCTACATATAAGGTGATGATGTAACCGGTGATCAGACTAATCAGCATAATGATTAGAATAGGTGGAAAGGGAATCCTACCATGGATATTAAAATTGCCGTAGCGAAAATAGATCAACGCTAAGAGAGCCATAAGTAATGAGGATGCAAGCATACTTACAAAGACTAAGGATACTAGAGACCACCACAGACTTCTATTGTTGTTCTTGATCATACTAATTTCACCGCCTTATAACCAAGACCTCTGACCGTAATGATCTCGAAATCGGGACATCCCTTAAAGCGTTCTCTCAATCGGTTAATATGCACAACCACCGTATGTTCGTCGGATTCCGTATCCATCCCCCAAATTTCATCCATCAGCTGTTGCTTGGTGAAGATCTTGTTCGGATAAGATATTAATTTATATAGAAGATAGAATTCTTTCTGTGGAAGTATAATCCGCTCATCATGTTGAACGACCGTCAAAGAATCATATTCTAAGAGGCTATTACCACATACAATCTTGCGATCATTGATAATTTGGGCTCGGCGAAGTAGTGCACTGACACGAAGGATCATCTCGTTCACATCAATGGGCTTAACCATGTAATCGTCAATTCCAATGAGATAACCTTTTTGTTTGTCCGTAAAGCTTTCTTTTGCTGTTACCATTAAGATCGGAAGATTAAAGTTGGCTTCTCTAAGTATTCTAGTAAGCTCATAGCCATCCATATGAGGCATCATAATATCACAGATAATCAAATCGATATATTCCTTATCTAGTAAAGTGAGAGCATCTGCACCATCTTCAGCAGATAGTGCACGGTAACCATTTCTAGTTAGAACGGTACAGAATAGCTGGCGTAATGTATGGTCATCCTCGACCACAAGGATATTAAACATAAGGTTACCTCCACAAGGCTTTATTAGTGTAAGTTTCTACGAAGATAAGTATAACTCATATAGATAAAGTGAATATCAACCGATCAAATGTGACTTTATGAATAGGTCGAGTTGAGGTTTAGTTTATATTGGTTTGCTATCGTGTATGTATACCATTAAAGAGAGCTTGGATATGGGAAGGGAGAATCATCTTTATGTTGCAGTTGAACAATATCGTCAAGAGCTATAAGACAGGGGATTTCACCCAGGTAGCATTGGATAAGGTGAGTCTTAATTTCAGGGAAAGTGAATTTGTAGCGATCCTTGGACAGAGTGGTTCTGGTAAGACTACCTTATTAAATGTGGTCGGTGGACTGGATCAATATGACAGTGGAGAGCTTATTATCAATGGACAATCCACCAAACATTTTCAAGATAGCGATTGGGATGCATACCGTAATAATAGTGTTGGCTTTATATTTCAAAGTTATAATCTGATTTCGCACTTAAGTATCGTGGATAACGTAGAGATGGGGATGACACTTAGTGGTGTTTCTACATCTGAGAAGAATAAGAAGGCTATGGAAGTGCTAGAGAAAGTCGGATTGAAAGACCATGTGCACAAGAAACCGAATCAGTTGTCTGGAGGACAGATGCAACGGGTTGCGATTGCTCGCGCTCTAGCGAATAATCCAGACATTATTCTAGCAGATGAACCAACAGGGGCGTTGGATTCTGAGACTAGTGAACAGATCATGGAGTTAATCAAGACAATTGCAGAAGATAAGCTTGTCATCATGGTGACTCATAATCCCGAATTGGCAGAACAATATGCGGATCGCATTATCAAATTCTCTGATGGAAAGGCCATATCAGATACTAATCCTCTAGCTAATCAGAAGGCAACATCCAATTATACGCTCAAAAAAACGAGTATGAATTTCCTAACCGCATTAAAGCTGTCGGGTAAGAATATTGCTACTAAGAAATGGCGAACTGGACTGACCGCATTTGCCTCGAGTATTGGTATTATCGGTATTGCGTTAATTCTATCCTTGTCGAATGGGTTTGATAAGCAGATCAGTTCCTATGAAACAGGGGCTATGTCGAGTTTCCCGATTACGATCAGCCAGTCCGCTATGAACATTGATCTAGCCGAACGTGGCGTAGTAGCGGGGACAGATCTTCCATCTTATCCGACTGAGAAGAAGTTGTATCCGTATGATCCGACTGCGAATTCAATCGTTCATAACAATGTGCTGACAACTGAGTATTTAGCGTATTTGAATAAGATTGATCCTACGTTAATTGATGGGATATCTTATACACGTACAGTGAATATGAATATGCTAAAGTCAGACGGGGTTAAAGCGACCACGGTCGATAAGGGGAGTATTACCTTTTCGTCTTATCCTAGTAAACAAGGGGCTGCCACGGGAAGCTACTTGGAACAATACTACGATGTGCTTGAGGGAAATTTCCCAACCAAGAAGACGGATCTTGTACTGATTGTGGATGAGCATAATCGATTGACCGACGCGTCAATGAGTGCATTGGGGTTGAACTATGACGTAGATAGTATTAACTTCACTGATCTGATCGGTTATGAGTTGAAGCTAGTGATGAACAATGACTATTATAAGAGAAATGGTGAGTTATTCTCGGTAAATGGCACAGCTTCGAATTTGATAGATATGTATAACAGCGACAAAGCGGCAAGCTTAAATATTGTTGGTGTGATTCGCGCTCAGGAAGGATCGACGATGTCGACGTTATCAGCAGGAATCGCATATTCTGATGACCTTGCAACTTATTTCATTGAAGATGCGAAGAATTCAGATATCGTATTGGCACAACAGGAAGCTGACCACAATGTTCTGACAGGGCAACTCGTATCTCAAGATATTGCTGGAAGTGGTACATCAGGAATGGCTTCACCTGGGACGCTAATGGATAAAGGAATGGCCAACACGCTAGGCGCATCTGCCTCTTCGAATACGCCTACCAAAGCTGAGGTACTTGCCTCTTTGGGAGCAACCGAGATTCCAACGTCGGTGTCGTTGTATCCGATTGATTTTGGTGCTAAAGAATCGATCATTCATTATTTGGATGAATGGAATACAAATTTGGATACCAAAGACAAAGTGATGTACACTGACCTTGCAGCCATTGTCACAAATGTTTCGGGAAGCATTATGGATGGTATTACGCTAGTGTTGGTTGCATTTGCGGCGATTTCTCTTGTGGTATCGCTTATCATGATTGCTATTATTACCTATATATCCGTGATGGAAAGAACGAAGGAGATCGGTGTTCTTCGTGCCTTAGGTGCTAGAAAGAAAGATATCACGCGAGTTTTTAATGCAGAGACCTTTATTATTGGTGCTTGCTCAGGGGTTCTTGGGATCGGAATCACATATCTATTAACGTTCCCAGTTAATGCGATACTGTATAATCTCACAGACCTTAAGAATGTGTCTCAACTTGATCCGGTTCATGCGATAACACTTGGAGTTATTAGTGTAGTGCTTACGATGCTCGGTGGGTTTATTCCTGCTAAGATGGCAGCGAAGAAGGATCCAGTAACGGCTCTACGTAGCGAGTAATTCAGATATACACAATCAAGACCGTTAATTAGGATGACTCCTTAATTAGCGGTCTTGTTCATGTTCATTTACTTCTAAACCTCCGATATACGATATCCTAGAATAGTCAGATATCCTTAATTTGGTTAATTATGTATTATAAATGATTATTAGAATATTCTTTATGTGGTTATCTAAGGTAGAATGCATGTATTTCACAAATAAGGGTGGTGGAGATCTTTCGTGAGACGATACCAAGGGCTAGTAATCGTATTTCTTGTTCTTGTTGTAGCGGGATGTACTTCTGCTTCAAAGATCTCAACCGATCAAGTGAAGGCATTCATCACAGATGTGAAGAAATCAAAGACATTTGTGAAGAATCTGGATGTCCAGTATAGACCGACGGACATTGAAATTATTTATACGCTACACAACAATATAGAGAAGGCAGATCAGATGGATCTGTTGAATAGGAGTAAGCAGTTAGTGAATAGCAAATCCTTCGATCAGGAGGTTATTCAAGGTATTTATTTGAACAAATATAAGTCGGATGGATACCCTGACATAGCGATACTTTTCGATTCGAATGATGATGGAGAGTACGATTATAAATATACTTCTATTTACGATACAAGCGAGTTGAACGTGGCAGATGAATCATCCTATGCTGAGTGGTACTATCACAAAGATATGAGCGCAATGGGCGAACTCGTTCCCTTAGAAGAATGATATGAGGTAGAATGGTGATATGGTCTTTATACTACAATATTCATATATTTATCGGAGGAACGCTTATGATAATTCAATTAGGTGACTTTGAGATTACGTCTGGCCAAATCGTTGTATCTGATCCTTGTTATGAACTGAATCGGGATACCATCATTATGGGTGTCCTAGACAATGTGTTAAATGGAACGTGGGTCGGTCAAGTCGGGAAGATGGAAGTGAGAGATTGGGGCGAAGCATGTTCCAAATTATCGGCATTCCATAGTTCAGTCGCTGAACAAATGGAACATTTGGAATGGGTGAAGTGTTCATTTATTGTTGGCGTGGATAGTGGGCAAGCGGGGATTTTTGATATCAACAAGTATAGAATCTCAGATTCAGATGTCCAAGAGACAGATACTGATACGGATAATGCTTGGTATTTATCTTGTTGTGATATCACCGAGAGTGGTCATGAAGCTGGTGTGTTAGACGGGGGCGTTGTATCACACACAGGTATGGGGGACGGTACCTATGGGGCATACATGGCTACGAATCAGCAGGATCAAGTTATCGGTGTAAAAATTGTATTTATTAAGTCGGCAGAGTTCTAAGAGTTCATAAATGTAACAAATAGACCTGAAAGAGAGCACTTTGTATAAAGTGCTCTCTTTCGGGTCTATTCGTTGAAGTATTCACTCATTATCTTGGACGACACTTCGATTTATTTCCATAATCCCGGTATCATCGAATACTGGAATGGGCTTGTCGTCAGATGCCTGAAGCAGACGTTCAATAATGAGCTTTCCCCATTCCTGTTCATTTTGAGATAGAGAGGATGTGATTTGGCCATTCCGAATGGCCTCATTGATTTTGGGTGTCATTCCGAATGTGAAGGCATATCGATCAAGCCCTTTCGCTTTCCATACGAATATGGAAGAGGAGGCAGAAATGAAATCGAGACCAACGAAAGCATCGAAGTGAGGATGGTCATCAATCATTAATTCGAGATCAGCGGTCGCACGGGCGGAGTTCCCTTTGTTGTACAGAACGTCTAGAACTTGAATTTCAGTATTTTCATTTAGGTAAGTTAGTAATCCGTCGAGTCGTTCGCTTAGGCTGTTCATTTCCGACATGCCTGTCTCCACAAGTATCATTCCTTTGTTTTTCAAAAGAGAGCTGATGATAACGCCCATCTGCTTACCGGAATGATGGTTATCCGTACCGATAAATGCGAGACGTTTGCTTTCGGGCGAATCCGATTCGAAACAAACGACTGGAATGCCCGAGTTCATTGCTTTATTAATCATTGGAATGAGTGCAACGGAATCGATGGGGTCGATTGCGATCCCATCCACCTGTTGTTGAATGAATGTATCCATCATTCGGATTTGTTGCTCAACACTCGTTTCGTCTGGCGCTTTTACAATAAGATGAACCCCATTTGCTTTAGCAGTCTCTTCTGCAATTTCTGTAATCATTCCATAATATGAATGGGCCATAGGATAAATAATACCAAAGGTCCGTGTGATCGAAGTACGCTCATGATTTGTTGTTGATGGAATAGCTCTGATGGGGGCGGACGTCTCCTCTTTAGAGTTGATTATGATGAGAAATACGCATAATCCAACAAAGCAGAGTATTGTGCTAATGATTGTTGTGTACTTTAGCATGTTAGGATCCGTCCGTTCCAGATGACTGGATAGAGATCGTATCTTTCCGTCGGAATTCCTTCGTTGTCATCCCCGTTGACTTCTTGAACAAGTTAGAGAAATAATGAGCATCATTATAGCCAACCTGAAAGGCAATTTCATATGATTTAGCATGAGTTGATTTCAGGAGCTCCATTGCTTTACGAATGCGAACATGCGTGACGTATTCGATAAATGTTTGGCCAATTTCCTGGCTAAATATTTTACTAAGATGGCTAGGGCTTACACTGACATATTCGGCAGCATCTAGTAGCGATAATTGATTGTTGTGATAAGAACGATGGATATATTCTTTCACTTGGTTTAGCATTTCGGTATACTTATCAGTTGCATCTTTACGTCGTAACCAGTATTGTTGTGCAAGATTCGTTAGGTAAATGAATGCTTTCTCCCAACCATCGATAGCTTCAATTTGCTTTTGTAGTCTTCCAAATATTTCGGATGTGTCATCTGCTGAATTTAGAAATGTTTCCTTTACACTCTGAAATACTTTGAGGATAAGGTCGTTTAGAATATAGTAGCCATAAAAAGATGTATTCCAATTCAATCTTTTTAAATCTGAAGCGAACTGTTCAACAAATGGCTGAATGTTGGCTGGTGACCCGAACTTGAGGAACTCGATAAATACACTGTGATCTAATGAAATTGTATGATCTAGAGAGTCTCCAGCAATGGTATATAAGGCATTTCGATTCAGCTTAGTAAGACGACGCCAATGTTTGTCTTCTTCCGCTTCTAGATAGGAATCATGAATGCCCTGTAATCGATCTTGAATCGTACCCATTCCATAGGTTAGTTCGATTGAAGTGAATAAATGATCTGTGAGAGAGTGTTGTTCTTGAATGGACTCGATCGTATGCTGAAGCTGTTCTACTGTATTTCCTTGCAGGATCCATACCCTTTCCGTACGTATTCGCTTAAACGATAGAAATTCAACGTTGTTTTTTAGATTCTGTTCGAACTGAGCCTCATATTGCGATATGACAGAACTATCTATGGATAGGCTACTTTCACTTTCACGACTGCGAAATTCGGTAATGATGACGGTATAATATTTGGCGATCAGATGCAGAGATAGGGAGGTTGCTGCTTGAACGGCTTCAACGGTTGTAATGAAACCACTACATAGATCGGTAAGAAGCATGTCTTGTGTGCGCATGGTCTGATTAGCTACCATTTGCGTAAGTTTATGTAATTGTTCCTTCTCCAGTCTTTCCGAATCAATCTTCTGACTCATCTGATGTAATTGTTTGATAATATCAGCTGCACTGACGGGCTTAATACAATATTCATCGACTCCAATTCGTAGCGCCGCCTGGGCATATTCGAACTCGTCATGTCCACTCAGAATAATAATTTTAATGTCCGGCATACGTTTGCGAATGATAGAGCTGAGCTCCAAGCCATTCATGAACGGCATTTTTATGTCAGTGATGAGGATATCTGGCATCCATTGCTCAATAAGGGGGAGGGCGACCTCACCATCCGAAGCATCACCACAGTATTCGAAGCCTTCTTGTTCCCACTGGATACAGTCGCGTATATTTTCTCTGAACAATATTTCATCGTCAACTAGCATAACCTTCTTCACAGATGATCCCTCCGTTCTATCGGAATATGTATTGATATGTGTGTCCCCTGTAATTCTACACTTTCTATGGTTACCCCATAGTTACTTCCGTAATATAGACGGACCCTCTGATGTACATTATAGAGACCAAATCCGATGATTGTGTTATCTTCTGTTAGTTCCTGAGAGGATGCCATGTTCAGTCTTTGTTGGATCTGTTCCATGCGTTCAGATGTTATTCCTATGCCGTCATCCTCTACCACTAAAGTGAAGACTCCATCACGTTCCGCTTGCGCACTGATCCGAATAAGTCCTTTTCTTCGTTTGTTCTTGATCCCATGATAGAGAGCATTTTCCACAATAGGCTGTAGCGTCATTTTTAGAATAGGTGTATTTAACAAAGAAGGATGAACATCAATTTCGTAGTCGAGTATATCTCTGTAGCGCATTTGTTGAATAATTAAATAATTTTGGACATGCTCTAGCTCATCCTTTAACGAAATCCAATCTCGTCCCTTGCTTAAGCTGATACGAAAGAATCGTGAGAGCGCTTGAACAAGTTGTATAACTTGAGTATTCTTATTGGCTTCGGCCATCCATACAATGGAATCCAGCGTGTTATATAGGAAATGAGGGTTGATTTGAGCTTGTAACGTTCGTAACTCCGCTTTTTTAATTTGTTCTTGTTCGTGTATACCCTTTTCGAGAAGCATTTTGATTTGCTGTAGCATAGTGTTGAAGCTTTTACCAAGGTCCGCAATCTCATCTTGTCCTGTCGTCTTCACTTTAGCTTCGAGAAAACCAGAAGCCGCTTGACGCATTTGTTTCTTTAATAAATGGACAGGTCGAATAAGCCATCGGGTCATAAAGAAATATAAGGTAATTGTAAATAGAATGCTAAGCACGACACTGATGATGATGACTTGCCTGATTTCATTGGCTTCTTCAACAATTTCCTGCAAGGGTGCGGAACCAACGATGGTCCAACCCGTCTCTTCCGATTTGGTATATACAATAAATTTCGGTTTGCCCTGGGAAGTATCAACGAAGCTACCCCGCTTATGAATAAGCTGATTTGTCAGCTCAGTTGGTTGCAATTGAATCGCTTGCTTCTGCTTATTCAACTGTGAGGGTACAAAGATAGGATTGCCTTGCTCATCCATGACAGAGAAGAATCCAGTCTGACCAATCGCTGTATTGTCGATAAATTGCTCAACTACAGAATCATCTAGGTCAATTACAATAAATCCGATAACTTCATGTGTAACTTGTTGTTTTACTGCTGCCATGATGGAAATGACGTTTGGCTGCTTGTATTGAAATCCATCCAACCGATCTAGCTGATCTGCGTCAGAAGGGGAAATATTCAGTACTTGATCGGGGTGCTTAAGAAGCCATGTGAAGTGAGGGTTACGGAGTGGATTAACATCTAGCTGGAATACGCCGACCTGTTCACTGATTCCTTTTCCATACAAGTTAACCATGGAAATGTTGAGAACATTCTCGAACTTATATGTCTCCCTGTATAAATCAAAGGTTGTTAATATTTCTTTGGCATCCTCATAAGTCTCTGTCTGAGAATACAAAAAATGATGAACTGTTGGGTTATTACTCATTTCAAGTAGCTTTCCAACGTCTTGGAACAGAATATCGATATCTCGGCCAAGCTGATCAGCAACCATCAACGTTGCCGTTTTACTATGGCTACTGACTGTATTGAATGATTTCTGATAGGATACTGAACCCACCGCGATCAAGGGGACGGAAGTCAGAATGACGAATAGGGTCAGTAGTTTAGCCCTTAAGCTTGAAGTAATCCATTGTAATAATCTCATATGGGTCAGGTAACCCTTCCATAATATTAATGTAAGCGATTTCAGCTATCGGACTATCATATCAAATAAATGCCTTATTTTCTATGGATAACCAGATGAGACTAAAAAAAACAACTTTTAAACAAAAAAACATACAACATGAAAAGATAAAAAGGAAAATAAACAAAAATACAAAGGGAATACCTAAGGATCTCCGTATAACCAATACTTGAAAGCGCTCTATAATGAAGTCACGCCAATGAATGGTGATGACAAGGGGAGGTACGAAAAATATGAGAAAAGCAAAAAAAGTAGGGGTTCTTACATTATTAATGTCATTGATGTTGGTAACGGCATGTGGTAGCAATAATGGGGCTACGACGAAAGAGAACGCCAATCAACCTGATAAGACTACAACGGAGGCGACTGTAGCCACAGATAAGAAAATTGTATTTGGTTTCTCGCAAGTTGGGGCAGAAAGCGGCTGGCGTACAGCGAATACGACATCCATTCAAGATTCAGCTAAAGAAGCAGGAATTGATCTGAAATTCTCTGATGCTCAACAAAAACAAGAGAATCAAATTAAGGCGCTTCGTTCCTTTATTCAACAAAAAGTAGATGTTATTGGCTTCTCTCCAGTGGTTGAGTCCGGCTGGGATACGGTTCTGAAAGAAGCAAAAGACGCAGGCATTCCAGTTATTCTAACGGACCGGTCTGTTGATTCTACGGATACATCTCTTTATGTGACGTTCTTAGGTTCTGATTTCGTGTTAGAAGGGCAAAAGGCGGGTGAATGGCTCGTTGAAGAATATAAAGACACTACCGATCAAGTGAACATCGTTGAGTTGCAAGGCACAACGGGTTCAGCCCCTGCTATTGATCGTAAAGAAGGCTTCGAAGCTGCAATCAAAGATCATTCTAATCTGAAGATTATTACTTCTCAAACAGGTGACTTTACACGAGCCAAAGGGAAAGAAGTTATGCAAGCTTTCTTGAAGGCTAATAAAGATATCGATGTATTGTACGCTCATAATGATGATATGGCTCTTGGCGCTATTCAGGCAATTGAAGCAGCAGGTTTAAAGCCTGGTGTAGATATTAAGATTATCACAGTGGACGGAATTAAAGACGGCTTCCAAGCTGCAAGCGAAGGTAAGATTAACTTTATCGTAGAATGTAACCCATTGTTTGGTGGACAATTAATGGAAGCTGTTAAAGGTGTTGTTGAAGGGAAAGAACTTCCAAAACGCACAGTAACGGAAGAAGGTACATTTACGATCGAACAAGCGAAAGAAGCACTTCCTAATCGGAAGTATTAATTCAAGGGTCACTTCGTCAAAGAGTTATTTGATGAAGTGACTTTATACAACAGTGAGGAAAGGAGACAAAAATATGGAAGAACAACGTCCAATTTTACAAATGACGGATATTCACAAACAGTTTCCAGGAGTCAAGGCACTTTCTAACGTCCAATTTCGCTTATTCCCTGGAGAAGTTCATGCATTAATGGGAGAGAATGGTGCTGGAAAGTCAACCTTGATCAAGGTGCTAACCGGGGTATATGCGAATGATCAAGGTACAGTGGAATTAGAGGGTAGAACAATATCGCTCCAGAGCCCACAGAATGCTGTCGAGCTCGGGATAAGTACCGTATATCAGGAAGTTAATTTATGTCCAAATTTATCTGTTGCTGAGAATATCTTTATCGGACGAGAACCTCGTCGTTATGGTCGGATTTTATGGAAAGAAATTAATCGCAGAGCTTCACAACTACTCAAGGAGCGACTACAACTTCAAATCGATGTAACAAAGCCTTTACATAGTTATTCCGTAGCGATACAGCAACTTATTGCGATAGCACGTGCTTTGGATGTTTCTGCAAAGGTCCTAATTCTTGACGAACCTACGTCCAGTTTAGATCAGAATGAAGTGAAACAGCTATTCCAGATCATGAATCAATTAAAGAATGAGGGTCTGGCCATCTTATTTGTTACTCATTTCTTAGATCAAGTATATGAAATGTCAGATCGCATAACCATTCTCCGTAACGGAGAGTTTGTAGGGGAATATTTAGCCAAGGATCTCCCTCGAATAGATTTAGTATCCAAAATGATTGGTAAGGAACTTCACATGCTTGAAGACATTCCGAAGACGACAGAAGGACGTATTGGAATGGATGAAGTATTGATCCAGGCAACTGCGCTTGGTAGACAAGGAGTGATCGCGCCTTTTTCCTTACAGATTGGTAAGGGAGAAGTAGTTGGACTTGCAGGACTCCTAGGTTCCGGACGAACGGAACTTGCACGACTCTTCTTCGGAGCTGATCGTACGGATCAAGGGGAACTTAAGCTCGGTGATGTCGGCGGAACGGTACAATCTCCTAAACAAGCTATTAATCAAGGGATCGCATTCTGTTCCGAGAATCGAAAAACAGAAGGGATTATTGAGAATTTAACGATAAGGGAGAACATTATTCTTGCACTTCAGGCTAATCGTGGGCTCTTCAGAACGATTCCTCGTAAGAAGCAAGATGAGATCGCAGAGGAGTATATTAAGAAGCTGAATATCAAACCCTCCAATCCAGAGCATTTGGTCAAGAACTTAAGTGGTGGTAATCAGCAAAAAGTCATTCTCGCTCGTTGGCTGATAATGCAGCCTAAGTTACTTATCTTAGACGAGCCTACGCGTGGAATTGACGTCGGTACCAAAGCAGAAATTCAGAAATTGGTTATATCCTTATCCCGAGAACAGCAGATGTCATTTCTATTTATTTCGTCAGAATTAGAGGAAGTCGTTCGTGTTAGTGACCGTATCGCAATCCTTCGTGATCGCAAGAAGATTCAAGAGATGAATGGTCAAGAAATAAGTCAACATAACGTTTTACAAGCTATTGCAGGAGGGAATTCAACTCATGGCTAGATTAATGAAGCATCACTTATTTTGGCCTTTAACGATGTTAGCAGGACTTTTGTTATTTAATTTATGCTACTCTCCTGATTTCTTCTCCATCCAGATCCGTAATGGTCATCTATATGGAAGTTTGATAGATATATTAAACTTCGGTGCACCTCTGATTGTCGTTGCGATTGGAATGACCCTAGTTATTGCGACCAAAGGGGTAGATCTCTCCGTCGGTTCGATCGTAGCAATTACAGGGGCATTAGCTTGTATGACGCTTAGTAAGAGTAGTGATCAGAATGGGTTTGCTGTAGTACTTCTTGCCATCGTGATTTCGCTAGTGTTGGCCATTGTATTAGGTTTATGGAATGGCTTATTGGTTTCTTTAGGAGGAATCCAGCCTATTATTGCAACACTCATTCTTATGGTGGCAGGCCGAGGAATTGCTCAGCTTATTACGAGCGGTCAGATTATTACTGTCTCAAGCCCACGCTACAATTATATTGGTGCGGGATCGCTCTTGGGGTTACCGTTCTCTGTATTTATCGTGCTGGCTATATTTATTACAGCATTACTTTTGACTCGTAAATCAGCACTTGGTTTATTTATAGAATCCGTGGGTACGAATTCAGAAGCGAGTCGCTTGGCTGGCATTCGTTCAAGGGCTATTTTAATTTCCGTATATGCTTTTTGTGGTATATGTGCAGGGATCGCAGGTTTGATTCTTAGTTCCAACGTTTCCAGCGCTGACGGTAACAATGCAGGGTTATGGGTTGAACTTGACGCTATACTTGCTGTTGTTATTGGAGGAACCTCGATGAATGGTGGTAGATTTTACTTGTCAGGGACGCTGATCGGCGCACTCATTATTCAGACATTAACGACAACAATTTATATGATTGGCGTACCTCCAGAAATAACCTTGGTTGTGAAGGCCTTTGTCGTCTTAGTTGTTTGTTTGATACAGTCTGAGGCGTTCCGAAAGAAAATATTCGAACGACGAAAATATCGTAAGTATTCGGATAAGGCGGAGGTTACACGACATGCTTAAGAAACAGTATCTTCCAATTATCGTGACGGTGGCTTTATTTATGGTGATGTTTGTCGCGGGGGCCTTTCGATATACCGGTTTCTTCTCCTTACAGGTGCTGCTTAACCTATTGATTGATAATGCCTTTCTATTGATCGTAGCTATAGGAATGACTTTTGTCATTATATCAGGTGGCATTGACTTATCTGTTGGATCCATGATTGCCCTTACGACCATGGTATCAGCTAGTCTAATACAGAATGTAGGATGGTCGCCTTGGGTTGTTATTCCATTGGTGCTGATGATCGGCGCTACTTTTGGTTGTGCTATGGGCGCTTTGATTCATTACTTTAATATTCAACCCTTTATCGTAACGTTAGCGGGCATGTTCTTGGCTAGGGGACTTTGTTATGTGATTAGTATCAATACAATTACGATTAATAATACGTTTTATATGAGTATGGCTCAGACTAAGATTCATCTTCCCGGTGGTAATTTCATCTCCATCAGTGTGCTGATTGCATTGGTAGCTGTTGCGATCGGCATTTATGTGGCACATTATACGCGCTTTGGTCGTAATGTCTATGCATTGGGTGGAAGTGAACAATCAGCTGTATTGATGGGGTTACCCGTGGCACGCACGAAAATTCTTGTGTATACATTAAGCGGATTCTGTTCTGCATTGTCAGGTGTTGTATTTACTTTCTATATGCTCTCAGGTTATGGCCTTCATGCGAATGGACTCGAACTGGATGCCATTGCAGCAGTCGTTATTGGGGGGACCTTATTAACTGGGGGAGTAGGCTATATTGCGGGTACGTTCTTTGGTGTCATGATTCAAGGGGTTATCCAAACAATCATCAGTTTTGAAGGAACCCTGAGTTCTTGGTGGACCAAGATTGTTATTGGCCTATTATTATTCAGCTTTATCGTCTTTCAAAGGATTTTTACTACGAGGCGTTCGTCTAGAAGAGGTTAGCCAGCCATTGCTCTTTTTTTTCTTGGGAATATGAGGACTTCCAATTTGAAGCGGAATATGTCAAGCTTTCAGATAGAAAGTAATGTCAAATAATATTGTCCTCATACCTGCTTATAGGAAGGGAATACGATGGATAAACGAATGGTATTAATGATGTGGATGATTGTTCTTGTTAGCTTCTTATTTCTTGGTTGCGAGTCTACTCAGAACACAGAATCACTTGTGGACTCATCTAATACAGGGAATACCAACCAAGCAAGTTCAGGAGAATCAAGAAACCAAGTAAATATGGAAGTAATGCCTCAAGATACAGTACTCAGTGAATCTCAGCATTCTACTCAGAAGATAACTTTAGGTTATTCTCAGTTGGGTTCGGAAAGTGATTGGCGTAAAGCCAATACGAACTCGGTTAAGGAATCTGCTAAAGAAGCCGGAATAACGCTGCTATTCGAGAACGCTGAGCAGTCGCAGGAGAAGCAATTCGAAGCGATTCGGTCTTTTATTAAACAAAAGGTAGATGTTATCGCGATTGCACCTGTTGTACAATCGGGTTGGGAGCCAATACTTCAGGAAGTAAAGCAAGCAGGCATTCCGGTTATCATAGCTGATCGTTCTGTTAATGTGACGGATTCATCTCTGTATGTGACTTTTATTGGATCTGATTTTTATGATGAGGGTCGCAAAGCCGGTAAGTATTTGTTAGACAAAATGAAGGGTAGGCCAGGACCTATCGGCATTGTGGAACTTCAGGGTACCATGGATTCTTCCCCAACGATTGAGCGGAAAAATGGTTTTCGAGAGATCATTGATTCACGAGCTGACTTGAAGATACTTAAGACTAGATCAGCCAATTTCACCCTTGAACAGGGCAAAAAAGTTATGCAGTCTATTATTGAGGAATTAGGTGAAGACATCGATGTCTTGTTCTCTCATAACGACGATATGGCATTAGGTGCCATTGAAGCGATGGAAGAGGCAGGATTACGTCCTGGTATAGACATTGTCATCATCTCTGTGGATGGTACTCGTAAGTCTTTTGAAATGATGGTTCAAGGGAAAATAAACGCTGTTGTCGAATGCAATCCACTTTTGGGAATGAATCTGATGCAGGTTGTAAAAGAAATCATGGGTGGCAAGAACCTGCCGAAACGTATCGTATTGCCAGAAAGTATATTTACTCAGTCCATTGCTGAGCGAGAAATAAATAATAGAAAGTATTGATCTAGGATCCTCCAATCCAGTTACTGGGTTGGGGGATTTTTAGTGTGCCCAGTATGAGTATTTGTTGCAACGATCAGGCTTGCAGACCGTTATCTTAGCGATCATTCTTCACAAATATTTGAGGACTATTTCAGTGGCTCGTTTAAGGGATGAGAGGTTTTTATTTTAATACCTGTAACTTAATTATAAAATAGGCGTTTAGATATATGCATGTATTCTACTGCGTTATTTAAACCAATCCATCAGCATTTTTGGAGGTGATTTTCCGTAATTAGACTAATCTGCTGAAGAAATGACTCATTATTGGTCTTGTCTTAGGAAACTTGTGGTGTATTGATCTATTCATGGAGGGCGTTAATCAATGAGGAAAATTAATCAGGTATGGAGAATCATTCTGACTTCTGATCAGTTGGCGTATTGTTTAGATACTAAAAGTTTAGTAGAGATATTCTATGAGGATCACATCGATTATGTGGGGGAAATTCTAGGGTTCTCGGAGTACAGAATAGAAGTAGAGGGTGGAAGTTATTTGAGGTCTAACTGTAAAGTAAGGATGGAAGTGAAATTAGCTAAGAGCACTTCACTCGATTTGAGCTACGAATAAAGAATGAATAATCATTGCACAATACAACAATCCTCCCATCCACATACGGGACAGAAGGACATGTTGTTGTGACACCAAGATCAGCTTAGCGAACTATAGATTGGTTACACTAACGTACCATCTGGTTTCAAATGCATTCGTTTCTTCTTCACTTTACCTCGAACTGGAGGTTTAAGAATGGTGATCAGAATGAGAGAGATGATGCAGAGAATACCTATGACGATAAACGTTGGTTTAAATCCTCCAGTGATGGAGGCAATGAATGCACCGGATAATGCACCGAGCCCGAAACCTTGGTAGATGATTCCGTAGTTCTTGCTATGATTCTTCAGGCCGAAGAAATCTCCGACAATCGCTGGGAATACAGTGATGTTACCACCGAAGCAAAAGGCGATTCCTGCCACACAAGCAAAGAATATACCATAGTTCAGCGGCACGAAACTTAACACAAGTACGGAAGCCGTCGTAATAATCAATGCACCTGCTACAACACGTAATCGACCAACTTTGTCGGATAGAGCGCCAAGTATAATTCGTCCTGCTGTATTAAAGATGGCGATCATAGCTACAGCATTAGCAGCACTTTCAACAGATAGTCCAACTAATTGCACACCAATGTCTTTTACGATGCCAATAAGATACAGTCCACTCATACAAGCGGTAAAGAAAATAATGAACAAGAGATAAGCTTCCTTGGTTCTTAACATTTCTTTCACAGTGAAATTTTTGTCATCACCATGAGCAAGTTCAGTCGGACTCAATTGATCAACTACAGGAGCTTCGCGAATAATCTGAGCGCCCAATATGACCATGATCATCACAATAACTCCCCATATTAGGAACGCTTGCGATACCCCCATAGAACTAATAAATACAGAATTGATATATTTAAAAATCAAGCTACCCATACCGAAAGCACCAACAGACACGCCAGAAATTAGACCCTTCTTGTTAGGGAACCATTTGATCAGATTAGATAAAGAAGTAATATAGGCAGTACCATCTGCGAATCCAACGACCACACCAGCTAGTAGATATATGAGGAATAACGAATGTACCTGAGAGCTTGCAATGAGACCAAGTCCAAGGACTATTCCTGCGATGGTGATGAGTTTACGAATACCCAACTTATCTTGTAGCTTACCTGCGAATAGCGTTGAAATTGCGAGCGAAAAGCTAGTAATAGAGAAGGTCATCGCAACTGAACTGAGATCCCAGCCAAATTTACTAACGAGTGGTTGATTGAATAAGCTCCATGTATAGATTGTTCCAAGACCCATCTGAATGATGATCGTACCAAGAACGATTAGCCAACGATTCATAGGTGTATTTTTCATAGGTTTGGCCCTTCTTTCTCATTTCTCATGATGTTAATGTAACCTTATAACCGAATTATAGCCCTTGTAGAAGTTGGATGGGCGGTTATGGCATGAGATGCTATGAAAGCGGTACCAAATGCATTTAGATATTCATAATCTGCCGAAATTCTTTAATATGACTGCGGCTAACGGGGACTTCATAGTCCAGATCTTTCATTTTTAAAAGGTACGTATTATTAAACCAAGGAATGATTTCTCTAATCTTAGAAATATTGATGATATATGAACGATGACAGCGGAAGAATAGGTCTTGAGGTAGACTATTATAGAATTCCGAGATGCTCATGTGTAATGAATATTCATCCGTTCGGGTATACACATAGGTCACTTTCTCTTGGGCAGAAGCATAATAGATATCATCAATATCAGTCACCATAATTTTCTCGTTTTTCCACAGATTGATTTTGTTCTTAATACCACTACGCTCTGGTATGGGTTGATGATTAATTTCAATATCTCTAGTGTGAGCATTTTGTAACTTTTGTAGCATGGAGGTAATGCGTGACTCGTGATATGGTTTGAGAATATAATCGAAGGCCTCAATTTCAAAAGCCTCAATTGCATGCTCCTTATAAGCAGTAATAAAGACGATATATGGTTTCTGCGCAAATTTACTAATACTTTTACCCAATAGAACACCATCTAACGAAGGGATATTAATATCTAGAAAAATAACGTCCACTTGCGTATCCTGCACGAATTTAAGTGCATCAATCCCATCTTCGAAACGCCCAATGATTTCAATATCACTATGTGTCTTAATTAAGTATTCCAATTCTTCTCGTGCCAAGTATTCGTCTTCCACTAGAATCGCTTTCATCGAATCTCCTTCTGTATTACAAAATGTATGTGAGTTCCTTTATCCAGTCTACGAATCGTTAATCCTTCGCCATATATGAGTTTCACACGTTGGTGAACATTGTAAAGGCCAATCTTGTTCTCTGGAACTTGTCCCGTGTAGATATTGTTGATGATACCTTCTTCAATCCCTACCCCAGTATCTTCAATGGATATTTTGACACGATGACCCTCATCTTTAACGCCAATCGTTACGGTTCCAACACCTTTGGATTTCAGAATACCATGTACAATAGCATTCTCCACTAAAGGTTGAATGATAAGGCTTGGGATGTTGATACTAACATCATCAATATCATATATGACCTGCAGACGATTACCAAATCGAGCGGTCTCAATCTCCACATAGTTACGTACCTGTTGAAGTTCCTTGTTAATATCAATAAAGGGATCATTTAACTCCAGATTGTATCGCAAATAACCGGACAAATTGACGATGAGTTCCCTTGCCTTATCTGGATTGATCCGGATAGAAGAAATAATCGCGTTTAACGCGTTGAACAAGAAATGCGGATTGATGCGAGACTGTAATGCTTTCAGTTCGGCTTTATTGGCCATTTCTTTCATCTGCTCAATGCGGGATACTTCCATCAAGGTAGAAATAATTTGAGATAATCCAATGGCCATCGTCTGCAGAGGATAGGTAATCTGTTGAGGTTTGCGGTAATAAATTTTCAGTGCCCCTGTGACTTCACCCTTCTCCCGAAGAGGGATAATAATGAGTGATTTGATGGAGGGATTCTTATGTTGTTCCTCATGATTTCGGATCGTTATTTCACCACTTTGGATAGTAGCCCTCGTCTCGTCACTAATCATTTCGTTACCAAGATTATAGTACTCAGAGCCCATGCCTACATATGCTAGGATGCTCTTGGTATCCGTTATTGCGACTGCATCCGCTTGAATATCTTCCCGAATAATGTCACAGATGGTGTTCAGGGATGCTTTATTAATTGAACGAAAATAAGGCAGCGTCTTATTCGCTATATCAAGCGCAAGCTTGGCTTGCTTAGCTGCAATCGTCTCTTTCTCACCTTCAACCCCTTGGATCAATAGTACGATTAGACCCACACTGATCTCGCTAAGGATGAGTGGTGCAGCAATTCTAGATACGATATCTACACCAAGGGAATGGGGTTCAGCTAATATAAGAATTAGAATCATAGTTAAAGCTTCGCACAACATTCCTGCGATAATGCCGGCAATCCACTTTTTTTTCTTAGGTGATTTCAGATGAATGTATCCGGCAACAAGCCCGGCAATAATACTTGCGATAAGGCAAGGTAGGGAAGTGACACCATGAATATCGATGAGATAACGGTGCACTCCTGAGAGAACTCCCGTACTAATCCCCACTACCGTTCCGAATAGAATCCCTCCAGACATGATGGCGATCATTCGAACATTTACTAAGGATCCTTCTACATTAATACCCGAATATGTCCCTAGAATAGCAAATAGGGTGAAGAGGGCAGATAGAATAATTAGTTGTTTAGAATGGTAGATATCCTTTTGAAAAATTTCCTTGAATTGTGGAATAAGGGTAAGAAAGAACAAGCAGCTGAGAAGAAGCGATGCAGGTTCAAACTGCTGTAATAGAATTGCTAAATCGGCATTCAATAAGGCGTCCTCCAGACTTGGTAATTACAATGGTTTCTATTATGCGCTTATTATTTCAAAAAACAATAAGACCAGTTCTTAGTTCTTAAGCGAACTTAACTTAGACTGTGATAACTTAACCTAATTGTGAGATGAGCTGAACTGTGTTAATATGGAGGCAACTATAATGATCGGAGGCTTCTCGAAGAGATGAATGATAAATTCCGTTACTACACTTTGTGCCACTAATTGAATAGTGCAAAGGCTCTGCTCCTCGTGCAGGGCGAACGGGATTGGTCTGTTTATTCTAGAGATTGCCATTTATTTAATAATGCGAATATCTGAATGAAAATAAAGAGGGAGAATTATTCCACCCTCTTTTTGTCGTATTTATTCATATAGGTATTGTTGCCGAGTTGGATACACGGCTTAACGATAACGTAGGGTAGGAATGGCTATCGTCTCAAGAGTTATTCAAGTCCATGATTAGAGTATTTCATTATTAAACCTTAGAATCCACGGTTAACGGACCGAAAAACTCTTGTTTATAGAAGTGTATAACAAAGGTATTCATGTGGGTGATGATGGATATTTCTCGTTCGCTTAAGCCATAGGAGATCCGTCTGAGGTTTTATATTTTGAACGTAATGGAGGTTTACTTATGGAAGAACAACAGAAAGCGATAATAGTAGGCGTTAACGTGAAACATCAGGAGGATTTCGAGTACTCTATGGAGGAATTGAGGAACTTATCTTCCGCATGCCATGTAGAAGTTGTAGGACAACTTGTACAGAACTTAGAACGCGTGAACAATTCTCATTATATTGGTAAAGGGAAAGTGCAAGAGGTTAAGGCATTGTATGATATGCAAGAAGCGAATATGGTTATTTTTAATGATGAATTGTCACCATCTCAGATTCGTAACTTGGAAGCAGAATTACAATGTAAAGTAATCGATCGTACCATTCTCATCTTGGATATATTTGAGAAGCGGGCCAAGACACGGGAAGCACAACTTCAAGTGGAAGTCGCGCAACTGCAATATATGTTACCTAGACTTATCGGATTACGTGAATCCTTGGGTCGACAAGGCGGTGGCGTTGGGACCAAGAACAAGGGAGCAGGGGAGACGAAGTTGGAGCTTGATCGTCGCCGAATTGAGGATAAGATCAGCGCTTTAAATAAAGAACTAGAGATCCTCGTATCTCAGCGACAGACCCAACGAAAGAAGCGTCAAAGAAACGAACTTCCCGTAGTATCACTGGTTGGATACACCAATGCAGGCAAATCAACAATTATGAATGCGATGGTAGAGTCGTTCGGGCCATCAAGTGAGAAGTTGGTTTTTGAAAAAGACATGCTGTTCGCAACACTCGAAACTTCGGTACGTAAGATCCGTCTCAAAGATAATAAATCCTTTTTACTGACGGATACCGTTGGATTTGTAAGTAAACTTCCGCATCATCTGGTTAAGGCGTTTCGTTCTACGCTTGAAGAAGTGGCTGAGGCAGATCTACTGATTCATGTTATTGATTATTCAAATAGCGAGCATGAGAACTTGATGGATATTACAGATAACACGTTAAAAGAAATAGGTATTACAGATATCGATACCGTGCTCGCTTATAACAAGTGTGATATGGTGAATTGCACGATTCCTCTTGTGGAGGATCAGAGTATCTACCTTGCTGCGAAACAGAGAGTGGGTCTAACTGAACTTGTGGATATCATTTCTTCCCATGTTTTTAAAGATTATATTCATTGCGAAATGTTTATTCCTTATGAACAGGGACAAGTGGTCTCATATCTGAATGAACACGCCCACGTGATATCTACCACATACGATCCTGATGGTACACGCTTAAATATAGAATGTAGACCGATGGTTATTGAGAAATATCGTGAATATGTTGTATGAGACATTATGAATAACAAATGAATAAACAAATTATACACATAACAAGGCTCCTACCATTGTGGCAGGAGCCTTGTTTGTAATAAATATCCACTAGCTTGTTCACAATACACAATATAAAAGAAGATTAGTGTTAAAGGTTATAAGTTATTTACTTCGCGATTAGATCTTCTGGGTTCTTTATCGGAGTAGTTGGAGCCTCACCGTAAGGAAGTAGTAAGGAGAATGGATCCGTTACTCCAACGGAAGAAGCTTCATATTGTGCCACTACCTTATAGTTGGAAGGTACATAAGTAACGGCAGTAGATTTAGAGATAACTTGTATATTCATTTGGTCGGGATCGGGTTGATTGATACTGAAGTACAGAGTTGCAGTTAGATCAATACCAAATTCAATACGGTTAATTGAGGTCGTATAGCCTGGGTTAGGTAGGTTATTAACGGTAAGTGATACTTTGTTAACACCAGCGGCAGCCTTTTCTAGTGCAACAATGGCCTCGTAAGATTTTGTAGGCGTAACGACTTCTTTCACAGGGAGGGTTTTCTTGATGTACTCAGTAGCATCGTATATTAATACAGCTGCTTCGGAGCGGGTAACGGCTTCATTAGGACGGAATTTCCCATCATCACTTAAAGCGATAAGTTTCATATTTAATAGAGCTTGCAAGCTGTTCGAAACATCTGGAGTAAGCTTTTCACCATCTGAGATGTTAATGAACATTAGGGTTACTGGAAAGTTCCCTTTCGTCATGATTGCTTGGTGAATTAAGTGTGCAAATTGAGCACGGGTCATTGTATCCTTAGGATTAACCATCTTATCGACAGAGAGCCCATTTTGCTGAGCGATTAGAAAATTTAGAGAATACGAAGATTTTTCAGCCACTCTAGTGATGTAGTAATTTGCATTAGATAATTGTTTTGTATCCATTTTTAAATCGAAAGCATTGACTAATAACTGAATTCCCTGAGCATTTGTCATTTTGGACTTAGGAGCGAATAAATCTTGAGTAACTCCGTTTATTATTCCTGCAGATTGAAGAGCATTGATTTTTGCCTCAGCTGGGTTACCCCACAGATCTGAGAATGCAAATGCGGATGTGCCAAATGACAGCGATGCTGCCAAGATACCACAAACAATAGCTGTCTTAGTGGTATTGTAATTAAATAATTGTTTTTTCATTAGTATCACCTCTACATCTATAGATGGTTAATAATAGAAAAAAGTTGCAGCTTGTTTACAACTTATTTTTCATGATCCTTTTAGAGAATAATGAGCTGTTGAAAACATCTATTTGGAAATTAATTTTATTTTACAGAAACAAATCATTGACTAATTTCATTGTGACGATTTTAATAGAGATATAGCAAATGTTATCGTATGATGATGTTCTATACCAAATACAAAATTGAATATGGATCTTCGGGGTAAGGTGAAATTCCTGACCGGCGGTGAGAGTTCATTCTTACGATAGATTGTTAAGCCAAGCTTGATTGGGTTTGGCAATCCATCATAAATGAACTTATAGCCCGCGACTCGTCTTTCATGAAATGATGAAGGCGACTGACTTGGTGTGATTCCAAGGCCGACGGTAAAGTCCGGATGGGAGAAGATCAAAAATATTGCATGACGTGGTTTTTTTTGCTGCGCGCACGCTTATTTGATCATCCCTCGTAATGTCGACATCTGTCGATAACGGGGGATTTCTGCTGTAAGACCCCATATTCAGATGAAGGGGACAGAGAAGATGGAAAGTGTCAATTCAAGTGTATCGGTAGGAGAGAAGCGTTCGAAGAGTGGATTTTGGTTAGTGGTATTAGGAGCGGCTTTGTGGGGTGTAGATCCTTTATTCCGCATTATATTATTGGAATCATTGACTTCAACCCAGATTGTATTGCTAGAGCATATTATTATCGCCTTGTTTGTTGCTCCAGTCTTATGGAAGAATCGCCATGAGCTTCGTGGGTTACGTATGCGGCATGCTGTTGCACTACTTTTTATATCATGGGGTGGATCAGCGATAGCGACGATTTTATTTACAATGGGACTCGCTAATGGGAATTTGAACGCTGTGTTGTTACTACAGAAGTTACAACCACTTTTCGCTATTATTATGGCGAGAATGTTATTGAATGAACGATTACCGAAAAATTTCTCACTCTTGTTTCCATTAGCACTTTTTGGTACGTATTTACTTACATTCGGATTTGAATTTCCTGTAGGACATTGGAATGACTTCGTTCAAGTAGGAAGCTTACTTTCTCTCGGGGCAGCGGCTTTGTGGGGAGGATCAACCGTGATGGGTCGCCTAATGGTCGGACAGATGAAATATGAAACAGTAGCTTCGATGAGATTCATCCTTGCATTACCATTACTACTCGTTATCTCCTGGGGTGAGGGCGGAATCTGGAATTTACCAACAGGATCGACGGCTATGATTGCAGTTGCAGTCAATCTTTTGGGGCAAGCACTATTACCTGGACTACTCAGTCTACTGGTCTATTATAAAGGACTTACGACTACTAAAGCTTCAGTAGCTACACTTGCGGAGTTGAGTTTCCCTATGGTGGGTGTGATTATCAATTGGATTGTATTCGATATTGTCGTCACTCAGACTCAAATTCTCGGATTTGTTCTGATATGGGTAGCATTATTTGCAATTTCTAGACAGGGTGGGGAAAATGCTCCTACTTTGTAGACTACTATAAGAATTAAATAAAACCTCTCGTATCCATGAACTTTAATGGGAACGAGAGGTTTTTCTATGAATTCGAGATGCATTATATCCACTCATATTACCTATATACATTTGATATTAGCGTGGTAATCCTAATGATAGGAAAACATCCTTTCATTATATAGCCTAATTTAACCCTTGAATATCACGTGCATTTAAGTTAGAAGTAGTATCTTTAATTAATGAATCCTTAGCAATAAAAATATAGGGTAGTTACAACGTCGACTAGCACTCTTCTGCCGTTGGAAGGAGTCAAATTATAATTGTAAATATTTATAACTTGCATAGATATAGAAGGGCATGGTATATTTTAAATCCGGAAACTGAGAGGACAAGAAATACTCAGTTGAGAAATGAAAATGTTAAAAAGGATTTGAAAAAAACCTTGCATTATTAAACCGGACATGATAAGATATAGAAGTTGTCGCCGAGAACATGCGGTGCTAACGAAACGGAATAATTGGTCTTTGAAAACTGAACAACGAGTGAGTAGATTTTGCGATAAGTGAAATCAAAACAAATGAGAAATCATTTGATAGAGAATGTAAATTCTCGCCAGTTTGTTTCAAAATGAGCATTTCGCTCTTT
>NZ_LVJI01000003.1 GCF_001637225.1 Paenibacillus antarcticus
TAGTTCAATTCTTTACCTACACTCTTGTAGCTCATTCCCTTTTTGAGATAGAGATTGACTGCCTTTTTCTTAAATGCAACATCGTAAGTCTTCCTAATTTCGCCCATAAAAAAATCCCCTCCATAATAGACAGATTAATCGGCTTGCTTTTTTCTGTCTACTATAAGGGGAGCATATCACAGTGAGCGGGTTCTTCTGTTTCGTACAGTATTATTAATCCCATAATCATCGCTAGAACTGACCCCATCAGCATATGGATCGCTTCTTTATTCATGTACCTCATTCATAGAGAGATAAATACTTTGGCGATACGCATCTAGTAGTGGATTAAAAAAAAGAGGGATTCTAAAGCTCTCTATAGGCTGGCTGCATCATACCTTGAGTGGGCTGATCCTCTTGGTACTCATAATATTGCGACTGATCGGCCTCATGTATTTGTACTGCTACTGGCACTGAAGGCTGCTGATATGGCACATCCACATACATGATTCTGCGCTGAATTTGCATGAGTCCATTTACGACGCGAAGCGCGTTCCAAAAAAGCATAAGCCCAACGCCTACATACAGCATATATTGCTGATTATAGGTCCAATCGATATGAAAATAACTAAACAAGGTATTTTCTAAAATATCAAGCTTCATTTCATTCATCAAAATGATATGCACGACTGGAAGAGCAATAAATCCTAATCCTAGTGAAATCACCGTTACCATAATAACAAAGAATACAATGCCTGTTACAAATCTTTGTAATACGAGCAGCAGATCTCGAATGAATAGCCCCCCGTCAAAACCTCTCACCATTCGCATTAACCAGTTCTGCCCAGATTCAGACTGTTGTTTGTAGGCATATGCAACAGGAGGAGTCGGTAACCCTAAAATTTGTCTAATCATGCTCTGCTCAAAATTCACAATCCCATTCAACAGCTTAGCTACTCCAAAAAACAGCGGTATTCCGATAAAAATTGGAGCTAAACCGATGGATAGTGCAAGTCCCGTTATCGCTACTGTAAAATAGATAATCCCTAAAGGGAGGGATAGCAAAAAATAGAGGATCGTTGCATAGGTTTTTGGATTAAAAAGCACCCAATTCACCTTACCATTTGGTACCTTTGCAGGCGCTTCTATTGCCTTCATATTCAAACACTCCTTTGACTTCGTACGTCACATTTTGAGTTATAAATCCATTATATCCTCTTTATTTGCCTGACATAACCGTCTTAGGGAGTGTCTGAACCTAGACTTTAGACTAGGACTGGTCCTGTTCAGATGAACTTATTGAAGCAAAGACGCTAATTTTCAACATATCCTTGTCACCGTTCTTTCATCCTTCGCATAGAGAAGAATCCTTCGTTGTTGGATCTAATCGTCATTTGAAGAAAACGTACATCTTTCAATGAGGCTGTTGACTAGGCAGCGCTCTTTCGAACCATTTCTGAAAATATAGAAAGACTAAAGAATCATTCCCTTGTTCCCTTATATCGCGATTGTTCGTTGATACGTAGATAGCATAACTCCTGCTAGAATGAACAAAGACCCTAATATTTCTACACCTGTAATTGGTTTGGACAGTAATATTAATCCCATAATCATGGCTACAAAAGGCTCTAAATTTGATAGTACAGACGCTTTTGAAGCATCAACATGTCGAATGTTGTTATTCCATATCAGTGTGGCTATGCCGTGTACAACAACGGCAGTTCCGATCAGCAGCGCCCAATCCGTCATATTTGAGCTCATTCGTAAAGGTGTATCTAGCGAGAACGCAAACGGGATTGATACTATAAAACCCACTAGATTCGAATATAATGTGATCGTGAATGGATCTACTCTTTGCGAGAGTACCCTCGTCATAATAATCATAATTGCGAATGTTATCATCGTTACAACAATCCACATAAGTCCTTTGTCAAAATGTAACGAGGATCCACCGCCTATTACAACAACACAATAAATGCCTATGATCGCTAAAATGGACCCCATCAACATACGAACCGTTAATTTTTCCTTCAAAAAGAGCGCTGCTAACAAGCCAGTTAATATAGGAGTCATAGCTAAAATGATCGCAGATGTTGTTGGGTCAGCTGTTTGTAGACCCTTGAAAAAGGACCATTGATTTATAAATACACCAATAACACCTAGTAATACAATGGATAGTACATCCGATTTATTCACTCGCTTGAAATTCTTGCTGTAAGACGTTAATCCTACTAAAAATACCACAATAAATAAAAGTCTCAGTGATGTTAACAGACCGGGGGAAAAGTCCTCAACTAAGATCTTGCCAAACACAAAATTACTACCCCATACGACTACACAAAAAGTGAGCCAACTATAAACTTTTAACATCAATAATCACAATCACCCTTCAACAATACTGACTTCACGTCTCATCCATAAGCACCTAACCCAAAAAAAGACCGCCCCTCGTTAGGTACACGGTCTTTTGTACTGACGGTCAGTAATTATCGGTTCTTCTTTATAGTATTTATTATAACCTCCATGCTTTATTCTTGCCCCTGATTCATAGAGGAATTACTATCCTCTTTCAAAAGTCTGTGAAGGACTCCGATGATAAACTCTACTTTCACTTTAACGATACGCTCACCGTAGTGGATTTTAACTATTCTACTTCATAATAAGCTTTAACAGATCCTTTTAAAAAAATACAATCCGAAGCACAGTGTCCATCTGCAAATAAATAGATATTATATTCAGTACTCCACAGATCCAGAGACTGATGTCGATTTGCTTCCAATCTTCAATTCCGGTCTCAAGTTGCTCGAAATGATGCGGAATTGATGCTTCCATAATGTCTAAATAATTGTCGTGGTCTTCCGAAACATCGGTCCATTTCGGTTCAACCTTAATGTCCCACGGAAGTAAACCTCTGCTACCGGCGAAAGTGTATACGCCATTGATGTATTCGTAACAACGAACAATAAAGCCATTAACATGGAAATCATTTTTTTCTTCATAAGTTTCACCTATCCTATAAGTTAGTAACAACATCCTATGC
Source organism: Paenibacillus antarcticus (assembly GCF_001637225.1). Lineage (GTDB taxonomy): Bacteria > Bacillota > Bacilli > Paenibacillales > Paenibacillaceae > Paenibacillus_AQ > Paenibacillus_AQ antarcticus. Next base: position 3,020 of record NZ_LVJI01000003.1, read on the forward strand.
CTCTATTCACATTCAATAAGAATCTATGAAGACGACACCCTCCAACGAAGTAGATTATAAGAATTGTTAATTTTAAAATATCAGATACTCTCTCAAACATAATTGCTATCAACTGGTAGATTTTTGAGAGATTTTTAACATATGATAGTATCCATAGGGGTGTGACTACACATGAAGAAACTGATGGGTTGTCTGGGCGCGGCTTGCGCCTTGATCGCCATTATTTATATGATTTTTAGTGACCAGGATACGGGTTCAGTCAAAATTAAAGCCATAGACGGCGTGCTTGATCTGCGAGAGATCACAGAATCACCTTTTGTATCGTTAGCTGGCGATTGGAAATTCACTGCAGACTCTTTTGTCGCCCCAACTGACTTTCTGAGAGAAACGAATAATCTGATGGTACCTGGTGCCTGGGCATCAAATGTGAAATGGGGCTCCTATCAGTTAATCGTATATTTACCCGACTACTGGTCAGATATTGGTCTGCGTGTTCGTAACATTTGGTCCGCTCATACGATCTACGTCGATGGTGAACTAATCTCGGAAAAGGGAACGGTAGCTGTATCTAAGAAAGAGACTACCCCTAGTAATCCTTCCTATGAGGTGTACTTTAAACCAGAGGGCCAGCAACTACTAATCACCATTCATGCATCTAACTTCTACAACACAAGAGGTGGCATTGTCCTACCGATCGACATTGGAGACGCTGAACTCATGAAGGAAGACGTGCATCGAGATCTTTCTCTGGAGTGGACAGCAACCTTATGCTTGCTGCTGTTCAGCATGTTCCATCTGACCATCTATTTGTTGCGAGCGAAAGATGAGGCTTTCTTGTACAGCGGACTGCACTTTCTAATGTTGGCAATAGTCATTGTATTACGAGGGGAGCGACTACTCATTCGTGAGTTTCCATCATTCCCTTTTGATCTTTATTTTCGCCTGCAAGATACCTTTACCTTTGTGACCTCCATCTTGCTTATTGTCTTTATTGTCAAAATGATTCCTTCCATCATGAAACAAAAGACGCTGTTTTTGCTTTTTCTTCCGATTCTGCTCTATGTATTCTTAAATATAATTCTCCCAGCGAGAACCGTATCGGTCGCACAGTTTGGGTTCTTTTACTACAATGATCTATTATTCCTAGGAATTATCGTTCGAATATTCTATTTAACTGTTAAAAAACGAATCAATATACAGAAGAACGAAGCCATCATTCTCATGCTGATGCTTATGTTTCTAGCCATATTTGCTATAAGCTCTTCGTCTGATAATTTATATTTCTCCGGCCGTAACAATTTAAACAGAATCGGTTTAGTCGGATTTATGATGGCCATGAATGTTTTTCTCGGCATACGACTGATGAATCGAGCTGAAGAATCGGAACAACTGACAGCCAAGCTGCAGAAGGTAAACGATGCAAAGGATGCTTTCTTGAAGGTCACTACACAAGATTTACAGAGACCTCTTCATGATGCCGTTCATTTAATGATGTCGGCTTCCCGTGAGCACGATCATCAGAAGCAGGGGGATCAATTATACTTAGCTGAGCAACTCATGGGGAACATGGTTTATTTATTAAGAGATCTACATGATTTTACTCGCATTCGATTTGATGATTACGCTATCCAACTTAAATCTACCAATCTTCGGATGGTCATGCTCCATGTCATTCAACTGATGCAGCTAACATTCACGAAGAAGAATATCCACATAAATGAGAATATTTCGAAACAGCTTTACGTATGGGCCCATGAGCAGCGTCTGACGCAGGTACTCATACGTATAATGACAGAAATATCTCACGACACCGTGGAAGACAGCCTGAATATTGAATCCATACAGACTGGAGCGGATGTTTTACTTCAAGTCAGGACTAACCGCGAATCAACGACCGGGAATTGGGATCGGCAGCATTCCTCGGGCCTCATGATGACGGAGGAGCTCATCTTGCATATGAACGGCGGATTAACATATGACCGTATGGAGAGCGGCATCCGCTTCACGGTCAGACTTGCTTTCAGCGAATTCAAAGAGCCGGTTACTGCAACTGAACACAAATACAACATACCATCTACCGTGTTCTCAGAAGACCAAGAGCTAGGGACGCTCTTAATTGTGGATGACGATGTGGTACATGCAGAAGTCATAATGGGTATGCTCAAGGACTCTTACAAGGTACGCATCGCTTATACGGCTCAAGAGGCGCTTGACTACTATAGGAGTCACCCAGAAATAACAATGATGGTCATAGATGATATTATTCCAGGCGATATCAATAGTTTAGAATTGCTCCAGCAAATCCGTATACAGGCATCTTTAATGGAGCTGCCGATCTTAATGATGATTTCTTCCGAATATCCTAGACATATTGAAATGATCTTTGCTTCTGGTGCTAATGATTATTTAATGAAGCCTTTTTCGAAAGAGACCTTGATGGCCCGCTTGAATGCTACTGAACAAACGAAGCAGTTTATGCTGAAAGCGATTGAGTATGAAATGGCGTTTTTGCAGAGCCAAATCAAACCGCACTTTCTATATAACGCGCTTAGCAACATCATTTCCTTTTGCTATACAGATGGAGAGCGCGCTGCTTATCTTCTAACCATGCTCAGTTCTTTCCTACGTTATATATTTGAGACGAGTCGGGATGGTCAATCTTCTTCACTGCAGAAGGAACTGGAAATTATCGAGGCTTATGTAGAGGTGGAGAAAGCTAGATTTGGTGAACGATTAACCTATGCCTATGACATCGATCCGTCTGTTGCTGCTGAGAATGTTCTGATTCCTAGTTTACTCTTACAACCTTTAGTCGAGAATGCGATTCGCCACGGCCTATTCGACAAAGAAGGTCCGGGACATGTTCAGGTCACGATTTCTTCGCACGCATCTTTCTTGAACATACGAGTCACCGATGATGGCGTAGGCATGTCAGCCAAGCTATGCGCTCAATTAATGGAGGGTTCGACTGCCCACCTCGGCATCGGATTTACGAATGTTCGTCGACGTGTACATGGTCTCACACAAGGCAATCTAGAGATTAGTTCCTTACCGGGCAAAGGAACAAGCATTCAATTAATGATTCCCATGAAGGAGGAACGAGATGATGTGGAAAGTAGTCATCGTAGAGGATGAGAAACCGATTCTGGACCTGCATGCCAGATTGCTTGAAACCTATGGCCCCTTTCAAATTGTAGGTTGCTTCGAATCGCCATTTGATGCGCTGCAGGAAATACCGAATCTGGATGTGGACGCACTCGTGCTCGACATTGAAATGCCGAGAATGACGGGACTTCAACTAGCTAAGAATTTAGTCGAGAACGGTATTGACGTGCCTGTGGTCTTCACAACAGCCCACCAGCAATATGCAGTACAAGCTTTTCGCGTTCAAGCTCTGGATTACATCTTGAAACCGATGACCCTGAATATGGTTAAGCGGCTAGATGAACGCCTTCAGAAGTATTATGGTCAGAGACCAAAGCTCTCCAATAAGAAAGAGCTCTATGTCCAACTATACGGAGAAGCATCCATTAAGATAGGAGAGCAACTTGTAAAGTGGCCTACTCGCATAACGGAAGAACTGTTCTACTATTTGCTACTTCATGAAAATAAATTGTGCTATAAGTGGAGAATTATTGATGACCTCTGGACGAATGGAGAGGAAAAACGAGCACTCTCTAATCTGTATAATACAATTTATCGTATTAGGCAGCTGTTCATGGAGCTGGATATTCCAATCGTCATCGAACGTAGGCATGATGGTTACATTATGAATACCAACAAGAGTATCGTAATTGAACCCAAAGAAAGGCCGGATGCCCGTCTGCTAGAATCAAAAGGATATCTATGGGCCTATCGTTGGATATCGATAGGTTAGGCTGCTTAGAGGTGAAGCTCTCATAGGGGATCAAGGGTTTTGCTACGAAGCTATTGTTGCGAATTCATAATTTCATATGAATACAGAATATCTCAGTTGGTCAATAGGATGGCACAACAAAAGCCCCCATTTTGTGAAAAATGAGGGCTTTTGTTCGCTTACCTTAATAAATATCGATTAATTTCGAATTAGATAATCGAAAGCACCTAACGCTGCAGTAGCACCAGATCCCATCGAAATGATGATCTGCTTATAAGGACTATTCGTGCAATCGCCTGCAGCAAACACGCCAGGTAGATTTGTAGCCCCATGAATGTTTACAACAATCTCACCCATGCGAGTGCGTTCAACCATGTCACCTAACCAATCGGTATTAGGTACAAGACCGATCTGTACGAACACGCCCTGCAATTCAACATGCTTCGTTGCTCCTGTATCACGTTCCTCATAGGAAATCCCGTTAACTTTGTCAGTTCCAGTAACTTCTTTTGTTTGAACGTTCTTCAGTACCGTAACATTAGGCAGACTGTGAAGACGATCTTGCAGCACAGCATCAGCTTTGAGCTCTGGTGCAAACTCAAGCACAGTCACATGTCTCACAATACCTGCAAGATCAATCGCTGCCTCAACACCAGAATTACCGCCACCAACAACCGCAACATCTTTACCAATGAACAAAGGACCGTCACAATGTGGACAGTAAGCCACACCCTTGTTCTTGAACTCCGCTTCACCAGGAACACCCATATTCCGCCAACGAGCACCTGTAGATAGGATGACCGTCTTACTCTTCAGAATAGCACCATTCTCGAGTTCAACCTCGATTAGATCCTTCTTCTCAATACGCTTGGCACGCTGTAGATTCATCACATCGACGCCGTACTCTTTAACCTGCTCTTCAATGCTAGCTACGAGCTTAGGACCCTCAGTGTATTTGACACTGATAAAGTTCTCAATACCTACAGTGTCATTGACCTGACCGCCAAAGCGTTCAGCAACAATACCTGTGCGAATCCCTTTACGTGCCGCATAAATTGCAGCACTTGCACCTGCTGGGCCTCCGCCAACAACAAGTACATCAAAGGGTTCCTTATTATCAAACTCTGAAGCGTCCGGAGCATTACCCATCTTCGCAAGAATTTCCTCAACCGTCATACGACCGCTCTCGAAAAATTCACCGTTAAGGTAAACGCTTGGCACAGACATAATCTCCTTGCTTTCTACCTCTTCTTTGAATGCTCCACCATCAATCATCGTATGCGAAATACCAGGATTGAGGATAGACATCAAGTTCAGAGCTTGTACAACATCAGGACAATTATGACAGCTCAGGCTGATATAAGATTCAAACGTATATTCACCGCGAATGTTTTTGATCTGATCAATAACACTTTGCTCAACCTTAGGAGCTCGTCCACTAACCTGCAGTAGAGCGAGCACTAATGAAGTGAACTCGTGTCCTAATGGAATTCCAGCAAAGGTTACGCCTGTATCTTCACCCACCCGATTAACACTAAAGCTTGGTGTTCTAGATAACTGTGTTTTCTCTACCGTTATCATGGCAGACATACTGGAAATTTCATTTACTAGAGCCATCATCTCAGCAGATACATCATCGGAGCCTGCACTAACCTTGAGCACGATATCACTTTCCAAAAGCTCAAGATATTGAGCTAGTTGGGCTTTAATTTCTTGATCTAGTATCATATTGCTCATCTTAGATCTTACCTACAAGATCTAGGCTTGGCTTAAGTGTTTCCGCACCTTCTGACCATTTCGCCGGGCAAACTTCACCTGGATGGTTACGAACATATTGAGCAGCTTTGATCTTGTTAACCAAAGTACTTGCATCACGACCAATACCGCCAGCAGAAATCTCAACTGTTTGAATAACACCATCCGGATCAATGATAAACGTACCACGATCAGCAAGACCGTCAGCTTCAATTAATACATCAAAGTTGCGAGAGATTACATGCGCAGGATCACCAATCATAATATACTTAACTTTACCAATAGCAGTAGAACTAGCATGCCATGCTTTGTGTGTGAAATGTGTATCCGTTGATACGGAATATACTTCAACATCAAGTCCTTTTAAAGTTTCATATTGGTTCTGTAGATCTTCTAGTTCAGTAGGGCACACGAAAGTGAAGTCAGCTGGGTAAAAGCAAACTACGCTCCATTTACCTTTGAAATTTTCCTCAGTAACATCGATGAATTGACCGTCTTGAAATGCGGATGCTGTGAATGGTAGTACTTCTGTTCCAATAAGTGACATATATATATCTCCTCTTAAGTTGTATTTTTTAGTATAGATAGAGCATATCCAGGCCTTCATACAACCTAATATGATTATACTTTATAATGATTATTATTAACTATATAATACAATCTGTCAAGTTGTTTAGAATAATTATAATTAATACATTAGTGAACTCTCCAAAATTATTAAACTCATCATTCATTATGCTGCTAATTAAAACAGAGTATTCAAGAATATATCATTACTTAATCACAAACGTAGTAAAGTAAATCTAAAAGACCTGAGTCCGGTACAGTACCGAACTCAGGCCCAACAAGTCCCCTAATTATATAACCTGTCTAAGATTAAGGGATCACTTCAACAGACGTACTTCAAATGGAGCGAACCATGGCTGTACAGATCCACAATTCGTCGCTAGTGATGCAAGTATAGGAGTAAATAAACTATTTTATCTTTTACTTTCCTTCTGCCGCCGGAGCCTTCCGATCATAGCTGGCGACAACAGCATAATATCGAGGAAACCTATTATTATATAAAAGGTCCGGGCTTCCTTCTCTTTTGCGACCATTTGTTCTATATTATCCCCAATAAGAACTGCGTTCCCCTTGCTAACTGAAATAGAGAAAGGCTCTATCCGACCATTGACCGCATTCCCGATGACTGTGATCCGTTCTCCCCGAGTAACTGCATGATATCCATACGCCGTACTTTCATGCTCCTCCACCATGAGCGGCCGTGTTGTTCCACCTTCATATATGCGAAAAAAATGATTAGGCTCTACTGTCCCGCTATCCAGCGGTAACCAGTTCTTATAAAACAGATACCTATCAGCTTGAACCTCAATATCATTCACGCTTATACTTCCCGATATCTTCGGAATGGCTCCTTGATCACGCTTATAATCGCAGCCGCCCCGGCCGCCGCATCCCCAATAAAATAATTCCTTCTGTAACAAAGCATAGGTATGCCGCAGTGTACCTTGCTCCGTTATCTCTTTTTCACTAGCAGTGAGCCCCTCTAGCCTTACGATTCCCGTCGTATCTGCCGAAAGTTGAGCAATCGGCTTAGAGTCCACGATGACTGATATGGTTTTGCTGGAATTATAAATGCTTAGCAGCATACCAGCAAGAACAATCCAGCCGATGACTTCAAATAATACCAGTCCCCAACTGACTGATTTTTTCTTTTTGGATCGTCCATGCCTTTGCTTCACCATCAGAGTGGAGCTCCTTTCTTTGTTAACTGAACTTTATAATACGATCAAGAAAAGACATTCGTCGTAAAAGGCTAATACCTGAAAATTGATGATCGTAAAGACGATCTACGCATATCTGGCAACCATTATTCTATGTATCTTCTTTTGTTATTCTAAAATTTATGTTTTATTCACTCTTACTATATTATCTAGCTGAAGCTGATCTCTTAATGAAAGACACATTAAATAATATCACAGACAAATGGAAATGGAATGGAATTCGAACTATCGGTGGCATATTAACAGGAGCAGGACTAGCAGATTGCATTCTAGTCATCATAGATAATACATGCTTCTCTGTGTTGTCTTTAAGGAGTCTTGATACTCTAATCCCCTCGAAACATGAGTATAACTATAAAGAAATCGCAGAATATCTGATTCCTAAACGTATTAAGTACCCTTAATCTCCCTGTTCATCCCCATAGTGCATATATTGGTTGCTCACTTCTTCATAGTTCTTCATAGACAACTATAACAATACAGTGTAAAAGTTCGATAAAAAAAGAAAAGCCTCCTCATTCAAATCATTGAATGGGAGGAACTTCAAATATGTTATGTACTCGTACACGTCAATTCTGCACACTTGTGATAAATCCAGAAAGCCCTGGGTCCCTTCTATATTGCGCAGTTTTTATCCAAGAAACCTTGGACGAATTCTCCTTAACCTGCCAGATATCATATAAGGAGTACTTGCGGTCACCTTTATAATCCAATAACATCCATCCGGTTGCTCCTGCATATTTGGCAGAGAGTTCAACCAGGTTAGCTTTCAACTCAACAGCATCGTCAGGATTATCCATGTTCTCAAATGCAGTTACTAGCATCCATGGAATATCATAGGCAAATATAGCATCAGGAATCACTTGTGTCTTCAACTTCTCCTGTAATTTCTTCTGAACCTCTTGGAATAGAGGTGTATCATTAATACCGAATGTGACTCCCATAAAATTCACAGTAGCTGCAAAAGTGGCAGCTTCAACATTATTAATGAGTGCAGAGTTCAGCACAGTTGTATCCGTCCCAAACCAACGTACATGATTCAAGGCATCTGCTTGTTCAAGTAGAGGAATCACTTCATCAAATGAAAACAAAACAATACCGACGGAATCTGGATCTATATCAGAATTCTCGAGCTGTTGCTCCATTTGTGACACCGTGGATTTAAAATCAGTACTCCCTGGCTCGTATATAACTGGCGAAGCAGCCTTTCCGCCAAGTTCCTTAAACTCCATAATGAGCTGCTGTGACAATTCTCGTCCATACACATCGTTGCGTTGGACTGGAATGATCTTACGAATTCCTTGTTCAGATAGGAGAGTAGCCAAGGCTTTCGCCTGTTGATAGTCATTTGGCACCACTCTATAAATACTATCCTTATCAACCGCCAATGAGGGGGCAGTGCTACTGTAACTGATAACAACGACATCATTTGAATCCGACCAGCTCTTTAGAAGTGTTAATTCAGCACTCGAACCCACAATAAGGATATCCGTTCCTTCTTCATGTAGTGCCTTGGCCTGTTTCAATGTTTCTTCAGGGTCACTCTTGCTATCCTTAACAGTCAATTGCATATTGAACCCTAAGTTAGCTTTATCCAAGTATGTATCTATCTCATCCATCGCCAAATGAAGAGCCGTTTCTCTTGCTTCACCTTTTGAGGATAATTCTCCTGTTAAGGGAAGAATAGCTCCAATCCCAATGGGTCCAGTGTTATTCTTATCTCCATCTGAACAGGCCATAAGAAGAATAATCCATAGAATGGTCAATACTAAAAATCCATATCGTTTCATATTTGGCTCCCGTTCGATACTCAATTTAATTAACGTATATTTCCAATAATCGATGATCTGCTTTCTTGCATTTTTTTGACGAAATTAGTCATCACGTCGAATGCTTCGTTACGCTTGTTGCTCAAAGATTGTAGTCGAAGCATGTCCATTTGTTGTGAGTTAGACTGAGAATCGATCATGGATTTCAACTTCGTAATCATTGTATTAGTTTCAGCTTTACTTAACACTGTGTTTGGAACTTCGATACCCACATTCTGAATGGCTTGGATGGTCTCGCTGCTTAAATTTAACTTAGTATCTGAATTTGCATCTGCAGGAAGTGTTGCTTGGACCTTATTTAATTGACTAAGCGCATTATTTAACTTACTAATCTGTGAATTCCGATCTTCCACTGCCGCAATTTGAGACTTAAGCTGATCTTCTAACAATCTCGTTCTTTCACTCTGTACTGCCATCAAAGCTGTTTCTATATCCATACTCTGTAAATTTAACTGACCTAATTGAGTGACTTCAGACTGAGCTACAACTTCCGGCTCAGCTATTATCATGGAAGCTGTCAATTGCTCTTGCACTTTTATTTTTTGCTCCAATTGAGCTTGTAACTGCTCTTCCTTAGCCTGATCATTATTATTCTGTGCATCAGTAATCTGTGTTTCTAGGTCTACTTGTTCCTTTTCATTTGTCGTTACGACATCCAATATCTGAGTAATTTCATCGTCTAAAGGCTCACTTTGCGTAGTTAATATTTGTTCCGAGGCTGAAGCGACTGACGCAGAAAGGGCCAATAGAGTCAGCATACTCGAGATCATTATTTTCTTCATCGTACTCACAATAACATTCTCCTCATTTATATAGTTTCGTATAACACGCATTTATTGAAATTCTACCAATACCTTTATTTTCTTTGCAACTAACGCTGCCAAGAAGTTATCTCTTACCCATCACACTTCTGTACAACACATGATAGAGAAAACAGACGGATGGATCGCTGGATTAATATTATCGAGTTTAGCCATTGGATCAGAAACACTTCAGCAACATCGGAGGTTTAATTACAACATTTACCATACTATCACAGAAAGTTCCGAGTTTATAGTGACGGCTGTCATTACTTTTGTCATATGACAAAATGGATATATTTAGATAATTTTGCAAGAATAAAAACGGATTTAGTCTAAAAACGAGATTAACATTAGAGTAGGATGGGCTTATTTCCCTTTGTTAAAACTTATACGAATAGCGTTATACCCATGGACGCCCTGAAACAACTACTAGCTGCTTTCAAAGATCATCTGATGGACCGTAATATCCCTGAAATCAAGAAGTTCATTGGAAGCTATGTAGAGAAGGTAATCGTCTATAAGGAGCATGTAGAACTTATTTTGAAGCTAGAGATGGAGGAAAAGCAACAATCCACAACCTCATGCGGTTGTGGATTTGACTAATAATCATTTGAATTTTACTTTTTAGCTATTGTCAGCACGAGGCGTTTATAGTAGCTTGCTTAATACAGTCGCAAGATCTGCGCGGGTCATTGTACCAGTAATAGTATTTGGGAAGAGATCGTCTAATGAAATATTTGATCCACTCAATTCTACATATCTTGTTATAATAAGCTTCATCTGCTCAGCAGTCAGATTAGCTCTTGGCATGAAGTTCCCTTTTCCATCGCCAATAACAATTCCGTTTTCCACTGCCCAACCAACATATCCACTATACCAGCTATTTTTCACAACATCATTGAAGGAGCTTGTTTCAGTTTGCTCTATTTTAAGAAGTCTACCAAGTGTTGTAATCGCAGTTGCGCGTGTTACTGGTAAATTTGGTGAATACTGAGTCGAGCTCGTTCCAATCATAATTCCCTTTTCATATAAAGCCTTAATGGCATTATAAGAAGCGTCGTTTAACTTCACATCCGTGAAAGGTAACACACCTATTGCAAATTGCCATTGTGATACCCCCGTGTATGTTTCATTAGAAGACACTACCGCAATGGTAAGTCGGTATTGCCCATCCTCCTCGGGCATAATTTTAGATAAGTCACCCTTCAAATCAGATAATAGATACGTTTCAGAATAGTTCTCTGAAGGTACATCTGTTACTGTTAGCTGAATGTCACTTTCTGGAACAGCTGCACTTGCTGTAACTCCCTTAAATACAACACTTACACCAGAAGCTACACTTTGAATGCCAGCACCGTCATTAACAGTAAAAGTCACTTTCGTTTTGCCGCTATTGTCAGATGCCTCGGAAATACCTGAAAAGCTATGAACAGATTCCGTTATTTTGAATGCTGTAGAGCCTTCACCGCTTACTGTTGTGTTTGTTGTGTTTTGTCCATCTGGATTAAATCCACCTTCTGGCATTGCCTGCATACCATCTGGCATTTCTGGAGGTGTGCCCTCTGGCTTTTCTGGACGCTCTCCTGTTGGAGGAGTACCTTGTCCATTATTACCACTAGGAGGATTTCCACCAAAGCCGCCACCCATCATACCAAAGGAATTTCCTGTATACTGTTGCTCTACACCATTAACGTATAGATGATATTCAGTATTCAGTTTAAGGTCAGCAGATGAGAAGGTTACGCTTTGAAATTTCTTTTCCGCTTTATGGTTTAGAAGTTCATTACCTTTCTCGTCTGTTAATTTAATTGTACTTCCCACCGCTTGTGTCGTAGCAAAAGATAGCTCCATAAACGGCTGCTTAGATGTAGAAGAAGACGCATCATTACGTGTTCCTAGTGCAATGACTGTACCACCATTAATGATAATATCACTATCGGCATCAATACCACCGTCAGGACTACGGTCGTTAGCCATAGTAACAATGGTTCCTCCGTTAATCGTTAAGTAGCCATTGGAGTCAACTCCATCTCCTTCGGCTCCTAGACCTGCATTCACGTAAAGATATCCACCATTGATACTTGTAACCGAAATTCCATCCTCATTCGTGTTGATTCCATCATCCTGAGATTCAATATAAACCTTTCCGCTGTTGAGAGCTAAGTGTAACTCAGAATCGAGCCCTTCGTTAGTAGCAGTAATATGCAGCTCTCCTGTTCCTTTAGCTTCTCCAGAAATGTTCATGGACATTTTAGAATAGAAGGCTCCATCATATTTATGCAGTTTTTTCGTTGTGCCTTCTTTATAAATTCGTGCGACATAAGCGCCGTTTACAGTGTTGATAGAACCGTCTGCCAATATAACCTGTGCGCCTGCATCACTAAGATCGACAGTTCCTTTTGTGTCCTCTGTATTGGAGTATGGCTCATACACATTGTAGAAAATAACTGCCGGAGCAACTGTACTCGTAATATCTGCTCCATCTAAAATAAGTGTCACGACTGCTGTAGGGTCAGAAGCCGCATCCTCTCCAAGATCAATTGCAAGCTGTCCTTTCGATAACTTGCCCGATACACGATAAGTTCCAGGCTCCGTTATGGTCACAACTGTATGCTCAGTTGCTTCCTCCGCACTGTGCCCATCTGAATCAGTACCTTCTCCATAGCTACTATCATGTCCGTCCTCATAATATACAATGCTAGCTCCTACATATACAGCTGCCGATGAACTCGTTGACGCCTTTTGTCCATCAACTGTTACTGCTGTATCAGAAAGGTTAATAACCGTTTCCTTCGTAGTTGTACTAGCAGAAGCAATCCCTAGCATACTAGTCATTGTCAAGATTGAGACAAGCATAAGACTCATTGTACGTTTCAGCATACTATCTCACTTCCTTTCAATTTTCTATACAAGATTAGTATATATTACTTTTCTTAAACAAAACTTATTAGAAGCTGAATGCTGGCTGAGAGTATACTGAATGCTCTGCTAGTTATATGCTCCAAATTCTATAACTACAAAACGTTATTGTATTCGGTTCTTCAACGGGTGTCGGCGTTGCTAGATTTCACTCTCACATCCCCTTATCTAGTTAATATTTTTGTTCTCGTTCAACCATTCTCATTACAAAAACACCATCCTCATGCGGATGGTGTTCATGTGGTGGAGTCAAGGGAAGTCGAGCCCTATTATTGTTATTTTCATCTATTTAATTAACCAAGTAATATAAAAAGACACCCTCTCGGATGTCTTTTCTGTGTGTTCCATATGGAGGCGAACCGTGGCTGTGCAAAAGCACAATTCGCCGGAGCGTGTTCAATGCATGCAAATATTCCACCTCAACATGCCAGGAGTCAGCAACCATCTATCCCCTTACGTGGTGCCTGCACGTCGTCGATCACCAAGCGCCATCGCGGCGGCATAGCCGGAGCTCCAGGCCCATTGCAGGTTATAACCACCGCAATCTCCATCTACATCCATTACCTCGCCAGCCAAATAGAGCCCAGGTACTAACTTAGATTCCAACGTTCCTTCGATTAGCTCAGTCGTATCGATGCCACCGGCTGTTGTTTGCGCGTTCGTGAAGCTATTGGTATCGGTCACTTTAAATTCCCAACGCTTCATGATTCTATAAAATATTTTCTTGGTTTTCCACGATAGATCCTGACAAAGCAGGTGAAGCTGTTGATCAATTCCTGCCTCTTTCAGCAGGACAGGTATCAGCTTCTTGTTTATGATTCCGATAAGGGAATCCGCAACAGTTCGGTGTCCGAAGATCCCCCAGTGCGTTTCCAGAAACTCAACTATCTCTTCCTCCGTGCGGCTAGGCATCAATTCAACCGATAATGTCACAGATTCTCCTCTACCGAGATTATACGCAGCCTTCCTGCTTAGCTGGAGTATTGGCGGGCCAGAGATGCCATAGTCCGTAAAAAGAATTTCGCCATATTCAGTGCGGATGACTTCATTGTTTACGATAATATGGGCATGTCCCTCGAATTTAATACCGGACAGTTCCTTCAAATGAGGATAGTCTAACTTCAATTGCACAATGCCCGGCACAGGATCGATAAGCGTGTGTCCCAGACGTTGGACAAGCGTATAACCTGATCCATCCGTTCCGGTCTTCGGAGCAGTAAGCCCACCCGCACATAGAAATAGGTATTCGCTAGTATAAACAACCTGCTCCTCTGTCTCCATTTGACATTTAATCGTGAAACGCGGATGTTCCGTCGAGACGATAACATCCAACACTTTATTCTTAAAATATATCGGAACATTCCGATCCTCCAGAGCAAGGCGAAAAACACCCGGCACGGATGCGGCTTGCAACGACATGGGATACATCCGACCATCCTCTAAGGGTATAAGAGGAAGCCCGAGCGAGGAGAAAAAGTCGATCGTCTGGCGCACACCAAATTGCTGTAGAACAGGCAATGGAAATCCAGCCTGATTGCTATGATACTTGTGCGATAAAGCGACCGCTTCATCCTCACCCGTCGCAGTGGATTCGTTCGTAATGTTGCAACGCCCATTGCCCGTCGTTAATATCTTCTTCCCCATCCGGTCATTGCTTTCAATAATTGCAGTATCAATACCTTGGTCCCGTGCAGTAAGAGCAGCCATCATACCTGCAGCGCCTGCACCGATAATTAACAGCTCGTGGTGCTTAGAATTCTGATCTTCATACATTTTGATCGATGCATCCCTTTTCCTATGAATTCATTACATTTGCTTAGCAAGCGCCATCGCGGCCGCATAACCGGAACTCCATGCCCATTGTAAGTTATACCCACCGAAATCCCCGTCCACATCCATCACCTCGCCAGCCAAATAAAGCCCAGGTACTAGCTTGGATTCCAGCGTCCCCTCAATTAGCTCAGTCGTATCAATGCCGCCGGCTGTTACTTGCGCGTTCTCGAAGCCTTTGGTATCGATCACTTTAAATTCCCAACGCTTCAATATTCCACAAAATATTTTTTTGGTTTTCCTCGAAAGATCCTGACAAAGCAAGTCCGGCTGCTGATCGATGCCTGCCTCCTTCAGCAAGACTGGAACCAACTTCTTATTGAAGATGCCCAGTAGAGAATCCGCAACAGTCCGATGTCCGAAGGTTGCCCAGTGCATTTCCAAAAACTCAACTAACTCTTCCTCCGTGCGGCCCGGCATCAAATCAACCGATACACTCACAGATTCCCCTTTCGCAAGATGATACGCAGCCTTCCTACTTAGCTGGAGACTTAGCGGGCCTGCTATGCCATAATCCGTGAAAGCAATTTCACCCTTTTCACTGCGGATGACTTTACCATTTACGATGATATGGGCCTGTCCCTGAAGCTTGATATTCGATAGTGCCTTCATATGCGGATAGTGCAGCTTCAATTGCACAATAGCCGGCACAGGCTCGACCAGGGTGTGTCCCAGCCGTTCGGCAAGCGTATAACTAGGACTATCTTTGTCCGCATTCGGACCAGCAAGTCCACCCGCACATAGAAACAGGTATTCGCTGGTATAAACAACCTGCTCAACCCGCTCCTCTGTCTCCGTTTGACATTTTATCGTGAAGCGCGGATGATTCGTCGAAACGGTAACATCCAACACTTTGTTCTTGAGGTATACCGGAACATTCCGATCTTCCAGCGCAAGTTCAAAAATATCCAGCACCGATGCTGCCTGCAGCGACATTGGATACATGAAGCCATCCTTCAATCTTGTAAGCGGAAGCCCAAGCATAGAGAAGTAATCGATGGTTTGACGGATGCCAAATTGCTGCAGTACCGTAATTGGAAATCCAGTCTGATTGCTGTGATACTTACGTGATAAAGCGACCGCTTCATCTGTACCCGTCGCAGTGGATTCATTCGTAATGTTACAGCGGCCATCACCTGTCATTAATATCTTCTTTCCAATCCGGTCGTTGCTCTCCAGAATGGCAGTATCGATACCCTGATCCTGCGCAGTAACGGCGGCCATTAGTCCTGCAGCACCTGCGCCGATAATAAACAGCTTGTGGTGCATAGAAGTCTGATTCTCATACATGGTTGATCAATACACCCTTTATCCAATTTTTCGTAAAAGTACAGAAGCTCTTTATTAAATTATAGCATAAGTGTAAGCATCGCCGAAATTCGGTTAGAATTCCTGATCCCATTACATCAATAACCCTCATGGAGGACGCGCCAGAGATCACATCCAAATTTTTCTTCCCTTCTCAGCACCAACAGTTCTGATCTTCTATGCAGGCGAGGAGATCTATCGTGCCGAACGGTTTGTCTGTTTTGACGAACTGAATCATGTGTTTTTGCAATATGTGGAAGCACATGACTCCAGAGATTTGAGCCTCTAAGCGCCTGCTGTATTCCAATTAAATTAAAATAATACAAACCCAGAAATATCAGAACTTTCTTGTAAAGACAATATGCAAAAACGGACACCCATGGGTGTCCGTTTTTGGTACTACAAGTATGGAGGCGAGGGGAGTCGAACCCCTGTCCGAAAATATCGACACATAAGATTCTACGGGTGTAGTCACAGTTTTGATGTCACCCGAGTATCGCCCCGTAACCGGCTATACGTTGGGTCAGCCTGATTATCTTCTTCAGCTCACCCCAGGCGGAGATGAGACAGCGTATTCCACTATTTGTTAGCCCCTAGTCTAGTCACATGGACGATGCTAGGTAGGAGCACGCTAACAGGTTATTAAGCTGCTAATGCGTAGTTGTTTTGTGTTTTGCCATTTAATAGGCTTTAGCGTTGATAAAGTGGACGCGGCCCCACTACCCGCTACTCATGCTCAAACTATCCCCGTCGAATCCATAAACGCCCCCTTAATATAAAGGGCTTCTAGGATAGAATCTTGAGTAGCCAAGACATGATGTTCTATTCAGCATCCTTTTCCTCCATGAAAAAGGACAACTAGAAGGTAATCATTCAACAAGATCAATTGATCTCGTATAACTTAGTATATCACATTTCCACTACACTATGATACTTTGTTCAAGGAAATGTAGGTTATGATTGCCATTGATGGCTTTTAGAGGCTTACACATCTATAAGAATGCACTCATTCATTTACCTAGCAATCTTCTGTTTCTCACGAAGCGCACGTTGGATATCACGCTGTGCATCGCGCTTAGCAGCTGTATCACGTTTGTCGTATTGTTTCTTCCCTCGACCTAGACCAATGAGCAGCTTCGCATAGCCATTCTTAATATAGATCTTAAGCGGAACGACAGTGTAACCTTCTTGCTTCAATAGCCCTACCAATTTCTTGATTTGCGCCTTGTGCATGAGTAGTTTACGCGTTCTCGTTGGATCGATTGGATTGCTACGATTGCCTTGTTCAAAAGGACTAATGTGCATATTATGAATGTTGATTTCACCATTACGAATCGTTGCAAATGCATCACCAATATTTGATCTACCATTACGTAACGACTTAATCTCTGTTCCCGTTAAGACCATTCCAGCTTCATACGTTTCTTCTATGAAATAATCATGGGAAGCTTTCTTGTTCTGGGCCAAGACTTTCCCGTCACTATTGTTCTTACCCATGTCCTCAACCCCTTAGATCATTATAAAAAATGGATTCCAGTAAACATATCCTCGAGTAGAAAGAGGAATGTACCAGAAATCCATTGTATCAACTGCATCCTTCAAAATCAAGATGAGACAAGCCTTCTTTAGCTCTACGCTTCGAAAGGAATTCTACTTCTCTTCACTTGGAGTTCCAGTCATCTTATTACTATTGTCTTCTCTGGATGGACGTTTCTGAGAATCGTTTCCACCCGCATTATTGCCTGGTGTAGCATCCCCACCTAGAAAGATTCCGCCGCGACCAGAAGATTTACGAGCGTTACCACTCGATGACTGGCTATCGTTACGTGTAGGTTCGCTACTCGCTGCTGCACCGTATCCACCCTTGCCTGAACCAAAGGCGAACCCAGGGCCACGTGATGTCTGTAGAGCATCATAACGACCTGCTGGAGCACCTGGTCCACGATCGCGTTTGCCACGTCCTGCACCTTTGTCCTTGTTACCACCATCACGTCTTGGAGCTGATGAGCCCCCACGACTAGCTGGTTTCGTACTCTCACTCGGAGTTGCGGATTTCACACCTTCGGTTGTAGCAGTAGCACCTACACCATTGTCGGCTACTGGTTTAAACACAACGTCTTTATTACCTTTACGTTTGTTGAAACCGCCGGATTTACTCTTACCTCTAGCGCTTCTGCCTTCAGATGGCTTACTTCCTGCATCTGTAGACACAGCATTAACTATTGTACTATTCCCCGTATTCATCGCTTTCTTCTTACCTCCACCATTTGCACCAGGCGCCTTTGCGCCTCCGCTGTTTGAACCAATTTTCCCACCGGCCGCCTTACCACCACGAGTTCCACCGCTCTTACCACCGCGTGCTGGGCCTCTGCCAAATCCACCACTTGCCCCTTGAGGACGACCTCCACGATCACCCCGACCACCGTCAGCACGTGGCTTCATATCTAATAATTCGAAATCAATTGTATGATCGTCCATGTTCACACGAGCGAGACGAACTCTCAAATCATCACCAATGCGGAATACTTTAGACGTACGCTCACCGATTAATGACATGACCTTCTCATCGAAATGATAATAATCATCTGTCAACGCGCTCAAACGAATGAGACCTTCAACTGAATTCTCTAACTCAATGAACATGCCGAAGTTGGTCACACTGCTGATCATTCCATCGAATTCTTCTCCAACCTTATCCAACATATACTCAGCCTTCTTAAGCTGATCTGTATCTCGTTCTGCTTCTACAGCAACACGCTCACGTTCAGAAGATTGTTGAGCGACATCTGGCATACGTGAAGCTAGGTATTCCTGACGTTTCTCTGTCAATACGCCCTTGCTCTCGATCACTTCACGAATAACACGGTGAATCGCAAGGTCAGGATAACGACGAATCGGTGATGTAAAGTGTGAATAGAACTCAGCCGCCAAACCGAAATGACCCGACGTGCCTGCATCATACTTCGCTTGCTTCATCGAACGAAGCATCATCGTACTGATTACCTTCTGTTCTTTGGTTCCTTGGATATCTTCAAGCAACCCTTGCAGTGCTCTTGGATGAATGGAGTTCCCGCGACCTTTGACATGATATCCAAAGTTCTCAGCAAATGCTAAGAAGTTCTGTAGTCTCTCAGGATCTGGGTTCTCATGGATACGATATATGAATGGAACCTTCAACCAATGGAAATGTTCCGCTACAGTCTCATTAGCCGCAAGCATGAACTCCTCGATCATTTGCTCCGCGATAGAACGCTCTCTTTTGACAATATCAATCGGCTTGCCTTTGTCATCGATTACAACTTTGGACTCAGGGAAGTCAAAATCTACAGCACCTCGGCGCATCCGATTGCCACGAAGTTTCAAAGCTAAATCCTTCATCTGACGGAAATTATCAACCAAATCACTGTAACGCTCCATAACTTCAGGATCTTCATCCTCTAGAATTTTGCGTACATTCGTATACGTCATGCGTTCTTTGGTTCTGATCACACTCGTGAACACATCGTGATTAACCACTTTCATATTCTCGTCAAATTCCATTTCGCATGATAAGGTGAGCCTGTCCACCTGTGGGTTAAGGCTACAGATCCCATTGGAAAGACGGTGTGGCAACATCGGAATAACCCGATCGACCAGATAGACGCTACATCCACGATTATAAGCTTCCTTATCTAATTCAGAACCTTCTGGCACATAGTAACCAACATCGGCTATATGTACGCCAAGAAGATAATGACCATTCGGTAGAAGCTCCACATTTACGGCATCATCGAGATCCTTCGCATCTTCGCCATCAATCGTTACAATGATTTTGTCACGCAAGTCACGTCGACCCTGTTGAACAATCTCTTCATCCGTAATGGAATCCGGTGCTTGTTCTGCTTCCGCAGTGACTTCTTCAGGGAAACCCTCTGGCAATTGGTGCTTACGAATAATCGATATAATATCTACACCCGGATCATCCTTGTGACCAAGGACTTCTGCTACTTCACCTTCTGCAGCCGAACGACCTTCGGGATAATTCACAATGCGAACAACGACCTTCTCACCATCAACTGCGCCATTAAATGCATTTTTAGGTATAAAAATATCTCGGTTAATCCGCTTATCATCCGGTAACACAAAACCATACGCTTCGTTATTCTGGAATATACCCACGATTTGCGTAACAGCCCGTTTCACAACGCGGATGACTTCGCCTTCTAATTTACCTCCGGCAGCACTCTTAGAGGTCACTTTGACAAGAACAATATCGCCATTCATAGCACTCTTTAGATCATTTGCATTGATATATACGTCTGGATGTTCCCGATCATCAGGAATAAGGAATCCGAAACCTTTCGCATGTGCTTGTACACGACCACGTATAAGATCCATTCGCTCAGGTACGCCATAACGATTCGTACGAGTTAGAATTATTTTTCCATCCTGTTCAATGGCATTCAGTAACTTCACGAATTCTTTGAAGTCCTGCGCCTTATCAATACCAAAATGCTGTTCTAGCTCCTGGTAAGTCATCGGTTTATAAGCGGTTTCCCGCATGAAATCAAGTATCTCTTGTTCTGTTATCATCTTATCACCTCAGATAACTTGCCTTTGTGTACTGCAAGCTCTTATGTATCCTTTGCTTCATATTAGTTCTTTATGATTTAGTTGTTTACCAATTATTTCTTTACTATACCCTTACCCTAGTATACACGATTTCAATCGGATACATCCCATTCGCACTTCAGCAAATTGGAGGGGAATATATCAGACGAAATATTATTTTACTTAACAAAAAAACCTTCACTCCACATAGGATATGTAAGAGCGAAGGTTTCAAGAAATTTTCATTAGCTAACAACAGCTACAGCGATAGCAAGGATAAAGAATCCTGCAGCTAAAGCAACTGTTACACGTTGAAGGACTAAGTCCATACCGCGAGCTTTACTTTTACCAAAAAGATGTTCAGCACCGCCGGAGATGGCGCCGGAAAGACCTGCACTTTTCCCTTTTTGTAAAAGAACCACCGTGATCAAACCAATGGAGAAAATGACGAGCAATACTTGTAAAAAGAGTTCCATTCATTCCACCTCCTAGACGTGTCGAACATTCTCTTGGATTCCAAGAAGAAAATTGTTCATTATTTACGGAAAACAGCATTCTTATTGTATCACATCCAACCTATATTTGACAAGATTGTCTGTTCGACACTGGATCCACTCAAGTAAAACGATCCTAATAACACAAAAAGCCAGTCGGTGTACACCCGAACTGGCTTTTATCTATGTTAAAATTATTTCTTTAAGTTATAGAACGCCTTCATGCCGCTGTATTGAGCCAATTCACCCAATTGATCTTCAATGCGAAGCAATTGGTTGTATTTAGCAACACGGTCTGTACGTGAAGGAGCACCTGTTTTGATCTGACCTGCATTTGTTGCAACAGCGATGTCAGCGATTGTGCTATCTTCTGATTCACCTGAACGGTGAGAGATAACAGCTGTGTAACCAGCGCGTTTAGCCATTTCGATTGCGTCGAAAGTTTCAGTAAGTGTACCGATTTGGTTAACTTTAACCAAGATGGAGTTACCGATGCCTTTTTCGATACCTGTAGCAAGACGTTCTGTGTTTGTAACGAACAAGTCGTCACCAACCAATTGAACTTTGTCGCCCAATTTCTCAGTAAGCAATTTCCAACCATCCCAGTCGTCTTCGGACATACCGTCTTCGATTGTAATGATAGGGTACTTTTCAACCCATGAAGCAAGAAGGTCAACATACTCAGCGGAAGTGTAAGATTTACCTTCGCCAGCAAGTGTGTATTTACCATCTTTATAGAACTCAGTAGAAGCAACATCCATACCTAGGAATACGTCAACGCCTGGTTTGTAACCAGCTTTTTCGATAGCTTCGATGATTGTAGTGATTGCTTCTTCATTCGAACCAAGGTTCGGCGCGAAACCACCTTCGTCACCTACAGCTGTATTTAGACCTTTGGAACTCAATACAGATTTCAAGTTGTGGAAGATTTCTGCACCAATACGAAGAGCCTCTTTGAAGCTTGGAGCTCCTACAGGAAGAACCATGAACTCTTGAACATCGATGTTGTTGTCAGCATGCTCACCACCGTTGATGATGTTCATCATTGGTACTGGAAGAACTTTAGCGTTGAATCCACCAAGGTATACGTACAATGGTAGATCCAAAGCGTCAGCAGCAGCGCGAGCTACAGCCATGGATACAGCTAGAATTGCGTTAGCGCCCAATTTACCTTTGTTGTGTGTTCCGTCTAGGGTAATCATCAATTTGTCGATGCCTACTTGATCCAATGCATCCATACCAATAACTTCAGGAGCAATGATATCGTTTACGTTCTTAACAGCTTGCAATACACCTTTACCAAGGTAACGGGATTTGTCGCCATCACGAAGTTCTACAGCTTCATGAGCTCCAGTGGAAGCACCGGAAGGAACGATTGCACGGCCAAGACCGCCTGATTCCAAATAAACTTCAACCTCAACTGTTGGGTTACCGCGAGAATCTAGGACTTCGCGAGCGTACACGTCAGAAATAATAGTCATGTATTTAATCTCCTTTTTTGTACAATATTTATGAAACCTTATTATATCTTTATTTACGACTAGCAATCATGGATAATCCAGTCATTTCAGCAGGTTGTGGCAAATTCATCAGATCTAGGATCGTTGGTGCAACATCTGCCAGAATACCTCCGTCACGCAACACAACATCGGATGCTGTTAGAATGAACGGTACTGGATTCGTAGTATGCGCAGTAAATGGGCGTCCTTGCTCATCAAATACCATATCAGCGTTACCGTGGTCAGCCATAATAATCGCTACCCCGCCTTTAGCAATGACAGCATCTACAACTCTACCCATACACTCATCCGTCACTTCAACTGCCTTGATCGTTGGCTCAAGCATACCTGAGTGTCCAACCATATCAGGGTTAGCAAAGTTAAGAATAATAGCATCGTGGTTCTCCGCCTCGATCTCTTTCACACATGCATCAGCCACTTCATATGCACTCATCTCTGGTTGCAGATCATATGTAGCTACTTTAGGTGAATTTATGAGAATACGAGTCTCACCTGGCAGTTCCGTATCACGTCCACCACTGAAAAAGAAGGTGACATGTGGATATTTCTCTGTCTCGGCAATACGTAGTTGTTTCTTGTTGTTCTGTACCAATACTTCCCCGAGTGTGTTATCCAGGTTCTTCGGTTCATACGCAACGTACCCTTCAACCGTTTCACTAAACATCGTCAGACATACAAAGTGTAAGTTCTCTGGGAATTTATCTCCACGATCGAAACCGCGGAAGTCCTTATTCGTGAATACTTGAGACAATTGAATGGCACGGTCTGGACGGAAGTTCAAGAATACAACAGAATCTCCACTCTCAACTGTACCCACAGGGTTCCCTTGCTCATTAACAATCACGGTAGGTTCTACAAATTCATCGAAGACTGACTTCGTGTATGACTCTGTCACGGCTTGAAGAGGATCAGTATACTGCGGTCCATCTCCATAAACGATAGCACGGTATGATTTCTCAACCCGTTCCCAACGTTTGTCACGGTCCATAGCATAATATCGACCTTGTACCGTTGCAATCGTACCAATCCCAACTTCCTCAATCTTAGCATTCAATTGTTCAACGAAATGCTTGCCTGAGTCAGGAGAAACGTCACGACCATCTAGGAAGGCATGAATATATACTTCATCCAAGCCTTCCTTCTTCGCCAAATCCAACATCGCAAATACGTGTTCTATGTGGCTGTGTACTCCGCCATCCGAAAGAAGACCATAGATATGGAACTTCTTATTGTTATTCTTGGCAGAGCGTACAGCTTCAACCAAGGTCGGATTCTCATAGAATTCACCATCACGGATGGATTTAGAAATGCGAGTCAAGTCCTGATAGACGATACGGCCTGCACCAATATTAAGATGACCCACCTCTGAGTTCCCCATCTGTCCTACAGGCAATCCAACCTCTTCGCCACAGGCAATGAGTGTTGAATTAGGATATTGGCTCATCAACCGATCATAGTTAGGTTTCTTTGCTTGTGCCACAGCGTTTCCTTCTTGCGTATTACGCAGCCCGAAACCATCCATAATGATTAAGGCTACCGGTCTTGGTGCTGGCATCTTACTTCGCCCCCTCAACAAGCTGTACGAATGAAGTTGGTTGCAAGCTAGCACCGCCGACTAATGCGCCATCAATGTCGCTTTGGCCCATATATTCTACCACATTCTCAGGCTTCACACTACCGCCATATTGGATGCGAACAGCGTCAGAAACGCTCTCTCCATACAAACCTTTTACAAGTTCACGAATATAGGAAATGACTTCATTAGCATCTTGTGCTGTAGAAGATTTACCTGTACCGATAGCCCAGATAGGTTCATAAGCAATAACAGTTTGAGCCACTTGTTCAGCACTCAAACCTTTCAAAGCACCTTCAGTCTGTACTTTACATACAGCCTTAGTCTGGTCAGCTTCACGTTCTTCTAGCTTCTCACCAACACAGATGATAGGCGTAATACCGTGTTTGAAAGCAGCATGTGCTTTCTTATTTACGATTTCATCGGATTCAGCAAAATAGGCACGACGTTCGGAGTGACCAATGATGACATAGTCTACGCCTAGATCTTTCAACATAATTCCGCTGATTTCACCTGTATAAGCGCCATCATCTTCGAAATGTAAGTTTTGTGCACCGACTTTAATAGCAGTTCCTTTAACGGCTTCAACCAATGCTGGAAGATTCGTGAAAGGAGCACAGATCACGCTCTCTACACCTGCTACTTCTGCTTTACCTTTAATTTCTTCAATAAACGATTTAGCTTCTGGAACCGTTTTGAACATTTTCCAGTTACCTGCAATGATAGGTGTTCTCATGCTATCCACTCCTTTTAGCCTCTTTACATATATATTTGACGAATGATCCAACCTCGTCGTACGTACGCGATCGAATCACCCGCCATTCATAAATGAACAATGAGGATTTATTTATCGTTCAATGCTTCAACACCAGGAAGGGCCTTACCCTCCATAAATTCAAGAGAAGCTCCGCCACCTGTAGAGATGTGATTCATCTTGTCAGCAAGATGGAATTTCTCAGCAGCTGCAGCAGAATCTCCACCACCAATAATCGTGTAAGCGTCTGTATCAGCACAAGCCTGTGCTACTTGACGTGTACCATTCGCGAACGGCTCCAATTCAAATACGCCCATAGGTCCATTCCATACAACCAATTTGGAGTTTTTGATAACTTCAGCATACAAAGCGCGTGTTTTTGGTCCGATGTCCACGCCTTCCCAACCTACTGGGATGCTATCAATGTCAACGATTTGAACATTTGCATCCGCACTGAAGTCGTCAGCAATAACGATGTCGACTGGAAGCATAAAGTTCTTACCTAGTTCTTTCGCTTTCGCGATGAATCCTAGCGCAGTCTCAAGCTTAGAATCATCACATAGGGATAGACCAATCTCATGCCCTTGTGCTTTAAAGAACGTGTAAGCCAATCCGCCACCGATAAGAACATTATCAGCAAGATTGAGCAAGTTATTGATCACGTCAATTTTATCTTTAACCTTAGATCCCCCAACGATTGCAGTGAAAGGACGTTCAGGTGTGGAGAATGCTTTACCAAGCACGGACAATTCTTTTTCCATCAACAGTCCGGATACCGCCGGTAAAATGTGAGCGATGCCTTCAGTAGAAGCATGAGCACGGTGAGCGGCGCCGAAAGCGTCGTTCACGAACAAGTCTGCTAATTCAGCAAATTGTTTCGCTAGTTCAGTGTCATTCTTCTCTTCTCCAGGATAGAACCGCACGTTCTCAAGCAACAATACGTCACCATTAGTCATTTCAGCAATTTGAGCCTTAACAGCTTCGCCTACAGCTTCATCCGCTTTGATAACCTTCTTACCAAGCAATTCAGACAAACGCTCAGCAGCAGGAGTCAAGCGCATAGATTCTACGACTTCTCCCTTTGGACGTCCCATATGACTTGCCAAAATAACCTTAGCTCCGCGTTCTACCAAGTAGTTAATCGTTGGTAGCGTTTCACGAATACGTGTATCATCGGTAATTTTACCATCTTCGAGCGGCACATTAAAATCGACACGAACAAATACTCTCAACCCATTAACTTCTACATCACGTACACTCTTTTTATTCATCTCCACGTTCCCCCACACCCATTATATTTTTATCGATTGGAATCCAAGGAATAACATTTCAAAACAACTACGACTTAACGCCAAGTAGAGCGGAAGCGTTATACAGCGCATGTATTTAAAATTTGTGATTTTATTTCATTATTGTAGAAAGAGCGGAAACCATATTACCCGTTTCCGCTCTTTAAATTTGCTACCTTTGGCTGTATTACTTAACCAATTTTGCGAAGTGCTCCAACGTACGAACAAGTTGTGCTGTGTAGGACATTTCATTGTCATACCAAGCTACAGTCTTAACCAATTGTTGGTCTCCAACAGTCAATACTTTTGTTTGAGTTGCATCAAACAAGGAACCGAATGTAATTCCTTTAATGTCAGAAGAAACGATTTCGTCTTCTGTGTATCCGTAAGTTTCGGAATCAGAAGCTGCTTTCATAGCTGCATTAACTTCATCAACAGTTACTTTTTTGTCAAGAACAGTGATCAATTCAGTCAATGAACCAGTTGCAACTGGAACACGTTGAGCTGCACCATCCAATTTACCTTTAAGTTCAGGGATAACTAGGCCGATTGCTTTAGCAGCACCAGTAGTGTTAGGGATGATGTTCTCAGCTGCTGCACGAGCACGACGGAAGTCACCTTTGTTGTGTGGAGCATCCAATGTGTTTTGGTCACCAGTGTAAGCGTGAATTGTAGTCATCAAACCGGAAACAATTCCGAATTGATCTTGCAACGTTTTAGCCATTGGTGCAAGGCAGTTCGTTGTGCAAGAAGCACCAGAAATAACTGTTTCAGTACCATCAAGAATGTCATGGTTAACGTTATATACGATAGTCTTAACATCGCCAGTAGCTGGAGCAGAGATAACGACTTTTTTAGCGCCGCCTTTCAAATGCTTCTCAGCTGCTTCTTGAGATACGAAGAATCCAGTACATTCAAGAACGATTTCTACACCAAGCTCTCCCCAAGGCAATTCTTCAGGGTTACGGTTAGCTAGAACCTTAACTTCTTTTCCGTTAACTTTGAAGAATCCGTCATGTACTTCAACGTCACCATCAAAGCGACCTTGCGTTGTATCATATTTTAAAAGATGAGCTAACATTTTAGCGTCTGTCAAGTCATTAATAGCAACTACTTCGATACCTTCCACAGCTTGAATACGGCGAAATGCAAGGCGACCAATACGTCCAAATCCATTAATACCAACTTTAATAGTCATTTAATAGTTCCTCCCAGAATTCGTTTTTATTTATTCAAGACGGGTTATTAAGCCTGTCGAGACAACAATGTAATAAATCATCATTATTCTAAGTTGTGAGAGCCTTTTCTTCCATCTCTCTCTCAATTTCCAGGGCGGCAGCTTCATCTGTAACGAGTATATCTTCCTGACCAAACTTGAGAACGGCGTGTATTGCTCTGGCTTTACTCTTACCGCCTGCAATTCCGATCACAATTTCAGTCTTCTTGATATCCTCCAGTCGAAGACCTAGAATCATCATCTTATGAACCATAGCACCTTCGTCATTGAAATAATACCCAAAGGACTCTGCGATAGCACCATCTGTCCTAATCGCCTCAACAGTAGCTGAATCAAGCTTTCTGCGACGTGTCATTTCCATGGCATCACCAATACCGTGCACGATGATTCGCGACTGTCTGATAATCTGCACAATTTCCTGAATGTTAACATCTTGGACAAGTGATTGATAAGCATCTTCGCTGAGTAAGTCAGGTAGATGTAATAATCGATATTGGGCGCCTACACTCTTAGCCATCGTTGAGGCAATGGTGTTCGCTTGGAACTCCATGCTCTCTCCTAGCCCTCCGCGGGCAGGAACGAACCAGGTCCGTTTAACGTGAGCTGATGACGGTTGAGTCAATTGCTCAGCCACTGCAGCAAGTGTAGAACCTCCTGTAACCGCGATTATATCCTCATTACCCATGACGCTAAGCAGTGCTTTCGCTCCTGCACGCCCCAGCTCTCGCTTGGATAACGCTGATACTTCTGAATCACCAGGCACAATCACTACTTTACGCAGTCCATACGCTTGACGAATTTTCTCTTCCAAATCAGCGAGTCCGAATAGATTCTTAGCGATGGGTTCAAGCGACTCAAGCAATTTCCTACCTGCATCACTTATTCGCATACCCTTGCTCTCAATCTCAATCAATCCTTGTGATTTCAACAGGTCCGTCTCGGCACGCAACACGCGTTCCGTCATATGGAGCGATACAGCAAGTGTTCTGCGACCGATCATATCACACAACATGATGCGGTGAAGAATGCTATACCTTGTCTTGAGTATTTCCATGAGATCAGGTAGAAGCTGCTTTTGTATTTCCAATAAATTTCGCACGCTCTCCACTCCTGCTATATTCTCAATGGCCTTAAAATGTCCCATAAGAACTTTTTATGTCCCACTACCATTCTACTCAATATTTGCTCCTGTTGCAAGTGTTCCATGAGTATATTTTACAACGAGTTATTTTCTTATACATCATGGCTCGTCCACCCATGCCACACTTGATTCATAACCCTACATATAGAAGGTGGACATTGATATCCCTTGCTATTCTGCCATAGATATCATATAATAATTCTTGCTATTGATTTTGCGCCCGTGGTCAAATGGATATGACGTAGGCCTCCGAAGCCTGAGATCGAGGTTCAATTCCTCGCGGGCGCACCATTTATATTTCACAATAGCTAACTACTATATTATTAACCAAACCATCAAAAGCCAATCACGGCTCTTTTTTTTGTCTTGAGTTTGACTTTCTTTGACTTTTTGATTTAAAATGTTTATCATGTGGTAAATACGGTAATCGTATGTATAATAAAGGTTATAATATAGCTATTAAAGGGAGGTTTTCAACGTGGGTTTCATTCCTATGGTCGTTGAACAAAGCAACCGCGGCGAACGCGCATATGACATCTATTCTAGACTTTTGAAAGATCGCATCATTTTCTTGGGCTCTGATGTTAATGATGTCGTTGCCAATTCCATCATCGCACAATTGTTATTCCTAGCTGCTGAAGATCCGGAGAAGGATATCTCCTTATATGTAAACAGTCCTGGTGGATCGATTACAGCCGGAATGGCGATATTCGATACGATGCAATATATTAAACCAGATGTATCCACCATCTGTGTAGGTATGGCTGCTTCAATGGGTGCATTCTTATTGAACGCAGGTGCTATTGGTAAACGCTTCGCTCTACCAAACAGCGAGATCATGATTCACCAACCTTTGGGCGGTGCACAAGGTCAAGCATCGGATATCGAGATTCGTGCGCGTCGTATTCTCAAAATGCGTGATAAGTTGAACAAAATATTGTCCGAACGTACAGGACAACCGCTTGAGCGTATTGAGAAGGACACTGATCGTGATTACTTTATGAGTGCAGCAGATGCTGCGACTTATGGTATTATCGACAAAGTGATTGAGAGACCGTTAGCTTTAGATAAACAATAAGTACTTTTCAAAAAATCTTCCCCCTAGATTAGTAGGAGGAGGATTTTTTTATTTTTTCACAAAAAATCTTATTTGAAAAGGCTAGTCCCTTTCGATAATACCTGGTTATATGGGATCAAGAACGTTGGAATGCCTGCAGCGAATGGTGTGTATTCATATTGTTGGAAGAATACCGCTAGCCCATCTGGTTTGATAACGTACTCAGCGTCAGCATTAAGTCCTTTGAATGTCCCATAATAACCATTGATATCTTTTAGATCCTTCGCTACGAGTTTGTCTAACTCCACTTTGTAATTGGGACTTTTCTCTTTCAATAGGTCCTCTAATGTAAATACCTTCCCATCCTTCAAAGAAAAAGTAAATCCTGTTCGAATGGTACTATCGTGAGCTCCACCAGTATAGCTGTACTGATCTATGGCCAGACTTAACATGTCATTCTCATTGTAGGTTACGACAAAATTCTGAAAAGCTTGGTACATGTAATCGACAGAACTATCTCTCTTCTTCTCCTGTTCTTTCGAGTCTTCTATAAACTGAGTCTTGTGTTTCTCTAACACAGCGTTGATGTTCTTCTCCACCTCTTTATCCCCTAACCCACTAACGGTAGGATAACGCATCAGGAACAATGTATCTTTCGTCTTTGTTTCTAATAACTCCGTTACAATTTTAATGTCATTCTCGACTCTCGGTGTAATACTTAACGACCTCAGCGATGGATTCCATACCCCTTGTATTCCCAAATAGTCACTTAACAGTTTAAATGGGATGTAGATTTTCCCGCCAATATTCTTCACTTCATAATCGTAAATATAATAGTTATTAACGTTTGCATTTACTCCATATTCAGATACATCCATATTTAACTGTTTATATCCGCTGCCAAGGCTATAGGTTCTGGTTCCTGGATTATAAGATAAAGGTAACCCTAGCTGGTCTCTTAATACGGTCACAGGTATGAGGGTATTTCCCTGACTGATCAATCCCTTTTGAGATAACGTCTTGCCCTTCCATTTCAAAATTACAGATGTCTGTTCCACCGTTTTCTTCGTCGTTTGTGCTGCAAAGACTGTAGCCTGTCCTGTATATCCAAAGCTTGTTAGTAGGACCCCCGCCATCATTGCTGAAATGCTATATTTCAATACTTTATTCACATTAACACTCCCTTCTTTGCAACCCAATTAATGGTATTACCCAAACAGTGGACATCGAAACATAAACATATTTTCAAAAAAACCTTGCTCCCCCAGATTCGGCAGAACAAGATTTATGATAATCAAAAAAGAATACTATTCGAAGAGATGCGTCCCTTTAGGTAATACCTGATCATATGGAATAACAAAGGTCGGATTTCCTGAAGAATAAGGTGCATATTCATACTGTTGGAAGAACAACGCTAGCCCATCTGTTTTGAGATAATAGTCAGCATTCGCATTAAGTTCTTTAAATTCACCATAATAACCCTCGAATCCCTGAAGACTCTTTAATACGAATTTATCTAGTGTTACTTTGTACGTAGGATTCTTCTCTTTCAGAAGTTCCTCGAGAGAAAGTAACTTTCCGTCTTTCAATGAGAAAGTTAAACCTATGCGATTATTCATACCGTGTGCTCCACCTGTGTAACTATACTGATTCATTACAAGACTTAACAAGCCATTCTGATTATAGGTCAAGAGATAATTTTGCAGGAATTCATAAGGGTGCTCAACAGCGCCATCTCTGTTCCCAGCCTGCTCATTTGAAGCTTCAACGAACTGATTCTTAAGCTTCTCTAGCACCGAATTGATCTCTTTCTCCGCATCTGTGCTCACAAGCCCACTGATAACAGGGTACTCCAGAAGAAATGATGCATCCTTAGTCTTCGTATTTACTGATTCTGCTGTAATCACTACATCATTCTCCACTCTCGGAGTCATGCTCAAAGACTTTAGAGATGGGTTCCACACGCCTTGGACCCCTAAATATTCGCTCATTAATTTAAACGGGACATACAACCTGCCTCCGATATTCTTCACTTCGTATTCATTTACATAGTAGCCATTAATTCTGGTGTCTATGCCATACTCAGTGACAGCTATATTTAACTGTCTATATCCAGTACCAAGGCTATATGTTCTCGTTGCCGAATTATATGATAACGTTAGTCCAAGTTGATCTCTCAGTACAGTAACTGGAATCAATGTATTCCCCTGACTGATCAGCCCTTTTTGGGATAACGTCTTATCCTTCCATTTCAGCAGTACAGATGCCTGTTGTGCGGTATTCTTCGTAGTCGGTGATTCGGCTGCAAAGGCTGGTGTCTGTCCTGTAAATCCAATACTTGTTACAATAAGACCCGCTGCTAACACTGTTGCACTATATTTCATTACCTTATTCATTTCTAAGTAATCCCTCCGACAACTAAATAATGGTATTCCATTCATAGTATATCGAAATAGGAAATGAATAAGGTAACATCCGAGTAACAGTATTGTCGCTAGTTATCAGCACAAGAGAGGCACTATGCGTGTATGTGATAACCTTTGTCTCCATAAGGCTGCAACTTATCTAGCCACTTCTGCTCTAACTCCACTAGTTCTTTTCGATGTTTTTTATTCGTTGGATGGTTTACAGGTACGTTCAGTGGGATCATCCCAATAAGAGATTCTCCTTCTTCTAGCTTCAGTTGCTCCAGTATTTCCAACTTAAACTGTTGTTCACCATATTCCTTCCATTCCTTCTGTAAGGGTACACAATCATGATTCCCCATGTTTAGTATAAATACCTCTTTGTTCAGCGCTCCATGTAAGTTCAAGCTACTTCCTATCCAAACCTTACCGTTGACCAAATTACAAATCTGAAACACACCTATCTTTCGTGGTAGCTGTTGATACTCGTTTACTAACTGTTTACGTCTTTGTTGATCCATTGTCCTTCACTCCTTCAACTTCATGTGATATTTGCATATTGAACTAAAGATGAAAGTGACTTACTTTAGTTCATTCTATTTACATAGATTGAGCTAAAGATGAGACTTACTTTAGTTCATTCTATTTCGCCTTACTTTTCACCCAATAGCGACTGCCATCTGCTTCTCGATCCATAAACCCATATTCGATCAAATAACGTCTTAATGTGACATAATCATCTAGGCGTGCTTTCAGAATTTCATTGACCTCTTTTTCCGAATAGTGCTTTTGAACGTCAAATAATTTCGTAAGATATCGCATAATAACAATTCTACGCTTCTCCTTCTTCGGGAACTCTTTTAACGGGCCATCTAACCCTTGATTGAAATAGATCTTGAGAATCTCTTCATTCTCTTGCTCCGTAATGGCATGCCGTTCATCCAGTAAAGAAGGGGAATCATGAATGTGAATGTACTTGCTCTTATGACTTGACCGCTCCTCTACAAGTTCCATGATGGACAGAAATACCTTCGCTTGCTTCATCTTCTCCCGTAACGTAAACCGATGATTACGAATGGTAGACGAACTTCCGCCATCTAATTCTTTAACGATCTCTTGATCACTGAGTCCCATTTGAAAATAGTTCAGTAACGTTCGTTGTAACTCCGTTAATCCAGTCCATTTCTTATCAAGTCCCAGTAAAAAGTCCACCATCGACGTATGCTCAATCGCAATATGACGACGCACATACTTCTCAGCCTCGTATAATACACCCTCATCCTGATAGATAACGCCTTTCTCATAACGTTTACCGCAGACCAAGCACTCATAAGCCTCGTGCTCTTGATCGAACACGAAACCTTGCTTCATTTCTTCTATACTCGCGTTCCAGAATAAATCAGATAAATGAGTCATTATTATAGACACCCTTCAATTTTGTTTGCTTTATTTATAAACATTATATTTTATTGTTTGGTTTATTTCAAGTAACACGTCAGAGTATACGCAATCTAGTTCCCATTTAACATAGCAAAAAAGCAGTCCAAAGCTACGATTGTAGCTTCGAACTGCTTTCTCTATATCCCTTACCTTACTCGCATTTAGGCGAATAGGATATTATTCCCGTCCGCTTTTCAATTCTGTCCAGTAACGGTCATAGAATTGTAGGCTATCGCCTACATCACTTAACCACTCTACGCGATTTAGCTCATCCGCAGAGAGATTAATCATTGTATTGCTGCGGTATGTTTCGCTATGGAACTCCATAGCCTTTGTATTTGGATCACTATATCCAATCGCTTCATAATTCGCTGCACTTACTTTAGGATCTAACATATAATTAATAAATTTCTCTGCTAACGCTTTGTTCTTAGCCCCTTTAGGGATGGCATAGTTATCAGAGAATATCGTTGCGCCCTCTTTTGGCACGACATAGGCAATATCAGGGTTATCTTTCACAATATACGCCGCATCTCCGGACCATACCGTGCTAATCCAACCTTCTTCTTGAATCATCTTTTGTTTAATCGTATCTGTATCAAAAGCAAGCACACTCGGAAGCAATTTCTTCAGATCATCTACGGCAGTTTTAATTTCCGTTTCATTAGTCGTACTGTTAGAGAAACCATGCTTCTTAAGAGCCATGCCGATCATTTCACGGTTGTCATCCAATAGCAATACTTTGCCCTTGTATGCTGGATTCCAAAGATCTTCCCAACTATCAATTGGATCTTTAATGTATTTCTTGTTATATGCAATTCCGGTTACACCAGAAGTATAGACAATGGAATATTTATTGCCTGGATCGAACGTTGGATCTTTGAATGTATCCGCAATATTCGTGTAATTAGGGATATTATTCTTATCCAGTGGTTCAAGCAGATTGTTCTTGATCATCGTCTCCACCATATAATCAGAAGGTTGGATCAGATCATAACCTCCGCCTCCAGCTTTAATTTTAGCTAAAAGGTCCTCATTGTTTGCAAAAATATCATAGGTTACGTCCACATTGAACTCTTTCTCGAAATCTGATATTACCGTTTCATTGAAATTATCCGCCCAACTGTAAATATGCAACTTCTCCTTAGAAGAACAACCAGCTAACAGAGAAATGGCTAACACGCTTACTCCTAGCATACTTAACAATCCAGTTCTTTTCACAGTTACGTATCTCCTCTCTTTCGTCACACCATTGTATTTGAAAGACTCACAAGCCATGACACTCACAGCTTGATCATCTAACATTCAAGATAAATTCGTTCTCACACTTTAGACATTAAAAGGGCAACATCTTATGTTTCTTCTGACCCTTACCACGGTTCAATACGTATTGCGCTAACAATATTAACGTGATGCTAACGAGAATTAGCAGTGTACAGAGTGCATTGATTTCCGGTGAGATGCCTCGTTTCACTTGTCCATAAATATAGATTGGAAGCGTCGTCGAGCTAGGTCCAGCCACGAAGAAACTAACCATGAAATCATCAAGGGAAAGCGTAAAGGCGATCAACGCCCCCGAAATAATACCAGGCGTAATCTGTGGTAATGTGACATGCCGGAACGTCTGCCAATACGTAGCTCCCAGATCCTGAGCTGCTTCTTCAAGCTGTCTGCCCATACCTGCCAATCTGGCATTCACGACAACATATACATAAGACATACTAAATGTGATATGGGCGATCATGACGGTGGACTTTCCTAATGGAATCTGAAGTTGACTGAACAATACCAACAACGACAATCCCATGATGATGTCCGGTATAATCACTGGCATATACAATACCCCATTTAGTGGACCTCTCCACTTCCTCGCGATATCCCGCATAGATAACGCTGAGATTGTCCCTAATAAGGTAGCTGCAATGGTGGATACCACTGCAATAACGAGACTGTTCATTAAAGCTTCCATCACGTGACGATCTTTCAGTAAAGAAACATACCAATCTAAAGTAAATCCTTTCCAATCTCCGCTTAGTCTTGTGTTATTGAATGAATACACCATAACAAGCACAATCGGCACATATATAAATATCATCATTAGCGCAGAATGAATACCGAGAAGAGGATGTCCTTTCTTCTTCATGCGTTCCCCCCCTCTCTTGTTCGATCGCTTCGAGACTTCATCACTCGGCTAAATAATACAATCAGTATGAGCGAAGTCAGGACAAAGATGACCGAAAGAGCCGAACCGAAAGGCCAATTGCGTGCCCCCAGGAACTGAGCTTGAATAATATTACTAATCATAGAGGATTTAGATCCCCCTAGAATATCTGTTACAACAAACATTCCTGCAGTAGACACAAATACGAGTACAGACCCGGTCATAATACCCGCTTTACTCTGAGGCAGGGCAATATGCCAGAATGCCTTCCAACGACTAGCTCCTAGATCACTTGCAGCATCTAACAAACGTCGATCAATTTGCTCGATAGCTACATATAGCGGTAGCACCATAAAAGGAACGAAATTATAGACCATTCCTAGCAAAACAGCTCCCTTTGTATACAGCATTTGCAAGGGTTCATCGATCCATCCGAAATGGATCAATAAACTGTTAACCACGCCCTGCGTTCTGAGCAACAATACCCATGCATAAGTCCGAATCAAGAAATTAATCCAGAACGGAATTGTAATCAGGATCAGACCCCAATTCTGCACTCGGGGAGAGGAATTCGCCAAGTAGTATGCTAAAGGGTAACTTACCACAAGACATATCACTGTCGTTGTAATAGATAACACAATCGTATCCCAGTAGATCCCTAGATAAAGCGAATCCCAGAATGTCTTATAGCCTTCCCAACTGAAACTATAGACAACATTACCCAGTGTGTCGCGTTGCATAAAAGACATCGCCACGACGATAAGCATAGGTACAATCAGAAATAATCCTAACCATATGAGTACCGGTGTAAAGAACCATTTAGACTTATTCATGGTTGGATCACCACCTCATCCTTAGGGTTCCAGTTCACCCCAATTCGCTCACCCACTCGCCAAGATTCTTCATCTGTCGAATCCAGTACGATGGTTACCGTCATGGCTTTCTGCTCACCCACTTGATCAAGTTCAACCATTAATTTATGCACATTCCCTAAATACAGAACATCTTGAATGATGCCTGATTTCATTGAACCTTCTTCACTTCGTTGCGGGCGTAGTTTCTCAGGTCTTACGGCAAATAAACCTTGGGGAGAAGTGAAAATATTATTCTCACCAACAAAAGTTGCAGCAAACAGGGTACGTGGGGATGAGTAGATTTCTTTAGGGGTTCCGATCTGCTCAACTTGTCCATTATTTAAAATAACAATGCGATCAGACATCATCATAGCTTCTTCTTGATCATGTGTTACATACACGAATGTAATACCAAGTGTGCGTTGAAGATGCTTCAACTCGGTTTGTAAGTTTTTGCGTAGTTGTAAATCGAGCGCACCAAGTGGCTCATCAAGCAATAATACTTTAGGTTTATTCACTATAGCCCGGGCAATAGCTACTCTCTGTTGCTGACCTCCTGAGAGCTGATGAGGGTAACGAGAAGTTAGAGCTGTTAGTTGCGTCATGGCAACTGCTTCTGCAATCCGCTGCTTTTGTTGGTCTTTCGGAATCTTTTTCATTTTAAGTCCAAACGCAATATTTTCTTCTACCGTCATATGCGGAAATAGAGCATAGTGCTGAAATACCAAGTTCAAATCTCTTTCGTTAGGAGGATTCTCTGTAACCACTTTCCCAGCAAGTACAATATCCCCACTAGTCGGTTGTTCAAAACCCGCAATCATACGAAGAATGGTCGTCTTACCACATCCGCTTGGTCCAAGCAACGTGAGAAATTCACCCTCCTCAATAAGCATAGACAATGGTTTCACCACCACTTGCCCTTGAAATTGCTTCTCGATATCAACGAGTTCAATCATAAGTACCATCCCCTTTTTTATCATATGTCCGTACATGTTTCCATGAATATATAACCTCTTACATTTTAAAAAAGCCATATCATCTGTATGGCTTACTTTTATTGTTATTATTCAATCATTTGATTTCAAAAATTCGTAGCATTTTCGCATATTCACTATAACGTTTTTCGCCTTGAGGTACAACATCTTTCTATTGTCATCGACAAGTAACCTGGCAAGTTTCGTCACAATATAGTAATGATTGAGATACAAGTCGTCCACTTTCAAAGATTGCACCCTTTTTAGCTGAAATATAAGGAATAGCGTATGAAGTGCAACTTATACATTCTTATATTTGAACAAAAACCTATACTAACTTATTATCACAAAAAAGTCACCTTTCCACGACAAAGGATTGTCAGAGGATGGTGACTCTTAAGCGCTTAACGATCTTGTTTCAAGCGTTATTTAAGTTCGAATTGAACACTAAGTTGCGTAGACACTTTAAGTTCTCCTGCTTCAATAGCAGTTGAATTAGCAGAATCCATACTAGCCTTCGCACTCATTAACATTTCATTTTGTCCGTATACGATCGGGTTACTAGCATCGCCTTGGCTTACAACAAGTACTGCACCTAGTTGTCGGTTAGCAGCTTTTGCAATAGCACCCGCTTTCAGACTAGCATTCGCCATAGCTTTCTCAATCACTTGCGTTTCGAACTGATCACGATTCTCTATGGAGAAGCGAACATTCTCAATGCTATTCGCGCCTGCAGTCGATGCCGCATCAAGTAATTGACCAATCTTAGCAAGATCGCGATAGGTTACTTCAATGGAGTGAATGGCATTATAGCCTTTAACCTTTTGTCCTTCTTTTTCCGTATATGTGTAGTTAGGTTGTACATAGAACTGTGCACTCTTGATATCTTTATCGGAAATTTTCCATGTCTTCTTCAATACATCATTCAGCTTCTGCATCTTAGCTGCGTTTGCCTTCTGTGCCGCTTGAGCCGTCTCTGCCTGTGAGGTTACACCGATCGATAGATAAGCGATATCCGGTGTAATAGATATTTCACCTTTACCTACAACATTAATAACATTACGTTGTACTTCATCCGCATACACTTTCGATGTGTTACCCAAAGAACTCACCCCTGTTAGCCCAAATGCTAATGCCCCTGCAATCATTATACTTCCTGTCGTCTTTACCCAACTTTTCATAACTTCGCCTCCTAAAAGTTTTACGAAGTAAAACTGACTTCGTATGCATTAACTTAGTTTTACGAAGAAAAACTTACCTCGTAAGCAGTTTATCCTTCATTTACCTTTTAGACGAGGTTTATTGGAAAATGTTGCAAAGAAGGACAAACAAATTTATTGGTTGTATTTAAATAATCTATTCTACAAGTAATCTGAGATTCTCCTCAGCACTCTTCGTATTATCCAGACTCACTTGATTATTGTTAAGTAAGGATTGTAGGGTTGCCGAAAGCTCTTCTAACGTAGCTGAAGTCTGTTCATTAACAGAAGCCAAATGATTTGTTGAATCACCCACAGAACTAGAGAACTGAGTCACTTTCTGCATCATACCTCCATACTCCTCAGAAACTTGGAGTAGTATTCCGATGGAGTCTTTGATAGATTCAAACGCATCGGCTGTCTCTTGGGTCAGTTCACTACTCATTTGCATACGTTTGGCTACCAAGTTCATTCTTTGAAGCGTCCCATTCGTCTGTTCTGAGAACCCCTGTAGTTGCGTCGTAATTTGTTCTGCCGAATTTGAGGTAAGCTCTGAAAGTTTACGTATTTCCATAGCAACGACAGAGAAACCACGTCCATATTCCCCTGCACGTGCCGCTTCAATACTCGCATTTAAAGAAAGTAAATTCGTCTGATTGGCTATTTCACGTATAGTCTGACTAAATTGAGAAGTTTCATTCACGCGCACCGTAAGTTCCTGAATATCGGACGCCATCGCGTCAATTTCCTCTTTGAATTCAAGGATTGTACCACTTAATGTCTCGACCTTCTCCTTACCCATCATAGATAGATGATTCGTCTCATTGGTCTTGTCGATAAGTGTCTCCGTAGAGGTCGTCATTTCATGTATCATAACGCCCATCTTCTGAACCGAATCATTAATGGAAAGTGTTGTATCCACTTGCGTTACAGCACCTGTTGCTATTTCCTGAAATGCCACGTTCATTTCTTGAAACGAAGATGTGTTATCTTCCATAGATTGCGTGATATCCTTCATGTTTTGTGACACGACAACGACATTCCCCACCAATTGTTCCTTCTGAACTTTTTGATCATTCAGTAAATATTCTGACTGCGTGCGGGATTCCTCTATATTGTTCTTTAATGCTTCTGATACACGTAGCAATAAAATAACTATAATAGACGAAATCACATAACTGCCTATAATACTTATTCGAAGATTAGACCTTTCCAACCCATCTATACCTACTTGGGATAAATACCATGTGAATCCTAATCCAGCTACCAAGGTAATGTACGTTACACTTTGCCTCATCGTAATCAAAGACAAAATAACTAAGTAATACACTGTTGTAATACTCGTCAACGAAGGTTCAAATATAATTTGCAGCCCACAGCTTAACAGCATACCTGCCATTCCGATATAGGCATTTAAATGAATATACTTACCTTTAATATGAAAGCTCACCAGTAGGATTACAGTAACAACGTTAACTATACTACAAATATTTTTAATGGATGTGATATCAGTTGACACTGTAGCCAATCCCATTAACGTTGAAATAAGTACCGCAATAATAAGAAGGATATTACGTCTTATAACATCCCTATCTCTAACCGATAATGATTCATCCTTGTGCCTGTTAATACTTCCCAGAAATGACAATTTCATGATTCCCATAACTCCCTCTGATCTGAAATATGTATACGTGTACCATCTGTGAGAACTCTATGTTAGGTATAATATATATCGGCAGAAGTCTTATCATTGATGAGTTATGTCTATAAAAAACCGCACATTAATCAAAAAAATAGCAGCTAATCCCGGGTGAGGGATTAGCTGCTATTCGCTCGTGATATTGAGGTCTTATTGATTCTCTAATTCTTCCTTACTTACCAAATTTACTAAAGCGGTTACAGCCTGCTCGGCATCAGCACCTTCAGCGCTAATATCAACTTCCGTACCAGAACTGATTGCAAGACTCATGATTCCCATAATACTCTTTGCATTCACTTTTTTATCATCTTTTTCCACGAAAATTTCAGACGAGTACTTATTGGCTTCTTGCACGAACAACGCTGCCGGTCTCGCATGGAGACCCGTCTTTAGACGGACAACTACCGGGTGTTTTATCATGGAAACTTACCCCCTATTTATAAATCTGTACACTGTACACACATTTTATTTAAGAACATTATACCATTATAACATGAAGGACACTAGAAGAAAAAAACTCAGCCATTACGAATTTTATCAGCCATCTCATCAAGCTTACGCAAACGATGATTTACACCTGATTTACTGACGGTACCCTTTAGCATTTCGCCAACTTCTTTCAAGTTCATATCAGGGTGAACGAGCCTTACTTCAGCTACTTCTCGCAGTTTCAGTGGCAAATTCTCAAGTCCCAACTCACGTTGTAACAATTTAATATTCTCAATTTGCCTTACTGCGGCGCCAATCGTCTTATTCAGATTCGCAGTCTCGCAGTTGACGATACGATTTACAGAATTTCTCATATCGCGCATGATACGAACATCCTCGAATTTGAACAACGATTGATGTGCGCCGATTAGGCTGAGAAATTCAATGATCTTCTCGCCTTCCTTAATGTAAAGAACA
This sequence comes from Paenibacillus antarcticus, assembly GCF_001637225.1. Taxonomy (GTDB): domain Bacteria; phylum Bacillota; class Bacilli; order Paenibacillales; family Paenibacillaceae; genus Paenibacillus_AQ; species Paenibacillus_AQ antarcticus. The sequence goes on from NZ_LVJI01000003.1 coordinate 44,400, forward strand.
AAGCCCTTCTTACGTTCAATAAACCGAGCATTCAATTTAAACTGGTTAGCCAAATCTACTAACGCCTTACAGTGATCTTCGTACATAGAGGAGATCTCGAGGTGATATGAAGAACCCTCCGGGTTATTAACGGATCCACCAGCCATGAATGCCCCTCGTAAATAAGCCCTCTTACAACAGTTTTTGCGTATGAGGTCTGACTCAATATCTGGTGTGAATAGAAAACCTTCAGAAACAATATAAAGTTCCTTAAGAATTTCCTGTACACGAGCAGGTATGCGTACGATATAGACGTTATTCTTCTTCAATCTCATTTTTTTACGCACAAGTAATTCAGTATGTGCCTGGAAATATTTTTTGATTAAGGAATAAATCCGTCTTGCAATCGCGGCATTTTCTGTCGAGATATCTAATATGACCTTTTTATTCGATAACTGGACAGAACCATTCATACGAATTAATGCTGATAACTCAGCTTTCTCGCAGCATGCCTGTCCTTCGACCATAGTCAATTCTTTTTTTGTCTGTGCCGCAAACGACAAGGGACTCACCTCTCTCGTATAATCCAATTTTGTACGAGCTGGTAGATATGTTGACTTAGCTTCTCAGCATCATGTCGTAGATATGTCCGGAATAGAACCAGTGTATCAGCTATAACCTGATAACCTTGCCCTTGTACTTCATCCCAATCCACTTGAACGGGCCTTGCACCCTTTTCCGCATATCTATCCTGTACTTCTGTTGGAATATCACCATTATTTACAATGACATAATCAAATAGCTGTGTACCCACATGATCATATATTGCGTTAAGATGGTCACTTACCGTATAGTTATCAGTCTCTCCGGGTTGCGTCATCACATTGCATATAAAAATCTTAATCGCTTTTGAAGCACATACAGCCTCTACAAGTTTTGGAACGAGTAAGTTAGGAAGAATGCTTGTATACAAACTACCAGGTCCAATCAAGATGGCATCCGCTTGTCGAATCGCTTCAACAGCCTCTGGCAACGGCTCCACGTGAGCCGGATCGAGAAACACACGCTTAATTCTGCCGCCATGTTCCGGTATTTTGGATTCTCCGACGACAATACTCCCGTCTTCCATCTCAGCACGAAGCGTTACCGCAACTCCTGCAGCAGGAAGTACCTGCCCACGAACAGCAAATACTTTACTTAGCTCCCGTACAGCAGTTACAAAGTCGCCCGTAATATCAGTCATCCCTGCTAATATCAAATTCCCAAGACTATGACCTGCAAGTCCTGTACCACTGCTAAAACGATAGCTTAACATTTCCGAAAGTAGCGGTTCTACATCTGCAAGCGCAGTTAATACGTTACGAATATCCCCAGGTGGGGGCATCTGCATCTCATTTCGCAGAATGCCTGAACTTCCTCCATCATCAGCTACAGTGACAATAGCCGTGATATCAAGCGGCTTTTCCTTCAATCCCCGAAGCATAACAGATAATCCCGTTCCTCCACCCATAACAACAATTCGCGGACGCGATCTAGTTGATTCTGCCACTTTCTTCATACTTCACCTCATTAATGCCGGTCACGATCTCGATCAGAGTCTCTGTGGCTGACGGAGACATTCTCCGTCTTACTGACACCCAACATCTTACCTAGGTACTCAGAAATAGCAACTGAACGATGCTTGCCCCCTGTACATCCGATAGCGATAATGACCTGGCTCTTACCTTCTTTATAATACTGTGGAATTAAGAAATGGAGCATATCCAACAATTTAGTTAAGAACAATTGGGTTTCAGCCCATTTCATCACATAGTCATATACTTCACTGTCTTGACCCGTTCGAGGACGTAAATGATCCACGTAATGAGGATTGGGCAAGAATCTTACATCAAATACCAGATCTGCATCAATCGGGATGCCGTATTTAAACCCAAATGATGTAATATTCACAGACAACGTATTTGGTTCGATATGGGAGAATCGAGAAATGATTTTCTCTTTCAGTTGCCCCGGCTTCGTATTACTAGTATCGATCAACTGTGTTGCAGAATCTTTAAGCTCCTCCAACATCTTACGCTCTAATTTGATGCCATCAAGCGGCATTCCTTCAGGAGCCAAGGGATGCCGTCTACGACTCTCTTTATATCTTTGTACTAGAACGGAATCTGTTGCATCAAGGAATAGAATCTCGCAACGCATTGTAAAATGCTCTTTTATATATAATAAAGATTCAGATAAGGCCGTAAAGAACTCTCGTCCTCTTAAGTCAATAACTAAGGCAATCTTAGCGATCTTACCGTTCGACTGCTCGATAAGTTCTCCAAACTTAGGGATCAATACTGGTGGTAGATTATCCACACAGAAGAATCCAAGATCCTCTAAGCTTTGTACAGCAAGTGTTTTCCCCGCGCCTGACATCCCTGTAATAATAATCAAGTTGGCCATGGCCGACGTAGTATTCTCATTTTCCTGCATCAGCTTCCACTCCCTTGTCAATGAGTCCAACAGGTATATTCTAACGGAAGTATGCTATGAACGAAGAAGCAGACCCGCAGCCCCAACAATTCCTGCTTTGTTACCTAGTATAGCTGGTAGAATCGAAACACCCCGTTGTAATGGCTCTGGTGTGAATTTTGCAAATACTTCACGAACTTCATTAAAGAGAATATCCCCTGCATAGGCAACACCACCGCCAACGATAAATACTTCAGGGTTCAATACAGCAGCTACAGCTGCCATCGATTTACCTAAATAAAATGCTGCACGGGTTACAATGCGTAAGGCTACTTCATCTCCAGCTTTGGCTGCGTCGAATACTTCCTTCGCATTAATCACTTCTACCGTTGAGAGTGTTGTACGATCTCCACGTTCAACCGCATCCTTCGCCATACGGATAATACCTGTTGCAGAAGATACAGTTTCTAAACATCCCTTTTTGCCACATCCACATTGGATGGCTTCCAAATCAGGAACGACTGTAATATGTCCAACTTCTCCTGCCATTCCTGACGAGCCTTGATAAATCTTGCCATCTAAAATAACGCCCCCACCTACACCTGTTCCAAGTGTATAGCAGACACAATTATCCAATCCACGTCCCGCGCCACTCCAAGCTTCGCCCAAAGCAGCCACATTAGCATCGTTATCTATTTTCACAGGCTTGCCAAGACGCTCCTCTAGAAGAGAACGTATCGGAACATCCGAAAAACCTAAGTTGGGTGCTTGAACAATAATCCCTTCACGGACATTCGTAAAGCCGGCAACCCCAGCTCCTACACCCACTAGCTGATCCCAGCTATATGGTGATTTCTCAACAATATCACGAACATATTGCACAATATTGTCAATTACGACTTCAACGCCTTTTGCAGCCTCCGTGGGTCCCTCATGCGTTAGAAGAAGATTCCCCTCTTGATCACAAATCCCAACTTTTATCGCCGTTCCACCTAAATCCACACCAACATAGATACTTTCAGACATGTTCCAGCCACCTTTTTTCAATCTAAAATAGTTTTGAGCCTACGTACCCACTATAAGTGATGCCCTCAATCTGGTCAAGAGAAGCTAGACTCTATCACTACGCTATTCGATAGAATTAAAGCTTCATTATATAGCCTATTCAGAGGATATGATGTAGAGTCATTGCAGCTTTTGTGATTAATTGCACAAACAATATAGATAGTTATGACAATTGTCATCTGCATAAGGTGACAGTATTAACTAACAAGTAGACGGCATATTTCTTACAATATAATAAAGTATAAGCTTCACTTGATACGCTGTTCCTTATATTTGAGCTTAAAACGGGTTCCGTCTTTAAAAAGGACGGCACTGCCCTTTCTACTTGTGATGAAGTTAAGAGAAATTCGAACGCATATGGAGGTATTAATGTATGGACACAATTGTGGAAATGAAGAATGTAACCAAACAGTTCAGAAATAAGAAAGCTGTGGATGATGTTTCCTTTTCGATCGATAAGGGTTCCATCGTTGCTATTCTAGGTCCTAACGGAGCAGGAAAAACAACCGTGATATCCATGTTATTAGGTCTAATTAAGCCTACCCAAGGTACAGTGAAAGTAATGGGTAAGGACCCTAGGGATATAGAGGTACGAAGGAGAATTGGAGCTATGCTTCAAGAGGTGAGTGTCATGGATGCTCTGAAGGTACGTGAACTTATTGATTTAATTCGTAGCTATTATCCTCGACCTCTGGATATCGATCAATTAATTCCACTTACTGGTTTGCAAGAAAAGGATCTATACCGATATGCAAATAAGTTATCTGGGGGTCAGAAGCGTAGACTTGGGTTTTCACTTGCACTTGCTGGCAATCCTGATCTGATCTTCTTAGATGAACCGACCGTAGGGCTAGATGTTACCGCTCGTCGTGTGTTCTGGGATCAAGTTCATTCACTGACCCAACAGGGGAAAACCATTCTATTTACGACACATTATCTACCCGAAGCTGAAGACTATGCAGATCGCGTTATTTTATTTGATCAAGGGGTCATCATTGCTGATGGTACACCTGACGATATCAAATCCAAGCTTACCGTATCCTCGGTCTCTTTTAAATCAGATGCTCTTAATCTTCGTGATGTTCTAATCACATTACCAAATGTTCAAGATGTTTATGAAAAGGACGGACGAATCTATACCGTTACCGAAGATACAGATGGCATGTTAGCATCTATCTTTGAACATAAGCTTGCAGTTAGCGGTATCCGAGTGGAGCACGGTCGCCTGGATGATGCTTTTGAACAGTTAACAACACATCCGGAAATGGATACCCAAGGAGAGATTATATCATGATGAAGGTGATAGCCATGCAGTGTAAAGCAGAGTTGCGAAGAATATTCCGTAATCCCTATTATGTATTCTGGTCCTTGATATTACCTATCGTGTTTTATTATATCTTTACTCGGCTTGTGAACACCAACACCGACGATAATGAATTATGGCAAGCGCATTATTTGATGTCTATGACTACATTTAGTGTGATGGGTTCATCGATCATGACACTTGGCATTCGTATCGTGCAGGAACGGGTTCATGGTTGGTCCACTTATATGCGAATTACGCCACTTCCCGAAGGTGTGTATTTCTTTGGCAAGATGTTTGGGCAGTCGGTGATGCATTTATTTTCAATTATCATTATCTTTGCAGCTGGATATATCATCAACGGTGTGTCCTTATCTTTGTCGCAGTGGATTCTCAGTGGACTGTGGATATTAATAGCTTGTGCGCCATTCCTAGCCTTAGGTACATTAGTCGGAACAATGAAAAAAGTGGACACTGCCAGTGGTGTTAGTAATGCAGTCTATATGATATTAGCTGTATTGGGCGGCATGTGGTTTCCTATTGATTCTTTTCCGAAAGGGTTACAAATGGCGAGTCACTGGCTACCTTCCTATAGCTTTGGAAATGGTGCTTGGGAGCTTATCCAAGGCAATGCCCCTCAGTGGGATAATATACTTATTCTGTCAGGATATCTTATTTTCTTCGTGGTATTATCAACGTATATCCGTAAAAAACAGGAAGTGGTGTAGACACCCTTATGCACGAGAAATTTCATCTTTTCCCTGAAAAGTTAGGATTCTTTCCTTATGTTTGGTTGATATATCTCTTCTTACCCATCATTAATACCGCACAAGAAGAAGGGTTGAAATTGGTCTTGGGCTATTTAATGATCGGAGTATTTGCATTCTCCTATAGGCAGCTTTATTTTGCTTCAGAAAAAGTGAGCTTTTCATATTGGCTTGCCACACAGATGGTTATCATTTTTATTCTCAGCTACTTTTATAACCCTTATAACTTATTCATGGGTTTCTTCACTGCTAACTTCATAGGATATTACACTAACTCTTTTAAATTCAAAGTATCTTTAGGTTCATTAGCGATTGTTATATCACTACCAATTATATTGAATTTAAATAGCATTTTACCTAAGCAGTACTTATTTTTTCTCCCGTTTATTATCATTATGCTTATGTCTCCCTTTGGAATTCGTTCTATGAATAGACAACAACAGCTGGAGATGAAGCTAGATGAAGCCAACGAACATATCAAAGAACTTGTCAAACGGGAAGAACGGATGCGTATTGCCAGGGATCTACATGATACTCTTGGACACACACTGTCCCTGATTACCCTGAAGAGCCAAATCGTGGACCGGCTCATTACCAAAGATCCAGCGCGGGCACAACTTGAAGCCAAGGAGATCGAGCGTACCTCACGCGCAGCTCTAAGACAAGTTCGCGAACTTGTATCGGATATGCGTGCAGTTACGATCGCTGAAGAAATGCTGGAAGTACAGGTCATTTTACAGAGTGCCGATATTACCTCTCATTTAGAAGGAGATGCCAAGCTTGTGGGTGTGCCTGATCTCACTCAAAATATTCTCAGTCTATGCCTCCGAGAAGCGATTACGAATATTGTGAAACATAGTCGAGCGAAAAGTTGTACGGTTACTCTTGAACAGAAGAATTCAGAAGTCACACTCATCATTTGTGATGATGGTATAGGACTCAAAAAAGATCATTACGATGGAAATGGATTAAAGGGTATGAACGAACGCCTATCTTTAATTGAGGGCTCTGTAGCAGTATCCTCAGGGGAAGGCACCACCTACACTATAAATATACCTATTATCATTAAGGAGGAGACTGCATGATACGAATCCTTATTGCCGAAGATCAACGGATGTTACGCGGTGCATTAGCTTTACTATTAGATTTAGAAGATGATATCGAAGTGGTAGGTCAGGCTTGCGACGGGCAAGAAGCCCTGTCACTCATCACTACTCTACAACCAGATGTCTGTTTACTAGATATCGAGATGCCGGTCAAGACTGGTCTGGATGTAACTGAACAATTAATTGAAATAGGTTCCATTACTAGAGTCATCATTCTAACTACCTTTGCTCGTCCCGGTTATTTCGAGCGCGCGATAAAAGCCAATGTTCAGGGATATCTATTGAAGGATGGACCCACTGAACAACTTGCAGAGTCCATACGACGTGTCATGAAGGGACATCGCGAGATTTCCCCTGAACTTATATTCGGGACGTTTAAGGAAGAGAATCCACTTAATGCACGTGAACGTGAGATTCTATCCCTGTCTGCCCAAGGGAAGTCCGCTAATGAAATTTCATCCATTCTCCACCTTTCCTATGGAACGGTACGCAACTATATCTCCGAAGCCTTGAATAAACTTGACGCTAAGAATCGAATTGAGGGTATTCGGATGGCAGAGCAGAAAGGCTGGTTGTAGGATGGAAATGTAACAATTATGAGAATGGACTGGATTAAGCTACTCGCGCATTATTACGGACAAAAAAACCTGACGGACATTTCTCCGTCAGGTTCTTCGTCTATAGCAAACGCAATTTAGTACTACTCGCCTAAAGTCTGACTCCAGTCATGTACCATGTTACCCTCGAGGAATTTCTCAGCATCCATAGCAGCCATACAGCCTGAACCTGCCGCTGAAATAGCCTGACGATAACGCGTATCCTGCACATCACCACATGCAAATACACCTGGAATGTTAGTTTCCGTCGTACCTGGCTTCACAACGATATAGCCTACATCATCTATCGTGATTTGCTTGTTCAAGAACGCAGTGTTTGGTGTATGTCCGATCGCTACGAACAAACCATCCGCTTCAATCAATTCTTCCTCATTGGTCTCATTGTTAAGCACTTTCAGACCTTTAAGACCCATACCTTCCGTTACTACTTCCAGCGGTGTACGATTTAATGCCCATAGAATCTTCTCGTTCTCACGAGCGCGATCTTGCATGATTTTGGAAGCACGCATCTCTTCACGACGGTGAACTAGGGTTACGCTAGATCCGAAACGTGTTAAGAAGTTAGCTTCTTCCATTGCGGAATCGCCGCCTCCAACCACGATGATCTTTTTCCCACGGAAGAAGAATCCGTCACACGTAGCACATGTACTAACACCGCGTCCGATATTCTCCTGTTCACCTGGAATGCCGATATATTTCGCTGAAGCACCTGTTGATATAATAACCGTCTCAGCAAGTAATTCTCCCATGCCATCTACATTGACCTTAAACGGTCTTGCTGAGAAATCTACCGTCTCAACCCAACCCGTTTTAAATTCAGCTCCGAACCGCTCTGCTTGCTTACGCATATTATCCATCAATTCAGGTCCCATAATACCTTCTGGGAACCCTGGGAAATTCTCAATCTCGGTCGTTGTCGTTAACTGACCTCCCGGTTGCATACCTTCAATAACCAATGGTTTCATGTTCGCACGTGCTAGATAAATAGCAGCCGTTAATCCTGCTGGACCTGTTCCAATGACAATCGATTTATACATTCGTTTGACCTCCCAATTTGATATATCTCATGTCTATTACTCTATGTTAACCATTTCTATCCTTCATATGACATACACTGTCCATACGTCGTGCATATCGACTGACGGTGGATGGAGAAAGACCATACCTTCTAGCTATTTCCTGATAAGTCGTCGGTAGGCCCACCATTTTGATAGCCCAATATTCAAGTGCTGCTGACCAAGCTTCGGTGTGACCTAGCTCAGGTGTGTCCGGATAACTTTTATGCAGAAACTCAGTCCATAGATTTTGTATATCATGCTGCTGGTCCAAATCCCACGATTGATCCATCATCTGTAACGTCTTGTTTACGACCGTGCGTGAAGGTTGATCTAAGTCATTAGAAAGCAGGGTATCTACCACTTTAGAAGATACTATCTCTGTTTGTGTCGAAAATTCCAATAAAGAGCTCTCCATCCCTAATCCTTCTAGTACAATTATTGCTGCTTCTTTAAGCTCTACATTTTCTTCTGGATCGCATAAGAATGCTTGCAGAACCCGCTTCACTTCTTCATCACCAATCCATGCAAAAGATTGAATGACTTGAAGTTTGGTCGCATGATCTCCATGCCGAAGCGCCCAGAAAAAAGATGACCGAACCAACGGATTATGCTTAACCTCATCGGCTATCCCTTCACCGTTATGTTCCCATGCCTTAAGCTGTTCTTCAAATGGGAGATGATAATGGTAATTAATCTTAGGTTGCTGCGTGGTTCCTTCCTGAAAATGCTGAAGCTGAGATAAGTAAAAATTCGCAACATCCGATTCTGGATCAAGCTTTGCCGCAAATCTCCAATTCCGCTCCGCATCAATAAAACGCCCACAATTGACAGCAGCTGTAGCTGTGTAATGATATACACTTGGATCGCCACTTAGTTCTTCATCCTTAAGTAACCGACGGAAGTGCTGGAAAGCTATCTCATGTTGACCCAAAATCCCCATCGTTGTAGCAAGTTTAAACAGATGCTCCTGATGGAAAGGAATGGTTATCGTCAGTAGTTGTAACAGCGGAAGTAACTGACCTACATCATTCTCATGTTGATAAAAGATGGCCAAGTTGCATAACCCGTGTAGATTCCCAGGGTCTTGCTCCAATACTTCTTGGATGGTTTGCTTAGCCTTATCAAACAGACCCACATAATAATAAGCAAGTGCTAAATTATTACGAGCTGCTAGGAAATCGCCATAGTTCTCTACAATTTCCTCAAGTAGTTCTACAGCTTGAGCAAATTTACCCTGTTCTAGAAGCGTACGAGCATGCTCATGCTCAATCATTCCTTGACGACTCTTAATCCGAGTTAACTTCGCCGGACGGTCTAACTCATATAGAAGGAGATCCATCATTTCTTCAGCTTCATGTAGAAACTGACCTTCCGAATCCTCTTCCAGATAAGTGATGAGTGCTTTCTCAGCTTCTTCGAAATTCTCCATATTGGCAAAGTTGTTTGCCATATAGAAATAGCATTCCGTCATAGCCGGATCAATATGCTCAATGATATCAACAAGAACAGAATTGGAACCTTCATAGTCGCCCATCTCCGACATAATGCCAGCCATATTACAATGATTCACCGGATTCTCCGGCTCGTACTCTACTGCTTTACTGAAATATTTCAATGCCTTGGCATATTGATTACGTTCTAACGATTGAACTGCCCTTTCAAAGAAGAAATTCGCATTGAAATGGACAGGTACTATTTTATTGTGTAGGGCCTCAGCCCGTAATTGTTCATCATTCATTGAAGCAAGGCACCTCCTTTTTCCTACTATCCTGTAACCCACATCCTAGTATACCACAAGTTCATGAGTCCTTTTAAGTAGGGAGATTCTTCTTCATGAATACGTAAAAAAGACACCGCATGGTTTACATGCCGGAGTCTTTAAACAATGTCGCGATAGATCCGCCTTCTACAATAATTCGCGTCGCTTGAGCCAGCATCGGAGCCACCGATAACACTTTAACCCGTCCGACATGATCATCAGGAAGTAGAATGGAGTCCGTGATCACGACTTCTTTAATATTAGGATGATTCAAGCGTTCTAGGGCAGATCCTGAGAAGAGACCATGTGTAGCACAGACATATACATCTTTCGCTCCACGCTCCTTCAAGCCTTCTACCACGTTAATTATGGTCGTCCCTGTATCTATAATATCTTCGATAATGATCGGTGTTCTACCTTCAACATCACCTATCACGTGGGTAATCACGGATTCATTATGAGAAGGTCTTTTCTTAATCATAATCGCGAATGGAGAATCAAGGTGATTGGCCAGTTTCTCTGCCATTGAAGCACGACCAGCGTCTGGAGATACGATAACCGGATTACTGATATTCTTAGATCTCAAGTACTCACTAATGAGATCAAGTGCCGTTAAGTGATCTACAGGTATATTAAAAAAACCTTGAATAGCAGGAGCATGTAAGTCCATCGTAATCACTCGATTTGCACCCACAGTAGTCAGAACATCAGCTACCATTTTGGCGGATATCGGTTCACGTGGAGCTGACTTCCGCTCCTGACGTGCGTATCCATAATAAGGTATGATAATGTTGACCGTACGAGCTGACGCTCTCTTGGCTGCATCGATCATGACAAGCAGTTCTACAAACATCTCATTGATCGGATGTGATAGCGACTGCACGATAAATACATCACAATTGCGGATACTTTCCTCATAGTTAACATAAATTTCACCGCTTTTAAAGCGAGAAAGTGTAACATCACCCAATTGTTCGCCAAGCTTACGACAAATATCTTCCGCAAGCTTCGGATTCGAAGAACCGGTAAAAATACGCATCTTGTGTTGCATAGCATCCTCCTGATTTCAAGACTAGATTAGTCTTGAATTAATCCATATGTAATTGTATTATACAGGATTCTGCTATATTTCAAAAGAAACCTCGGATCTTCTTCGCTCTTCAAACACAGATAGTTGACGATAACCAACTTCCCATAGGAGAGACCTTGCTTTGTCTAAATGTTCTCCAAGTTTTAATGGGTCATGTGCATCCGAACCAACCGTGACCGGGATACCCAACTTAAAGGCTTCCGTTACCATTCGTTTACTTGGGAACATTTCCTCGCAAACTTTGGATAAACCAGAAGCATTCAGCTCCATGGCCATCCCACTTTTCCGTACGGCTAGTAGTGCCGAATTCTCTAATGCTTCCACATTAGATGTGAGTTCTGGTGATGGTTTGTAACCAAAACGTTTAATCACATCCACATGCCCCATAATGTCATAAAATCCCGTTGCCGTGGCTTTCTTAACCGCATCATAATACTGTTCATATACTGCGAGGATATCCTTACCCTCCCAGTGATGTGTCTGACGATGATCGCTTATATCCCACTCTCCAAGAAAATGCACCGAACCTATGACATAATCCCAAGGGTATGAGGTAATAATACGCTCAATTTCAGCTTCATATCCCTCAATAAAATCACCTTCGAGTCCTACGCGAACATCAATCTGACCCTTATATCGCTCCTTAAGAGCAAGACACTCCTCAACATAACGAGGAAGTTCGTCCATGGGCATCGCCATCTCCGGGTAGTACGCGGCTGGATCGACATGAAGAAGAGGCATATGATCCGATAGACCAATCTGGGATAGACCCATCTCAATCCCTCTAAGAACGTATTCCTCCAGTTCTCCGATTGCATGCCCACAACGGACATGGTGTGTATGGTAATCGATTTGCATGGTACGAATTCCTCCTTTAATCGCGTCTAGGGCGCTCGCTGCGCAGACTAAGTTCAGCCATAATCTCATCTAATGGTAACTTACGTTCTTCTAATAACACTAGTAAATGATAGATTAGATCACTTATTTCAAGACGTAACTCTGCGTTATCTTTATTCTTAGCTGCAATGATCGTCTCAGAAGCTTCTTCCCCTACTTTTTTAAGGATCTTGTCGACACCCTTTTCAAATAAGTACGTCGTATATGCCCCTTCTGGACGCTCCTTCTCACGAGCTGAGATAATCTGCTCCAGCTCTGCTAATACAGCAAACCGTCCGCTATCTTGGTAGCTTGTCGATGTAAGGTCTTCATTCTTCTCCAATGGAACATTGTTAAAGAAACATGTCTGCTCGCCTGTGTGACAAGCTGGGCCTTGAGGTTGAACCTGCAGCAACAATGTATCACCATCACAATCGTAGCTTAATGAACCGATTCGTTGTGTGTTACTAGACGTTGCACCTTTATGCCATAATTCATTTCTGGAACGGCTCCAGAACCACGTTTCTCCACTTTCTATGGAAAGCTTGAGTGACTCCTTATTCATATAAGCCATCATTAATACTTCTTTGGTTGTGATATCTTGAACGATAGCAGGCACAAGTCCCGCTTCATCAAAGCGGATCTTACTCTGTAATTGTTCCCATGTTTCCACTTGATTTAGCTTGTTACTCATCGTATTTCCACTCCTTTTTGCTTTAAGTCCATTTTCAAATCTTGAATCGTCATTTCTTTATAATGAAAAATAGTTGCAGCTAATCCCGCATCCGCCTTACCACTCGTAAATACGTCATGGAAATGTTCTGAGGTTCCCGCTCCACCAGAGGCAATGACAGGGATACCCACAAGTCCAGATACAGCCGAAGTAAGAGGAAGGTCGAATCCATCCTTTGTACCATCCGCATCCATACTCGTCAGGAGAATCTCGCCCGCTCCTAGAGTCTCTGCTTCCTTCACCCATTGCAAAGCGCGAATACCTGATGGTGTACGTCCGCCATGTGTATAGACTTCCCATTCACCCCAAGCCTGATTATACTTGGCATCTACCGCAACAACGATACACTGTGAACCGAAGCGACGTGCACCTTCTGAGATCAACTGTGGATTTACCACCGCTGCTGTGTTAATACCAATTTTGTCCGCACCAGCTCGTAGAATTCTTTTCATATCATCTACATGCGAGATTCCTCCACCGACCGTAAACGGAATAGTAATTTCACCTGCAGTCTGACGAACGACTTCAATCATCGTTGCGCGACCTTCTACAGAGGCTGAAATATCTAAAAATACGAGTTCGTCCGCGCCTTCTCTGTCATACAGCGCCGCCAGTTCTACTGGATCCCCAGCATCACGTAGATTGACAAAGTTAACGCCCTTTACCACCCGACCATCCTTCACATCCAGACATGGAATGATACGTTTAGCTAGCATACTTCTCTTCCCTTCTACCTTTAAATTCCTTATCCATGCAGTGTACAAGAAAGGGCGCAGGTTGACATCCCACACCCATTCCTTGCTATCCCTGTTTCTTAATCGCTTGTACAGCTGTTTCCAGATCAACACTTCCCGTGTACAATGCCTTACCTACGATAGCTCCACCTATACCTTCATGGTGATACGCACTAAGACTAAGAAGATCATCTAAGACTGTAACGCCTCCTGAAGCAATAACGGTACGACCGCTACTCACAGCTAAAGCACGGATAGCCTCAACATTCGGCCCTTGCATCATTCCATCTCGAGAAATATCTGTAAAGATAAACGTTTCTGCCCCTTTAGATGCTAGCTCCTTAGCCAATACTTCTGCTTTAACTTCGGAAGTCTCAAGCCAACCCCGAGTTGCAACATAACCATTTCTTGCATCAATACCAATGGCTACCTTATCTCCGTATCTGCCCAATACAGCTTCTGTAAAAGGACGATCCTCGATAGCTGCAGTACCAATAATAACTCTGCTTACACCAAGTGCTAATAGTCTTTCTACATCCTCTATCGTACGTAACCCGCCTCCGACTTGCACCGGTACGTTTGCTCCCTTAGCTATAGCACCAATAATAGCATCATTCACAGGGTGTCCCGCCTTAGCCCCGTCCAAATCCACTAGATGTATGTATGTTCCACCTTGCTCTTCCCATGCCTTCGCTACTTTCAAAGGACTATCATTATAGATCGTTTCTTGATTGTAATCCCCTTGCACCAGTCTTACACATTTCCCATCACGTATATCAATCGCTGGATAGATGATAAAAGAAGACATCCTTCACTAGCCCCACTTTCTTCTCAACCTATATTTATGAAACATTTATGATCATTAACAATCTCTAAAAACGGACCTCTTTCGAAGGTTTACCCGTAAGTTTCAAGAAATTCCGCAACAGGTTCATGCCAAGCTCCCCACTCTTCTCAGGGTGGAACTGCATACCGAAGACAGAATCACGGCCCACAATCGCCGTTACATCATTTCCATAGTCCGTCGTAGCCAGAACATCCGTCTTCACTTCTGGAAGAACATGATAGGAATGTACGAAGTATACATAGCCTTCCACAAGTCCTGTAAATAGTGGACTGTTCTCTTCACGATACTGAAGCTTATTCCATCCCATATGTGGCACTTTGTAGTCGCCACCTGTGAAGCGTACTACCGAACCCGGTAGAATACCAAGCCCTTCATGCGTGCCATGCTCTTCACTACTGCTGAATAGCAGCTGCATACCGAGGCAGATTCCAAGTAGCGGTTGCTTACCTGCCGCTACCTTCTGCACGGTCACATCAAGCGAGCTCTGACGTAGATGCTCCATCGCATCGCCGAATGCGCCGACACCAGGCAAAATCACCCCGTCTGCGGCTAGAATCTCGCCTTCATCGCTACTGATGAACGTCTCATAGCCAAGCCGTTCAACGGCCTTGCTCACGCTGTGCAGGTTCCCCATGCCGTAATCCACAATCGCAATTGCCACGTGTTACAGCACTCCCTTCGTGGAAGGCACACCTGTCACACGCGGATCAATACTCGTCGCTTCGTCTAGCGCACGTCCTAGCGCTTTAAATACTGCCTCAATCATATGATGTGTATTCTGACCATAATGAACAATGACGTGCAACGTGATGCGAGCTTCAAGCGCAAGCTTCCAGAGAAATTCATGCACTAGCTCTGTTGAGAAACTTCCCACTTGGGATGATGGATATTCTGCACGGTATTCGAAATGAGGGCGATTACTCACATCAATAATGACTTGCGCCAAAGCCTCATCCATCGGTACAAAGACACTCGCATATCGTTTGATTCCCCGCTTATCACCTAGTGCTTTCCGAATGGTCTGTCCTAAGCAAATCCCGATATCCTCAACCGTGTGGTGATCATCAATCTCAATATCACCTGTAGCTTTTACCTTAAGATCAAATTGTCCATGCTTCGTGAATAAATCCAACATATGATTCAAGAAAGGAACATCCGTCTCCATCTCCGAAATTCCAGTACCGTCTACGCCAAAGGAAAGTGAGATATTCGTCTCATTTGTTGCTCGACTAACACTTGCCGTACGCAAGTTCTCATTAATATTATTGTCCATCATTACCCCTACCTTCCTTTTCAAGCCGAACCTCAATCGCTCGAGCATGACCTTCTAATCCTTCATGGCGCGCAAGCTCCATAATCATGGCACCGTTCTGTAATAACGCCTCTTTGCTATAATAGATCATACTCGATTTTTTAATGAAATCATCCACATCTACAGGGGAAGAGAATCTGGCCGTGCCATTCGTCGGAATAATATGATTAGGACCCGCGAAGTAGTCACCTACAGGTTCGGAGCTATAAGGACCTAGAAAGATAGCCCCTGCATTCTCTATGCTACCTACATAAGACATAGGATCCTCTACAACGATCTCTAAATGTTCAGGAGCTAACCGGTTCACAACGGATATTCCCTCTTCTATAGAATCCACCACAATGATGGCACCATAATTTTCAATCGAAGCACCTGCAATATCTCGACGTGGTAACAAGGCCAACTGCCTTGTCACTTCGATTGAAGTCGCCTCGGCGAACGCTTGGGATGGTGTCACGAGAATGGCTGAGGCCATCTCATCGTGCTCTGCCTGCGATAATAGGTCTGCGGCTACATAAACCGGGTCAGCACTATCGTCGGCCAATACGACGATCTCACTCGGTCCAGCAATGCTGTCTATATCGACGGCTCCATACACTTCACGTTTCGCTAGTGCTACATATATATTTCCTGGTCCACATATTTTATCTACAGGGGCGATGCTTTCCGTTCCATAAGCCAAAGCCGCAATGGCCTGTGCTCCACCAACGCGATAAATTTCATTCACACCCGCTTCAGCAGCTGCCACAAGGATATAAGGATCAATTCCTTCTTTACCATTGGTCCCCGGTGGTGTAACCATGACGATCTCCGGTACACCAGCCACTTGTGCTGGAATAACATTCATAAGAACAGAGGATGGGTATGCTGCCTTACCACCCGGAACATAGACACCTACTCGTTTGAGCGGCCGAATAATTTGTCCCAAAATACTTCCATCCGGTTGCAGATCCATCCAAGAGTTTCTCTTTTGTCTCATATGGAACGACCTAATATTAGCTGCTGCAGCCGTAATAGCTTTAACAAATGATGGTTCTACATGTTCATATGCCGCTTTCAACTCTTCAGGCGTAACCCTTAATTGTTCGGAAGAAAGCACCGTCCGATCAAATTTCTCAGTATAACGTAGGAGTGCAGCATCGCCTTCGATTTTGATATCACTTACGATTTGTTTGACAGTCGCATTCTGCTCCGGCGTACCATAATCCACTTCACGTTTCAGATCAAACTCCTGAATCGGTACAATTTTCATCCTCACTCGTTCCTTCCCAATAAGCGTACTCTACTTTTCTGTCAATGCTGTTCTTGTTCTTTAACCTATGTTGTTATCTATCTTTATTATTTTATCTTTATTTCGGGTACAGGAATCACCTTTTGTAGAAGATCACATAACTCTTGAATCTGAGTGTTCTTCATGCGATAACTCACACGGTTTGCGATCAGGCGACTCGATATTTCAAAAATACTGAGCATTTCCACGAGCCCATTATCCTTCAACGTCTGACCCGTTTCCACCATATCCACAATTCGATCAGCTAATCCAATCAACGGTGCTAGCTCAATCGATCCATTCAGCTTTATGACTTCAACCTGTTGTCCCTGCTCACGGAAATATTGGGATGCAACATTAGGATACTTCGTAGCCACGCGTTGCTGTATACCTGGTTCCCAATTGGGGAGCCCAATGATAGACATTCGACAACGTGCAATTCCAAGGTCCAATAGCTCATACACATCTCTATCCTCTTCAAGCAGAACATCCTTACCTACAATACCAATGTCAGCTACCCCATACTCTACATATGTAGGTACATCCACCGGTTTGGCTAGAATGAACTCCATGCCCATCTCTGGTAATGGAACTACCAATTTGCGTGAATCATCCACATCTAGTGGAATAGCTAGACCGGCTTGACGAAATAAGGCTGCTGCCTTCGTATAGATACGTCCCTTTGGCATTGCCACCTTTAGTATTTCTCCCACGTGCTTTTCCCCTCCTTATCCTTTAATATGTATCATTTCTTAGTCATGTAATGGATAACATCACTATATCCTGTTTCTTCATTATTTACATTCTGCTCCGCTGATACTGACTTCCCACCACCAACTAACTCGGTAACAACAATACATCCTTCACTGCGAAGTCTAGCAGCTTCTGCAAGCCCTTCTTGTCTTCGATCTGTATCATACTGGATTAATACTCGCTTTTCTTCTGTATCTTGTATACCCTGTACACCGTCTAGAATCCGATTTGTCTTGAGTGCAAATCCTGTCGCAGGAATAGCTCGCCCGAATTGTTGTAATAGATTATCATAACGCCCTCCGTTACATACCGGAAACCCTAACTCTGACGCATAACCCTCGAAAGTCATACCTGTATAATACGAGAAATCACCAATCATCGTGAGATCGATCAGTACATGTTCCGACACCCCATAGGCCTCAAGAACTTCCCATACCTTACATAAATGATCAATCGATGCCCTAGCTTGTGTATTAGAGCTTAACTTCAATGCTTGCTCACAAATTTCTTTCCCTCCACGCAACCGTACAATACCATCAAGAACACTTCCCTGTGCTTCAGTTAAATTAAGTTGACGAATGGTGTTACGGAATCCCACATAATCGCGGCGTAAGAGGCCTTCCTTCAATGACTCCTGATCATCATCTCGACCGGGAACAATCTCTTCGAATAACCCGTGGAGGAATCCAACGTGTCCCATAGCGATTTTAAAAGAAGACACCCCAGCAGATTTCAACGATTCAATCGCAAGTGCAACCACTTCGGCATCCGCTTCCGCTGAATCATCGCCTACTAACTCAACACCCGTCTGGAAGAACTCAGCTTCTCTACCCGCTTCCTCTTCAATCGTACGGAATACATTAGCATGATAAGATAAGCGAATCGGTAAGGACTCTTCCTTCAGAAGAGAAGATACCACCCGAGCAATTGGTGCCGTCATATCCGAACGAAGCACCAAGGTCGTACCTCGATTATTGAGCAATTTGAATAGTTTCTGGTCTGATGTAGAACTCGCCACACCTACCGTATCGTAATATTCCATTGTGGGTGTCATAATCTGCTGATATCCCCAACGATCCATACACTTCAATACATTGCGTTCAATCTTACGTAATTTCTTCACTGCGTACGGAAGATAATCCCGAACACCAGTCGGTTTTTCAAACCCTTTTGGCTTTGACACTATATTCACCTCGACTTAGAGAGTACTATCATTTAACTTATCGAACGCTTTAGTACGGTAACGATCTACCATGCTACCAAAGTAAAGAATTTCTGCTATTTTAACATGAATAATTCAATATCGTCAATGGGGGGAACCCCTAAGAACTCAATTCAGTTGATTGTTTCTTAACCTGTTTGGCGAGCTTCTTTGCTTTTGGCGATAAAGAACGCGGAACATTCCCAAGAAACACCCAAGACCACGAGACTCTTTTGAAGTAAAATTGTATAATACCCCAGCTTAGAAATAAGGTTACAAATAACCCACCCAATATAAAGATAAGATATCCTATAGATTCTGGTGAAATTTGATACCGGAATCGACGATATTGAGCGAGAATAAATGGGTGCAGAAGATATATAGCGAATGACAACTCCCCCATCCTCGTAAGAAAGGCCACACCTTTACTAAATAGCTTTCTGTATATTACAAAAGTGGCATGCAATAGGACTAGTGCAGATAACATCGAATGCACATTCCAAATGAGTTCATACCATAGGCTACCGACTGTATTCCCCGTTGTCCGCGTATAATACCATAATTGAACATGAACGAAGGCCGAAGCTAACCAACTCACCCAAAGGGTAACCGTCCATAATTTCTGTCCATCCGTCAAAAGATCCCATGGGTTCATCAACCATGACTTTATTCTGCCAAAGTTAATCGCAATATAAGCACCCATCATATAATAAGCCAAGTATGTAATGGCATAACTCCCCTTATTAAGGAGATGTAAATTGTACTTATTATACAATACAAACGCCCATTGTAGTGCAATTCCTATGAGTATCGCCCATCGTACGAACGAACGTTTCGATTGAAGTAATTTTAGTATAAAAGGAAACAAAATATAGAACTGAATACTAATAAACACAAAATATAAATGCGTATATGCAGTTCCCGTTAACAAAGCAGTCCGTAGTTCTAGCCATAGCTCCACATAAGGCCTACTGTTCAACTGTCCCAACGTATATTTACTATATACAAAATATGCCGTAGACGCGATAAGATATGGCAAAATAATATATAACAGTCGCCGTCCATAAAACCGAGAAATCAGCCTAATGGTTATTGGACGCTCGTAATAGTTATAGAACAACACAAATCCACTCAAAAATATAAATGATGAAGTACCATATTTAAAAAATATATTCATAAAATTGTATACATAATAAAATGGTGAGGATAAGGCCTGTACCCCTGCAGCATAAGACGAGGCATGTACATTAAGAACACCTAATAAGGCTAGAGCGCGGAACACATCCAACTGAGGCAGACGCTCTTTTTTAATTAAGGTCACATTAACTTCTCCTTCTAATAAAATATATCTCCTTACAGGTCCTCCTCGAACTAATTTTTTCTCATTACATCAATTAAACTCATATTGAACTTATATAACAAAAAGCCCAAAGTCATTTACTCTGGGCTCGCTACATAAGAAGTTATTTAGTTTTCTTAACTAGAAGTTATTTCCGTTTCCGTATCTTCATTATTTGACTTCGAAGTCTTTAATTCACGTAATGGATTACCGCCTACGAAGGTGTAGGCCGCCACATCCTTATGTACAACAGATCCAGCTGCTATGATAGCACCGTCTCCGATTGTTACCCCTGGCAAGATAGTGGAGTTAGCCCCTACCATCACATTATTTCCAATAATTACATTGCCAAGCCGGTATTCCTTAATCAGGTACTCATGCGCCAAAATCGTAGTATTATATCCAATTACTGAATTATCCCCTACAGATATGTTCTCTGGAAAAAAAACATCTACCATCACCATTAGACCAAAGGCGGTATGTTTCCCTACCTTCATCCCTAACATATGGCGGTATATCCAGTTCTTCACTTGAAGGATAGGACAGTAACGGGCGACTTGAATAAAGATGAAATTCTTGACCCCTTTCCAGGGACTGACCGTTCTGTAAATCTGCCACAGCGCATTCGGACCTTCCACCGGATATCGGGTTACCTTTCTCACTTCATCTTACTCCTGTTCTACCAAAGGATATAAATCGTTCATGGTATGTAGTATATAGTTCGGATTATACTCCCTAAGCACATCCTCACCCTTCAGCGACCAAGATACACCTGCTGACCATACACCAGCAGCGTTGGCCGCTTGAATATCTACAGGGCTATCTCCAACCATTAACGTCTTACGAGGATCAGAACCCAGATCTTTCAATGCTTTAAGAACAGGTTCAGGATGAGGCTTAGGATTCTGTACATCAACCACTGTCACAATAGACTTCATGTATTTCAGTAGTCCGAACATCTCCAGCACTTTCAAAGTCCCTGGACGATTCTTCGTTGTGACTACACCCATCGTAATCCCCTTACGATGTAGCGCCTCAATCACTTCTACCACTTGAGGGAATGGCTGAACCATATCATCATGAACCACTTCACTATAGGTTCTATAGGCTTGAACGAAATGACTCACATCTTCAACACCAGAGAAACTTTGCATCTGTTGCTCCAAGGTCATCCCCATTTTAGGTATGATTTGTTCCCTTGTAAAAGGGGCTGGAGCATGTTTCTCTAACACGTGTATAAAGGACGTTATAATAAGCTCATTCGTATCTATAATCGTTCCATCTAGATCGAATAGTATCGTGTCAATCATGCTGTCGATTACTCCTTTTTATCCTCAGTTGGGACCTCTTCCTCATATACGACGGGTTCCGAGGGAATTACTTTCTTCGTCACTTTAGTTGTAGAGGCTACTTCGGGCATCGTATCTACACTTATTTTTGTGGACACGATAGGGTCAAGATAACGTTCTGTTGCTTTGCCTGATACACGACGATATATAATATACGCCACGGCACCAATAAGAATGAAGATCGGCAACAACTGAGATATTCTTACATTTCCATAGGAAACATCCAAATTACCATAGTCAAACCCCATTGCTTTCATAGGACTCCAAAGACCGTTTATTAATGAACCCAACCACTCTGGACCTTGAAAAGCTAAACTATCCGTGCGAAGTCCTTCAATAAAGAACCTTCCAATCGAGTACCATATTAAGTAAGAAAGGAATAACTCTGCACTTCGCAAAAATTTCTGCCGACGTAGAACCAACAATATGCCTAAACCTACAAGATTCCAAAGAGATTCATATAAGAAGGTCGGATGATGGAACACCCCTTGCACATTCATTTGATTTATAATGAAATCTGGTAAATGTAACTTGTTTTGCAAAAAGGATTGTTCCACTGGGCCACCATAGGCTTCTTGATTAACAAAATTTCCCCATCGTCCAATGATTTGCCCAACGATGAGTCCTGGGGCACAAATATCAACGATTCTCCAAAATTTATACCCTTTGTGTCGGGTATAGATGAGTGCAAATATGATCGCACCGATTAATGCTCCATAAATGGCGATACCACCATTCCATATTTTGAAGACATCCCATAGATTATCTTTATAATCTTCCCATTTGAAAGCAACATAATATATCCGTGCTCCAATAATAGCGGAGGGAACTCCCATTAATAAGAGATCCATAAAGAATTCTGAAGATATCCCAAATCGCTTACCTTCTCTAATCGCAAGCATAAGGCCCACTAAAGCACCCAACCCTAGGATCAGGCCATACCAGTGAATTTTTAATGATCCTATCGAGATTGCAATCGGATCGAGTAATAACGTTTCCATTGAACCCCTCCTAATCCATATCATCCATTTCTTCTGCTATAGTCGCCGTTAACTTGTTTGTGAATTGAAGCGCAGCGTTTAGTCCCATTTTTTTCAATCGATAGTTCATAGCAGCTACTTCAATAATAACAGCAAGGTTACGACCAGGACGAACTGGAATCGTCACCAGTGGAACATCTGTGTCAATAATTCGTGTTGTCTCTTCATCTAATCCAAGACGATCATATTGTTTATCCTGCTGCCAAGCTTCTAGCCTAACGACTAGCGTAATCCGTTTATGATTACGTACAGCACCTGCTCCAAACAAAGTCATGGCGTTAATGATACCTACTCCACGTATTTCTAGTAAGTGTCTAATCAGTTCAGGAGCAGAACCGTGAAGCTGACTATCCGATGTTTGACGAATTTCCACTGCATCATCTGCGACCAGACGATGTCCTCTTTTCACCAACTCCAATGCCGTCTCACTCTTACCAATTCCACTGGTTCCTGTAATGAGCATTCCTACACCATATACATCACATAACACACCATGAATCGTAGTTGTAGGTGCTAACCTTCTCTCCAGAAACCCTGTGATTTTACTCGATAATGTCGTTGTAGACATACTACTACGTAACACGGGTAGATTCTTCTCATTACTAAGATCAATTAGCTCTTGAGGAACTTCAAGTGAGCGAGTGACCACGAAACATGGGGTCAGATCAGAACAGATTCGACGCATACGTTCTATTTTCTCTTGTGCCGTTAACATTTCAAAGAAAGCTAATTCTGTTTTACCAAGCAATTGAACACGTTCCTGAGGATGATATTCAAAATATCCAGCCATTTCTAGTCCAGGTCGATTCAAGTCATCCACGGTAATGGTACGTTTGAGACCATGCTCCCCAGCAATCACTTCTAGCTGAAATTGTTGCACTAATTCAGAAACTTTAACATTCTTACCCATGACACATCATCCCTTCATCAAACTATTCTGCAAATTGAACCAAAGTTTACACTTACCAAACGCCTTAGATACTAATCAGAATATGATTATAGGGTTCGTCTTTAGTTCATTCTATCTATCTATTATTTTTAGACTGATTCCCAAGATATATGACCTTGCGCCAATGTATTCATCGTAAATGAAATCGCTACCGAATGCAATCACTGCCTCTTGATCTCTGAACTCAACAATGAATTGGATAACAAATCATAAAAAAACCACCCTCAAGGGCGGTTTCTCTATATACAACATTCGCTTTTTATTAATCCTAGATTAGAACATTAAGTTCAGACTCGATGTCGAAGATATGAACTTTGTTCATATCAACAGCCAAACGAACCGTGTTACCATCACGAGTAGTAGAACGTCCGTCTACACGAGCAATAACCGTATCTTTACCTAATCCACTCAAGTATAGCAACATTTCATGTCCAAGGTTCTCAGTAACATCTACAGTTGATGAGAAGATTGTGTTTGGTGATGCTTCCAAGAATACAGGCTCTTCATGAATATCTTCAGGACGAACACCCATAATTACTTCTTTACCAATCATACCTTTGTTCTTCAAGATTTGAGCTTTACCACCTGGAACTTCTACATCCAAGCCATCAGCACGGAAGCGTACAGAACCATTTGATTCACTCAATGTACCCTTGATAAAGTTCATTGTAGGAGATCCGATAAATCCTGCAACGAAAAGGTTATTTGGGCTGTTATACAGTTCTTCTGGTGTAGCTGCTTGTTGAATGATACCGTCGTACATAACTACGATACGATCACCCATTGTCATTGCTTCTGTTTGATCATGCGTTACATAAATACAAGTCGTTTCAAGGCGTTTAACTAGTTTAGTAATTTCAGCACGCATTTGACCACGAAGTTTAGCATCCAAGTTAGAAAGAGGCTCATCCATCAAGAAGACTTGTGGATCACGTACAATTGCGCGTCCTAGAGCTACACGTTGACGTTGTCCACCAGAAAGTGCTTTAGGCTTACGATCAAGCAAGTGTGTAATATCTAGAATTTTAGCTGCATCACGAACTTTTTTGTCAATCTCTTCTTTTTTCACTTTACGAAGTTTCAAACCGAATGCCATATTTTGATACACACTCATATGAGGATACAAGGCGTAAGATTGGAATACCATCGCGATATCGCGATCTTTAGGAGCTACATCATTTACAACACGGTCTCCAATATAAAGCTTACCATCCGTAATTTCTTCCAGACCAGCGATCATACGAAGAGTTGTGGATTTACCGCAACCAGACGGTCCAACTAGAACCAAAAACTCTTTATCAGCAATATCAAGGTTAATAGCTTCTACTGTTGCTTTATCGGCACCTGCGTATTTCTTTGAAATATTCTCTAAGCGTACTCCAGCCATTATAATTTCCCCCTAAGTGGTATTATTGAAATCGAATACATTTTATATTCTTATATTACCGAACATCGTCATGACTAGCTATCCACAAACTGCACAAAAAACCTATTTCCTTTTCGTCACTTTATACAATAGGATTGTGAGTTTAACTAGAACGGCATCACCAAAACTCCGAACATCAAGTCCAGTCTCATTCCTTATCTTATCCAAACGATAGAGAAGCGTATTGCGATGAATGTACATTCTCTTGGCTGTCTCACTAACATTACAATCTAGTTGAAAAAAGGTTTCTAGAGTTGACAGTGTCTCTGTGTCAGTAAACAGAGCGGAATGATCCCCTACTTGTTCTAGAAAGCGGCCACGTTGATTGTCTGGGATACTACTAACAAGGCGTTCTAGCACTAAATGCCATGGTAAATGAATATGCTCTGTAATATGAAAAGTTTTACCTAGAACAATCGTTTCCCTCAGCATGGCAACCGTAACTGGCAACGTGTTCATAGGATCAATTGAAGGTGCTACTGATAAATGGAACACCCCAACCCATTCACTAGCTACCAATTCATATAAGCCTAACGTGAACGCAGATAATATCTCTTCTTCTGTTTCCTCTAATTCTTCATCCTTCTCATCCGTAGATCCTGAGACCAAATCCTTATGTGCTAAGATCAACCACTCATATTCTTTCAGTGGAATCAGTATAACATCTCCATCGAAATAGCTAACTAACAATCTTTTTAATTGAAAATATGGAATATCAGGTAAATGGAGCCCTTCGCATACCAGCAATAAAGGTACCATCTCTGTGACCATACGCTTCTTAATTAATATATTATCTGGAATATAACTTTCCAATCTCCCTGACTCTAACTCGGAGTGAATCCATGAACTTAAATTCCTAACTTCTCTCTCTTCCTCAGCTTGAGGAGATAAAGATTGTTGCATTTGAACCCTTACGTTGCTTAGGATCAGTTCCATAAATTGAACTTCTTCTAAACTTAACGCATTCAACTCTCCAGCTAAAACAGACATTCTGCCCTCTCTACTATACAAAGGAAACCACACTTCGCCTTCATTCACAACAGAATCCATGAGCGTACTATTCTTATAATTAAAAAAAGAGCTGGAATCCTGTTTGCTGAGTTCTTTAATTGTTAGAGGAATACCTACAATTTGTTGCAACTTTTGACGTAATGTCTCCATATCCATCATGGGCAATCACCTACCACTTTACCTTTTTCTTCATATAGTAACATATTCAGACCCAAAAGAAGAACAAACCAAAGAGAAGAACAAACAAAAAAAGCCATCTACCTGTAAAGGTTGATGACTTCTTTGATAACGCTACTGATGAGCCATGAAGGATTCGAACCTTCGACACCCTGATTAAAAGTCAGGTGCTCTACCGACTGAGCTAATGGCTCGTACTAATGGTGGAGGATGATGGATTCGAACCACCGAACTCGTAGAGAGCAGATTTACAGTCTGCCGTGTTTAGCCACTTCACTAATCCTCCGAAATAAAAAGGTGGCTCGGAACGGAATCGAACCGCCGACACAAGGATTTTCAGTCCTTTGCTCTACCGACTGAGCTACCGAGCCACATATTGTGTTCATAATTAAAAATGGCGGAACCGACGGGATTCGAACCCGCGATCTCCTGCGTGACAGGCAGGCATGTTAGGCCAACTACACCACGGTTCCACACTTTTTGATAAAAATGGTGCCGTCGAGAGGACTTGAACCCCCAACCTACTGATTACAAGTCAGTTGCTCTACCAGTTGAGCTACAACGGCAAATCTAACATTCATAACTTCAATAAAAATGGTGGAGGCTGAGGGGATCGAACCCCCGACCCTCTGCTTGTAAGGCAGATGCTCTCCCAGCTGAGCTAAGCCTCCTGGGTATGTAATATGTATGGTAGCGGCGAAGGGGATCGAACCCCCGACCTCACGGGTATGAACCGTACGCTCTAGCCAGCTGAGCTACACCGCCACAATAAACAACATTTACATATTTCATGAAAAAATCAATGGCGGAGAGAGTGGGATTCGAACCCACGCACCGTTTACACAGTCTAACCCCTTAGCAGAGGGTCCCCTTATAGCCACTTGGGTATCTCTCCAGATTATTCATGAATCAGAGATTGAATCCCTGAAAACTAGATAC
>NZ_LVJI01000004.1 GCF_001637225.1 Paenibacillus antarcticus
CCCTTCGCCCCGTCTTATAGGCAGGTTACCTACGTGTTACTCACCCGTCCGCCGCTAAGTTGTTTTGGAAGCAAGCTTCCAAAACAACTCCGCTCGACTTGCATGTATTAGGCATGCCGCCAGCGTTCGTCCTGAGCCAGGATCAAACTCTCCAAATTGGTATTTAGAAAGAGCGAAATGCTCATTTTGAAACAAACTGGCGAGAATTTACATTCTCTATCAAATGATTTCTCATTTGTTTTGATTTCACTTATCGCAAAATCTACTCACTCGTTGTTCAGTTTTCAAAGACCAATTTTTCTCTTTCGTTGGCACCAGATGTTCTCGGCGACAACTTCTATATCATATCATGCTACCCTGCATTTCGTCAAGCTCTTTTTTTGAGAAAGTTTATTTTCTCATTTCCGCCTTTCGGCAAGCTGTAATGCCTTTTCAAGGGGCGAGAAATAATATAACACGGTTTGGTATCACACGTCAACTACCTATTAAATATAATTTTAATCCATACAGAAGAGCTACGCCAGGAAGACCTAATACCGTGACTGTTCCTATCGTTATCGGATTCAATGGAATATATACCGAAGTCATAAGTCCTGAGTAATTAACCAAATATATCCCCAACGTAGCTAGCACCAAATGCGTTCCAAACACAGTTAGCCACCCAAGGCCTAATTTCTTCTTAATGACAATAAACAAGATAGCGAATAAAGACACTATAAGCACACCCATTGCAATCCACCTTATCAATGCTCATTCTCCTTTCATATGGATACTTTTAGAATTACCTAATACTGTTTCATTCATGATTCTTCCCTTTTGATTACTTGCCTCTAGATAATGGTTCGAAACGATCCCTAACTTCTTTGCTTGTTTCAGATGCATTTGATATTTGCGTTCAGCAGCTTCCAACATATATATAGCATAGTCCACTTGATCCTCACCCAGCGCTTCCTCAAAATACATAAATGCTTCTTCCCAATGCGCCTTTGACTGAAGAATTTCTTCAAAGATCCCCCCGTTTAATTCTTCCTCTCTTCCCTTAATCCTTTTGAGTGTAGTATCCCATGGTTTTTTCAATCTCTTCATAACTATGCTCCTCCTTTATCTCGTATCTCCCACTTCCATACATATCGAGAAAAGGACAAACTTAGAACAAAAAAAAGAAGCCCTTCGCAGGACTTCTCATTTTCATATAACGATTATTCAATCATGGAATCAGCGAAGCTCTCTACGACCTTCCAAGGCTTTGGACAATGTAACCTCATCCGCATACTCCAAATCGCCACCTACAGGTAGCCCATGGGCAATACGAGTCACTTTAATGTCAAAGTGCCGGATCAACCTAGAAACGTACATCGCTGTCGCTTCACCTTCGATATTAGCATTGGTAGCCAGAATAAGTTCCTTCACTCGTTCATCTGTTAGTCTATTCAATAATTCCTTTAGGCGAATGTCATCAGGACCAATCCCCTCCATAGGAGAAATCGCACCTTGAAGAACGTGAAAGTATCCATTAAACTCCTTAGTACGTTCAATGGCCACAACATCCTTATGATCTTGAACAACACAGATCACTGAAGGATCTCGGGTCTTATCCTGACAAATACGACAAGGGTCGGTATCCGTAATATTGCAGCAGACAGAGCAGTAATGGAGATTTCTCTTCACACTAACGAGCGCCTTAGCAAAATCAATGACATCGTCCTCTTTCATCGTAATTACATGAAATGCCAATCTACTTGCTGTCTTAGGACCTATACCCGGTAATCGAGTAAATGATTCAATCAATTTTGCAATAGGTTCGGGATAATACAAAACTAAAAATCTCCTTCTGCTGAAAAATTAGAACAGGCCAGGGATTTTCATTCCGCCTGTGAATTTACCCATATCATCGTTGGCAAGCTCATCCGCTTTAGTCAGGGCATCATTCACCGCTGTCATCACCAGATCCTGCAGCATTTCTACATCTTCTGGATCTACTGCTTCCGGCTTAATTGTAATCGAGAGCAATTTCTTGTGTCCGTTAACTTCAGCTGTAACTACACCGCCACCAGAACTTCCTTCTACCGTTTTCGTAGCAAGACCTTCTTGAGCTTTTAACATTTGTTCCTGCATTTTCTTCACTTGTTTCATCATTTGATTCATATTATTCATGAGTACCTCTCCTTTTTGGATGCACTTCTATGTGCTATTTATTCTTTTATGACTACAAGGTCTTCTCCAAATAACTGAAGTGCCTCGTCAATCCACGGCTCTGACTTCTCTTCACCATCTTCATGTTCGTGCTCTAACTTTAGTTCTTCTTTAGCCTTTTGTGTAGACCCTTCAATAGCCGTCATCCAGTCTCGTTGCATAATCGTAACCAAATAATAAGCTTTCCCAAGCTTCGACTCCATCACATGCTCGATGACCTGTTTATTAGCAGGCTTCTCGGTAGTCTCTCGGTGAATATTATTCTTAAAGGCTACTAGAATAGAATCTTCTAACACAGACACGGGTTCGCCATCCATAAACCAAGCATGGACGGTCACCTTCGCTTCCTTCACTCCTTGAAGAACCGGACCCCATTGCTTCTGAATCGTCGCAAATGCGTCGCTATTCTTATGCACCAAATATTGATCCAAGTTCGCAGGAAGCTTGGTAGTTGAAGATACTCTTGGTGCCGGCATCCCATTTCCAGATGGTCTTGAGTTTGCATTACCGTCTCGACCATTCCCTGGCGCTGCACCTGTCTGCATGAATTTTTCTATCTTCTTCTCAAGAGCCAATACCTGTTGCTTTAGTAAAGATATCTCGCCTGAATCCGCAGAAAGTGCAGCGGTAGGCCTTTCATTTGAAAGTCCTATCTTCACAACCTCTTGCGAACCGCCAGGTAAGTTACATAACTTAAGCAACGCCACTTCAAATAACGTCTGTGGTTGTGAAGCATATTTCATCTCACTTTGGTAGTGATTCAAAATATCAATCATTTGGAACAGCTGTTCACGAGAGAATGTTTCTGCCATCTCTTTGTATTCCTCAGGATTTAACACCCTGTCCGTCAGCTTGTCCGCGTGTGGAACCATTTTGATCATAAGCAGATCTCGGAAATAATACAACAGGTTCTCCATGCACTTATCTGCACTTTTCCCCTCTTGCATGAAATCCTCAACCATTTGTAATACCAATCCTATATTTCCATCAAGCAAGCCTTGGGCCAATCTCCCAAACTGTTCAGAGGCAATGCCCCCGGTCATGTTTAGCACCTGTTGGTAAGAAACAATATCCTCTGTAAAAGATGCGATTTGATCCAAAATGCTAAGTGCATCCCTCATACCGCCATCTGACAATCGTGCAATATATTGAAGTGCTTCGTCCTCAGCCTTAATACCTTCTTCGTCGCAAATGCGACGTAACCGTTCTGTCTGTTCATCAAGAGACACTCTACGGAAATCAAAACGCTGACACCTCGAAATAATCGTGGCTGGTAGCTTATGAGGTTCCGTTGTGGCAAGAATAAACATCACATGAGGAGGTGGCTCCTCTAACGTCTTCAATAAGGCATTAAACGCTTCTGTCGTCAGCATATGCACTTCATCAATGAT
Organism: Paenibacillus antarcticus; assembly: GCF_001637225.1. Lineage (GTDB taxonomy): Bacteria > Bacillota > Bacilli > Paenibacillales > Paenibacillaceae > Paenibacillus_AQ > Paenibacillus_AQ antarcticus. The sequence continues at coordinate 3,585 of NZ_LVJI01000004.1, forward strand.
ATAAACCTTCTGTCTGACTTCCGTTGGTGCATATTTAACTTTCTCACGCAAATCTCGAATTTCATCTACACCACGGTTAGATGCAGCATCAATTTCTTGAACATCCATCACTGCTCCAGCCGTTATACGTCGGCAAGATTCACACTCATTACAAGGTTCCGGTTCAGGCCCCCGCTCACAGTTAACGGCTTTCGCCAGTATTTTGGCAGCGCTTGTCTTCCCGGTCCCCCGCGGACCACTGAACAGGTAGGCATGAGAAACCCGCTGTTCGCGTATTGCGTTTTGCAACGTTTGAATAATATGCTGTTGTCCCACCATGTCCTGAAAAGACTGTGGCCGCCAAGCACGGTACAGCGCTATATGTTCCACTTTGCGTTACCCTCTTTCAACTTCCACTTCATGACGATTAGTCGTATCCTCATTATACTATATTCACGTGTTCTACAAAACTTGAATTCATAATTACACTAAATATTATTTTAGAAAAGCAAAAACATCTTCGCCGAATGGCAAAGATGTTGAATATAAATACTCATATAAATAACAAGACCGTGCACCTGTTATTGATAATTGCGATCCAAGCGGCAATCCTGCGCAGCTACTCAGGCTAGGCTTCCCTTCGGCACAAGAGTAACTTGCTTATGGCTGCTTCCTTCCGGACCTGACCAGGTTCACAAGCACTCATTGCGAAGGACCCAACCGTCAACATAGCACACAGGGACCAAGACCTTACATCGACAATACCTCTAACAGGAATTCAACCTCGCTACAGCGGATTGCGAGTTACAGGGCACCGCTACCTCCCCGTCTAGCACGATGAGATAAAGTATATCTCATGAATGTACATAAATCAACTACCTAATATTCCTTCTTCTTCAATTCCCTAATTCACTTCATCATAATATCAATTCCAGACTCCTATTGTAGAGCGAAAAATATGCCAGTAAACGTCATGAAAAGTCCTCACACTGCATGTATATGAGGTAATAAAAAAACCCCTAACTCTTTACAGAGTAGGGGCTTTCGTATGTTCGGTTCCTCATGCGATCAAGCCGCATAGGTCCAATTAAACGTTGTATTTTTTCTTAAATTTATCAACGCGACCACCAGCATCCAGGAATTTTTGTTTCCCAGTGTAGAACGGATGACAGTTGGAGCAAATTTCTACGCGAAGGTTTTCTTTAACAGAACCTGTCTCGAATGTATTACCACAAGCACAAGTAGCCGTAGTAATGTGAAATTTCGGTTGGATTGATTCTTGCATGACTTTCACCTCTTTCCGCCCTGAGCCTCATGTGGACACAGAGTTTTGTGGACATATAATAGCATTGTATCAGGTTACCTTATCATGTGCAATATTTTATTTAATCATACTGACTTTCTAAAGTGCTACATACTACAACGTAATTACTTTTTTGGACGAGCCATTCCCTCTGGGGGAACATGTGTGAAGGAACCAATAACGACTTCTGGTAACTCCGCCTTAAATATATCGATCATCTGCTTCATACCTAATATTTCACTTTGAGCTTTGGGAATTAACCCCAGATAACTCTCTGGATCAATATTAAGATTTCGCATTTGAATTAATTTCAATCCAGTGCGTCTGCAGAACTCCACCATCGCTTCAATCTCTTCTTCACGATCTGTTACACCAGGGAAAATCAAGTAGTTAATCGAGGTATAGACACCTTGATCTGTAGCATAACGCAATGATTTCTCTACATTAGCTAAATTATATCCTCTAGGCTTATAGTACGCATTATAATGATCATCGAGCGCACTTATCGTACTAACACGCATAAGATCTAAACCTGCATCTACAATTCCGCGCATATGATCGTTTAGTCCAGCATTAGTATTGATATTAATGTAGCCCATATCTGTAACCGATCTAACCTCACGGATAGCATCGATAATGATCTTCGCTTGTGTCGAAGGCTCACCCTCGCATCCTTGTCCGAAGCTAATAATCGATTCCGGTGTCTTCAGATGCTCTAGCATCACTTCTACTAATTCATCTACCCTTGGACGGAAGTTCATACGAGTCTGTGGCGACACAAATCCACTATCATCCGGTTGCTCAGAAATACAACCGAAGCAGCCTGCATTACAGGAATGAGATACCGGGACGCCACCTTCCCATCGATTAAGGAACGTATTAGAAGATGTAAGACACTCATACCCCAAAGCACAATTGGATAAATGGGAATACAGTCTATTATCTGGGTATTTCTCCGTTAAGCGCTTCACACCTTCGTTCAGATCATCCGTATCGCAATTCATAGGATTCCATTTCTCAGGATCATCCGTTAGCTGTGCAGCCACAAAAAATTGACCATCTTTCCACACTACCGCAGAATATCCGAATAACGGAAGTTTATAATCTTTATCAGTCTTCACATAACCCGGTAGATACAATCTTGTGAACCCTTGTGGTAATAACGCTCCAACGGCTTGTGCGTTGTTAGGAAGTGGTCTCATATCGCCACTGTCTGGATCCATACCTACTGCACGAGTACTTGGTAGCCCTACTAGGGTAGCGCCCTCAGGTAGTGGAATGAGCTCATCTTCCATCATTTCAACAATCATCTCTCCACTACGAGCAAGTCCGTAGAGCGAAGGGTGATCAAATACATTTCCTTGTTCATCTGCATATACCAGATACATGATGTTCCCCTCTTTGTAAATAAGCTTTATTTTGCCGCGTGGGACTTTATATTTATACATTCTTTGAACATTACGAATTATGACGACGATACAGATGTTGAAGGCCGTGATGTTCTACGTGCAGGACTGGGCTTACTGCTACTATTGCTGCTACTATTCGTGGCCGGTTTTGCAGAAGCAACATCAAAAGAAGCAATAAATTCATCATTCGTCTTACAATCACGTAATTTCTTGAGGAATCCATCCACAAACTCAAACGAATCATTCATGTTCTTACGAACAGCCCAGATCGTATCCAACTCTTCTTTGCTTAGGAGAACTTCCTCACGACGCGTGCCGGAACGGCGTATATCAATCGCTGGAAAGATACGACGTTCTGCCAACTTACGATCAAGATGCAGCTCCATATTTCCAGTTCCTTTAAATTCTTCATAAATAATGTCATCCATCCGAGATCCTGTATCCACTAAGGCTGTTGCAAGGATCGTCAAGCTTCCGCCCTCTTCCACATTACGCGCCGCACCAAAGAATCGTTTCGGACGATGAAATGCTGCTGGATCTATCCCTCCACTAAGCGTACGACCGGAAGGCGGAATAACTAAGTTGTAAGCACGCGCTAACCGGGTGATACTGTCCATCAAGATGACAACGTCCTTCTTGTGTTCAACTAACCGTAATGCACGCTCCAACACAAGCTCCGCCACTTTAATATGATTCTCTGGTAATTCATCAAATGTAGACGCAATGACTTCCCCTTTTACAGAACGTTGCATATCTGTGACTTCTTCCGGGCGTTCATCAATAAGCAATACAAAAAGTGAAATTTCAGGATTATTAGTGGAAATGCTGTTGGCAATTTCTTTTAAAAGGAGCGTCTTTCCGGCTTTTGGAGGTGCTACTATGAGTCCCCGTTGTCCCAATCCTACGGGTGCAAGTAAATCCATAATTCGTGTAGATAAATGAGTTGGGGAAGTTTCAAGCACAAGTTTCTTTTGTGGATATAGAGGAGTTAGCGCTGGAAAATGCAATCGTTCTGATGCTGTCTGAGGATTTTCTCCATTTACGGCGTTAACCTGGAGTAATCCAAAGTAACGTTCATTCTCTTTCGGTGTTCTACATTTACCTGATACCAAATCTCCAGTTCTCAAATCAAATTTACGAATTTGTGAGGCAGAGATATAAATATCTTGTGTACTTGGTAAATAATTTATAGGTCTAAGAAATCCATATCCTTCAGATAGTATCTCTAGTACACCTTCCATAAACATCAACCCGCTCTGCTCCGCCTGCGCGCGCAAAATAGCAAAAATCAATTCCCTCTTCTTTAGCTGCCCGTAATACGAAATCTGGTACTGTTTGGCCAGTTTGTATAAATCGGTTAGCTTCATTTCTTCCAGATCAGAAATTTGAAGATCCATTTAATAACCACCTATTCAATTTTATAAGTCCATATATCTTATTCAACAATCTATAAAACTATGAAAGCTCTTTATTTAAGATAGCATCACCCAATTAACAAAGAGATATGCAAATTTTACCGAATTATTCCTCGATAAAATTGCATCTCCTTGTAAATGGATTACAGTAAATCACTCTGTTTCACGCCATATCTCTGCTCCAAGTCTACGGAAGTTCTCAACAATGTTATCATAACCACGGTCTATGAACTCGACGCCACTAACTTCCGTAATTCCTTCTTCTACCGTAAGTCCCGCAATAACAAGTGCAGCTCCAGCTCGTAAATCTGTTGCCTTGACCTTGGCAGCATTCAATCTGCTTCCTTCAATGATCGCAGATCGTCCCTCTACACGAATCTTAGCTCCCATTCGAACCAATTCAGGAACATGCTTAAAACGACTACTGTATACAAAATCACTAAGAACACTAACACCTTCAGCTTGTGTAAGAAGGCTCGTCATTGGCGATTGAAGGTCTGTTGGGAATCCCGGATACACGAGTGCCTTTACATCGACAGCTTCATAATTCGCTTGTCCTACAACTCGGATGCTCTCATCAAGCTCTTCAATGTGTACACCCATTTCCAGTAGCTTAGCAGTCATAGCTTCCATATGTTTAGGGATAACATTGTCTATCAGAACATCTCCGCGTGTAGCAGCGGCAGCTATCATATACGTACCTGCTTGGATTCGATCGGGAATAATGGAGTGGCGACAGCCGTGAAGTTCAGATACGCCTTCGATACGAATAGTCTCTGTACCAGCGCCTTTAATTACGGCTCCCATGGAATTGAGGAGTGTTGCAACATCTATGATCTCAGGCTCTTTAGCCGCGTTTTCAATGGTAGTGGAACCTTTTGCACGGGCAGCAGCTAACATGATATTAATGGTAGCTCCAACACTAGAAACATCCAGGTAAATCTTAGCTCCCCGTAGTTCTTTGGCATGCAAATAAATAGATCCGTGCTCATTCGTTACTGTTGCGCCTAGCGCTTCAAAACCTTTAATGTGTTGGTCAATAGGTCGGGGTTCAAAGTTGCAGCCTCCCGGTAGGCCGATCGATGCTTCATTGAATCTGCCTAACATAGCACCCATCATATAATACGAAGCCCTTAGCTTCTTAACAGGGCCATTTGGCATTGGAATAGATTTAATAGAGGAAGGGTCTATCTTCATTTGGCTGCCTTCTCGCGAAACGCTCGCACCAAGATCCTCGAGTATTTCAGCATATACTGCTACATCACTTAAAATCGGCAGGTTATCCAAAATAACTTCCGATTCTGCTAATATGGCAGCAGGTATCAAAGCAATAGCGCTATTCTTGGCGCCACTAATGGATACTGTACCATGTAGCGGACGTCCGCCAGTGATCATCAATTTTTCCATAGCTTAAGGGTCCCCCTACGTGTTTTGCAGCCGGCAAACGATACGCGCTGTTGGCTTTATATGATAAAAGTGGAAAGACACCGACTAAGCGGTGTGCTCTCCATATCAAACTATTCAACTGGACACCCCAAAGGACTTGTCCTGATTCATACAATGTAGAAAGGTATTAAGCTTGGTTACTAGAACCGAACTCACGCATTTTTCCGATAACAGTTTGTTTGATTGCTTCGCGACCTGGTACGATGAATGTACGTGGGTCATATGCGTCTGGTTTCTCAGCAAGCACTTCACGAACTGTTTTTGCAAATACGATTTGGTTCTCTGTATTTACGTTGATCTTGGAAGTACCCAAGGAAATTGATTTCTTGATGTCAGCTTCAGGAATACCTGTACCGCCATGAAGAACCATCGGAATGTTTGTAGCATCACGAATTTCTTCCATTTCTTTGAATCCAAGGTTAGGTTCGCCAAGGTAAGGTCCATGTACGGAACCAAGTGCAGGAGCTAATGTATCGATGCCTGTTTCTTTAACGATACGAATACACTCATCCAACTTAGCATACATAATTCCACCGATAACGTCGTCTTCTTGACCGCCAACAGTTCCAACTTCAGCTTCTACAGAAACACCTTTTGCATGTGCATATTCAACAACTTTTTTCGTCATTTCGATGTTCTCATCAATCGGGTGGTGGGAACCATCGATCATAACAGATGAGAATCCAGCGTCAATCGCTTCTTTACATTTGTCAAAGCTAGAACCATGATCAAGATGGATTGCAACTGGTACAGTGATTTTCATATCGTACAATAGGCCTTCAACCATTTTAACAACAGTCGTGAAACCGCCCATATGACGTGCTGCTCCCTCAGAAACTCCAAGAATTACTGGTGATTTTTCTGCTTCAGCTGCACCAAGAATCGCTTGAGTCCACTCCAAGTTATTAATATTGTATTGACCAACTGCATATTTCCCTTTAAGTGCTTTGTTCAACATGTCTGTCATAGATACTAATGGCATGGTCCAATCCTCCTAAAAAATGTTGTTTTTGTCTATATTATTATGCCGACACCTCATACAAACTATAGTATACCACATCAGATGAAAAATACTAAACAAGCATTTCAAATGAAAAAAGTGTATGTGGCAAGTCTATCGTCGGAAAGCCGCTCATACAGTATAAGTCAATATTCCCAATCCTGCTGTGCAACATAACACACCCCTATACGCAAGGATGAACGCATCCGTCCACTATGGACAGATGCGTTCATCAAGATGATTCAGAAAATAAAGTATGCCCGTTACACTATCTAATCATAGAAAATCTGCATTAAGCAGAATTAATTCCTTATGCACGCTTCTCAAGTATGTTTTTCTTCAGCTGTGTGTTAACAGCTACTCGCATTTCATCAATATCAAATGGTTTCGTGAAATGCATAAGCGCTCCGAGGTCAGTCGCCTCTTTTATCATATCGAGCTCACCGTATGCAGTCATCATAATGACTTTGATATCTGTATTGAGTTCTTTGATCCTTTTGAGAATCTCAAGTCCATCCATACCTGGGATCTTCATATCAAGTAACACTAAATCTGGTGACTCATTCACAACCAGCTCTAATGCCAGTTTGCCGTTTGCTGCCTGAAAAGTATCGTACCCCTCACTACTAAACACTTCCATCAAAAGAATCCGTATACCGTTTTGGTCATCTACGATTAGTAATTTCTTCTTATCCACCCGTTAACAACCCCCAGACACTGAACTTAAATTACTTTAATTCAAGATAATCCCTCATTTCTGAAGGGAATCCATATTATGTTATTCTTCCTCTGCGATTCAAATTCCTTCTATATGTTTAAATTAACATAAAAAAGGCCCCTCTAGTGATATTAACTACAACAAGTCTTATTACTCGACTTCATGACTGTAGCTCTATCCTAAAGAGACCTTAACTAAAAGGGTTTACCCTTGATATTTCACAGATGCTTTAACAAATTCACGGAACAATGGTTGAGGACGATTCGGACGAGATGTGAACTCGGGATGGAATTGCACGGATAAGAACCATGGGTGTCCTGGAAGCTCAATAATTTCTGCAAGACGTCCATCAGGAGAAGTTCCTGAAATAATCATTCCAGCTTTTTCAAGTTCTTCACGGTACTGATTGTTGAATTCATAACGATGACGATGTCTTTCATACACTAGTTCATCATTGTAGCAACTCATAGCTAATGAACCTGGTTGCAACTTACATGGATACAGCCCTAGACGCATTGTGCCACCTAGATCTTCAATATCCTTTTGTTCTGGCAATAGGTCGATGACAGGATACTCAGTCGCAGGATTAATCTCCGAGCTATTCGCACCTTCAAGACCTAGAATTGAACGAGCATACTCAATAACGGATACTTGCATACCTAAGCAAATACCAAAGAAAGGAATGTTGTTCTCACGAACATATTTGATAGCCGTAATCTTACCTTCAATACCACGATCACCAAATCCACCAGGTACTAGAATACCACTAATGCCCTGTAGCATATCCGATACATTCTCAGATGTAATCTCTTCTGCATTAACCCAACGGATCTTAACTTCAACGTTATTATCAAATCCTGCATGAGAAAGTGATTCAACAACGCTCAAATAAGCATCATGTAATGCTACATATTTACCTACAATGGCAATTTCCACTGTTTTGTCTAGCTTTTCAATGCGATGCACAAGACTTTCCCACTCTGTCATATCTGGCAATGGTGTAGTCAACTTCAAATGATTAACTACGATCTCATCAAGACCTTCATCACGCAAATTAAGCGGCACTCTATATAGTGTAGCAGCATCACGACATTCAACGACTGCATTCTCATCAATATCACAGAATAACGCAATTTTAGCTTTCATATCTGCGGATAATTCATACTCCGTACGACATACAATCACATTTGGTTGAATACCAATGCTACGTAATTCCTTCACACTATGTTGAGTAGGTTTCGTCTTCACTTCACCGGCAGCCTTAATGTATGGAATCAATGTAACGTGAATGTACATCACATTATCGCGACCAATTTCACTCTTGATTTGGCGAATAGCCTCAAGGAATGGAAGACTCTCGATATCCCCTACAGTTCCACCAATCTCCGTAATAACAACATCAGAACCCGCTTCACGGCCTGCACGGTATACACGTTCTTTAATTTCATTTGTGATATGAGGAATAACCTGAACAGTTCCCCCTAAATACTCACCGCGACGTTCTTTGCTGATAACTGAAGAATAAATCTTCCCTGTTGTAACGTTACTGTTCTTAGATAAATTAATATCAATAAATCTTTCATAATGGCCAAGGTCCAAATCGGTCTCAGCGCCATCGTCTGTCACAAATACTTCACCGTGCTGGTAAGGACTCATAGTTCCGGGATCCACATTCAAATACGGATCGAACTTCTGGATCGTCACTTTTAGTCCTCTATTTTTGAGCAGCCTGCCAAGTGAAGCAGCGGTTATCCCTTTACCTAAAGAAGACACAACTCCGCCCGTCACAAAAATATACTTTGTCACTGTAAAAAAACCTCCTATTATAAAGTCCAGAAATGCAGGCGACATATGATGTTATCGTAACCTATTACCGTTTCCTTACTCTTGATGGCCAATAACAATATGCGATTTATATCCAAATGCACAGTTTTTAACCCTATTTAAAAAACAAAAAAGTGACACCCGTAGTACGGGGGCACTTTTTATCAATTCAAAATTATTCAAGTTCAATCATAAGCCCATGCAATAGTTTACTCTGTGGCATGTTCTGTGTCAAGTCGCGAATACATTATTCTCAACTTCAACATAGCAAACTCTGATGCGTTCTTTGCAATAAATTAATTATTACTTTTCGTCGGTATCATCGGAGTCATCTGCGTCTTCATCATCTGTTGAATCATCATCAGCGTCATCCAAATCATCGTCTTCTAGCACAACTTCTTCTTCAGCTTCTTCCTCAGAATCGTCATCGCTATAAACGTCGTCATGGTCTTCATCAATTCTGTCGAATTCTTCTGCTTCATCGCCAGCATATGTTTCTTCTTCGTCAGCGAAGTCGTCATCTTCCAAATCGTCATCGTCATCATTAATGATACGTGGACGCTTGGCATTAGAAATTGGATCTTCAGCACGGTCTACAGGATACCACCGTTTCAATCCCCACAGATTAGTTCCTACACAAGCAAAACGTCCGTCGATATTAATCTCGGTATATAGCTGTGCAATCAAATCATTCATTTCTTTTTCATTTAGACCACGCTGTTTGGCTACTTCTGACATTAGATCAAGATAATAGTACGGCGTATTCACGGTCTTTAAAATAGCAAAAGCAAGATCAACCATAGGCATTTCCTTGATTCTTTCAGGATCAAGTTTTAAATGGAGTGGGGCACTCACTTATGAACACTTCCTCTCACGCAATGTGCATATTTACACGTAATATCAATCAACATATCCATTAACACAAATAAGTAAAACCTATTTGGGATTAAATTGCAAGTTTTTATGTTCGCAGATTGTTAACCCAGGTACAACAGGGTTAATAATTGCTCTTCACTATTACCACGATAAAAAAGACAGGGGGTTCCCTGCCTTTATGACTGTATCCATTTCCCGAGGAAGAAACTCCTAAATGGGAGTGTCGTAAGAGCCATCTCGGTCTCTTCTGTCTATATTATGTACGCCGCTTCACTTTGACAACAAATCAGTGCCCATTTACAAAAATAAGGGCAAGTTCCCACTCCCACAGGACTCCATGTTCATAGAATATCCCAGCATGGTTCTCAAGAGGGGGAAGGCTCAACATGGACTACACTCGATTTATTCAGATGTTGCTCGAAGAAACCGATCGTCGCAACCCAGTCGAAGAGAAACGTATTATGACCTTTCTCAATCCCCGACATTATTTTGCCTATCATCGGGAATTAAACAGGCTAAAAGCAAGCGGCATAAAATTACCCCATGTGCAGTCCTCCCATTTAATTAAATCCATTATCGCCCCCGTCTCAACTCGAAGTAAGTTTGCCATTAGATATAAAGATCTTCTGCTGCTAGAAGATAATAGGTCAATGAAAGTTCATGCTGTTCAGAGTAAAATCGATACCAATCCAGGAATCCCCTATGGCGTAAAGCAGATTCATGCTCCCCGTGCTTGGTCCACATCAACCGGATATCGTATTAAAATCGGGGTCATTGATACGGGAGTAGATTTCCAACACCCTGATCTCCGACATTCACTATCCGGAGGCATTAATTTGTTGAACCGTAACATGTTACCTCTTGACGACAACGGTCATGGCACACATATTGCTGGAACTATTTCAGCAGCAAATAGCACAGAAGGTATGATGGGTGTCGCTCCACGGGCTATCATCTATCCTGTCAAAGCATTTGACCACAATGGCTCAGCCTATGTATCTGATATCATATTAGGCATTGATTGGTGTGTTCGTAATCATGTCCATCTGATCAATATGAGCTTTGGTATGAAGACCCGAAGCCGAGCCTTACAGGAGATTGTCAATAAAGCTTACCTCTCTGGCATTTCGATTGTTGCTTCTTCAGGAAACGACGGCAAACGTCGAACGATCGACTATCCTGCCCGCTATTCACAGACCATATCTGTAGGAGCTACCGATCAGAACAGACGGATCGCACCATTCAGTAATCGAGGACAGTATATTGATATCTATGCTCCTGGAGATAAAATTATATCCTCATGGACACATGGTAAATATCATGAGATGAGTGGCACCTCTATGGCTACTTCTCATGTAAGTGGAGCTATAGCGCTTTTACTTGCACAGAACAGTAGCCTCCAACCGGGAGAGATCAAAACACTTCTTCAGCGTACTTCTACACCTTTACGCTTACGTAAAGATCAACGACTTGATCGAGACTCAGGAGAAGTTAATGCCCTCCAATTACTAAGAGAAGGAATGAAACTTACTACCACGGGTGCAGAACCTGTAACGGCTAGCCTTAAAACAAAGAAAAACCGCCCTTTCAAAATATAGAAGGGCAGTTTTTGTCATTATTCAAAGGTTTAAGTTGTAATTACATTTTTTCTGGAGCCGTTACACCAATCATCTTCAGAACGTTAACAATAACCACACGAACTGCACCCAGCAAGGCAAGACGAGCTTGTGTTTGCATAACATCCTCAGTGATAACACGCTCCGCTTTGTAGTAACTATGCAACATAGAAGAAAGTTCATAGACATAACGAACCATTCTGTGGGGTGCGTAGTTATCCGCAGCAGTAGCAATTTCTTCAGGCAATTCCCCTATTTTACGAAGAAGATCATACTCACGATCATTATTTAGCTTAGTCAAATCAATGTCTGACAATGCCAATAACGTAATGTTCTGTTCTTCTACTTGACGGAAAATGCTACAAATACGAGCATGCGCATATTGAACGTAGAATACTGGATTCTCATTAGACGTTGAAATAGCTAGATCCATGTCGAAATCTAGATGTGAATCCATGCTACGCATCGTAAAGAAATAACGAATGGCATCCACGCCAACTTCATCCATCAGATCTATCATCGTTACCGCTTTACCTGTTCGCTTAGACATTTTCACCTTTTCTCCGTCTTGGAATAAGCTCACCATTTGAGCAATCAATACGGTTAATTTCCCAGAATCATAACCTAATGAATCCATAGCAGCCTTCACACGTGGAATATATCCATGATGATCCGCTCCCCAAATGTTGATCATTTGGTCATATCCTCTACTATATTTATTGCGATGGTAGGCGATATCTGGTGTCAGGTAAGTATAGGTTCCGTCATTCTTCACCAATACGCGGTCTTTGTCGTCTCCGTAATCTGTTGTACGAAGCCATGTCGCCTCATCCAATTCGTAAACTTCGCCTCTTGCCTTCAATTCTGAGAGCGCTACCTCTACTTGACCGTTCTCATATAGTGATGTTTCGCTAAACCATTCATCGAAGTGCACTCTAAAACGAGAAAGATCCCGTTTGATTTTAGCTAATTCTTTCTCCAAACCGTACGTACGTAAGAAAGCTGTGCGCTCTTCGGGGCTCATAGACAGTAAGGATTCGCCCTTTTCTGCTACCAGTTCTTTCGCAAATCCCTTTATATCTGCACCGTGATAGCCATCCTCAGGCATTTCGACATCTTGACCTAATTCTTGAAGATATCTTGCCTCAATTGATCTACACAAATTAACGATCTGATTACCCGCATCATTAATATAATATTCCCGTGTCACTTGGTATCCTGCAAAATCCAGTACATTACACAATGAATCACCCACTGCCGCTCCCCGAGCATGCCCTAAATGTAGCGTTCCTGTTGGATTGGCACTAACGAACTCGATTTGCACTCTTTTACCTTGGCCTACATTACTCCGACCATAATCACTACCTTGTTCCAGAACCTGCTGCAATACAGGATAAAGGTACGTCTTTACTAAGGTAAAGTTAATAAATCCAGGTCCAGCAATCTCTGCCTTCTCTATGTTCGCTTTCTTCAAATCCAAGTGATCTATAATGCTCTCCGCAATTTGACGTGGATTCTTTTTCGCAATCTTTGTGAGTTGCATAGCGATATTCGTAGCTAAATCTCCATGGGTCTTATCCTTTGGCACTTCAAGTGTAATCGTTGGAAGTTCTTCAAGGGTAACTAATCCAGCCGCTATCACAGCCGCTGCAATCGACTCCGATACCAATTGATTAATCTGCTCTAATGGATTTATTGTCATCATTTAATTTCCTCCTGTATATGTAAATCTATTGCGAATTGTCCTGATAGATCATCGAATACATATAAATCATATGCAAATCTCACATGACCGTACATTCCCTCAATCTTTACATCCATATCCGTAGTAAAGGTTGAAAGGTTAAATGTCGTATATGGCGAGCGGTAAAAGCCAGGCAATCTCTTCTCATACTCAAAAGAGTGTTCTGACTGGACTTCGCCGTGGCGAATTATTTTGACTTCATTGGGTGCGATCTTGATTGTGGTTCTAGTGGCTCCGCCCTGTGGACTCGCCTCTGGTTCCTCATATCGCACATACAGTACCGTGCCCTTCTGTATCAATTCAGCAGGCAGTTCCTGAACCACTTCTTCCCCATCTACGCAGCTGACTAGCCGTATCTGGGCTTGTGTTTTGTCTGACATATATCTAACAATCTCCAATCTGTACATTCCTATTGTACTACTATAGCCAGTTCACCGATTCAATTCAAATAAAAATAATAACTACGGATGCCGCTACGATAACAGATTGCCCTTCCAATCGCTGTTACCCTCTGATTTCCTGATTGTACCGCCTAGCGTTAGAAAACAACGCATATGCTGTCGAAGTACCCTTCCTATGGAAATCTTGTAGCCGAACGCTACCGCTTCTTTTAGTCTTTTTCATTATAAATAAACAGATACCCGTCCTATGTAGAGGGGTATCCACAATTAAATTTATTACTATTTCATCAATGAGAACTTCACATTCCAGCTAACGCCGCCATCCTTGGTCATATAGACTGCTGATTTATCAGAACTATTTACGACAGCTAACCAGCCTTTTTTACTATTTGTAAAAGAAATTCTTGCATCATATCCTTCAATGGATGGTGTAATATTGGTCCATGACTTTTCTCCATTATATGAACGCCCAACAGATACAACATCTCCAGCGGGTGATCCTCCAGCTAAGAAAGCCATATCGTTATCGATAAGCTGCATGTTTCCTGGATGTCCACCAGGCGAGGCTGGACCCTTCTGTGCTATGGGCTTGCCACTACCTGGGGCAGGCCCTCCTCCCGCCGTATCTTGCGCGATAACACGATTCCAATGTGATCCTCCATCTGTACTACCATAGAGAGAATAGGATACTTGTGACATCCCGGCCTCTCCGTATAGTAAAGCCCAGACTTGATTACCATTGCTGTATATCTCTCCGCCATAATTACTGTCCGCAGCCACCTTCAACTTAAGCGACCAATGTTTACCTCCATCTACCGTCTTCATGACCTTATAGCCTCCGCTTGGAATAACTACGATAGACCAGCCCGTTTTCATATTATTAAATGAAGCGTATCGGTTATTCACAGGCGTTGGAATACGGGAGAAACTTTTACCTCCATCAACAGTTTTGTAGGCCGAAGTGGCAGTATAGCCGAACCCTTCCTGGTCATTCAGTAGATCTATCCGATCAAATGTAATGGTTGTGTTGACGTTCTTCCAATGCGATCCTCCATCGGATGTCTGAATCAAATATTTCTTTTGTTGGGAAGGTAACGTTGCTAGCGCCCACCCATTCTTATTGTCCGAGAAGTCTATTTGGACAATTTGCCATTGCCCTGTATATATTTCCTGCCAGTGGCATCCCCCATCGGAGGTACCTATAATAAAGCCATTACCAGAAGCTCTACCTATATGGTCATTCAGAAATTGAATATCTGTAAAGGAGAGTGCACTCTGACCTTCTCCCTGATGTTGCTTCTGTAACTGTTGTAGCAGACCATGATCTCCTTTTCCACAGATTGAGGCCGATGTAGCGGTTGCTAGAGTACCTGAACCGATGCTCCCTGAAGGAAGTAGTAACACCACTATTACAAGAATCCTTAGTAAATGATTAATTCTCTTTTTCTTCAAATCCATAGATCACACCCCCTGTTCTTAGTTATATACCCTTAATCCATGATTCATCCCCACATCTGGCACCTATTTGCTGTAAAAAAAGAAACCTATTAGAAGCTCTGAAGAGGCATATGCTCTTAAAGCAGTTCTAAAGGTTTCTATGTGTTGTACTAATACTACTTCACAAATCCTAGTAACATTTCACGAATAATCTTAGCGGCTACAATCTGTGTTTGTTCGGACTGATCATAAATCGGTGCGACTTCTACTAGATCGCAACCTACAACGTTGACTTCGGAATTTGCGATAAGATGAACAGCTTCTAATAATTCCTTGGAAGTAATTCCTCCCGCTTCAGCAGTACCCGTACCTGGCGCTGCTGAAGGGTCCAATACGTCAATGTCGATTGTGACATAAACCGGGCGGTTGCCCATCTTAGGCAAGGCCTCCTTGAGAGGAGCCGCTACTTCAAATGGATAGAAATTAATATTCTTATGTCCGAATTGGAATTCTTCGCGTGATCCAGAACGGATACCAAATTGATAGATATTACTTCCGCCCATAAGCGCTGCTGCCTTACGCACTGGTGTAGAGTGAGAAAGTGGCTCTCCTTCATAATGTTCTCTAAGGTCGGCGTGTGCATCAATATGAATAAGTATAAGATCCGGGTATTTCGCAAATACCTGCTGAATTACAGGCCATGTTACTAAATGTTCCCCACCCAGACCAATTGGAAATTTATCATCTGCTAGCAACTTGCCCACATATTCACTGATGACTTCAAGGCTACGTCCTGCATTTCCGAAAGGTAGCATGAGATCACCCGCATCAAAGTAGGACATGTCCTCAATGCTTTTATCAAGATAAGGGCTGTATTCTTCCAATCCAATCGATGCCTGACGAATATGGGAAGGTCCGAAGCGAGAACCCGGACGGTAACTAACGGTGTAATCCATAGGCATTCCGTAGATAACTGCCTTAGAGCCTTCGTAATCTTCAGAGCTACAAATAAATACATTTCCTGAGTAAGATTGATCCAGTTTCATTGTCTATTGATATCCCCTTTACTTCGTAAGATCTTCCACGAATTTCGGAAGCGCAAATGCTGCCTTGTGCAGACGGGAAGAATAATACTTCGTATCCATTTCTGGAATGCTTGTTTCGTCTACTGCTAGCGGATCATGTACTTTACTTCCCATTGTAAATGTCCAAAGACCACTTGGGTACGTAGGAATGTTTGCTACATATACACGTACAATCGGGAAGATTTCTTTCACATCACGGTTAACTTGTTGGATAAGGTCAGCCTTAAACCAAGGGTTGTCCGTCTGAGCGACAAAAATTCCGTCATCTTTCAAAGCTTCAAAGATCCCTTGGTAGAATCCACGTTCAAACAATGGCGCAGCCGGACCTACAGGTTCTGTGGAATCAACCATGATCACATCATATTCATTCTTATGTTCTAGAATATGCATGTATCCATCGTTCACCAAAACTTCTACACGAGGATCTTCTAATTTACCAGCAATGGACGGCAAATACTTTTTAGAGTATTCAATGACTTTACCATCGATCTCAACCAATACAGCCTTCTCAACGTCTGGGTGCTTAAGCACCTCGCGAATTACACCACCATCTCCACCACCTACAACTAATACATGCTTAGGATTAGGATGCGTATTTAATGCCGGATGGGCAACCATTTCATGATATACAAACTCATCCTTCACGGTTGTCATAACCATACCGTCAAGTACGAGCATCGTTCCGAATTCTTCTGTCTCAATCATCGCTAGATCTTGAAAATCAGTTTTTTCTGTTACATATGTTTCTTTTATTTTTGCTGTAATTCCAAATACAGGGGTTTGCTTCTCTGTGTACCATAATTCCATGGGGTAATCCCTTCTTTCGCTAATTTATATGTAAATCTTATCATTTCTAAAAGCATTACACGAAATAGTTGCCTCGTTTGTTTAATTGTAACAGACAAATCACATTATAATAAATCGACCTGAAAATGCAACCATTTTCATATTACATTACCCTTTCTTAATATTTGTACCCTATCCCCGTGAATATCTAATCCCTTCTATTCCCATAATGGAAAGAAAAGAAACGTAAAAGAAAGGGAGCTCCTCTGTCATGTCACATGCATCCCACAAATCGCCTAAGCGAAAAAGACGCTTCATCACTATCGTCAAGCTACTATCTGGCATGGCAGCACTCGTCCTTTTGGGCTGTGTTACTCTGCTCATATACTTATACAATACAAACCTACCTGTAGCCGACACTGACCATAATTCACGTATTTTGGACAATCAGGAAGGAATTATGTCTACTTTTTCAGTTAGCGGACGTAGTTATGATCCTGTTACGTTAGACGAAATCTCACCCTACCTGATTCAAGCAACGCTGTCGGTGGAGGATCGGAAGTTCTACGACCATATGGGATTTGATATCAAAGGCATGGGGCGAGCCATACTCGTCAATATTGAGAAAATGAATCGTTCACAAGGAGCCAGCACGCTCACACAACAACTCGCTCGGAACTTGTATCTTTCTCATGCCAAGACCTGGACACGTAAAGTACAAGAAGCCTTTTACACGACACAATTAGAAATGAAATACACCAAACAGGAAATTCTTCAAATGTATCTGAACGAAATATACTATGGACATGGAGCCTATGGCATCGAAGCTGCTTCTCGTATGTATTTCGGCAAATCTGCCAAAGATCTAGACCTAGCAGAAAGCGCCTTGCTTGCAGGGATTCCTAAAGGACCAACCTATTATTCACCCTATAACCATTTAGAAAGCGCATTACAGCGACAAAAGATTGTTCTTTCAACCATGATCGAGACTAACAATATTACGAAGCAAGAAGCGAATACCGCCGCGAGAGAGAATCTTCTATTTCAGCCTAAAGGTGAACAAAAAACAGTCGCTGTTGCCCCCTATTTTCGAGATTATGTTCGACAAATTGTAACCAGTGAACTTGGCATTACCGAAGAACAATTGGATCATGGTGGATTGAACATCTATACCACATTAGATCCCCACGCCCAACAAGCAGCTGAAGATGCGGTAGCAGCGGGAATGGATCCAAATAGCGATCTTGAGACAGCGCTCATCTCTGTCGATCCACGAACGGGATATATTAAAGCCATGGTCGGCGGCAAAAATTATCAGACCAATCAATATAACCATACACTAGCAACAACACGCCAACCCGGTTCAGCATTTAAACCTATTATGTATTTGAGTGCTCTTTCTTCTCTAAAGATGACCGCACTTAGCACATTCAAAAGCGAACCGACGCTGTTTCACTATGATGATAACCGCAAAACGTATCAGCCAAGCAACTTTGGTGACAAGTATTTAGGTGAAATTGATATGCGTAAAGCAATTGCAGCGAGTGATAACATTTATGCAGTCAACACCATTATGAAAGTAGGACCTGAACAAGTCCTAGATACGGCACGAAAGATGGGTATTCTGAGTCCACTCCAAGCCGTTCCCTCTCTCGCTTTAGGCACATCTCCCATCAGTCCAATCGAAATGGCCTCTGCCTTTGGTGTGATAAGTAATGCCGGTATGCGATTAACTCCTGTAGCCGTATTGAAAATAACCGACGCATCTGGTGAGTTAATATATGAAGCAACGCCAAGTCCAGGCGAACAAGTCGTTGACCCCGCTGCTGCTTATGTCCTAACACACCTTATGGAAAGTGTCTTTGAGACGGGTGGTACGGGTAATCGGGTAGCTTCTATCATCAAACGACCAATCGCTGGTAAGACAGGAACCACAAATACGGATGCATGGCTTGTAGGGTTCACACCCGAGTTAGCTACCGCGGTATGGGTTGGCTATGACAAAGGACGTAATATCGAGAGCGCTGATGGACGTCGAGCTGCACCTATTTTTGCTCAATACACAGAGAAGGCACTTGAGAATGTCCCTCCCAAAATTTTTCCGATTCCAGAGGGTGTTGTCAGCGCCTATATTAATCCGGAATCAGGGCTATTGGCAACAAAGGACTGCCCGATAAAGACCCTAGAGGTGTTCATTAAGGGTACAGAACCCACCGTATACTGCACGTTACATGGCGGCGGACCTGAAGAGGCTTCTGAAGAAATTCAGACCAAGGATCACTCCTGGTGGTCCAATCTTAGACAGTGGTGGATGGAATAGCCCACTTGCAAACTACTTGATTACATTAGAGAGACGCATCAAAAAGAGCTGAACATCAGCTCTTTTTTCTATGAGTTTATGTCGACATTGCAACCTTAATTTTCCAATAGAAACAATCAAACATTTGTTTGATTATTATAATATGTGGGTGTATATTTAAGTAACAATCAAACACTTGTTTGAATATAAATGTTTATACCCTCATCAAACGGTGTAAGAGAGAGGAGCGAAACAATGAAAGTATTAAAAGAAAAACCTACGTCTAATGACGATATATGCGAAGTTACCTGCACCAATCCAGACATAATCAATCAGCTTCAAATCATTATACAAGAGGATGAAATTCTTGGGATGGTTGATATTTTCAAAGCACTCGCAGATCCGACACGCATGAAAATCGCCTTCATGTTAGATCGAGCACATGAACTATGTGTATGTGATGTAGCTGCTGTTCTTGGCAGTAGTATGGCAACAACTTCGCATCATTTACGTACATTAAAAACCATGAATATTGCATCATCACGTAAAGAAGGTAAAAATGTGATCTATTCTTTAAAGGACGACCACATCAGAACTCTTATTCAGATGACTTTAGAACATCAGAGGGAGAAGATCGACGATGAGCACAAATAATAACCCTAAAGTTTCCTCTCCATCTTACGTTGAGTACCCAGTCGAAGGCTTATCTTGTGCCAACTGCACGAGAGAAATGCAAGAAGAGATTCAGAAATTGGCGTACGGTTCCGATGCCAAGTTGAGCTATGTAAGTAGCAAATTGACCCTTAATCCAGATGTCGACATGTTACGTGTTGAACGTATTTTGAAGAATGATGGAGCAAGTCTCGTACAGAAGAAGAGCGAACATCACGGGCATGATCACACCGATGGTGTTGCCCATCAACATGAACATAGCCATGAAGGCAATCGTCTAATCAAATGGCTACTTGGAATAGCAGCTGTGTTGTATTTGTGCACTTTCGTCTTGAATGGCATCATACCTCAACCGATACTGATCATCTTATACGTCATTGCTATTGCCCTTAGTGGTTACTCCACTTTTTGGCGCGGACTGAACAATCTTATACGTCTAAAGTTCAACATGGATACACTGATGACCGTAGCACTCACAGGTGCCGTCGTTATTGGTGAATGGAAGGAAGCCACGCTTGTTGCCATTCTGTTCGGTGTAAACGAGTTACTCGAGGGTTATGGTATGGGACGTGCACGCAAATCGATGGAGGCATTGCTAGCTAATGCCCCTAAAGAAGCTTCATTAATACGTAATGGAGAGGTTACAAGTGTTCCTATTGCCAGTCTTCGTGTAGGAGACCTCGTACGTGTTAGATCAGGAGAGAAAATCCCTTCTGATGGCATCATATATGATGGTAGTAGTGCAGTTAACGAGGCCGCTATCACAGGTGAATCCTTACCGGTAACCAAGAGCAAGGGGGATCCTGTCTACGGCGGGAGTGTAAATGCAGAAGGATTACTAGATATCACAATAGAGAAAGCTTACGAGGATTCTTCATTATCTAAAATCATGCATTTAGTACAGGAAGCCCAAGAAAGTAAAACACCTACAGAATTATTTATAGATAAATTCGCTAAATATTATACCCCTGCTATTATGATTATTGCTCTCCTAGTCATCGTTGTGCCTCCATTACTGTTTGGAGAGTCATGGATGAAATGGGTATATCAAGGTCTCGCCATTCTTATCGTTGGATGCCCCTGCTCCCTTGTGCTCTCCTCTCCGATTGCATTGGTAAGTGGAATGACACGCAGTGCTCGCAATGGCATTCTAATCAAAGGTGGTGTACATCTGGAGCAGCTAGGCAAGATAGATGCCATAGCCTTTGATAAGACCGGGACGTTAACCCAAGGTGTACCTTCTGTTAAGGCGGAAGCCATCTATGACGAGAAACGATTCTATGATGTTGCAGGATCCTTAGAACAATCCTCTCTTCATCCCTTGGCTAAAGCGGTCGTAAGTCACATCACCAATCAGCGTAAATCGCATGTTGTTTTTCCGGATTCACTTCATTTAACAACCTTACCTGGTTCAGGAATACAAGGTGAAGTAGAAGGAACGACCTTCTGGATGGGTAACGAAGAAATATTAACACGTGTCGTTGCATCCCATTCAGAACATATGGATATCGTGAAACGTGATGTTCTCCGTATGAAGGAGCAAGGCCTCACATTAATTATTACTGTAGATGAGAACCATGTACTTGGTCTACTTGGACTTGCAGATAGGATACGACCAGAGACGAAGGAAGTCATTCAACAGCTTCATCAAGCAGGCATTAAGCAGACAGTAATGCTGACAGGCGATCATGAGCAATCAGCGAAATTAATTGCCTCCGAAGCAGGCGTCTCTAGTTATAACGCTGCTCTCCTACCTGAACAGAAAGTAGAACAGATTAAGCGTCTCGCTTCGCAATGGAATGTCGCAATGGTCGGTGACGGCATCAACGATGCCCCAGCGCTTGCTACCGCACAATTAGGCATAGCTATGGGTAAAGGAACAGATAGCGCGATGGAGACAGCTGACATCGTTCTTATGCAGGATCATCTTGGCAAGCTACCAAGTGCCATTCATATGGCGCGTCGTGTTAATCGTATCATTGGCTGGAATATCGGCATATCCCTTGCGCTAAAAGCCATTGCACTTCTACTTACAATTCCCGGATGGCTGACCCTCTGGATCGCCATATTATCCGACATGGGTGCCACCATTATTGTGACGCTACTCGGGATGTCCATTCTACTAGGTAAAGATAAATCATAATAGAAATTAATCAGTATAAGAAAAAGGCATTCCAAGACCTCTCATTGAGATTCTTAGAATGCCTTTTTTCATTTTTTCATTAAGTATTCATTTCGAACTGGTACTAAACCTCTAATGCCTTCTTCAATTCCTCAGGTGTAGCTGCCCACCATTCCTCATTACGAGCCATCAGTAGATTCTTAAGAGCTGTCTTATCTTCCGCGTTCATTCCATCTAATATAATTTTACGCTTCAATGCACCATCCAGTTTATTTACATGATCAGCTAGAATCTTATACCCTCTGCGAGCTTCCGTATCAATCCACATCTCGCATGCTGTAGCTCCTCCGTAGAATTGCCCTTCCGCTGTGCGATCCACAGCTACCCATACAACCCATACTTGACGACCATTGGGCACATCTTCGCGATTGGCAGAGAACTTAATACCTTTCTCCACTTTACTCTTCGCATGCATTGCACCAACATCCACCTTGGCTTCGCCTTGGTCAACGATAATAGGCGATACATTATTCAGATCAATCGAACCTGATCCAAACCCCGTATGTTTACTTTTGCTACTTACAATATTAAGGGCAATTTGTTTCTTGCCGACTTGTTCTTTGTTATCCATTTTATTATTGTCCTCCCACTACAAAACAGAAATAAAAACGCTTGTTTCTGACATCAGCTATTAGAGGTTGTTCAAAAAGTAATCTTTAGATCACGAAGTATGTCTCCTTAGGAAACATTTCAGGTATTCACGTAGGTACTGCCAACTTATGCTTCCGAAGTCGTTTTCTCCGAAAACGTGTAGCTCCGCTCCCTACTCCCTTGCCTCATCCAATCTTCTGAAGCGTTTCGAAAAAACGCAGCATCGTAAGCATAAACTTTAGTGCTAAAAATCCAACTTTTTGAACTCGCATTATTAATAACTGTTATTCATTTTATTTTAACTAATAATTGCGGAATTGCAAACATATACATGCTGTAGATGCTTGTCAACGGGAGGTATTCATGTATGGCCCCAACTCGATCCAAAATGATTGTAATAACGATTGTCGCCCTATTTCTCCTTAGTGGAACCTGGTGGACGCTACTTCGGGTTTCACCAGAATCAGAATCAGTGTTTGCGCCTAATAAGGCCAAGCCTTCAGACAACATCGCTCAAATCCCTCAGAAAGAAAGCGTGCAGAACCCCACGGCAGAAGTGCTAAGTAAACGAGTCGTGGAATATCACCTGGATGTTTCATTAGATCCTAATGAGAAGGTACTCAAAGGTTCCGAGACCCTAACTTGGACACATCCTGGAAAAAACACCGTCACTGAACTATATTTCCACCTGTATCCGAACGCATTCTCCTCCACGGACACCACCTTTATGAAAGAATCTGGTGGTAAACTGCGCAACGACGTTATGCCTACGGATGGTTTCGGCTCCATGACTCTCACAGGACTTGAAACAATAGATGGACTCTCACTAATGCACCGTATCCAATATGTACAACCCGATGATGGAAATAGCAAAGATCGAAGCCTAGTCAAAGTAAGACTCCCACGACCTGTCAAAGGTGGAGAGAGCATCAGCCTTAAGATGAAGTTCGAAGTGAAGCTCCCTCAAATATTTGCTCGAATGGGGACCGCCGGGAACTTCGTGATGGCAGGACAATGGTTCCCCAAGATCAGTGTCTATGAACCCGCTGGCTTAAGAGGTAGAACAACGGAAGGTTGGAATCTTCATCAATATCATGGTAATTCCGAGTTCTACGCTGACTTCGGCATTTACAATGTTCGTATTCACGTTCCTGAGAACTATATTGTCGCTGCGACAGGGTTTCCGATTAAATCTGCACAGATGCTCAAAGGTCAAAAAATCTATCAGTTCTATGCTGATGATGTACATGATTTCGCTTGGTCGGCCTCTCCTGACTTCATTGTAGCCGAGAAGCCTTTCTCATCGCAGGAAGTACCGGGTGTGCGAATCAAGTTATATCTAGATCCAGCACATAAGGATATGAAGGAAAGGTATTTCTATGCCGCTGAGATCGCTCTCAAAAACTTCAGTAAGTGGTATGGTCCCTATCCTTACTCCACTCTTTCCATCGTAGTTCCTCCTGAAGCAGGAAATGGAGCGGGGGGAATGGAGTATCCAACCCTGATTACAGCGTTTGGAGCTAAGAATGACTCACCTGGTTATGAACTGGAACGAACCGTCATCCATGAAATTGGTCACCAATATTTCTATGGCATGATCGCGAGCAATGAATTTGAAGAGGCTTGGCTTGATGAAGGGTTTACTTCTTACGCCGAAGATAAGTTAATGGAGCAGGAATTTGGAATCACTCCTAACCTTCCGGTACAAGCAGCGATCATATCACCCGCTACACTCACACAGGAAGCATGGAAATATGGTTCTCAGGATCAGTATGCCCAGAATGTATATTACCGTGGCAAACTCGTGTTGAAAGGGATTGAACGGCAGGTAGGTACCCAAGTTATGAATAAAATCATGGCAGCCTATACCAAGAAATATCGGTTCGGCCATCCTACAACACGTGATTTCCAAAAAGTTGTGGAGCAAGTCACACATGCCTCATGGAAAACCTATTTCAATCAATATGTATATGGCAAGCAGATGACGGACTTCTCCATTGATAATATTACTGTACAGAAAAAAATAAGTAGTTCGGGGACCTTGTTTGAATCGAACGTAACCGTAAGTCAAAAAGACGGTGATTACCCCAACATTCCATTGTTATTTACATTTGCGGACGGTCATACCCTCCAAAAAGTATGGAACGGCACCGGAGATAGTACCCAATTCAGACTTCAGTATAAATCCCCATTATCATGGGCCATGATTGATCCACAATACAGTCTTGTGCTCGAGAACAAGTATATCAACAACTATTTAAAAGCGGATCTCGACGTCAAGAAGGTATCCCGCTGGAATATAAGTGTCACCAAGCTGATGGAAACACTGCTTGGAAGTCTATCCTGGTGAGGTGAGAGACGGTGAGGAGCAATATCGCCCAAGGTTGGAGTAGTCTAAAGAATCAATTTTATGTCGTCATCATCCTATTTCTGTATCATTTATTGTTTGGATACTTTCTATATCGCTTGGTGAACTCAGCCGTAGTGCCGTTACTTCAGCGCTATCCTGATCCACCTCCCACTGAATTAAGTCAGATCCTATTCTATATTGAAGGACAACTTGATCTTACGAATAGCAGCACAGTTCATGGCTACCTATGGATTCTGCTCGGCATGTTACTTTTGCGTATGTTTATTACCCCATTTATTCATTCAGGGATATTCTACGGCCTACACCAAGAACGTAAGGGAGAAATGGGTGCTTTCTTCTTCCAGGGTATGAAACGCTGCTGGAAACCAGTTATGTTATGCTACTGGATCGAAACACTCATCGTACTCGTTCCCGCTTATTGGTTACTACCTAAGCTATATACGATTGCCATGAACGGATTTATGTCTCCTTCTATATTAATACAAGCCATTCCCTGGATAGTCGGATGGTATCTATACCGTTATGTCATCCACCAGATCATTCTTTATATGCAGTTTGGACTAACCAGCGATGAATCCATCTTCTCTTCTACTTGGATATGTTTACGTCATGTTTTATCTGTCATTGGAATCTCTCTCATCTTAGGATCGTTAAGCCTACTCCTATTCTGTCTATTCACTTGCCTTTCAATCTTCTGGACTGGAATACTAGCGCTCATCCTGCAACAGGCATACCCACTAATTACTTGTTTATTCAAGATGTGGAACATCACATCACAATTTAATTTGTGGGCTACCAAGCTATCAAAAAAATAACAATTAATGGTTACGCAATATCTTAAGCCCCTTGATACAAGAAGAACCTCACCCTTTTCGAACGAAAAGGGTGAGGTTCTTCTTGTCCTACTATGCTTTTATGGTTTGCCAAAGTGTAAAACCTCTGTTAAAATAATTTAGTAACAACTTTGTAATATTTATGATCTAGTCTTTTCATAAAGCATTGTCGATTGTCACTTTCAGGTGTACGAAACGGCCTAATTCCTAAACACCAGGAAGCGGGGGATCCATTTTATGGGTGAATTGATCTCGCAACAAAGAGATCATAGGGGACCTTCAACCGAATCCTTAAGCTAACCTCGCAGGCATTGGAAGGGGAAAACGTATTTGAAGAAGAAACTAACTGCTACAGCATTGAGCATCGCTCTTGCGCTGACCATCGGAACAGGTAGCGTATTTGCCGACTCAAAGATGGATTCCGTGATTGACCGTACTATTGGGGTTACTTATAAGACGGGTGGAACAACGACGAATGGATTTGATTGTTCTGGATTCACTCGATATGTATTCTTGAAATTAGGCATGACTTTACCACGTCAATCTACATCCCAATATAAGATGGGTACTGCCGTATCCAAAAGTCAGCTGAGACCTGGAGACCTCGTGTTCTTCAACACATTAGGTAAAGGCGTATCTCACGTTGGAATATCCGTCGGTAGTGGAAAATTTGCACATGCATCTTCTTCACGTGGTGTCATCGTTAGTTCACTTTCAGAGAGCTACTACGCTAAGCGCTACGTTGGTGCTAAACGAGTTATGAGTACTTCGAAATATCAAGCCGCAGCTTACAACTAAAACAAAATATGGCATTAAAACTTTAATCCGTAGTTGAGCCGAAATCTCACTGCGGGTTTCTTATATAATAAGACGTACGAAATGAGAAAAAGTTGACTGTTTTGGCAAAATAAATTCAGTTATTCTATGATTCTAGCTATCTCCCAAAAAAATAATAACATTTCTCATTAAAAATGATAGAAACAATTGCCAAATCGCTATTCCCTTTGCTATAATAATCCCAGTAAGTTCTTAGTAACAACTTTGTCATAAGTATAACTATTATGTTAATTTAATAATATCTGCCGAATTCCCGAAAGGGAAGTGGGGGAACCAGTCTTGGGTGAATTGATCTTGCAACAGAGGGATCATAGGGAACCTTCAACCGAATCCTTAAGCTAACCTCGCAGGCAACGGAAGGAGTTAACTTTTTTGAAGAAGAAATTAACGACCACAGTATTAGGATTAGCATTATTATTTAGCATTGGTACTGGAAGCGCTTTCGCAGACTCTGCATTAGACAAGGCCATCGCTCCCGCGATCGGTTCGCCATATGTGGCGGCCGGAAATGATACGAGTGGATTCGATTGTTCTGGATTTACAACGTACGTGTTCGACAAGCTCAGTATTGATTTACCACGTCAATCTAGTTCTCAGTACGGTATGGGGACAGCTGTTAGTCGTGATGATTTAAGAGCAGGCGATTTAGTATTCTTTAATACTAATGGTAGAGGTATTTCTCACGTTGGGATATTTGTAGGCAATGGTAAGTTTGCTCATGCCTCTTCATCTAATGGTGTCAAGATTAACTCCCTTAGTGAATCCTATTATGTTTCCCGCTACGTTGGTGCTAAAAGAATTATGAGTAACGATACATATGAATCTGTCGCAATCGATAAATAGATTATTTACTACCGACCTGCATCTGAGATTGTATAAATCTCAGATGCAGGTTTTTTCATATGCGTGATCGTCCTTACTGATTATTACCCTCCCTACTGAAAAGTAATCACTGATTTGGACATATAACCAACAGAAAGGATCCTCAATATGATAATTTCACGTTTCATCATTACACCAATGACACTTGAACATGCACGTACTGTATCTGAATGGGATTACCCCGCTCCTTATAACATTTATAGATGGATGCCATGGAAACAGATGGAGGATCTTCGGGTTGAATTTGGTGATCCCGCCCTTCGTGCGCAGCAGTATGCTTCTATTACCAATGAACAAGGAGAATTATGTGGTTTCACACAGTATTTCCCCTTAGTCGGTGTAACTCGCCTCGGCATTGGTATGCGCCCTGATTTATGTGGACAAGGAATGGGTAAATCTTTTGTGCAATCTATCGTTTGTGAAGCAGTAAGACGAAGACCACAGGATGAAATTGATCTAGAGGTACTCACATGGAACAAGCGTGCAATTCAGGTATATCAAAAAGTAGGATTTGAGATTACAGATCATTATGAGCGAATGACTCCAGATGGTAACCAGCCATTTTATTGTATGGTTTTTAGACAAACCTCTGATTTCCATGATAAATAGCATAAAGTTATCTATTTATTGGAACAAATATTGGAATATATATCTCTTTTTTGACACAAATACTATGCTGTAGGTTCAGCATCCGCTATAATATAATCATCAGCTTACATAGAAAGGAAGAAAAATATGCAAAAATATATCATGAGTGGTTTCTTTTTTACAGCGTGTATTGTAGCTATTGTCCTAATGTTTACACTACCTGGTAAAGAACAAGTAGCAGAGGAAGCAAAACCTAGCATGCCAGAAGTTGTATTAGATGCTGCTTCAGCTGAGACAGTGGTTAAATCAAGTTGTATTTCTTGTCATGGTGATCAGCTACAAGGTGGCGTAGGTCCAAATCTAGAAAAGATAGGTAGTCAGATGACCCCAGAAGAGATCTATTCTCTTGTAAGTAAGGGTAAGGGCATCATGCCAGCATTTAAAGGAAAATTAAAAGACGAAGAGATTGCAAACGTAGCACAATGGTTAGCAACAAAAAAATAATTCCATAACCACGGTAAATGTTATTCCCTCCCATAAGGACGAATGCATTTTCCCAGCAATGAAGTAAAAAGGGTACCCTCCATATGGAGGGTACCCTTTTCTACGAGGAATATATTATCTGGCCATTCCTCTATTTATTCTTTAAGACCTCTGCCTTACATTCTTTCTCTCATTTGAACACATTTTTTCAAAAGCTTCATTATACTGTTGCGCTTCTTTCATATCAATTGCAGTAAGGTACCCCTCATCCCAAGAAGTGAGACGAAGAATAACAGTCTTATAGTCAATGGTGATCAATGGATGATGGTTAAAAGCTTCGGAAATCGTTGCAACTTCGTCGACGAAAGAAATCCCCTTCATAAAACTATAAAAGACATACTTACGTTCAATAAAGCGCTCCTCAACCAATGTCCACCCCTTAAGCAGATTCAAATGTTCATCCACTTGCTCTTTTGTATATGACACTCTTGATTGCTGCCCCCTTTCCACAACTACAATGTTCTCCTCTGGATTCACAGATATGACTCATTGTATTCTTACAATAATATATTCATGCGCAACGTTTAATGTTTAACTTTTAGACTAACGTTACAAATGCAAGTTCTGTATCCCCAATAAGAATATTGATGCGGTGAGTCTCAGGATCATGCATGACAATTCCACTTCCTACCGTAATAACAGGATTTGTACCCAGTCCGTAGAATACATCCTCCGCTAAAGCTTCCATAACCTCATTCTTATCCTCTTGTGGTAACTGAATCCATTCCTCTTCTTCCATCTCAAAAAAAACATAACTATCTTGGATTTGACCTACAGCCACCGTTAATTCTTTATGAATTTCACTATACTCACGACCATGTTTTACACCCATCTTGTACCCCTCCATTTCTTATGTTAAGTAAACTTTTACGAATCATTTCATTATACAGGAAAATAGCCCTTAAATAAAAAGCCCAATCTGACGATAAATACTATAATGCTTCTCTTGTGCGACAGTCCATCTTTAATTTTCATCTGGTAGCATGAAAGGATTCAATTCTATTTCTCATGGATGAGGTGTACAATGGAAATTTCAACGATTATTGGTTTAATTCTAGGTATTGTCTCTGTACTAGTAGGTATGATTCTCAAGGGATCACCTTTGAGTAGCCTTATGGTACCCGCTGCTTATGTCATTATTTTGGGAGGTACTGCAGCAACACTCTTCATTGGATTTCCCATGTCGGAGCTCAAAAAAATACCTAAACTGCTTAAAATGATCTTTATTAAGCAGAAACTCATGAATAGAACAGAAATGATTACTCTCTTTATGGAATGGGCCTCCATTACAAGACGTGAGGGACTACTTGCACTAGAATCCAAAGTTGAGGAAATCAATGATGATTTCTTGCGCAATGGTATGCGGATGATTATCGACGGTAATGATCAAGATTTCGTTCGTGACGTCTTAATGGAAGATATCAACGCGACGGAAGATCGCCATAAAGTGGGAGCTCTTATTTTCTCCCAAGCCGGAATGTACGCTCCTTCACTTGGGGTATTGGGTGCTGTTATTGGTCTTATTGCTGCATTGTCCCACATGGAAGACATGGGGGAACTCGCTAAAGCGATCGGGGCAGCCTTTATTGCCACTATGCTTGGTATTTTTTCTGGTTATGTACTATTTCACCCCATTTCTAACAAGCTCAAACGTCTGTCTAAGACTGAAGTAGAACTTAGACTTATGATGCTTGAAGGACTATTGTCTATTCAATCTGGTGTATCTACCATTGCTATTAACCAGAAGTTGTCTGTCTTCTTAACCCCTGCTGAACGTGCACAGATGAAACCGAAGGAGGATGGTTCAGGTGAGCAAAAAGAGTAGACGACATGAGCACGAAGAACATGCGGACGAGTCATGGCTACTCCCTTATGCAGACCTTCTCACTCTCCTTCTAGCTCTTTTTATTGTTCTATATTCAATGAGCGCATCCGATGCCAAGAAGTTTGATGAGATGAGTGAAGCCTTCAATGCTGCTTTCACTTCTGGAACAGGTGTCCTAGACTACCAATCACCCGTTTCAACTAATCAGGTTACTTCTAAAGATGAAACCATGAAGAATAAAGACGATGTTACTTCCAAGAAGGACAAAAGCAATGAACAACAAGCGCTCCTTAGCAAGCAGGAACAGATCGATTTAGAAAAGTTAAAAAAACAAATTGATCAATATATTCAAAAGAGTGGGCTAACAAGTCAACTCGATACCAAGCTCAATCAGTCTCAGTTAATGATCACCATTAGTGATACTGCGTTGTTCGCGTCTGGCAAAGCTATAGTAAAGCCTGAATCTAAACAATTAGCTGCTGCCATATCAGACATGTTACAGAAGTTCCCTGACTATGATATCGTCGTCTCCGGACACACAGACAATATTCCGATCTATAACATGGATTATGAATCGAACTGGGATCTGAGCTCTGCTCGGGCAATACAATTTCTTAAAATATTACTGCTGAACACCAATCTTGATCCGAAGAAATTTACCCCTGTAGGTTATGGTGAGTTTCATCCGATCGTTGATAATACTACAGCCGCGAATCGCGCTAAGAATCGTCGTGTAGAAGTATCCCTTATTCGTAAATACCAAGATAGTACACAACTCCTGAATGTGACTGATGTTAAGTAATAACAACAAATAAAACGCCCATCTCTCATGGGCGTTTTTGTTCTTCTATGAGGACTATCAATTCCACTCATTCATTATGGTTTGATCATCCGCTGTGTAATAACATCAATGACTTATTCCAACTTGTAATCTAGCAAAGTTCCTAGATCCTGCTTCTCTTCAGCTGTTAAGTCCCACCAAGTTCCCACTGGATGATCCCCTAGTTCGATGTTCATAATTCGTACACGTTGCAGATCCGTAACTTCAAATCCAAATGCTTGACACATCCGACGAATCTGTCGATTCTTGCCTTCGGTTAGAATGATACGAAATCTCCGTTCTGATAATTGCGTTACTTCGCAAGGTTGCGTCATCTCGCCTAGAATTCTTACTCCAGATGACATTCCTCTTAAGAATGACTCCGTAATCGGCCGATCTACGCTCACTAAATATTCTTTCTCATGTTTACCTTCTGCTCGTAAAATTTTGTTCACGATATCCCCATCATTCGTTAGAAGAATTAAGCCTTCCGAATCCTTATCCAATCTTCCTATGGGGAAAATCCGTTCCGAATGGTTTACAAAATCGACAATATTACCTCGAATATGTAGCTCTGTTGTACAGGTAATACCAATAGGCTTATTTAGGGCAATATATATATGACTCTTCTTAGAAGCCAAAGGTTCACCATTAATACGTACGTCATCACCTTCTTCGGCTTGACTACCGAGTACTGCTAACTCTCCATTAATGGTAACTTCGCCATTCTCTACCCTTTTATCCGCTTCTCTACGAGAGCAGAACCCAGTCTCACTGATGTATTTATTAATCCGCACGGTTCCATTCACCTCTATGTTTAGTTATACTAATCGATGACTTTTTCTTAATCTTTGATAAACGTATTATACCTATATGGGTTTATGATATAATTTCGTTTGCGGTCATCAACATATCCCCATTTATTCATGTTAACCGGATATGAGGAAGAATAATCAATTGGCCGGCCAAAAAAGTAACCAAGCTTATGATCTAATATATCATACCGCTAACCCACGATTTTGAAAAGCGTGAAGAATCTCCACAAAGTTATGCACATATCAACAAATGTTTATTATTTATGTGCACAACTTTGTTGATATTTTATAACTTATGCACAATGTTATGCACAT
Organism: Paenibacillus antarcticus; assembly: GCF_001637225.1. GTDB lineage: Bacteria > Bacillota > Bacilli > Paenibacillales > Paenibacillaceae > Paenibacillus_AQ > Paenibacillus_AQ antarcticus. The sequence continues at coordinate 36,197 of NZ_LVJI01000004.1, forward strand.
CATGTTAACAACCGAATATTTGTTCGATGAATAAACCATTTTTTATGTTAGGAGGTCATTCGAAAAATGAGTTATCCACAAAATAATCTCCCCTTTGATTTATCTATAAATCAAAGCGCACATGAACACTGGATGCGCGAGGCCATCCTCTTAGCAAAAGAAGCTGAGAAAATAGGTGAAGTTCCGATCGGAGCCATTATTGTCCGAGGTGATGAGATTATCGGTCGCGGATATAACTTAAGAGAACAGACAATGGACCCAACTGCACACGCAGAGATGATTGCGATCCGTGATGCTAGCCAACATCTTGATGCCTGGCGGCTTCTAGAGTGCAGATTGTATGTTACGCTTGAACCCTGTCCTATGTGCGCTGGAGCAATTGTCCAATCCCGTGTTCCTCAGGTTATCTATGGTACAACAGATCCCAAAGCCGGATGTGCTGGCACACTAATGAATCTTCTTCAAGAACCACGTTTTAACCACAGAACAGAAGTTATCTCTAATGTATTACAGGAAGAGTGCTCTCAACTGCTAACTAATTTCTTCCGTCGACTTCGTAATAAATAATATATTTATGAATCCCTATTACTACAATAGGAGGAATTTACTTTGACCCTCACCTTTTATGATACAATTGCTGGCATTTATATACGTCCATTACAAATGGACGATAGTCATTCCTTATTAGACCTAAGGATACGCATACGCAGTGTATATGCCGCTTTTGAGCCTAGACAATATGTAAGCTTCTATACACTCCACGAACAACAGCAGCTGATTGTACGTCGTATACACGAAGCTGAGCAGGATCGTGCCTATATGTTTGGAATTTTTAATCTGAATGGTAAGCTCATCGGACAAATAACACTTTCTAATGTCGTTCGTGGTGTCGGTCAGTTCGCCGATGTGGGTTATTTCATTGATCCCAATGAAAAGAATAAAGGTTATATGACTGCCGCATTACATTTGATGCTCAAATATGGCTTTCAATCCCTCGGGCTTCATCGCATCCAAGCAGCCATTCTGCTCAACAATCAATCATCGCGTCGCGTGCTAGAGAAAACGGGATTTCAACCGGAAGGCATCTCTCGTCAATTGATCAAGATAGATGACCAATGGCAGGATCATCAGACATTCGCTATTCTAGTCCATGAATATACAACACAGCCCATAGTCCTAAGAAAGAAATCATCTACCACAATATAGAACTAGCCCCGCACATGAATCATGTGCGGGGCTAGTCGTTTACAAATAAATATGATTAATTTCCAATCTCTTGTTGAAATTGTTCCATTGTGAGGACGTCTTCCTTCGCAGGAATACCAATTTTGAATGCTTGTTTTTCATTAATCTTACTGTACTGAGATGAACCCTTCAGTGCAAGTTTAACATCTTGTTTCGTTTCAGGATCGTTAAGCTCAATATTCATCACTAAATCCTGGTATGTTGCAAATCCCTTTTTATTAATCGCTGTGTTTACGTTAAAGGTATTCACCTTCAAGTAACTCTTCAATTCTTCAAGGCCTTTATTGAACTCATCTTTATTAGCTGTGTTCAATTCATCCTTAACCTTCTTGATCTCTTCAGTAGTTAATCCAAGCATTTCACGGTATTCTTCTTTATCAACAATAGTAAGAATATTAGGCAATACTTTCTCCACTAGAATCGTGATTGCTTCTTTTACATTATCATTCGTAACACTAAATTGTGCGACCTGCTCAGATTCTACACCTTCAGGAAGATTAGCATCCTTAACTGGAACATCTTTGAAATACTTAGCTCCATCATATTCTGTAAAGAGTGCACTCGTAATCTCATTGGTTAGCTTCTGTGTTTTCTTAGGGTCAATAGCATCTAGATTGAAGCTCGCCCCTTCTTCAGCAGCAAGTTCTTTCAGATCTAACTCCACATATTTACCTACTACAGTCTCTGGAATAGGTAGCATAGGAATGCTAGGAACTTTAACATATAATTTTTCCTTAGTCATAACCATTGGAATGGTGAAAGTCATAGCCATATCACCTTTAAGATTCAAAGCCAATGTTAATTCTGTTTGCATTGGGTCCAATTGATAAATACCATCAACCGTTAATTCTGCGTTCTTGAGCATACTCATAACCGTCCCAGAGATACTACCTGCTGTATCAGGGGCGTTCACAATTAATTCCTCAATAACTAGCTTACTTTTCATTTCATACGACGTCATCGTCATCGCATTCCCCGCAGCACTTTGTAACGCCTCTTTCGGGTCCTGCTTACTGCCACAACCAGATAGCACGACAGTCATCGCTAAGAGCATTGTTAGCACGATGGCTGTAAATTTCTTATTCATTTTGTTCTCTCCCCTCGGTCTGTAACTATAGTCACTCTCATAATCATAAACTAATTCTTCACCACGCGAAACCTATTCTGGAAAATAATTGATGGAATAATGTCAATTCTTACGAAACTTTCAGAATATAGTGATTTTATCATGCCTATTCCATTTCAACGTAAAAAACACCTTAGTTATTGCACTAAGGTGTTTTCAAACAAATCCATCTTTCACCACTTACATCCAAGACAACTAAAACTAACCCTGTTTATTCAAATGATCCACATGGTTACGGTTCTTTACTTTCTTAGATCCTGAGAGCGGCTCTTGCATCGCAGTAGAATCGTTATTATTCCGCTGGTGTTTCTCTTGTGCCTCTGGAACAGGAATCGCTTTTGGCTTACTCATCTTGTTCACCTCATTTAAAGGATACCCTCAATCTTATGAGGGGTCTGTTACATCATGCAATGATTGGGCACATTCATGGATATGTCGTGCATAATCCCCAGCCAAATTCTGAATAACTTCTGTATGCTCGTCTACTGAACGACCATCGCGCTCCACATCAACGAGTTGTACACCAACCTCACGCGCATCCTTATACGTACATTGGAAGTCAAAAGAGTATGCTTGCCTGCCTGCCGTATCAATGTTGATTCTAATGCTGTTAGAGTTGGCCTCATCGGCAACGACTAAAGCTCGGTCTGACGGGTGAAGAACACTTGGCAATGTAGACTGCCACGCGTCTACAAGCTGATTTTGATTCAATTGAAAATCTTGGCTCATGAAGAACACCTCCCCTTCACTATAAGTTGCGGAATGAGGCATTATTTTATACAAAAAAACCACTCTCAATTACTGAGAATGGTTAGTAAGTTTAATTATAATGGCGGAGAGGGTGGGATTCGAACCCACGTGGAGTTGCCCCCTAACGGTTTTCAAGACCGCCCCGTTATGACCGCTTCGGTACCTCTCCAAAAGATATTCAGTTGTTTGCGATAAGCAATTAATCTCTAACAACAAAAATTATCTTATCACAACTGAACACTAAAAGGCAAGCTTTTTTTAAAAATTATTTTTTTGCAGCAATAACTTTGATGTTTCCCATGTAAGGTTGAAGCACTTCAGGGATGAGAACACTACCATCTTCTTGTTGATAATTCTCAAGAATAGCAGCGAAAGTCCGCCCAACTGCTAATGCAGAGCCATTCAATGTATGAACGAATTCTGGCTTAGACTTCGCTTCCGGACGGAATCGAATATTAGCACGACGAGCTTGAAAGTCCTCCGTATTAGAGCAAGAGGAGATCTCACGGTACATGTCGCTCTCTGGCAGCCATACTTCAATGTCATAGGTCTTCGCAGCTGAGAAGCCCATATCTCCCGTACTAAGAGCTAGCACACGATACGGCAACTTCAGAAGCTCTAGAACACGTTCTGCGTTCGCAGTCATCTTCTCTAACTCTTCATAAGAGGAATCTGGGTGTACAATTTTGACAAGCTCAATTTTGTTGAATTGATGTTGACGAATGAGCCCGCGCGTATCTCTACCTGCTGATCCAGCTTCTGAACGGAAACATGAACTGTAGGCCACGAAATTCTTCGGTAAATCTTCCAAAGTCAGGATCTCATCACGGTAGTAGTTAGTTACTGGCACTTCAGCTGTTGGAATAAGATAATATTCCGAATCTTGAATCTTAAACAGATCCTCTTCAAATTTCGGAAGCTGCCCTGTGCCACGTAGACTATCCCCATTTACGATATAAGGAGGAAGGATTTCTTCATAGCCGTGTTCACTGCTATGCAGATCCATCATGAAGTTAATAAGCGCACGCTCTAAACGTGCTCCCATACCTTTATAGAAGGTAAACCGTGAACCGGTTACTTTAGCTGCTGCTTCAAAATCAAGTATCCCTAGGTCCTGCGCAATGTCCCAATGTGCCTTAGGCATGAAATCAAATACAGTGGGTTCCGACCAACGACGTACTTCTACGTTATCAGCCTCTGATTTGCCCAAAGGTACGGATTCATGCGGAATGTTAGGTAGAGCCATCGTTAATTCAGCAATACTAGCTTCAAGTTCTCGAACTTCCTCATCGAATGCTTTAATCTGGTCAGATACTTCACGCATTTCGATAATTAGCGCCTCTGCATCTTCACCATTCTTTTTAAGCTTTGCTACTTCACCCGATACCGTGTTTCTACGGCTCTTTAGGGTTTCGCTTTCTTGCAATAGTTCTCTACGACGTCCATCTAGTCTAGGGAAATCTGCAATCAGTTCCGGAGATTTGTTCCGATTCTTCAGTGCTTCTTCTACTCTAGCGAAGTCGCCACGCAATATTTTCACATCTAACACAGGTATACCCTCCTCAAGAAAAACAACCTCGACCCCTTGGTCAGATAAATATTCCCCTAGCATCCACTTGTAAAAGGATCCTCATACCCGGAGAAGATTTATCTGAAGTTCATCAGTCATATCCATCACAGAACAATAACTGATATCCAAAAAAGGTCAAGGTGTTCTTATTTACACTCTTTAAATTTAACTCATTGAACCTTGGTATGCTCTAATCATATCCACAAAATATTGATGCAGACGATAATCATCCGTCAACTCTGGGTGATATGAGGACACTAACAAGTGTCCTTGCCTTGCCGTAACGATCTCATCTTGATATGTGGATAAAATTTCGACTTGATTACCCACGCTTGTTATTAATGGTGCCCTAATGAATACGGCTCTAACAGATTCATCAATACCTTTGATTTCCAAATCTGTCTCAAAGCTCTCACGTTGACGACCAAAGGCATTACGAGCAACCGTTATATCCATCAATGCTAAGTGAGCTTCATCTTGACCTTCAATTCTCTTAGCAAGGACAATAAGTCCTGCGCATGTCCCAAATATAGGTTTACCAGCCGCTGAGAAATTACGAATAGCTTCAATAAAACCATACTTACGCATCAACTTACCGATTGTCGTACTTTCACCACCAGGTATAATAAGGCCTTGAACATCTGCTAATTCTTCGATCTTTTTCACGGCTACTGCCTCGACACCCGCAAGTTCAATACTACGAATATGTTCAGTGACAGCTCCCTGTAATGCTAGTACTCCGACTTTCATATCCCTTTAAACCTTCTCTCTTACCAGCCGCGATCAGACATACGCTCGGAAGGTTTTAAAGATGAAATCTCGATACCTTTCATTGGGGCACCTAAATTCTTGGATACTTCAGCAATTAATTTATAATCACGGAAATGTGTTGTAGCTTCAACAATTGCACGTGCAAATTTCTCTGGATATTCCGATTTGAAAATACCAGATCCTACAAATACGCCATCTGCACCTAAATGCATCATCAACGCTGCGTCAGCTGGCGTAGCAACACCACCTGCTGCAAAGTTAACGACAGGTAATTTACCTAGCTGTTGAACTTCAAGCAATAAGTCATAGTTAACACCCAAGTTCTTAGCTTCAGCATACAACTCGTCCTTTGACATATTCTGTACTTTACGGATTTGACCGTTAATTTGACGCATATGGCGTACAGCTTCAACGATATTTCCTGTTCCAGGTTCACCTTTGGTACGAATCATGGAAGCACCTTCGCCGATACGACGTAGAGCTTCTCCAAGATCTTTCGCTCCACATACAAAAGGAACCGTGAAATCCCATTTATCAATATGGAATACTTCATCCGCTGGTGTTAGAACTTCACTTTCATCAAGATAATCTACACCAAGTGATTCTAATACTTTCGCTTCAACAAAATGACCAATACGTGATTTCGCCATAACTGGAATAGATACAACTTTCATAACTTCTTCCACTATAGTAGGGTCTGCCATACGAGCAACACCACCAGCTGCCCGAATATCAGAGGGAACTCGTTCCAAAGCCATGACAGCTGTTGCGCCTGCCGCTTCTGCAATCTTAGCTTGTTCTGCATTCATAACGTCCATAATGACGCCGCCTTTTTGCATTTCCGCCATACCTCTTTTAACTCGAGATGTTCCCGTTTCCATGTTTAATCCCCCTGAAATATATATGGTCAGTCCATTCGCCTCATCATATCCTAACTTACATAATGATTGGAATGGACGGTAACTCCAACACCCAATGGATCCTTATCTATATTGATATTAAAAAAGATTCTTGATTCCGTCAAACAAATCAACGAATAAATCTTTAATAGCTCGGAATAACAAGCGGAACCATCCGCCTTTTTCCACTTCATCAGCAGTTACTAGATTGACCGTTTTCTCCTGAGCTTCACCCATACCCTCTGCTTTATAAGTATAAGTGATGGTACCTACTTTCGTACCTTTAGCTAAAGGAGCTACCAGCTCGTCTTCATTCATAAGAGTAACCTTGGATGTGATACTAGGATTTTGTGTTCCTTTTGGAACCATGAACTTAACATCTAAGTCCGATACCACACCTACAGTTGTTTCCACACCCTTCTTCACAGGTACCGTTTCAGTTCCCACTACGACTGACTTAGGTGCAACCACTTGTTTGATCTCGAAGTTGTTAAACCCATAATCAAGCACTTTCTTCGTTTCCACGAAACGTGCAGGGTTCGTCTTCGCTCCCATAACGACACTGATCAAGCGCACACCATCTCTTTCTGCAGTACCCGCGAAACAGTTCCCAGCAGCCAGCGTATGACCTGTCTTCAATCCATCTAACCCTGGATATGCATAAGCCTTAAAGTTCGTAATATCTTTATTGGCTTCCAACATCCAATTGTAGTTAATAATTGGATTAGTGTCACGTTCACGGAATTTATACGACTGAATTGCAGTAAATCTTGCAAAGTCAGGATGATCTTGTACGATGAATTTCGCAAGTAAAGCCGTGTCCATCGCAGACATGACTGTCTCACGATCTTCACTCGGTCTGTATTTTTCCGGCATATCTGCCCGGCTCAGTCCTGACGAATTAATGAAGAATGCTGTCTTCATTCCCATACGCTTCGCCTGTTCATTCATCAACTCAACAAAGGCAGCTTCAGAACCTGCGACGTGTTCAGCTAAAGCTACAGTAGCATCATTTGCAGACCCTACAGCCATCGCTATGTATAACTCCTCAACCGTGTGTTGATCTTTTTCTGCCAAAAAAATACGTGATCCGACTGTTTGTGCTGCATTCTCCTGTACTGTAACAATGTCATCCCATTTAAGCTTCCCTTGTTTCACTTGGTCTGCCACAATGTACTCTGTCATCATCTTTGTCATACTAGCTGGTGGCAATGCCACGTCACTATTAACGGATAACAGAATCTCACCCGTTGTTGGTTCGATAAGCACTGCTGACTCTACTTGTAATTTCAAACTCTCTACAGAAGGAATCGTGACTGCCTTAGTTGTGACAACCGCCTTCGTAGCGTCAGTTGCTGGTACCTCTGTCTTCGTCGTTTCCCCTTCTGCTAACACTACGAGTGGTAACGAGGACATACATAACATATTTATAAGCATAACCGAAGCTATACTTTTTTTGAGCCATTTGCGTCTACTTATTCTAACTACTTTGTGTTTCAAAGAAAATAAACTCCTCTCTATCCATAACAATCAATTACTTATTCTATTCTAACACAGCATATTCAGCAAAAAAAGACAGACAGGACGAAATTCGCCCTGTCTCTTGTAAGAAAATTGTATTTAATATCTGAATCTGTACATTAAACCGAGTAATTCGGTGCTTCTTTAGTGATTTGAACATCATGTGGATGACTTTCACGAAGTCCAGCACCTGTAATGCGAATGAATTGCGTATCATTACGCAGTTCATCTAATGTTTGAACACCGCAATATCCCATACCGGAGCGAAGTCCACCGATAAGCTGTAGAATCGTATCAGAAAGTGGTCCTTTATACGCAACACGACCTTCAATACCTTCTGGTACTAGCTTTTTATCATCATCTTGGAAATAACGATCTTTACTTCCTTGTTTCATAGCACTGATTGATCCCATTCCACGGTACACTTTATATTTACGTCCTTGATAAATTTCTGATTCACCAGGACTTTCTTTTGTACCTGCAAATAAGCTACCCAACATCACAGCGTGTCCACCGGCAGCAATAGCTTTTGTGATCTCGCCAGAGTATTTAATACCACCATCTGCAATAATCGGAACACCATATTCTTTAGCTACCAAAGCACAATCATAAATTGCCGTAATTTGTGGAACACCGATTCCAGCAATCACTCGCGTAGTACAGATAGAGCCTGGACCAATTCCCACCTTAACAACTGATGCTCCAGCTTCAATTAGATCGCGTGTTGCATCTCCAGTTGCTACGTTACCAGCAATAATTGTGAGTTCTGGATGATTGCCACGTAATTCGCGTACAGCATCAATAATGTTAATGTGATGTCCATGCGCAGAATCAATCGTAATAACATCTACACCAGCTTTAACCAAAGCCTCTGTACGTTCTAACGTATCTTTAGAGATACCAATCGCTGCTCCCACCAAAAGGCGACCTTGAGCATCCTTAGCTGCGTTAGGGAACTGGATAGCTTTCTCAATATCCTTAATTGTGATAAGCCCTTTAAGAATATTGTTAGCATCCACTAATGGAAGTTTCTCAATCTTATGTTTCTGCAATAGAACTTCAGCTTCCTGAAGCGTCGTTCCTACTGGTGCAGTAACCAAATCTTCCTTAGTCATCACATCACTAATCTTAATGCTGTAATCATGTATAAATCTCAAGTCGCGATTCGTCAAAATACCGACTAATTTATTATCCTCGTTCACGATAGGTACACCGGAAATACGGAACTTAGCCATCACTGCTTCAGCATCAGCTACCAGATTATCAGGTCTTAGTGAAAACGGGTTGGTAATAACCCCACTCTCAGAACGCTTAACACGATCTACTTCTTCAGCCTGCTGTTCGATGGACATGTTCTTATGGATGATGCCGATTCCGCCTTCTCTAGCGATCGCTATAGCTAGAGCAGCCTCCGTCACCGTATCCATACCCGCGCTAATAAGGGGAATATTCAACTTCACATGCTTACTTAATCTTGTGGACACGTCCACTTCCTTAGGTAGTACCTCGGACTTACGGGGTACTAGTAGTACATCATCAAAAGTTAATCCTTCTTTACCAAACTTATCTTCACGCACCTTGTGTGGCCTCCCCTAATTTTCATAAATAAACCAAATAAACCCTTATAAATAACGCTAAAAATGCATTTCCTGAAAATATATTATTGCCATCTTAGCAAAGGGGGTTGGGGCTGTCAAGAATATCAGTAAGGTTTCCCTTATATATCATTCCCAAGTCTTTCTGTAACTAACACTGTCCTCTATGAGTGGACATTTTATTAAAATGAAAGGGTTTACATCCATTATTTAAGTATAAAATCGACATTCTCAATTTGTTTATAAGGTAAACAATGGCCATAAGTTGTTGAGGATAATATCTAGTTATCTCCAAAAACATCTACTTTATCAATCCATAAGTCTTCTATCTCATGAATAAAAAAAATCATAAAAACAAAAAGAACCACTGTTGATTGAAATCAACAGTGGTTCCTGGTTGCTTGGCGACGTCCTACTCTCCCAGGACCCTGCGGTCCAAGTACCATCGGCGCTGGAGGGCTTAACGGTCGTGTTCGGGATGGGTACGTGTGGAACCCCTCCGCTATCGCCACCAAACGGTTTCAGCTTTATGCTGTTATTCAAGGTTTAATCCTTGAAAACTAGATACGAATGAATTTGCAGTTCAAAACTTGCATTTGCTTCTGAAGCCTAAACTTCAGAATATTAGGATAAGCCCTCGACCGATTAGTATTGGTCAGCTCCATGCATTGCTGCACTTCCACCTCCAACCTATCTACCTCGTCGTCTTCAAGGGGTCTTACTAATTGGGAA
>NZ_LVJI01000005.1 GCF_001637225.1 Paenibacillus antarcticus
CGGAACCGACGAAGAATTACTGAAAGATGTTAGCAAACGTAATTGAAGGCACTGTATACAGAACATCATACAAGTGGTTCAGTAACGTTGGATTGATGGGCAGCAAAGTGCATTGAATATGCTTGAAGTGATGTTGACTCATCTTGATCAGATGAACTCGACAATGAAAGATATAATAAATGACTCGATGGTTGTAAATTCTTCATTAATGGAAGTCATTTGTCATTTGTTATTTGTCATTGGATCAAGGTAGATTAAACGTTTAAGCTAGGTCGTTATTAAGAAGGTTATCCCTGTAGGGATAACCTTCTTAATAACGGCCTTTTAAATTTGGTATAAAGCTTACTAATTCCAGTGTATATTGGAGAATTCGAATTAAAGTGTAATGATATGATTACAATTGCAAAGTAGGCTTTACATAAATTGCAAAGTTAGCTATACTTATTTTGTAAAGTGAACTTTGCATATGGGAGGATGTCTTGTGAAGACCAGAATTCAAGAACTACGTAAACTACATCGTATTTCACAGGAAGAACTAGGATTAGCCGTAGGGGTGACCAGGCAAACCATTACTTCCTTGGAAGGTGAGAAGTACACAGCATCATTAGTCCTTGCCTATAAGATTGCACAATATTTTAGCCTCAGCATTGAAGAAGTATTTGATTTCAGCCAATTGGAGGAGATGTGAGATGGAGAAGTTCAAAGCAACTATACAATTAAGAATTAAATTATTAGCCATTGTAATGGTAATAACGGTGCTAAGTAATGTGATATTACAATTTATGAGAGATCGACTACCTGCCAGACCCGATTTTATTTTCGGATTTCAGACAGGCGTTTTTATAGGTCTGCTGGTGTTTTTATTGTACATTATTTCAAAATACACAGCGTGTTTAAAGAATGCTGAAGCACTGAAAAAGTTATACATTAAAGAACATGATGAACGTGAACAGTTAATCGCTTATAAAGCCTCCGTATTAGCGCTAGTCGTATTGCTTGTGATCGTGGCACTTTCTACAGTCATTGCAGGATTTTTTAATATCATTGTCTTCATTACATTATTAAGTGTTATGGGACTGCTGTTAATTGTAATGCTTACTACGCTAACGTATTACAGAAGAGCCCTTTGAAAAAGATTAGTATAATTCTATCTTTCAAACACTAAGTGTTCGCCCAATACGATTTACACTGCGTTTACACAATCATGTATTCCCTTTAATATCTATCTCCTACAATCAAGATGCTAGTATAAAAGTCCTACAGCAAATCAATAGGACAATTGGAGGATGATATTTTTGAAGGGAAGCACCTTACACCTGTCGATGAAATGGAAGTTGATTCTAAGCTTCTCTATGGTTGCTCTTATTTTTCTTGGAGTGGCATTTTACCAGAACATTAAAATTAATCATGTTGAGATTTCAATGGAAACGCAAAAAAAAGAGATGGAAAAAAGAATTGCCGTTGCTGAGATCACCCAAATACTTCAAGAGTTAAATGGTCTGGAAACCTCACTCTCGCAATCTAGTGACCTTGAATATGTTGAGCAGTTCTTAGAAACACAAAAGAAGCTTTATACGGAAATAAATAAGGTAAGTTTTAAAATGGATTCAGAAGCTTTTAATGATTTACAGCGATTGAAAATCCAAGCTGATAAATATAAGGAAAACGTTGCTGAATTAGCCACTACGTTAGAAAATGTAGAATTGGATCCTTTGACGGTCCTTGAAAAAATCGACAGCCTACATACCGATGCACTTGTAATCAATAATGCTATGATTAAGACGAATGGAACATTGTATACAGCTGCAGCGGAGAACGCAATAGAGGCGGAAGCACGTTCCTTTAAATTATTAGATGATACAGCTTCCATTGCTGCTTATGCAGCGGTGTTTATATTTCTGATGACGCTAAGCATTGCAATTGTGCTTATACGTTCCTTTTTGTTACCGGTAAATAAGCTACAATCCGCATTACTCAAGATTTCAGAAGGAGATTTGCGATATCAAATCAATTCTCCATATAATGATGAATTAGGTCGTCTGAGTCATCATTTCGATCATATGGTCATTAGAGTTCGGGATATGCTGCAACAAACACAGTCCGTGGCATCTTCACTAGCAACGTATTCACAGTCCTTCCAACAATCTTCAGCTATTACAGCACATACGAATCTAGATATTGTACAGACTATACAGGAAATTTCGGTAGGGGCTGGGCAACAGGCGGAGCAATCAGAGCATAGTGCAAGCTTAATTCAGGAATTGGAACGTGGAGTAAATGAAATTTCGGAATATACCGATGTTATGGTAGCAACAAGTGAAACAGCTAATCACAATACTAGAAAAGGGTTTGCAGCTGTCACAGATCTGCAGAAAGTATCTGAGCATTCTCGTGATTCAATCGTTAAGGTGTATGATTCTTTAATCAAGCTTATGGAGCAATCGAAACAGATATCAAGGATTACGCATACGATTTCGGAGATTTCGACACAGACCAATTTACTATCGTTGAATGCGGCTATTGAGGCAGCACAGGCCGGAGCATATGGCAAAGGATTTGCCGTTATTGCCGATGAGGTAAGGAAATTGTCGGTGCAAACCAAAGCGTCATCCGTTCATATCGGTAAAATAGTTAATGATTTACAAGCTGGAATGGTAGACTTCCAGAAATCGATGCTTGAAACGAAAGGGAGTCTAGAGGAACAGGATCATCAAGTAGCAGAGACTCTTTCATCCTTTAAAGCCATAGATCATACAATTGAAGAAATCAGTAGGCAGATAGAACAAATTCACGATAAGGTGGATTTGACCCGGACTAACAATGCGAGACTGTCTGAATCTGTTCATTGTGTAGCTTCTATTGCTGAAGAGACTGCTGCAGGCGTTCAGGAAGTGAACGCTTCAAGTATACAGCAGGATAGTGCGATTAGTAATATTGCTGAGCAAGCGATTCAAATTAATGAAATTTCGCAAAAACTGTTCCGTGAAATCAATGTATTTAAGATTGATGTTAAAGGGGATGAGGGTGATGATATTGAGCATAACGCGGTCATCCTATCTTTAGATGAAGGTTCGCACATACTAACACCATCACGCATCGTTATATAAGGAAAACTTATGATTTTATTGCAATACTATTATTGGACTTCGTGGTTGACCTATATCTATAATGAAATATAAGGTATTACAATAAATATTAAATGCTATTATTATCATATAATGGCATTTATTTTTTTGTCATTATTTGTTCAATATGCTACGGTATATGTCTTTTTATTGACCACGTTGTCACATTATGGTAGGTTAAAGTGATATATTAATACGATGTGTATACTCTGATTTATAATTGATTATATTCCTAAGTGAGGTGGATAACGTTGCAATTTCAGGTCATGAATAGCCCATTTAGTCAGGAGCAAGTAGAACTTCTTAATCGCCTTGTGCCAACACTAACGGAGTCACAACAGATTTGGTTAAGCGGATATTTTACAGCAACACAAAATTCTAATACCACGTTACATACGGCTACAGAAGTAACTACAGTTATAACTACCGATAGTCCTGTTGCAATTTCTCGGGAAGTGACAGTGCTATTCGGTTCTCAGACGGGAAACAGCCAAGGTTTAGCTAAAGCTCTTACTATCAAGTTAGAACAATTAGGGTTTCAAGTTACACTTTCTTCAATGAGTGATTTCAAATCCAATACGTTGAAGAAAGTTAAGAACTTACTGATTGTTGCGAGTACGCATGGTGAAGGAACACCTCCAGATAACGCAATTCCATTCTATGAATTCCTCCATAGTAAACGCGCACCTCAATTAGAAGACTTGCAGTTCTCCGTCTTAGCCTTAGGAGATAGTTCCTATGAGTTCTATTGTCAGACAGGTAAGGATTTCGATAAGCGTCTAGAGGAATTGGGTGGTAAACGCCTTAGTACACGCGTTGATTGTGATTTAGATTATGATGACTCGGCAGCGGATTGGATTGAAAATGTGTTAGCTAACTTGAATAAGAAGTTAGAGTCCACGGGTCCAGCTCAAGGTACTACGCTTACTGAAACTGGGACAGTAGCAGAACAATCAGCATATTCGAGAACTTCACCTTTTAAAGCAGAAGTACTAGAGAATCTAAACCTTAATGGTCGTGGATCAGATCGTGAGACTCGTCATTTAGAACTATCTCTTGAGGGTTCCAATTTCCATTATGAACCAGGGGATTGTGTGGGGATTTACCCAGAGAATTCTCTAAGTTTAGTGGAATCGTTGATTGAGAACATGGGCTGGAAGCCAGAGGAACTCGTGTCTGTTAATAAGAAGGGCGAGGAACGGAGTTTGCGCGAAGCGCTTTTAAATAACTTTGAAATAACAGTATTGACCAAACCGCTATTGGAACAAGCAGCGAAGTTATCATCTAATAAATCGTTGGAAGAACTTGTAGAACCAGGTCATGAAGTGGAACTTCGGAATTACTTGGATGGACGCGATTTGTTAGATTTAGTGCAGGATTTCTCTCCTTGGAAAGGCACAGTTCAAGAGTTCGTATCGATCCTTAGGAAGATGCCTCCTCGTCTTTATTCTATCGCTAGTAGTTCAAAAGCTAGACCTGATGAAGTCCATCTCACCATTCGGACGGTTCAATATGAATCACATGGAAGGGAACGTTATGGTGTCTGCTCTACACAATGCGCAGAACGATTAGAACCGGGTGAGCAATTATCGATGTATATTCATCATAATCCTAATTTCAAGCTTCCTGCGAATTCGGATACCCCTATTATCATGATTGGACCAGGTACTGGCGTTGCGCCATTCCGAGCTTTCCTTGAGGAAAGAGAGGAGTCAAGTGCGGAAGGGAAAGCATGGTTATTCTATGGAGATCAGCATTTACTAACAGATTTTCTCTATCAACTTGATTTCCAGCGGTGGGTTAAAGAAGGTGTTCTAACTCGCATGGATGTTGCCTTCTCACGTGATACGGATAAGAAAGTATATGTACAGCATCGTATGCTTGAGAAGAGCCGTGAACTCTATCAATGGTTGGAAAATGGTGCATCGGTATATATCTGTGGGGATGAGAAACACATGGCACATGATGTTCATAACACCTTGATCACGATCCTTGAACAAGAAGGTGGCAAGAGTACGGAAGAAGCCGTAGCTTATCTGAATGATATGCAACAACAGAAGCGCTACCAACGTGACGTATATTAAGATCGAAAGGAGCTAACCAACAATGACTCAGAACAAAACAGTAGTGGTACAAGATGGTCCGCCGAGTGACGTAGAGGATATTAAGACACGTAGCCGTTACTTACGTGGGGAACTTGAAGAAGCACTTAAAGATGGGATCACCGGGTCGATGTCTGAGGACGAGAATCGATTGATGAAATTTCACGGCAGCTACATGCAAGATGATCGGGACTTGCGTAATGAACGCCATCGTCAGAAGCTGGAGCCGGCTTACCAATTCATGGTGCGGATACGTGCCCCTGGGGGAGTCCTCACATCTGCACAATGGTTGGAGATGGATCGACTTGCTCGGGAGTATACTACAGGTTCTATACGTATCACCACGCGCCAAGCGATTCAGTTCCACGGGATTCTGAAGTGGAACTTGAAGAAAAGTATTCGTACGATTAATGATGCTCTCTTGACGACACTAGCGGCTTGTGGTGACGTGAATCGTAACATTATGTGTAATCCGAATCCATATCAATCTGAGGTTCATGCAGAAGTATTTGAATGGTCAACAAGAATTAGTGATCACTTGTCTCCGAAGACCAATGCCTATCATGAGATCTGGCTTGATGGTGAGAAGATCGTGGATAGTAATGCCGATGAAGCAGAGCAAGAGCCGATTTACGGAAAGGTCTATTTACCACGTAAGTTCAAAATCGGTGTGACTGTTCCTCCTACTAACGATGTGGATGTATTTTCCCAAGATCTTGGCCTAATTGCTATTTATGAAGAAGGAAAACTCAAGGGATTCAACGTTGCTGTCGGTGGAGGTATGGGGATGACCTATGGTGATACTCAGACGTACCCACAATTGGCAAGGGTTATTGGGTTCTGTACACCTGAACAGGTCATCGATGTCGCGGAGAAGACAGTTATGATTCAACGGGATTACGGGAATCGTTCTGTCCGTAAATATGCACGATTCAAATATACGATCGACAGATATGGAATGGATTGGTTCGTTAATGAACTGCAAACTAGACTAGGTTGGAATCTCGAAGAAGCTCGTCCTTATGAATTCAGTCATAATGGGGATCGCTATGGATGGATCAAAGGTAGTAACGGGAAATGGCATCTGACACTTTATATCCCAAGTGGTCGAATCGAAGACCAAGAAGGATACCCATTGATGACTGGTTTACGTGAAATAGCCAAGATTAATACCGGTGATTTCCGTCTTAGCCCAAATCAGAACCTCGTAATCGGCAATGTGACGACTGCGAAGAAACGTAAAATTGAAGAGTTAATTAAAGAGTATGGTCTTACAGATGGCAAACATCATTCCGCATTACGCCGAAATGCCCTCTCTTGTGTAGCATTCCCGACTTGTGGAATGGCTATGGCTGAAGCAGAGCGTTATCTTCCAACCCTATTAGAGAAGATAGAGCTAATCTTAGCGGAAGTTGGATTGAGTGAAGAGGCGATCAACATTCGGATGACGGGATGTCCTAATGGATGCGCTCGTCCGGCACTTGGAGAAATTGCATTCATGGGCAAGGCTCCAGGTAAGTACAATATGTATCTGGGCGCTGGATTTGCAGGTGAGCGGTTGAACAAAATTTATCGTGAAAATATCGGAGAAGAAGAAATTCTGAATATATTAGAACCGATGCTCCATCAATATGCACAAGAACGTGAAGTAGGCGAGCATTTCGGAGATTTCGTCATCCGAGCTGGATATGTCAAACCCGTTCAATCTGGACTAGATTTCCATAACTAGTATTTAATAAATTAAGGCTGTTCTAAAAGGTCAGATAGTAGACCTTACGGAACAGCTTCTTTTATTTACTAGTAAGCTTAGTTTTCATTTGCGAATTCGTTCCCGGAATCTTTTGGCGAAATCTTCGAATCGTTCACGCGCATCGTCAGAGGTATCCTCAATCAATAAAGAAAATCCAGCATTTTCATCCATCGGCCGAACATCTTCAAGGCTAAATAATTTATATCTTCTATGATGTGGAGGATACATCACTAATCCAACATGTTGGGAAATAGGACGAAGTCCCAGTTTTTTTAATTTACTTCTAGTGAATAAATGTGATGGGATATGATCTGATTCATAGAATTTGATGTGAGATGACCTCCAGTTTACTTAATAAAAACAATGATTATTTTACCGCAATTAGGATAAGTATGAAACCAAACGTATATGACATGACAGCGTTGGCATACACTTTAGTTGAGGTGTTGAAAGTTTTGTTCATGTTCTACATAATTGTCACATTTCAATGAAAGCTTGTACAGTTAAACGTCATTTCTCATGTTATGTTAATATAAGATATACCACAGATGAATGAATTGATTAACGTGGAAGAGGAGTGCAGAAATGGACATCAGTCAGGTTTACAATGATTTACAGACACTTGTGCCGAATGCGATCATTCAGTGTCATGAAACTTTAAAAGGCTACGTATATACTCAAATGGGAGGTAACGCGGATATTCGTGTTGTACCCTCTACTTATGACGAAGTTCAAAGTATCATCAAATATGCAGTAGATCATAATGTGATGATTACAACACTTGGGAATGGATCAAATGTGGTTATTAGAGATGGTGGTATTCGAGGGATCGTGCTTCAAATGACCAGTCTACAGGAAATTACACTTTCTGAACATACTTTGACAGCTCAAAGCGGGGCATCTATTATACAGGTGTCACAAGTTGCGTTGCAGCATGATTTGACCGGACTGGAATTCGCATGTGGCATACCAGGTACCGTTGGAGGAGCACTTTATATGAATGCTGGTGCTTATGGTGGTGAAGTTGCAGACGTGTTACTAGATGCTCTTGTAGTGCATTCCACTGGTCATATATTGACCTTACATAAAGAGGACATGACGTGGGGCTATAGACAAAGTGTATTTGCGGGTGGAGATTATACCATTCTTCAAGCAAGATTCGCATTAAAGCCTGGTGATCATTCCTCCATTAAAGAGAAGATGAATGAGCTAACACATTTACGTGAGTCGAAACAACCATTAGAGTATCCTTCATGTGGAAGTGTCTTTAAGCGTCCACCTAATCGGTTTGCAG
Organism: Paenibacillus antarcticus; assembly: GCF_001637225.1. Taxonomy (GTDB): domain Bacteria; phylum Bacillota; class Bacilli; order Paenibacillales; family Paenibacillaceae; genus Paenibacillus_AQ; species Paenibacillus_AQ antarcticus. The sequence goes on from NZ_LVJI01000005.1 coordinate 8,272, forward strand.
GTCAATTGATTCAAGAGAGTGGATTACAAGGTGTACGCATCGGCGGCGCAGAAGTATCAACGAAACATGCTGGGTTTATCGTAAATGTAGATCACGCTACTGCAAGTGACTATATTGCATTAGTCGCTCATGTTAGAGAAACGGTTAAAGAGAAATTCGGTGTCAATTTGGAAACAGAAGTCAAATTTATTGGTGAAGAATAACCAAGGTGTAATGGACGTCCTATCCTAATTCAGCTGATCCATTATACGTATAAATAAGCTACCGAACCTCGGTAGCTTATTTGTCGATCAATTAATGGCGTACATTATCAGGTTACTTGAATTAACCTATGTTGAAGAAATGGTGTATTTAGC
>NZ_LVJI01000006.1 GCF_001637225.1 Paenibacillus antarcticus
ATTAGGAAGACCCCTTGAAGACGACGAGGTAGATAGGTTGGAGGTGGAAGTGCAGCAATGCATGGAGCTGACCAATACTAATCGGTCGAGGGCTTATCCTAATATTTTGGAATTTAGGTTCCAGAAGCAAATGCAAGTTTTGAACTGCAAATTCATTCGTATCTAGTTTTCAAGGATTAAACCTTGTACTGATTTTATGTTGCAAACCCTTTATAGGGATGGATATTTTGTTGTGGTATTAACAAAGTAGACAAGCAGCACAAAGATCCTGTTTGGTGGCGATAGCGGAGGGGTTCCACACGTACCCATCCCGAACACGACCGTTAAGCCCTCCAGCGCCGATGGTACTTGGACCGCAGGGTCCTGGGAGAGTAGGACGTCGCCAAGCAGAATACCACTAATCATGTGGTTTTTTTTTGCCTAGATTATATAGGTGTACAGATTAGGGCCCTTAGCTCAGTTGGTTAGAGCGTTCCTCTGATAAGGGAGAGGTCGGTGGTTCGAGTCCACCAGGGCCCACCATGTATTTTTTTATATCCCAATATGGGGCCTTAGCTCAGCTGGGAGAGCGCCTGCCTTGCACGCAGGAGGTCAGCGGTTCGATCCCGCTAGGCTCCACCATATTCCCTGATAGCTCAGTTGGTAGAGCACTCGACTGTTAATCGAGTTGTCACAGGTTCGAGCCCTGTTCGGGGAGCCATTAAGGCCCGTTGGTCAAGCGGTTAAGACACCTCCCTTTCACGGAGGTAACAGGGGTTCGATTCCCCTACGGGTCACCATTATAATCTAGATTCGGAGGCTTAGCTCAGCTGGGAGAGCATCTGCCTTACAAGCAGAGGGTCGGGGGTTCGATCCCCTCAGCCTCCACCATTTATCAATCTAATATGCTTATCAATGACGCGGGGTGGAGCAGCCCGGTAGCTCGTCGGGCTCATAACCCGAAGGCCGCAGGTTCAAATCCTGCCCCCGCAACCAATATGGCTCGATAGCTCAGTCGGTAGAGCAGAGGACTGAAAATCCTCGTGTCGGCGGTTCGAATCCGTCTCGAGCCACCTTGAAAAGTTCGTGAAAGTTATATGGATGCGCCGTTGTAGCTCAACTGGTAGAGCAACTGACTTGTAATCAGTAGGTTGGGGGTTCAAGTCCTCTCGACGGCACCATATTTTTTAAAATCAAGCGAATGAGAAACCGTTTTGGGGATTAGCCAAGCGGTAAGGCAACGGACTCTGACTCCGTCACCATAGGTTCAAATCCTATATCCCCAGCCATTTATATGAGTCATTAGCTCAGTCGGTAGAGCACCTGACTTTTAATCAGGGTGTCGAAGGTTCGAATCCTTCATGACTCACCATTTCTTTATCAGTGTGCGCGTGTGGCGGAATTGGCAGACGCACTAGACTTAGGATCTAGCGTTTCACGACGTGGGGGTTCAAGTCCCTCCACGCGCATCATAACAAAAAACCCTTGTAATAGGGTTTTTTGTTTTTTGAATATAGTTGGTTTTTCAGAAGGGAACGTAAAATGAAAATCTCTTTACGTAAACAAATAATTTTGAGCTTTTCCACCGTGTTTATTCTTCTTATTGTTATTTTTGGAGGTCTCATTTTAAATTACAATATTTCAAACTATCAAAAGCAAAGTTATGACTATGTACAAAAGATTGTGAAAGCTAATATATCATTAAGTGACAATTACCTAGAGCAGCTTATCAATGTATCAAAAATTGTTGCAAATGATTCGGATATTCTGAAAGCGGTAACATACCGAAATAGTGTAGAGGAAGTGGATTACTCGGTTGAGCTCTTTAATCAAAGAAATGTGGCCGCAAAGATTAAACAACTGGATGTATTAAACGATATCACGAATGCTCTGATTATTGGCAATGATGACGAATATTTATATTATTATGGAACTTCCCCTGTTAGGGGATATAATTTTGGGACGCAGGAATGGTTTACTAATGCTAATCTAATGGGTAATAAATATTTCCGGTTCACGAATTTCCATCCTACAGATTATCTACTCAATGATAAGAATAAACAGACGGTATCGGTTATCGTTCCGATTCTAAATTCCAACCAATACAGTATTTCTAAGCCAGCATATTTAATGTGTGATTTTAATCTTGACCCGATTATGGTGGACAGCAGTGGAAAAGGGAACTCGCAGATTGCTATTTTTGATGGCATAAACCCGGTCTACTTTTCAAATAAAAGCTGGCTTTCCGATAGTCAAAAGTTAGAGATCTCTCATAGTTTAACTAAGGACCAGAAGTCTTTTATTATTTCCAAGACGAAGGATAATCCAGTATCCTATTTGGTAGTTAATGAAACTTCGAAGGTTTCTGGCTGGTCCATTCTTGGTATTATGCCGCTTACGGAAATTGAGCAGATGCGCAGTACCAATACAACCTTTGTTATCGTTATGATTGTAATCGCTTGCATTTTAGTTGTTTTCTTGTCTGGGTGGATATCCCGATCAATTTTGGTTCCTATGAACGGTTTGATTAAGAAGTTTAATGAGATCGCGGCGGGACGAAGAGACGTATCTTTTAAGGAAACTAGAAGTATAGAGATCAACTCTATCGCAATCACTGCTGATAATATGTTGAATAATATTAATCGTTTAACAGACGAAATTATTGAGGAACAAAAAAGACTCGCTACTGCTCAATTTAAAGTACTACAGCACCAAATCAATCCGCATTTTCTTAACAATGTACTGCAATCTATTAAGGCCATGGCTATATGCGGGGATGTCGAGTCTGTATCAAGAGCCGTAACCTTGCTCGGTAAAATTCTTTCCTACTCTGTTTATAATCCTTATGAGCAGGTGGGACTAAAGGAAGAGCTGAGCTACACAGAGAGCTATATTTTGCTTCAAAATATCCGGTTTAACAATCTAATTACATACACAATAGATTGCGACGATAATCTTCAATATTTCTCCGTCCCTAAATTGATGATTCAACCTCTGGTCGAGAATGCGATAGAACATGGCTTTCAGACTCACCAAGAAGGACATATCACCATTGTTGTTGAGGATGCGGGACATGAAATATATATAGCAGTTACGAATAATGGACTAATTGTGGATACTGCTGAAATGAACCGTATTAACCAAATGTTGCACAGTCAGGATACCTATAAACAAAATCAAAGTATTGGTTTATTGAATTTGAATCAAAGGCTAAAAAGCTGTTTTGGTTCTGAAGCAGGACTCCAGATTTTTTCAAGAGAAGGTATGAATACAAGTATTATCATCACGATTCCCAAATGAGAAAGGGGGATAAATATGTTATCCGTATTGATTGTGGATGATGAGATTTTATCTATCCGAATGATGGAGAGCATTTTAGATTGGAGTAGTATGGGTATTCATATTGTAGGGACTGCACAAAATGGAGCGGAGGCTCTAAGTCAGTTCTATAAATTAAATCCTGATATCATTATTACGGATATTAAGATGCCAAGTTTAGATGGCTTAGATTTTATAAAAAAGGCAAGAGAGTCTAGTCCAGAAACGGAGTTTATATTAATCAGTGCATATGCGGATTTCAATTATGTCAAAAAGGCGATTGAACTCGGTTGCTCTAATTATATTCTTAAACCCGTCGATGAGTTTGAGCTCGAAAATACGTTAAAAAAAATAACAGCGAAGATCAGTAATAAAAAAGCAGAAGAGAAAAATGCAACGAAGAATTGGCATCAGCATGAAAAACAGGTTGTATTCCGCTATATGAACACAGGAACGATCCCACTTGCTGCTTCTAAAAGTGCTTCTAATCTTGGGATTAATTTTACTTCCTACGCCTTATTTGATTTTATTCTGAGTGACCGTTCTATAAATGAATATATTGAAAACAATCTTCAGTTGGATGCTCAAATGGCATATATTATGGAGCGTATGACTAACGTTATGAGTAGTTATGGACGCTATGTCCTTTTTGATTATGAGGATTATAAGTGGACGGCTATACTTTATGATTGTGAAGCGCAGCAGCTTCCTTTATGTGCAGAGCAGATGGTTACTTTCTTCTCGGAAGAGATTCGTATGGACATTAATGTTTGTTTCAGTCATATGGGTACACAGATGAGTGAACTACCTCAGTTATATCACCGCCTGCGTCATTTAAGTCGGTTCAGTTTCTTTATTGGGGATGAACCTATTTTAGGATATGGATACAACTGTGTGGAAACCCAGTTTGAGCAAATCGATCTGATGCCGTTTAGTAAATCGATAACAACCGCATTGCAACATAACGATATTCAGCAGGCAGCACAGACCTTGGACGAGGTATTGTTATTATCAGGTAAAGCAGACCCATCTTCACTACATCTTTTTATAGACTTTTGTTATAATGCCTTCTGTATCATTCGGGAGAAGCTGAGCTCAGAAAACAAGCTGATCGTGGAACTCCAATACATACTCAATATGAGCTATAAAGATATATCCCAGATTTCAACCATCGAAGAACTGAGTTTATTTATGAATCGCTTGTTACTTTTGCTCTCGGGAGAAGGTAAGCTTACTAAACCGAAGTATAGCAGTTTGGTAGAGGCAGGGATTCAATATCTACAAGATAATTATGACCGCAATATATCATTGGAAGAAGTATGTGCACATCTTGCTGTAAGCAAAAACTATTTCAGCTACTTATTTAAACGAGAGACGCAGCACAATCTGTGGGCTTATCTGACCGATATCCGTTTGAATAAATCTAAAGAACTACTCACGACGACGGATATGAAAAGTTATGAGATCGCTTATACGGTGGGGTATGACAACCCGAGTTATTTCTCTAAATTATTCAAGAAAACGACAGGCCAGACGCCCAATGAATTCAGGGGAGCAACTAAGTAATATATTGCTATAAAAACAGAAAACAGTTCATTGTATCAAGGCTTATTCTCCTGTAATCTGATGTCAGAATGGAGGTAAGCCTTTTTATGATTATTCAAATGCTTGAGAATGAGTACTGGTATGGTGGTTGTGTAAGTGAGGGGAAAAATATGCCGATAGGGTCGGATGTGTGCGTTCAGTTTAATATGGAGCAGAATCCAACACCTAATCAGGCGATGCCGTTATTTGTTTCTTCAAAGGGACGTTATTTATGGAGAGATAGCGGATTTGTGATTCAATTTAATATGGGTACAATCAGCTGCCCAGATGATATTACACTAATAAGTGGCTTAGACACACTTCGAGGTGCTTATCTGGGTGCGATGAGACGACATTTTCCATTTGAGCAGATTAACCTTGCACAAACACTATGGGACAAGCCTATATTCAACAGCTGGATTGAACTCACCTTTAACCAAAATGAGAAAGATTTAATGCAATATGCCGAGAACATTGTGCAAAATGGGTTTGAGCCGGGTGCATTTATGATTGATGATGGCTGGAGTGAGTACTACGGAGATTGGAGCTTTCATTCAGGTAAGTTTCCACATCCGCAGCAATTTATAAATCAACTTAATGAGATGGGTTTTTCCGTTATGGTATGGGTCTGTCCGTTTATTACGCCGGATTCTGTAGCTTATCGGGAAGCGCGCAAGCTTGATATATTGATAAAAAATGCCGATGGCAAGCCCTATATTTGTGAATGGTGGAATGGTTGCTCTGCTGTATTAGACTTCTCCAATCCTGGGGCTGTGGCATGGTTAGATCAACAACTGAAGCGACTGCAGAATCTAGGAGTGAAGGGATTCAAATTTGATGCAGGCGATAGTATTTACTATCAAGCAGACAATATCACTTTTGGAAATGTAACGCCGGATGAGCAATCACGTCTTTGGGCGCAATATGGATCAAAGTATGATTTGAATGAATACCGTGTGACATTTCGGGCAGGAGGAAGTTCTTTATTCCAACGTCTATGTGATAAAGAGCATTCGTGGGGTGACAATGGGATAGCAGCATTGATCCCTGATAGCCTAGCGCAAGGCATTACGGGTCATCCTTTCAGCTGTCCGGATATGGTCGGAGGCGGCGAATATTTGAATTTTCAAGAATTGGAAGACGGAGGTCTGGACGAAGAATTGTTCTGTCGCCACAGTGAAATTGCCTGCTTGATGCCAGCCATTCAGTTCTCAGCCGCACCGTGGAGAGTTTTGTCCTCGGACAATCTTCAGAAGATCAAGCAGCATCTGAGTGTGCGTAACCAGTTCGACGTTCAACGGAAATGTGCCCATAATAAGGCTGTTCAGAGTGGGGAGCCAATCATCCGTTACATGGAGTACCAATTCCCAGGACAAGGCATGGAATCCGTCACGGATCAGTTTATGTTAGGGGATACCGTACTAGTGGCACCTATTTATGAAAAAGGAGAAATATGCCGTCATGTGGAGGTTCCTAAAGGTACCTGGTCCTTCGAAGGTCGTACACTGGTGAGTGAAGGTGAGTCTATGGTTTTAACGCCAAGTGATGCCCGTCCAGTTATTTTAGAATTGCTAAATAGCAATTAAAACGTAATAAAGTGTTAGAACTTTGAGGATTAATCGTAATATAATGCAATCGCTTTCAATTGTTAAAATGATAGCTATATCAGAAGACCAATATACAATAATTTACTGATATAAAAGCGGAATACAGTTCCTTCTGCTAGGTACCAGACAGTTGATAAGATAGAGAAAGAAAAGAGCTTTTCAGAGTTATATCTAAAGGGGGAAATAAGAAATGAAAAAGAAATGGATTTCTTTAATGATGTGCACAGCAATTATACCATCTATGTTAGTAGGGTGTGGTAACAGTGCGTCCTCTGATACTAGTACAAACAACGCTACTACAGAAGGTTCAAAGGCATCTGACAAAAAAGTAGAGATCCGTGTTATGGCTTACAACGCAGAAACTACGCGTGCAACCTACTTGAAACTACTGGAAGAGAAGCTTCCTAACATCAAAGTCATCTTTGAGTTTGTCGCGCTCGATAATTTCAATAATGTATTAAATTCACAGCTTCAAGCAGGTCAAGGGCCAGATATTATTGAGGTGGGAGGCGAGACTAGACTGCTTGCTAACGCAGGATACCTGATGGATCTTACAGGTGAAGAATTTCCATCAAAATATGCAGATGCAGGTCTTGCACCATATTCAGTAAATGGAAAAGTGTTCGCTACACCACTACAAAGCTGGTATGAAGGTATTTTCTATAACAAAGCGATCTTCCGCGACAACGGCATTCAAGTTCCAAAAACATTTGATCAGTTTATTCAAATCCAAAAGGATCTTCTTGCCAAAGGTACGAAACCGCAAACGATGGGCGCACAGTCTTGGGAACCTATGATGAAGCAAAGTATAGGTTTAGTTAATAATGATTTTTACTCCAAAGCTGAGAACAAAGGTTTTGATGAGAAGTTTAATACGGGAGAGGTTAAGCTCGCTGATGCTTGGCTGCCTGCTGTAGAGAAATGGTCTAGTCTCATAACAGAAGGTATTCTGACTAAAGATATGCTTGGATTAAGCTATGATCAGGCTCTTGATGAGTTCGCTACGGGTAAAGCTGCGATGTGGGAAAGTGGTCCATGGGCAGTGAATACCATTATGGAGAAGAATCCTAACATGGAACTGGGAATGTTCCCTATACCTGGATCTACAGAAGGTCCTGGTTGGTTAATCGGTGGTCCAGGTTCGGCATTGGCTATCAATGCTAAGACAAGCCATAAAGCCGAAGCGTTAGAAATTCTAGCGTTGACTGCAACGCCTGAAGCACAGCAAGCATTGATTAAAGACAATGCAGGAAGTTCATTCCTCAAGGGTGTAGAGATTGATTTAGGTGAGATTTATAAAGATAGTGAAGAAGCCTTCAAAGCAGGTAATGTATATGCTCCTTGGACAGCGGCTTGGATTTCTGGGAACCCAGTTGTTGAAGGTTACGGTAAATCACTACAAGAAGTGCTTGCAGGAATTAAGACACCTAAGCAGGCTTTAGAAGAGGCTGACAAAGTGAATGATACGATGCGTGAATCATTGAAATAAGCTGGATGAAAGAGTAGAGACAAATAAAAACCAACAGGTGAACGAAGGCTTCTTGGTTTTTATTTTGTTCTCCGCTCGTTAAAAAGGAGGTCCGAACCACAGTGAACGCTAAGAAAAGAGACCGGGTTTTTCTTTTTATGATACTTCCTGCCTTTATAGGTTTTGTATTATTGTTTATTTTGCCAACTATAATGAGTTTTGCTTATAGTGTGACGAACTGGTCTGTGTACAAACCCAATTATAAATTTATTGGTCTTGATAATTATGTGCAATTATTTACGGATACGAAAAATATCGCAGCGATCAAGCATTCTGTTACTTATGCCTTGGTGATTACGCTCGTACAGAATAGCTTAGCTATTTGTTTTGCAGTACTGCTTACCCGCAAGAGTATTATGGCTAATATGGTGAAATCCATATTCTTCTTACCCGCAGTTCTGAGTGTCTTAGTCGTGGGTTTTCTGTTTCAGTATATTATGACTTCGGCCGATTATGGGCTTCTGAACTCGATCATCCGTTTCTTTGGAGGTAGTCCAGTCAATTGGCTTGGTAATGAGAAGATTGCTCTGTACTCGGTATTGTCTACTCAAGTGTGGCAGTGGACAGGATGGAGCATGGTCATTTATATCGCCAATTTAAAGAGTATTGATAGCTCGCTTTATGAAGCTGCTGAAATCGATGGAGCTAGTAAATCACAGAGCTTCCGTCATATCTCTCTGCCGCTACTATATCCTGCTGCTTCCTTCAATATCCTAATGAGCTTGATTGGTGGATTGAAAGTATTCGACGCCGTGTTTGCTATGACTAAGGGTGGACCCGGTTATGCTTCGGAGACGATCATGACTACGTTAATTCGAGAAGGGTTCAATAGTGGACGAACGGCTTATGCTTCTGCTTTTGCTGTTGTATTTTTTGTCATTGTATTTGTCATAAGTAAGATTATTACGTTCTTATTGAACAAATGGGAGGAGAAAATATCATGATAACCTCCAAGAGACTCCGTAGCATAGCAATTAACCTCCTATATGCAATCGTTGGAGCGATGATGCTATTGCCCATTTATTATCTGATTGTGACGACATTTAAGACACAGACAGAGGCGACAATAAGCCCTTTGGGGCTACCGAAGCATTTGACTTTTGATAATTATATTAACGCCTTCAATGCAATGAATTACCCTAGAGCACTTTTGAACAACGTGTTGATCACGGGGAGTGCTGTTATCGTGCTAATTCTTATTTCTTCTATGGCAGCCTATGTTATCGCTAGAAGTAAGAAGAAAATTTATAAGTGGATGTTCTCAATATTCATGGTGGGACTCATTATTCCATTTCAAATTGCCATTATTCCGTTGTATAAGATTATCTCAAGCATGCATCTAATGAACACGTTACCAGGGGTTATTCTTATTAACGTATTCTGCATTAATTTGCCTTTGTCTATTTTCTTATTCAGAGGATTCATCAATACAGTGCCGATTGAACTGGAAGAAGCAGCTGCCATTGATGGATACGGGACCTTCCGTACCTTTTGGAGTATCATCTTTCCGCTACTGAAACCTATTGTTTCAACGGTAGCAATTCTTGATGCATTAGCTGTGTGGAATGATTTCCTCACGCCGCTATTGTTCTTGCAAGATCCTAATAAGGCCGTTTTACTTCAGGAAGTTTATAAAAACGTAGGTCCATTCTCTACGAACTGGACAGCATTCTTCCCTATGCTCGTATTAGCGACCTTACCACTGGTTATTTTTTATCTGATTATGCAAAAGAGTATTATTGATGGTGTTGTAGCAGGTGCTGTAAAAGGGTGATTTACAATTTAATTTGAAATTTAGGGAGGAAGTTCAATGTTGCTAAGAACTGTTAAAGGTAGTCTCAGAATTTCGTTACTCGTGTTGCTAGTATCCGCCGTGGCACCAGTCGTTCTCGCCCAAGCAGCTGCTTTCTCACAGCAAATTGAAGCGGAGAGTGGGGTAAAGACGGGAACTGTAAGAGAAGAGTATGTTATCGGAAATTCAGGTAAAACCGTCAGCTTTATAGATCAAGGTGAAGCGAACAGTCTAACTATTCGTGTCACCCCTACACAAGGCAATACATTCGATATGAATATCCGCTATCGATCAGGTGAGCAAAGGAATCTGATGTACTCCGTTAACAATCAAGCTCCGCAGAAGATATCTGACATGAATAGCGGAAGTTGGACTAGTTATGACAATGAGACCCTCCCGGTTAAATTGATTCCAGGTCAGGAGAACACCATTAAATTCTATGCACCTGCTGGAGAGAATGGGCCAGGATTAGATTATGTTATTTTTCAGGAAACGAATTTATCTCCAATAGATAAACCTGGCTATCGTATGATTTTCCAAGAAGAATTCGGTGGTAATCAGCTGAATCAAGGGAAATGGGTAAATAAATATTTGTCTTCATGGACAAAGACACCGCAATCTGCACAGCCGACTTATGTTATGGAAAACGGACTTATGAAGCTACAAATTAAGAAAGATACTCAACCATGGGCTCCTGAGTTTGACGGTCAAACCGTTGTCTCTGGATTCACGACAGGTAACCGTAATGCGCTTCATAACTGGAATGGCAATAATACCGTTAGAAATCCAGTGGAAACAGAACTCACTCATATTAATCAATATGGCTATTATGAGATTCGTGCGATGGGACAGCCGGGTTCATCACGTCATGTGGCTTGGTGGTTGCTAGGATTCGAGGATGTTCCGAAAGAATCCGCTGAAATCGATATCTTTGAGATTCTGGGAAATAACGCTCATAAGGTTCCAGTTGCTTTTCACCGTTGGAATGATCCAACTGGACCTGAAGGCGGTGGCTTTACGTATACCAATAACAATGTGGATTACCATAAGGAGTTTCACACGTACGGGTTTAATTGGGTAGAAGGCGGCGGGAGTGGTTCGACGCCCGATAAAATGGAGTTCTTTGTAGACGGTGTGAAGACCGGAGAAAAAAATGTGAAGATTGATTATCCTATGATTCAACTCTTCTCGCTCTATGAGAAGAGAGGCGGTGGATGGACAGGACCATGGGAGAGTAAACCCTATCCAAACACGTTCCGTCTTGATTATGTGAGGGTTTATAAGAAAATTCCAACCGGAAACGTATCGATTCCTGAAGCCCAACTGGCAATCACAAATGTTGCCAATGCAAGCCTTGCGATCGATTCCAACCTAACTCTTAAAACATATGTTTCTGGCGTTGTGGGTCAAGAAGGGCAGATCTTTACTGAACGTAATTTGCCAGGAACGAAATCTTATACAAACGTGACATATAACGATGGTGTAGTCACCCAAGAATTTGTTAAATGGGAGCCAATCTCAGCACTGGACCTAGAGAAGCTTCAACGTGGAGAAACGGTTATAAAAAATGGCGATTTGCCGAATATATCCGTTAATTATCCAGGCCTCATCCGTCCAACACTAACGATTACGCCTACATTTACGCCTTGGGCTACCAATCTCAATCCGAATAATTTGAATCTGTTATTTGACCAAGATAGTGTAAGTGATAGTTCTTCATGGACAACAATCATGAATCCACTTCCTGCAGGAGCTTATATTTCCTATAATTTCGTTCAACCAAGAAATGTTTCTTCGATTTCTTTTGCAGCGAACTATGGAACTGGACAGGGATTCCGAACATTTACAGTGTCTACATGGGATAATACGACTCAGAGCTGGAATGAGCAGGCGAGCGAGTATACGATTCCTTGGACGAGTGCAGGAGACCGAGCAGCAGGTGAAACGGTCACGGTAAACATGAATCAAACGTTATCGACTTCTAAGATCAAGATTAATATTAAGTCAGCGAATACGAAATGGGACAATAAAGTTGTGATGCGTGAAATTACTTTTAATCAATAAGTAAAGCTAGGCTATCATTCATGAGATGATAGCCTGTCTTTTTGTAGTATTAACGTGTTTAACTAAATGTCGAATCAGCATAAAAAACTATTGCACTAGTATATTTAATTATGATATAATATTTTTTGTCGCCGCTGAAAGTGATATGTTTAGTGGTCACATTGAAAAGATGCGGACGTGGCTCAGCGGTAGAGCATCGCCTTGCCAAGGCGAGGGTCGCGGGTTCGATTCCCGTCGTCCGCTCCATTTTTTATTCTTGTATTTGCGCCCTTAGCTCAGCTGGATAGAGCGTTTGACTACGAATCAAAAGGCCAGGAGTTCGAATCTCTTAGGGCGCACCATTAATATTAAGTATTATGAATTTGCCGGTGTGGCGGAATGGCAGACGCGCACGACTCAAAATCGTGTGGGAAACCGTGGGGGTTCGAGTCCCTTCACCGGTATACATCGGGACGTAGCTCAGCTTGGTAGAGCACCTGGTTTGGGTCCAGGGGGTCGCATGTTCAAATCGTGTCGTCCCGATTCTTTTCTTTTATTAATGCGGGTGTAGTTCAATGGTAGAACTTCAGCCTTCCAAGCTGATAGCGTGGGTTCGATTCCCATCACCCGCTTAAACAGTGTAGTATTTTAAACCTTTGCAGAGCAAAGGTTTTTTGTTTGCTCAAAATTCGACATAGGCAAATATTTTTTATTTTAGTGCTGATTATAAGTGTAATATGTATTGTGCTAAGCTCCTAATGAATTTGTTCCCTCTTTATGGTATCCTAAGAGAAATTTAGTCGACACTATAAATTGAAAGTGCAGGCATGCACAGGCGAAGGAGAGATACACCATGAGTATCGTACACGATGTTACAGAACTTATAGGTCAGACACCGATGGTAAGGTTGAATCGAACGGTTCCTGATGGAGCTGCAGAAGTATATGTGAAGTTGGAGATGTTCAATCCTTCAGGAAGTGTTAAAGATAGAGCAGCATATAATCTAATTGATGCCGCTGAGAAGGATGGGTTACTTTCTCCAGGGGGTACAATTATTGAACCGACTAGTGGCAATACAGGTATAGGATTAGCTATGATAGCAGCGGCTAAAGGATATAAAGCAATTCTTATCCTGCCTGATAACATGTCCAAAGAACGAATCAATATTCTAAAAGCCTACGGTGCAGAGGTTGTTCTCACGCCAAGTAGTGAAAGAATGCCTGGTGCTATTGCAAAGGCGCTAGAGCTCAGAGAACAGATTCCAGGAAGCTTTATTCCACAACAGTTCGAGAACCCAGCCAATCCTAACATACATCGCACCACAACAGCACCAGAGATATTGAAACAAATGGATTACCGCTTGGATGCATTTGTAGCAACAGCAGGCACTGGAGGTACGATTACCGGTACGGGGGAGACATTACGCACACATTTACCCAACATACATATTGCAGTGGTTGAACCGTTGGGTTCTCCCGTACTGTCAGGTGGTCAACCGGGTCCACATAAATTAGTCGGGACGAGTCCCGGTTTCGTTCCAAGGATTCTGAATACAAGTGTGTATGATGAAATTATTCAGATTTCTGATGAAGAAGCGATTGGGATGATGAAAGACCTAGCACGATTGGAAGGTATTCTTGTAGGACCGTCTTCCGGAGCCTCTGTATATGCAGCAGTAGAAATAGCAAAAAAATTAGGCGCGGGTAAAAGAGTTGTCTGTATAGCTCCAGATACGGGTGAACGTTACTTGAGTATGGAATTATTTTAATAAAAGAGAAAGATAAAATAAACCGTTGAAGACAATTGTGACTCATGTCTTCAACGGTTTATTTGTGCCATAGTGGAATACTCGTACAGATCTATATTGCGCTTGAGTGGTGTATTATCCATGTGACTAATCTCTAGGATAATTTACTCTCATAATATCTAGAAAGGGTACTTTGATTACTTCATGTTCATTCGCAATATGAACTAATCGTGTACGTGAGTCCATGATGGTGATCCGTCCGCGTACAAGTTCTTCCCGTGCCCAAACCGTGAGTTCAATTTCACTGTCTTCATTTTTTGCTTCGACCAATTGGTTCCCTAATTCTTCTAATTCAAATTCGTCCCGTGTAGGTCTTTTTGGAACTCTTGCCTTAGCCATATACAACCCTCCCCTTGCACAACAAAACACTCTCTTAAGTATACCGTCATTTCGAACCCAAGTCATTGGCAATAGGAACAAGTCTCATGATTCGACAAAATCATATTTATAATATACAGAATGTGACAGATGATGGTACTCTTGAAGAAAGATGTATTCTAGTTCCATATTATATAATTTGTAGTTGAAAGGAAGATCCACGTGAAGAAATACATATTAGGAATTGTAGTGAGTATCTTATCCGTATTGATGTTATGTGGAATGGTACAGGCTGAGTCTGTGACACCGGAGCAATATTTAAAAACAATTGATATGACGATTGACTTATCGAAAGATGATACCCAGTTTATTCCAAGATTATTTATAGGGACAACCGATTTCACGACAGGAATTGAAACAAAGGAAGTTGAAAGTTTCGAAGAACTTGCTATTCCGAGGAGTGTCTCATGGCGTCTGGGATCACAATTAATATTGCAGACTCCGCAGGGACTCAAAGCGTACCTTCGATTTGATGCTTCGTTCACCTTGTTATACGAATATGATTTTACAACGCACTCCCTGCGAGAGCTCAGACGGTTACGTACGGGTGCTAGTGAGTATGATGACACGCTAAGGCTCTATTCTTATCAACGTGCTTATGGGATTAAAGAGAAAGAGAATAATAAAACGGTGTATTCTATGTATTCTTTGGATGACGGTAGACTGTTGGGGAAATCATATAATGCTCCAAGGTTCTCATATTGGAAAGTAGATTACTATAATAATCAATTTCTGAATCCCAATCTCTTATTCTGGAATAAGGTGGATCAACCATTTAGCGAAATATACTATTCTGAAGGATTTGGTCCTCAAAAAAAATCAGTACAATTACCATTACATACGGAATGGGTGATTCGCGTAGGAAAGAAAACCTTCACCCAGAAGATTGCGGACAGACGAGATGTGATCACAGTAACCGAGAATGGAAAAACAACCGCATTATTAGATAAACCAGGTGTGCATGGCATGGGATTATTCTCGCCAAATGCGAAGTACTTCATATTCTCGGAGGAGTACACGAAGAGCTCCACAAAAGATAAGACGATTATACGGGTATACGATATTAAACAAGGGAAGATTGTAAAGTCTATTCAGACGATGTATGCAGCAGACATTAATGATTTAGTGTGGTTTGGGGATGACGTGATTGTTATTGAGCATTGGTTCTCATCGCCAGGTAACTACAAGATGGTGTATTATCACCTACCAACAGGCATTTCTAGTATCGCTCAACATGAACGCAGCTTACATAAATTTAAAGCAGGAAGCTACTATTACCACGTCGATGAAGCTAAATTGTTGAGTTACGCAAATCCGATTCGAGTAACCATTGATGGTATTCAGTTGAAGTATACGGGGCAAGGTGCCTTTCGGTCAGGTAGCGATAAGCTTATCTATGTACCTTTGCTTGATTTTGTTGCTTCCGCAGGTGGAACCATTGTGGAGGGAAATGGAAATTATTCCGTAACGATTAAAGGAAAGACAGCAGTGTTTAACACCAAAGATGACAAGCAATATATTCGATTTGGTAACACATTGTTTATCCCTGCCAAGAAACTATCGGATACATTTAGTTATTTCCTAAGTTCAAATGATTTGGATACTGGGCATCAAAATGACAGAATTTCACTTGAATCGATTGATTCGAAATCGCTACTTAACGGAGTGACCAAAGCGAAGTTAACTTGGGGTATGGAGTTAGAACAATTACTAGCGTTGTTTCCTAAGAGTGAAAAGATGGGAGATGGAGGATATACCTTTGTAAGGGGATATGAAGCGTATTTCACGAATAACCGGCTTAATCGAGTCGTAATCACAGAGCAGTACTATCTGACGGAGAAGGGAATTCAAATTGGGAATAGTCCCAATCTAGTGAAAAAGCGATATTCGGAAACAGATGCGGTAGCGCTTGGAAGTGAACAGCAGCATCAACAGTATGATTATGGAGATGAATCGATCGAGTTCGATTTTCATACAGTGGACTATTTTGGACGTCCATTGGTGAGGTTGAAGGAAATTATATTGTCGCACCGTTAGACAAACTAGATGTAAGTGAAAGACTCCCGGGGAAGAAGGTGATAATCCCGGGATTTCTTTTGTTAGAATAAAGATATTCTTATCATTCGTATCTGTAGCATTCACAAGGTTGCGTTACTCGTGAGAGGGAGAGTCATAACGCTCTCGAAGCGTTGATACCATCTTCATGACTTCTTCTTGTTGGGGTATATTTAATGAGTTCGCTCTTGTAGATATGTTATGTAGCATCTGTCGATCTGAAATCACATGTTTCACAGCCTCAACGAATGTTGCGGTTGGGTCGACGCCCATATCTATGAGTTCAGCAAGGCTTGCTGTACTATCATCTGTTACGAGTGGATATTGAGAAGCGTCTGCATGCACGGCTGCACGCTCGTAGAAACCTTTTACAAGATGAGCTCTTTCTTGACCGGAACCATTAACAATGACGAATGCTTGTACAATATATGCGTGTGCTTGTCGTCGCTGCGCAATGCCGCAGAACTTACGTCCGTGGATACTTAAATCGTAATCGCCGGGGCAATAAGCACCTATAATTTCACCCTTATCCACACGAGAGCTTGAATGTAATAGCGCTTGCTGAATCAAGCTATACATCTTCTCGAAATCTCGATGGAAGTGTGTATCTGCTAGTCCATGTTTAGGCATAATTAAAGAGATATTAACGACACCGAGGTCAAGTGGTACTGCAGCCCCACCTGAATTCCTTATCGCCACTTGATATCCCTGAGATGTGATCCATTCGCGCCCTTTGTCAGCATATGGGAGACGACTATCTCGAAGGCCCATAATAAAAGACTGAGGATGACGCCATAGATGACAGAGCGCAGGTCCTCCTTTACCCACTTGTTTGCAAAGAAGTTCGTCCATAGCAAAAGGGTAAAGCGGATCATTATCCGATAGATCATTCATTCGATCTAGGATTAACATATGTTCAAACTCTGAATTGTCGATATCGTGCACAATAATGGTCCCCTTTGTAGGATATAATAAATTTAGGTTCATTCGAATTTTCTTTTATTCTATCATGTTCGTAACGTGTATATTTCAAATGATAAAGCATAATTGAAAATAGATAGTTATGGTATGATATGGCTTATATAGTTTTTATATTTGGAGAGATAAAGTAGGTGGATAGAATGACGGGCGTATTGGATATCATGTCGATGCTGACTGAGGAAAATATGAGAGACATGTTGGAGAGGTACCGTGAATTCGGTCCTTTACCAGGTATTCTTTTAACATTTATGAAATCATTCATTCCTCCGTTACCCACTCTTGTTATCGTTGGAGTTAATGCGGCTGTGTATGGAATGTGGCTTGGATTCTTATATTCGTGGATAGGGATGATTAGTGGCTGTTTGGTGACTTTTCTCATCGTACGCAAAGTGTCCTCGTATCCTTATTTCACAAAATGGGCTCTGAAGCCAAAAGTCGCTAAGAGTATGATATGGGTGCAGCGGAATGCATTCAGCTACGTGTTTATATTAAGCTTGTTTCCGGTGGGGCCGTTTGTTGTAGTAAATATAGCAGCAGCGGTAGCACGTATGAGGCTGATTTCGTTTCTAATAGCGGTTATTGTTGGTAAAGGCATCATGGTATTCTATGTGTCTTACATCGGGCATGATTTGAGAAGTTTTGTAGAACATCCCATTCAATTGGTATATGTTCTTGCATTTATCGCGGCTTCATTGTTCATCATGAAGAAAGCAGAAGCGTATTTCACAAGAACTCCGGTGGAATTGAATAATAAAAGTGAATGAGCGCCCATCTTAAATCCTCACCTTTCGAATAATCCGTAAATCTTGTACATAGGATGGGATTAAGAGGAGGGGGTAGTACATGGTCATTCAGATTAGTGTAGCCATTATAGCGATTGCTTTTGTAACGGCTGCTTTTTATTTAATTCGTCTTTTACACAAGGGAACGGAGTCACTAGGGGAAACGAATCGAACCTTGGCAGAGGTAAGGAATGCTGTTCACGGTTTAACAAGTGAGTCGAAACAACTGATTCATACAGCTAATCAAATTACGACGGATGTAAAAGGGAAGATGAAGATCGTAGATCCTTTACTGGAATCCGCACATGATGTTGGAGAGGTACTACATACTGTTACTAATTCGCTGAAAAATGCAACGGCGGTTCTAGGTAGCGCGGTTCCATCTCAAGAGGCTCCTGCTAGAAATAAGGTAAATATAAAAGTGAAATAGAAAGAATAGCTTTCGCTAAGGCGATGGCTATTTTTTTGCGCTATAAACCCTGGTTACTAATCTTACTTGTCTTCTGATATATTGGGTATAAGATAAGTACCTGAAATTCAGGAGACAGGATGGCATATTTATGAAAAAAGTCGGATTAGTCATGAGGAAAATTCAATTTGCGGAGTCTCAAGGACCCCGTGTGTTTGCAGATCGTTTGAAACAAGTAGGTGAGGAACTAGGTGTAGATATTGTATTTATATCTCCTGAACGCCATGTGAGTGGGCATGATTGGATTCCAGGGTATGAACATGAGAAGGGCGATCTGGTTAATTATGATATTGTACTAGATCAGATTCATTCACAGAACATTGATCATGTCATTTACACGGTTTCTGGATTCACTTATTTGAAGATGTTCATAAAGAATAGTGTGCTCTTCCCTCACAGTTTTCCTGATCCAGCACTGACTGGGTACGAGATGATGAAGCCTTTTTATCAAATGGTGGACAAGGCAGTGGTACAGACAGAATTTCTTAAGCGGGAACTAGATCGGAACTTTGGCGTTGAGGATGTGACAGTGATCCCTATTGGATTCAGTGAGGAATTAGCCGAAAGGCATTTTGACCCTACACAAATTGTTGATAATCGTGTGCTGTGGATTGGACGTGACGAGGAGAATCGTCGCCCAGATCTTGTGCTTGAATATGCGAGACAGAATCCAGATAAGGAAGTATTCATGGTCTTTGGTGGGATAAGGTACAAAGAAAGTATGAAGAAATATGATATTCCACTCAATGTGACCTTGAAATTCGCTTTAACCCAAGATGAGATATTTCAGCTTATGAATTCTTCGAAGGTATATTGGAGCTGTTCGAAATTCGATACCTTTGCTATGCCACTAACGGAAGCTTTGGCTATGGGAAAAATCATAATCAAACCTGAACATCCGTGTTACGATCATATTAGTTCAAAACATGCTTTCTCGGGAAACGAGAAGAATTGGTTTGAATTAATAAATATGGCGGTATCTTCACCAAACAAATACTCTTTAGACAATCGTCAGTACGGATTCGAGAAGTTCTCTAGTCGTGTGATGAAAGAAGGGTACCGTCAATTCTTTGATACGTGGCTCAAGTAATTGCATAAAGGATGATAGTGATGACATGGAAGTCTTTCCTGAATCTAGTCGAGATCAGGACCAAGCTTGCAAGTATGATTCCCTTTTTTCTAGGGAGCGTGTATGTAGTATTCCGATTTGAGGAATTTCAATTAGCTAATTTCATATTAATGTTCGTATCGTTACTCACGTTCGATATGTTCACAACAGCGATGAATAATTACTATGATTTCAAAAAGGCTAGAAAAAAAGAAGGATACGGTTATCAGGAGCATAACGCTATCGTGAAGTTCGGATTGAAAGAGTCGACAGTGGTGACCCTAATCATTACGTTATTTGTAACAGCGGTGGGTACGGGGATGTGGCTCGTATTTAATACAGGATTGGTTGTTTTCCTAGTGGGAGGACTATCTTTTTGCGTAGGGATATTATATTCTTTTGGTCCGATTCCTATTTCTAGAATGCCGCTAGGTGAGTTGTTCTCTGGATTGTTTATGGGATTCGTCATTATTTTTGTTGCGACATACATTCATGTAACAGATCAACTGGTTTCACTATCATTAGACCTACACAACCTCAACTTACATATCGATATGTTAGAAGTATTATTGATTTTCCTCATTTCGATACCCGCCATTCTTTGCATTGCTAATATAATGTTGGCAAACAACATATGTGATATGGATGAGGATGTAGAGAACAAACGGTACACACTTCCAGTGTATATCGGTAAGCCGAATGCGCTCAACCTGTTCAGATTTATCTATTATGCTTCTTATCTAGATTTGATTGTATTGTTGTTCTTGAAGGTGAATCCAATGATCGTGGTCCTTGTTCTTCTTACCTTAATTCCTCTTAAGAGAAATATTAGTGCATTTATGAAAAAACAAACGAAGCAACACACCTTCGGGTTAGCTGTACAGAATTTCCTTATAACGAATATGGCTCGTATCGTAGTCTTTAGCGTAGCGATTGTGATGGCGTTGTAGTAGAATTTTCGTTGAAAAAGGGATATGCATAAGTGATGCATATCCCTTTTTGTGTGCAGTCAAAGCATTTGTTATATGTGAGTGTTAAGAACTGACTTGATTAAATGCTTTATCAGCAGGCACATATTCGTAACCTAAGTCACGAGCCACGGCTTCATATGTGATGTAGCCATTGATGACATTAGCTCCACTTGCAATAGCAGGATTACTGCGGATTAGTTCTTGAATATCATGATTAGCTAGTTGTAATGCGAATGGCATCGTGGCATTGGTTAAAGCAATCGTTGAGGTTTGTGGTACAGCACCAGGCATGTTCGCAACAGCATAATGGACTACGCCATGTTTCACATAGGTTGGTTGATCATGTGTAGTGATATGGTCAATCGTCTGTACGATGCCGCCTTGGTCAATAGCTACATCAACTATAACAGACCCTGGTGACATGGATTGTACAAGTTGCTCAGATACTAACTTCGGTGCTTTGGCTCCAGGAATAAGAACGGCTCCAATTAATAAATCCGCTTCTGCGACAGATTTAGCAATGTTAGAAGGGCTAGAGACGAGTGTCTTAATCTGATTACCAAATATATCGTCTAATTGTCGTAAACGTCCTACGTTCAGATCTAATAGCGTAACATCTGCCCCGAGTCCGATAGCGACCTTCGCTGCGTTTGTGCCAACAATCCCACCACCTATAATCGTAACTTTCCCTCGTGCTACGCCGGGTACACCTGATAATAGGATTCCCTTGCCCCCATGCGGTCTCTCAAGTAACTGTGCACCGATCTGCGCTGCCATCCGCCCAGCAACTTCACTCATAGGTGTTAGGAGCGGGAGAGTACCGGCAGACGTAACAGTCTCATATGCAATGGCAGTGACACCTGAATCGACCAAAGCTTTGGCAAGAGCAGGCTCAGCTGCTAGATGTAAATACGTAAAGAGAATTAATCCTTTTCGAAAATAACCATATTCACTATCGAGAGGTTCCTTTACCTTCATAATCATATCGGATTGAGCCCACACTGTTATAGCTTGTTCGACCATAATAGCGCCAGCGGCAGTGTACGCATCATCAGAAAAGCCACTTTCTGCACCCGCATGTGTCTCTACATATACGGTATGTCCACCTTGCAAGAATTCTGCCACACCGGAAGGCGTGATTGCTACCCGATTTTCATTATTCTTAATCTCTTTTGGAATTCCAATTTTCATTGTAGATCACTCCTTTACTCCATTTATTATATGAATATACGAACGAACAAGTTGCGTGCTTTTCCTACCATAAAATGATGCCCATATATAGTACATCCTAAATATCTACTATATATCTTTATAGACATTAGTAAATATTTAAAATGAATATGAAACAGAGGAGGTTTTTTTTCATCAAAAAGATAAGTTATTTGTCGATTGTAAGTCATATAGGAAATAGGTTTGTTCTATTTTTGAATAGAAAAAGGCTATTAGACGTGAGATACGGCTCGTGCTAAAGTAATACCAAGTTTAATTCATAGTTAACAGGTAGGGATTATGCAATATATTTAAGGAATATTTTTTCGAAGCAGACTTAAGTAATAACGCTAAGAAATTAAGTATATGCTTCCGAGGTGAATTTTTAAAGAAGCGGAAACAAGATGTATTTTCATAAAAACTAAAAGCATATGCTTCCGAGGTATTTTTTTCGAAGTTAACTCTCGAAGTGTTGCTCAAAAAATTTTAGCCTATGCTTCCGAAGTGAATTTTTAAAGAAGCGGATACTAGAAGTATTTTCATAAAAATTTTAGGAGGAACAATTATGGCCAAACAAAAGAAGTTAAAGCTTGGAGCGATCATTCACGGAGTAGGCGGGAATCCCGCGGCATGGAGACATCCTGACGTACCTTCAGATGCAAGTGTGAATTTCAATTACTATAAAGAGCAGGCATTATCGGCGCAGGCTGGTAAGTTCGATCTCGTATTTATTGCGGATGGGCTATATATTACAGAGAAATCGATTCCTCATTTCCTTAATCGGTTCGAGCCAATTACCATTCTGTCTGCGCTGGCTGGAGTCACCTCCAATATTGGGCTTGTTGGGACACTCTCTACTTCATACAGTGAGCCCTTTACAGTCGCACGGCAGTTCTCCTCTCTGGATCACATCAGCGGAGGTCGCGCAGGTTGGAATCTGGTAACTTCTCCGTTAGAAGGATCAGCTAAGAATTACAGCAAGGAGGGACATCCGTCTCACCCAGAGCGTTACAAAATTGCAGATGAATATCTCGAAGTGACCAAGGGCTTATGGGATTCATGGGAAGATGATGCCTTTATCCGCGATAAAGAATCTGGTGTTTTCTTTGATCCTGAGAAGTTACATGCATTGGAACACAAGGGAGAGTTCTTCTCCGTGGAGGGACCATTGAACATAGCAAGGTCTAAGCAAGGGCAGCCCGTTATATTCCAAGCAGGTTCGTCAGATGATGGGAAAGATCTAGCGGGTAAAGGTGCAGACGCGGTGTTTACGGGTCACGGGAACGTTGAAGATGCTAAGAAGTTCTATGCAGATGTGAAAAAGAAAGCCATCGAGTACGGACGTTCTCCTGATGATGTTCTTATTTTCCCTGGCATCGGTCCAATTGTAGGTCGGACGGAAGAAGAAGCAGAGCGTAAATACCAAGAAATTGCGAGCCTAGTTACGATTGAGAATGCGTTGAACTATTTAGGAAGATTCTTTGAGCATCATGATTTCTCACAATATCCGCTCGATGAGCCGTTCCCTGATTTAGGCGACTTAGGGGCTAATAGCTTCCGAAGTGGGACAGATAAGATTAAGCAGGATGCCAAGGAGCATCATCTAACACTTCGTGAGGTAGCACTTGGAGCCTTGACACCTAGAGGGAATTTCATAGGAACGCCTGAGAAAATCGCAGATTTAGTCCAGCAGTGGTTCGAAGAAGAAGCGGCAGATGGATTTATTATTGCGACTGGTGTGCCTAGTGGATTGACTGACTTTGTTGAGCTAGTTGTTCCTATTCTACAAGAACGTGGAATTTATCGTTCAGAATACGAATCTGATACGTTACGTGGCAATCTAGGCTTGTCGATTCCTGAGAATCGTTACGTTAAGAAGAAAGTTACAACTGAAGTCTAAGGAAATAGCTAGAGATAAATAGCAGAGAATTGATTGAGATATGGATAGGGGGAAATATAGATGCTGAAATTGCAAAATAATTGGTTGAAATACGTTGCGGTGGCGATGGTCCTCATGTTGGTGTTGGGTGGTTGTTCAATAGGTACGAAGGAAGCGGATGGTAATGCTACGGGAACAACGACGGAAGGTGTAGGTGGCAAGTCCTCACAGGGAGGAGAACTAAGCTATGCGTTAGCAACTTCTCCAGACACGTTAGACCCACATAGAAGTGGATTGGCCGTATCTGTTCGCGTGATTAGAACCCTATATGACAGTCTAGTCGTGCAATTGCCAGATCACACCATTGGTCCTTGGCTTGCAACAGAGTGGACTGTGTCACCTGATGCTAAGAGCTACACTTTCAAGCTTCGCCAAGATGTTAAGTTCCAAGATGGAACGCCATTTAATGCAGAGGCGGTTAAATATAACTTCGATCGGATTATTAATCCAGAGACGAAAGCAGCGAATGCACAAGCTTTGCTCCATCCTTACAAATCGTCAGAGGTGATCGACGAATATACCGTTAAATTAAACTTGGAGACACCTTCTCAAGCCTTTCTGGGGAATTTAACGCAGGCTTTATTAGGACTTGTGTCACCTACTGCGGCGAAGAAAGACGGCGAACAATTCGGTAAGAATCCTGTGGGAACAGGCCCTTTCAAATTTGTGAAGTGGGATGAGAATGCTGAGATTGTCGTTGAACGAAACGATGACTATAAGTGGGCTCCGGCTATTGTTGATAATAAGGGGGCCGCATATCTCGATAAAATCACCTTTAAAATCATACCAGAAGAAGCGACCCGGATTGGTAGCGTACAAAGTGGTCAGGTGCATGCTGCTGAGACCGTACCTCCGCAGAATGTAGCTTCGATAAAGGGTGACTCTAACTTTCAGTTACTACAAGTGAATACGGTTGGATTACCGTACACCCTCTTTTTCAATCAAAGACGTGCACCATGGAATGATCCTAAGGCAAGACAAGCGGTTCAACTTGCGGTGGATGTCGATTCTATTGTGAAGACGTTATACCTTGGGACCTATGAGAGAGCATGGTCACCGTTATCACCAGGGATTTTGGGTTATAATGAATCGCTTGAAAACAGTATCAAACCTGACGTAGATAAAGCTAATCAGTTGTTAGATGAGCTTGGTTGGGCGCGTGGTGCGGATGGAATCCGTGAAAAAGACGGCAAGAAACTAACAATTCAATACGTAGATGGTTCACCAAATCGCGAGAAGAGAAATGATATTGCTGCGATCGTTCAACAGCAGTTAAAACCTTTGGGGATTGATGTCAAAGTCGAGATTACAAAGGACGTCCAAACGGTGGTGTATATCAATGGTGATTATGATTTATATGGTAATAATCAAGTTAATTCCGATCCTAATGGGCTGTATTGGTTCTATCATACATCTGCGCCAAACGCAGCCAAGCTAAGTATTTCAGGGAGTGCTGATCCAGAACTTGATAAGTTACTTGAGCAAGGATTGGTGGAGTCAGACCAAGGCAAGAGAATCGCTATTTACAAAACAATTCAAAAAAATATTATCGACAAGGCTCTTATACTTCCTATTTATGTATTTCCTTATACGGTTGCAGCCTCGAACGCTGTGAAAGATGTGAAATTTGATACCTTGGGTTACCCTCTCTTTAATGATGTTAACCTGCTCAAGTAAACAAAGGAGGTAGTGGAAGTGGGCAGATCCATCATCACAAGACTATTTACATCGCTATTTGTTGTCTTAGGGTCGTTGATCCTTGTGTTCTGTATCCTTTATTTGCTTCCTAGTGATCCTGTTCTAATGATGATCGACCCATCTTCTGCTACGCCAGAGACGATAGCTAATTTACGCCATCAGCTAGGGTTAGATCGACCGTTCTATATTCAATTCGCGTCATATTTCAACAACATCATTCATGGTGACTTTGGCAATTCCATGATGAATTCAGAGCCAGTTCTTCCCAAAATATTAAAGCATTTCCCAGCTACGCTGATGCTTACGATAGCAAGTTCTATTATTGCTGTTATTGTAGGTGTTCTGCTAGGCGTATTGTCTGCTATTCATCGGAACCGATGGATTGATATTGTGGCAAGAATTGTTGGCCTATTTGGTATCTCCATGCCTACGTTTTGGACTGGAATTCTGCTCATTCTATTATTCTCTATACAACTACACTGGTTACCTGTCATGGGGTCGGATGGATTCAAGACGTTAGTCCTTCCAGCGATAACGTTAGGAATCGTTGGAGCGGGATTCATCGTTCGAATGGTTCGCAATAGCATGCTTGAAGTCATCCATGAGCAGTTCATTGTAACACTGCGCTCTAAAGGGTTATCGGAGAGGGCTATCATGTATCAGCATGCGTTACGTAATGCGCTTATTCCAGCTATAACGATGATGGGTGTATTGATTGGGGAGATGTTAGCCGGTGCGGTTGTCATTGAGACGGTCTTCTCTAGACAGGGCATAGGCCGAATTATTGCAGATGCAATTATGGCAAAAGACTTACCTGTAGTTCAGGGTGTCGTCTTCTTCTCAGCGATCATCTACATTATCGTCAATCTCATTGTGGATATTTCCTATACCTATATTGATCCACGAGTAAGACGGGCGCATTAGTGGTTGTAGGTGGGGAGAAGTATCGCTTACGAAGATAGTTTGCTTCGCAAACTTTTAGGAGGTTACCCATGAAAGAAGTCATTTCATCAGAAGTCGCATGGCAGGGGAGGAGACTGCGGTTTCCGACTTCCTTGTTTCAGAAGCGACTCGCTGTGTCTGAATTGTTGGTGGTGGTTGCGGCGTTAGTGGTGGCATTCATTATTCTATGTGCAATAGTTCCGGGGTGGATTGCGCCATATTTACCAACCGAGATGCTTACAGATCAATTATTACAGGCACCTAGCGCGGCTCATCTATTCGGAACAGATTATTTCGGAAGGGATATATTTAGCGTAGTGGTATATGGCAGCCGAGACTCACTATTCATTGGTTTCGCCTCAGTGATCATTGGTGGACTCGTGGGTGGCTTGATTGGCGTCATATCGGGATACATTGGGGGCATTGTAGATACGATTCTTATGAGACTTATTGATGTTCTAATGACTATTCCGGGCATCTTACTTGCCCTAGCTATTGCGGCATCACTAGGACCAAGTCTATTTAATATTGTTCTGGCTGTAGCGGTATCTGCTATTCCAGGATATGCGAGAGTCATGCGGGGACAAATGATAAGTATTAAAAGCCGTCCTTTCATTATGGCGTCGCGCTCAATCGGTAGTTCTAACATCCAAATCCTGTGGAAGCACGTCCTTCCGAACTCCGTGTCACCCCTTCTTGTTATGGCTACTCTAGGGATTGGTTCATCTATTCTAATGGGTTCGGGGTTAAGCTTCTTAGGTTTGGGATTGATTAAGGAAGTTCCCGATTGGGGAACGTTACTCTCACAAGGAAGGGGATATCTAACGGTTGCTTGGTGGATATGTACTTTTCCAGGGCTCGCAATAACGATATTCGTTATTGCGGTCAATATCATTGGGGATCAAGTGAGAGATGTATTAGATCCGAAGAAACGTACAGCTTAATATCCATTTCGGAAGGAGGGGTCGTTACTTGACACAACTACTGGATATCCAACATTTATCGGTAGATTTTAATACTAAAAAAGGCTTGCTTAGAGCCATAACGGATGTGTCATTGACCATTCAAGCAGGTGAGACGGTCTGCCTTGTAGGAGAGTCAGGAAGTGGCAAGACAATTACCTCTAAATCCGTCATGAGATTGATTGACTACGAGAATGGAATCATTTCCGAAGGCAATATTATGCTGAATGGCATTGATCTCGTTGCCATGCCACAGAAAGAATTACGTTCACTTCGTGGGAAAAAGATGGCGATGATCTTTCAGGAACCAATGGCAGCCTTTGATCCGGTATTTACGATTGGTAGCCAGATTGTTGAAGTTATTATGACCCATCAGCAGGGTTCGCGTAGCAAAGCTTGGAAGCATGCTGTCTATTTACTGCAGAGGGTAGGAATACCAGAGCCAGACATCCGTATGAAGCAATATCCGAATGAATTATCGGGTGGGATGCTTCAACGGGCAATGATCGCAATGGCTCTGGCATGTGGTCCTGAATTACTGATTGCAGATGAGCCAACGACGGCGTTAGATGTGACCATTCAAGCGCAGATTCTACAGTTGTTGCAAGAACTAAAGACAGAATTTAATATGTCGATTTTGTTGATTACACATGATATGGGCATCGCAGCTGAAATAGCAGATCGAATTATCGTCATGTATGCAGGTCAAGTGGTGGAGCAGGCGACTGTGTTCCAATTATTTGAGCAGCCACATCATCCATATACAAAGGGTTTACTTCAATCCATTACAACGATGGATAGTGATCGTTCTAATAAGCTGTATTCCATTGAAGGATCGATTCCTAGTCTGTCTGATTTGCCTACAGGTTGTCGGTTCCATCCGCGTTGTCCCTATGCAACAGAGCGTTGCGTTAAGGACAATCCACCCTTACAAGTAGTGAACGGTCGTTTAACAGCATGTTGGCATGCGGAAGTGCTTGTTCAGTGTAAGGATTGGAGTCAGAAGCACCTAAAAGTAGATTCGTTGGATGCACCTGCAATCGAGGTGCATGCAACTTCGGAAGCAAGAGAAGAGTTGGTTGATGGGGATAATTTGTTCGCAATAGAGGGACTAAGTAAATTCTATCCCATTCGTAATGGCATTCTTAGTCGCAATAAGACCGTGATTCGAGCGGTGGATGATGTATCTCTTAATATCCGTAAGGGCGAGACGTTTGGACTGGTTGGGGAGTCAGGAAGCGGTAAATCAACGCTAGGTCGTGTCATTTTGCAGCTAGAACAAGCCACTTCGGGTCGTGTCATGTATCAAGGTCGTGACTTAGGAAATCTCAATGCGACGGGACTCAGAGAAGCACGCAAGAATATGCAAATGATATTTCAAGATCCGTATAGTTCCGTAGATCCGCGTTGGAATGTGGGCGATATCATTGGAGAGCCCTTATCTGTTCATGAGGATTTAAATACGAAGGAGAGAAGGTCACGTGTAGAAGAGCTTCTAGAAGTAGTGGGTCTTGAT
This sequence comes from Paenibacillus antarcticus, assembly GCF_001637225.1. Taxonomy (GTDB): domain Bacteria; phylum Bacillota; class Bacilli; order Paenibacillales; family Paenibacillaceae; genus Paenibacillus_AQ; species Paenibacillus_AQ antarcticus. The sequence continues at coordinate 28,669 of NZ_LVJI01000006.1, forward strand.
CGTACTTGGGTTGATCGATATCCACATGAATTCTCAGGTGGTCAACGTCAGCGGATTGGAATTGCTAGGGCGATTGCGCTTCATCCGGAGTTCATTCTGGCGGATGAAGCTGTCTCGGCGTTGGACGTTTCCGTTCAATCTCAAATTGTTAACCTTATGCAAGATTTACAAAAGGAACTGAACCTCACATATCTATTCATTGCGCATGGACTTAATATTGTGCGGCATATATCGGATAGAATCGGTGTCATGTATCTTGGTAAGCTTGTTGAGATTGCCCCTAGTGAGGCGTTATTTCTGCATCCTGCTCATTATTATACGAAGGCGCTTATTGCTTCCATCCCCTTGCCAGATCCTACACGTACAAGAGAGTATATTGCGATTCAAGGAGAAATCCCTTCCCCAGCGCACCCGCCATCGGGTTGCCACTTCCATACACGTTGCCCCGCAGCAACAGCAAGATGCAGAGAGGAACAACCCGTGCTACGAGAGGTAGGACGAGGACACTTAACAGCGTGCCATTATCCAGCATTATAAGAATAGTGAAATGACGAAGTGAAAACAATTCGTAAAACGTAAGCCGATGCTTACGAAGTTATTACTTCGTAAAACTTTAGCCAATGCTTACGAAGTTAGTTTTACTTCGTAAAACTTTAGGAGGAATTATATATGTCAACGAATCCAAAGATTGTCGTGTGGAGTAAACCGGGATGCCATTATTGTTCAGAAGTGAAAACGTACCTTGAGGATAATAATTACAGCTATGAGAATATAAATGTAGAAGGTAATGATATTTTGCGTGATGTATTAGAGGTGAAATACGGTGTGCGGCATGTACCGGTCGTAGAGATTGGTAATGATGGGAAATTCGAAGCTGTTACTGAAGTTGGGTTAGAGCATCTGCAATCCGTCTTAACAAGTCATTTGATATCATAGGAAACGGCTGTTTGAAGGGACGCTATTACTCACTATTATGGGGATTTTTTTATCCTGTCTTGTAATCGAGATGGGATGGAGAATCCCTTTATTCATGTTGTCTGATTGTTAAGCGATGTGGTGGCAAGGTGGATTCATGAAATTCATCTTGAATTATTCTATGGAATTGCTGTAATATAATAGGAAATCATATAACCAAGTTATTTTATAGGATAAGTTGTAAATGTAAGATGATATGATCGCTGAGGAGGGAATTTAGATGAATATTGAGAATTTGGAGGCCTTTGTTTATGTGATTCATTACGGGAGCTTCAATAAGGCGGCAGATATGTTATTTCTATCCCAGCCTTCAGTAACCGCGCGAATACAAACACTGGAACGAGAATTGGATTGCAAACTGTTTGATCGCTTTGGAAGACAGATTCAATTAACGGAAAAAGGGAAACAATTTCTTCCCTTTGCTCAGCAGATATTACAAACCTACCAAAAGGGTAGAGTACAGCTCCATAAACAAAAAGCGCTGCCGAACGTTGTCAGAATTGGCTGTACGATATCCGTAGCTAACTACATCATCCCAGACGTACTTCCTGTTCTCAAGACCAACTACCCTGACCTCACGTTTAAACTTAGCGTAGCGACCACTGACGATATTATGAATCAGGTACTGAATAAGGAGCTCGATGTTGGATTTGTGCGTAATGTGGCACATCCGCATCTTCAATCTATTAAGTTATATATAGATCCCATTACGTTATATGTACATGAGGGGCATTCTTTTATTGATAATCATGAGGTAACGATTAAAGATATTGAACAAGAGGCTTTAGTATTCTTTGAATGTGGTGCATTGGATTGGTTGCAACTACATCGTGTATTTGAGAATTTAGACAATCCTCCCCAGATTGAGTACATGACAGACAATTTAGAGACGGCTAAGAAATTAGTTTTGAATAAAGCAGGGATCTGCTTTCTGCCCAGTCTATGTGTGAGCAAGGAAGTATCGGAAGCGAAGTTATTCCCTATTCATTTCCCGGAAGTGTCTAACATTTCATTGCAAACCAATCTGATCAACCTTCATGGAGAGAATAGCGTGGTGTTTAACTCGCTTTTGGATATGGCTAAGGAGATTCTTCTCAGCAAGCAATCATTTTTGAAATCTTAATATGAGAGAAGTGTTAATCGTTGTATGTCCAGATGGGTGCCAGAATAGTCATTTATATTCTGGTTTTTTGTGTATGACGGATGGTCTAATTCGTAATCATGGTTTAAAGAAAATAGAAACTCCTCCGAAGTGTGTATGTTTAAACCTGAAGTTAGGAAGATTAAAAGATGTATGCCAAATTAATACATGTATCTCTCCTTAATAAAAATTTGATATACTAATATGTCTACTCAAAATGGACATTTAATACCATATTACTCAACTAGATGGGAGCCGCATAAATGTTGCAAACTTTTCAAAACATGATTGATTTTATAAACAGTATGATGTGGTCTAAATTACTAATCGTTATGCTTATCGTCTGTGGTCTGTATTTCACCTTTAGAACGAAGTTCCTACAATTTCGTCTATTAAAAGAAATGATCCGCCTATTAAGAGAATCTAAGGGTGGTGCTCGTGATAGCATTTCTCCGTTTCAAGCATTTTGTATAAGTATGGCTGCTCGTGTCGGGACCGGTAATATTACAGGAATTGCGATCGCGATTGCACTTGGAGGCCCTGGTGCAGTGTTCTGGATGTGGGTTATTGCCATTATTGGTTCAGCATCGAGCTTCATTGAGAGTACGTTAGCACAAGTGTATAAAGTCAAGGATAAAGATGGCTTCCGAGGTGGACCAGCCTACTACATGGAACGGGGATTAAATAAACGATGGATGGGTGCTTTGTTCGCTATTCTAATCACATTATCATTCGGACTGGTGTTTAATGCCGTACAGTCGAACACGATTTCAATAGCTTTCGAGAATGCTTTTGGCACGAATCGTTTAATAATCGGCTTAGTCATGGCTGCGGCATTTGCTGTTATTATATTTGGTGGCGTAAAACGTATCGCGAAGATGTCTGAATATATCGTCGTTGTACTAGCGGTGCTTTATGTTGGTATTGCTGCCTATGTCGTGCTAGTTAATATTGGGCAAGTTCCAGCAGTGATTACGCTGATCGTAAAGAATGCATTTGGTATTGAACAAGTTGCAGGAGGATCATTAGGAGCTGCGCTTATGCAGGGTGTGAAGCGTGGATTGTTCTCGAATGAAGCGGGTATGGGGAGTGCACCTAATGCAGCAGCCACGGCGACGACAAGCCACCCGGTTAAGCAAGGGTTAATTCAAGCCTTAGGTGTGTTAGTAGATACATTGGTGATTTGTACAAGTACGGCTATGATCATCCTACTCTCAGGCGTATATACGCAATCTGGGTTAGATGGCATCGAATTAACACAAGCGGCACTAAGTGTTCATATCGGCTCATGGGCCTCGGGTTTCTTAGCCTTAATGGTGTTCTTATTCGCATTCAGTACGTTGATCGGGAATTATTATTATGGAGAGACTAATATTGCATTCCTGAAATCCAATAAGATCTGGATTAACATTTATAGATTTAGTGTATTAGGAATGATCATATTCGGATCTGTGGCTCAAGTTAAGTTAGTATGGGATCTAGCTGATTTATTTATGGGCTTCATGGTTATCGTCAATCTGATTGCTATTACGTTGTTATCCAAGGTCGCTTTTGCCGCACTGAAAGATTATATGGAGCAGAAGAAGGCAGGGAAAGATCCTGTATTTACGAGAGAAAGTCTGCCTATACTGGATGATTCTCATAGGGTTGAATGTTGGGATTCGCAAGTGACATCATCTAAAGCAGAATAGTTTAGTGAGGCGCGAACTTTTTGGTAAGGGTAATGTAAATCTAAAATAAATGATGAAATAGACTACTGTATGACGAGTAGTCTATTTTTTTTGTCTATTTCTCCAACTGCCCTCAATAATAACGCCCATTGACTATAAATGTGCTATTGAAATATCAAATGATGGTATAGAAAACCTCTATTAGCTAACCCGTTGACGGGAACAACGCATGGTTGTAAAGTTAATCCAACACTAAATCATACAAAACTTATAGGAATTATGAGATTGAATTATTTTATTTTTAGAGAACACAAATTGGGGAGGAATAAGAATGAAGAAGCTGGCTGTGATAAGCGCTGTAATATTACTAATGGTAATGTCTACAGGGTGTGGATCAAAGAATGATGGGGAAGTTGCACAGGGGGATAAGACTGGCGGAAGTTCTACAGAAGTGAAGAAGATCCTTGTCGGTACAGGTACGCAGTTCCCGAATGTCTGCTTTATTGATGAGGACGGCAAACTGACTGGGTTCGATGTTGAACTTGTGAAAGAAATTGATAAATTGTTGCCAGAGTATGAATTTGAATTTAAGACGATGAATTTCGATAATTTATTACTAAGCCTAGAAACAAACAAAATTGATTTCGTCGCTCACCAAATGGAAAAGAATAAAGAGCGTGAAGAGAAATTCTTATTCAACAAAGAACCATATAGCATTTTCTTATCGAAAGTAGCCGTGACAAAGGATAATACTACAATTAATTCGATTGAAGATTTGAAAGGTAAGAAGGTTCTTATTGGACCAACAAGCAACCAGGCTACTTTCTTAAAAGAATATAATGCAACGCATGATAATGCCCTTGAAATTGTGTATTCCAGTGGTGAGGCCAATGATGAAGTAACGCTATTTGAGAACAAGCGCGTAGATGCTACACTATCCACGGATTTTGCAATCAGAGATTACCTTGGTACTGACGGTACGCCTGCTTTGAAGACAGTTGGAGAGGCACTGATTCAATCGGATGTATTGTTCGTATTACGTAAGGATGGTCAAGAATTGTCAGATAAGCTTGATGAAGCGGTTAAGACGTTGAAAGGCAATGGTACGCTAGCTAAATTAAGTGTCCAATGGCTAGGTCAAGACTTTACCAAGAGTTTAGCTGAAGAAACTAAGAAATAAAAAAATTTCCTAGATGTAAATTATGAACTTATAAGAGGGGTGTAAATGCTGTGGGCAGACAATTTGATATTAACTATGTATTTGATTTTTTACCCAAATTACTGTCATACCTGCATATCACCCTATTTATCGTAGCAGGCTCCATATTACTTGGTCTTATTATCGGGTTTATAGTGGCGTTGCCCAGATTATACAATGTCCCAATCTTAAAAAGAGTCTCTCAAGTATACGTATCATTCTTTCGTGGAACACCCATTCTGATTCAGCTGTTCCTTATTTATTACGGGTTACCGGAATTGTTGAAATTAATTCATGTGGATACCTCAAGGACAAATGTGCTTATATTCGTTATCGTGACCTATGCCCTGCACAGCGGGGCATTTATTTCAGAAGCGATACGCGCCGCAGTGAATGCAGTTGATCGGGGTCAGATAGAGGCGGCCTATTCGGTTGGAATGAGTGGCTACCAAGCATTGACGAGAATTATACTTCCTCAGGCGTTGTCGATATCTGTGCCGATTCTTTCTAACCTAGTTATCGCCAATCTGAAGGATTCCTCACTAGCGTTTACGTTAGGTGCTATGGAAATGACGGGGAAATCACAGACTTTAGGATCAGCCACGCGTCATTTTATTGAGACCTATATTGCTTTATCTCTAATTTATTTCGTGATTAGTACAGTTCTTGAAAGAATATTCTTCTATTTGGAAGCTAGACTGCTAAGGCATGAACGGCAAATTATCGAGAAGGAAGGGTCACAGAAAAGGTTGATTGGATGGCGTAAAAGAGAGATAGCAAGGTTAGAGAAAGGGGTTGATCCACATTGAAAATTGACCCACTGTTCATTCTAACGGCTTTGCTAAGTTTGTTTAAAGCACTCCCAACGACATTAATTATTACCGCGGTCTCTGTATCCATGGGATTGATTATTGGATCGGCGGTTGCGCTTATTCGGATATACAGAGTACCGGTTCTGCATAGAATCGCTGTTGCTTATGTCATGTTCATTCGTGGTACGCCCATGTTGATGCATTTATTTCTTATTTATTTCGGACTTCCGATGCTTATAGATGGGATATCAGGAGCTTGGGGACTCCCTTTTCACTCCAATCAAATTCCTTTAATCGGTTTTGTGTTTATTTCTTTCTCTCTAACAGCAGGAGCTTATATGTCAGAGGTCATTAGAGCGGGTATCATCGCTGTTAATCGTGGACAAATAGAAGCAGCCTATTCCGTAGGGATGACAACTGCACAAGCATTGAGAAGAATTGTTCTTCCTCAGGCATTATCGGTGTGTCTCCCGAATCTCTCTAATAGCCTGATAGGTATGCTGCATGCATCTACGCTTGCTTTCGCCGTGTCAGTGGTGGATATTAACGCACAAGCACAAATTGTGGCGGCAACCAATTGGAAGTTTCTTGAATCCTATATTGCAGCAGCACTACTCTTCTGGGGAATGACGGTTCTCATAGAGAGAGCAACAAGTAGGCTTGAGAAACGGATCAATAATTACAATCGAGGAGGTGTAGCATGATTAAACTGACCAACATATCCAAGTCGTTTGGTAAGCATGAAGTGTTACATCGTATTAATCTGACCGTGGAAAAAGGGGAAGTCGTTGTCATTCTAGGTCCGAGTGGCTCGGGCAAAACAACGCTGCTTCGTTGCATTAATTATTTAGAGAAACCCAATGAGGGACAAATTGAGATTGGTGATTTCAACTTAGATTACAAACAAGCCAATAAGAAGGATATTCATAATCTTAGACAACGATCGGCTATGGTGTTTCAGCACTACAATTTATTTAAGCATAAGACGGTACTTGAGAATGTGATGGAAGGACTTATCATCGTTCAGAAGTTCTCGGCGGACGCGGCTAAGCAGAAGAGTATAGAAATGCTAGAGAAGGTGGGACTTGGTGCGAAGCTTGATGCCTACCCTAGCCAATTATCAGGTGGTCAACAACAGCGTGTAGGTATTGCACGGGCATTAGCCCTTAATCCAGAAGTGATTTTATTTGATGAGCCTACTTCAGCACTAGATCCTGAATTGGTCGGCGAAGTATTAGATGTTATTCGTAAAATCGCCAAAGAAGGCATCACGATGATTGTTGTTACACATGAGATGGGCTTTGCTCGGGATGTCTCTAACCATGTGGTCTTTATGGATGAAGGTATCATCGTTGAAGAAGGAAGACCGCAAGATATTTTTGGTGCACCTAAGGAAGAGCGGACGAAGCAATTCTTGAAACGCATCACTTCAGAATGGGCGTACTCGATATAAATAAGAGTTCAAAATGTGACCTTTTGAACAACCTCTAAAAGAGGAAATATAGAAGGAGCGGATGATTCGATGGGAGTAAAGCTTAGTATATTAGACCAAAGCCCAGTATTTGAAGGTGATACCGCTGCGATTGCTTTTCAGAATACTATTGAACTCGTTCAACTAGCTGAAGCGTTAGGTTATCACCGATTCTGGGTGTCAGAACATCATGATTCTGATCAAGTTGCTGGGTCATCACCAGAAGTTCTGATTTCCTATTTATTAGCGCGGACACAATCCATTCGGATTGGTTCAGGTGGTATTATGCTTCAGCATTATAGCCCATATAAGGTAGCCGAGAATTTCAATGTCCTAGCGACATTAGCACCTGGGAGAGTAGATTTAGGTGTTGGGAGAGCACCTGGAGGACTTCCTCGTTCTACGAAGGCACTTCAACAGGGAATTACCGAAACACCGTCATTAGAGCACAAGTTGGAAGAACTAGAACAGCTCATTCATAACCAACTGGATGAGGATCATCCACAAAGTGGCTTACGTGCAACGCCTAATCCGGTACAGCCTGCTAAACTGTATCTGCTAGGTGCCAGTGTATCTAGTGCAGAGTCTGCTGCGGATCTAGGGCTTCCTTATGTATTTGCTCAGTTTATTAATAGTGATCCTATTATTGCTGAGAATGCCTTCGCCACATACCGAAATCGGTTTAACACAAGCAAGGGTACCCAACCACAGCTAATTCTAGCCCTCTCTGTCATTATTGCAAATACAGATGAAGAGGCGAATGAATTAGCCGGGGAACAGAAGCTAATCAAGGTACATTTAGATAGCGGGAAATCTGTGACTTTAGGTACAATAGAAAAAGCAGAAGAATTTGGTAACCAATCGAATGAAGGCTATCGAATCGATATTCAAGATGCTGCAATCGCCAAAGGATCGAAGGAGACGGTTCGAGAACATCTGCTTAATCTTCAACAACAATATGGTATCGAGGAGTTTATCGTTACGACAGCTATTAAGGATTTCTCCAAGCGAATTCATTCTTATAAGTTGCTAAAGGAAGCTTTCTCAGAGGTACTAGTAGAGGGTGAATAATAGTTATGTTAGAACAACAATTAATTGAGATGCGACGTCATTTACATTCTAATCCTGAGTTATCTTATGAAGAGTTCGAAACAACCAAATCTATTCGTGGTTGGTTGGAAGAAGCGGGAATTCGGATCGCGGATTATTCACTTACGACAGGAATTATCGCAGAAGTAGGCGGTTATCATGGCGGACCGATCATTGCAGTACGGGCAGATATCGATGCATTAGCTATTCAAGAAGATACCGGCTTACCCTATGCCTCATTATTTCCTGGGAAAATGCATGCGTGTGGCCATGATTTCCATACAGCGTCTATCTTGGGGACAGCTTTGCTATTGAAGCGAAGAGAGCATGAATTGAAGGGTACGGTAAGGTTTATCTTTCAGCCGGCTGAGGAAAAGGCCAAGGGGGCTAAACAGGTTATTGCAACGGGGGCGTTGAAAGGGGTGCAGGCCATATTTGGAATGCACAACAAGCCCGATCTACCAACTGGAACGATTGGAATTAAATCTGGCGCACTGATGGCTGCTGCGGATGGATTCGCTGTTGAGGTAAAGGGAATTGGTACACATGCGGCAGTGCCAGAGGCTGGAGTAGATCCAATCGTAGTTGCTTCGCACATGGTTACGGCCCTTCAATCTATCGTGAGTCGTAATATAGGCTCTCTTCAGAGCGCTGTGATTAGTGTAACTCGTATTAACAGTGGAACAGCGTGGAATGTTATTTCAGAATCAGCCATGTTAGATGGGACGATTCGTACGTTTGACATCGAGGTAAGGAATCATGTGTTGAAACGATTTCAACAGATCATCGATGGAGTTGCTTCTGCATTTGGTACAACGGCCAGTGTGAGATGGTTACCCGGCCCTCCTTCCGTTCATAATGATGCTTCACTTGAGTCGCTTGCCATTGAGGCGGCTGAAAGTGCAGGATTGCATGTGGTGACGGCGATTCCCTCTCCAGCAGGAGAGGATTTTGCCTTTTATCAGCAGGAGATTCCAGGGTTCTTCGTCTTTATGGGTACTTCGGGACCGCAGGAATGGCATCATCCTGCATTCGATGTGGATGAGCAAGCGCTATCAATTAGTGCGCATTACTTCGCTGATTTGTCTCAGCGGGCTATTCAACAGTTCCTGCTTAATGATCAATTAGATTAGATAGAGCCATGATAGGGGGCGATTGTCATACGGATGTCATACGACGTTATTGTCGTGGGGGCGGGTTCTATGGGGATGAGTGCGGGGTATCATTTAGCTAGCCAAGGTATTCGAACGTTACTCATTGATGCATTCGATCCTCCACATCATGAGGGGAGCCATCATGGTGAACCACGGTTAATACGACATGCTTATCATGGAGGGTCATCTTATGTGTCTATGGCCCTCCGTGCTCATAAGCTATGGAATGAACTTGAAGAAGCTACGGGTACTTCGTTGCTTATTCAATCGGGTGTATTGAATATGTCTTCTTCAAAGGTGTACTCATATGAACAGCGGCTTAAGGACGCAAGCCAGTTAGGCATACCCCTAGAGCTAATTGATGCAGATGAAATCGCTAAGCGGTGGCCCGGTATTCGACTGACGGACGATTTCACGGGGTTGTACGAGCCGGAAGCGGGTTATTTATTTAGTGAGAAATGTGTTGCAGCTTATCGGCAAATGGCATTAGCGGAAGGTGCTACTCTTTTACCCTATACGCGTGTCGAATCTATTGAAGCGAATGTTAATGGCGTATCGGTCCATACACAGCATGGGGTGTTTCATGCAGATAAAGCGATATTAAGTGCAGGTGCATGGTTCAAAACATTGGAGCCATTCATCAAGCTACCCATCCAGTCTGTCCGTAAAGTCGTAGGCTGGTTCCAAAGCGATGAGTCACTCTTTGACACCAAGAACTTTCCAGGGTTTACTTTGGGTAGTCTGGAAGGTGGCTTCTACGGATTTCCTAGCATCGATGGGGCAGGTGTGAAGATTGGTAGACATGATCTAGGGGCATCTTGGGAGCCCGGTGATCCTTTACAACCATTTGGAGCTTATGCGGATGATGAGCGAGATCTAAGAAATGCACTTGAGACCTACATGCCTTTGGCAGCGGGCAAGCTTATTCGTGGGTCCGTATGTAAGTACGAGATGACGCCTGATGAGGATTTCATTATCGACCATCATCCTGCATATCCGAATATTCTACTGGCAGGTGGATTTTCAGGTCATGGATTCAAATTCTCTAGTGTCGTAGGAGAGATTCTATCAGATTTGACGGTAAAGCAAGCAACACAGCAGGATATTAGCTTATTCTCACTATCTCGATTTCACTTATAAATAAACAATTATGCCGTTTATGATAGATTTGTATAAGGTAGCTCTCATTGGATGAGGCTACCTTTTTTGTGTGAATTTTTACAACGTTTCTGAATAATTATTGGTATATTATTAATTGACCATATATCAATATATTCGTATAATTGTAATTATATAGGAGAGAATACTTAATTTTGTTTTGACAGCGAGAGATCCACTTTTCTGTGATAGGGGTGATGGAATGAGTCCGGCAATCACGATTCGGTCAGAAATAATAAATCATTTAGAGCGTTTTGGGCATTCATTTAGTAGTTTTGGACAAGCTTCAGGAATTAATAAAGGTGTAATCAGCGCGATTCTTAACAATAATCCGCCTAAGCCTATATCTGTGCGGCAGATTGATCTCATAACCAAGGCACTTGGTTATGATGAGGGAGCACTATATGACTTATTTGTAGAAGAATGTTTCGCAAATGAGAAGCCGAATGGTAGACGGATAGGTTCATTTCTAATCCGCTGTTCGGAACTTGGCAAAGAAGACACGATTGCTCAGGTGCTAACTAGGTTAATGGAGAATCTAACTTATTTGACGCTGGTGTTCTCTCTTGCTGAGAATCTGTATACCAGTGGGAAGATGAAGGAATCCATCATATATTATAAATGTGTTGCTGAGCATGAACGGTATCAACATTCGGAGAGGTTAGCGATTAGCCAATATCGTATATTTAGAGCCTCTATTGGACTTGATACGGAACATAATATGGAGGCTACACTTCAGTTTATTCCATATCGTAAGAGATTGCCGGAGAATTATCAGTTAGACGCTTTGTCTCAGATATCAAATATTTACTACGCTTTGAATAAGTGGGACAAAATGGGACAATATGCCGATGAATTGATTGATATAGCTAACATTGTGCTACGGAGTGAGAAGCATAGAATGAGAGGAAAGAGGCCTTATGAGCGATTAGTAATGGATAGACCATTAGTCGTCTATTACGGTTACGGTTATTTGATGAAGGGTGTAGCTTTAGAATATCAGGGTCACTATAAGGAATCTATGAAATATGTTCTTGCTTATTCGGATTTGAGCTGGATTGAAGGATTAGATGTAGAGGGGCAATTAGAAGTGAAGAAATATCAAATGTGGTCGGCTGCCAATGCGTTTACACTTGAAATCCTTATGGGCAATACAAGTGTTCTAACAGAATACACTTTACTATTGCAAGATAATCCAAAAGAAGTTCTTAGAGGGCTTATAACAATTACAAAAGCGGCAAACGAACATGGTTTTACTATAGATGATATTCTTAAGAATTTTCATGATGCTATCCAAATATTTCACGACCCGATTTCAGAATCGAGTGAAAATTATAAGGATCTCTTTGGTTTAATAAGTTTTGCGGATCTTTGTTATCAAATAGCAATATATCAATTTAATAAAAAGAGATATAGAGAAGGTATAAGTAGAATATTACAATCATTTACAATATATGCTAATATAAATAAAAAAAGAGAAATAATTAATTCTATGTCATTATTTGAAATCTACAGAGATTTTGCTTCTAAAGAGGATTTTGAAGAGTATGGTGGGATTATAAAAAGGGGGTGTAACTATGAAGAAAGTAATATCATCTTTAATTCTAGTGATCAGCTTATGTAGCGTTATTTTGATTGGATTACCGATAGATTTGAATGAAATACAACCATTATCACATGGTACTGGTACTGTTACCTAACGTTAATCGTAACCATCTTTTTTCCAAGAGCTACTCGGAGTTCTCCGAGGGCTCTTTTTTGCTATGTGAGGGAGTCAATATAGTAATATTAGTTTAATTGAATATATATACAAATACCAAATAGTTACAATTTGGTAACCTGTTATATTATGGATATTAAACGGGGAGGGAGCATATTGGACATAGGATCGGTATATAATAAGATCGAGTGCATACGAATTGAATTAAATACGCTAGCTAGCATCTATGGTGTTGATGATAAGAGAGTATTAATGAAATCGGAACAGTTGGATCATATCATCAATGAGTACTTTAGTAAGAAGATCGATGAATGTATTGAGCAGATAAATATAATGGATAAATAATAACCAGACCAAGACTATATGGGGATATAGTAAAGAAACTTATAACGACTATGATTACAACGGCATCGTCTCATAGAAGAAACGATACCGTTATTATTTGTGTCTATTTCTGTGTTCCGTGCTGTTTTGTAGGCAATTTTTGACTTGGGGTTCCTTTACCTTGATGCTCCTTATTTCGTGCCGCTTTCTTCTGGGTATCATGTAATTTCTCTACAAATTCATGTGTGTCATCCATTTGTGCTGACCTCCTTAGATTTACTACTCTCATACTATTTCCATGAATGCTCCGATTCATGAATGCCTTAATTTATAAGACACTTCGCATAAAGAGTATTACTTTACTCCAGTAGCCTGTGTCTAATTCACTAATCTGTACGCCTGGTTTACCCCACGTATGAATAAACTTACCATCTCCCATATAAATGCCCACATGACCAGGAATGGCGTTACTTTCAAATCGGTCAGGAACCGTGAAGAAAATTAGATCCCCAGCTTTTAGATTATCCCGTGAAACCTCACGACCCTCATTACCTTGATCTCTGGCTAGTCTTGGTAAGTCCACATTGTACTTTTTGAACACGTGTTGTGTGAAAGTAGAACAGTCAAATTTCTTTGATTGCTCATACGGTTCAGCCCCGAAATCGTAAGGAACTCCTAAAAATGTCTTGGCATATGAGATAAGTTGCCCCGTATCTGCTGATGTGCTAGCGATGCGTAAGGACTTTGTTTGGATTGTATTATTCGTTGGTGAATCGTCATGAAGAGGTGAGATCTCAATTCGATGATATCGTTGGTTCCATTTCACATTCGTATGAAGAAGGTTTGAGAGGGAATCAGATGTTAGATATAACTGTCCGTTCCAACGGATAGGAGCTTCTTTTAGTTGAACGGTTTTTCCTAATGAAGAGGCTTGTTTCTGTCCAAGGTATGCCTTATACATCGGGTCAGTATAACCAATTTGAACAGCTTCCCCAGAATCCTTCATACGAAGGCCGATAGACGAAACGGCATTCTGTAAGGGGATCCAAGTCTTTCCTGAATAATCGGTGTAAAGGACTTGATCGGTAAACGTACCAGATGTAGTAGGAGAAGAGTGGCTACGGGTGCCCTTTGTCTTAACGGTATTAGTAGGAGGGTTAGTATCAGTGGCAGTCTTATTGTTACTGCAGGACATACATAATACTAAGAAGATACAGGTAATCCCTATTGTTACTTTTCGGTTTACATGAGGGGTTGAATTTGGCATATACGGCACGCTCCATTATTCATATAGTAGAACCTCAAGAATAGAGGGAAATGAGAAATAGTATTCCTTTCTCACTATCCCGAGGCTGCTTTTACGTATAATGTGTGCCAATGTATGATTTTTTATTAACGTACAGATAAAGAAGTGCTCTCTGCGATAGGATTGTACTTCTTTGGATTCCCATCAAGACCATATTCTTGATCATATGCGTCAAAGATTTTACGGGCAATGGGTGCGGCACTTTGAGCTCCGAACCCACCCTCGGGCACGACAACAGCGATAGCGAGTTTAGGATTATCACGTGGGGCATAGGCGATGAATATCCCGTTATCTCTCATTTTCCCTTTTGCCTCCTGCTCAGAAGTACCGGTCTTTCTTGCGAAATCGTAAGGAAATCCTTCAAAGGCACTTACTGTTGTGTTCATACCTTGTTTGATTTCTTGCCAGTAGCGCTTATCTAACGGGAATTCATTTAGTACTTCAGGCTTGAATTTCTTAACGAGAGTTCCATCTTGTTCTTTAATTTCATTTACAAGCTGTGGTTTCATTCGCTTACCTTCATTTGCTAACATAGTAGTGTATTGGGCGAGTTGTAAGGTCGTATATTTACCTTGTTGGCCGAAAGAAGCATAAGCTAAGGCTGCCAAATTACTCCCTGCCTGTTTCTTATTCCAGTACTCAAGTATACCAAGGTATTCCTTGGGTAGATCTACTCCGGTAGAAACACCGAGTCCGAATTTTTTCATATACGTATCCCAGACTTTAATTCCTTCATCTCCTGGATATTTCTTATTTAACCTCTTACCGATCATATCGACCATAAAGACATTGGATGATTCTTTAATTGCTTTGGCGGGATCGATGGACCCGAGGACATGGCTAGAGGAATTTCTAATGGGCCACTCAGAACCCTCTTTCCCAATATAGGTTATTCCACGATCTGTATAATAATCATTTATTCCGAATAGATTCTCCTTTAATCCGATTAATACGCTGAGCGGCTTGATGGTCGAACCGAGTAGTAAGAGTGAATCTAGGCCGTTGACAGATTTACCAGAACTAATCGGAGAGATCGTACCATTCTGATAATTATTCTTAATCTTTTCATAGTCTTGGGTAGAGATGTTCTTGCTTCCAGATGATTTCCAAACGTTTGTGTTATAGTCGGGCATGCTAGCCATCGCAATTACTTTCCCTGTATCCACTTCCATCGCTACAGCGTACCCTGTAATGGCATTTGGATGGGTTTTTCCGGAGACTGTATTGGTGTGTAGCCATTGCAACTGATCTGTGATGGCTTGCTCTGCCTTTAATTGTACGTTTTTGTTAATGGTCAAATAGATGTCATGGCCTTTTTGGGGAGGAACTACTCGTTCGACAGCAATCGGCATATTCTGGGCGGTGACTGAAATCTCCTTATATCCGTTCTGTCCTCTGAGTTCATCTTGAAAGGCGAATTCAATACCGTCATATCCGACAATTTCATCCTCAGTATAGGTTAGCCCAGGGTTCTTTTGGGTGTCTTTAACCTTCTGAATCGCATCTATTTCACTATAAATTTCCTTTGAACTTTTAAAATATTTAATATAGCCTACTGTCTGGACAGCTATTGTATCTTGGTTATAATGGCGATTGCTCTCTTCTTTAATTTCAATTTCAATGCCAGGAAAGGCCGTTTTATTTTCTGAGAAATAAGCGATTTCAGCGGGGTTAAGGTCAGTCTTAATGCGTCGAGGCTGATACCCGGGACCCTTAAGGAATTCAAGATCCATTGCATCAATGATATTCTGAGAGGTTAATTTCTCCCCCTCGGGATCTAATGTGAGCAATGCCTTCTCGATTTTCTCAGCTAATTTAAAAGCCTCAGCTCGGACAAGCGGCTTTTTCTTTTTAATTAATATGTCTTCCTTGGCTAAGCTATAATCTTGCATTAATGTAATGAAAAGAGATCGAATAGGGGTAGAATAAGCTAGCTTGGTATGCGTATCATCATAAATAGTCCCTCTAATAGGGGAAAGTGCAACGGTTTTGATTAAACCATTTGTTTCCTTCTCAGTCAGGGTAGCTCCTTCTACAAATTGTAAGATAGCTAATCTCACAATAATGACGCAAAAAATGATGAATGTACTAAAAAAGAATACATTAATTCTCAGAGCAAAGTAGGCTTTTCTTTGATCCTTCTTCATTGATTGATTCATATCGAACATAAGCGCACTCCGATCTCATGAATAAGTTGTTATAAGCAGTAATTGAATGCAAATAATAATATAATTCATTATAACATACCATTTTATCCCAATAAAGGTGGGCATAGACGAACGAAATGGACTATATAATTATTCGAAAAAAGTACAGCTTTCATTGACAATCCCTAGTAAGACAGTATAATTAAATTTATCGTCAATTGATAATGAATATCATTCTTGATTAATGTTCATTAACCCTATATTTCAGGAAGAGTAAGGTAAGAACTATGAAAAAGAGATATTTACTCATTACACTTGTTATTTTTTCATTTATTTCAATCTTCATCGGAGTTAAAGATATCTCTCCAATGGATATCTTCCGCCTAACAGATCAACAATGGCAAACATTAGTAATAAGTCGAATACCGCGTTTAATAAGCATCATTATAGCGGGTATGAGTATGAGTATTGTCGGTTTAATTATGCAGCAGTTGACCCGTAATAAGTTCGTGTCTCCAACGACAGCAGGTACGATGGATTCAGCGAGATTCGGAATTCTTGTCGCTATGATGGTATTCTCGAATGCAACATCGCTACAGAAAATGTTGGTAGCATTTATCTTTGCACTTATAGGAACTTTCATCTTTATGAAAATTCTAGACAAGGTGAAATATAAGGATGCCATCTTTATTCCATTAGTAGGGATTATGTTTGGGAACGTAGTTGGCTCGATTACGACATTTTTTGCCTATAAGAATGATCTCATTCAGAATATGGCATCATGGTTACAGGGAGATTTCTCAGTGATCTTGAAGGGCCGATATGAAATGTTATATATCAGCATTCCACTCGTCATTATAGCGTACCTATTTGCCAATCGATTCACGATTGCGGGTATGGGTGAAGAGTTCGCTAAGAACTTAGGATTGAATTATAAGCAAGTCGTAAATATCGGGCTTGTTATTGTAGCAGCAGTGTCTTCTATCGTAATATTAACGGTTGGGATGATTCCTTTCTTGGGGCTGATTGTTCCGAATATTGTTACGATTTATCAAGGAGATAATCTAAAAAAGAGTCTTTCACATACCGCGCTATTAGGAGCAGTGTTCCTTCTATTCTGTGACATCTTAGGTCGACTCATTATATTTCCTTATGAAATACCGATTGGTCTCACCGTTGGCGTTATCGGAAGCGGAATCTTTATCTACTTACTTATTAGAAGAAAGGCATATGAATAATGAAGGCTAAGTTCAGTATTTTATTCGTAATTGTAATAGTACTTATTGCTTTGTTCCTTTTGTATGATGCAGGTGGTCACTGGGATTATGTTCTTCCAAGAAGAGGTAAAAAGATTCTGGCTATGGTTCTTACAGGTAGTGCGATTGCCTTCTCTACGGTTGTGTTTCAGACGATCACGAACAATCGTATTCTAACACCTAGTATTCTAGGTTTGGATTCCTTATACATGTTGTTTCAGACCTTTATCATTTATGCTTTTGGATCTACAACGTTAACATCAACGGATCGCAATATTAATTTCTTGATTTCTGTTGCGTTAATGATCGGATTCTCGGGCGTGTTTTACAAGATTCTCTTCCGAAAAGAAGGCCAGAGTAACATATACTTTCTGCTGTTAATTGGGATGATACTAGGTACGTTCTTTGGAAGTGTATCTTCATTTATGGAGGTACTCATTGATCCTAATGAATTCTTGATGTTGCAAGACAAAATGTTCGCGAGCTTCAATAATGTGAATACGGATTTATTAATAATTTCGATCATTGGCATTATTGGTGTAACCATATATTTCACGAAATTCATTAAGTATCTAGACGTTATATCGCTAGGAAGAGATCAGGCGGTCAATCTAGGTGTGAATTACGATTATGTTGTCAAAAGATTGCTCGTTGTCGTAGCCATTCTGATGTCGATCGCAACGGCTTTAGTAGGCCCAATTACCTTTTTAGGACTTTTGGTAGCCAATGTAGCTCATCAATTTCTAAAAACATATAAACACAAATACTTAATCTTAGGTTCTATTCTAATCAGCATTATCGCATTAATCGGAGGACAGTTCATTGTTGAGAAGGTATTTACATTCTCCACCACCCTAAGTGTCATTATTAACTTTATTGGGGGAGCATACTTTATATATCTTCTGCTAAAGGAGAATAAGTCGTGATAGAGGTAAGAAATGTTTCCAAACAATATGCAGGTAAACATGTCGTAGATCAAGTCTCACTTCAGATTACTAAGGGGACGATTACTTCCTTTATCGGACCCAATGGTGCAGGGAAAAGTACACTTCTCTCGATGATCAGTCGTCTGATAACGAAGGATCAAGGCGAGATTCTCATTGAAGGACGGGATATTAGCAAGATTAAGAGTAACGATCTAGCTAAGCAAATCTCCATTCTGAAACAGTCTAACAATATTAATATCCGTTTGACCATTAAAGAACTGGTGAGCTTCGGGAGGTTTCCATATTCTCAAGGTAGATTAACTGCGGAAGACTTACAGTATGTGAATGATGCGATTGCGTATATGGATCTTGAGGCTATTCAAGACAAATACTTAGACCAATTAAGTGGTGGACAGAATCAACGCGCTTATATCGCCATGGTCATTGCACAGAACACAGATTATATTTTGCTGGATGAGCCACTCAATAATCTAGATATGAAGCACTCCGTGCAGATTATGAAAGTGCTAAGACGGATGGTTGATGAACTAGGTAAAACGGTCATTATCGTCATCCATGATATTAATTTCGCATCTGTCTATTCCGATTATATCGTTGCCCTGAAGGATGGACGAATTATTAAAGAGGGTGCTACACAAGATATTATCGATCGTACGGTTCTTCAGGATGTGTATGGCATGGCTATTCATATTGAGAACATCAATGACAATAAGATATGTGTGTATTTCGCTTAAATCCAGAACTCTAATTTGGGAAATTATGATGTGCGTATACTCTATATGTAAAGGCGCCAATGTGGAGATTACTAAGCATCAATGATTTTAATAGCATTACAAATACAAGCTAGGAGTGAATTGAATTGAAAAAGAATGTACTCATGATCATAATGACTGTAATGATGGCTGTAGTAATGGCTGCATGCGGCAATAATAATGCTAAGACAGAAACGACTGAACCAGCAGGTAATGCAGCTACACCAACGGAGAATGCAGCAACACCAGCAGAGAGCAAAGAAGTAACGATTACACATAAACTAGGCGAAGCTAAATTACAGACAAACCCTCAGAAAGTTGTAGTGTTTGACTTCGGCATATTGGACTCTCTTGATAAATTAGGTGTTGAGGTAGCTGGCGTACCACAAGCTAACATCCCTCCATACCTTAAGAAATATGAAGATAAGAAATATGCTAACGTAGGAAGCTTGAAAGAGCCTGATTTCGAGGCAATCAATGCGCTTGATCCTGACCTTATCATTATTTCTGGAAGACAACAGGATGCTTATGAAGAGTTGAATAAGATTGCACCAACAGTTTTCTTAGGGGTAGACAACACGAAGTTAGTAGATTCTTTCAAAGAGAATATGATTACATTAGGACAAATTTTTGATAAGCAAGCACAGATTGATGAAGAGTTAGTTAAGATTGATACTTCGATTAAAGATATTCATGATAAAGCAACATCAAGTGGTAAGAATGGACTTATCGTTCTTGCTAATGAAGGTAAACTAAGTGCATATGGAGCAGGTTCCAGATTCGGAATCATTCATGATGTATTAGGGTTTACACCAGCAGATGCTAAGATCGAAGTGTCTACTCACGGACAAAGTGTTACTTCTGAGTTCATAGCAGAGAAGAATCCAGACTATCTATTCGTAGTAGATAGAAGCAGTGTTGTAGCCGCTGAAGGTGCAGAAGCAACCTCTGCTAAGGATACTATTGAGAACGATCTAGTGAAGAATACGAAGGCTTTCAAAGAAGGACATATTGTCTATCTTGATCCTAACTATTGGTACCTATCCGGTGGTGGACTTGTATCTATGGTTGAGATGATCAATGAGATTGGTGCAGCGATTAAATAAGTAACGCCCACACGTCCCTTCCTTCCCTCTCATATATTGGAGTGGAAGGGAGGGACATCATTTATGTCAACTAAATCCCATTACAGAACTGCTAGAAGGCACTTAAATAAACATGTTAAGGTCAAAACAAAGTATGGGAGTACTTTTTATGGGGAAATTATTAAGGTAAGTTCTACAAAAATGTACTTGAAGGTTTCTTCTGTTAAGAGTCATAACAAAGCTCATACCTCATTTGCACCATTCATTCTTCCATTAGTCCTTTTCGATTTACTTGCGATAATTCTAGTGGCTACACCTAGAAGAAGATTATTCTTCTAATAAAGGATATTAACTTATTACCTGCCGAGAGCATGATCTCGGCAGGTTTTTTTATATGCAATCACTTATAGGAATTCTACCTCAATAACAACCGGTACCGCGTTCTTTAGGGTATCGGTTGTTATTGTTCATTGTAATAGAGAGTAGCTAGCTTCGTTGCAGTCTGGTTCCATGTGAATTGTTGTAATACATCAGCGCGGCCATTCTCTCCCATGTTTTCTCGGAGACTTTTATTCTGAGCTAATTCAAGCAGATAGTCTGCGAACCCTTCGGGTCTGCGATATTGAGTTACTAGGTAGCCATTGTGTCCATGATTTACGATCTCCTGAATCCCACCATTTCGTGAAGCAATAACTGGAACACCGGAGGCCATAGCTTCTATATTAACGAGGCCAAAGGCTTCGTGTTTCTGTGATGGACAGACGAAACAGTCTGCTAGATGGTATAGGTTATGAATATTTGCATGGGGTATTTTCCCTATATACGTCATGGGTACGCCCAAAGTTCGAGCCTGTCGCTTAAGACGCTTCAAGTAGGATGGTCTTGCTCTACCTACTACAACCAGTTGTACGGGTATACGTTTACGCACAAGATGTGAGGCTTTAATCAGTATCGGTACGCCCTTTTGAGGAATGACTCTCCCTACAAACAGAATGGTGAAGGCATTGCTAAGTCTATATTTCTTTCTACTTGTTCTCTTCTCAGCGGAAGTACATGAACGGAACCGAAGCACATCGACACCTAACTCAACGATACGAATGTTCTTTACTACATGGGGAAACCGTGAGGTTAGTTTCTGCTGTAGTGAACGGCTATTAGCGATGATGAGGTCTGCTTTTCTTAAGTATCTTGATATTTGTGGCTTAAGAGGAACAAACGTTAAAGAGTGAAGAAATAAAGAAACAGGTATGTGTGGGAACGTTTGTTTAATGAGACTCATATAATATGGACGATTATCGACTTGAATAAAGTCATAGGTTCTCCCTTTCATATACTTAAGGACAGAGGAAATATAAGTTGAAGTACTTCCTGAGGCTACTCGAATAATTCTGACATGACCGATCTGACTCTCATAGGCTAAAGAACGGGTACGTCTGCTGATAATGGTAACTTGATGTTTGGTTGCGAGTTGCTTAGCGATTGCAAGAATACATATTTCTACAGAACCACTACCTGGAACGGGTATCTGCTCTGGAGCAACGATAAGAATGTGCATGTTTCGATCCTCCCTATCTGTAGGTACAACGAAGTTGTTTCTCTAAGATATGCTGTTTCTTTGGAAAAGGTATGGTCTTATGGTCTATGCAAAGAAGTATAGGGCTGAATAGAATATATAGATTTTGGGATTGATGAGGTGGTCATGATCGCTGTAGTTCAATTCATTTAAGGAAAGAGAGGTTGGATATGAAGGGGAAAAGAAAGGGAACGATTACAAGTAAATGGCTCAAGACAAATGCATTGCTAAGTCACAGCGAGATACGCCAATACATTCCAATGACACAAAGATTAACGAGCTACAACCTTTCGTCGATGTTAGCTAAATATGAGATGGTCTATATTAAGCCTGAACGAGGTACGTATGGTAATGGGGTTATACGTGCGGAGGTATTGAAGCAAGGGGTAAATAAATATCAATATCAGATTGAAATGAAAAAGCGAACGTTTAAAGACTATAATTCTTTTTTTCAATCTTTAAAGAAGGTCACGAAGAAGAGAAGTTATTTGGTACAGATGGGTATCCATTTACTGAAATATCAAAAACGTAGATTTGACGTTCGAGTCATGGTTCAGCTAAATCCTAAGGTAGTCTGGGAGACGACAGGCATTATTGGTAGAGTAGCCCACCCTGGGAAAATCGTAACGAACTATCACAGTGGTGGTCAGCTCGTGAATATTGAGAAATTGTTATCTTCACATCTGTCTTTGAACGAACAGAAATCGGTAATAGGAAAAATGAGTAGATTGGGTGTCACGATCGCCAAGCAACTTCGCCAGAAATATCCCGATTATCGGCAAGTTGGTGTTGATGTTGGACTTGATGTGACTATGAAGCCGTGGATCATTGAGGTGAATACGAACCCTGACCCGTATATCTTCAAGAAACTTGCCGATAAATCTGTATTTCGGAAAGTAATGAGGTATAGAAGGCTAAAGGGCCCCATTCGTATCTTGAAAAAGAAAAAATAGTATCGGATTCATCAAATCGTCCTTAATAAGTCAAGACACCATGAAATACCTGATGGAAGTTGAATCAGGTATTTTGATGATCCAACATTTAAACGATATACAATTATTGGAATGTAAGATATATTAAACGTGTATTTTGGCAATGTAAGATGAGGAGGATGCACAGGATGGTTGATAGTCGAATACGTAGCATTACGATCAATCAAATAGGATATCCGATAAATAGTAAGAAGATAGCTATGTTCAAAGGGCGTGGAGGGGAATATCGAGTTATTAATGATGCGACGAAGGAGGTCGTCTATCGTGGGCAGGCTGTAGATCCGATTAAGGATGAAGCCAGTGGAGTCAACGTGTATACAGGAGACTTCTCGCTCATCGAAGAGCCAGGACAATATCATATTGAGCAGGATGGTAGGGAAGCATCAGGTTCCTTCTTAGTATCTGAGCTACCTTATCATAAGCTTCACAAGGGAATGTTGAAAGCGTTCTATTATTTCCGCTGCGGCGTCGATTTAGAAGAGGAATTCGCGGGTGATTGGCATCATAAGGCATGTCATTTAGCTAAAGGAAGAATATATCAACAACCCAATACGTTATTAGATAGTTGTGGTGGGTGGCATGATGCAGGTGACTACGGTAAATATTCAGGTCCTGGGGCTAAAGCCGTTGCTGACTTATTATTAGCCTATGAACTGTATCCTGAGGCATTTAGTGAACCTATTCCTTTACCAGAAACAGATAATCTTACACCGGATGTGCTAATTGAGTGTCGTGTTGAACTTGAGTGGTTAATGAAGATGCAAGAAGCTGTATCAGGAGGTGTATTTCACAAACTGACGACGTTGCAATTTCCTGCGTTAGATGTAATGCCAGAAGATGATTTGTCTGATGTATATTTCTCGCCAATCTCTGCCACGGCTACAGGGTGTTATGCAGGAGTTATGGCTACGGCAGCACGCATCTACATGCCCTTTGATTCCGACTTTGCTGAAGGTTGCTTAAAAGCCGCAATTGCTGCTTGGAATTGGCTAGAGCAGAATCCTTCTGTTCCAGGGTTCACTAACCCTACAGAAATGGAGACAGGAGAATATGGTGATGAACAGGACTTGGATGAACGATATTGGGCGGCAGCAGAATTGTTCCGCTCTACGGGTGACGAGTCATACCATCGTGTGTTTCAAGCACTGGCAAAGGAATCTTTTTCAAAGGTTAAATTAGGTTGGGCAGATATGGGTGGTTACGGTACCATATCCTATCTAATGAACGGGGAAGAACATGTGAATGATAACCTTTATGCTGAATTAAAGCGTAAATGGCTACAGGAAGCGAATCGACTTGTACAACAGGGCAGTCAAGACGGATATCATATCTCGCTACGAACAGAGGATTACATCTGGGGTAGCAATATGCTGGTAATGAACAATGCTATGTTCCTGCTTCTGGCATATGTTCTAATGGGAGATCCAGTGTTCGAGACATGTGCCTTGAATCACCTTCATTATCTGATGGGACGTAATGTACTAGATATGAGCTACGTCACAGGATTTGGAGATCATCAGGTGATGAATCCACATCATCGTCCGTCTGTAGGTGATGACGTAATGGCTCCGGTACCAGGCTTGGTTGTAGGGGGTCCAAATCGTGGGCTTCATGATGATTATGTGAGAGAGCACTTACAAGGGAAACCTGCTGCGCAATGTTTCGTTGACCATGAAGACAGCTACTCTACCAATGAAGTGACGATTTATTGGAACTCACCTACTCTATTTGTGGTTTCTCATTTTAATCGTTAAATAATAATATATTCAATGATTCAAATATATAGGTTTAAAAGGATATTTATAACATGTATAGTAAAGATATGCCAAAATGTGGGTATGATAAGAGAGGAGCAAATGAAGTTGGAATATACGGGCGAACCCATCATTTCTATCCGTGATCTGGTCTTAAATTATGGGAATAAGACGGTTCTACATTGGATAAACCTAGATGTCTTCAAAGGGCAAATTATTGGATATATTGGACCCAATGGAGCAGGGAAAAGCACGACAGTGAAGGTGTTGCTTGGGCTTATAGCTGATTACAAGGGAGAAGTGAAGATTCTAGGAAGAGATATCTCAGATGGAGACGTTGAGTATAAGAGGAAGATTGGCTATGTACCTGAGGTCGCTGATATTTATGAAAGCCTTACAGCACAAGAATACTTAACGTTTATTGGACAATTATATGGGATGGAATATGCCCAAGCGGACCACAAAGCATATCAACTTATGACAAGCTTTGAGTTAGATGCGATGTATCGGTCGCGAATATCATCCTTTTCTAAAGGGATGAAGCAAAAGGTATTATTGATCTCAAGCCTTATACATAATCCCGAGATTCTATTCTTGGATGAACCACTAAGTGGACTGGATGCCAATAGTGTCATGGTTGTAAAGGAATTACTAGCTTGTTTAGCCGCTCAAGGTAAGACCATCTTCTATTCCTCTCACATTATGGATGTGGTAGAGAAGATCAGCAATCGCATTATTTTACTAGATAACGGAAAGATCATAGCAGATGGTAGCTTTCACGAACTACAACAACAATCTAAGGAAGGATCACTGGAGCAAGTATTCAGTCAAC
The DNA here is from genome assembly GCF_001637225.1 of Paenibacillus antarcticus. Taxonomy (GTDB): domain Bacteria; phylum Bacillota; class Bacilli; order Paenibacillales; family Paenibacillaceae; genus Paenibacillus_AQ; species Paenibacillus_AQ antarcticus. The sequence continues at coordinate 54,025 of NZ_LVJI01000006.1, forward strand.
TCACTGGATCTCACGATCATAAAGACATAGCGAAGCGAATGGTCTCTATTGTACAAGAGGTGTAATCGATGAATGAATTCAGAACATTGAAGGTATTGGATCGTTTTCGTCTTCTTTTTGAGAAATTCGGAATTCATTATGTGATCATGAGAAGAATCCTTCAAATGAAGTTGACCATGGATGGTAGGAGAGTACCGACTGTACTTGGTAATACAGGGTCGCGTCATGATCCGGAGAAGGATGACCAGAATAAATTCTTGCGATCCATGTGGTTATATCTCTTGTTAGGGACAGTAGTCTTAACACCTGTTGTTATGATGAGTGACAACTTCATATTTCAAATGAGTCTCGTATTCGGGATTCTAATCTTCATGGTACTGACCTCATTAATATCCGACTTCTCATCCGTTCTCTTAGATATTAGAGACAAGACGATACTCGACTCGAAACCCGTAAATGCAAGAACCCTTCATGCCGCTAAAATTATACATATTAGTATTTATCTTTTCTTCATTACTGCGGCACTCTCAATCGTTCCACTTATTGGTGGTAGCATTCGCCACGGTATTCTATTTTCAGTGATCTTCCTCGTTGAACTGGTATTAATAGATATCTTGGTTGTGGTATTAACAGCCTTGTTATATCTCGTGGTCCTTCAGTTTTTTGATGGAGAGAAATTGAAAGATATTATAAATTATGTGCAGATTGGTTTAACCTTGGTCATGACGATCGGCTACCAATTCGTATCACGATTATTTAGTATTGTAGATCTTAATTATGTATTTGACGGGAAGTGGTGGCAGTATTTAATGATTCCCGTATGGTTCGCAGCGCCATTTGAAATGTTGATTCACGAAGATCGTAACAAGGTTTTTCTAATCTTCTCTCTTATGGCTGTTCTAGTACCTCTAGTATCTGTTGTCATATATGCTAGGTGCATGCCCTCATTTGAGAGGAATCTACAGAAACTTAATGATAATAGTGGAACGAGAAAGAAGGTGGGACGTCCTAAAGGGGCGGGGATATCAAGATTTCTCTGTTCGACTCAGGAAGAGCGAATGTTCTTTCGATTTACCTCAGATATGATACGTAATGATCGGAACTTCAAGTTGAAGGTGTATCCGTCGTTAGGTCTTTCTCTTGTATTTCCGTTTATATTTCTATTTAATTCTTTACAGTCTCAAGAATGGGACAAGGTATCTTCTAGTAAAAGTTATTTACTTATGTATTCAGCGGCTTTATTTATTCCAACGGTGATGACCTTGTTGAAATTCTCGGATAACTACAAAGGGGCGTGGGTATATAAAGCCATGCCGGTTCGAGAGCTAGCCCCCATATTTAAAGGGAGTCTCAAAGCAATCTTAGTCAACTTGTTTGTACCCTTAATCCTATTCGTAAGCATCATATTTATCACGGTTTACGGATTAAGGATTCTTCCTGACGTCGTTATATTTCTATTGAGTATATCTCTCTACACTGTAATTTCATTTCTAATGTTAAGAAAGGCTATTCCTTTCTCCGAGCCCCATCAGGTCTCAGGAAAAGGAGAGTGGATTCCCATCATAGTACTTATGGTGATTCTAGTGTTATTAGCAGTATGTCATCTCTTAAGTACCGTTGTAAATTATGGCGTCTACATCTATATGATACTCCTTATATTTGTGAATATGGTTAGTTGGAGACGAGCCTTTCGAATGACATGGAATAGTATAATACCATAGTTACAGGGTGTGTCGATCTAGGGTGATATCGATTACCTAATTCATCCTTTTGATTATCTGTTGCAGAAGTAGTACATTATAAAAGTTATCATTAAGGAGGTTCCACATTAATGTATTATGAAGACAACGAGAATTTATCGATCATGACATATACCTTGAACAGTGGTATTAAAGGTACAGTGCCTTTATCTAATAAGCAAATTCAAGAGTGGCTAGAGAGTTATAGATCGAATACGAAATTCATTACTGCCATTGGTAAAGAGTTTTTCGGTCTTAATCCTGAGCTTGTCGCGGACTTCAAGGTACAGAATCGATTCTCTAACTATGTTGAGATGATCAGGCCAATATCAGCAGGTGATCAAGAGAAGAATGATGAGCTTTCACAAGCCTATGAGGAGAATCTTGTATTCTTTAAGGTTGACTGTAAATGTGGAACAACTTATACAACATACTCGCAGTATTATACAACGAAGTGGTTTTGTTCGAAGTGTAAAGAGATTGTATTCATGGATAAGAAGAAAGGGAAGGTTCCTACAGACAAAGGCGAGGCTTGGTATATGACCAACAAGTACTTTGTGGAAAGAGAATCTTAAGATACGATACCTTTCAACTTTCAAAAAAAGAAGAAGGAACAGCTGATGGAGCACTCTATCGGCTGTTCCTTCTTCTTTGGTATATGGCCATTTATATTTTGAAACGTTCGATGAGGACATGAAGCTGCTCAGACATCACGGAAAGGAAGGTAGCGGAGGCATTGATTTCTTCCATAGACGCGAGCTGTTGCTCTGAGGCAGCAGATACACTCTGTGCTCCATCTCTTGTCTGTTGGGCTACTTCTACAAGAACATGTGCCGTTCCAACTAGGATATTTGCACTTTCGGATAACTGGCGAACGGCAATGGATACATGCTCATTCTGCTCGGTGATGATGGCTGCCGAAGTCTCTATTTGTTCCAAAGAAGCTCCGACTTCAGAGATTCGTTTAGATTCCTCTGTCACCAGTGTGGCTGTATCTAGCATATTATTACTAGCACTCTCCATGAGTGATAAGGTTTTACTCACAACTTCTGCAATCTCTTGTGCGGATTGGGCCGAACTTTCAGACAACTTCCTTACCGAATTGGCCACAACAGCAAAACCTCTGCCTTGCTCCCCTGCACGTGCAGCTTCAATAGCAGCATTTAAGGCTAATAAATTTGTCTCCGCTGATATTCCTCTCATAACATCGAGCATATAGCTAATTTCTTGCGAATAATCCTTTAAGCTTTGAATCGTAAATGATAATTCTTGAATGCTCTCATTCATGTGATCCATCTGATCAACGGTCTCATTCATAGATATTCTTCCCAAGCGAGCTCTTTGTAAATTGTCAAGCGCGGAGAGACGGGCTTGCTCTGTACTTATGGAAATACTTGAAATGAAAGTTGACATTTCTGCGATCTTTTGCGAACTCATTTCTAGGCTTTGCAACTGTTTCTCTGCCCCATCAGCCATATCATCAATGATGATGACAGTTTGGTGTCCTGATTCTCCAGTCTGCCTGGAGCTTGCGGATAATTCCTCAGAAGACGAAGCGACGTGATGAGATGCAGTGTTAACTTCTCGAATTAGATTCTGAAGATTAATTGTCATGGTATTAATGTCTGTTGTTAGCCGTCCGATTTCGTCCTTACTCTTGAACTGTAATAGCTCAAGGGTTAAGTCTCCCTCAGCGATACGGTGAACACTAGCAGATAGGGCTGATAGGGGTCTTACTGCTCTACGGATGATGACAAATACAGCAAGTGCAGCTAGGGTGAATAAGATAGCACCTACAATAAATGGTGTGACGAGTATTTCAATGGTTCTTTGGTTGATTAGAGAGGCATCAACATTAATCGCAATCAAACCTAGCATCTCTTTATTAGAATCATTGTCTATATATATCGGTCCGTACCCTGTTTTTAATGTAATCTCATCATATGTATATACTTTCGAAGATATAGCATGTTTCATACTGTTTATCATATCTTGATCTGCTTTATTGAAGTGAAATGTGTCCCCTGCGTTGTATCCCCTTTTTTTTAGATTACTGTCTGCAGCTAGAATCTTACCATCAAGAGATAGAATAAATGCTTCTTTAAATAGAGGTTTCTTATGTATGATCCAGTCTATGTTTGTTTCAACTTTACTAAGTACGCTGGTGTCTCCACGAGTAAGAGCTAAGATTTCTTCCGGCTTAACTAGCCCAGAAGTGATGTTGGCACAACCAACGGTTTCAATTCCAAGCGCCTCGTCAACTTGTCGATAGGTTATTTGATATGCAAATATACTGATTGAGGCACCTACTACCATGAGAAGGGCAATTAACTTTAACGTGATCTTCGTAGCCAATCCCATCTAAACAACCTCCAGTGTTATAGGATAAGTGTAGTAGCAGTTTCGAAAGTGTTCTTCAAGTTTATATAGTATATATTCGTTAGTAAATAACGATAAATCTATGATAAAAGTCATTGTAATTTTATGGGTTTAAAGGTATTTCAATGTTAATAATTACCTTATCATTCAGTATTCAATCGTTCTAATTTTAAATATTGTGTGACAAACTTCACAATGTGAAGATATTTTGTATCACAATGTGATAAAGATCACATTTGATTTCAAGAGTCTCTGACAAAATATAAAATATAAGATATTAATTTTCGTGTGCCCAATGATTAGGGTGTTGGAAACTTTAAACAAGGAAGAGGGATTAAAATCATGGATCCGGTTATGCTCTCACGCATCCAGTTTGCGTCGACAACGTTGTTTCACTTTATCTTTGTACCATTGTCTATTGGATTAGCGTTGTTGATTGCGATTATGGAAACAATGTACGTGGTCAAAGGTAAGGAAGTATACAAAAAGATGGCTAAATTCTGGGGACATTTGTTCCTCATTAACTTTGCTGTTGGTGTCGTGACTGGGATATTACAAGAATTTCAATTCGGAATGAACTGGTCAGATTATTCGAGATTTGTAGGAGATGTATTCGGTGCTCCACTAGCGGTAGAAGCGTTACTAGCCTTTTTCTTGGAGTCCACATTCTTAGGGATTTGGATTTTTGGATGGGAACGTCTATCTAAGAAGCTTCACTTAATGTGTATTTGGTTAGTAGCTATTGGTACGACAATGTCTGCTTTCTGGATTCTAGTAGCGAATTCTTTCATGCAAAGACCTGTTGGATTCGTGATGAATAATGGTCGAGCCGAGATGAATGACTTTTTAGCGTTGATCACAAATGGTCAGGTTCTATTAGAGTTCCCTCATACAATTTTAGCCGCATTTATGACAGGTGCCTTTTTGATTACAGGTGTCAGTGCCTATAAAATGTTAAAACGCCAAGACTTTGATTTCTTCAAGAAATCTTTTATTATTGCGATTATTGTAGGCTTGGTTTCATCCATTGGTGTTGCACTCGTAGGACATAGTCAAGCACAGTATTTAGTGGAGACTCAACCGATGAAGATGGCGGCTTCTGAAGCGCTATGGGATACAAGTACCGATCCGGCTCCATGGACTGTGATAGCGACCATAGACCCGGAGAAGAAGGAGAATGGGATGACCTTCAAAATTCCATATCTGCTTAGTTTCTTGTCCTATAGTAAATTCTCTGGCGAAGTTGTTGGGATGAATCAGTTACAAGCTGAGTATGAACAGAAATATGGTCCTGGTGATTACATTCCACCCGTACGTACGACTTTCTGGAGTTTCCGCATCATGGTGGCAAGTGGATCGATTCTTATTCTTCTAGCTATGTATGGATTCTACCTAGTTGCTCGTAAGAAGTTAGAACAGACGAATAAATGGTTTATGCGTATCATGGTAGGGGCTATTTCGTTACCATTTATTGCGAACTGGGCAGGATGGATTATGACCGAGATTGGTCGCCAACCTTGGACTGTTTTTGGATTATTTAAGACAGAAGATAGTATTTCGCCTAACGTTTCAGCTGGACAGATATTGTTCTCGCTCATTTCTTTCTCACTTGCTTATACAGTGTTAGCTATCATATTGGTTTATTTATTTGTTCGTGTGATCAAGAAGGGACCGAATGATACAGGTTCCCATATAGAAGAATCTCACGACCCATTTGATAAGGAGGGGTATCATGTCTCTTAATGAGTTGTGGTTCTTGTTGATTGCAGTATTATTCGTTGGGTTTTTCTTCTTAGAAGGTTTCGACTTCGGTGTAGGGATGTCTACAACGATTCTTGCTAAGAACGACACAGAGCGTCGTGTATTGATTAATTCGATTGGTCCTTTCTGGGATGCGAATGAAGTATGGTTGATTACTGCAGGAGGCGCGATGTTTGCAGCTTTCCCGCATTGGTATGCCACATTATTTAGTGGATTCTATACACCACTCGTATTCGTTCTATTGGCTCTGATTGGTCGAGGTGTAGCATTCGAATTTAGAGGTAAGGTTGCTTCTGAGACGTGGAAGAAAACGTGGGATATCGTTATTTTTATCGGTAGCTTATTACCTCCACTTCTATTCGGTGTGGTATTCGCTTGTCTGATCCAGGGTGTTCCCATTGGCGAAGATATGAATATGAATGCAGGATTGTTTGATGTAGTAAATGCTTATACGTTACTTGGAGGTATTACGGTGGTTGTTCTTTGTTTAGTGCATGGTCTGATGTTCACTACCTTAAGAGTATTAGGGGACTTACAGGACAGAGCACGTGCAATGGCTAAGAAACTTATGATTCCTCTTGCTATTCTATTGGTTGGGTTTGCTGTTATGACGTACTTTAATACAGATGTATTCGAAGTTCGGGGTACGATTATGAGCATCGTTGCTGTGGTTGGCGTGATTGTATATCTTCTAGCTGCATACTTCATTGCGCGTAAAAAAGATAACTGGGCTTTCGGTATGACAGGAGCTGTTATTGCCGTATCCGTTGGTGCTATATTTATTGGATTGTTCCCACGAGTCATGATTAGCTCTATTAGTGATGCTTATAGTCTGACGATCACGAATGCTGCATCAGGTCACTATTCATTAAAGGTCATGTCCATCGTCGCACTTACTTTGCTTCCTTTTGTATTAGGATATCAAATATGGAGTTACTTCGTATTCCATAAACGCGTGAACGCGAAGGATCATTTGGAGTACTAATGGGTCGTAATCTATTAGGCTTCAAAGGTATTAAACCCGTCTTAGCGGCGGTGGCACTGCTGACCTTAGTGCAAAGTGTATCCATTCTATGGATGGCTAGAACGTTATCGGAAGTTGTCTCCGCCCTCTTTGCCGGAGGTTCATTACAAGATCAGAATGTTGGAATCTTTCAATTCCTAGCTGCTTTCCTGGTTAGGCATCTCATGAATTTTGTGCAACAAAAAATAACGTACCGCTATGCTGAGCATACCGGTGCGTTATTGCGTAAAGAGTTAATGGATAAGTTATTCTTACTGGGACCGCGTTTCGCAAAGACAGAAGGGACAGGGAAGCTTGTCACACTTGTTCTAGATGGTGTTCTTAAGTTCAAAGTGTATTTAGAACTGATTATTCCGCGTATGGTGGCTACTGCCATTATACCTGCTGTAGTTTTCTTTTATATCCTTATGCAGGATGTTCAGTCTGCCATTATTTTATTTGTGACTATGCCGATTCTAATTGTATTTATGATCCTAATTGGTCTGTCTTCTCGAAAGCAAGTGGACAGTCAAATGGTTTCTTACCGTAATCTAGCGAACCACTTCGTAGATTCTTTACGTGGGCTTGAGACATTGAAGTATTTAGGACGCAGCAAATCCCACGCTAAGACGATTGGTAAGGTCAGTGATAAGTACAGAAAAGCTACAATGCGTACATTACGTGTCGCCTTTCTATCCTCATTCGCCTTAGACTTCTTCACAATGCTGTCTGTAGCATCCGTAGCGGTAGGTCTGGGCCTTCGCTTGGTAAATGGCGATATGGCGCTTGTGAGCGCATTAACGATCCTTATCCTAGCCCCTGAGTATTTCCTACCAGTGCGTATGGTAGGAGCCGATTATCATGCGACTTTGAATGGTAAAGAGGCGGGAGAAGCGATTCAGGCCATTATTGATATGCCGATAGTGAAGATGGATGTAACGCTACCTAATGGATTCTCCTATTCTTGGAGATCGGATAGTCAGCTAACGTTATCTCATGTACAGGTTCAGCATGAAGCTGAGGGGCCACATTCCTTACAGGATATAACCTTGCACATTCAAGGTATGCGTAAGATTGGAATTATTGGTGAAAGTGGTGCGGGTAAATCGACATTAATAGATGTTCTAAGTGGCTTCCTGCAGCCATCATCAGGTGATGTCGTATTGAATGGGCAACGTCTTCCGGCTCTAACAGATGAATCGTGGCAGAATCAGATGACGTATATTCCACAGAGTCCGTATCTATTCAGTACTAGTCTCGCAGATAATGTGAAGTTCTACACACCGAATGCTAGTCAGGAAGAAGTAGAACAAGCAGTAAAGAATGCAGGATTATCGGATCTCGTGAGTAGCTTACCGCTTGGCTATGATGAGGTCATTGGTGGTGGAGGTCGTACACTTAGTGGCGGACAGGCGCAGCGTGTTGCACTAGCGAGGGCTTTCCTCAGTGACCGTCCTGTTATTCTATTAGATGAACCAACGGCGCATCTGGACATTGAGACGGAGTATGAGTTGAAAGAGACCATGCGCTCTCTTTTTGAAGGGAAGTTAGTATTTCTAGCAACCCATCGATTACACTGGATGCCGGATATGGATCAGATCATCGTGATGGATCAAGGGAAGGTCGCTGAAATAGGTACCCACGAGGAGTTACTTGCCTGTAAGGGCGTGTATTATGCATTAATTAGATCGCAACTGGAGGGTGTGCTATGAGACGCGAACAATGGCTGCTGCCTTATATCACTTCATACTTCTGGCGGTTCGTAGTGATTGTTGCACTGGGTGCCCTGACGGTATTTACGGCAAGTAGTCTGATGTTCTCGTCAGGGTACCTCATCTCAAAGTCTGCTCTTCGTCCAGAGAATATCTTGATGGTGTATGTGCAGATTGTTATCGTTAGAACCTTCGGTACGAGCAGATCTGTGGTTCATTATGTGGAGCGTCTCGTGGGTCACGATACAATTCTACGTATTCTATCGAAAATGCGCGTACAGATGTATCGGATACTGGAACCCCAAGCATTATTTATTTCAACACGGTTTCGCACCGGGGATATCCTTGGAATTCTAGCAGAAGATATTGAGAAGCTACAAGATGTGTACCTGCGTACTATTTTCCCAAGTCTAGTTGCCTTGTTGTTATATACGGTCTCGATCATAGCGTTAGGACAATTCGATGTTCAATTTGCGTTATTCATGGCGTTATATCTGCTCATTCTAATCTTGGTTCTACCGTGGATTTCACTGATGCTTACGAAGAAGAAGAATAAGCAGTCACAGCACAAGCGTGGTCAGCTGTATCAGACATTAACGGATGCTGTACTTGGTATGAGTGATTGGGTCATCAGTGGTAGACCTGCTCAATTCGTGGAGCTCTATGAAGGTGATGAACTAGCAGTAGCAAGCATAGATCGTAAATTAAGTGCTTGGGCGAGATGGAGACAATTGATTGGCCAAGCCACTGTTGGTATTGCAGTAGTCTGCATGTTGTACTGGGCAGGTCAGCAGTATGCAGATGGTGCAATTGCTTCGACGATGATCGCTGCGTTCGTCCTTGTGGTCTTTCCACTTATGGATGCATTTCTACCGATCTCTGAATCTGTGGAGAAAATACCACGTTATCAAGGGTCTTTTGCAAGGTTGAGAGAAATTGAGGATGCAGGTAATGAGGTAAAAGGTCTAGTTCAGAATGATCATTCTGAAGATGGAGAGACCTCTCCGAGGGAACTCGTTAGCGAAGATCTAGTAAATAAGGCAAGGCAGGGTGCGCATATTAAGATTAATCGCGCCTCTCATCGATATGTTGCTGAGGGTCCGTGGTCTTTCGAGGACATTACATTAGATATTCCTCAAGGAAAGAAAGTAGCCATCATGGGAAGAAGTGGTGCTGGAAAATCGACACTATTGAAATTAATCCAAGGTGCGATTACCCCAGAGAGGGGTAGTGCTACGATTCAAGAGACGGATGCCAATCGATTCGGAGAACATATTCCTAGTCTCATTTCCGTATTGAACCAAAGCCCTCATTTATTCGATACATCGGTCACGAATAACATACGTTTGGGGAAACTTGATGCGTCGGACGAGGAGATTAGTGAGGTAGCTCGGAAGGTGAAGATGGATCGTCTGATTGAATCGCTTCCTAAGGGATATAAGACTGCCATGCATGAGACGGGACAACGTTTCTCAGGTGGCGAGCGACAACGGATTGCGTTAGCACGTGTTCTGTTACAGGACACGCCTGTTGTCATTCTTGATGAACCAACCGTAGGCCTCGATCCAAGGACAGAGAATGAACTGCTCTCTACGATCTTTGATACCCTTGAAGGGAAATCACTGGTCTGGGTAACCCATCATCTTGTCGGAGCGGAGCATATGGATGAGATTATATTTATGGAGAACGGAAAGATTGAGATGAGAGGTTCTCATGCGGAACTCCTGGAGAAATATCCACGTTACCGCAATCTATATCATCTTGATCGACCTGAGGCGTTTTTTGCATGAGTGATTATGAAAGTTAAGCTAAGTGTGGGGTGAGAGTCCGACACATAAAAATAGGATTTGAACAGATAAAGGTGCTTTCCATTGTGGGAAGCACCTTTTGTTTGTGATACAAGAAGGAAGAGCGGGTGAGTCGTGACCGATTTCTTGAACTTAAATTAAGTGCAACTGTACACTAAGCTATTTAAGAAAAATTAAAAATTAACGAATATAAAATATCAATTTAAGTTTTTTCTAAAATTAATATAAAAAGGAGGTATATGGAATAATTTGTCGAATTAACTTATTCTTAATGAGGAAGATAGTTTATCTAAAAGGATGTAGGTTATGACTGATCAAATTATTAATCGTGAATCTGGGAATAAAACAAAAGGGTTTCGTTTACAGCGACTACGCGCATGCCAACTAATTTTGGAAAAAATGAAGTTCTCCGATAAGATAGCTGTTTTTGCCGCTACGGAGTATTTAGATGACGTATATACAAAAACCGTCCAAATTAATGGGGAGATAAGCGAGTACTCCGAAGGTGATAAGGATTATGCATCGAAAAAGTCATTTTCTTATAATGCGAATGAGGTGAAAAACTCTCTTGTAATTTTTTTGGATTGCTGGTTTTCCAACAAACTAAGTTCTCATCTTCAATTTGGTTTTTACACCAATATAAAATGCGGTAGTGAAAACAACACTGAGGCGTTGAAAAAGTTGAAAGTTGAGCTTCCTGCAAAGTCTATAATTGAAATGCTTATGAATCGCGATTTTACTGACTCTAAATTACTGCCAGCCGCAAAAGCTATTCTTATTAATGAATACAAGGAACAGTATGAAGACAGGAAGGAACCTGGATTTCTAGATAGCATAGAACAATGGGATGACACTATTTGGATTGATTTTTTTAACAGAATTGATTGGAAATTCGAACAGGAAGACGATAAACTTCTAGAAAAGACAGTATTAAGAGAGATTAGGGATTCCAAATTCTATAACCACAAATTAGAGGGAAGAGAAGGGTATGTTCTAAGTGCACTCTTAGAAGAATTTGAACGTAAAGAAAATGTAACAGACTTTTTAGCGCGATTAGTTAGTGCCTCTGATGTAAGGGTGAAATTTTTAGAAGTGGCTACCCACAATTACAAAAGAAATGACCCGATTTACGAGGAATGGGAAAAGCTTGCGCCACCTATAGATAAACGTAATATTGATGCTAAAATAGTAGCTGTCTGCGGAAGTTACAATAAAAAGAAATTGGGTATATTTGCAAGAAAAATTGGTGCCGTAAAAGTTGAGTTATCAAAAATAGATAGCAAAGATAGAGGATCATATCAATTCAGAATTTTTGAATCTTGTGAAAGTTTATTGTTGGATTTATTAGATTCTCATAGAGGCAAAGATATCACTACTTATGTATTAAGTAATAGAGATACGTTAAAAAATGCTATCCTAGATTTGTTTGATTCTTGTTATCTAGCTTTTGATGAAGGTGGACAAAATGCCTAATAAACAAAATTTGAACGTTAAAAAAAGAATAATGTTTAATAAAGATGAAGATTATTATTTCATTACATATAATATCTTGGTGTTCTTAGATATTCTTGGTTGTGTAAGTGAAAAAAGTAAATTTCTAGATTATACAAAACTATCATATATCATACCCTTTATTTCCAATCATTTGTTGCTTGATCTTATTGTTGATTTTTCTCAGACTAATCACTTGCCAAATAACGAAGAAATTGAATTGTTGAGAGAAACTTATTACAAAAGCCGACTGAAATTGAAATTAGTTACATCTATTCTGTTTACTTTGGAACGTAATGAGTATATAGCATTACAAAAGAACTTAACTCGTAACACTATAGATATTTGGATTCGAAAAGATAAGATTCCGGAGTCTTTTTTTAATCCCTCATTGTACAGAATTGAAATAGAACATACCAAAAAATTGAGAGAAGTCTCACCAAGAATTAGAACGTTAACCGTAAACACACTACTAGATCAATTATTCGGCAACAAGGGGGTGACAGTGTGGCAAGTTTAATGATTAGACGGGTAAGGTATGTTGGAGAGAATTATGTATATACATCACCAGAACTAAAGCCAGGTTTGAATATCATTGAAGGTAAAAATGGCTCTGGTAAAACAACATTTAGCGATCTCATAAGTTTTGGTCTTGGGATCTACGTTAGACAGTATGATCGTAAAGAAAGGGAAATACATAAGGAAATATGCGGAGATAAGGATAACTACGTATTATTAGAGATTAGTATCGATGATTCTAAGTATGAGCTGAAGAGACACTTGAATAATAATACGATATTCGTTTCTGATACAATAGGTAACGTAGAATCGTATGCTGTCTACCGAAGCGAATCTAATCCAGTAATTTTTTCAGACTGGTTACTCTCAAAATTAAAAATTGAAGTGGTTGAAATATATCAAGGATCCAGAAAATTTAAAATAAATTTTCCTGATCTATATCGCCTTATTCACTATGATCAGGATTCCATACCGAGAAAGATATATAAGGAGCATCGCACAGATAATAGTTTCATTGCTGATTCTTTGCAAATTCGTAAGGTTATTTTTGAGTTGCTTATCGGACATCAGTTTTCAGAGTATCACGCTTTAGTAGGCGATCTTAACAAGCTAGAACGCGAGCGAGATACTGCCAAATCCTTGTTTAACAATTATATAAAAATGGCTGGAGATATGGGGTATGATTTATCCAAAATAACTATGGATACAGTAAATATAGACTTATCCAGTTCTAACTTGGAACTAGATAAGTTACAAATTTATCGTGAAGACAGGAAAAAATTAAAATATAATTCAACTCAATTAGACAGACAACTCATCCAACTTAGAACTGAAATTGTACATATTGAACGTGACTACTCTGTATGTCAACGAACTAGGCGAAATGTTATTGTTGAACATAAAAGTTTATTGGATCTAAAAGAGGATATTATCCGTGAAGTTACACATCTTAAAAAGATTATTTCTGCCCACGAAGAATTGAATTTATTTTCCCCCAATACTTGTCCTTGTTGTCTGAAAAGAGTTGAAAGAAAAGAGAATCATTGTATATGCGGCTCTACAATTGATGAAAGTCAGTACGAAAAATTTTTCTATAGCTCAGAAGAATATTTGGATATTTTGAAATCAAAACAAAAATCGGTAGATACTATTGATATTGGAATAAATTCATGTGAAGAAGAAATGAATGAAATTGGAAGAAAATCATTAAAGTTGGAGTTAGCTAGGGATAACATTAGAGCACATTTGAAAGAAATTGAAAAAGATATATCCATATATTCTAATGACAATGAAGTGAACCGGTTGAATGATGAAATTTTGCTTCAAAAGTCAAAAATCCAAAAATTGGATCAACAAAGAATTATATTGATAAAATACACATCACTTGAAGAACAATTCACTGAAAAAAAGGAAGATTACAACGATTTATTTAGACGTATCACAAAGTTAGAATCCAGCTTAAAAACAATTATAGAAAAGCAACTTAAACTGTTTAATGTTATTTATAATAATTTAATGACTGAAACTGCAGATGATATAAATAAAGCAGTAATTGATGAAAACTATATGCCGATTATCAATGATGGAGAATATAAACAGGCAAGTACGAATGTTCCAAAACGGTTCATGTATTATTTAACTTTACTTAAGATGTCTATTGATAGCGATATTCCATATCCAAGATTTTTGTTGATTGATACACCAGAAAACCTTGGGATAGATAATGAAAATTTAGATAGGTGTTTACAGAAGATAGTTTCAGAGACACGAATAGATGTTCAGTTTCAAGTCATTCTAACGACCGGGATAAATAAATATCCTCAAGAGTTTAAAGGATATGTAAGAGAAACTTTGACGGAAGAGGATAGATTGTTGAAAAATAAAAAGATGGAATAAGACGGGTGTCCTCTTTGTTCCAACTCAACAACAGTTGTGTGAACAATGAAGCTAACTTAACCTTTCGTAGGAATGGAGTATTCAGCCACTTTCAAGGCATTTAAAATGATTTAACAATGGTCGGAGTGCAAAGGGATTTATTAATCAGATTTAGATCTTCACGGGATAGAGTGGAACAAACAAAATATTGTATTTATGGAGCTCCCTTGAATCATTTGTGGGGAGTTGCGTTTTCTTTTAAAAATATTTGATATTGAAATAATAATTTCAGAACTAATTACTTACTATTCTGCAATCGTCTTTCCCTTTGAAATGCTTCTACGTGAATAACAAACCAGAAGATATAGAGGGATACACGGTTGTATAAGTGTGGGGGTTCTACTTCGTTTGTAATGAACTATTATATGAATAACTTGGCACCACAAAAAGGACCGTCCAGCATTGATTCCTGCTGGACGGTCTTTTGAAATATATAAGTATTAATTCAATTAGTCTTCTTTCGGATGGATCATTTGTTCTGGGCGAACAACCTCATCGAACTGCTCTTCTGTTAGAAGGTTGCTACGAAGAGCCGCTTCTTTAAGTGTTAGACCCTCTTTATGAGCAAGCTTAGCTACAGCTGCAGCATTCTCGTATCCAATATGCGGATTGAGAGCGGTAACTAGCATAAGAGATTGGTCTAAGTTACGCTGAATAACGGCATAGTTAGGCTCGATTCCTACAGCGCAGTTATCGTTGAATGAACGCATAGCATCTGCTAATAGCCCAGCTGATTGTAGGAAATTATAGATAATAACAGGCTTGAATACATTTAGTTCGAAGTTCCCTTGGCTAGCTGCAAATCCAATGGCTGCATCGTTACCCATCACTTGGCATACAACCATGGTTAGGGCTTCGCTTTGTGTTGGGTTTACTTTACCTGGCATGATGGAGCTTCCAGGTTCATTCTCTGGAATAGTGAGTTCACCGATTCCGCATCTTGGACCACTAGCTAGCCATCTCACATCATTGGCAATTTTCATAAGATCTGCGGCAAGCGCTTTCAGCGCCCCATGGACATAGACAAGTTCATCGTGGCTTGTGAGGGAATGGAATTTGTTCGATGCTGAAGTGAAGGTTTTACCTGTTAAGGTACTGATCTCCTCAGCAACCATGTCTCCGAATTTTGGATGAGCATTAATTCCGGTTCCAACGGCTGTTCCACCAATAGCGAGTTCACGAACATACTCAACACTACTTTGAATCATCGTCTCGGTCTTCTCAAGCATTCTGTGCCATCCACTAACTTCTTGCCCTAAGGTTATAGGTGTAGCGTCTTGTAGATGTGTTCTACCAATCTTGATAATATCTTGGAATTGCTCCATTTTGAGACGGAATGTTTCTTTAAGCTGTTGTAGAGAAGGTAGTAATTGATCTTCGACGGCTATCAGTGCAGCCATATGCATTGCTGTTGGGAACGTATCATTCGAGCTTTGAGATTTGTTCACATCATCGTTAGGGTGAATGCGCACAGTGCTATCGGTATGAGATAAAATCTGATTCGCACGGTTCGCAATGACTTCGTTAACGTTCATATTTGACTGAGTACCACTGCCCGTCTGCCAGACAGCAAGAGGAAAGTGTTCATCGAGCTTACCATCGATAATCTCATCAGCAGCCTCTACAATGGCTTCTACCTTGAGCGGGTCCATTTTGCCAAGCTTACCGTTTGCTAGTGCAGCACTTTTCTTAAGGATTGCAAATACCCGGATAAGATCCAAAGGCATTTTCTCAGTACCAATTCGAAAGTTCTCGAAGCTACGTTGGGTCTGCGCCGCCCATAGCTTGTCCGCAGGTACTTGTATTTCCCCAATTGTATCTTTCTCGATTCTGTACTCCATCTGCACGTCGTCCTCCTCTATATAAATCAATCTACATGAATTGAACTGAATTTGCGCTTACAAGTTCAATCTATGTACATAGAAAATATATCATAATTTAAGGGTGAATTGACAAATGGATTTCATCATTGGATGGAGGAGCAGATGAATGGACATTATATGTAAAACGATATTCTAAATGTGTTAGTTCCTTTATACTTGAAATTGAGACATTACCGAAGCGCTATTGTAATAAGAAATTATTTGTCGTAATGGGAGAGGGACATATGTGGACTGTGATGGTGGCTATAGTTAGTGGTGTTGCCGTACTATTGTTAGGTCTTGTTACTGCGAGTGTTTATTTATACAACGTAGGTATTCTACGTAATAATAAGGATTTCATGAATGTTGATCCTAACTTGGTGAAAGCATCACATCCTTGGGAGTATGCTAATGATTGGTTGCAGACACAGCCCATGGAGACGATTCATATTCGGTCTGATGATGGTTTGCAGTTAGCGGGCTATTATGTTCCTTCACTGACGGATTCGAATAAAGTCGTCATTCTTGCACACGGATATTCAGGGCAGGGAAGAGACATGTCGAACTTCGCCAAAATGTATCAGGATCTAGGATATCACGTACTGATGCCAGATGACAGGGGACATGGTCAGAGCGAAGGACATTACATTGGGTTTGGTTGGCATGATCGAAAGGACTACCTGAAATGGATTGATTATATTATTACAAGCCAAGGAAAAGATTCGCAAATTATTCTTCATGGCATCTCTATGGGTGGTTCTACTGTATTAATGACAAGTGGCGAACCTTTGCCTGATCAGGTAAAGTGTATTGTTTCTGACTGTGCCTATACTTCGGTTAAAGATATATTGAGCTATCAATTGAAAACCATGTACAAATTACCTGCTTTTCCGTTGATTCCATTAACGAGCTTAATATGCAGAATAAAGGCAGGATATTTCTTCGGAGAAGCTTCAGCAGTAACTCAGGTGAGTCGAGCGAAACTTCCGATTCTATTCATCCATGGTGATGAGGATAAGTTCGTTCCTTATGATATGGTGCACCGTTTATATGAAGCCGCAGGCAGTGAGAAGGAACTATTATCCGTACCTAATGCCCAGCATGGGAACGCCTATTTCGCAGATAAAGAGGGATATGGTAATAAGTTGACCTCGTTTGTGGGCCGATATGTATTCTAAGTAAAAAGAGTGTTCGTGATTCATGACTTTCATCATGAATCACGAACACTCTTTTCTTTAAAAATGTATTGATATTAAATTAGAACTTAGGAAGAGGTAATATTTCATGCTTAAATTAGTCTTGCTGAGTTTCAGCATGCTTATCTCCACTGGGGTTAGCATGAATAAACATACACAACCTAAAATTGAACAATTAACTAAATACACTAACTTTGAAATCTACGCTCCATCAAATCTGGAAGCGGGTATCCAATATGAAATAAAAGTTCCTTCAGATGTGAGTCAGACGAAATGTACAGATTTGGTTCTAATCAACTATTTCAACGCCAAGGGATCCTATGTAGTCGGAGTCAGACAACAAAGAAATAACGCCTATATGGCCCAAGAAAATATTGAGTTTGATGTGAAAAATAGAACCCAAACAACTAAGAAAGTTATTCGGAAAGTAACGTTAGAACCCCGAGGAGAAGCAGTCTCTGTAGATGGATCTGAAGGCCGGTATGAAGCTTATCTAGGAACAAATGCATCTGGCGGAATACTGAAATGGGTACAATCAGATACATATATTGAATTAGATACGTCAAGTCTATCTAAATCTTCCTTGATAGAAATAGCTGAATCTATGAAAAAAGTGAATAACTAACGTTACACCACTCTCCGAAACTGACTTGAATATAGTTCGTAATAGAACCCTTCCGCAGCAAGAAGCTGCTCATGATTACCTTGTTCGATGATTTGGCCACCATTCATGACTAATATTTTATCGGCATCCTGAATGGTGCTTAATCGATGGGCGATCACGAAGCTTGTTCGTCCCTTCATCAAGTTCTTCATGGCTTCTTGGATATGCATCTCTGTCCGCGTGTCTACGCTACTTGTAGCCTCATCTAGAATGAGAATAGAAGGATTAGCTAGAATTGCTCTGGCGATCGTAAGGAGTTGACGCTGACCGTGACTCAGATTACTTCCTTCGGCTTGCAAGATCATATCGTAACCATGAGGTAACCTCGATATGAAACCATCCGCGTTAGCCAGCTTAGCGGCCACTATAATCTCCTCATCCGTAGCATCTAATCGACCGAAGCGAATGTTATCACGAATGCTACCAGAGAATACATACGCATCCTGCAGAACCATCCCTACTTCCGTGCGGAGGCTGTTCTTATCCATTTGACGAATGTCTAAACCATCAATAGTGATCCGACCTTCTTGGATATCATAAAAGCGGGTTAACAAATTGACTATGGTTGTTTTGCCAGCACCTGTGGGTCCGACAAGCGCGATTTTCTCACCAGGATTAGCGACGAAGGAAACATTCTGGAGAATGGGAGCATCAGGTCGGTAACTGAAAGAAACGTTATCAAATTGAACCTGGCCACGCATGTCATGTGAGACAACCCTTCCGTGGACTTCTGTATACTCTGATTCTAATTCCATAATCTCAAATACACGCTCAGCACCAGCGACAGCCGATTGAATCATATTATATTGATTCGCAAGCTCAGTAATCGGACGTCCGAACTGTTTGGAATAGTTAAGGAAACTGACGATGATGCCGACGGTAGTTAAATCTTTAAATACCATCCAACCCCCAATGGCAGCTATAAGTGCAAAGTTAAAGTTGTTTACAGCGTTCATGACAGGACCTACGAGTCCAGCAACAATCTGAGCTTTCTTGCCCATCGTATTTAACTGTTCATTAATGGCTTTGAAGCGCTTAATTTCGGTTGCTTCACGTCGATACAGCGTAACTACCTTTTGCCCTTGAATCGTCTCTTCAATGAATCCGTTCAGTTCTCCAAGATGTTTCTGTTGACCTTTGAAATATTTGCGCGTCAGCGAGGAAATCTGACGAGTAGCCAATAGAATAAGTGGGATCGTGATTAAGCTGACTAGCGTTAATGAAAGATTCAGGCTTAACATAATGACGAGTGAACCCGATAGGGTGATAAGGCTAGTTAATAATTGAATGACACTCTGATTAAGTGAATTGGATACATTCTCGATATCATTGGTCGTTCGACTCATCAGTTCCCCCGTACTATGGGTATCGAAGAACTTTAGAGGTAGGGATTGATACTTCTCGAAGAGATCGTGTCGAAGTTCAAGCACGGTCCGTTGGGATACACCACTCATCACATAGGACTGCACCCACGATACGATACTTCCTAGAATATAAATACCTAGCATCAACAAGCATAGCCATAACAGACCGTTGTAATCTTTAGGTAGGATATATTTATCAATTGCTTTCCCGATGAGGTATGGACCGATAAGAGATATGACTGAGCTTAGAAAAGTGGAGATATAGACGATGATAAGTCCCGTTCGTTGACGTCTCAAATAGGTCCATAGTTTGGCAATCGTAGCGGCTGTATTCTTGGGCCGCACTTTCGGGATAGGTCCTGGTCCTCTACCGCCACCCATACCCATGGTTGGTCCCAATGGTTTAAAGGAATGATTAGAGCTTTGCTTAGCTGATTCTGACATGCTCTTGTTCCTCCTTCCGTTGGGATCGGTAGATATCTTGATAGATGGCGCTGCTGTGAATGAGTTCTTCATGGGTTCCTTCAGCTGCAATCGTACCGTTGTCACCCAGGACTATAATCTGATCTGCATCGATGATTGAGGAGATCCGTTGGGCAATAATAATGGTAGTCGTATGGTTCATCAGCTCTTTAAGCGCTTTCTGTATACGAGACTCAGTTCCTAAGTCTACAGCGCTAGTGCTGTCGTCGAGAATTAATATGGCAGGACGCACGAGTAGTGCTCTGGCTATCGAGATACGTTGTTTCTGGCCACCGGATAGATTGACGCCTTTTTGACCAAGAATGGTGTTATACCCATCAGGCATACGCATGATGAAATCATGTGCTTCCGCGGCCTTGGCATAAGCTTCAATCTCGTCTTGTCCGGCATCATTTTTGCCGAAACGAATGTTGTCTCGAATTGATCCTGTGAACAGAATGGATTGCTGTAGAGCCATCCCAATCTTACCCCTTAAATCATCCAAGGGAATGTCTTTAACGTCGGTCCCATCAATCAGCACACTGCCGCTCGTTGTATCATATAAGCGGGGAATGAGACTGATGAGTGTTGACTTGCCCGAACCTGTTGCGCCAAGAATGGCGAGTGTCTGACCGGGTTCTGCTTGGAAAGATATATCTTGAAGAACTAAGTCTGTCTGAGCAGTGTCATAGGCAAAAGATACGTTCTTAAACTGGATATGACCGGAATGAATGATAGCATTGGTGCCGTTCTTTTGTGCGTATGAAGGATCTGTAATTTCGGACAGGGTATCCAGCACTTCGTTAATGCGCTCTGAGGATACTTTGGCACGAGAGACGAAAGGAAGCATGTTGCTAATCATGAGCATAGAGAATAATAACTGAGTGACATAGTTAATGAAGGCGATGAGCTCTCCTGTAGATAGGGAACCACCTCTGGTAAGTCCTCCGCCATACCACAATACGGCAACCACGCTTGTATTTAGAATAAGCGTCATGATCGGCATATTTATAGCGATCAATCGTGCAGCTTTAATAGCAGTATGCGTATATTCCTCATTTGCTTTACCAAACCGTTTGCGTTCATAGTTGGCCCTGACGAATGCTTTTACAACTCGAATTCCAGATAAATTCTCCTGAAGCACGTTATTCACGGCATCCAGTTTAGACTGGACTTTGG
This sequence comes from Paenibacillus antarcticus, assembly GCF_001637225.1. Lineage (GTDB taxonomy): Bacteria > Bacillota > Bacilli > Paenibacillales > Paenibacillaceae > Paenibacillus_AQ > Paenibacillus_AQ antarcticus. The sequence continues at coordinate 75,099 of NZ_LVJI01000006.1, forward strand.
AGAACAGCGGGAAGGACTTACGAATAAGAACGACTAATAAGATAAATAACAACGGAGTGGCTATCGCTAGAACGAGCGTTAATTTCGGACTAATCGATATCGCCATGATAAAGCTTCCGACAAACAGGAGTGGGGAACGAATAAATCCGCGCATAATCATCTGTACAAATGATTGTATTTGCATGACATCATTGGTTAGTCGGGTAATGAGCGAACCGGTCTTTATTTGATCTAGATTGCGGAAGGAGAAAGTCTGAACTTTCTCAAATAGGTCATTGCGCAAGTCCCGTCCGAAGTTCTGAGAGGCAATACTTGAGAAGACGGTACAACCCACACCTCCGACTGCACCAATGAGTGCTACACCAAGCATCATGAGCCCAGTCTTCTGGATATGAGCTAGGTCGCCCGTCATAATGCCGTCATTAATGATACTTGCCATCATGATGGGTTGTAATAAATCCATCCATACCTCAAGAACCATGCACAGAGGGCCTAATATACTTGATATCCAGTATGGTTTTAAATACGATTTTAACTTCCACATAAAGGGCTACCTCACGGATTCGTAGGATTATCGGATTCATTCTCCTGTATTTCAAATAAATGAGTGAACTGTTGAATGATATCATCCACTGCTTTTAATTCTCCACTAATAACTTGTTCGATCGACTTGAATTCAGGCTGTTCTAGTTGTTGCATTAAGGTTGAACGTTTTACTTGTAATTGCTTGAGGAAAATTAGGATGCGACCGCGGCGAAAGGTCTTCGCGCCATGCATATTCTTGTCATCTCGATGAGTGGAACGTTGTGCTGAGGAGTCCTCTGTATTCATATGATCCAATTTCTTGCGCTTTCGATCTATAAGTTCACCGGAATCTTTGCGGTGATCGCGGTCACTATGATGCCGACCATGAAGTCTTCCACGTTCGCCAGAGTTCGAACTTCTTTCTGTGGCGGCTCGATCTAGGCTACTGACTTCTCTTCGTTTGCTTAATCCATGAGTTGGAGATCCTTGTTCCCTCTCGGATAATCCATCACGTGCAGTTATACGGCGTCGCATATTCAACACTCCTTATTTTCGTATCATTCGTATACATTTGTATACGTTTCTTTATGTATACAAATGTATACCTCTAAAGAAGTGATGTCAATAACATAGTCTAAAGATATGAATTTATATGTTCAAACCTATATCTACTAGCCGGAGAAATTGGGTATGTGTGAAAGAGTAGATGTTAAGAAGGTATCTTAATGCGTTATAGAGAAGAAGGTGTTAGGCAAGTATTTTGTTTAACCGGAGGTCATGATTATGATGAAGAAACCCACAAGACTAAGGGTGGGATCGAAGATTGCAATCATATCCCCATCCAGTGGCGTACCCTATGTATTTCCGGGTATCTATGAGCTAGGATTACAGAATCTCCAAGATATGTTGGGATTTGAAATTATTGAAATGCCTACAGCGAGAATGTCTCCCGATGAGTTATATAGGAATCCGAAGCAACGAGCAGAGGACATCAATGAATGTTTCAAGAATGATCAGATCGATGGAATCATTACATCCATTGGTGGTTACGAATCGGTTAGAATTTTACCGTACCTAGATACTGAGATCATTAAGAATAACCCTAAATTCATCATGGGTTTTTCGGATGCGACGACCTTTTTGACATATTTCAATGTGTTGGGAATGGTGACCTTTTACGGACCCTCTGTAATGGCAGGGCTTGCGCAGTTACAACACTTACCTGATGCTACTACACAACATTTGAAGTCGATTTTGTTAGAAGATCATTATCCATATACATATAGACCTTTCGAGAGATGGACAAATGGTTATCAAGATTGGGGTAATTCGGATACGTTGGGACAATGTAGAGAATTTCATCATAATGAAGCGGGATGGACCTTTATTCAAGGAGATACAATAGAAGTGGGTTATGCATGGGGCGGCTGTATTGAAGTGCTAGAGTTCATGAAGTCAACAGTGTATTGGCCGAGCGAATCTTTCTGGAATGATAAAATACTATTCTTCGAAACGTCAGAAGAGAAGCCTACGCCGGGACAAGTAGGATATATGCTTCGCAATTACGGTATGCAGGGCATATTCCAGCAGATTAAGGGGGTAATGTTTGGTAGAGCCCAAGATTACTCGAATGAAGAGAAGCAAGAGCTGAATCAAATGCTATTAAGCGTCATCAGGGACGAATTCGGAGCTAGTAAGATTCCGATTGTTATCGGTGTAGACTTCGGACATACAGATCCCAAATTAATCATCCCCTTAGGTGGATTAGTGCAGCTAAATCCAGTAACAGGAGAAATCGTTCTTCTGGAAAGTCCATTTGCCTAAAGGGTAAACCAGAAATAAGTGAAGCTAGAGTACGCCATAGGCGTACTCTTTTTCATTCTATTAATTTGATCCTATGTCTGTCGTGAATACGTGTGTCCATGCCTTTTTCAATCGTTGAATACCTCGTTCCATATCGCATACATTAATCCCTCCGAAACCCATATAGATTCTAGGGAGTGAGTTACTTGAATCTAATCCCGCATACTGTGAACCGTATACCCGAACGCCTTCGGATATAGCTAGTTCTATTAACTGTGTTGCACTGTAGGCCGTGTTGACGGTTAATTCAATGTGAAGTCCAGCGTGATCGCCTTGGACGTGGACATCATCTAAGAAGTGTATTGCGAGTAACTGTGTTAGAGAGGCATGTTTCTTACGATAGACATGACGAATCCGTCGGATATGACGATACCAATGACCACGTTCAATGAATAGGCTCATGGCTAATTGGTCAATACGCGATGGGCTGGAGAGGATGTGTTCCATCGTTTGCAACTTCTCCAATAAAGGGAGAGGGAGAACCATATAGTTCATACGTAACGCAGGTGTAAATGCTTTGGAGAATGTACCCATGTAAATCACGACGCCCTTGTGATCAAGCCCTTGAAGTGAAGGGATTGTTCTGCCCGTATAGCGGAATTCACCATCGTAATCGTCTTCAATAATGTACGCGTGATGGTGATAGGCAAATTGAAGCAACTCCACTCGGGTATTGTAGGGCAATGGATGACCTGTTGGACGCTGGGAGGGTGTAACATAGACAGCCTGGATATTCTGATCTTCTAATTGGGCAATCGAGAGTTGATGATCATGAAGTGGGACGGGCACGATATTCCAACCATGCTGAGTAAAGAGATCTCCAACCTGAGCAATGCCATCTTGTTCGAAGGTAACATTCATAGGCAAAGATAAGAGTTGCGTGAGAATATGAACACTATAGGAGATACCTGATCCGATTACAATTTGATCAGGAGAGCACGATACGCCTCGAGAATTTTTTAAATAGTGGGTGAGTTGGACGCGTAAATCGTATTCGCCCTTAGGGTCGCCATATTGATGAATAGTGCAATCACTTAGGGAAAGCGCATCAGTCAAGACAGATCTCCAAGTGGATAGCGGGAAAGAATGGCCATCTACCGCCAATAGATCGAAATCGATTATGCTACTTGTTGATGATGGAGCGGGTGTATTAGCTATCGGTGGGCAGTGTACTAGCGTGGTGCTGTTACGATCTCTAAGGTCTATGGCCTGAATGGAATGCGGATTGACGACATAGAGACCTGAGCGGGGTTTGCTGAGAACGTAACCTTCTTCTAGCAGTAGGTGATAGGCGGATTCAATGGTTGTTTTGCTAAGAGAAGACTGTTGACGAAGAGAACGGATAGAGGGTAACTTCGTACCATCTGTGATTTCGTTGTTTTGAATAAGTGCTCGAATATATCTATATAACTGCATATATAACGGACCTTGTCCATCTTGCGGTAGCATAATATCGAACATGACAGCCTCAATCTGACCTCTATTATATTTGGATAACTGCTACTTTTTAGGAGGTCAAATCTATTATAGACTAGGCATAAGAAGTGCATCAACTTTCTTGTTAGAAAGAAGGAATTCTATGTCTAAGATCGTTCATATTGTGATTGAGCAGATGAATGCGCAACTTGAGAAAGTCGTACATTGTGTGCAGCGTTTATCGGAAGAAGAGGTCTGGTTGAGATTAGCACCGGACATGAATAGCGTTGCGAATCTATGTGTTCATTTGGCTGGGAGTGAATATCAGCACTTTGTTAGTGGGGTGGGTAATAAACCGTTTATCAGAGAAAGATCGCAAGAGTTCGATCAGCTTGGTGGATATACGAAAGAGCAATTACTTGTACAACTTCAGTCGGTTCGTAGAGAGTCTATTCAGGTACTGCTTGGCATTACGGATGAAGATTTACAAAGACAAGTGAAAATGTATTTCAACCGTGAGGATTGGAAGCGCATGAAGGGGATAGATACTGAAGACTCGGAGCGATATGTGGTTAGATCCATCCAGAGCCATTTGGTATATATAGCAGAACATCTGGGTTATCATACGGGTCAGATCGTGTTAATCACGAAGTTGCTATTGAAGAGTAGTGCGACGCTTTAACCATAGGGGTGGAGACTGTTGACAGGAGTCGTTGATGCAAGATTAGAAGCATTAGGGATTGTACTTCCGAAAGGGAGCGAACCCGCAGCTAATTATATGAACTATAGCATCGTAAATGGTCTGATTTATATATCGGGCAAGGGTCCGTCGGGCCATCCTAAAGGGAAATTGGGTAGTGATTATTCAACGGAAGAGGGGTATGAGTTCGGAAGACAAGCTGGAATAGAGGTGCTCGCAGTTCTCAATCAGGCGTTAGGTAGTTTAGATCGGGTGAGTCGGGTCATTAAAGTTCAAGGACTAATAAATGCATGTGCCGAATTTGAGGAGCATCATCTCGTTCTGAATGGCTTCTCTGATCTGATGCAGGAAGTATTTGGTGAGAAGGGACTTCATGCACGCTCAGTCATGGGTGCTGTGTCATTAAGAGGAGATCTCCCACTTGTGGTGGATTCTATATTTGAGATCGTCATTTAAATCGCCTCGCTTATGCTGTGAATCATAAATAATGAGAAACCCAGCCTAGGAAGTATCTTAAGCTGGGTTAATGTTTTATTTTTTCTTCTTATTGTGATAGTGATAACCTGTACAAAGTCCTTTTTGCTTAGATTTTGCGGAGCAATTATGCCCGCCATTCTTATCGGTTCTTCCTGAGTGTGCATAAGCAGAAGAGGTGATTCCCAGCAGTACGATCAGAGCAATGGATAATAGGATAATTTTTTTCATGTACACACCTTGTATATGGCCTGTGCTTCAGGCGTATTAGCTTTCTTAATGATTCTACAATAACTACTATATTTAGGATATGGAGTTTATTCTAATAATTCTTCATTAAATTCTTTATCTAACTATAAGTAATTGTCCACCGTTAGTTATAAGTTCTTATGTGTCTTCTCATCAATGTAGATCTCCAGGGCTTTAATACCCCGACGAGCTAGCTTGATAAACAAAATTGAACAATAAATTCCGAGTCCAATAAGCCCTACATAAATGAGTAACATAAAAATAGGGAATATTGATAACCACCCATTGGTGCTATCCATGATTAAATCACTTCCTTTCTGATATTGTAATAAGCGGTACAATAGGTAGATCGATCACAGTAACATTATAAGCGATAAATCAGTTGGAAAGGGTAAATTAACCATATAATAAAGTAAATGACTAATGTAAGAGATAATTGAAATTGATTTGCTGACAAGAAATAACCCGGACTTGGTCCGGGTTATTTCTTTAACCTATAGATACTTAGGGATGGAGGTATCTATGACAAATATTTGAGAATGACACGGTAGATAAGAACTGCCGCTTCCGCTCTCGTTAGTGTCTGTTCAGGACGGAGGGTGTTACGATCGCCTTGAATGATTCCTTCTTTGACTAATAGTGCAGCACTTTCCTTGGCATAGTCTGCAAGCTTCGCTGCATCTGTAAACCGACTGAGATCAGATGCACTGTCGATTTTCAGATTATCAAGTTGTAATGCTCTGGTTAACAGCACCATCATTTCTTGTCTAGAGATGAACGCTTTGGGTTCAAAACGGTCTCCTCCAGTTCCAATGGCGAGCCCAATCTTCTTAGCAATACTCAACGCGTCATGATAATAAGATTCGGATGAAACATCCTTAAAGTTAGAAGGTGCACCACCTTCAAACCCGAACACTCTCACTAGGAGTAGAACGAAATCAGCTCTTGTGATATTGTGGCCCGGTTCAAATCTGTGATTCGAAGTGCCTTTGATAATCCCTTTGGCTGCAAGATACTCAATAGCAGTCTTCGCCCAATCAAAGCGTGTATCTACATCGCTAAATGAAGGGGTCTTATCCGGTTGGTTCGTATCAGGCAAGGGAACAGGGACTGGATTCGTGCTATTACCTGAAGATCCGGAGCTTCCGTTACTTGAGTTAACTGTATCCGAACCACCACCGGTTGAATCCTGCGTTGTAACAACTCTTATATTACTGATCTTAGACAGGTTACCGGCTGCATCATAAGCGACGACAAAATAACGATATTTCGTATTTGGCATCAATCCGCTATCCCTGAACTCTGTTTTGTCTGTCGTTGCGATTAGGGCATCATCACGATAAACGTTGTAGCCTACAACCCCCTTATTATCAGAAGAAGGAGTCCACTTAAGTTCTATAGCTGTGTTGGATACGGCTAGGGCTTTCTCAATGGTAGGTTCCATCGGCGCCTCAGTGTCTACTATGGTAGGAGACCACCAGTTACCTGATACCACCATCATGCTTAACAATCGAAGCGTGTTACCGAAATAAACGTCTTCGTCCGTAGAAAGTTTGGCATTATGATCCCACAAACGGTTAAGCCAATCTTGATTCTTGGGATCTAGCATCGCAGCAACCATCATTGGCGCGGAGAATGAGTTATCACTATACTCCTCTAATGGCTCTGAACCATCCAACTTGTATCCGGCTAAGATCTTGCTCGGATCGTCGTTTGTTTGCTTGCGTACCCAATCGGTGAGCTTGTTCAATTGCCCCTTCGCCCGGGCATCTCCGCTCACTAGGTAATCTGTACCGATGCGCCAAGGCGTACGGGAAGAATTGTAGCTGTAATCGCCATCCGTTTCTGACTCTAGGAATTCTGGCTCTGCGGGAACATATTTCCCATCCTTCTTCTCCACAAAGTCAGGAAGAAGTCCAGCATTAGGACTGAAGTTTGTGTAGAGTTCCTGAGTGATCGAATACGTCTTGTCGATCACGAGGTCCCAATTGCGATCGCCTGTTACATTACGGAAATCTCTCAAGTGTTGAAGCATAAAGTCAGATGGTCGTGTCGCGGTTCCGTACTTAGGATCGCTGTCATCTACCCAATCCGCTAGTTTTAAAGTCCACTCGGAATGATTGACATCACTTTCCATAATGGCATTAATCACTTTTTTAGCTTCAGCTAAATAATTGATTGCTCCACTGCTTCCCCACTGGCTATCTGCAAGCAGTAGAGCGTATGCAATATCCATATCTCCATCTGTTGCGGAGTCAACACCTTGGACATCAATGATGTCTTGGCCTGTGTCACCCTGCCTCCAAGCCATTAAGTCTGGGTTGATGCTACTCGGGTGTGCTCTAAAGTACCGGTACAATCCATCAAAATATGACTTGGCTTCTGGATCATGGCCTGCCAAATAAGCAGTAATTAACATGCCGTAGCCATGCGCTTCAGAGACGGTAATCGCATCATAATCGACATCGAGAATATCGTCATGTTCCTTCTCGAACCAATCGCCATCGGCATACCATACATAGTATTGAGCGGGGTCCGATGGCTTAAGATGCGGATTAGATTTCAGATATTTCTTTTTCCAATCATCAAATAAACGGGCCACGGTTGCATCGATTTGTGTTTGTGGCTGATGATTTGGTTTAATCGAGCCAGTGGCTAAGCTCGTATGCTGAGGGAAAGGTCTGATCGTAGCCGTTCCTGTGGTAGAAGGCTTCGTCTTCAGACGGATCTCACTTGTAGCAAGTGATTCCAATCCGCTCTCATTCACGGCCTTCACCGTATACAGATATTCCGTATTCGGATCTAATCCGATATCGGAATAGGAGGTTTGTGGGGTCTTACCAACGAGAGCACCATTGCGGTACACATGATAACCCGTTGGCTTGTTGCCGGAAGAAGCTGTCCATGTTAGGTCAATTTGGAAAGGGGATATTGCCTTTCCACGCAACTGAGTAGGAGTTGTAGGAGGTTCAGTCACCGATGGACCTTCTAGGGTGCTGACTTCTACCTTGTCGGAATTGTCTCTAGTACCAACGGACTTGATGATCAAATTGTATTGAATTGCTGGATTGAGATTCTCGATGGTTAAGCTGTATTGCTTTGTATTCTCTTTAACTTGTTGGTAAACACTCCAGTGTTTACTGACTTTATCATCCTTCTCATAAATTCGGAAACCCCTTACAGGTTCCTTACTAGATGAAGGTGTCTTCCAAGTGAGAATAGCTTTATTGCCTTGTAGTTCAACCTTAGCCTCAACCACGGGGTCAGGTTTGGTGTCTGTTCGTTTAATGCCGTAATGATCGTATACTTTCAGGCCATTCTCGTCATAGCCTGACTTGCCTTCATCTTCAACCGCTGCCGTCATCGCATCAAATTGTAGCACCTGATCCGAGAGGGACACATCGGTAAACATCTTCTTCTCAGGTTGTTCGTCGATTGCCGCGAAGTAGTCGTCGTAAGGAATTGGATTGCCAGCGTCATCTAGAATTTCCTCTGGTTCGCCGTCTTCTCCAATTTGATACTGGTTATTCTTATAATAGAACTTATTTCCGAATGCATTCGACATAAGGTAAACCGTTCCTTTGGGATTGATGACGTTGCCATCATCGTCTTTCTTCAAATCCGATGGATCGATAACTTTGTCGCCATACATTTGGAAAGACCTCATATACATGTGGTCGTGGGCCTCAAACACCATATCGATTCCGAGTTCATCAAATACGGGAATCAGATTTTTTTTGTAAAATTGAACGCGTTCGTCTTCCCATTGAGCCGAATTATCGCCAGCTGCATAAGGGGATTTGTGAAACATGACGAATTTCCACTTCTTATCGCTCTTTGCAACTGTATTTTGCATCCAGGTCACTTGATTCCAAAATTGTTCTTTCTTGTCGTCATCCCAATCAACCTTGCTGCCATCCTCACTAACCTTTCCGTCAAATTGTGAGTTGAATACCATATACAGTCCGTCGCCGTACTCGAATGAATACACGGAGCCGTCGTGCGTAGCATCTACAACTTTATGAGGTAAGTTGAAGTGATTGTAAAAGTTATTATTCGGTGTTGTCTCATCACCGTCCCAATCAGAGATCTCATGTCCACCAAGCACTGGAACATACGGAACGTTCAGCAAAGGTTCCTGCGCCAGACCGAGCATCCACTGCCATTGCTCTTCGAGATCACCGTTATCGACTAAATCGCCGGCACTGATAAGGAATTTAGGATCACCGATGTAATTGTTTGCTTTCTTGAACGTGTCCGCCCACGGCTCGAATTCTGATTCGCTCGAAGCCTGTGAATCGGATCCGACAATAAATCGATACGGTTGCGAAGTAGATGTATCTGTCATGAAAGATCCGATAGAACTCCATTGCGTGCCATCGCCTACACGGAATTTGTATTGCGTTCCAGGTTTTAAATGATCAGCAATCACTTTATGACTAAAGAATGTTGTCTTGTCCCCGGAGGATCTGTCATTCTGGGTCATATAAGTAGAAATTTCATTTGCTGTGCCAACATATTGGGTTGCCTCTTTTGGAAATATTCCATCTTGAATCTGGGAGGCTTCAGCGACTTGCACTTTCGTATCGGTCATGATATCTGTATACCATGCTAATGCAATGCTTGTTTTTGGGTCACCATTAAAGGCCATATTAATGAGTTTTGGCATATTTGGTGAATCCTGCGCTGTGAAGCTCCATGTGATATCCCGAACGAGTGGGCTAAGATCTACACCTTGAATAGCTGCTTTGGGTATTGAAACAGTGTAGGTTGAACCGTAAGTTAATGCATCATGTTCGATCCATAGATAGTTGTCCTTCACATTAAAGTGTAGACCAGGAACCTTCTGATTCTGGGCATCTACGACAGTAATGGCATTGTCCGTTACTAAGGAGATTTCTTTATTGAATTTGACTTCAAAGGGTGCGTTTGAGGATACCTTCTTCGCCCCATTCCTAGGGAGATGCATCAGATCAATAGTAGACTGAAAAGGGACTTTTCCTGGGATCGGTACGCCCTCCACAGAAATGTTCCGAATTCTGCTAGATCCTCCTCCGCCAATACCGTCTGGATTGTCTTTGGAGTTGGTTGCTCTATTCGAGTTAACGAGCCATCGAATGTACAATAATTCCTTATCATCTGCATCCGGAAGCGGAAGTTTGTTAAGTTTACAGGAATCATCCGTGCACTTGTAGCTAGATGAGGTATTCATCTGAATGGTACCGTTCGGTACGTCCGTCCATGTGGAACGATCCGTGCTAACCTGTATTTTGAAGTCGTTGGGGCCAGAACCAGATGAATTCTGTTCAGAAGATAAAGTAATATTCTCGTAGGTGGCCGTTGAAACGGTCGCCAACCAATATTTCTTATCTTGTCCTTCGTCCCAACCTTGATAACTGATATCTTGTTCATCTTTATCGTAGTATTCGAATCTACCACCAATGTTCTGAAGGATAGAGGACGATTGGTATTGACCTCCTGTAGCAAGGTGGATATCATATTCACCCTTGTCCTCGAACTTCCACTCTGACAGTACGGTTACTCCTGTGGAGAAATCCGCTAGATCTGCTTTCGTTCCACTGGCATATGTAGCGCTTGGTAATGACCATGGAATCAGCAAGAAGACCATAAAGAGGAAGGCGGCGCGGTTCAAATGTGTTCTAATTTTCTTCTTTAGTCGCATGTTTGTTGTATCCCCTTTCACAATAGTTAAAGCGCTTAAACTTTTAGAGTGGCGTTACCCGAATCTATTTATTGATAAGAGAAATCCCCCTTCCTCCGTGAAGATAAGATCCTGTTGTGGATCCCCTCAATGCTAAATATAGCGCATGGACTCGCTTTTATTCTCGAATTATCCTTTCGGGTTTTCACTGTTTTCTACTTATATTGCTATTATTTTAGCGGGGGAGGGGACGGTTGCTATAGATTTAAGTGATTAAATTTTTATTAGAGACTACCATTTCCATTGGCTTCAGTTACAATGAGAATACGAACAGATAGCCGAGATTCCGGGAGGTGCTTACGATCCACTTCTATCAATCTGACCCTTTCTATATCAGTAGAGAGAGTAAATCGAGCACAAGTATTCCTGTGTTACATTATCATGATGCTTATGAAATCCTCTATTTAATTTCGGGAGAGCTGTACTATTATATCGAGAATCAATCGTATCAAATCGTAAGCGGATCACTGCTACTTATTAGAATGAGCGATGCGCATAAGTTGCTCAATCCAAACGGTGCGATTTTCGAAAGAGTGACCTTATTGTTCCAGGAAGAGTACATATGCGAATTGTTAGCGGGAGAATCTGACTTCGATCCGTTGATCTCTTTTCGATACGGTTCGAGTGTGGTCCGCTTAAGAGGTTCAGAACAGGGGTTTGTTGAGGCAATATTTGATAAAATGATTGTCGAACAAGCGACCAAGTTGCCCGAAACAAACCTGTATCTCAAAATTATTTTAATAGAACTATTGATTTTCATACAACGTAAGAGAAGCAGCGGTCAACATGCACAACTCTCAACAGATAAGGTTCATCAACAAATTTCACGAGTGGTCCATTACATTAACCATCATTTTGATCAACGCCTTACTTTAGAGGATATCTCTAACCGCTTTTACTTGAGTACTTCCCATTTAAGTCGAAGCTTTAAAGAATCGACAGGGTTTACCTTTATTGAGTATGTTAATAACGTTCGAGTCAAACGTGCTTGTTACTTGTTGAAGGAGTCTAAATTATCTGTTACGGAAATCGCTGAACGTGTCGGATTTGAGAGCTCAACCCATTTTGGAAGAAGGTTCAAAAGCATTGTTGGTCACGCACCCCTGAAATTCCGTCAAGCGAATGAAGGGATGAATCGATCCTGACACATACGAGTCGGAAGATTCCTTGAAGTAGGGTCTCCGACTCAGGTATCATACCGTATATTTAACAACAATCGCTAAGGTTGTCAGTTAATTTACATTGTTACTGTATAAATTTCCTCCACCGGTACGACTATCGTTCTGTGCCGTCGTTCCAATAGTGGCGCTTGTTGCAAATACAACGTAACCTGCTGAGTTATCTAGGTTCACCGTGTTGTGATGAAAGGCGTTATTCGTACCTGTTACATAAGTAGTACCATGTGTTCGAACCTGAAATGCATCGACAATATTCACATTGCCGTTCCGGTAGCCTTGATTGTACCGAATGATCGTATTTACTCCTTTTACATCCACGAAGCTATCCGCACTATTCTGGCCACTAATCCCCGTCCCGTTAAAAGTACAGTATTCAATGATAGTTCCACTAGCGCCTTCTTTTACATCAATGTGTTCAGCCGTGATTCCACCATCAAATAGCGTATGGCTAATGACATTCCCAGTAACGATATGTTCATAATTCGAACTGGAATCAGATCCTACATAAGCTCCTTCACCGTATCCTACTTGATATTTCCCTGTGTCATAGATCGTTGAGTATTCTAGTGTATTATAGGAACTACCATCACGGAAATGAACACCTTCATCACCGATATAATGAACATTAACGTTATTTAAAATATTATTATTTCCGTTGTCGATAACAATGCCCTTTTGCGCGTTAGTAATTTCGATATGACTAATTTGCCAATGGTCACCGGTGAGATGGATACCATACGATCCATCATTAACATTGATGCCTTTAAGGATAACTGGTTGAGTCAGATCACAGTTACTAAGAATAATGGGGTTCGTTGATGTACCACTGCTATTAGAGTAAAAGAGACCTTGCCCACCGGGGTCCCCGCTTGTTGATCGATCCCCTGTATACGTACCCGGAGCAATCGAAATGATGGATCCCGGGGTGGCTGTTTTCAATGCATTTTGAATGCCGATTGTCGTATTCAGAGCTTGAGTGCAGCCTATCGGTGGTTGTATAATCTGTGCTTTCGTTACAAGTGTGATCGTATTCCCTTGTGCGGAAGTATTCCCTGCGGCGTCTTTTGCTGTAATGTAGTAGCTGTATGTGGTGGAAGCGGCTAAACCTGTATCACTCGTAGAGGTGCCAGCTACGCTTGTGACGATAGACCCATTGCGGTATACCTCATAACTCGTCACGCCAACGTTGTCGAAAGAGCCGTTCCAACTCAGATCAATTTGACTGGTTGATGCAACCGATCCGGTTAGATTTGTAGGTGTAGTTGGCGCCTGAGTATCTCCTCCGGTGTCTACACCACTACTGATAACGATAAGTTGAGGTTTATTCGTAGTATTCTCATTACTGTTAAACGTTGTATATTTACCAGCACTTTCTTGTAGCATGAAAGAAGCAATAACATCTCCTGTAGATTCTGCTGTTACATAAGAAGTGACATCGATTTCATAGTAAGTGCTTGTGTTACTCATAGATACGCTTCCAACTGAAATGCCGGTAGCAGGTTTGTTATTCCAGGTTATCGATGATTGTGTCCAGTTATCTGATGTGGGATAAGCCGAAAGAGTGGTGTTAAAGGAAGCACTTCCATAAACCCTCAATTTAGCGCTAGTAATCCCGGCAGTCCCTGTCAGATTGAATTTAAGAAAGGCAGAGCGTGAGGCTGTAGGGTCATTCTTGATAATTAAAGATGTGGTCGTTCCATAGTTAGATGTTGGGTTGCTCTGTTGTACATAGGAATCGTCAGATGGACTAAGCGTTATTGTCGTCGAGGCTAGAACGGAAATAGGGGTTGTCAGCATAATGAGTGATAAGGTTAGGAGCAGCGTAACCAATGCCTTGCCTATAGTTCTTTGAATGAACATCAACATATAAGGTAGACCTCCTCAATACGGATGATTTTAGTATACGAGAAGGTTAGTGATTTAAGGTCTGTTCCATTAAATTGTTCTTAAACACCATGAAGTAAATAAAAATCGCACGCCCAGTGTTGCTGGGCATGCGACTAATCTAGTTCTGTGTATCAACGGGAATTAGGATTTCAATTCATCTAAACGAATGGCACGATGCTCACGAGCTGACATATTGGATGCTTCCATGAGCTTCGTTAACGCAATGGCACATGTAATGTTCTCATCTGCCAATGTATCCTGCTGAATATGTGTAATCCATTGTTCGAATGCACTAATGTGATTGTTGGGTACAGGTATTTCCACCCAATCTTGCTTATATTCTTCTCTTTGGGAAGTTCGAATGAGTAGCTTGTTATCAGGTGTTCCATATAGTAGAGTTCCATCTGTGCCATGAACTTCTATCGTAAATGGAGAGAAGTTATTCACAAATCCAGCCTCTACTACGCCTACTGCACCAGAAGGAGTTGATAATAACGCAACAGCATTATCTTCAACCTCTTTGCCAGTGATATAACCAAATTGTGCATTGACCTCAACCGGTTCCTGTCCTAAGAACAAACGTGTCAAATACATAGGGTGACATCCAAGATCAATTAGCGCTCCACCGTGACATTCTTCTAACTGGTAGAAATGCTCCGGCAACCAGTCTGCAGTGGCTCCATTATGAGATAGACGAACACGAACATTCGTCACCTCTCCAAGCAGTCCTTGTTTCAATACATCTTGAATCGCAAGAGTATATCCGTCATTTAATCTGGGGAGGGAGACTGTTAATTTCACTTGTGCCTGGTTAATCGACGTTAGAATCTCATTGACTTCATGTAGTGTAGGGGCAATGACTTTTTCTGTGAAAATATGTTTACCCGCCTCAGCCGCTTTAATCATCACCTCATGGTGCATGGATGTAGGAGCATCTACAATGACAGCATCAATCTCATCACACTTCAGCATCTCATCCAATGAATCAAAGAAAGGTACCCCTTGCTGCTCGGCTGCGGTTTTCCCGCGGATAGGATCTTCGTCCCAGACCGCAACGATTTCTGCCTCAGGATGTTCTTGTGCTTGTTTGGTGTAATCCCATGCATGAACATGCCAATAACTAATTTTTCCGATTCGTATCATATGCTTAGTTCACCTCTTATAAGATTAATCAAAATATACTGTTGTTCCAGTCCGTGCTGATTCGTAAATGGCTTCAAGTATTTCAGTAACGACGAGTGCTTGCTCTGGTTTAACCATTGGCTCAGTGTCATTAATGATGCTTTCAATCCATAATCGACATTCTCTGCCTGCTTGGCTTTCGGATTTGCCTTCGAAATAAGCAACGCCACCACCATTTAATTCTGGCTTTTTGGTAAATAGGTGACCGAGTTCTTCACCGTTGATTCGCAGCCCGTCTTTCATGTCTGCTCCGCCCTCTGTACCACATAACGTAGCCTGCGCTTCACCCACATCTAACGTATTTAGTGCCCAACTAGCTTCAAGTGTAACCGTTGCGCCATTGTCCATCGTAATAAATCCGAAAGCAGAATCTTCTACTGTAAATAGTGCAGGGTCCCAAGGTCCAAAGGCATTAGCTGAATCCTTCTTGCTGCCAAGCTTGTGATACACATTACCTTTAACACTCTTCACTTTGTAATTATCCATTAACCATAAAGTCAGATCCAGCGCATGGGTTCCAATATCGATCAACGGTCCACCGCCTTGTTCGTCTTCATTTAGGAATACGCCCCATGTGGGAACAGCGCGTCTGCGAATGGCATGTGCCTTAGCGAAATAAATTTCTCCTAATTCACCTCGTTCACAGACCTTTTTAAGTAGAAGTGAGTCTGGACGATAACGATTATCGTAACCGATAGACAACTTTTTACCTGTACGCTTAGCCGCTTCAAGCATTAATCTAGCTTCGGCAGCGGTCTTAGCCATAGGTTTCTCACATAATACATGTTTGCCTGATTCTAATGCATCGATGGTAATGAAAGAATGTGATTTGTTTGGCGTGCAGACATGGATAACTTCAATACTTGTATCTTTCAACAGTTCTTTGTAATCCGTATATATGTGTGCGCTTTCAAGGTTGAATTTCTTAGCCGTCTCTACTGCACGATCTTCGATGATATCACATAGGGCAACAATCTCCACGTTTGGTTGGGCTATTAAATTAGGAATATGCTTACCATTAGCGATTCCCCCAGAGCCAATGATTCCTACTTTTACGATTTTTTCAGCATGTTGTGTCATATAAGATTCTCCTTATGTTTAGTTATAGAATGCCTATTAAATATTGTAAGCTCAGCTCAATACTCTTCAGTTGCGGAAGATCGAACTCTTCTTGTTCTACGGTATACCATTCAATATTGTATTGCTTAGCTATGTTAGTAATGCTATGAAAATCTATAATTCCTGAACCAACTTCTATATTCTCTTTCTCATCGAAACTCTTCATATCTTTCATGTGCAGGATCTTACAACGTTCCTTGTATTGTTGGATGAAGTCAATAGAACGAAGACCCGCATGTTCTACCCAGAATGTATCTAACTCCATAAACAAATGATCGGATTCTGTATGTTTCATCAGTAGATCGAGCCCATATTCACCTTCGAATTTCTGGAATTCAATATCATGATTATGGTAACCGAACTTTATCCCATGCTCTTTACAGCGTTCGCCGATACAATTCAATCGTTCCGCCGTCCTTTTGTAACTATCAGCACTGTCACGCATCTCTTCAGGAAGACCTGGACAAATGATATATGGGCTCTGAATCTCAAGAGAATATTCAATCGTATGATCGAGATTATGTTCAAGTTCTGATATGCCAATGTGACTTCCAGCGGCCTGTAGCTCTAGTGAATCTAATGCTTTTCTTAAATCTTTAGCTGAAGTGCCGAAATATCCAGCGAACTCCACACCGTCGTAACCGAGTTGTGCTACCTTGCTAAGTGTGCCAAGAAAGTCTACAGCCGTTAATTCTTTAATTGAATAAAGTTGTAATGCGATATTCCCCATGAGGTTCACTTCCTTTCTTGATACAAATAAAGTTACCAAATTCAGAGTAGAAGTAATACAATGAAGCTATCATAAAATATCAAATATTTGTCATACTGGAGAGTGTTGTCATGACGGAAGCTTACTTTGAATCTAATCATTCACCTTCGGGATCTATCCAATATCCTTATGAATGTATGATTCATACAAGCATAGGAAGTCGATGGGTTGCAACTGCGCACTGGCATGTATATATTGAAATCCTATATTTCTTATCTGGACAAGCAAAGGTGTTCCTTGGCGGTGAATGCCATATTCTAAGTAAAGGAGATCTTATCCTAATTCACTCTCACGAGACGCATTCGATTTATTCGATGGACGTAGAAGAGGTCGCTTATGTCGTCATTAAGTTTGATCCGGAGATCCTATACTCAACTTCGAGAACGATATTTGAATCCAAATATGTGTTACCTTTCACGATGGCCAAATCAACGAATCAAAGGGTTTTTACAGAAGAAGAGATTAGAGATACGCCCATTCCTGCACTCGTTACAGAGATTTACGAAGAGTTTTCTAGTGCGCAGTATGGGTTCGAACTAGCGGTTAGGACGTTAATATGTAGAGTATTTTTGTGGTTCCTGCGGAAATCACAGGATACACAGCCGAATTGGGATGTGGCTCATTCACTGAAAGAAATGGATTTCAGAATGCTACAAAAGGTATTTGAATACATTGATGACCATTACATGGAGGACATCAATGCGCAGACTGCTGCGAGTATGTGTAACTTGAGTTATAGTTATTTCTCACGAAAGTTCAAAGCGATTATGGGTAAGACATTTACGAATTACTTGAACTACATACGGATTACAGAAGCTGAGAAATTACTGCTAACGACAGACACTAATATGACGGAGATTGCTTTGGAGGTTGGATTCTCCAATTCTAGTTATTTCATTCAGCAGTTTAAGCAATATAAGAATATTGCGCCTAATCAATTTCGCAAAAAGATTAGTCAGGAAAATTCAGTACCCGCTGTAGAGAGTCGAAGTTAGTCGATGTGTAAATGCAAAGAGGGTGTCCCTAGCCATGATGGCTTTTGGGACACCCTCTTAAGGATGAGCTAACGAATTAGTTCTTTTTTCGATCTGGTAACTGATTAACATAACTATCAGATAGGTGGAGCAATTGGAGTGCTTGTTCATATTCAGCTTTCGTTGCGCTGCCGCTACTGTCTTCATATCCAGCAAGAGGATAATGGGTTCCGTCCTCATATCCACTACCTGAGAGAAATAAAGCTTTGGTACTCAGGAAAGAGCCAGTAGGGAGATAGTATCTCTGAGGGAGTATATTAGTGTTCTGATTCAATAAATCTTGCCCGAAATGAATCTGAGAATCAAGTGACGCTCCAGCCAGATTAGCTATCGTTGGCAAGATATCGACCTGTCCACCGAGCTGTTCAAAAACGCTAGGGGAGGTAATTCCAGGCCCACTTATAACGAGTGGAATGTTAAGCATATCTTTGTAGCTATATTCATGTCCGTAAATTTCCTTCATCAATTGCTCATCTTTACGTTCTAGAGAATACATTGGTAGACCCATATGATCTCCGTAAGTAACAATAAGGCTATTATCCCATACACCGTTCTTCTTCAGGTCTTCTATGAACAATCCAAGCGCATAATCCGCGTAATTCTGAGCACGAATGTAGTCTCCTACGAAGGTTCCTTCATAACGCTCTGGTAATGTCATTTTATATTTGTCTTCTGGAATCGTGAAAGGATGATGTGCAGTCATAGAAATGACTTGAGCATAGAATGGCTCAGGTTGTTGATCCATTTCTTGTAGTTTCACTGCGGTCTTTTTATACAGGACTTCATCTGTGGATCCGAAGAACACAACGTCTTCATCTTCGAAGAATGGTTGAGCATAATATTTGTCGAATCCTAGGGCGCTGTATAATTCTCTTCGATTCCAGAACTCCACATTATTCGTATGGAATGTTGCACTCTGATATCCGTGTTGCTTCAATAATTTAGGAAGACTCGGCAACTGCTTGTCAGGGTAGTTCTGTGTTGCAGCTCCAATGGATGGGATATAGAAAGAAGTATTCACAACAAACTCTGCATCGGATGTATTTCCTTGCCCTACCTGTTGATAGAAGTTAGGAAAGTAAAAATTGCTATTCGCTAATTTGTTCATATTAGGTGTAATTTCTTGTCCATCAATCTTTAGATTAATCAAGAAATTCTGAAATGATTCTAATTGAATAATAATAATGTTCTTGTCTTTCGCAGCCTGCGAGAAGGCAGGGTTAACGGGAACGGTAGTTCCTTTTAATTGATCAATAGATTGTTGCGAGATCTCATCCTTAGGAACCAATTCTGTCTTGTCTTTTGAAAAAATAGTGTAGGCCTCATAGCTGAGTATACCCATCTCTTGAGCTTGAGTAATTTCATTCATGCTTGCACGATTCGGAAGCACATTGAAGAGGCAGACGATTAATGAAAAGATGAATAACAACGATACGGCACGTCTACTTCCTTTATGAGCGATATGACGTTTCCATTGCTTAAACTTGGTATGTCGAAAGGAAAGTATGAAGAAGAGAATAATATCCGTAAAAATAAACAAATAATAGGGGGCAAGTAGTGAGAAAACACTATTGCTTACAGCGGTCACCTGATTCACTTGCTCTAAGGCATGGTAGGTTACAATAACTCCATAATACTTATAATACATAATGACAGCGAAGAATATGGCAGTTACAAGTAGATTAATGATCATATACCATGTTAATTTGCGCTTACTTGCAAACCACTCCACGAGACTGAATAGTAGCCATATGAATGGAATCTCTGTAATTAATACCTTCCAAGGAAGTACCTCTCCAAAGGTAACAGCCCAAGCTAAATAACCTTTAAGTAATAGAATGATAGTGAATAGAACGAAAGGCTTCTTTAAAAGCCTCTTTATAGATGACCAAGACAAATGAATGACGTCCTTCCCATATGAATATATGAATGTATATGAATACATTATGAAAAGAATAGAATACATTTAATTATGCTCTTGCTCACATAAGAAGTCAAAACCAGGTTTTAGGGTATTTTAGTGCAAATTAAATGTGTCTTAATGTGTGGATTTATAGGATGTAATTAGGTAAAATTACCAAATACAAAAGGTTGAGTTAAATAATATAACACTCAATGTTATGTTTTGGGGGTGGAGACATGTTTCAATGGTTAGGTTTTAAGACGGGGTTTCCATTGTGGTGGTCATATCGTTTAAATGACCATTTAAAGGATGAGGTAGAAGATATTTTTGAAGGTATCGCCCACACGCGGATGCATATTTTACACAATTGGGCAGAAGAATATTGGTCTTATCTCGATCTTTTGCTTTTCCAGATGAGTGCGAATGGCGTTCAATCTGAGAATATTGCAGATAGCACAGATCGATTAGCTCGGATATTTACAGCATCCCATAAGCGTGGAGTGGCCTTTTCAGAACTTTTCTTATTGAATCAAGATCAGAAAGTAACGTTCTCCACCTATCCTAGTCATGTTGGGTTTTCTTACACGGATAAACATGCCATTGATACAGCTCTACAACAGTCACACTTGAATCAGAAGTGTCTATTCGGCCCTTATGCGGATGCCTTAACGTTGGATATTGGACCAAGTACTTCGAAATTTCATGATGAAATGACTCTACTCTATATTCTACCTATTGTTGAACAGGGGATATGGAAGGGTGCACTTTGCGGACGAGTTCCCAATGACGTTCTCGGAGATCTAATTCAAAGGGAGTCAGGTCATGTATATCCCGATTCAGGCGATAATTATATATTTATGGCGAGACCCGTATTGAATAAACATATTATACCAGGAACTGCGTTATCGCGTAGCCGGTTTGAAGATGTCACCTTTACACATGGAGATAACCTGAAAGAAGGCGTAAGAACGGATTATGGTATCGTTCAAGTGAAGCATCACACGGAATTGGAGTTAATCTTCAAAGATCCTGCAACAGGGGAGCTTCATCCTGGTGTCGCTAACACGATTAATAACGGAAGTAATCTGTTTGTAGAATTTCCTGGATATTCAGATTATAGGCACATACCTGTCATAGGTAAAGGAGTAACTTTTCAACTACCTCACTGTCCTGATGTATGGGGCATGATGTGTGAGGGTGACTTGGAAGAAGTATACAGAATTCGGAGTATGCGTTGGCAAATAAAGAAAACCAATCTAATGGCAACTGTATTTGGTGTGATTCTCAATATTCTGATGTTTATTCTATTATCCAATAACGTACCGTTACTTGTCGGAGCAGGTGTAGCAGGCTTTGTAAATCTTATATTTGGATATACAATTCTCAATATGATGGAACGTCGGGTGAGTAAGCCTGTAAGTCATTTGAGACGTGTGAATCAATTTATTCGTATGAATGCTGAAGGGAAGGGCGACTTGACTCAACGTCTGCCTATTCAAGAATTCTCGAATGATGAGACAAGAGATCTTGCGAAGTGGATTAATAACATGATTGATTCACTTGAGGGAATTATGATTCAGGTGAGGGAGGCTGCATCTGATGTGCAACAGAGCCAATTGCTCCTAGATGAATCTACGTCCTCTACAGAAGTATCTACAGAGCGAGTTAGTCGAAGGATTCTATTGATGATCCGCGGCATACGTAGCCAGTTGAAGGACATAGATGAGGCTAAGGACGTCTCTCTTCTTATGAGTGCAACGCTTCGGGAGCTAGAGCAGTCAGCTTCACAACAAATTGCAATAGCGCAAGAAGAAGTAGAGAATATTGGTGAGAAGATGCAACAAATCCAAGTTAAGGTTGATGAGAGTAATCGAACGATTAGGGACTTCATGGATACGACTCAGAACATCAGCCATCTTCTTCGAGCGATAGAGGAGATATCTTCACAGACTCACTTGCTCTCATTGAATGCGTCCATCGAAGCAGCCCGGGCAGGAGAACAGGGAAGGGGATTTGCTGTCGTAGCTGGTGAGATTCGTAAGTTATCGGAACTAACGAATGGTTCAATTACTCAAATCAAAGATATTATGGATAGGATTAGTAGACAAGTGGGGGTTGCATTTCAGTCTATGGATGAAGGAACCCAATCGGTTATAGAAGGTACGGAAATTGTCGCAATTGCTAAAGAAATCTTATATAACGCGGGTAGTCATGATATAAGAAAGACAGAACTCGTTGACGAAGTAGTTGCTTTAATGGAGAAGATTGCCGCAGTAAGTATTGAGAACCGACAATTATCGAGTGAAGTAGAACACACCGTTCATGATTTGCAGAATGACATGATGCATGTACGCAGTACATCAGATCATGTGGAATCGATTACGAAGTCTCTGTTGCAATTGATGAATCAGTTCCAGTTGACAGACAGTAGGCTTAGGTAGAAGTAATAACCTGAGTTAAAGTGAACCTGAAGCGTTTGGAATGAGCGAATACACAAATAAGGCACCTTACATACCAACTAAAGCTGGTATGTAAGATGCCTCATCAAGTATAAGTAAATTAGATCACGCCGTGAGCCAACATAGCATCGGCAACCTTAATGAATCCAGCGATATTAGCGCCAACAACAAGGTTTCCAGGATAGCCATAAGTTTCAGCCGCTTCCGCACTACTATTATAAATATTAATCATAATCTGGTGTAACTTCTCATCGACTTCTTCAAACGTCCAAGCAAGTCTCATACTATTCTGTGACATCTCAAGAGCAGATACGGCTACGCCACCAGCATTTGCAGCTTTAGCAGGTCCGAACAGAATACCATTCTCTAAGAATACATCGATAGCTGCTAAAGTAGATGGCATGTTAGCACCTTCTGCAACGGCTTTAACACCATTCTTCACGAGCAATTTAGCTGCATCTTCATCGATCTCATTCTGTGTAGCACATGGAAGTGCGATATCACAAGGAATGGACCAGATATTCTGACAACCTTCGTGGTAAGTAGCAGTAGGATGTTCTTTAACATAGTCACTGATGCGTTTTCTTTCCACTTCTTTAAGTCTTTGTACCGTTTCATAATTGATACCACTAGGATCGTAGACATATCCGTTAGAGTCACTACACGCAACAACCGTTGCTCCGAGTTGAACTGCCTTCTGGATTGCGTAGATTGCTACGTTTCCGGAACCAGATACAACTACAGTACTACCATTTAGAGTAAGGTTTTGAGCTTGAAGCATTTCATTTACGAAATAAACAGTACCGTAACCTGTTGCTTCTGGACGTGCTAAGCTACCACCGTAAGCAATACCTTTACCTGTAAGAACGCCTGCTTGGTTCCCGCCTTGGATTCTTTTGTATTGTCCGAACAAGAATCCGATTTCGCGAGCTCCAACACCAATATCACCAGCAGGTACATCAGCATCTGGACCAATATATTTACAAAGTTCTGTCATGAAGCTTTGTGTAAATCTCATGACTTCATCATCTGATTTCTCTTTCGGATCAAAGTCAGATCCACCTTTACCTCCACCGATGGGTAGACCAGTAAGTGAGTTTTTAAGAATTTGTTCAAATCCTAGGAATTTGATAATACTAGCGTTAACGGATGGATGGAAACGTAGTCCGCCTTTATAAGGACCGATTGCACTATTGAACTGTACGCGATACCCACGGTTAACTCTTACTTGTCCTTGATCATCAACCCAAGGCACTCGGAACATAATAAGTCTTTCTGGTTCTACTAATCTTTCAAGAATACCAGCTTTCATGTACTTTGGTTGTTTAGCGATAACTGGCACAAGAGAGTCAAGAATTTCTTTTACAGCTTGATGAAATTCTTCTTCATTCGGATTACGCTTTTGAACCGTTTCAAATACCCCGTTCACATACTCTTTAGCTGTTACTTCACTTGGTTCATTCACATGTAGGAATGTCATATAACAATCTCTCCTCTATTAAACTTTTTCTCTGTTTTTAAGAATTATACACTTTTTCAGTACCACTTCAACACATTAATACACTAGCTTGACATATATTTTATTTTATTGGCTTGATAAAAACCTCTGATGATATAGAGGAAATCGTGATATGATATAGCAAATACATGGGAACAGGTGATCTTATTGGTCGTACCCAACAACGAAGACAGACAAGTGAAGGTATCTGTTCGACCTTTGGTCGAATATGTTTTTCGCAGCGGAGACATCGAATCTGGATTCCGTACTGCTGCTGCGCTTCACGAAGGAACTAGGATTCATCAACAAGTGCAGAAAATGTATAAAGAGGGTGATTTGAAAGAAGTATCCCTCAAGACAGAAATTCTATACGAGGATACGGTCTATGTCATCGAGGGTAGATGTGATGGTCTAATCCAAGTAGATAATGGTTGGATGGTGGATGAGATCAAATCGACCTCTTCGGACATTTCACATATGGAAGAAGGTCACGTCGTTCACTGGGCTCAAGCGCAACTGTATGCTTATATGGTAGCGAAAGAACAGGGACTTGGTCAAATGAAGATTCAGTTAACATATATTCAGGTTGTTACGAGTGAGGAAAAAAGGTTCAGAAGAGAGCTTTCCTTTGCAGAATTGGAGTCCGTCGTAATGGAGATTGTGAGCAGATATGCACCTTATGCTGCCTTAAGGATTCGTAATGCTAGCCGTAGAGATGAAAGTATACAATCACTCCCGTTCCCATTTGACACCTATCGTGAGGGACAGAGAAAACTTGCAGGGGCAGTATATCAGACGATAAATGAAGAGCAAAAGTTGTTTGCAAAGGCACCTACAGGGATTGGGAAAACGCTATCAACATTATTCCCATCTGTGAAGGCAATAGGAGAAGGATTGCTTCAGCAAATCTTTTATCTTACGGCTAGAACGACGACTCGAACCGCTGCAGAACAAGCATTTGAGTTGATGCAATCTAAGGGATTATGTGTACAAACTGTGACGTTGACGGCTAAAGATAAAGTGTGTTTTCAAGAAAAAGTCTCATGTCGGAAGGAAGACTGCCCTTTTGCAGATGGATATTACGACCGTCTTAACGGGGCAATCATGGATATGCTGTCGAGTGAGACCTTGATGAACAGGCATGTGATTGAGCAATATGCGCAAAAGCATCAGCTGTGTCCCTTTGAGTTCTCATTAGATGTAGCCTATGCGGCAGATGTGATCATTTGTGATTACAACTACATTTTTGATCCTCGAGTATCTCTAAAGCGACTATTTCAAGAACGGAAGAAGAAGACTGTATTACTTGTGGATGAAGCTCACAACTTGGTTGATCGAGGTAGAGAGATGTTCTCAAGCGACATTGGAAAGACTGAATTTCTGGAGCTTCAGAGAGGCTATAAAGGTAAGAATGATCGTATTCATGAAACATCTCGTGCCGTGAATCAATATTTCATCCGTCTAAAAAAAGAATGCGGCGAGGGTAAGCGTAAGTTATGGATGGAATCTCCTGAAGAACTTATCTCTCTGTTGGACCTGTTTGTGCAAGAGGCAGAACGAGAACTTCAAGGGAATGCAAATGTAGAACTAGAGTCGCGCCCATTGTTATTAGATACCTATTTCGCTTCACAAAACATGATTCGTATATCCAAATTATATGATGAGCGGTATGTGACCTATGCGGAGGTTACTAGAAATAGTGTCATGATCAAAATGTTCTGCATGGACCCTTCTACCCTGCTCGCGCATGCAAGTAAGGGATTTCGATCTACGATATTCTTTTCCGCTACCCTATCTCCTCTTCACTATTATCGAGACATGTTGGGTGCAGGAGAAGACGATTACAGTGTGACTGTACCTTCTCCATTCCATAGAGAACAATTAGATGTACGAATTGAGCCCCTCTCTACGAGGTATCGGGATCGAGAGAAGACCAAAGATGCATTAGTGCGCTTGTTGAGTCAGATGGTACGAGAAAAGAAAGGGAATTATCTGATCTTCTTCCCTTCGTATCAATATTTGTATGATATATATGAGTCATTTATGTCGGACAATGCTGATCTGCGCACGATTGTGCAAGGTCAGGGTATGACCGAAGAGGAGAGGGAGGCGTTCTTAGCGTCCTTTCGATCGGATAATTCAGAGACATTCATCGGATTTGCTGTGTTGGGAGGTATTTTCTCTGAAGGTATAGATCTACAGGGAGATCGGTTGAATGGTGTAGCTATTGTGGGGGTTGGATTACCTCAGATAGGCATGGAGCGAGACTTAATTAAGGACTATTTCAATGGGATCGGCAAGAATGGATATAACTATGCTTATGTATTCCCAGGTATGAATAAAGTTCAGCAAGCGGGTGGGAGACTCATTCGCTCGGAACAAGATACAGGTATTCTAATGTTGGTCGACGATCGATTCACGCAGCGCCAATATCAAGATTTATTACCTGAGGAGTGGAAGGGATAGTATTATAATTATGATAGTGATTTAAGAAGGGGGAGCCATTATGCAGCCATTACGTATTGGAATCATTGGAACAGGTTGGTTTAGTCAAGTCCATGCGGATCATCTTGTCACTTTAGATGATGTCGTACTACAAGCTATATGTGGTAGTAGTCTGGAAAAGGGAGATCAAATGGCTAGACGTTACGGCGCTGCTGGCTATGGTCATGTTAAGGATATGCTAGAAGCTGAGAAGCTAGATGCTGTGTATATCTGCGTGCCACCGATGGCACATGGAGAAATTGAGGAGCTCTTGATTGATAGGGGAATTCCCTTTCTAGTAGAAAAACCAATTGGGACAGATACCGAGTTGCCGCGGCGCTTATTAAGACAGATTGAAGCTAAATCATTACTAACTTCTGTTGGATATCACTTCCGATACAAAGCAACCGTAGCTCAAATGAAACAATTACTCAGTGAGCAACAAGTTGGTATGGCTGTGGGACAATGGATGGGGAGCATGCCGGGCGTTGCATGGTGGAGACAGCAGGAAGGATCTGGTGGACAATTCATAGAACAGACTACGCATATTGTCGATATTCTACGATATTGTTTGGGTGATGTTGAAGAGGTCTATGCAATGTATGGAAGCCGTGTTATGCACGAACAACATGATTATGTAAGCGTACCCGATGTGGGTACAGTGACGTTGAAGCTATCGAGCGGGGTAATTGCTAGCATATCTAACACTTGTGTACTACCGGGTAACATGGATCAGACTGGGATCACATTCTATACAGGCGAAGGGGTACTGGATTGGAATCCAAGTCGATTGAAGGTTATGACACCACAGGTTAGTACCGAATATACCGACCCTACGAATCCTTATAGGCTGGAGAGTGAAGCGTTCATCTATGCGATTCGTTCGGGAGATACATCACGGATACGTTCTGATTATGCGGATGCCTTCAAGACGCAACTTGTAACCTGTGCGGCATTAGAATCTGCAACGCTGGGTAAAACAGTGAAGATTCAATACTAATGTATAAGTATATTCATCATCGTAGGTGCCATTCCAAGGGTGAAGAGAGCAGCCAGAATCATGGAGACACTGGAAATAGTACCGCTTAGTGCGCTCATCTCAAATGCCTTAGACGTACCCATACCGTGGGCGCTAGTACCGAGAAGTACACCTCGTGCTACCTCATTATCAATATGGAATATTCGCAATACGGAAGGTCCGATAATCGTGCCGAACAGACCTGTAAGAATAACGAATACCGCCGTTATATTGGGAACGCCACCGATGACTTGTGACACGTTAATCGCAATAGGTGTTGTGATGGAGCGTGGCATAAGGCTAGTCACAAGAGAGTTGCTCAAATGCATCCATTTGGCAAGAAATACGGATGAGACCATCGCTACAATGGAACCAAACAGTACGCTTGCGATAATCTCAACAGCGTGCTTTTTTAATACCTTGAAATGCTTATATAGAGGCACGGCAAATGCTACAGTTGCAGGTTGCAGTAAATCACTGAGCCATTGGCCGCCAGAGTTATAAGATTCATATGGAACACCTACTGATAGTAAGAAGACAACGAGTATGACAGGCGTTATTAATAGTGGAGAAAGATATACTTTCGACCATTTCTGATAGATTTTTTTGGCCGAGTAATATACCCCAAGAGTTAAGCTTAGGTAGAACAATCCGATCATCATGCTGCTCGTTTCTCCTTTTTCTTTGAAATTCTGGTTGCCATAAGTCCTGTGCTTACCATGACAATAAACGTGCTGATCAAGACAACAATAAGGATACGTATGCCATCTGTTTGAAGCATTGGAATGTATTTCATTACGCCGACTGCGGCGGGTACGAAGAGGAGAAGTAGTTCAGCGAGTAACCATTTGGCTCCGATATCAATCCACTCAAGGCGAATAATGTGTGTCTCCAATAAGATAAATATTACGACAATCCCCACGATGCTTCCTGGTACGGGTATATGAAGCCAACTTGTAATCTGATTCATGAGCATGGAGAACAGCATTAAAGCGGCTACTTGAAGGGTTCCTTTTATTAAATTCATGATGTTGCAACTCCCTTTCATTCTGTATGAAAATTTTACATCAATTATTTTCATAGGTAAAATGAATATAAAGAATGCATAACATGCATTTTGTCTATGATAAGTACGAAGGGAGAAATGATTAGATTGGACATCCGACATTTGCAATATTTCATGGAAGTTGCTCGTCATCGCAGTTTTACGAAAGCAGCTGAATTTCTATATATAACGCAGCCAACGATAAGTAAGACGATCAAGAATATCGAGGAGGAACTGGATATTGTCTTGTTCGACAGATCTAGCAAAAAGATCGAATTAACGGATGCTGGAAAGATCATGTTCGAACAGGGGCAACACATTGTGAATTCATTTCAGAACCTTTCTTCAGAGCTACAGGATTTACAGAATCTTCGAAAAGGTCATATTCGTATCGGACTACCGCCTATGATTGGTTCTAGTTTCTTTCCGGAAGTCATCGGGCAGTTCCATCAACAGTACCCTGACGTTTCGATACAACTGTTTGAGGATGGTGCTAAGAAAGTAGAACTCGACGTGGAGAGCGGACTGTTAGATATTGGTGTGACGGTATTACCAACGAATGATGCGTTATTTCATTCATTTTCTTTTGCACAGGAGAATCTAAAGCTACTAGTGCACCCAACACATACATTGGCGAAGAGAGAGAGCGTGTCCTTGTTAGAACTTGAAGAGGAGTTATTCGTATTGTTCAGTGAAGATTTCGCACTGCATGATCGAATTATTTCTGAGTGCGTTCGTGCAGGGTTCCAGCCACATGTTGTCTATGAAAGCTCGCAATGGGACTTAATTAGTGGGATGGTAGCAGCCAACTTGGGTATCGCGCTTCTACCTGAGACCATTTGTCGTGAAGTTGATGCGTCGCGGATTCATATCGTTCCTCTCGTTAATCCATCCATTCCATGGCAACTCGGCATGATTTGGCGCAAAGATCGGTATCAGTCTTTTGCCGCACAGGAATGGATTCAGTTCACACAAAAAATCCTTATGGAAATTAGTCTTAATAAGGGAGAATAAAAGGTACATATCATATTCTTATTTGAACATGTATGCAACATTTGACATATGTTTTTGAGGGGGATTATAATACATAGGTAACCTAACTAATTCAGGTTTACTAGGGGAGAAGCGCTTATCGTCATGGAGAATTTAAATGCAGAGAAATTATTCATAGCTATTAAGAGATTCAATAAAGCAGGATATAGCCATAGTGCTATTAAGGGTATTAAACCAAGTGAAGTAATGCTAATGTTTTGTTTACAAAAGAGAAAAGAGCCTAATACAGCAGGCTTAAGAGTATCCGAAATCAGTGAAATCTTGGGGGTTACTTCTCCTACCGTTACTCAGTTACTTAAGGAACTGGATGCTAAGGGGTTCATTGAACGAACAATGGATCAGGAAGACCGTAGAGCCGTTCGAATTAAGCTAAGTAAGCAAGGCGAAGTGGTTATTCAAGAGGCGTTATCTCTTACAGAAGCTTCTTTTAATGGATTAATTCAATTCTTAGGAGAAGAAGAAAGTAATCAACTGGCGGATTTACTCATCAAAGTTTGTCAATATTATGAGCAGAGAGATTTGCGTCAGACAGAAAGTGGGGAAGAATAACCTATGTTGAAATTATTTAAAAATTTGAGACCTTATCGGCTTCCAATCGCAGTGGTACTCATTCTGGTATTTATACAATCGTTATCAGATCTATATCTACCAACATTGATGGCGGATATTGTAGATAAAGGAATTGTGGAAGGTGATATTCCTTATATTTGGCAAATAGGTGGCATCATGTTACTGATAGCAGGTATAGGGGCTATATGCTCTATAGGAGCTAGCTATTTCTCCTCCCGTGTTGCTGTAGGATTCGGTCAACGATTACGGAGTAAGATGTTCAATCATGTACAGAATTTCTCACTACAGGAGTTCGATAAGATTGGCACAGCCTCATTAATCACTCGGACCACGAATGATATTAACCAAGTGCAACAGGTGCTAATTATGCTTCTTCGTATGATGATAAGCGCTCCGATGATGTGTATCGGTGGTATCATTATGGCCGTAAATAAAGATGCCAAATTATCACTTGTTATCGTTGTTGTTATTCCGGTACTCGTTGGTGCGATTGCGATTATAGCGCTTAAGGGACTCCCACTATTTAAAGCAATGCAAGTAAAGTTAGATACACTGAATCGTGTATTACGGGAGAATCTTACAGGTATGCGAGTCATTCGCTCGTTCAATCGTACGGAGCATGAGACAAAGCGCTTCAACGATGCCAATGTTGACCTAACAAACACAGCTATTAAAGTAAATAAAATTATGGCAGCGATGATGCCAATCATGATGCTTGTTATGAACTTCGCAACGATTGCCATTGTTTGGTTCGGTGGAATTCGTATAAGTAATGGTGAGATGCAAGTAGGTTCATTAATGGCATTTATTCAATACGCTGCGCAAATTATGTTCTCTCTTATTATGGTTTCTGTTATTTTTGTTATCGTTCCAAGAGCTTCTGCTTCCGCAACTCGCATTAATGAGGTATTAAACATGGTACCGGAAATTAAAGATCCAGCACAACCTAGACAAGATAATGGTCAACGTGGTTACCTTTCATTTGAGAATGTTACCTTCCATTATCCTGGCGCAGAACAACCAGCGATCGCTAATATTTCCTTTGATGCAAGGCCGGGTGAGACAACGGCAATTATTGGAGGAACGGGATCAGGTAAATCAACGCTTCTTAGTCTTATCCCACGTTTCTACGATGTAGGTAGCGGAAGAGTACTTATCGATGATGTGGATGTACGAGAACTATCACAGGAACAATTAAGAGCGAAGATTGGCTTCGTTCCTCAGAAATCAGTACTCTTCACAGGGACTATAGCTGAGAATATTCGTTATGGTAAGGAAGATGCTAGTGATGAAGAAATCCAGCGTGCTGCTGAAATAGCACAGGCAACGGAGTTTATATCGAATATGAAAGACGGATTTGAGTCCGACATCGCACAAGGTGGTAGTAATATCTCTGGCGGACAGAAACAGAGACTATCCATTGCTCGTGCATTAGTTAGAGATCCAGAAGTCTATGTATTTGACGATAGCTTCTCAGCTCTTGATTTCAAGACCGATTCTAAGCTTCGTGCAGCAATGAAAGAGGTTACTGCGAATGCCACTGTGCTGTTAGTAGCTCAGAGAGTAAGTACAGTAATGGATGCGGATCGAATTATCGTGTTGGATGATGGTGGTATCGTCGGAATAGGCAAACACCGAGAGTTGATGGATACCTGTGATGTATATCGTGAGATTGTATCCTCACAGTTGTCAGAGGAGGAAAGCGCATGAGTGAGAACAAGCAGTCTAGCTCAGGAATGGGAAAAGGACATGGACCAGGTGGACCGGGGATGGTGATGCCTGGCGAGAAGGCAAAGAATTTCAAGGGATCTTTAAAAAGATTAACTCAATATCTTAAGCCTCGTAAAATCACATTGTTATTCATACTATTGATGGCGATACTAAGTACGCTATTTAGTATCGTGAGCCCCAAAATATTGGGGAAAGCGACAACTAAATTATTTGAAGGTATTATAGCAATGTCAAAAGGTGTGCCAGGCGCTAAAATTGATTTTGATTATATCACGCAGATCTTGCTGATCTTGATAGGATTCTATATCATCAGTGCGTTATTCGGATATGTGCAACAATATTTGATGGCAGGAGTTGCTCAGAAGGTCGTACTGGATATGCGTACGCAAATTAATAGCAAGTTATCTAGGTTACCGCTTAAGTATTTCGATTCCAAGACGCATGGTGAGATTCTGAGTCGTGCGACGAATGATGTCGACAATATCAGCACAACGTTGCAACAGAGTATAACGCAGCTTATTACATCCGTGGTTACCATTGTTGGGGTCATTGTCATGATGCTCACAATCAGTCCATGGCTGACACTTATTACGATTATTACTTTGCCCCTAAGTATTCTTGTTGTTAAGGGCGTAGCTAGTCGGTCCCAGAAGTATTTCAAGGGACAACAAAAGTCTCTCGGCGATCTGAACGGACATGTCGAGGAAATGTACACAGGACATAAAATTGTGAAGGCATTCGGTCGTGAAGAACAATCGATGAAAGATTTCGACGAAATTAATGATAAATTGTACCACTCCGGATGGAAAGCTCAGTTCCTTTCCGGGTTGATTATGCCTTTAATGAGTTTTGTTAGTAATATCGGTTACGTATTAGTATGTGTCGTTGGTGGAATATTTGTCACGAACGGGAGAATCAGCATCGGGGATGTGCAAGCTTTTATTCAATACACAAGACAATTCTCAATGCCGATTGCTCAAACAGCTAACATTGCGAACGTTATTCAATCAACAATAGCATCTGCTGAACGTGTATTTGAACTCTTGGATGAGGAAGAGGAAGTGCCAGAAATTCAGAATGCCAAGACGATTCAATACCCACAAGGAGCAGTTCAATTCGAACATGTTAAGTTTGGATACAAGGAAGATGCCATACTCATTGAAGATATGAATATTGATGTGTCCCCCGGACAGACGATCGCCATTGTTGGGCCGACGGGAGCAGGGAAGACGACACTCATTAATCTGCTAATGCGTTTCTATGAGTTAAATGATGGTGCGATCAAGATCGATGGCGTGAATATTGCGGATATGAAGCGTGGGGATCTTCGCAGCAAGTTCGGGATGGTTCTTCAAGATACTTGGCTCTTTAATGGTACGATTAGAGACAATATTGCTTATGGCCGTGAAGGGTCTACGGAAGAAGAGATCATTAATGCCTCTAAGGCAGCCCATGCGGATCATTTCATTCGAACGCTTCCGGATGGTTATAGTACCATTTTGAATGAAGAGGCTTCGAATATATCTCAAGGTCAGAAACAGCTTCTAACCATCGCGCGAGCTATTCTAGCGAATCCTTCGATTCTTATTCTAGACGAAGCAACCAGTAGTGTAGATACACGTACAGAAATCTACATTCAGAAAGCGATGAATGAATTGATGAAAGGTAGAACAAGCTTCGTCATTGCGCATAGATTGTCTACGATTCGTGATGCCGATCTTATTCTAGTTATGAATCAGGGTAGCGTTATTGAAAAGGGTAACCATGAGGATTTACTGAAGCAGGGTGGATTCTATGCGGACCTGTATAACAGTCAATTCTCTGAATCAATCGATGATGCAGTGTAATTACATGTGAAAATAACAAAAAGGAGTACGCACTGATTACCAGTGCGTACTCCTTTTTGTTAATGCAAAAAAGATAAAAACCAAACAGCATGATTCTGTTCATCAGCAGCTGTACGTCTAAATAAATCTTTTACGTAGTTATCGCGTACCTGATCTGAGACCTTGAGGTAATATTCGACCGTGTTTTGTTCATCTGTAAATGAAGCTAATACACCTGCTCGATATTCTGTTGCACAAGCTTCGGTTAATTTGGGAGCAGGCAAACAACCTGTTAAACGGGTGTAAAGATGGGAGAAATGCTGGAAATGTCTGATCTCATCTTGACGTATTTCCGAAATCTTCCTCTTAACTTCTTCTGTAGGGGCCAAAGCAGCTAGCTTCTCGTAGCAGGTAATAGCATGGTATTCACCATTTAAGGTTTTCATAAGATCTCGAACCAGTTGTGTTTGTGCTGCCGATCTTGCTTGATCATAATGTGATAACATTTCCGTAATCCGCTCCCTTATCTCATAGGCTTATATAACATATGCATGCCTACTCTACAGGTTCACATCGAGCGAAAAGTAATAGGAAAAGTAAGGGTAATCATATAAATATGTGTGAATTACATTATCACGTTGGGACAACGCCATGCCAGAATAAATCCATAATTTTATGGGCTAAATGGGTAGGAGAAAGGTTGTAGTCTGCTGATATCTCCCGGTTTCCCACCATCAGAAGTGAATAGAAGGTGTGGGCGAGAAATAGCGGATCACCGATACGAATTTCTCCTTGGTCCATCGATTGTTGGAAGCTGTGAATGAGCACATCATTTATAGCTTCCTCAGAAGCCATAATGGTCTTAATTTGTTCAGGAGAGAGCGACGCTCTTGCTTCACGCATAATGGTCTCAAAGTCACCGTGAGGTCTAGCCAATTTCACTTGGGCTAATTCGCGTAATCGATCTAATAATGGGCCGTCTTGTTCCATGATGCGTTTCGTATGCATTCTTGCCATACCGGTCATTGATGTCACAGATGCTGTGAATAGTTGAGCTTTACTCTCAAAATGATAATAAATAGATGCTTTGGTTACGCCACATGCTTTGGCAATCTGTTGTAAGGATATGGCTTCATAACCATTCTCCATGAATAGGTTGGATGCGATACGTAAAATCAATTGATCTATTGGTAATTCCTCTTCCGACCGTTTCGGGCGACCTGGTAAGCGAGTATTGTTATTAGGTGGATTAGTCATGTATGTTATATCCTCCAAGTGGATGAAATTAAATATAATTCGGTTATTTTAAAAATTAAATTGATAATTAACCTTCCGGTATATATAATTGTATTTATACTTAATATTATACACTGACCCGTTATACATTACACTTCTTTATAGTAAAGGGTTCAAGGAGGATCATAATGAAAGAAAAGGCTGGACTTGGCAGATGGGTTGCAGGTAAACGAAGTAAATGGATTACACTTTTAGTCTGGATAGTGGTTGTAGGTGTTCTTACGATAGTTTGGCCTAGTGTTGGCAGTAAAGAGATTAACAATTCGCCCAACTTGAATGATGATGTTGCTTCTGTTCAAGCTGAGCAAATTGCAAATCGAGAATTTCCAAGTGGATCAGGGATTCCTGCTCTTCTTGTGTGGCACCGTGAGGGTGGTATGACAGACGAGGATATTACACAGGTGCAACAATTATTTGCCAAGTGGGGAGCTAATCCCGTATCACATCAAGAGTTCGTTCCACCATTTGATAAGATGCCAATTCCTGCGGTGAAGGCGCTCCTTTCAGAAGATCAGAGCACCTTAGTTACACCAGTAGTGTTCAGTAAAGGGATGGATAGTGATCAATTAAAGGAAGGTGTCGAGGAACTTAAGGCACAGACGAAGGATGAGATGGGTACTGACCCATTTGCTGTAAAACAAGATGATGGAAGTAAGCTAAGCGCGCGTGTCACCGGTCCGGTTGGTATTTCCATTGATGCAACTGGATTATTCAAGAACGCAGACTTTAAGCTGATGTTAGGAACAGTACTATTAGTATTAGTAATCTTGCTTCTTATTTATCGTTCACCTATTCTTGCATTAATTCCATTGGTTGCCGTTGGATTTGCTTATGGTGTGACTAGCCCTATTCTTGGGTTCATGGCAGATAAGGGTTGGATTGTCGTTGATGGTCAAGCGATATCGATTATGACGGTATTATTGTTCGGTGCAGGAACCGATTATTGTCTATTCCTCATCTCCCATTACCGTCATGTGCTTAAACATGAAGAGGATAAGGGGAAGGCATTGTTCAAATCCATTACGGATTCTTCAGGTGCTATTGCTATGAGTGGATTTACGGTCGTTCTAGCTTTGTTCGCACTTCTGTTGGCTAAGTATGGTGCGTATCATCGTTTCGCTGTACCGTTTAGTGTCTCCATTCTAATCATGGGTATCGCGAGCTTAACGTTAGTACCTGCAATATTGGCTATTTTAGGTCGTACTTCGTTCTATCCATTTATTCCACGTACACATGAAATGGAAGTAGAACATGCCGTTAAGAAGGGGAAACCAGTTCCTACTCCTAAAGCTAATCAAGAGAGTAAAATAGGTCGCTTGGTTGTTAATAAGCCATGGACGATTGTCATATTAGCGCTCGTATTACTCGGAGGTTTAGCTACTTTTTCAACTCAAGTGAAGTCAACATACGATCTGTTATCATCTTTTCCGAAGGATATGGCTTCAAGGGAAGGTTTTGACCGCATAGGTGAACAGTTCTCACCAGGGGAACTAGCTCCTGTCAAGATCATGGTAGATACAGAAGGTAAGACAGGTTCTTTGGGTGAGCAGCTAGCCGCATTGCCTTACGTGGCTAAGGTATCAGAAGCTGAACAAGGAGCACAGAATCCGACCATCGTTGGATACGATGTAGAGTTGAGTATGAATCCATATTCGATGGAAGCTATGAAACATATTCCGGATTTACGCTTGGTAGCTGAGAAATACCTGAAAGATTCAGGTATTAGTGCTTCAACGGATAAAGTATGGATCAGCGGCCAGACGGCTACTCAGTACGATACGAAAGTGACAAATGATCGAGATACACGAGTTGTCATACCTGTAGTCATTGGTCTAATTACATTATTATTACTGATCTATCTACGCTCTATTGTAGCGACCATTTATTTGGTGGCAACGGTGATCTTATCTTATTTCTCAGCACTTGGCTTAGGATGGATCATTATTCACTACGTTCTTGGTGCAGATTCTATACAAGGTGCAATTCCTCTATACTCCTTTGTATTCCTAGTAGCTCTTGGTGAAGACTATAACATCTTCATGATTTCTAGCATCTGGAAGAAGAGCAGAACCATGCCTCTGAAGCAAGCGATTAAAGAGGGCGTCGGCGAGACGAGTTCAGTTATTACTTCTGCGGGGATTATCTTAGCAGGAACGTTTGCTGTATTAGCGTCCTTACCGATTCAAGTATTAGTTCAATTTGGAATCGTTACGGCAATAGGTATTCTGTTAGATACATTCGTTGTGCGTCCATTCCTAGTACCGGCGATTACAACATTGTGTGGACGTTTTGCATTCTGGCCTGGGAAATATACTCAGATTGAGCAGCAAGAAGAACGAAGCCAATCATAGTATGTAACGAGAATTAGATGGATGATTGAGTACTAATCTAGAGGAATTGTAGAGACAGTCTAGATGATTGAAATATAGAAGACCACCACGAATGGAGATCCTCTTTAATTGAGAGAGGTCCCTCCCAAATCGTGGTGGTTTTTGTCAATAATGAGAACATTAGTTAGTCTTGCACTCTGTTTCAACATGATTTACAGGTCTTGCAGCCCACTCATCTGCTTGGGGTTCAATATCGACGCCATTCTCCATTTTCTTTCTTTCGGCAAGAGAATCTCCATCTTTATTCTCTTTATTTCGGACCTGATCTTCCGTCTGATGTTCCAATGAATTTCCTCCTTATTAATGCTTTTTGTTAGACACATTTGTAGAGTATCCCGTTCAAGGGGTTATCATGCGTGAGAAATAGCGATACAGTGAGGATGCGATTATGTATTTTGTAGAGAAGTCCATTGGAACGACGTATGAATGTAACTTTACTTTGTTTACAAAGACACGTATTCTTGTCTAACAAGAATTCTTAAATGATAGGAGACAAACATACGATGCGCAAGATTATATTAGATGTAGACACTGGTATCGATGATGCATTAGGCATTATGCTTGCTGTAAAAAGCGGGATTGCGGATATCGCGGGAATTACAACGGTTAGCGGAAATATTTCTATCCAGACTGCGACATTAAATACGTGTAAAATTCTTGAGCTAATTCATGCGCAGGATATTCCAGTTATACAAGGTGCCGTCCATCCCGTTATACGTGAACCAAGATATGAACATGATGTGCATGGGGTGGATGGATTAGGTGGAGCGTTGAAAGATAAGACACCATCTATTAAACCTGAAGATGGTTTTGCACCGGATTTCATTATTCAGACCGTGAAAGAAAATCCAGGTATCATAACACTCATTATGACGGGACCTCTTACGAATCTGGCATTGGCAATACGCAAATGTGCGGAACTTCCTGAACTCGTGGATGAAGTTGTATTCATGGGTGGGGCAGTCAGTGTGAGTGGGAATATTACCCCTACGGCAGAGTTCAATATGTTTGCCGATCCAGAAGCGGCTCGAATTGTATTCCAAGCAGGTTTCAAGAAGCTAACGATGGTTGGTTTAGATGTTACAAGTAAGGTGCTATTTACTGATGACCATATTGCTCAACTCACAAATCCTGCAATTAAGGATTATGTAGCGCAAAGCTTGAACGATTACATGAATCGGCATGCAAGAGTCTATGATACCACTCGTGCAAGTCTTCTTCATGATCCACTTGCTGTAGGTATTGCACTTTATAGTGGTCTAGTGACGACAAAAGCATATCACGTGGATATCGAGACAACGAGCCGGTTATGTGACGGGCAGACGGTCTGTGACTTCCATAATAGCTGGGGGAAATCACCTAATATGAATGTGTGTATCGAAGTAGATAGCGAGGCTTTCTTGAAATTGTTTATTGAAACCTTAAATAAATAACGTTTGTTCAAGTGATATATAAATGAAAAAGCATGCCGGAAGATCCTATTGGATTTGGCATGCTTTTTTATATGGGATTAGAGATTATTGCTTTCTTCGACCAGTCATTAATAACAGTAAGAAAGAAATGAGAATCATCGTGAGCGTCCATGCCCATGCCATATGTGTATTGCCGGAATCCACGGCTACATAAATGGCTGTAGGGATGGTTTGCGTCTTGCCAGGGATATTTCCGGCAATCATTAGTGTTGCCCCGAATTCACCTAGACCTCGTGCGAATCCAAGAATATAAGCGGACACCAGTGATCTCGATGCTAATGGGAGTGTAATATAACGAAATACCTGCCATTCATTTGCACCCATCGAGCGACTAGCTTCCTCTAAGTCTTTTTCAATAGAAGCGAGTCCAACTTTCATCGTCTGATATACAAGGGGAAAAGAAACGACAATTGCCGCAATCACGGCAGCCCACCATGAGAATATGATAGGCGCTGTGAAGAACCATTCGATGGCTTGTCCAAGCCAGCTCTTTCTTCCAAATAGAATTAGTAGAAGAAAGCCAACGACCGTTGGGGGAAGAACAAGGGGGAGCATAAACAACGTTTCGAGCCAAATCTTCCCTCTGAAGTGTCTCTTAGTCATCCAC
Organism: Paenibacillus antarcticus; assembly: GCF_001637225.1. GTDB lineage: Bacteria > Bacillota > Bacilli > Paenibacillales > Paenibacillaceae > Paenibacillus_AQ > Paenibacillus_AQ antarcticus. The sequence continues at coordinate 114,569 of NZ_LVJI01000006.1, forward strand.
CAAGCAACGACGACACCGAGCACAATGGTTACGATACTTGAGAGAAATGCGATCTGTAACGATAATCGAATGGGAATCCAGAACTGATGCCAATCTATATCCAGCATGTTCATTTAGGCACGGAGAACCCATATTTGATGAAAATATTTAAGGCTACTTCTGATTGAAGAAAGGCATAAAAGGCTTCCGTTTCTTCAAGATGTTTCGTTGCGGAGACAATGCCCATGGGGTACTCAATCGTAGTGTAAGTAGTAGGGTCTACGGTCACAATAACCTTTACTTTATCTGAAGTTAGCGCATCGGTCTGATACACAAAACCTGCATCGACATTTCCTGTCTCAACGTATTGAAGGACTTGACGCACATCTTTCGCTTGTACGATCTTCGATTGTAGCGTATCCCATAAGTTAGATTTAGTTAATGCTTCTTTGGCATAATTACCAGCCGGTACGCTCTCTGGAATACCTACTGCGACCTTAGTTACATCCTCATGAGATAAGTCGCTAACATGGCTGATTACCACTTTTCCTTCAGTAGGAACAACAACTACCAGTTCGTTAGTTAATAGATTCATAGATTTATCTTCTTGGATTAGTTGTTTATCTACGAGTGCCTGTAAATTCTTCTTAGCTGCGGAAATGAATAGATCCACCGGAGCTCCTTGTTCAATTTGCTGTTGTAGCGCACCTGAAGCAGCAAAATTAAAGTTGAGTTTAATGTTAGGATATGTAGATTCATACGCCTTTTGAATATCTTGTAATGCATTTGTTAAGCTCGCAGCAGCAGAGATCGTTAGATCTACCTTTTGTGCAGGGACGTCACTTGTTTGTGTGCTTGTATCTTTCGAAGATCCACAGGCAGTAGCCATAAGAGAAATCATCAGAACCAGACACAGAATACTACTGTTTTTCATGAATTTAGTCATTTCATCACCCTTTTAAGTTATGATTGGTTATATCTAGATATAAGTAGTATGAATTATACGTGAAGTTATATTTAAAAGTAAACCTTATTTATCCTAACGAATAGGGGTTATGCTAGAATGAATGAATCAATTAACGCGTGTTGATATACCAGAAGGGAGCCCTTATGACAAACGATGTGTCCTATACAACGGAAGAAATTTCGAAACTTTTGAAGATATCTAAGCTTACCGTATATGATTTGATCAAAAAGGGTGAGTTGCTCTCTTATAGAGTTGGCAAGCAAATGCGAATTGATGCCGTAGATTTGGAAGCTTATAAGCAGCGTGCTAAAGGGTTGTCTAACAAGCCTTCTTTAAGTCATATAGCAACGCCACTTCCATCTTCGATGAAGGCAAATGTTAGATCTATTGTTATTACTGGCCAAGATATTAGTCTTGATATATTAGCTAAGCATATCGAGGATAAGACAACGGGGATACGTCCACTTCGTAGCCACGTTAGCAGCCTTGAAAGTCTCATATCTATGTATAAAGGCGAAGCGGACGTTGTTAGCACGCATCTCTTAGATGGAGATACAGGAGAATACAATCTTCCTTATATCAGAAGAATACTTGCAGGCTCCTCCTACGTGGTAGTCAATCTGCTGTTCAGAAGAGCGGGGCTATATGTTCAATCTAACAACCCTAAGAATATTAACCATTGGACGGATTTAACCCAACCTGGACTACGTTTAATCAATCGCGAGAAGGGTTCTGGCGCTAGAGTATTACTGGATGAGCAACTACGTATACATGGTATTCATGGTCAAGCACTATTAGGATACGGTGAGGAACGGTCAAATCATTTAGCTGTGGCTACTAGAGTAGCCTCTGGCGAAGCAGATGTAGGTGTAGGTATTGAGAAAGCGGCATCCATGGTTGACCATGTCGACTTTATTCCATTAATGAACGAGAGATACGATCTTGTAATGATGAAGAATGCAGATAACTTAGGCTGGATCGGATCACTCATGGACATTCTACAGTCCGATGAGTACAGGCAGGAACTAAGTGTGATCTCAGAATATGACCTATCACAGACCGGACAAATCATGTTGGAGACATAACAAACTAACTTACTTACGAAACACTAATACCACTCCCTTTATGTGAAGGAGAGTGGTATTGGTGTTGTAGGTCCTAGGAGGGAGCTATAGTTACATGGAAGTTATATCTTATGCGTAGGCATCAAGTTTCTTTAGTGGTTCTTGTGCAGGTCCTTCAAGAACATTTCCATCATAGCCAAATCTAGAACCGTGGCATGGGCAATCCCAAGAGCGCTCACCTTCGTTCCATTCTACCTCGCAGCCTAAGTGGGTGCATGTTGTATCGACTAGATGAAGTTCGCCTTCCGTGTCACGGTACGCACCGGCTCTTCTTCCATAATGGGTTACAACCGAGCCTTCATCTTTCTGAAGATCCTCGGGTTTCGTATAGACAATGCCTAATTTGCCGGATAACATCTCCTTCGCTACATTGGCATTTTCAACGATGAAATTCTTAATGCTTGGATTAGGGTGGAATCGTGAAGGAGAGAAGAGTTCGGAATAGGGGTTCTCTCTTTCTTGAATCTGATCGGTAATGATTCTTGCAGAAACTGTTCCTGTCGTCATCCCCCACTTGGCGAATCCAGTCGCTACGTAAATTCCTTCATCGCTTGCGGTAATCTGACCGATATAAGGGACCTTATCAAGGGTGAACAGATCCTGAGCAGACCAGCGGAAAGGAATGCTCTCTATGCCTAACAATTGATCTCCGAACGCTTCGAGATTCTCATAATGCTGATAGGTGCATATGCCTTGTCCCGTCTTATGGCCTTCTCCACCCACGAGAACGAGGGATTCACCATGCCATGAAGCCGATCGTAGCGTACGTATAGGCTCATCAACACTAATATACATCCCACCTGCAAAAGGTGTTTTGGGTTTCATTGCAACGACGTAGGAACGTTCCGCATGCAGACGCGAGAAATAGAACCCTCCACCATCTGTGAATGGGAAGTGGGAAGCGGAGATGATATGTTGACAAGTGACTGTGTGATTACCTTGTGGTGTTGTGAGCGTGAAAGGTCTTGTTCCTTCGAGCTTCTTACTAACCGTTGTATTCTCATATATAACGCCGCCAGCTTTGACAATAGCCTCCACTAGACGCTTCAAATAAGCTAAAGGATGGAATTGTGCTTGACCTGGGAGATGAATGGCCCCCTTTACCTCAAGGGCAATAGGGAGAGTCTCTTTCCATAATCCCGGAATTCCAAGCTTCTCGTAGGCTTGGAATTCATTCCTAAGCTTGGCCTCAGCTTGATCACCTTCCGCATACAGATAGGCGTCTTCTTCTTTCCATTCACAAGGGATGTCGAGCTCTTTCACCGTTCGTGCCATCCATTCAATGGCTTCACTGTTGGCACGATAGTACTTAGCAGCAAGATCTTCTCCCAAATGCTGTATCAGTTCGTCATAGATTAGGCCATGTTGGGCTGTAACCTTAGCAGTGGTATGACCTGTGGTCCCTTCTAATATGCGGCCAGCGTCTAACAATGCGACCTTCAAACCCTCTTGTGACAATAAATAGGCAGTCGTTATGCCTGTAATTCCAGCCCCAACAATAGCTACATCTACTTTAATATCCTCTTCTAGTTGGGGAAAAGTAGGTAGTTCAGTTGAAGCCCGCCATAAGGATTCAGGATATTGAGGCAGTTGGTTCGTTGGGTTTAATGGGTTATTCACAACAAGGTTCCTCCTAGTTAGGTTAGTCATTTCGATTAGTTTGCCTCATTATTCCTAAATTACTATTATTTTTGTGAAATAAATCATTTGGGATATGGGGACGTCGGGAATGAACTTGTCCGAAGGCATGTTTAAGAGTGAAATTCATGAAGATATAACAACAATAACGTTGACGTTAACGTTAAGTGTGGAGTATAGTGTTATATATTAAAGTTGGAAGTTACGGAGGGATAGAGATGAATTGGTTAAAGATTGATGACGTTGCCAAAGAAACGGGTCTAACCAAAAGATCGATTCGTTACTATGAAGAAATTGGATTAATGACGACGCCTGAGCGTTCAAATGGTGGAATTCGATTGTACACAGAGGAAGATGTTGAATATTTGAAAACAATCGTTCTAGCTAAAAAGGTGCTTGGTTTCTCATTACAAGAAATTCAGGATTATTTACAAATCCGTGATCGTATGAAGCACCATCACAGTAATTTCCAGTCTTCTAATGATGAAGTGCAGCGGATTTCAGAACTTCAGAAGATGAAGGAGACCGTGAACCAGCAAATCGATCTCGTTCAAGGGAAGATGGATGATATGAATCAAATTTTGCATGGATTATTAGACACGGCGAAGCGGATTGAACAGTCATTAGATAAATAAGTTAGTTAGTGATGAAATTGGCATTGATGCTGAATTGCGTACTGACAACATGATGGAGGGCTCTTATGAATAGAGAGGTATCTACTGCCGCCAGTTCATTCTGGCCGGTTCTTTTTGCGATTTTTTTCGGAAATTTCTTAGCATCATTAAGTACGACAACGATTAATATAGCGTTACCTGCATTCATGCAACAATTTACAGCTGAGTTGCATACGGTGCAGTGGATGGTTACAGGGTTTATGTTAGCAACGGGTGTCATTGCACCTGTCCTTGGATATTTAGGCGATCAGTACAGTTATAAGCGTCTTTATATCTTTTCGATCATTGGATTTACGATCTGCTCTGCACTCTGCGTGTTGTCGTGGAATATTCAGAGTTTAATATCTTTCCGAATACTTCAAGGGTTGTTTAGTGGGCTGATCATGCCTGCAACAATGACCATCATTTATCAGGTCGTTGAGAAGGAGAAGCAGGCTTTTGCACTTAGTATGTGGAGTGTTTCCGCCATGCTCGGACCAGCACTTGGACCGACAGTGGGTGGTTTTCTTGTTCAGCATTTCAACTGGCATGCACTATTTATTATGAATATACCCATTGGGCTCATTGCGATTGTGGTAGCGATTCGTTATATCCCTTACTATAAGCTAAGTAGCAAGCAACATTTTGATAGTGTTGGATTTATATCTGTAATTATAAGCAGTGGGGCACTTCTCGTAGCCCTGAGCCAAGGAAGTATGTGGGGCTGGCAGTCAGTCAAGACATTATCGTTATTGATTGGTGGAGCAGTATTACTTATCTTCTTTATTCTGTGGGAGCTTAGAGTGAAAGAACCTCTTCTTCATTTACGTATTCTACGGATTCGGAAGTTCTCTTATAGTCTTGTGTTAAATGGAATAATTTCTATTTCTCTGTACTCTGGGACATTTCTCATACCCATTTATCTACAAAATGTACAGCACACTACTGCGATGCAAGCAGGGCTTATTATGTTGCCAGGTTCTCTGATGATGGTTGTATGTGCACCCATTGCCGGTCGTCTCTATTCCCGAATAGGACCCGTAAAGCTCAGTCTGTTCGGTGTATTATTGATGGTAGTCTCTACTTGGAGCTTAACTGGACTTACCGTAACCACATCACATATGTTCATTACCGTATGGATGGCCGTTCGATATATAGGTATAACTTTCGCTAATATGCCGATTACCAATGCTGGAATGGGGGCTGTACCTGCGAATGAGTCTGGACATGCCTCCTCAATTAATAATTGGATTAAACAGGGTATGGGGTCGTTTGCGATTGGAATATTTAGCTCTCTTCTCGCTAGCCGTACAGCCTTTCATTTACAAGGTGTCGTTAATCCGACTGAAGCCGCGCAACAGTTCGCATTTACGTGGAGTGTGGGCGATGTATTTATGATAGCGACGATCATTATTGGGTTAGCTATACCCTTTACCTTTATGTTAAAAGATAGAAGATTACGACCCGTCAAAATGACAGCTGACAGCTCTCTATAATCAATATATTCCATAGGTATTAAGAATCAAATTAATATGTGGTATTCATTTCCATATCATTCTCTCCGATATTTATTATTGGTAAATAATAACTGAAGGAGAGATGTTGTGGTAAATCGTAGACATGGAAGATTTAGAACAAATCGAAGAAGCATTAGCTTCATATTGGCATTCATTATGGCAGTATGCGTAATAATGACAGCTTCGGGTGTAGTACATGCGGATACGGATACTCAGACTCAGGAACTGAACTGGGTAGAGGGTTCGGGACAAGAGGTAGGACTTGGATCGATCGCCAAGCTTAAATTACAGACGGGTCTGCAATTTCTTGATAAGGATGATACGATAGCTAGTGAGTTATCATATGGTGGAGTACCGAGTAATAAGGAGATTGGCTCCGTGTATACAACGGATCCGAATGCAACGTGGGCCGTGTTTTTCGATTATGATGATGTGGGTCATATTGCGGATGACGAGAAGAATGATATTGATGCGGATGCTTTACTGCAAAGTTATAAAGAAGGAACCGAAGCAGCTAATAAGGAAACAACAGAGGAGAATCACTTGTTTGTGGATGGTTGGGATGTTCCACCGACATATGATGACAATCTACATAGTTTGAAATGGTCACTCCTTGCTCATGATAATAACAATGAGACTCTGATCAATTACAATGTTCGCATATTGACGAAAGAAGGATATATTTCTGCTATTCTTGTATCAGACCCTACACATTTAGCGGAGGACCGTAAGGCATTCGAGAATATCGTGTTATCCAACTTTTCTGTGAATTCGGGCGAAGGGTATGCAGACTTCGACGAGTCGACGGATAGGTTAGCTGAGATTGGCCTTACCGGACTTATCGTAGGTGGTGCTGGATTGGTTGTGGCCAAAAAAGTTGGCTTAATTGCAATGCTTGTCGTACTTGTCAAAAAATTTGGAATCGTAATAGTTGTTGCTGTGGCTGGATTGTTCAAATATCTACGTAGAGGGCGTAAGAAGGATGAGACGTCTACGCCTAATCATGATAATGATGCTCCTCCTCCAATCGATTCGGACTATAGACCCTAATTAAATATACATAAAGAAGCCGTTATCTAACTTACGATAACGGCTTCTTTATGTTCTTTGAGTATGAGCTATTTCATTGTCTGAAGCTCCAATGTACATACTTTGTTACGACCTGTTCTCTTAGCTTCGTAGAGCGCCTTATCGGCCATATCAACAAGAGCATGTCCACTGGGAGTTGCTACTGTATCTGGATAAGTAGCAACTCCAATCGAGATCGTGATAGAAACAAATATTTGATCAGGCAGAATAAACGTATGATTCTGAACGCCCACACGTATTTTTTCAGCAATCACTAAAGCATGATGGTGGGGGCAATCCAACAATAATACGGTGAATTCTTCGCCACCATTTCGAGAGACCACATCAAAGGAACGAGAGTAATCTATAAGTATTTTCCCAATCGATTTAAGGACAACATCGCCAGAGGAATGGCCGTAGGTGTCATTTATTTTTTTGAAATGGTCAATGTCTATCACGAGTAGCGATAGGTTCTCTCCACGCTCGTTGGCATGAGCTAGATGAGTCTTGATGGCCAACTCAAATGCTCGCAGATTGTTGAGCTGTGTTAAGTGATCAGTCGTTGCTCGTTGTTCTAATTGAACAAATAGTTTATTTGTTGAATAAATATATTCAGTTATGGCATATACGAATAAGCCCCCAATGATAGCGATACCTAGTTGAATGGGATAGAAGCTCATGACGGTAGGAACATCCTTGATATTAATCATGAGAGTAATCAGAATGACGATCATACTCAGTATATTCATTAGATTAATTTTATGAAATCGTGACAAAGGATAACGTGAGATGATGGCGCATATAATCCCAACCACGATAATTCCGATGCAAGCTACGATTCCTGAAGAGGTGAACCCATATAACATCATTCGACCGATGCCAATGATAATAGCGCTAATAATAGCGGGTACTGGTCCGATGTATGTTCCTATAACGACAGGGAACAGATGGCGTAGATCAGCATATGTATTGGAACCAACAGGGATGGTGTATAACATCAGTACGATGCCGTATATTCCAAAGAGAATACCCGAATTAATTTGGACGGGAAGCGAGTTGGAGGACATCCCTATCGAATATCTTTTAGAAAGTACACCAGAGAAATAAAGAAAAGTAACGATAATACAAATATTAATAAATAACACATTAATCATGTAGGGAATTCCTCCTGGGTAAATTAAGCAATCCTTATTATATTAGCGGATTTAGAGGGAAGTTGTCGATTACTTTATGGCAATATACATACTTTTCACATATTTGGAACAACCTACGGATAAATCCAATGTAACGAAATAATGGAGGTGATCAAGTGTGAGTAAATCAGGGGGTTCTCAGGGATTGATATCTACTAGTAATATGTTGGGTCTTCCATCTCCACCTATTGAGGAGGAGCACATACAGAAAGACCTGGCACGTAATATAGAGATGGCCAAGAAGATATTCTCAGATAGTTCAGACATGGTATATCGGGATATTCAAGTGGCACAAGATCAGAAGGCGTTCTTGTTCTATATAGAAGGGATTGTAGATTCTCAGGAAATAGAATCTCAAATGCTAAAGCCATTCATTATAGGTTACGTTGAGAATGAAGATAAGAAATCTATTGATACGCCTCAGAATTCACGCGTGTCGCTGTTACAAGCATCAAAGGGTACGACATGGGGAGATGTCATTACTGCTGTTATTAACGCCAGCGTCGTATTACTGATGGAAGGGTCCAATGAAGCACAAATCTTTAATGTAAGAGGTGGCGTTAGACGTAGCGTCGAAGAGCCACAGACGGAGTCTGTTATCCGGGGTCCTAAAGAGGGATTCACTGAAACTATAAGGGTTAATACGGCATTGATTCGCTTCAAAATTAAGACCCCCAAGCTTAAGATGGTTAGCTTTGTGATCGGAGAAGAGACCAAAACAGATGTTGTTTTGTCCTATATTGATGGATTAGCTGACCCTAAACAGATTCGAGATGTAACCAAACGCCTAAAGGATATTAAGATTGATGGCATACTCGAATCGGGGTATATTGAAGAACTTATTGAGGATCATCCTTATTCTCCTTTTCCACAGATGCAATATTCGGAGCGACCTGACACGGTTGCTGCCCAGTTATTGGAGGGATCCTTTGCTATTTTAGTTGACGGTACACCCTTTGTTCTGATTGGCCCCGTATCTCTATGGCAATTGATGCAAGCGAGTGAGGATTACTATGAACGATTCTTTATTAGTAATTTCGTTCGATTTCTGCGTTACATTTTTGTATTGATCGCTATATTTCTTCCAGGCTTGTATATAGCTGTGCTTACCTACCACCAAGATATGCTGCCTTCAACCCTTTTACTGAGCGTAGCGGCAGCTCGAGAAGCCATTCCCTTTCCCCTTCTAGTTGAAGCATTGATGATGGAAGTCGCATTTGAAGCTCTACGTGAAGCAGGGATCCGCCTACCTAAGACAGTAGGACAAGCGGTGAGTATTCTGGGAGCACTCGTTATTGGCCAGGCAGCAGTGGAAGCGAGAATTGTCTCGGCTCCTATGGTCATTATTGTATCTTTGACTGGGATAGCCTCTTTCACGATCCCTCGGTTTAATCTGGCTATTACCGTTCGCTTGCTACGATTTCCACTGATGATTATGGCAGGCACATTAGGATTATTCGGAATCGTGATTACTACGATGTGGATTCTAGTTCATTTATCACAGCTGACCTCCTTTGGAATCCCTTATCTTTCGGGAATTAGCCCATATTACAAGAAGGATCAAAAGGATATTTTTGTTCGTGCACCATGGTGGAGAATGATTCATAGACCGCAAGAAATGGCGAAAGATAATAATCAACGAATGAAAGAAGAAATAAATGGAACTCCTAAGCCTGAAAAAGGTTGGTGAAAATGATCATGAGAAAGATATTGACTATCACTGCGATGATACTGATGTGTCCTGTATTCTTAACGGGCTGTTGGGATCGTAGAGAAATTAATGATATTGCCTTTGTATTAGGTACTGCTGTGGATAAGGAAGGTTCAGCGTATCGTACGAGCGTACAGGTTGCTTTGCCAGGAGAGCTTGGAGGTGCTAGTGGTAAAGGTGTGAGTGGAGGTAAGGGCTGGTATATTGAATCTGCATTAGGGAAAACCATACGTTTATCAACATCAGCTGTTCAGAGAAGTAACTCCCGAGAGTTAAACGCATCGACTCGTCGTTCACTTATTATAGGAGAAGAGTTAGCACGAGAAGGGATCTCTTCCATGTTGGATATATTTACAAGAGTACCTCAGAATCGACTCCTCTCTGTAGTGGCAGTTACAGAGGGACCTGCTTATGAAATACTTAATACGGATGCACTCATAGAACCGTATCCATCAGAAATGGTTCGTGAGTTGATTCTTAGTTACACGAAGAACCCCATTAGAATTGTAACGCTATTGGATGAATTATTGTCTGAAGGACTTGACGTTATACTCCCGATCATTAAAGTGGATCCTTCCGTACCTCCTAAGGTGGGTGAAGTTGTAAAAAATATTAGTATTGATGGCTTAGCTATATTTAAAGGTGACCAAATGGTAGGAACTCTAAAAGGAGACCTTGCCAGAATCATCATTCTCGGAATGAATCAAAATAAAAGTATAGAAATGACAATACCTGCTCCTATGGGTGAGGGAACTTTAGAGATCTTATTCAGACATAGTCACGTGAAGCTAGTTCCTAAGATTCAAGGGGACGATGTGACTATGCAAGTTAATATGCAGTTGGTGGGTACAGTCACGGAGTCAGCATCTGACTTTAGTCCAACGAGTAACATGGGTATGCGTAAATTAGAAGAATCCGTACAAGAGAAAGTCAAAAGCGATTTAACGAAAGCGTTAGCAGTGTTGCAAAATCAGTATCATGCTGACAGTTTAGGGTTCGGACAAACCATTCAACGCAAGAAACCCAAAGATTGGGACCGATTGAAGAGCCGGTGGCAGGACATATATCCTCACGTCAAAGTGGAGATTGCTGTGGATATGCATCTTGAGACTGTAGGTCAAGCTCTAGAACCAATGGGACTTCCTGAAGAGGAGGTTATCCATGACTAACCTACCACTATCACTGACTATAATTCTAGTTATCATTGCCTTAATACTTTGGTTGGATTGGAAGGTTCTTCGTACGCTTCCTCGATCCAACCGTTGGATTACCTGTTCTTTGTTTGTCCTAAGTCTGGGCATACTAATATACAGTATCAAATTCGATAAAGTCATAAGTCCAACGGCGTGGATTGGGCAAATGATCAAGCTTTGGATGCCATTTTAATAAGGAATAAGGAATAAGGATTAGGAGGGGATCAATGTGAACAAAATAACGCATCGTCAAATCATTATTCTCGGTTTCGCCTATATGTTGCCGTTTGCTATCAATGAGGTTCGTTCGCTATCAGCTGCGAAACAGCATACCTATATAACTTATATGGTAGCAGCGGCTATATTTGCGGGTATTCTATGGATGCTATCCCGGAGCGCGAAACGGTTTCCTGATCAAACCTTATTCGAATCGCTAACGGTTAGATTTCCCATTATTGGAAGGGTAATATGCTCACTCTATCTTGGGTTTTTCTTCTACATCTTAGCACGCGATATTAGAATCATGGCTGATTATACGAATGTGATATTACTACCTAATACACCGTTAATATATATTTCTCTCTGTATTGTAGGTACAGTGATCTTCGTGACAAGGGGTGGTATGAGAACCTTAATATCCTTGTCGGAGTTCATGGGTCCTCTATTTATCTTATCCCTGCTATTCATGCTAATCATGCTTCTCAAGGTTCTTGATCTTGGGAATATCATGCCTATCTTCCATTTGAGCATCCCGGGGATCAGCGAAGGTACTTGGCTTGTATTATCTTCAACAGGCCAGATCATTGTGTTGCCATTTATTATATCGAGCAAGGATTATCGCTATCGAGATCTATTTAAATCACTTGTTATAAGTACGCTGTTAATTGTTCTTGTTGTATTGATGTTAATATTAACAATAGGAGTACCCGTTGCGGAAAGGCTAATGTATCCCAGTTATGAACTCGTTCGAGAGATTAGAATTGCAGACTTCTTGGACAGGTTCGATCTATTGTTGGTAGCTGTATGGTACCCTCTTATTTTCATTAACATGGCCATCAGCCTATATGTTATTTGCTATGGACTCAAGATTATGATACCTTCTATTTCTGGTAAAATGATGGCAGCGCCGATTGGATTACTGTCGTTTTCCTGTTCTTGGTGGTTCTTTCATGATGCAGTTCAAATGTTAGACTTCAATCATCAATGGCCATGGATTGCTATTGTATTCGAGATTATTATTCCAATTGGGATTTTTCTGATCCTTCGCCCGCGTAAAACGCCTTTGAAAAATTAAACATTCAAGTAGGAATAGAATGGATATGGTATAATTGACAGACGGTCAGGCATGAATATATTGATATTTATGTAACTCCACGTGCCTCTGCTAGATATGTTGAGGGGGAAATGAAGATGGCTCAGAAGATGATTGGTAAAGTTGTAGCGTTAGCTGCGTCTCGAAAAGTCGCTGAAATGGGTAAGTTAATTGAGAATATGGGAGGTACGCCCGTATATCGCCCTGCACAAGGAACGGTTTTTCTAGACGATGAACTGCTTCGTGAAGGATTAACTTCTTGGATTGAGAATCCACCACAATGGGTGATCTTGACGACGGGTATAGGTCTTGAAGCTTTATTTGATATGGCTGAGAATATGGGAGTAGCAGATAAGTTCCTAGAGATTTTGTCCGCATCGTCTATTGCTGCTAGAGGATACAAAACGGTGAACGCATTGAAAAAACGTCATTTAACGCCTATCGTGCGGGATGATGACGGTAGCAGTGAAGGACTTATTCGTTCATTTGAGTCATATCATATAAAAGGTGCTAGTGTAATCCTACAACTTCATGGAGATCCAGCACCGAAACTTACAAAGTGGTTGGATGAACAGGAAGCAGTAACAAGACAGATTCTTCCTTATCGTCATGTTGCTCCAGAAGAACATCATTTAGAGCAACTGGTACAAGATATTGTACATTCTAAAGTAGATGCTGTAACATTCACAAGCGCACCGCAGTTCCGATTTCTCGCTGAGTATGCTCGTGTACATAACCAACTGAACGCTATGATTGCTGCATTTGATGGCCCAGTCGTAGCAGTAGCTGTAGGGAAGATTACGGCTCAAGCCTTGAAAGAAGAAGGAGTTCAACGCATTATTGTACCGGAAGAAGAAAGAATGGGTAGTATGATGGTCGCGTTAGGGCGATATTTCGCTATTCAAGTGGACAACGAAGCGGCTGCATCGACTGAAGAATAGAATACTAATAGGTGCAATAATTTCCTAAGCAAACACAATGAAGATTTCAATGGTGCGCCCAAGGGGTTGTACCATTTTTAGTTTCTTAATGAAATGTATAAATGTAGCATATTTGTTTATTAAAGAGGTTTTATATATCTTGTGTTGAATGCTATTAACTGTGGTATAGAATAGCAGGAGGCATGAGAATGATAAGAACATTATGGAATGGAAATAGACGTAGGTTACGTATGATTTATGATTAATAGACTCGAAGGAAAACTTGGAAATTCAATAAGGGAAATATGCTGTTGTTAAGGATGGGTACCTGGCAGCGATTACCCTGGTAACATTAGGAGGAATATATATATGAATACGAATGCGAATACAAATAAAAAATGCCTGCTATTAGGGGATTATACACATCCTAAATTTCATCCATTGCAAGGGGTGGATACGCAGATTAGTCATATATTGAATGATGAGATGAGTGTACAGTGTAGTGAGAACAAGAATATGTTACTGGATAACAATATTCAACAGTTCGATCTTTGTATCTCTTACATAGACTTGTGGGATGAAAAAGTATCTCCACAGCAAACAGCTGGTCTAACGTCATATGTTAGTCATGGTGGAGGGCTGCTCATTATTCATAACGGGATTTCACTTGGAGGGAGATACGAGTTATCTCAATTAATGGGAGGCAAGTTTGTCGGTCATCCGACGTATCAACCTTTATCCTTCCGTCAAAGTGGAGAACATAGGATAACCAAAGGTGTTGAGCCTTTTGAAATGGAAGAAGAACCGTTCCAATTTGAATTCGATAATTTCACGGAGAAGCAGATCCTATTGGAGTATAAGTTGGATGAACAATGGTATCCTGCCGCTTGGACACATACGTATGGTCTTGGTCGTGTAACGGTTCTAATGCCTGGACACCATGAACCTTCATTTAGACAACCGGCATTACGGAAATTTATTCACCAAGCAGCACTTTGGACATCTCGTTAATAGGAGGAATTGAATATGAGTGATCTGTTTAAGAAAGCTATTTCTTTAGGATTGGGTCTTACGATGGTTAGCAAGGAGAAAGTTGAAAGAATCGTGGATGATCTCGTGACCCGTGGTGAACTTGCACCCGAAGAGTCCAAAGCATTGGTTAGTCGCCTAATTGAACGGGGAGAGGTTGAACAAGGTCAGTTGAAATCTCTTATTCTTGAGCAGGTGAATCGTATTCTAACAGATCTCCATGTACCTACAGGAAATGATATTACGATCCTTGAACAGCGTATAGCTTCATTGGAGAGTAGAATCGTGGAACTGGAAACACCGAAGGTTGAATAATGGCCGTACGTCTTAGGCATACCGGGCGATACCGTGAAATTGCTATGGCGCTTATACGTCATGGCTTCGGTTATATGGTGGAAGAACTTGAACTGTTCCAGGTTCTTACACTTCCGCGTCGATGGATTACACATGAATCTCTGGAGACGAAGACGATAGGTGAGAGACTTCGGCATGTGCTAGAAGATCTGGGACCTACGTTTATTAAGCTGGGTCAGTTAGCAAGTACGCGTTCTGATCTTTTACCAGATGATATTATTTCGGAGCTGGTTAAACTTCAAGATCAGGTGCCTGCCTTCTCCTCAGAAACGGCTCGAGGCATACTAGAACAAGAATTGGATATAACGATTGAAGATGCGTTCTCTTGGTTTGAGGATACCCCTATTGCAGCAGCATCCATAGGGCAAGTGCATATGGGTAAGCTAAGAACAGGAGAGACCGTAGCAGTCAAAATTCAACGTCCTGGCGTTATGAAAATGGTCAGCCGTGATCTTGATATTATCAGTGGTTTAGCAGAAATGATTGAGAAGCGTTGGGAGTGGGCGAGGCAATACCAAATGGTACGTATCGTTGCAGAACTAACGAAGTCCATCATGGCAGAATTAGATTACAGTCAAGAAGCACGTAATACGGAGAAGATTTCATTACAATTTCAGAATGACCGCCATATTTATATTCCTCATATCTATTGGGAGTATACGTCTTCACGTGTACTTACAATGGAGTATATTGAAGGTATTATGTTAAGTCGTCGTGATCAACTGCTTGATAAAGGTTATGACCTTAAGGAAATTGCTGAACGTGTTACCAATGGTATGCTACACCAAATTTTCATCGAAGGATTCTTTCATGGTGATCCTCATCCAGGAAACCTTCTGGCTCGGAAAGATGGGAGCATTGCCTTCATTGATTTTGGTATGGTAGGTCGTATAAGCGAGGATATGAAAGATCAGTTATCTGCTCTAATTATCGCATTAATGCGGAAGAATACAGACGGTATGGTACGTGCCATTCTAAAATTAGGATTATTTCCAGAAGAAGGGGATATCTCCTCACTACGTGCTGATCTGGATCGCTTGAGGGACGAATATTATGATATTCCTTTCTCAGAGATTAGTATGGGGAAGGCCCTGAACGATTTATTCGGAGTAGCTCGCCAACACCAAATTATAATTCCACCGGATTTAACGCTTTTGGGTAAAGCTTTATTGACCTTAGAAGGTGTAATGGAGAAGCTCGATCCCTCTCTAAGTATTATTGACATGGCTGAACCGTTTGGGAAGAAGTTATTGAAAGAAAGATTCAGTGCAGGGCGCTTGCAGAAGAAATTGGTTGGAGGAGTAGCAGAATTGCTCGAAGGAATGTTGGAACTTCCGGGACAAGCTCGTCAGCTGTCAACTCTTATTAGTAAAGGTAAAGTTAAGGTAGAGATGAATATACCTGAATTACAAGCATTAATGCGTAAGATGGATCAGATCAGTAATCGACTCTCCATGAGTATTGTATTACTTGCTTTCAGTATTATTATGGTGGGACTCATTATCGGCTCTGCTATAAATAATCCCTCTTCTGTGTTATGGCATCTTCCGGTAATTGGCCTTGGGTTTACAGTCGCATTATTTATGGTGATATGGTTGCTGTATGGGATCTTTAAATCCGGAAGGTTCTAGATTGGGAAATGTTAAGTTTTAACGAATCTTGTGCTTCATTGCGAAGTAGAAACGGCTTTGCTGCCATTAGAGGCGGTAAAGCCGTTTCTACTTACGTGCTGCCGTGTTACAATGGGGATTAGGTTCTATATGAGACGAATTAATCCGTGTTGAAGGCGTTATGTTTTTTGTGCAGTTTCCGTATGGATTACACAGCAATTGATGATACTTCCTACAAAGAGTTATTAATGAATGATAAGGGTGTAACATAAACTTACGGCACGAAGGGCTACGTTATTATGGCGGCTTGTAGAATTAAGGACGGAATGGTCAAGCTTGTTATACTAGGTTGTCAATCTGTCATATAAAAATAAATTAAAACGAGGTGAAAGATTTGCCCAAATTTCAAGACTTAGGCATTTCGACAGAATTAGATAAAGTTATTTATACACAAGGGATTACTGAACCAACCCCTGTACAACATGAAGCCATTCCATTGCTTCTAGCAGGACGAGATGTTATTGCTCGTGCTCGTACGGGAACAGGCAAAACGCTAGCATTCTTATTGCCGATCATGATGAAGATAGATGCCAATCGTCAATTTCCTCAGGCATTAATTGTTGCTCCAACACGTGAGTTAGCTTTGCAGATTACAGAAGAATCACGTAAGTTGGCACGCAATACAGATGTTAAGATCCTTGCTGTGTATGGTGGGCAGGACGTTGACAAACAGTTACGTAAGCTTGAAGGTGGACGTCATCTTATTATTGGTACACCAGGGCGTTTGTTAGACCATCTAGGTCGCGGTACGCTTGATCTTGGTGGCGTGAAGATGTTAGTACTAGATGAAGCAGATCAAATGCTTCATATGGGATTCTTGAATGACGTTGAGACATTAATTCAAGCATTACCATATCGCCGTCAGACGATGTTATTCTCAGCAACAATGCCTGCTGAGATCAAAAGAATCGCAGCTGCGTATACGACGGATGCTGAAGATATCATTATTAAAGGTGAGAATTCCCTTGTTCCCTTGGAACATATTCGTCAAGTTGTTATCGAATGTTCTGACAGAAACAAGCAAGAAGCACTATTTAGTATGATTAATGAATACAACCCGTATTTGGCTCTGGTATTCTGTCGTACGAAACGTCGTGCGAAGATGTTGAATGAGGCACTTCGTGAGAATGGATATAATTCAGACGAACTTCATGGCGATCTATCTCAGGCGAAGAGAGAAGGCGTTATGAGAAAATTCCGTGAAGCCAAATTGCATATTCTAGTTGCAACGGATGTAGCAGCACGAGGATTAGACGTTGAAGGTATTACACATGTATTTAACTATGATATCCCACATGATGTAGAGAGCTATATTCACCGTATTGGTCGTACCGGTCGTGCTGGAGATAAAGGTCTTGCGATTACGCTTGCGGATCCTAAGGATAAGCCAGAAGTGCAACGCATTGAGCTTGAAATCCGTCACAAAATTGAAAAATTACGTTATGAGAATAACAATGGTAAGAGTGAATTCAAGAAGATGAATGTATCGAGTGCTGCGGGTCAAGCTTCAAGAGGAAAAAGCCGTGACAGTGGGGATTTGAGCAGTCGTGGACAGTCCTCGGGTCGTAAACAGACTTCTGGATGGCAGAATAAAGATGGTGGCAATCGCAGAGGTAGTGGACGTGGCGGTAGTGCACCGGGTGGCGAAGCCCGCGGTGGCAATCCACGTGGAGGCGAAGCCCGCGGTGGAAGTTCACGCGGAGGCGAAGCCCGCGTAGGTAGTACATTCGGAGGCGAAGCTCGTGGAGGAAGTTCACGCGGAGGCGAAACCCGCGGAGGTAGTACATTCGGAGGCGAAGCCCGTGGAGGAAGTTCACGCGGAGGCGAAGCTCGTGGAGGAAGCTCACGCGGAGGCGAAACCCGTGGAGGTAGCACATTCGGAGGCGGAGCTCGTGGTGGAAGTTCACGCGGAGGCGAAGCTCGCGGAGGTACATTCGGAGGCGGAGCTCGTGGTGGAAGTGCAGCGCGTGGAGGCAATGCAAAAGGTCCTTCGGCAGGGCGTTCCAGTAGCCGGAGTACAAGTGGTGGAAGTAAAGGGTATTCTCGTAAGAAATAAGGTTAACGTAATTTAAAGGAGAGGGGTTATAACCCCTCTCCTTTTTGTATGCCATAGTGAGTATTCTCTTTTGAGTGATAGCACGAGGAAATGGTTGGCGGTTGGTACATTTCGTGCAAAAGAGGGTGTTAGCATACTATTTAATATCAAGGACCTTGTTAATAGCTTCGATCACGCGTTCCTCTTGAATAGGTTTAACAATGAAATCCTTTGCACCTGCTCGAATGGATTCGGTAATCATGGATTGTTGGCCTAGAGCAGAACAGATGAGAACTTTAGCTTTAGGATCAATCTTTAATATTTCTTTGAGGGCCGTTACGCCACTCATCCTAGGCATGTTGATATCCATGGTGACCATATCGGGACGCAGTTCAGAATACTTCAAGACCGCCTCATATCCATTTTCCGCCTCTGCAATGACAACGTGGCCCATACTTGTGATAAGTTCCTTTAATATCAGTCGCATAAATAGTGAATCGTCAACTACTATAATGTTTGCCATGCTAGTTCCTCCGTATTGAAACAAAATGTCACTGCACTGATATGTTTGCTAACTTACTTTATATCGACAGTTTTACCCTTTTTGTGAAGATGATGGATTGAGTGCTACTAATATTAGATTAAGTCTGGGGAATACGAATTGAGCAAGGTGCCAATGCTAATTCTACAATATCCATTAATCAGTCTTAAGTAGAGGACATAAGGTCAATAGCTTAAAGGAGGTTCACCATGTCAGAGCATAATCACGTAGTGAATAAAGATGGAGAAGTAGATATGGCTAAAGTAGACGACGTATTAGATAGGATTAGTGAGGGTCGTAAGGAGGGTATTCTCTCTGATTTCGAATCGTTCCAGAAATACTTAAATAAAAGAATTGATCTTGGGAAGTCCATAGGACTTAGTGATGAGCAGTTAGTAGGTATGGCTGAGAAAATTGCTAGTTATTTGTCACACAATGAAGAACCACGTAACCATGAAGAGAAACTTTTACAGGAGCTTTGGAAAGTTGGAACTCCAGAAGAGCAACATGGTTTGTCTCATTTATTAGTGAAATTGGCCCAAAGCTCTTCCTGATCGTAGGAGTACTTTCTTCCACATGAGAGTGTAACGACCTCATGTGGTTTCTTTATGTCTAACAGATGACTAAGTAATGTACGACATGGTATTAATTTAGTGTTGATCGGACATAGTTCATTGATGGAATGACATACCCGAATGGTATAATGTAAGCATCTTTCATCATTTTTACTAAGAGAGGTCTTGACGACTTATGATAAAACTTAGCATGTTGGATCAGTCTACCATTTCAGAAGGAAGTACATCGGTAGAAGCACTTGCTCAGACCGCCATTATGGCCCAAGAAGCGGAGAAGTGGGGATTTCATAGGTTCTGGGTGTCGGAGCATCATTTTTCAACAAATTTGGCTGGATCGAGCCCTGAAGTGTTAATTTCTCATGTTGCGGCTAAGACGTCAACGTTACGTGTAGGTTCAGGTGGTGTTATGCTACCTAATTACAGTCCTTATAAAGTGGCAGAGAACTTTCACGTGTTAGAGGGGTTGTACCCAGGACGAATCGATTTAGGTGTAGGGCGTGCTCCAGGAGGTATGCCACTTGCTACACGTGCACTTCAGGAGGGAATAGACCGAGCGGAAGATCGTTATTCGGATAAGTTAGATGATCTAATAGCTTATATTCATGATACGTTAAGTGAGGAACATCCTTATGCTGGTCTGATCGCCACCCCTACAGTAGATACAGTACCAGAGATATGGCTACTTGGATCCAGTGGAGATAGTGCGGTAATTGCTGCAGAGCGTGGTGCAGGTTTTGCTTTCGCTCAATTCATCAACGGACATGGTGGCAGTCAGTACATGAGAAAGTATCAGCATAATTTTAAACCTTCAGTAGTATTCAGTGAGCCGCAATCCTTGGTAGCCATCTTTGCTATTTGTGCAGATACCGAGGAAGAGGCGAATAGACTTGCTTCGAGTATGGATCTTTCTTTGCTTCGGTTAGGAAAGGGTTCGAAGTTGATGGGAACTCCTTCTGTGGACAAAGCAATAAATTATACATACACTCCGTATGATAGATTTCGTATGGAAGAGAATCGGAAGCGAGTTGTCATAGGGAATCCTTCGCAAGTGAAAGAGCAGATTCTACAAATATGTGAAGACTACAATACACATGAAATAATGATCGCTAGCATCATTCATAACTTTGAAGATAGACTCAAATCGTTTCGCCTCATAGCGAAGGCATTCGATCTTGCTCCGATTCAATCCTAATGCGAATAACCTTGCAAAGTTATGTCTAATCACGACTGTTGTATGGCGATTCTCGCCGCTAATTTGGATATTAACGCTATTTCTTATATGATTAAGGAGAACGTTAGATCCAATGGAGTTCAATCTGTCATAATCGATAATTGAGGGGGAACTAGGATGTCCGTATACGAGTTTACAGTAACTACTCCGGGTAACAAGCAAGTTTCTTTGGAGCAGTACAAGGGTAAGGTACTTATCATTGCCAATACAGCTAGTAAGTGTGGATTGACGCCACAGTATGGCGATCTTGAAACATTGTACAAGGAATATCGTGAACAAGGATTAGAAATTTTGGGTTTTCCATGCAATCAATTCGGTGGTCAAGAGCCAGGTAGCAGTGAAGAAGCGGAATCCTTTTGCCAAGTGAACTTCGGTGTGACCTTCCCTGTATTTGCCAAAGTAGAAGTGAATGGCGAGGGAGCAGATCCATTGTTTCAGTACTTGAAAGAACAACAATCAGGTGCTGGTGAAGACAGTGCAATTCAATGGAATTTCACGAAGTTCTTGGTCAATCGTGAGGGACAAGTTGTTGAACGTTTCGAGCCGAAGACATCCCCAGAGACGATGGTACAGGCGATTAAGGAATTGTTGTAATTACACATCATAACCAAGTCTACCGAAAAGGTAGGCTTTTTCTTTTTTTTGTCACCATTGGATTCCGTGATGCGATTAGTCTCATATATTTCTAGGTTCCTTTCGGTTACAATAGTGGTTATCTGATTACATAATGATAGAGAATAGAATATATTTACAGAATATTAATGGGGGTTGCTTGAGTACATGAGACCTATTGTTGAAGTAGCTAAAGATATCGGAATCGCGGATGAGCATTTAGAGCTGTACGGTAAATATAAAAGTAAAATTAATCCCAGCCTTTGGGAAGAGGTTAAGCATCGTACAGACGGTAAGTTAGTCCTTGTGACTGCCATGAATCCAACGCCCGCGGGTGAAGGAAAGACATTGACTACGATCGGCCTTGCACAAGGTTTGAATGCGATAGGACAACCTACCATTGCTGCACTTAGAGAGCCTTCACTCGGACCGTGCTTCGGAATGAAGGGTGGAGCAACAGGAAGCGGTAAGGCACAGATTGTCCCTGCAGATGACATCAATCTTCATTTCACAGGAGATATTCATGCTGTAACATCCGCTCATAATTTATTATCTGCAATGATTGATAACCACGTATTTCATGGAAATGCCCTACGATTAGATTCGAAGCGAATCGTATGGAAACGTGCTATGGACATGAATGATCGGAGCCTGCGTCAAATGGTAACCGGACTTGGAGATGGGAACGGTAACGTTAGAGAGGCAGGTTTTCTCATTACGACAGCTTCTGAGATTATGGCTGTTCTATGTCTTAGCGAGAACTTGTCAGACTTAAGGAATAGGTTAGGTAGTATGGTCATTGGATATAACGAAGCGGGAGAAGCCGTGACAGCCGTCCAATTAGGCGCAGTAGAAGCCATGGTTATTCTTCTTAAGGAAGCGATGAAACCGAATCTCGTTCAAACATTAGAAGGTACACCTGTTATGGTACATGGAGGACCTTTTGCTAATATTGCACATGGATGTAGTAGCGTCGTTGGCACAAGGTTATCATTGAAACTGGCCAAGATCGTCGTAACAGAGGCAGGATTTGGAGCAGATTTGGGCGCTGAGAAGTTTTTTGATATTAAATGTCGCCAAGCGAGTCTAACTCCAGCAGCAGCTGTCCTTGTCGTTACGCTCAAAGCACTCAAGTATAACGGGGGTGTTCCAAAGCAGGAGCTTGAGTACCCTAATATTGATGCATTACATCAAGGACTATGTAATATGGATAGACATATCGAGAATATTCGTAAATTCGGAGTACCTGTATTGGTTGCTATTAATCATTTCGAAGGAGATGACTCTGAAGAAATCAAGCTAGTACAACAACGTTGCCAACAACTTGGAGTACGCGTAGAAATATCGAAGGTATGGGCTGAAGGAAGTGCTGGGGCAATACAATTTGCGCAGACGCTTGTGGAACTTCTAAACAATGAGAATTCAAACTTTACTACATTCTATAAGGATGAATTGGATATAAAGTCGAAGATTGAAAAGGTAGTGATAGATATTTATCGAGGTGCGGGTGTATCCTTCTCACCGTCAGCTATACGAGGACTTGCCGAGATTAACCGACTCGGTTATGGTAGTCTTCCTGTGTGTATGGCCAAAACACCATATTCCTTCTCAGATCAACCACGCCTGCTAGGTGCTCCAGAAGGATTTACGATGCATGTTAAAGATGTCTCTTTGTCTGCTGGTGCAGGATTTGTCGTTGTTCACACAGGAAATATTGTGACCATGCCTGGTCTGCCTAAGTCTCCTGCCGCGGAGCACATGGAAATGGATGATGATGGTGTGATTACAGGATTGATTTAGTTGGAATTCTTATACTTAGAGATATACGAAAGGCTTATACCTATCTAGAGGTATAAGCCTTATTTGCTGTGAACAATATCATGTTATGATCTCTTAGCAATACCATACAGAAATACATCTATCGATTTCTTGTATATTTTTAACGCTTGATCTAAGTTGGTGTTTTGCGTCATTTCGCCAAGTCCATTTAATAATCCTTCGAAGATAATAGCAAGGATATTGATTTCGTCTGGACCTAAAACAAAATCCCCTTGGTTAACACCCTCTTGAAGCAATATCTCGTTAAATTTCACACGAGCGAGCATGATTTGAGATATTTGTTCTTGAATATCATCTTTCACCCATTTATTAGAGTAGAATTCATTTGCTACTTTGGTTAATGGATGATTAAATCCATTCTTGACTAAGTAATCTGCAATACCATACATTTTGTCTGTAAAGGTAGCATATAAGGGTTCCAGTTCACTCCACTGTTCTTCCCATTCGCGTTCCCATTCTTGTAATAGAAAGAGCATTAGTCCCTCTTTGCTCTTGAAGTGATAATAGATATTTCCTTTGCTACTGCCTGTTGCGGCAGCGAGGTCTTCAATGGATGTTGCTGCATATCCCTTTTGAATAAATACATGGCGTGCTGACTCAACGATTCGTCTTCTCGTCAGCTCACTCGCTTGCTGTTTTTTATTCAGTTGATTTCAACTCCTATTAACTATGAACTCATTATTGTCATTGTAAGTGTCATTACGATAAATGTCATCATGAATCTAACGATCCTCCATCGATGCTTACCCCACTGAACAGAAATAATAAAGCAGAGTAGAAGAGCGAAAGCTACACGAATATACAGTAATTTATATTGTAATCAAATAAAAATCCAGCAATAACAGGCTCTGCAATGTTTTCAAGGCCAGTGTAGGCGGTGTTCATACCCGCAACGAAACGCTGTTCTTCCCTAACTAATCGGGACATAATCCGAGCGTATTTATATAATTGGGCATAATAGGAGTGACCAGTCCTATTCCTGCAAATACTAAAAAATATGTTGAACATAAGTAGCAGTATGGCATCGTTATTACGGGTTAGTAAAGACATAGTAGCATGTTCTCCTAGTGAGTTAGATTTTATAAGTGGAATTTGAACCGATGTTAAGAACATGGTAGACTTTTTATAGGCTCGCCTCATTTGATTGTTTGTAGGGGAATACTCCATCTACGGAAATGAGTGGCTTTTTTGTTACATACAGTTGGGGTATTAACAGTCGTGATTTCACATACCTGTATACGTAAGAGATTGAAATTATTTCTCTTTTGTATAGTTTGCAATGTAGAAATAGAAACTAATGGGTATGGGTGTTTAAACAAATGGAGGGTTATAAGCGATGAATCGCCGTAGGTTGCAAGACAGACTCAAATTAAAGAGTGTCGAAACGATACACGGGGAGCAGTTTAATGATTTGCTGCGTTATGTTTTTCAAGTGACCAACCGTGATTTACAAACATTCGGCTGGGAGAATAGGGAGATTGCACAATCCAAGTTACCTATTCTGAAGCATGCTGATGTATTAGGTTGGTTTGATGGCGATAAGCTCATATCACAACTTGCTGTGTACCCTTTTCAGGTGAATCTATTTGGTCGTATTTATGATATGGGGGGGCTGACAGGCGTTGGAACTTACCCCGAGTATGCCAATTTGGGCTTAATGAATAAGCTCATGTTACACGCCTTAAGCAATATGAGAGATCGGAAACAATCGATTTCGTATTTGTACCCGTACTCGATTCCCTATTACCGTCGTAAAGGTTGGGAAATTATATCCGATAAAATCTCTTTTGAAGTTCAAGATACTCAGCTACCGAAGCTGAAAATGGTACCAGGTAATGTAGATCGTGTAACGATTGAGCATCCGGATATCAAGAAGATCTATGAGGAGTTTGCTTTACAAAATCATGGGGCAATGCTTCGTAACGAACTGGCATGGGAAGAGTATTTGCGCTGGGATTTGGATGACATGACAGTAGCCATTTATTATAACAGTGACGAGAAGCCAATGGGGTATCTCTTGTATTGGATATCTGAGGAAGTCTTTCATATAAAAGAGATGATGTATCTTGATGAAGAGGCACGCACAGGATTATGGAATTTCGTTAGTGCTCACTTTTCGATGATAACCTTGGTTAAGGGTGATATTTATAAGGATGAGCCGCTCGCGTTCATACTTGATGATGGCGATATTAAGGAGACCATTGCCCCGTATTACATGGCTCGGATTGTTGACGTTGCACTCTTCATTGAGCAGTACCCATTTCAACTTCAAGAAACGGATTGTCAGCTGGTATTCAGTCTGCACGACCCCATGCTCGAATGGAATCAAGGAACCTTTACATTAACCGTGGATAAAGCGGGGAAGGGTTACTTGAAGGAAGGTGGAGGTAAACCTTCTGTCACGATAGACATACCGACAATGACCACGATGTTTATGGGTTACAAACGCCCAACGTATCTCGCAAGGATAGGTCGTATGCAAAGTGATGATGCAAGCGTCCAATTGCTTGAGAAATTAATTCGTACGGAGCACCCTTATTTTTCAGATTATTTCTAAATCCCATTGGGGGATACATTAAATATGCTCACACAAACAAACCAACTCTGAATAGAGTCGGTTTGTTTGTGCTGTAGTTCTTGAATTCTAATACCAAGATGATGCACTAAAGGGGATTCACCGCTTTCAGATAGTTTTATCTGAATAAATGCAGTACTTATGGTCACACTAAAGTAGGTGATTTAGAACGTTATGCTACAAATCTAGATATGATATTCATCACATATTTTCCCATATGACGAAGGGGCGAGAGCTTCTAATGCTGAGAGTCCCTATGGTTAATGGAAGTGTGTAAATGTGAACATTGTGAAAACTATTGCAATATCCCTTGTAATGTGAAAAAAATCACACTATAATAAAGGGTATAAAGGTGAATTAATTCACAATGTTCCCTTTTGAAATATATAGATAAAAATATGGAACACCCAATTTGGAGGAGGAATAAATCATGAAAATAGTAACTATAGGTTGTACACACGCCGGAACCGCAGCCATCGTAAATACCGCAAAATTATATCCGGAAGCTGAAATCACCGTATATGAGCGTAATGATAATATATCTTTCTTGTCTTGTGGAATAGCATTGTATGTGGGTGGTGTTGTGAGTGATCCACATGGTCTTTTCTACTCTTCTCCAGATCAACTAGCAGCATTGGGCGTTAATACAAATATGCGTCATGAAGTGATAAATATAGATACGGATCAGAAACGTCTTACCGTTCGTAATTTAGTGAACGGGGAAGAATTTGAAGATACCTACGATAAATTGATTATGACAACAGGATCATGGCCGATCATCCCGAACCTTGAGGGGATTAAATTAGACAATATCTTGCTGTGTAAGAATTACAACCACTCGAACACCATTATTGAAAAGGCGAGTCATGCGAAGCATATAACGGTTGTTGGTGCAGGTTACATCGGTGTTGAATTGGTAGAAGCTTTTCAGATGAATGGTAAAGAAGTGACGTTGATTGATGGTGTTGATCGAATTCTTAACAAATATCTTGATCCTGAGTTCACAGATGCCATTCAAGAGACCCTTCAGAACAAGGGCATTAAGCTTGCATTGAATCAGACAGTAACCGCATTTGAAGGAACGGATGGTCGTGTCAGCAAAGTCATTACTTCTCAAGGGGAATATGAAACAGACATGGTTATTCTATGTATTGGTTTCCGTCCGAATACAGAACTTCTCAAAGGGCAAGTCGATATGCTACCGAACGGTGCAATTATCGTTGATGATTATATGCAGACAAGTAAGAAGGATGTCTTTGCCGCAGGCGATAGCTGTGCGATACATTACAATCCAACAGGCAAACATGCCTACATTCCCTTAGCTACGAATGCTGTACGTATGGGAACGCTCGTTGCACGCAACTTGATGGGTCAGACGATTCCATATATGGGCACGCAAGGGACATCGGGCATCAAAATATACGAAGACAATATTGCTGCGACAGGTTTAACGGAATTAGCTGCACTAGAAGAAGGGTTACAAGTAGAGACAGTGAGTATGACCGACCATTACCGTCCTGAATTTATGCCAACATCGGAAAGTGTGACGTTGAAGGTTGTATTTGAAAAAGATACTCGGCGTATTGTGGGTGCTCAGCTTATGTCGAAGGTGGATCTAACACAATCGATTAATACGATCTCTGTTTGTATCCAGAATCGGATGACTATTGATCAGTTAGGCTTTATCGATTTCTTCTTCCAACCGCATTACAACAAACCATGGAACTTCTTGAATACGGCTGGTTTACAGGCGTTGCCTGCTCTAACTAAGGTAGACCCTGTGTTGGTCTAGGATGATATGTTTAACTAATTAGTAATTCAGTCTTCTATAAACTATCTAACAGGAACACCTCTTGATCACACATCAGGGGGTGTTTTTGTATATAAAATTACAAGCGTCCAGGGTCACATCATGAAAAATCATAACTATTTTGTGAAAATATTCACTTCATTTCAGCTAATGTGATATTTATTACGTTTAGATTGGAAAGAATTACGTTACAATAATAATAAATAGATTAGATTTTAACTATATTGGATTAGAGGGGATAGGATCATGGCCTATTACAAACCTCAGCAAATTGCTGAAATAGCAGTTGAGATGGGTACGAAGAAAGCCCGTAATCGACTTGCTACAGTACTCATTCTTGGTTTCTTAGGTGGCGCCTTTATTGCACTTGGGTTTCTGCTAGATATTCGTGTTATTTCTGGAGCGCCGAAAGAATGGAGTTCCATCATTAATTTCATTGGTGCATCCGTGTTTCCAGTGGGACTTATTCTAGTACTATTGGCTGGTGGTGAACTGTTAACAGGGAATATGATGGCGGTCCCTCTCGCTCGTATGGCAAAGAAAATTTCGACTTGGGAGACGTTTAAGAATCTTATATTAATTACATTGGCTAACTTTGCAGGAGCCATATTTATCGCTTATTTTTTTGGACATATCGTTGGATTAACCGAGACAGGCGTATATTTGGAGAAAGTAGTAGATATGGCTGGACACAAATTAGATGCCACATTTCTACAAGCATTCGTCTCAGGCGTAGGATGTAACTGGTTAGTAGCTTTAGCGGTATGGTTGTCTTATAGCTCAGATAATATAAGTGGCAAAATATTAGGGATCTGGTTCCCGACAATGGCCTTTGTAGCTATTGGATTTCAGCACGTTGTAGCCAATATGTTTCTGATCCCAGCAGCCATCTTTGCAGGGTACTATTCGTGGGGAGAATATTGGATGAATTTCGTTCCCGTCTGGTTAGGTAATTTAGCAGGTGGTGTTATTTTTGTGGCAGCTGCCTATTATTTATCCTACCTAAGAGAGCCAGATGGGGCTTCGCTTACGGTAACCGATAGTAACTCCAAAGCGAGTACATCGCACAAACGTGTGTTGTAAGGTTAAGACAGTATGTATTATGATCTGTTAAGTCGATATTTCCTAAGGACAAATAGGAGAGTCGACTTTTTTTCATTTAACTATAGTGCTTAACTAGATCTGGGCAAGTATTATTAGTTATTCTTTGCGGAATTGAAGTTGTAGATTTATGATAGAAGATAATGAAGGTCAGATGACGTTTATGTACAAAGATTCTAAGGAGTGTAGCAGAAATGATCGAACAAGAGAATGGTGTGTTTAAAGCGGTATGTCCGCTCGATTGTCCAGATACATGCGGTCTGCTACTGCATAAAGAGAAGGGCAAAATTGTAAAAGTTACAGGTGACCCAGACCATCCCATTACGCAGGGAGCCATCTGCAATAAAGTAAGAAACATGACAGAGCGTGTGTATCATCCTGATCGGATATTGTATCCAATGAGACGAATAGGAGCAAAGGGTGAAGGTCAGTTCGAACGAATCTCATGGGATGAGGCTATTAGTGAGATTACAAGTCGTCTGAATCAGTGCATTCGTGATCATGGATCGGAGTCTATTCTTCCCTATAGCTTCTACGGAAATATGGGGATTCTCAGCGTAGACGGGATGGACCGTCGCTTCTTCAATGCGCTTGGAGCAAGTCGTTTGAAGCAGTCCATTTGTAACTCCGCGGGTACAGCAGGCTGGAAGTATACGATGGGGTTTAATGGTGGAACAAGCCCAGAAGACACGATTAATGCCGATGTTATTATCGTATGGGGTGGTAATATTATTAGCACGAACATGCATCAAGTGGTGTTAGCAGAGCAAGCTCGCAAACGGGGTGCAAAGGTAATCGTCATTGATGTACACCGTAATCGAACAGCCCAATGGGCGGATTGGTTTATTCCCCTCTATCCGGGTACAGATGCTGCTCTCGCTCTAGGGATGATGCATGTGATGTTCAGAGATGATCTTGTGAATGAACAATTTATGAAGCAATACACGATAGGGCATGAGGAACTTCGTAAGCAGGTAGAGTCTTATACACCAGAGAGAGTATCTCGTATTACAGGCGTTCCTATCGAAGATATTGAGAAGCTTGCTGTCATGTATGGACGCGCCGATACTTCTTACATTCATATTGGGAATGGTCTTCAGCATCATGATAATGGGGGTATGAATGTACGGAGCATTACATGTTTGCCCGCCTTGACGGGACAATGGCTAAGACGTGGTGGTGGAGCTTCAAGATCTAATGGGGGCTATGCAGAGATGAACAGTGCTAAGCTTGAGCGGCCACAGCTAAGGTCTAATCCTAAAGCACGTACAATCAATATGAATCGTATTGCTGAAGCACTGGAATGGGAAGACAATCCTGTGAAGGCATTATTCGTATATTGCAGTAATCCTGTTGTCGTTGCACCAGATGCAGATCGCGTGAAGCGAGGATTTGCTCGTGAGGATGTATTCACGGTCGTACACGACTTGTTCGTGACAGATACGGCGAAGTATGCAGATATCGTGTTGCCTGCCACATCATCTTTTGAGAGTACGGATCTCTTTAGCTCCTATTGGCATCATTATATCCAGCTACAAGAGCCTGTTATTCCTGCACAAGGAGAGAGTAAGAGTAATATGGAGCTATTCTCGCTTCTAGGTCGTGCGATGGGTATGGACGAAGCTTCTTTCAGTCAAAGTGAAGAGGACATGATTACGGAGGCGCTACAATATCCATCCAACCCGTATCTGAATGGTGTGACACTTGAGGCACTGAAGGAGCACCGATTCGTGAAGCTGGATATGACGCCACAGCAGAGCTTTCTTGAACACCTACCGACACGTTCGGGTAAAATAGAGCTGTATTCATCAGCGATGATGGCGGCGGGCTTACCTCCACTTCCGGAGTATGTACCGCTTAAGGAAGGTTACGATGGCGAACACCGTCCAGGGGTAAATGATCATTTTCCACTTATGTTCATCTCGCCACCGAATCATAATTTTCTGAATTCTACTTTTGCTAATGTGGAGAAGCTTCAAAGAATCGAAAAAGCGCCGACACTCCAAATCCATCCACAAGACGCTGCGGCAAGAGGGATTGAAGATCAGAATGATGTGATTGTATTTAATCAGCGTGGACGGTATGAGTTAAAAGCTATTGTGACCGACAAAATGCTTCCTGGTACTGTGATCAGTCAAGGATTATGGTGGGAAAAGGATGGCAAGAAGCAAAGCGCTAACGTATTAACACCAGATCGACTTGCAGATATGGGTGAGGGTGCGACCTTCTTCTCAACAACGGTTGAAGTAAGTAAAGCGGTAGTAGAATAGATTGCTGCATTCATTGTGATACGTCTCTATAATCTAGCATCTATGAATACACATCTAGGAGATTACAACATTATGAGAGTATTACCAACATACCCGAAAGAAGTGAAGGTATTCCTCCTTGCAAGTCTGATCAATTCCACAGGTAGCGCGCTGATGTGGCCCTTAACAACGATGTTTGTATTTGATGAATTGGGACATAATATGGCAGATGCTGGACTTGTAATATTGGTTCAAGCTTTAGGTGGAATCTTAGGACAATTGTTAGGAGGATCACTGTATCACCGGGTTGGCGTTAAGAAGCTTATCGTAGGGTCATTAGTTCTGAACGCAGTGGGGCTGTTCGCTCTGCCAGTGACTAGTCAATTCTGGTATTTCTATATGGCGTTAATGGGTTTTATCGGATTCTGTAATGCATTGTCACTCCCTGCGATTCAGGCATTCATCGGATTCAGATTTGCAGATCGCCGTGGAGAGTTATTTAATATTATTTATGTCGCTAACAATATTGGCGTAGCGTTAGGAACCGCCCTAAGTGGGTTCCTAGCAGATATTTCGTACAAGCTCACATTTATTGCGAATGGGTTAACTTCGGCTGTATTTGCAGTGTTCTTTCTAATCTACTTGAATCGTCTCGATCATGATCAGGGTGAAGTCCATTTAGACAAAAGAAATATACCGATCTCTGGCGAGAACATATGGCGGTTACTTGGGAATACTCGCATTTATTTATACTTAGGCCTAGGATCGTTGTTTATATTATTAGGTAATTCGATGTGGAATTCGGGTGTATCTCCAATTATTATTTCAGAAGGTTTCCCCAAGAAAGCGTATGGATTCCTCTGGACGCTAAACGGTATTTTAATCTTCGTGGCTCAACCTATCATCAGTCTATTAAAGCGGTGGCTTACGAGATCCGCTTCATCGCAGATGACGATGAGTGCCGTTTTCTATCTATCTTCATATATCGTGATATTAATAACCCATAACTATCCTGGTTTAGTATTAGCTATGGTGCTTGCAACGTTGGGTGAAATGCTAATATCACCTGCTATTCCTGCCTTTATCTCAGATCACGCGGGACGATCAGCTCCTTTCTACATTGGATTGAGCGGAGGAGTCGGGGCTATCGGAAGGGTCATAGGGCCCTATACCATGGGACTCTTATACGATGGAGGTGGACTTATTCCAGTCGCATGGTTAGCAACAGGGACAGCTGTGATTGGCGTAATATTTTTTATAGTACATGCTATGCAGAATCGGGATAATAAGTCTGAAATAGCTAGTTGAACAGATTTATGAAAAGGGGTGAAATATATTGAAGAGTAACCAACGAACGCTCACCATTCGCTTATCTGAAATGAAGGATGCACAACAGATCATGGCTCTGGATGCTGTTGTATGGGATGATAATAGTTCTCCTGAGCCTTTAAACTGGACATCACGCGAGGATTTCCTTCGGCATTGTCAACCGGGGTCACAGTTGGTAGCTGTCGTTGATGAACAATTATGCGGATATGTAGGATTTCGCTATCCTACGATGATTAGAACGAATCAGCATGTATTTGAGATCAATATTGCTGTTCATCCACAATATCAACATGAGGGAATTGGAACAAGATTGATGGAGATGGTGAAGGCATGGGCATCAGAGCAAGGGATAAAGAAGTTGAGCTTACGTGTGCTTTCCTCGAATCCGGCTGCTTTGAAATTTTACAAGAAATGTGGTTTCGTGATCGAAGGTAGACTCGTTAATGAATTCCATGTTAATGGACGATATGTAGATGATGTCTTGATGGGATACTTTATGAATTAAAGAGTGATGGAGTAATCAATGGATCAGGAGGTCGATGATGATGAAAGAATTATATTGTCAACATTGTTCTAAACATATTGAAGATCGTGGAGAATTGGTTGTGGTTCAACAAGGAATATGGGCAATTGAACCGTATCATACCAAATGTTACGGTGCTGTCGCGAAAGGATTATCTGGATTACTTGTAAGTGGGCCTATTAACTCGAGAGTGTATTCGTTATCTATTATTTTTACTGCTATCATAACGATTGTTTCCATTTTTTTAGATATTCAAGGAATCATTAAGTTAATTGTTTTCTTTTATTTACTATATGTCATTTCAATGAGAGCATGGTCTTGGTTGAACTATGAACGACATGTATCTACATAACTAGTCTTGATTGAATTGAAGGGGGGGAGCTAGATAGCATGAGACGACAATTGATTTCATTAAATGTGGGGAAACCCATCACGGTTGAGTATAAAGGTAAAGAGCTAGAGACAGGGATTTACAAGCAGTCGGTAGAGGGGAAAGTCTTTTTGGGTAACGAGCTATTTGATGGAGATGGACAAGCCGATCTTGTGCATCATGGTGGACCCGATAAAGCAGTGTGCGTATATCCATACGAACATTATTCATACTGGGAGAGGGAGCTTGGGAAGCCTTTTACGTATGCAGCATTCGGAGAGAATTTAACTGTCACAGGGATGTTAGAGACAGAAGTCTGCATTGGGGATACCTTTCAAGTGGGTGAAGCGATTCTACAAGTTAGTCAGCCAAGATATCCTTGCTTTAAGCTTTCTCAGAAACATGGGGCTTCAGATCTGCCTGCTCAAGTTCTGAAGACCGGATTTAGTGGGTTCTATTGCAGGGTATTACAGACAGGGTATATGAGTGGGACTTCAGCTATTCATAAGCTTGATTCGCATCCTGGACAAGTGAAAGTAGTCGAAATTCTGCGACTTCTTGCTAGTACTCGTAGCGACAGAGACCGAGATACGTTGCAACGTATGATGGAATTGGACGTTCTGGCGTCTGTCGTAAGAGAGAAATTTGAAAGATGGTTGGATGAACCTCTATTAAATGGATAACATTTATGTATTCCTGTTTTATCGTTAACGCGTTTGCTTCATCTGATACTCCAATGCGTATAGATCTTCCTCAAGTGAACTCATTTGCTGTCTCACTAAGTGCCTTGAGTCACTAAGGGCTTGATTATAAACAATGGGTGCTAGTTGCGACATGAAGAATTCGAATACGCCGTCTGCGGCTAGATCACCAATCGTTTCACCTCGTTCTTCTTCGAAATATTGCTGGATACGCTGTATGACTTGATCTCGTTGTTCTTTGGGTAATTTCATCGTCTTCATCGTGTAATCGGACCTCCTTTTTTGGTTGTAGTCTCTGATGTTCATGTTATCTTAATGGAAGCTCATGGTCAAAAAGGTCTGTCTGAACAATTGTGTAAGCAGATTTGGATGAATCTACAAAGATCTGCTGTTATTGAACTATCCTCATTTTACAGGTATATTTGTATGAAGTAATTTATGCGCGAAACAAGATAAGACATATATCTCAACAACGAAAGGTTGATTGCAATGGAGAACCCAAGCACGCCCTCCAATTTTATTAAGAATGTGATTACGGAAGATTTGAAATCCGGTAAGGTGAAGGAAATCGTGACACGTTTTCCACCAGAGCCTAACGGTTATTTACATATCGGACATGCTAGAGCAATCTGGATTAACTTTACTTTAGCTGCTGAATTCGGTGGTAAGACGAATCTGCGATTCGATGATACCAATCCTGTCAAAGAAGATACTGAATATGTGAAATCCATTCAGGAAGATGTGAAGTGGCTTGGATTCGAATGGGAAGAGCTTAGATTCGCTTCTAATTATTTCGATGAGATGTACAATCGTGCAGTGTTGTTAATCAAGAAAGGGAAAGCCTTTATAGATGACCTTAGTCCCGATCAAATTCGTGAGACTCGAGGAACGTTGAAGTCACCTGGTAGTAACAGTCCATATCGTGATCGTAGTGTGGAAGAGAATCTTGAGTTGTTTGAAAGTATGCGTGCAGGTAAGTTTAGCGATGGTGCTAAAGTCTTGCGTGCTAAGATTGATATGTCATCACCTAATATCAACTTGCGTGACCCGATCATTTATCGGATTTCTCATACTTACCACCATAACACGGGCGATAAATGGTGTATCTATCCGATGTATGCCTTCGCGCATCCGTTAGAAGATGCGATTGAGGGAATTACACATTCCCTATGCTCGCTGGAATTTGAAGATCAACGTCCTTTCTATGACTGGGTAGTGGCGGAATGCGAAATGCCTAATGTTCCTCATCAATATGAGTTCGGACGCTTGAATGTCGCGCAGACATTAACGAGTAAAAGAAAGTTGAAGTTACTTGTTGATGAACAACATGTTGATGGTTGGGACGATCCACGTATGCCAACAATTTCGGGCTTACGTAGACTAGGTTATACACCGGAGGCCATTCGCAACTTTATTTATGAGACGGGTATTTCGAAGACACAGGGTATCGTCGATCTACAAATGCTTGAGCACTTTATTCGTGAGGATTTAAAGCTTAAGGCACCTCGTACGATGGCGGTATTAAACCCACTCAAAGTGGTGATTACCAATTATCCTGAAGATCAGAATGAGTGGTTTGAAGTTGAGAATAATATTGAGAATCCTGAGATGGGGAATCGCCAAGTACCATTCTCACGTGAAATATATATTGAGCAAGATGACTTTATGGAGATTCCACCTAACAAGTATTTCAGACTATTCCCAGGTAATGAAGTGCGGTTGAAGAACGCATATTTCATTAAATGTAATGATGTTATCAAGGATGAAGAAGGTCATGTGGTTGAGATTCACTGCACTTATGACCCTGAGACGAAGAGTGGAAGTGGATTTAACGCTCGTAAAGTAAAAGGAACGATCCATTGGATCGATGCAAGCCAAGCTGTTCCGGCTGAATTCCGTTTGTACGAGCCGCTCATCAAGGCTGAGGAATCCGATGAGGAGATGGAAGAGACTGAGGAGAAAGAAGAGAAAACATTCCTTGATCAAATCAATCCGAATTCATTGGAGATCGTGCAAGGGTTTATAGAACCAGGAATGAGAGTCGTAGCTCCTCAGGATAAATTCCAATTCTTCCGTCATGGTTACTTCAATGTGGACTCTAAGTACTCCACACCAGGCCATCCGGTATTTAACCGAATCGTTTCGCTCAAGAGTTCATTTAAAATGAAATAGGTTCTAATTCCAGAAAACAAAGCAGCTCTCAGTGATATCACTGAGAGTTGCTTTGTTTGCTAGATAGCTTATATGTCTAGGTCTTCATCGGGATCTTCTTTACGTTCGGTAAGAGAGAGTCTATATCCTTGCTTAAGGATCAAGTACCACATCCATCCGAATCCTACAGCACCTATTAAAGCAAATAACATTCCTGTTCTATACATCGCTTCTGCACCGAAGTTCTGGAACAACCACCCGCCTATAAATGCACCAATAACACCTGAGATACCACTCAATGCGAGTGTGTATACAGCTTGGCCAGTTGCACGATAGGGACGAGGTAATAATAACGATGTTAATTGAGTTCCAATATAGAAGAATCCGCCAAAGGTGATACAGTGTAGAACTTGAATGGCAGCGACTTGTAGAGGAAGTGTGGCTTCAGCCATCAAGAGCCAGCGAAGACCGAAGAGTAGACTCACTAAGGCAAGACAGCCTAACATCCAAGATATTTTGCGTTTCATAAATCGATCAAATAGGAAGAACATAGCAACTTCCAAAAAAGCAGATAGGAATACGGCTAACCCGACAATTCTTTTGGAGCCTCCGAGTTCAGTTATATATAATGACATAAATGTGTTATTCATTGCATTAGGGATCGATACCAGAACACCCATCAGAATAAAAGAGAGAAAGTATCGATTACTCATGATATTGGTAAACCCTTTGAGATACAATGTAGGTGAATTGGAAGAACGTTTGAGTGGAGGAAGAATTAAGACCGCTCCAATGGCTATGATAAGGACAGCAGTAAATAATGTCGATACTTTGGATATACCCGTCCAATCTAGAATTTGTCCAACAGCAATGGCAGTTACGCCCCAACCAATCGATCCCCATATACGAAAAGAACTAAACTGATAAGGAGTATTCTCAATATAGCCTAGAATAAGGCTGTTACTATGAGAGAAGATGGGCGTCTGAAAGAAAAAGAATAGAATCATGGCTAAATACACCATGGCATAGGTATCGGCTTGAAAAACAAACTGTGCCAGTACTAATGCTCCACTCATCATAATAATGATAATACGTTTCATATTAAGCAGACGGTCGCCACAATATCTCCAAAAAGGGTTAGCGAACAAGGAGACAAAGGGCCCTAGGGCCATGAGTGCTCCGATTTCAAATTTCTTCATACCAACATCCTGTAGGTACAGTTGAAAAAAGCTTGTGAAGATGACCATGGTGCCATATATGAAGAAATTAAATAGCTTAAGGGTGGTTAAGGAAGACTTTATTTGTATAGATTCACGCAATATCGACATTCCTTTCCGATTTGAATGCAAATCGACAATGGCTATTTACTGTGTTTAAGTTGACCACTTCACTTTATCACGTGTTGTAAGGGGATTCAAACCAGTAAATTTCCATATCATAAAGGGTTATATGAAATGCATGTATCAAATGACGCTTTGTCCCTAGTAGCGTATGCAGTTGCCTTTTAAGATATGATTCAAATTTCAAGCAAGGATGGTCTAGAAATAAATTGGTTAATTTTGTGAATAATGTCACATGAATTATTTAAGTTTTGATGTAATCTTAATGATAAGAAAGCGCTAACGTTTATTGTTTTTATTATATTGTACCTTCTCACATTGTAAATATATAAGGAGGTTAGATGATGACGATGACTTTGGTAATGGTTAGAGATTCCGAAGAATGTGTACGTTGGAAGCAAGGAAGAGGTTGGGTGTATCAACTACTTATAGACTTCTTAAGGAACCGGCCAAGATTGTCTCTGATTGCCCAGTGGCAGAAACATATGGCTATGAGAGAAGAAGTATTCCTGACCAAAGAAGGTCAGAAACTTAAAGATTATTTATCGAATACAATGCCTGAACAATTGACGAAGCTATGCGAAGTAGAGAGGGCTGAGTATCACCGTTTATTTGAAGGCGTTCGGCCGATATTTCCTTCGCTTTGTGAGAATGACTATCGAAGTATGTTAAGTAAGAATAGTGTGGATTATATGTTAGATATCCGTAATAGGTATGCACAATCGGGCATTGTCTTTAATAAATTGGTCCTTGAACAAGATGATCATATCTCAATTGAGCTTGAATATATGGCAGTACTCGGTGAACGAATGTCAGATGATGTATGCTTGCGGGCTTCACAACACGCGTTAATGGATTCTCAAATTCAGTTTTTAGAGCAGCATGTCATGCAGTGGGTTCCAAGTGTAGCTGAGGCCTTATGTAAGGAAGCGCGATCTCCA
Organism: Paenibacillus antarcticus; assembly: GCF_001637225.1. GTDB lineage: Bacteria > Bacillota > Bacilli > Paenibacillales > Paenibacillaceae > Paenibacillus_AQ > Paenibacillus_AQ antarcticus. The sequence goes on from NZ_LVJI01000006.1 coordinate 152,820, forward strand.
ATATACAGAAGTCTGGGTTATATTCTCCAAGAGTTTCTACCTTATGATATTGCCATGTTACGCTCATGTCGAGCAGAACTTGACTCATGTTTGATTAGTTCATAGTAGTTCTTAAAGCTGATTCCTTGAGCAATGTTTAGGAGTCGGCTTTTTTGGTGTTTCATGACTTATCACATTACTGACAGATGCCCTGATTCAATCCTGAGTCATCAGGTTAGACGGGGATGATCTGTATATCCTTATAAATAGCGCCAATTTCCTGCAGGGTTACTTTTCCGGCCATCGTGTGAAGTGTATTAGCCGTTCCGCAGGCTGCACCTTGTTTGAGAGCTTCGACGATGTTCTGCCCTTTATGAAGAGCACTCACGAGACCGGCCATCATCGAATCACCACTACCTACGGGGTTTATGGCATGTACTCTTGGAATCTGAATTCTATAGAATGTTCCACCATAACCTGCGAGTGCCCCGCGGGCACCCTGTGACACAACGATAAGTTGGGTATCCGAACTTAATAAGGAAGCTATAGCCTGAAGCGTCCCATAGTCATCATCTTCGCTAATCCCTGTTAGTTCAGCTAATTCATGCTCATTAGGTTTTACTAGATCTGGCTTCCCTTGAAGGCCTTCCCGGAGAGCCTCCCCACGAGTATCTAATGCTACCTTAGCCCCTTGATGGTGTGCAATTTCGGCAAGCTCCGCATAGATCGAAGTGGGACAGCCAAGGGGTAGACTACCACATAGCAGTACCCAAGCAGCGTCTTTAGCCAAAGATTCTACTTTTAGACGAAGCTCCTGTAGCTCTGTTTCTGTTATGGTGGGACCGTCCTCTATAAGTTCAGTGCTTGTGCCAAGCATAGGATCAAGAATGGTGATGGCCCGTCTGGTTTCACCATTACGAAGAACGATGAAGTCAGAGGGAATCGTCTCGGACTCCAGACCTGCTAATAGGGTAGCACCTTGATATCCTGCTACGTAACCTGTAGCTGTAACTGATTCGCCTAAAGTTTGTAATACCCGAGCGGCATTTACACCTTTACCGCCTGGAACAGATAGGTAACCACGCATTCTGTGCAATTGATTCACTTGGAATTGAGGAATGGTATAAGTAATATCTAGTGCTGTATTTAAGGTTACCGTGGTGATCATAGGTCACTACTCCTTCAAAGGGTTATTCTAATTGTCATAAATTATCGCATATTACCTAAGGATAAGCACGTTGAACTAACCAAACAAGTAGAAATTGCTGAGCTAGCCCTGCCCAAGGACGCCACCCGTTTCAGCGGAAATATAAGGAATAGCGTATCAAGTGAAACTGATAGTATCTTATATTTTATAAAAAAAGGACGTATCCTACATCCCATTAGGGGAAGAGAATACGTCCTTTTTTATGATGGTTGTCTTAGTCCTGTAATTTAGGTTTTTTAAATTTCATCAAGAACTCATACACAACCGGTACGATAACCAGTGTTAGCAATGTGGAACTGATCAGACCACCAATGACGGTAATCCCAAGACCACGTGAAATGATTCCAGCACTATCTTCTAATCCAGTCACGAGTGGTAGCAATGCACCAATAGTTGCAAGTGCAGTCATTAAGATTGGACGAAGGCGAGTTGCTCCTGCTTCAAGTAATGCCTCGCGTGTAGACAAACCTTCTTCTTCTTTGTGTATAACGCGGTGAATAAGTACAATTGCATTCGTTACAACGATCCCAATAAGCATCAAAGCACCCATGAGTGAGGACACATTGAGTGGTTCTTTCGCAATTAGTAGTCCAACAAGGGCACCAATGATTGTGAAAGGTAAGGAGAAGAGAATTGCAAACGGTGCAAGACCTCCACCGAAGGTTACCACGAGAACAAAGTATACAACCGCAATGGCAGCTAACATCGCAAGACCAAGTTGTGTGAATGTATCATTAATTTGTTCTGTCGCACCGCCGAATTTAATTTCAATACCGTCAGGCTTTTCGATTGATTTGATTTGTTCTTCTAAGTTTGTCGAAGCTTTACCCACATCAGCTGTTATAATATTGGCTGAAATGGATACGACCATCTTACCGTCTGTACGTGTAATGGAGTTCGGAGAAGTTCCTTTTTCCACTTTGGCTACATCTTTAATGGCAACTTCTATCCCAAGAGGGGACATAATCTTCTCATTTGCAATCTCATTAATACTCTTATAAACAGTACTGTCTGCTTCGATGTACACTTTATAGGTTTTGTTATCGACTTCAATTTCAGTTAGAACTGGACGTTCACGTACTGGACTTAACTTCATGGCAATCTGTCCAGCCGTAAGACCTAGTGAACTTAACTTCTCTTGATCAGCTACAATGGTGTATTGATCATATGAAGTAGAAAGACTTGTCTTCGCTTTATCGAAGTGCTTGGTATCTTCTTGAACTAGCTTAAGAATCTCATCGGATATAGGTTTAATATCCTCTAAGCTATCACCGAATACACTAACACTTAAGCCACTTCCACCCATTCCGCCAGTCATGTCTAGAGAAGCCCATTCACCTTCAGGAACTTGTTTGTGTAGATCTTCAACGAGTTGTTTCTGGACATCCTCGAAATTTTTCGTGTCGGATTTGTATCCAATGTAGAATAGACCTGAGTTGGATGCACTAGCACCACCCATAGGATTACTACCTCCAATGGAATATTGCATTTTCTCTACGTCTGGTTGTGCAAGAATGAGCTTCTCAGCTTCCAGAGAGAGTTTCTCGACTGCGGCAAGTTGCTCTCCTGGTTTAGGTGAGTAGGTCACCATGGTGTATTTATCTTTTTGATCCGGCATGAAGCTAGTGCCAATCAAAGGATACAACATTAGACTACCTACAAGAAGGAGAATAGCTCCACCGAAGGTAATGGCTTTATGGGAGAGACACCAGTTAAGAATACGTTGATACCCTCTAGCGAGACTGCCAATTTCTTCTTTGCCTGTGTGTCTCTTCTTGTTAATTCCCTTTTTGAAGAGTGTATGTGCAAGCATAGGTACAATCGTAATGGCAATCACAAGTGAAGCCAAGAGAGCAAATACCATCGTTAATGCGAAAGGTAGGAATAGTTCGCCAACCATACCACTTACAAAGGCAAGAGGTAGAAATACTGCAATGGTTACGATCGTAGATGACATGATAGGAACGAACATTTCACGAGTTGCTTCGCGAACGAGTTCACGACCACGTAGCGGCTCGTCACTATCGGTTAATCGTCTATAAATATTCTCAATGACGACAATGGAGTCATCTATGACCCGTCCAATGGCTACTGTCATTGCACCTAATGTCATCATATTCAGTGTAATATCTAACTGCCAAAGGATGAGAACGGCTGCTAAAAGTGACAATGGGATTGAAATAATCGAAATAATCGTTGATCGAATATTACGAAGGAAGATTAGAATAATGATGACAGCGAATAATGCTCCAAATACAGCTTTACTAAGCATGGTATTTACAGAGTCTTCGATAGGCTCACCTTGATCGAGCAGAGTAATTAACTCAAGACCAGAGTAGCTTTTTTTCAAATCTGCCATTTTGTCTTTAACGGCATTAACGACATCGACTGTATTTGCATCGTTGTCTTTCACAATTGAAATCCCGATGGATTCAAGACCATTGGTACGAGAGATGGACTCCGCTTTACCAATAACATGAATATCGGCAATTTCGCTAAGTTTAACTGTAGGAATACCCGTAGGCGCGCCACCTGTTGGAGCATTTACATTTCCTGTTGGAGCATTTTGCGCTCCGGTAGCCGCGTTCGGAATTACAGGAATGGCTATGTTCTTCAGATCGTCGAGTTCAATAATATTCCCATCGACTACAACGGCTTTTTCGGATTCTTCTAAATTAAATAGTCCTAGCGGTACACGTAAGGAGGAACCTTGAACGATTCCTTTAACGGTATCTACGTTTAGGCCTAACTCCGCCATTTTTGACGTATTAAATTTTAATTGAACTTCTTTAACATATTGTCCCGAGATACTTACGGAGGCAACACCTGCAAGCTTCTCGATTTCAGGTTTAACTTGATTCTCGATAACTTTTGTTAATTCTTCTAAGTCTTTCGCTTGATTGTTTGAAGCACTTAGAGAAATGACAGGGAAAGAACTTAGACTAAATTTAGAGATCGTTGGTTTTTGTGCATCTTTTGGTAAAGTAACTTCATTTAAGGCTTCTCGAACAGCAGCAGTGGCTTGGTCCAAGTCTGTGCCGTAATCGAATTCCATAGCAATCGAAGCGGCATTCTCCATAGAAGTGGAAGTCACCGTCTTGACGCCATCGACATTGCGTAAACGTTGTTCAAGGGGAATAGTTACATCTTGAACAACACCTTCGGGAGCTGCACCAGGATAGACAGCAACTACATTTAGAAACGGAATACTGATATTAGGCATGGTTTCTTGTTTCATGGATACTCCGGCAAATAGTCCTGCAGCAGTAATAATAATCGTAAGTATCCAGATAGCGAATTTATTGTTTAATGAGAAGTTAATAATGCTCTTCATAAGTATGGTTCTGCTCCTCTCTCTATACTTCTTGGGTTACACAGGATAAATAGGATTTCACTAAGTTATTTACTGAGTTATCGAATATAGTGAAATAATCTCCTTGAGTTCATCAGTTAAGACTTGTAGTTCTGATATTGGTAGTAAATTAGCGATCATACCGATCAAAATAACTCTTCGAGGTTGAATATCTACAATTTCTTTCTCCAGAATATGTATGGATTCAAGAGCATCTTTGTACGTATTCTTATCAATCGAGTTTGTCTTGAGGTAGTCTTTTATTTCTTTGGTTATCTGAAGAGGATGCCTTTGAACGTTGGATTGATCTTTAAATTCATTAATCCATTGACCCCATACATCAGAAGTAATGAGTGGTTCGGAAGACTTGGAGATCATACTTTGGGTGATGTCATCGAGTAGGGATATGAATTGTTTTGACATTTTTTGGATGTTTATAGGGAGGCCAGGAATAAACAACATTCTTAAATAGGAGGCTAGTATGCCACCGAAAAATAAGATGAGGTCAATCGTGTACGGTTCTACTTCAGAACCATAGATCGATTCAAGTTTAACTTTAAACCAGTGAAGCATTTTGAATTGCTCATCGCGCATACAAGTATGCTTTTTACTTGGGCCCGAACCATCAATAAACTGCTTCTTCACAAATTCACGTAACTCAATCAGATGACTTAGAAGAACCTCCACTTGTTTATGTAGTTGCTCTTTAGGGGAAAGAAGACTGTCTTGTTCTACCTGCATAATACTGTCGCGAATGAGATGGAAACAGTATAAGTAAATACTTTCTTCCAGCTCATCTTTAGATTTAAAATGTAGATATAAACTTCCCTTAGACATTTCACATACTTCAGCAATTTCTTGCATAGAAGTTGAGGAAATACCTTGAGTAGAGAATAGTTGCAAGGCAGTCTTCAAAATGTAGGTTTTCTTGTCCGCTGACTTATCAGCCAATGTGTGCACACTCCTTTCTAGAACTTCCGAGTTCTATGATTGACTTGATAGTCAGATTATATTACAAATTCAAATGGGTTACAACTTTGTGCCTTTAACCAGAGGGAGGACGACCCATTATGAGATCAGTTTCAATCCGATTGCCGCAGCAAGAATCATCGAAATAAACACAATCCGTTTGAATTCCTTAGGTTCGTTATACATCGTCATACCGACGATGGCACTACCTACGGTTCCAATACCTGTCCATACAGCATATGCCGTACCCATAGAGAGAGATGTCATGGCATAAGAAAGCAATGAGAAGCTACCTACAAAGGAGATGGACATAAGGATATATGCCTTGGGACCTTTACGATCTGCGATACCCTTAATGCCGATGACGCCGAATACTTCACATAAACCTGCGAGAATAACTGCAATCCAAGCCATTAGATATTCGCCTCCTTCGAAGGTGTCATATCTTTATCCGTAATTAACTTCAGACCTATGACACCAGATAGGAGTAACAGAATAAGTAGTACCTTGGACAATAGAAAAGGTTCATCGAAGAATAGCATTTCCGCAATAACCGTTCCACCCGTGCCTAATCCAGTAAATACAGCGTAGACCGTCCCGATAGGTAATTGTTTGGAAGCCATAATAATAAGGAAAAAGCTGACTGCAATAGCAAGAGTTGTTCCCACCCATTCTGCAATTGTATTTGAATGTTTTAATCCAGATACCCATACCACTTCAATAATTCCTCCAATAAATACATAAAGCCATTGTCGATTCATGATGACACTCCTTCTACCCCTTATATTGTTGTGATGATGAATTCAAGACCTAAGCGAATCGGGCTATGGAAACATTAGCGCTTTCTGCAAACGACTTAAAGTTTCAGTATAACATTTCATGTACGTCATTTTGAAATAGGATAATAAATTTTGAAGAAGTGAATAGGAGGATTAGGATGAATCATGTACAATAGTATTGTTACAGTGCTTATAGAATACATTGAGTAGATTAAAAGTGAGGGAATATATGAGACGAGGATTACAGATAGTATTAATTTCAGCTATTGTGTTTGCATTTTATTATTTTGGGTTCGGTGTTGTAGGGAAAACAGCGGGAACGATTGTAAGTATATTCTCTACACTAACGGTCATTTCACTATGCTTTATTATTTTTATGGAGAACCGGAATCCATCTACAACGTTATCTTGGATACTCTTGCTTGCATTAGTTCCTATCGTAGGGTTGATTTTTTACTTCCTATTCGGACAGAACTATTTCAATCGCCGGAAGTACGATAAAAAGGCACTGCGTGATATGGAGGTGTATGAAAGATTTGAGAAAGAAGAATTACGTTTCCATCAGGATCTTTCGCAGTTTACACCTCGTCAACAACAAATGTTGAAATTATCCCAGAAGCTAGCACGTACACCAATTTCATTAAATACAGAAACAACGATTCTTACGAATGGAGAGCAGACCTTCTCCAACCTGATTCTTGAACTCGAGAACGCCGAACATCATATTCATATGGAATATTACATCTTTAGAGCAGATGATATCGGTACACGGATTCAACAAATTCTAATCAATAAGGCCAAATCGGGCGTTAAGGTCAGATTTATGTATGATGCGGTAGGGAGTATTCAGATATCTAAATCATTTCTGAAAGAAATGGTTGATGCGGGTGTGAAATTGGTTGCGTTCGGTAGCGTTAAGACCAATTTCTTTTCCAGTCGTGTGAATTTTCGTAATCATCGTAAGATTGTAGTTATTGATGGAGATGTAGGTTTTATCGGTGGACTGAACGTGGGCGATGAGTATTTGAGCCGAAGTAAGACGTATGGCTACTGGCGGGATACACACATGTTAGTTAGAGGAGAAGCTGTACGAACGCTACAGATGATTTTCTTGCAGGATTGGTTGCATATGACGGGTGAGAAATTCCTTGAACAAGAGTATTTCTCACCTACTCTGACGAGTGGCGGTGACGGTGCCGTTCAGATGATTGCGAGCGGTCCCGACAATGAGAGACGCGTATTACGGAATATCTTCTTCTCTATGATTACTTCGGCGAAGAAAAGTGTATGGCTTGCGACGCCATATTTCATTCCCAATGATGATTTATTAACTGCGTTAAGAGTTGCTGCTATGTCAGGGATGGATGTAAGAATTCTATTCCCTGCTAAGCCAGATAAGAAGCTTCCATTCTATGCATCTCATTCCTATTTCCCATCGCTGTTGGAAGCAGGTGCGAAGATCTATGAGTATGAGAAGGGGTTTATTCATTCCAAACTATTGATCGTAGATGGTGAAGTAGCGACGATTGGGACGGCGAATATGGATATGCGTAGCTTGAATCTTAACTTTGAGGTCAATGCGCTTCTTGTTAAGACAGCTAGTGTGCAGAAGATGGTGACAGACTTCGAACGGGACCTATTATCAACGAACCTTGTTACTTTAGATCAATTAAAGAATAAGAAGCTATGGGAACGTTTCATGGAATCTGCTGCAAGATTAATGGCACCCCTATTATAAAGAATAAAGAGCGTCTGCTTATTTTTAGCGGACGCTCTTTATCTTTTATACTTACTCGTAAAGAAATGACTAGAATGTGGTGAGACCAAGGATTTTCTGAAGTCTAAATAAAACATCTTTCAGCCATGTGGTCTTCTCTTGATAAGCATCTAGATTTAATGTATAAGGTGCACCTTCATTGGACCATAATCGATTAAAGTAATCTTGCATCTCCAGATTTAAGGGTTGTTCTGGAGGTACAGATACCCAAAGGTCATTCTCCAAGTTATAATCGTCCAGATTACGAGGGGTGAAATTAGTAGATCCACCTATAATAATGGCGTCGTTCGAAGGCTTGGAAATGTACAATAGCTTTGGATGATACTGTTCTTTGGTCGTGTTATACCACTTGATCTGAATGGCGTGATCAGATCGTTCGTATAATTCAGCCGCAACGGGACGATTCGGAATGCCAATCTTATCACTTCCGAATGCATTCTGGTTGGGGTCTAATATGAGTCTTACATCTACGCCTCGCTTTGCTGCATCAAGTAAGCCATTCATTACTTTCTCATCGGCTAAATAGAACATTCCCATCCACAAGGTATCTCCTTGCGTTGCCTTCTCCATTTCAAGGAGTACATGTTTGTATACCTTACCTTCAGTTAAGTATCGGACACCAATGGGACCTTGAGTTGTCGTCTGGCCACTTGGTTGATATTTCGGTAGTTCACCGCCATCTGACATATTGGCTGCAGCTTGTTCTGTTGCTAATATGTCTTGGATAATATCTCCTTGCACTTCCAAGGCAATATTCGAATGGAATGCACTCGCATCATGAACGTTTCCAGAGGATATGAGCGCGGTATGCTCACTAACAACTACTTTTCGATGATTAGCTTTAACATTAAGTAAGTCTAAGTAAGAACGAAGTGTAATCTTTGGTCCTTGATCAGCCATGAGGTTGGGAATCCATCCGGTTCCGGATTGTCCAAACCATTGAACAAATGTACGCCAGAAAGCCGAATAAATAGGTGTAGAGTCTCGCAATGGGTCTACATCTGTCATAATCACTCGAATGCCCGCCGACTTCAAGTCTTCTAATAGTTCATTGGGTGCTGATCCATAATTGGTATTCACTTCATCTGTAATAAAAACAATATCCATATCAGGGTATTGCTGTTGATGAGCGATAAGTTTATCAGCCAGCATACGGCTAACTTTTGGGAAAGAGTCACCTTCATGGGTGTAGTTATTAAAAAGAAATAGGTCAATGACCAGAAATTCTCTTGATTCTTCTACGATCTGAAGGATTCTTTGCAAAATCTCTTGATCATGTCCCATTTGGTCTTTACCTTTGGCATACGTAATGTCTTTCCAGAACTGAACATCATCCACGTGATATATGGGGCTTTCATAGGAGATTCCCTCGGGAAGAGGTTTATGGGTCTGGTATATGATTACAGCAATGAGCCATAACACTAACAATCCTAGAGTAGAGCCAATCCATATGGTTCGAGGTTTTCGTTTCTTAGGGACTGTATGTTCCAGTTGAAGGGGTTGTCCCGGTGTAATATTGTTCGCATCTTTGGAGTGTAACCCCATGTTGATCTTCCTCTCTAATCAAGCTAACGGTGTTTATATATAACTATTAACGTTTGAAACTTCCTTTGAAGCAGTGAACCATAATTTCATGTTCAGAATATAGCGTGGATCTCTTGAGTGGTTTACTAAATTTTGATGAAGTGACAACATCTAACCCATCATGTATAATGAGTGTACTAAATTTGTATAAGGTTCGGACCGTATATATTGAGTCAGATGAAGGTATGAATTAGCCCAGAATGAGAAAAGAAAGAGTGTGGGTATGCTGTGTATTCTATAAAAAAAGTTGCTGAAATGCTTAATATACCAAGTGTTACACTTCGGGCATGGGAGAATCGGTATTTAGCAGTGGACCCTATGCGTACAGAATCTGGTTATCGTGTGTATAGTGAGGAGAATATTGAAGATTTACGTTGGTTGAAAGAACAGGTGGAAGATCACGATATTAATATCTCTCAAGCTGTCCGTATGTTAAAGGCACGGAAAGAAGAAAAGAGTCGTGTACAGTACGTTTCGGATTTGGGTCAAGGTACGACGACGGATGCCTATCAGAATATGAGAGATCAGATCTTTCAGAAGTTGTTTCATTTCCAAGGTGAACAGGCAAATGCGCTGATAGACTTTGGATTCTCAATGTATGGTTACGATGCGATGCTACACCATATACTTGTTCCTGTACTAGTCAGAGTGGGAGATGAATGGGAAGAAGGTAAAGCTTCGGTCGCCCAAGAGCATTATATGACAGGCGTAATCTCGCAGCGGTTTTATCAATTTTTTCACGTATTTCCTATCAATACGCACCTACCTAAAGCACTATCATTCTGTCCCGAAGGAGAATATCACCATGTGGGGTTATTACTCTTTTCATTATTTCTACGTAAAAATGGACTGGAAGTGCTATATCTAGGTGCGAGTACACCTATGGATGGTGTGATGCAGATTATTGCCGATCAGGATATCCAAATGGTATGCATGGCGGTTACAAATGTGACGCAGGTTCCTGATTGTGATGCGTTAGTTACTCAAATGACTGAGCGTTACCCGAACCTTATCTTTGTGCTGGGTGGCAAAGGGTATGAGAATGCTGGTAGTACGACATACCCGAAATGGGTCATGACGGAACCTTCAGAGCAATGGCAAGATTGGTTTATTCAAAGTGGTCACTTTGGAGCTAATGGGAGACATTAATATAGTGTAATTATTAATTAGAAGACGACTAGCATGAAGTATAGATGAATAGGATAAAATATTAAAACCATGTTGCGGCAATAGAGCAACATGGTTTTTTGTGCATAACCCTTCACAAAATTGTATCGTATTTGTATTATATTTGTATAATGTTTTTCGAGGGAGAAAGGTGAGCCACAAGTGAGTCAAGGAAAGAAAAGAAAAACAGTGGCAGTCGTAGGGGCGGGTCCTGGTGGACTTGCTGCTGCCATGCTTTTGGCTGCTAAGGGATATGACGTACAGGTATTTGAGAAGCAAGATAGGGTCGGAGGTAGATCTGGACAACTTCAATTGGGAGAGTTCCGATTCGACCGTGGTGCTACATTTCTGATGATGCCGCAGATCTTGGAACAATTATTTGCCGACGTAGGACGCTCTCTTCAGAAGGAAGTAGAGATGAAAGAATTAGAAACGTTATACAGTCTCCATTTTGGAGACCTCGCATTTACTCCATCTAAGGATGTTGAGGCTACTGCGTCGCAAATTGCCCGGCTATTTCCTGGTGATGAAGAGGGCTATCGTCGTTACATGGCAGAAGAGGACATCAAATTCGATAGAATTATGCCCTTACTTCGCCGTCCCTTTCAATCGCTAAAGGATTATTTGAAAAGGGATGTTATACGAGCGCTACCTTACCTCCACGCAACAGACACCGTGTATGGACGGCTTTCGCGTTATTTCAAGGATGAGCGATTACGTACATCCTTTTCCTTTCAGGCCAAATACTTAGGGATGTCACCATGGGAGTGTCCAGGGACATTTACGATATTGTCTTTCATTGAACATAAATTCGGTTTATTTCACCCTATTGGGGGAGTTAACGCGGTCTTTACAGCGATGGCGAAAGTAACTACCGAACTTGGGGGCGTGATTCATACCTCTTGTGGTGTTAAACAAGTTCTAACCAAGAATGGCACAGCCGTTGGTGTTTTACTTGCGAATGGAGAGCGTATTGAGGCTGATCATGTCATCGTTAATGCAGATTTCGGAATGGCCATGACGACATTATTTGAACCGGGCTTGCTGAAGAAGTACACACCGGAGAAGCTGAACAATAAAAAGTACTCCCTGTCCACTGCCATGTTATACATGGGTGTAGAGGGAGAGATTGATTTACCTCATCATTCTGTATATTTTGCGAATGACTATCGTAGCAATGTCGATGATATGACAACACACAAAGTATTATCTGATGATGCTTCACTATATGTACACAATCCTTCGGTCATCGACCCTACGCTAGCTCCTCCAGGTAAATCTTCACTGTATGCCTTGATGCCAGTACCGAATTTGTCAGCTAGTCTGGATTGGGAGAAGGATCGAGAGCATATTCAAGACCGCATGATGAAGTTACTTGAGGGCATTCCTGCTTTGTCAGGACTCTCATCTAGGATAGAGGAATCCCTCTTTTTCACACCGCTAGATTGGCAGAATGAACAAGATGTATATAAGGGAGCAACCTTTAATCTTTCTCATAACTTAGGTCAAATGATGACACTTCGACCTCATAATCGATTCGAAGAAGTAGAGGGGGTATGGCTTGTAGGTGGAGGCACACATCCAGGTAGTGGACTGCCTACAATTATTGAATCAGCTCAGATTAGTGTTCGGTTGTTGGAGGAAGAAGATGCTCGTGGGAGCAAGAAGCAGACTAGCAGAATACCACAATCGAAAGTGGGGAGAACGGTATGACGAGAGTTGCTATCATCGGGGGAGGTATTGGTGGATTAACATCGGCTCTATTGCTTCACAAACAAGGGATTGATGTCACTGTATTTGAACGATCATCGAAGGTTGGGGGTCGTATTGTATTTGAAGAGGAAGGCCCATACCGCATTGATCAAGGTCCAACAATTGTGCTGTTACCTGAAATGATTCATAGCATTCTGGAGGAAGCGGGGATATCTAGAGATCGATTAGAACTACTGCGCTGTGACCCGCTATATCGTATACACTATCACGATGGAAAGGCATTGACCAAGAGAGCAGATACTCAGGCACAGGTAACAGAGATCGAATCGATATTTCCTGGTGAGGGACGTGGATTTAAGCGGTTCATGGCTGATTTGGACGCGATGTATCCAGCCGGTCAGGCGGGATTTCTTGAAAAGGGATTTCAACGTAAAAGGGATTTCTTCACACCTAAATTAATGTATCTGATGCTTAAGATGCAAGCACATAAAAGTATCCGAGGTGCAGTCGGACAATATTTCAGAAGTGAAGAGTTAAAGGATGCTTATTCACTACAAAGTTTATACATTGGCGGTTCACCGTTTGAAACGCCTGGAATTTATAGTTTGCTACCCTATGCAGAGCATAAGTACGGTGTATGGATGGTGAAAGGTGGATACGGGAGTCTTCCGGAGTTATTGTCGGAAGAATTAGTTACCCGTAAGATTCCTTTCCAACTAAATACTGAAGTGGAATCTATTATTGTCAAGAATGCTAAATTCACGGGAGTTAAGGTGAACGGTCAGATCGAGTCATTTGATGCTGTGATATATAATGGCGAATTCCCTCATTTAAAAGGACTTATTGAGGGATCAGAAGTACCCGCAAAGAAAAAGGTTTTTCGTCCATCCTCGGGCTGTGTTCTGGTGTACTTAGGGGTTGAGAGACGCTGGGAAGAAAGTATGACACATCAATTTTTCTTGCCACCGAGTCTGAATACGAGTCTTCGAGAAATATTTCTGGAGAGAAAAATCGCCTCTTCACCATCCTTCTATGTGTTCAATCCTGTTGCGCTTGATGAGAAGGCGGCGCCTTCAGGGCATAGCGTGATGTACTTTTTGATCCCTGTTCCAGATGCCCAAGGTGTGGATTGGGATATAGAGGTGCCGAGTCTTGTAGATAAGGTACTTCAAGAAGCAGAAGATCGAGGATTCCAAGGGTTACGTGAAGCTATTCGGTGGAAAAAAATTAGAACGCCTCAAGATGCAGAACAGGATGGATTGTTCGGGGGAGGGAGTTTTGGTATTGCACCAACGTTATCTCAATCAGGGGTATTTCGTCCACAGTCGAGACCCTATTCCATTGAAGGATTATATACAGCAGGAGCATCTGTACATCCGGGCGGAGGAGTGCCTATTGTTATGCAGGGAGCAAGACTTGCTGTGAATCAGTTGATGAAGGAGATGAGTTTATGATGAATGAACAGTATTTAGATAGATGCGAAGACATGATTCAAGAGGGGTCTTCCTCCTTTTATCAAGCATTTTGTGGACTGCCGAGTCCTCGACGTGAAGCAGTTAACGTCATTTATGCTTTCTGCCGCATCATTGACGATAGTGTTGATGAACCAGATAAGGCACCATACTCCATTCATGAATTACGTCAGCATTTCTTGTTGCTAGATGCAGCAGAAGGGCATTTTATTTGGCCTGCATTAAGGTGGTTATTCAGACAATATCCTGATTTGAATAAGGATCCTTTCCTACGACAAATGGAAGGACAGTGTTCAGATCTGTCATTTATACATTATACAACAATGGAACAATTGGAACGGTATTGTTATCTAGTGGCTGGAACCGTTGGGGAGATGTTATTGCCTGTTCTGAGAGAAGAAAGTAGCGCTGAAATCATTGCTTCTGGGATCGCCTTGGGCAAGGGCATGCAGATTGTCAATATTATTCGTGATATTGGGGATGATCATAAGCGAGGTCGTCGATACATCCCATTAGATTTAATGAATAAACATGGGTACACAGAAGGGCAAATGGATCGTGGAGAAGTGAATAGTTCATTTATAGAACTGATTCGTGAATTGAAGAATTCAGCCCTACGCTGGTTTCAACAAGGGCTTGCTGATATAGAGAGTTACCCTAAGACAAGTGGTATGGCCGTGGAATTAGCGGCTACGTTTTATGTTCGTATTTTAAATGCGGTGGAAGCTAATGGTTATGACGTATTTACTCGTAGAGCATTTGTCTCAGATGAAGAAAAAATGGGACTATTTCTAGACATATATTCAAGGTATACGCAACCCTCGGTAGGAGGGGGGATTGCAATACAATGATCGTAAATATCATATTCTGGGTATGGTACTCCATAGGAGCAATTCTTCTATTATTTACTGGGGTACCAGATGCTCTGGAATTCTCCAATGGACTATTTCTAATTCTATATGCAATCTATGCTGTGCATCTCACTACGAAGGCCGACTTTTATTCTCCTGCGGCCAATAGATTATTTAGGAACTGGAAACATGGCGGATTGTATCTGTCCATCGGGTTAATCTGGTTGAGTGGCGTCGGGATAGAAATGATAGGTGTTCAGACGGGATGGCCTTTCGGTACTTATGAATATTCAGACATCTTAGGATACCGATTGTTAGGTGTGCCGTTTACGTTAGGATTTGCTTGGATTGCTGTCGTGTACAATGCTTCATTAATGAGTCCTACGATAGGGCGGTATGGCAAGCTAGTACGTGCACTGAAGGTAGGATTATGGACAGTCATATTGGATCTAGTTCTAGATCCTGTGGCATACCATCGAAGTTTCTGGACTTGGGCTGAGCAAGGTGGTTTCTATGGCGTGCCTTGGAGCAATTATTTAAGCTGGTTCATCATTGGTGCACTGATGTCTCTATGTGTTCCACTTTTTAAGATTGACCTTAAAACTTCTAGAAGAGCTGTTAGGCTATATCAAATGATACTACTCCTATTTGGACTTATGGGCGTGAAAGCAGGGTTATTGGGCATTGGACTCATCGCAGTCACTGGCATGATTATGGCTGAAGGGAGTCATCGTTATGCTTATCGCAACGAAGTCAACTCGATTTAATGCGCTATTCTCTCGATATAACGAGTGGTATCTGATTAGGAGGCAATTTAGATCATTTCATATTCATGGAGAGTTAGATCCGGAGTCTAGTCAATCTAAAAATCTGTTGTATATCATGAATCATAGCTCATGGTGGGATGGGCTGTTTATGTATTTCTCCACTCAAAAGGCATCGATTGGTGACCATTATATGATGATGGAACAACGCCAATTGGAGAAGTACGCTTTCTTCCGAAAAGTTGGTGCATATTCTATTGATAGATCTGACCCAGGGGACATTCGGGCTTCCTTTAGATATACATCCGAGTTATTAAGATCAGGTAAGAGACCATGGATGTTTCCACAAGGGAGTATTCAACATTTGGAGAGTAGACCGCTGGCATTTCAACCGGGTGTTGGTCTATTGTTACGGCAGAATCCAGAGGTTTCAGTTGTGCCGGTCACACTATATCATGGGTTATTCCAACATTCTAAGCCTGATGTCACAATGCTTGTGGGAAAACCCCTGCAGCTTCAGTGGAACGATATGAATAGTAGAGAGATTTCTTTACTACTAGAAGAGAGACTCCAGTATCAATTAGATGGTCATCGTTTAGCTGTAATAACTTCTCCAGAAGGTATTCCAGAGGGATATCGGAGCTTGCTTCGTGTAGGTAAATCTACGAATGAGAAATGGGATGCGGTTAGGACGTTTTTTGGAAAACAGCCCTTGGGCTAACGATTTGTGAATAGATATGATCATGAATAGTTGTAGGGGAAAAGGTGATTATAATGATGGCATTAATGCTGAAGATCATTGCTATTGCAGTAGGTTGCCAATTGGGGTTCGTCATATGGAATATTTCTAAAATGCCCAAAATCGGACAGGTAAATAACAATAGTAAGGAATCGATAGGATCAACGCTGAAGGACCATTCAGATAGCGGCATGCTGCCCAGAGTATCCATTCTGATCCCCGCACGTAATGAATCTCATAATATTGAAGGGTGTTTATCATCTATTCTGAGATGTGATACTTTCAATATGGATGTTGAGGTCCTCATATTAGATGATCATTCTACGGATGACACAGAGACTAAGATCAGAGCGATGTCAGAGCTTGATGGAAGAGTAAAGCTTATCAAGGGAAAAGAACTACCTGCTGGCTGGATGGGGAAATCCTTTGCGTGTCACCAATTGGCTCAACAAGCTGAAGGTGAATGGTTGTTGTTTATAGATGCAGATGTTCGGTTGAAGAACAATGCCCTAAATGATGTTATGAAGACGGCTTACTTACAAGGTAAGGGATTAATTACTGGGTTTCCTTTTCAGAAGACAGGGACTTGGTTAGAGAAATTAGTCGTGCCTATGATGGCTTTTACCATTGGTTGTCATCTTCCCATTCCGTTAATTCGTTATTCAAAAGACCCAAGGTTTGTTGCAGCGCATGGTGCATTCATGCTCATTCATCATGCCAGTTATGCGGCGTCAGGTGGACATGTGGGAATCAAGGATGGGCTACTCGACGATATGCAGTTGGCTCGGGCAGTAAAGGTTGCGGGACATACAGTCATGTTAGCTGATGTGCATGAGCATGCTGAGATGAGGATGTATGAAAGTGCGAGTGAAGTATGGAATGGGTATCACAAAAATATATATGAAGGCGTCGGTCGTAATGGCTTTTTACTAATAGCTGTTCTGTCTTTTTATAATCTTTTCTATGTATTTCCACTGATGGCTATTTTGATTTCTATGGGAATGGGAAATGGAATATTAGTTATGGGTGCAATCGGGGTAACGCTTCTAGGAATGTTGGTGAAGGGGGTAACGGACAGGGCGAGTGGTCAATCGAAATGGCTCTGTTTATGTCTGCCGATCAGTATACTTTGTTTATCTGCCATAGCTCTGAATTCTTGGAAATCGGGTGTCACAGGTAAGGGTTACCTATGGAAGGGGAGGTGGTATGGATGAACCGGAAGGTAATCATTGTAGGATCTGGATTTGGGGGTCTTTCCTGTGCCATTACAATGGCAGCGAGGGGATGGGGAGTTACGTTAATCGAACGGCAATCAACCCTTGGTGGTAAACTACAGCAGATTCAAGAAGAGGGATACACATTCGATCGAGGTCCAAGTACGATTACGATGCCAAATGTCTTTCGCGATGTCTTTGATAAGGTAGGAGCCTGTATGGAAGATTACGTGGAACTATACGAACTAGAGCCTCGTAGTCGTAATATATTTGCTGATGGATCGAGGGTTGACTTATCTCGTAACGTTTCAAGAATGGAAGACCAGATCGCAACGTATAGTCCTACCGATGCCTTACATTATGCCGCATACATAAAGGAAGCAGGTCTATTATATCAGCATGCAGAGGCACAATTCATGAACAAGTTGCTTCTTTCTTGGCGAGATAAAGCCAATTTGCCGATGTTACGGAGCTTATGGCGAGTACGTCCATTTACAACCCTACAGAAACTTCTCGAGCGGTATTTCAGTCATCCCAATACGCTTGCTATGTTTGGAAGATATGCGACGTATGTTGGATCATCCCCCTATCAAGCCCCTTCTATTTTTGCGATGTTAGGGCACGTAGAGGCAAAGAATGGCGTATATGGTGTCCGGGGTGGAACGTATCGTTTGATAGAAGCTATGGCTCGATTAGCAAGAGAACTTGGTGTGAGTATCATGACCGATACGGAAGTGACACAAATTGTAGTGGCTCATGGCAGAACGACTGGTGTGGAGACCAATAAAGGATTCTATGAGGCACCGATCGTTGTGGCAAATGGCGATGTTCTTAGTGTGAATCGCATGTTAATCCAAGAGCAAGATCGACCTTCCATGCGAGATCGTCGGATTGGGAAATACGAATCTTCGCTTTCTGGATTTGTTACTTTAGCAGGCGTGCGCCAGCAATATTCGAAGTTATTGCATCATACGGTATTTTTCCCGCATAAATATGAACCTGAATTTAGAGACATATTTGAACGAAGATTAACACCAGCAGATCCAACCGTTTATGTGTGCTATTCAGGTTACTCCGAACAGGGGATGGCACCGAAAGGTGGAAGTAACTTGTTTATTCTTGCCAATGCGCCATCATTAAGTGGTTACTTGAATTGGGAAACGGAAAAAAAGATATACGGTGATGCAGTATTATCCACCTTAAGTCAACATGGTATATCGGGTCTAGATCAGGGAGATGTGTTTAAATACTACACACCGGAGGATATTGCGAGGGATACACTAGCATATAAAGGATCAATCTATGGGATTTCTTCTAATTCGATAGGACAAACGTTCTCTCGTCCAAGCAACCGTAGCAAAGATATCGAAGGGTTATGGTATGTTGGAGGTACAACGCATCCAGGGGGAGGCACCCCGATGGTGACCTTGTCAGGGAGATTGGTGGGCGAGTATATCACGGAGCATATGGTATAATATATATCATTTACATAAATGGATTTACGAAAAGAGTTGTGCTGTGGGCGCTTACGATGCAAGTGTTGTTCCAAAACTTTAAGTTAATGCTTACGATGCAAGTTTTGTTCCAAAACTTTAAGGTGAATGCTTACGATGTAGTTTTGTTCCAAAACTTTAAGGGGGAAATGAATGATGGGCACGGAATCTCAGGGTGCGGCAGAGAACTTATTCCTACATAAGAGGGATACGACTGGAACATTGAGGGAATCGCTCATGCCAGAAGTGCCAACGGGTGAACGTAAAATAGAGCATGTACGCCTTTGTCTGGATGAGGAGGTAGGCGGCAATGGCGTAACGACGGGTTTAGAGCATTATCGATTCCGGCATTGTGCTCTGCCAGAGACTAACTTTGATGATATTAGCATGGATACTGACTTCATAGGGTTGTCATTGCGGACGCCACTACTCATTAGCTCCATGACGGGTGGAAGTAAAACGACAGGAGCCATTAACTCGCGTCTTGCGGAAGCGGCAGAAAGGCGGGGTTGGGCGCTAGGTGTTGGTTCTGTTCGTGCTGCGGTGGAACGAGAAGAACTAGCATCCACTTTCTATGTTAGAGATAAGGCGCCAAGTATACCGATTATCGCCAATCTCGGGGCCGTTCAGTTGAACTATGGCTTCACAACGGATGATTGCTTACGTGCTATTGAGATTGCTGGTGCTAGCATGCTCGTGTTGCACTTGAATGGACTTCAAGAAGTCTTTCAGCCAGAGGGCAATACGAACTTCAGTGGATTACTATCACGAATTGAAGAAGTATGCCGTAAGCTTGATGTACCTGTAGGTATCAAGGAAGTGGGTTGGGGTATTGATGGTGAGACCGCGTCGAGGTTATATGACGTGGGCGTTGCTTTCATAGACGTGGCTGGTGCCGGAGGCACCTCTTGGAGCCAAGTTGAGAAATTCCGCAGCCGAGACGAGGTTCGCCGCGCGGCAGCGGAAGCCTTCGCGGGGTGGGGCATTCCCACCGCGGAATGTATAACCGAGGTGCGGGAGGTTTCCCCGTACGGAGGCTTGATCGCAAGCGGCGGGCTGAATAGCGGCGTGGATGCCGCGAAAGCACTAGCGCTCGGCGCCAATCTCGCGGGATTTGGCCGTAGCCTCCTAGGGCCGGCCGTGCAATCCGAGGAGGCGCTCGATGCAGCCCTCGCGAGGGTAGAGCTGGAGCTACGCACAGCGATGTTTGGCATCGGAGCTGCGAATATACCGGCGCTATGTGCGACGCGTCGATTGGTTCGTGTGAACTAGACAACGAAGAGATGCTTGCATAGTATTTATTTTACTGAAATGATTAAAAGCATATATTGAGATAAATACCCTTATTCCCTATATGAAATAAGGGTATTTATCTTGGAAATCATAAATTCCCAGTGAAATCAACGTAATTGCGGCTAAAAAAATCATTTAATTGTCAAAAAAAGTTTTGCCTTCCTGTTCTAATCCCCTTATATTAAAAGTACAAATAACGGAAAACGTTCGTATTTGAAATTATAATAGAAACAGGAAGGTGACACTTTTGAAGAAATCTCTTTTTCAATTGAATACAAGAACAGTGGTAACGATCGGTATTTGTGCCGCACTATATGGGGCCACAGGCTTTATTGGGGTTCCTATTGGTCCAGATACTTCACTAAGACCTGCCATTGCATTACTTGCTATTTTTGGTGCGTTGTTTGGTCCGATTGTTGGATTTACAGCGGGATTCATTGGACACGTCTTAACGGACTTGTTGATGAGTGGTATGGTGTGGTGGGGATGGGCACTTGGTTCTGCTTTAACGGGAGCGTTCATGGGTCTTATTTATCTGTACAAAGGATTCGATCCGTCGGCCGGACTTGTTAAAAAGAACCATGTGGGATTTTTCGCAGTATACGGTATCGTTGGAATTATTTTTTCGCTACTCTTTTCCTGGTGGTTTGATATCACGTTCATGGGTGAACCTTCAGATAAACTAGTTATTCAGGTTTCGTTAGCATCAGTCTCTAACATTGCTGTATTTCTAATATTAGGTATACCTGCTGTACTTGGTTATGCAAAACGGAATCGGAAAGCTAGCAATTTAAGTGTGAATGAATAGGAGTAGAGAAATTACATGAAGCCCATCATCTCGTTTCAACAGTATAGCTTCCGATATAAAAGTCAGAACGAACCAACACTAAGGAATATCACATTAGATATTTATCCTGGTGAGAAAATATGGATTGCTGGACCTAGTGGTTCTGGCAAGTCAACGTTAGCCCATTGTATCAATGGGCTAATTCCTTTTACGTATAGCGGTGAAATCACTGGAAGTTTGAGTATCAACGATCGTGATCCAGCGAATTTAAGTATATTTGAACTAAGCAACACCGTCGGAACGATTCTTCAAGATCAGGACGCACAGTTCGTGGGTCTGACGGTTGGTGAAGACGTTGCATTTGTGATGGAGAATAAGGCTATTTCTCGTCCAGACATGAAAGCTCAAGTGATATCGGCTCTGACGATGGTTGATATGCTCCACAATATAGAACAAAGCCCTTATGATCTGTCTGGGGGACAGAAACAAAGTGTATCCCTTGCGGGTGTACTCTCAACAGATGCAGATGTATTGCTATTTGATGAGCCTTTGGCGAATCTAGATCCGGTTAGTGGTAAGCGTGCCATGAAGCTTATTGATGATATTCACGTTCGGAGTGGAAAAACAATTATTATCATCGAACATCGCGTAGAGGATGTCCTACAAGAGGCGATTGATCGTATTGTGCTCATGAATCAAGGAGAGATTGCTGCGATAGGTACACCGGACGACATTCTTTCCTCGGGATTACTTCGAAAGTATGGATTGCGTCCACCCCTCTATGCGGATGCCATGGAATATGCAGGGATTTCATTAGATGGTGTGAAGGGGTTGAGTGCACCTCAGCAACTCGATATTCCCGGATTGAAAGGCCAATTAGATGTATGGACAAGAGATCTTGGTGAAAGTAAACGTATTGCCCTCTCTACGCCTTTACTCGAATTGGAGCATGTCGTATTTGGTTATGACAAAGATAAGACCATCATCAAAGATGTCTCACTGAATGTTGGTATAGGCGAAATTGTGGCATTGCTCGGTAATAATGGTGCGGGCAAATCGACACTATCGCAATTAATTACCGGTATTTTGAAACCTCAGTCTGGTCGTATAACCTATGCAGGAGAGGATATCAGTTCTTGGTCAATTCGTCGTCGTGGTGAGCAAATCGGTTATGTGATGCAGAATCCGAACCACATGATTACACAGCATATGATCGCCGAGGAAGTGGGTCTCGGATTGAAGGTTAGAGGTGTGGCAGCAGAAGAGATTAAGGAACGTGTAGAACATGTTCTGGTAATATGTGGGTTATATCCGTTTCGTAATTGGCCAGTATCCGCGCTTAGTTATGGGCAGAAGAAGAGACTTAGTATTGCCTCCATTCTTATTCTAGAGCCTAAGCTTATGATACTGGATGAACCGACAGCGGGACAAGATTACCATCATTATAAAGAATTTATGGATTTCATCCGTGGTCTGGCAGAACAAGGATTGGCATTCCTCCTGATTACCCATGACATGTATCTAGCCCTAGAGTACGCACAGCGAGCCGTGGTCTTGAGTGATGGCAAAGTGATCGCAGAAGACACGGTAGCCTCCGTGCTAAGCCAGCATGAGGTAACAACTGCAGCGCATTTGAAAGAGACATCTCTCTCCTTGTTTGCACGATTAAACGACCTAGAGAAGCCTGAACGTTTGGTTCATGCTTTTATCAACTACGAGAAGGAGAAAGGCCATGAATAGAACGGGAAGCCTATATGAACCGGGGAGTTCCCTCTTTCATCGATTGGATGGGACGGTCAAGCTATGCTTGTTCGCCGTATGGACCATCCTAACCTTTCTTTTTTTAGACTTACGTGTGTTCGGAGTAATGTTGTCTGTCGGCGTGATCTTACTTATTACATCAGGTATTCCTTTCAAAAAAATTGCATTGTTGTTCTGGGTCATGATTATCTTTACTGTTCTGAACAGCGTATTTATTGTATTGATTACGCCGACCTTCGGTACGCGACTGACGGGAACGAACACTCCGATGATTCCACTGGGGTATAACACGATAAATGCGGAGACACTCTTTTATATACTAACGTTGTCAGCGAAATATTTGACGTTACTACCGATTACGTTGTTGTGTATCTTCACTACACAGCCGAGTGAGTTCGCTGCTAGCTTGAATAGAGTAGGTATCCCTGTATCCCTTATAAAATCGCCTACGCGGTGAGTATTGCCTTTCGTTATATTCCTGAATTAACGGTAGAGTTTCGAAATA
This sequence comes from Paenibacillus antarcticus, assembly GCF_001637225.1. Classification (GTDB taxonomy): domain Bacteria; phylum Bacillota; class Bacilli; order Paenibacillales; family Paenibacillaceae; genus Paenibacillus_AQ; species Paenibacillus_AQ antarcticus. Next base: position 176,226 of record NZ_LVJI01000006.1, read on the forward strand.
CGTTGAACTCCATGCAAGCGCGTGGGATGGGAATCACGAAAGAAGATGGGAAGTTAGTACAACGATTTCGTAATTTCGCAGCTGTGGTTGTTCCTGTGCTTCAATCTGCCCTACACCGCATTGACTCCGTCACGAATGCCATGGAGCTTCGGGGCTTTGGGACGCAAAAACGTCGTTCATGGTATAGTGGCAAGGATATGAACGCATTAGATTGGATCGTGATAAGTGCAAGTCTAATGTTGTTTGGATTAGGTCTGTGGTTAAGAGTGAAGGGTCTAGGACCTTATTGGTATCCATTTTTATAATCATAACGTAGGTACGTCATACGGTAGGTAGCTTATGGCATTTCACGTGTTGTGAATTGGTTAGGGAACCTTAGAATGAATGTTTATCAGCGGCTAATCGTTGCTAGCTTATATGTTCTAATATATAATGGGTAAGATCAGTCTGTATTATGATATATGCATTGAACTAGAGAACAACTTGCAAGTGTATCATATGATAATCATGGATATGGATTTAGCAACAGAGGTTGTAGTTCATTATATATAGCAAGATCAATTACCTAAAATGGGAGTTGTCATATAAATGGCTTTAAAAGCAGGTATTGTCGGATTACCGAACGTTGGTAAGTCCACGTTGTTTAATGCAATCACACAAGCAGGAGCAGAAGCTGCGAACTATCCTTTCTGTACGATTGATCCAAATGTTGGGGTTGTTGAGGTACCGGATGAGCGTTTAGATAAACTAACTGAATTGGTCGTTCCTGATAAGACCGTACCTACAGCATTTGAATTTATAGACATTGCTGGAATTGTTCGTGGTGCGAGTAAGGGTGAAGGCCTAGGTAACAAGTTTCTAGCACACATTCGTGAAGTGGATGCGATTGTTCACGTTGTTAGATGTTTTGAAGATGAGAACGTGACACATGTTGATGGAAAAGTGAATCCTGTCAGCGATATCCAGACGATTAACCTGGAACTTATTTTGGCGGATATTGATAGTATTGAGAAGCGTATTGATCGTTCCCGTAAGAATATTAAGAACGGTGACAAGAAATTCGTTCAAGAAGTTGAAGTACTTGAACGTGTGAAGGAAGCCCTTTATAACGATATGCCAGCACGTAGTGTGGAACTAAGTGAAGACGATAAGGCGATTGTTCGCGATCTTCATCTGCTTACACTTAAGCCTGTATTGTATGCAGCTAATGTGAGTGAAGATGGCGTTGCAGATGCAGATAGCAATCCTTTTGTACAACAAGTGAGAGATTTCGCAGCAGCTGAGAATTCAGCAGTTGTGCCGATCAGCGCTAAAGTAGAAGCGGAAATTGCAGAACTTGAAGGCGAAGACAAAGCAATGTTCTTAGAAGAGCTAGGACTTGAAGAATCTGGTCTTAACCGTCTGATCAAAGCAGCATATAGTCTACTTGGTTTGTACACATACTTTACAGCAGGTGTACAAGAAGTTCGTGCATGGACGATTCGTAAAGGAATGAAAGCACCACAGGCAGCAGGCGTTATTCATACAGATTTCGAACGAGGATTTATTCGTGCTGAAGTCGTGTCCTACGATGATCTAGTTGCTGCTGGATCCATGGGTATTGCTAAGGAACGTGGTCAGGTACGTCTAGAAGGTAAAGAATATCTCGTGAAAGACGGAGACGTTATGCATTTCCGTTTCAACGTTTAGAGACTTACCCCAATGCACATGAATGAGTTTGCCTGATGTGGCAGGCTTGTTCATGTGATTTTAATTCATAGGATTATGTAATGATTCCCATCTGAATATGTGGAGTATTACTGGTGTATGACGGTTTACTGCTTCCTTCAAAGGCATGCTATCATACCTCCCACCTTGCTCTTATCCCCGAATGCTAGAATAAATAACCCAATATATATTTATAATGGAACTATAAAAAGGATCCAAATAGGCTTATGCACGTGTAGATCAAGCAAAGCTTGGCATACTGTAGGTACTAAGATAATCCATAATGTAATGACAAGCCGTGGAAAATATGATTCTTTATATTAAATATTTTTAAAATATGATATAATAAAGAGTCGAAATTGTATTGGTTTGATCTTGAATAGGAGAGGTGACCCCCAATGTTGGACAGATTACAATCCTTGGCGGACCGCTATGAGAAACTGAGCGAACTGCTCTGTGACCCTGACGTTGTTAGCGATAACACAAAGTTACGGGAGTATTCTAAAGAACAATCAGATTTGCAGCCTGCGTTTGAGGCTTTTACTGAATATAGAACGGTTATAGAAGAGTTGAACGCGGCTAAGTTGATGCAAGCTGAGAAGCTTGATGATGAAATGCGTGAGATGGTTAAGATGGAAATCGATGAACTGACATCTCGTCATGAAGAGTTGGATAGTAAGATTCGTATCCTTCTTCTGCCTAAGGACCCTAATGATGATAAGAACGTCATTGTTGAAATTCGTGGTGCTGCTGGTGGGGATGAGGCAGCTTTATTTGCCGCTGATCTTTATCGTATGTACACACGTTATGCCGATGCGCAAGGATGGAAAGTAGAAATCATGGACATCAACAGCAATGACCTTGGTGGGTTTAAAGAAGTAATCTTCTCCATTAATGGTCGCGGTGCTTATAGCAAGATGAAATATGAAAGTGGTGCACATCGTGTGCAACGTATTCCAACCACAGAATCAGGCGGACGAATTCATACGTCGACTTCGACCGTGGCAGTTATGCCAGAAGCGGAAGAATTTGAAATTGAAATTCATGACAAAGATATTCGTGTGGATACATTCTGTTCTAGTGGTGCTGGCGGACAATCCGTTAATACGACGAAATCTGCTGTACGTGTAACGCACATTCCTACGGGGATTGTGGCAACGTGCCAAGATGGTAAATCACAGAATAAGAATAAAGATTCAGCACTTAAAGTACTTCGTACGCGTATTTCAGATATGACGCGCCTAGAGGAAGAAGCTAAGTACGCTGGCGAGCGTAAAAGTAAAGTAGGTACAGGCGATCGAAGTGAACGCATTCGTACGTATAACTTTCCACAGAGCCGCGTAACCGATCACCGTATCGGTCTGACTGTACACAAGTTGGATCAGATCATGAATGGTGATATGGAAGATATTATTTCAGCATTAAGTATTGCTGAACAAACAGATTTGATGGATAAAGGGGAATAATGCTTTGAATAACGGGGCTTTTGTTATGACAGCAAAGCAAAGTATACGGGGGGCCTTTGCGGAGGCTTCCTCTTTTTTAACTCAATGTGGCGTAATGGAGCCGCAAAGGAATGCTCAGCTGTTACTTGAACATGTACTGGGCTTGTCTAGCACCGCCTATTATATGGCGCTGCCAGAACTCTTCCCAGAAGAATTTATTACGGCTTGGGAAGACGCAGTTACACGCAAAGCTGCGGGTGAACCTGCGCAGTATATCATTGGAGAGCAGGAGTTCTACGGCCTGCTCTTTACTGTAACGCCGTCTGTGTTAATCCCACGGCCAGAGACTGAACTGCTGGTCGAAGCTATTCTGCAGCAGGCTGAACGGCTATGGCCGGGCCGAACAGTGGCATCTGCTAATCGCGACGTTGCTACTGCAGCGGGCACGAATGAGCTCGCACCGCTAGTTGCGTCAGAGCCGCTCGTGGTCGCCGACATCGGCACTGGTAGCGGGGCTATTGCCGTGACGCTAGCTTCGCAGGCTTCGGGCCTGCGCGTATACGCCAGCGACATTTCGCCGGAGGCGCTTCGCGTAGCCGAGCGTAATGCGGCCCGCCACGGGGCAGCCGTTGCCTTTCGTGAAGGCAACCTGCTCGCGCCGTTTGCCGGGATGGCGTTGGACATTCTTGTGTCCAACCCGCCTTATATACCAGCGGATACCATCGCTGGTCTACAGCGCGAAGTACGCGACTTCGAGCCGCGCTTAGCGCTCGATGGCGGCGAGGATGGTCTATGGCCCTATCGCATCATGATTGAACAGATCGATCTACTCGAGGCACCTCCCCGAATTATCGGCTTCGAACTCGGCATGGGCCAAGCTATGGATGTTGCTGATATGTTACGTCAAGCGGGACATTGGAGTGAGATCATTATTGTGCCTGATTTAGCAGGGATAGATCGTCATGTTATTGGTGTAGATAGTTTATTTGAATTATGAAGTGATATTCCTATACAATAGAGCTAAGTGCTCTAAGGAAGCACAAGAGGCAGGAAGCCTCATCACTGGAGGGCGGCACATGCTTCGAAAGCTAAAAAAAATAGATCTTATTATAGTAGTAGCGCTATTTGCGCTTATGGCAATTAGTATACTATCTATATATAGTGTAACTAACGGAAGACCCGTTTATGATGGGCATCACTTGACGATGTTGAAGTACTATATCGTATCTTTTGTAGCTTTCTTTGTATTGGTCATGATTGACTACCGAATATTAATCAAATACTCCTTATATATTTATTTATTTGGGTTATCGTTGCTTGGCGTTGTGAGTTTTTTTGGGAAGTCTAAGAACGGTGCATCTGGATGGTTGGATGTAGGTGGACTTTCGTTACAGCCGGCGGAACTTTTCAAATTGTGTTTAATTCTTTTCCTAAGTTATGTTCTTGTTCGGAAGAATAAGAATCAGTTGTCCTTTTGGCGCGATGTTGTTCCAGTTGGTATGATTGCTTTCATTCCATTTGTGCTGGTAATCCTGCAGAACGATCTTGGGAACTCAGGAAGTTATGTCATTATTTTGTTGGGTTTAATTTGGATTGGTAATATTAAATTTTCTCACGCTATGATCGCAATGGTCATCATGATTGGAGCACTCATTGGGGGCATTCAGGGGTATATCCATTATCATGACAATATCAAAACATCTTTGGAATCAATCGGCAAAGATCACTGGATCGAAAGACTCGACCCTTGGCTTGTTCCTGAGAAAGCGACAGCTAAAGCTCTTTATCATACTGATAATGCGAAGCGTGCTATTGGTTCTGGTGGTATGGGTGGTGAGGGATATATGAAGGGGACTTCGGTTCAATCAGAACGTGTACCGTATACCTATTCTGACTCTATCTTTGTGCAGATTGCTGAGGAATTCGGATTTATCGGGGCATCTGTATTGCTCTTGGTTTATTTTGTAATGATTCATCGCATGATTCTTATTGCATTAGAGTGTAAGGATCGAGCGGGGCCATACCTCATTGTGGGTGTCGTTGCTATGATGTTATATCAAATTTTTGAGAACATCGGTGCGTTTATCGGAATTATGCCTTTAACAGGGATAACACTTCCATTCATTAGTTTCGGAGGAACGTCATTGCTTATTAATATGGCTAGTATTGGTATAGTGATGAGTGTGCGAGTTCATAGTGGAGATGAAGAAGATGAATTCGTGGTTCAACCCGCGAACTATGCTAATGCTGGGAATCAGAACTAATATCGATGCAACATTTGGGTGATTCGAACAGAAACACTCTGATAACCTATCAGGTTTATCAGAGTGTTTTTTTGTTTTTCACAATATTACTAGATTCATAGGTTTGGACTCTCTCAGAAAAGGACATACTGACAAGTATGATTCGATAGAGTGGAGTGATTAATGTGAAATGGAATATTATAAAGTGGGACGAACATAGATCAGACATACTGCGAGTTGTAGTAAAGAAAGTAGCTATCATATTTAGTTTATTGTTTATGCTTGTGATGTCTTGGGATACACAGCGGACAGATGCATCTGTTGTGGGTGGAGCTATTCCGAAGGAATCCATTCGATTGCGTATTCTGGCAAATTCAGATAATGTGGGGGACCAACTTGTCAAAAGAGAAATTAGAGATGCGATAGTAGCAGAGATGAATGGATGGGTCGGTGAACTTGAAGATCCACAAAATCTAGATCAGGCCAGAGAAACGATTCGTAATCATATGGAAGACTTGAATCAATTGGTGGGAAGAGAGCTGAGTAATCGAGGTATTAATTACGCTTATGCTGTGGAGCTAAGTGTAGTCCCTTTCCCAACTAAATTATATGGTGGGACGGTATATCCTGCGGGAGATTATGAAGCGCTTCGCGTTACCTTGGGAGAAGGGAAAGGTCAGAATTGGTGGTGTGTATTATTTCCGCCTCTATGTTTTATTGATGCTGGCAGCGGAGATGCAGTAGCTACAACGCCTGAAGTAAAGGTGCAAGCAACTGAAATGAACGATTCCAAAGAATTGGCAGTCAAGCAGGTTTCTAGCGTGTCTACACAAGAACCAGAAGTGCGCTTCTTCTTATGGGATCTCCTTAGTGGGATTCTGGATTGGGTCACAGGATTGTTCTAGTAAGTCAGAATTTAATTGCATGAGGTTTTGTGCTAACATAAGAAAAGAAGTGATAGCTAAAGTGCTTCAGCCGGGAGGTTGGGATATTACCCCGGGTTGGTCGCGCTTTTTCGCTATGTAATGAATATCACATGTAAAGTAACAACACTGAAATTTATATAGAAAGCCTGGGATATAACAATGACGCATAGACTTGATAAGGGAATGGATAACGCTACAGAGCAGGTAGGAATGACAACGGCCTATTGGAATGTTCAGTCATTATCTGAGGAAGGCGAATTTTCTGATAAACAAGATATATCTACTAGACGAGCTATGAGTGAAGCGGCCTCACTTTTGCTTAAGGGTGGAATCGTGGCTTTCCCCACTGAAACTGTATATGGTCTAGGGGCGGATGCTCGGAGTACAGCGGCAGTAGAAGCGGTGTTTGCTGCTAAAGGGCGCCCTTCTGATAACCCGTTGATCGTTCATATTGCTGAGCGTTCGCAATTAGAGTCGCTTGTCACAGAAGTTCCTCCTATCGCACTCACGTTAATGGACATGTATTGGCCGGGGCCACTTACGATCGTACTTCCTCTACGTCCCAATGTGCTCTCGAATCGTGTTACCGCAGGCTTGGATACAGTGGGGATACGTATGCCTAACCATAGGGTTGCATTGGCCTTGATTCAAGAGGCAGGTTGTCCCGTTGCTGCTCCTAGTGCGAATCGCTCAGGGCGGCCTAGCCCCACGCTTGCGTCACATGTACAAGAAGACTTGGATGGTCGAATTGATGGGGTTCTTGATGGTGGTCCAGCCGGTGTAGGTCTTGAATCTACGGTAGTACGGGTGTTCTCAAATGGGGTTATACAAGTGTTGCGACCCGGAGGTATTACGATAGAACAACTTGGGAAAGTGAAGGGTGCTACCGTTATTAGTGTGGGAGGAGCCTATGAAGAAGCACAGTCAGCGATCTCACCAGAAATAATGACGGAGAGTGTACAAGTTAAGAAAGTTGCTTCTGAGGCTCCACGTTCTCCTGGAGTGAAGTACACGCACTATGCACCACAGGGAGAGCTTAGTATTGTAAGAGGCTCTTCACCGCAAGCTGTTGCATCTGAAATTGAATTATTGTTAGACAAGGCTCGACATGATGGAACTATGACGGGTTTACTTGCTTTTGAAGAACATATGCCATTCTATGGCTTGAATCCTGCAAATATTGTTATTTCTCTCGGATCGATAGATACGCTTGCTGAAGCCGCTCATAAGTTATATACGTCTCTGCGACTTTTTGATGAGATGGGTGTGGCCTATATGCTATCTGAGGCTTGTCCTGAAGAGGGGCTTGGCGAAGCTATTATGAATCGACTTGTGAAGGCGGCAGGTGGTAGGATCATTGAGATTGAATAGCATGTATATATAAGATCCCCTTGCTAGTAAGTTCATATTTGGATGACTTTTTTTGGTTGAGTCTATGGGAAATACCCTGTTCCTAGTCATGTTTCACATCTTGTCCGCATATGGTTGTACAAAAGTGAAAGTACAAACGGACATGGAGGTATACTCATGCTAGAGAACTCTGCCGGATTAGGGCAGCTCATTACAATTTTTATTATGGCGGCAGCTTTAGGGATGGATGCCTTTTCGCTTGGTGTGGGTATTGGTATGAAAGGAATTAGATTGCTACACGTGCTTAGGATTAGTGTAATGATCGGTATATTTCATATCATCATGCCTTTGTTAGGAATGTTTACGGGACAATACGTGGGATTGCTGTTGGGGAAAGTTACGAGCTATGTCGCCGGTGGGTTATTAATATTACTCGGAAGCCATATGATTCTTAATGCTTTTCGTGGAGGATTTGCCAAACCTGTCAATCATCGTTCTTGGGGGGGGATGATACTCTTCTCACTAAGTGTGAGCATTGATTCCTTTTCAGTAGGCGTTTCTTTGGGGATGTTTAAAAGTGATCTGTTATTAACCATTCTAACCTTCGGGTTCTTCGGTGGGTTAATGTCGATAATGGGTCTGCTACTTGGGCGGAAAGTGAGTCGTAATCTTGGAGACTATGGTGAAGCGCTCGGGGGTGTGGTATTACTAGCATTTGGACTGATGTTTATCATTTGATACAATATAGAGAAGATTTATATATGGAGGTGGAGAAACGTGTTGCGTATTTTATTTGTGTGTACAGGGAATACATGTCGTAGCCCGATGGCAGAAGCTATTCTCCGGAAATCAGCTAAAGAGCGTGGTTTGCAACTTGAGGTGCAGTCTGCTGGTGTTGCTGCTAGCCAAGGTGCACCTATCTCTAGACATACCGAAGCGGTATTACGTGATCATAATATAGATGACAAGATAACTTCACAGTCACTCAGATTGGATATCGTACGTGAGAGTGATCTGATTCTTACATTAACACAAGCGCATAAACAACATGTTATTAGGAATTTCCCCGAAGTTGTGGGGAGAATCTATACATTGAAAGAATATGCTGAGGATGACAAAGAGGTACTTCAAGACCTAGCGGAGATGGATACCCTATATGCAGCTTGGGCTATGGACAAAGCTTTGGGTAAACCTATGGAGAACAGGGAACGGATGATTGAGCTCCAGCAACGCATTCCAAGTTTTGATATATCAGATCCATTTGGTGGATCGCGTGAAGATTATGAATTAGCAGCAGCAGAAATACGTACAGCGATTGATCGGTTCTTAGTAAAGTTAGAAGTGAATCCTAACTAAATGACCGTTGCATTTCATCGGCGTTTGTTTTATCATGAACTTAGAAGAATCGGTTCCGATGTAACTGGCGACGCTGTGGGATTAACCACGATGGAGCATCGGAATATACGGCCGGTCGCCTGGGCACAAGAGCAATTCTACGGAATACCGTAGACTGCTCTTTTTTCGTCTTTTGGCCATTTGAGGTATAATGGTACAAGACAAAAGAGGAATAATTAGGAGGTTTTTCGACAGATGAGAATTGCTTTAGGAACAGATCACGGTGGTATTCGTTTGAAACAAGACATCATGAATGTAATTGAGAAATTAGGGCATGTCGTTGTAGATGTAGGGTGCGATTGCTCGGATGCTGTTGACTACCCGGATTATGCTCTTCCTGTTTGTGAACAGGTTATATCGGGTGAAGCAGACAGAGGAATATTAGTGTGCGGGACGGGTATCGGTATGAGTATTGCCGCTAATAAGGTTCCTGGCATTCGATGTGCACTGGTTCACGATACATTCTCAGCTAAGGCAACAAGAGAACATAATGATACGAATGTACTCGCACTTGGAGAACGTGTCATTGGGCCTGGCTTAGCTTGTGAGATCGTCAAAGAATGGCTTGTTACAGAGTTCAGTGGAGAAGAGCGCCATGTCAACCGTGTGAACAAAATCAAGCAAATTGAAGATCGGTATACGCAAGTCTAAGGAGGGTTTCTGCATGGAAGAAAGTTCGATGACAGCATGTACTTCACTTAAACAACAAGTAGCGGCTGTACTACGTGAAATTGTTGAGGTCGCTCATCTCGGTGCTGGGAAATTACTCGTGGTAGGTACGAGTACCAGTGAAGTAGCAGGTAGCCGTATAGGCACGGCAGGGGCATTAGAAGTAGCGAACGAATTACTTCTTGGTATCGAAGAGATTCGAGAAGAGTTTGGATTCCATGTTGTGTTTCAATGCTGCGAGCATTTGAACAGGTCGTTAGTGATAGAGCGAACACTTTTGGAAGAACTACGCTTGACCGAAGTAGCCGCGATTCCCTATCCTACAGCGGGTGGATCAATGGCCTCTGCTGCGTATCGGAATATGTCGGATCCTTGCCTTGCAGAAAGTGTGGAAGCACACGCTGGAATCGACATCGGTGAGACCATGATTGGCATGCATCTACGGCATGTAGCAGTACCCTTTCGCCCGAGTATTCGGTATATAGGACAGGCACGCGTGAATGCAGCCTATACACGTCCGAAGCTGATTGGCGGCGAACGGGCGCAATATCAATTGGAAGATGACTCTTCCATACAGCAAGGCAATTCTCATACTTGTGATTAACTATAAAAATGCAGTGACGAGTAAAGTTTTAAGAAAGAAACGGCTCTAAGTCGTAACTATTGCTTGCCTAATTATGGGGTATGCATGAAGTAGCGAAGGTGACGGAATTGTCTTGTAGAAGCGAAGTGTTCGCCTACAGGGTTTCCGTAGCGGTCATCCTACACGAATATTTGATAAGCACGTGTGTGGTCAGTAACTTTATTACTAAAAACTATTAGGAGGAACATTATCATGGAACAATTACGTAATTATGACCCAGCAGTACTAGAGGCTATGAACCTAGAGCTTAAACGTCAACGCAATAATATCGAACTTATCGCTTCAGAGAATATTGTAAGCGAAGCAGTTATGGAAGCAATGGGATCCGTTCTAACGAACAAATATGCAGAAGGATATCCAGGTAAAAGATATTATGGCGGTTGTGAACACGTCGATATCGTAGAAGACATCGCTCGTGATCGTGCGAAAGAATTGTTTGGTGCTGAGCATGTTAACTTGCAGCCGCATTCCGGTGCACAGGCGAATATGGCAGTCTATCTTGCAGCTCTTAAACCTGGGGATACTGTCCTTGGTATGAACCTTGCTCATGGTGGTCACTTAACACACGGAAGTCCTGTTAATGCTTCGGGTCTACTTTATAACTTTGTTCCTTATGGTGTTCAAGAAGATACTTTCCTAATTGATTATGATGAAGTTCGTAAATTAGCATTCAAGCACCGTCCTCGTTTACTTGTAGCGGGTGCAAGTGCATACCCTCGTACCATTGACTTTGAAGCTCTTGCGTCCATTGCTAATGATGTAGGTGCGCTATTCATGGTAGACATGGCTCATATCGCGGGATTAGTTGCTGGAGGGGTTCATCCGAGTCCAGTGCCACACGCACACTTTGTAACAACGACAACGCACAAAACACTTCGTGGTCCTCGCGGAGGAATGATTATCTGTAAGCAACCGTGGGCACAAGCAATTGACAAGGCAGTATTCCCGGGATCACAGGGTGGACCATTAATGCATGTTATCGCTTCTAAAGCTGTAGCACTTAAGGAAGCATTGGACCCATCATTTAAGATTTATGCGCAGAACGTTGTTAAGAATGCTCAAGTGCTGGCTGAGACGCTAATTAGTGAAGGATTGAATATCGTTTCAGGTGGTACGGATAACCACTTGATGTTAATTGATACACGTAGTGTGAATATTACGGGTAAATTGGCAGAGAAGGTACTAGATTCAATCGGTATTACTGTAAATAAGAATGCCATTCCGTTTGACCCAACAAGCCCGTTCGTAACGAGTGGTATCCGTCTGGGTACTCCTGCTGCAACATCACGTGGCATGGATGAGAAGGCTATGGTTGAAATTGGGAAGATCATTGCTCTAACGCTTAAGAACCCAGATGACGAAGCGGTACTAGCTCAAGCTGCTTTACGTGTAACTGAATTAACGGATCAATACCCGCTATATTCCGATTTGAAATACTAAGCGGTACAAAGGATACTTCTAAGAACTGGATAGTTTATTCCAGTTCTTTTTTTCTTGCAATATTTTATTGAACATAAACGTCAACACATAATGCTTCATTTTATGAGAATAAGATGAAACTATGAGGTCAGTAGAACGTAGTTATTAGAATCTGTTTTGAAGTGATGAAGTAAGTTGGGAACCGTATGTGGGTATATTATAACCGTAGTGTATGAATATCCAATTTCAAGAAAACATGGTGTACAACAATAGCGCGTAATGATACGTTAAATCAGTGTTAAAAACATTGATATTCTGAGGTCTTCTCGCCGGTAATTGGTTACTTCGATCTATGTAGGTGCAAATTCTTTTCACAGAATGCTATAATAGACAAGGTTTGAAAGTCAATAACAACAATAAGACATATGAATTAACCGGAGGGACTTACCATGGGACAAGGCAAATTGGTGATTTGTGATCACCCTTTGATTCAACACAAGCTTACTTTTATTCGTGATGTAGAGACTAACACTAAGGACTTTCGAGAACTTGTTGATGAAGTAGCTACTTTAATGGCATATGAAATTACACGAGATATTCCGCTAGAGACCGTTACAGTACAGACACCAGTGGCTACAACAGAAAGTCGCGTTATTTCTGGGCGTATGTTAGGACTTGTTCCTATTCTGAGAGCAGGACTTGGCATGTTAGATGGCGTACTCAAGTTACTTCCAGCAGCTAAGGTAGGTCACGTCGGACTATTCCGCGATCCTGACACTCTTCAACCTGTAGAATACTATACGAAGTTGCCAACAGATGTTACGGAACGTGAATTGATTGTTATCGATCCGATGCTTGCAACAGGCGGTTCAGCTATCGCTGCTATTGATGTACTGAAGAAGCGTGGTTGCACTCAGATTAAGATGATGAATCTCATTGCAGCACCAGAAGGTGTTAAGGCCGTACACGATGCTCATCCTGATGTAGATATTTATGTAGCGGCATTGGATGAACGTTTAGATGAACATGGTTATATTATCCCTGGATTAGGGGATGCAGGAGACCGTCTATACGGAACAAAGTAAGAAAAAGAGGGGGAGTCAATTTATGTCAAAGATAAAAGTAATGACGATCTTCGGAGTTCGACCTGAAGCAATTAAGATGGCTCCACTCATTCTTGAATTGCAGAAGCACTCTGACAGAATTGAATCGGTTGTTTGTGTAACAGCACAACATCGTCAAATGTTAGATCAGGTGCTAGAAGTATTTAATATTCACCCTGACTATGATCTGGATATTATGAAGGAAAGTCAGACGTTAAATGAAATATCAATTCGTGTATTGGCAGGACTTGAGCCTGTTCTCCGCGAAGCTAAGCCTGATATTGTACTTGTTCACGGAGATACACTAACGACCTTTCTTGCTAGTTATGCAGCGTTTATGCAACAGATTAAGGTGGGTCATGTAGAAGCAGGATTAAGAACTTGGAATAAGCAATCTCCGTTCCCTGAAGAGATGAATCGTCAGTTAACAGGAGTTATTGCGGACTTACATTTTTCTCCTACAGATTTGTCTGCAAATAATTTGCTTACTGAAAACAAATCAAAGGCAAGCATTTATATCACAGGCAATACCGTTACAGATGTGTTTCAATATACTGTACAACCTGATTATCAGCATCCTGTATTGGACTGGGCATCAGGCAAGAGACTCATATTGATGACGGCGCATCGTAGAGAATCTCAGGGTGAACCACATCGTAATATCTTCAATGCGGTTAAACGAATTGCTGATGAATTCGAGGATGTAGCCATTGTATATCCGGTTCATCCAAGTCCAGCTGTGAAGGACCCAGCGCATGAGATTCTAGGGAATCATCCTCGAATTAAACTCATAGAACCGTTGGATGTCGTTGATTTGCATAATTTTTATCCTCATACTCAATTGATTTTGACTGATTCTGGGGGGCTGCAGGAAGAAGCACCGTCCTATGGTATACCTGTACTTGTGCTTCGGGATACGACAGAGCGTCCTGAGGGAATCGAAGCAGGAACACTAGAATTGATAGGCACGGATGAAGAGAAGGTATATGAATGGACTAAGCGTTTATTAACTGATTCTGCGGTGTATGATTCTATGAGTAAGGCTGCCAATCCATACGGTGATGGTAGAGCGTCAGAAAGAATTGTCAATGCGATTCTACATAATTTTGGATTAGAAAAAGAACGTCCTGAAGAGTTTCACAGAATGTTCACAAAAAAATGAGTTCGTGTTATATTTTAATCAATAGAATAGTGTACAGTTATACTGTACGGTTTTCATAAGGTTTGCTGGATATGCGACATGTATTTCATCGCATTTTCACGCTTTAATGCAATGAAAACGTTTGATTGACAAACTCTTCAGTCATTCAGTAAAATAAGTTGGGATTAATGCTATGGACAACCCACAACGTAATGATAATCCTTGGTTTATGGCTCTTTATATTGGAGGAGCTGGAGGCATCCTAGCTACCTATATTCTCATTGGTTTTTTTACAGCGAGATGGTTGGTAGGTATGGTGGAAGGACCAAGATATTGGATCGCCATTGGTACGATTTCAGGGCTTTTGTTAGGTTCCTTTCATATTGTCATGTTGATCAAAAAAATGATGGGGGAACAAGATGGATGATATAGCTTCCATTGTGAAGGGTGTCACCAGACTGTCATTGGTCATTATGGCAGGATTGTTGTTGGGGTGGGCCCTTCATCCGGAAACCAGAATTTATACGCTGGGTATGGTCTTAGGATTGGTAGGAGGTCTGGTAAGTGTTCGCCATCTAGGGTCTAAAACCCGGAAAGTGGCACGTGCCGTTGCGACCCAAGAGTCGAGAGCATTTAGCTTAGGCTTTATAAGCCGAATTAGTTTCGCTATTCTAGTTGTGATGTTCTCAGTGAAAATCGAACATTTTTCACTTGAACTAACCATTGCTGGACTCTTCCTACCACAGCTTTTGACCATTCCTGTAGGTATATATTTGAGTGTGAAAAAAGAGATTTAATATATTAAGCGAAAGGAGGAAATACATTTCAATGCATGAACATCCGATTATCCATGTGGGTGGGCTGAGTCTCGATCTATCCGCTATTTTTATGCTGTTGGTGAGTATGATTGTTGTATTCGTGTTCGTTAGGGTCTGCGTTAGTAATCTATCAGTAGAAAACCCTTCCAAGCTACAGAATTTCATGGAATGGGTTGTGGAATTTGTTCAAGGTCTAATTGGAAGCGCGATGGACTTGAAGAAGGGTAAGCAGTATGTTTCATTAGGGCTTACGCTTATTCTGTTCATTTTTGTTTCTAACTTGTTGGGACTACCGTTTTCTATCATTACCGAAGCACACGGTCCTACTGAAATCTTTGGTTACGTTATTGAAGCCACAAGAAATTTAGGTGCTGGCGAACATGCTGAGATTCTTTGGTGGAAATCACCAACTGCAGACATTAACATGACTGCTGGTCTTGCAATCGTTATCTTTATCTTAATGAACTATCTTGGGCTAAAGAACAACCGCAAACATTATTTGAAACACTATATCGAACCGTTTCCAATTTTCCTTCCATTGAATATTATTGAGAACTTAGCTAAGCCAATTGCGCTTGCAATCCGGTTATTCGCTAACATATTCGCTGGGGAAGTATTGATTACCGTTATCCTGAAGTTAGGTATTATAGGGATTCCGTTTCTCGCGGTTTGGCAAGGGTTCAGTATATTTGTAGGTGCATTACAAGCCTTCATATTTGTAATTCTGAGTATGGTATACATCGCTCAAACAACGATTCATGAAGAACATTAATTAACTTCAGCGAACAGATTCAATATATATTGAATTCTTTACGCAGAAGATATTATATTACACAAAATAATAAGAAGATTCAGAGGAGGATATTTTATAATGGAATTTTTAGCAGCAGCTATCGCAGTAGGTTTAGGGGCACTTGGTGCAGGTCTTGGTAACGGTATGATCGTAAGTAAGACAGTTGAATCTATCGCTCGTCAACCAGAGGCTCGTAACGCTCTACAAACAACGATGTTTATCGGTGTTGGTATCGTCGAAGTTATTCCTTTGGCAGCTACAGTTATCGCTTTCTTGATCATGTTCACGTAAATAATATTGATTGGCGGGGATGGCCGATGCCATCCACGCCTTCGTTTTGTTCAAATTACCAGTAGATATAAACTTATTTAATATTTACTGACGTTTTATAAGTAAACGCAGAACGCGTTTATGCTTGGTAATTCGCACTTCGTGCTAACAGAAAGGAGTGACTTCATTGGATCTTCATTTGGAAACTATAATCATATCTATTGTCTCATTTCTAGTTCTTTATTGGGCGCTTAGTAGATATGCTTTTGACAAGTTATTTAGCATTATGGAGCAACGCCGTTTACTCGTTCTAAAACAATTAGAAGATGCTAAGAAAACACAGGAACAAGCAACTCAATATGTTGAAGATCAGAAGGCTGCGTTGAATGAAGCTCGTAAAGAAGCTTATGAAATCGTAGAGCGCTCTAAACAGACAAGTAGTAAGCAAGCTGAACAGATTCTTGAAGAAGCTAGCAATGCTGTGGTACGTCTCAAGTCTGAGGCTGTACGCGATATTGAAAGCGAAAAGAACAAGGCTGTCGAAGCATTGCGTAGCGAAATTGGTACGGTTTCTGTAAAAATCGCATCCAAATTGCTTGAGAAAGAAGTCAATATGGATAATACGCAAGAGCAACTTGTTGACCAATACCTCAAAGAGGTAGGGGGCAAATCATGAGTCGCGATACGGTAGTCGCTAAACGGTATGCTAAAGCACTGTTTGAAGTGGCCTCACAGGAGCAGGCAACGCTTGAAGTTGAACAGGATTTGAAGGCAGTTGTAGAAGCGGTTCAGTCGAATAAAGAGATTGAATTTTTCTTAACTACACCAAACATTTCTGATTCCAATAAATTGAATGCGCTCAATGGAGCTCTTCAGGGCAAGCTGTCACAGTCTGTGATCAATACCGTGGATCTACTTGTGAAACGGCGTAGAACTGATATATTGCCTGATCTTCTAGAAAGCTACATCAAGTTCAGAGGTGAAAGCCTAGGGATGGCGGATGCTGTTGTTTACTCAACATATGCGTTAGATGAAGCAGCGAAAGAAGCAGTAGCGGCTGAATTTGGCCAAGTTACGCACAAAACGATTCGTGTAAATAACGTTATCGATAAGAGCTTACTTGGAGGATTAAAGGTTGTGATCGGTGATACGCTGTACGACGGTAGTATATCCGGTAAGCTTGCGCGTCTTGAAAAATCTTTTAATGACAAGCACAGTAGATAGGGGTGAAAATATTGAGTATCAAACCTGAAGAAATCAGTACACTTATTAAAAGTCAAATTGAACAATATAAATCTGACATTGAAGTCGCTGAAGTAGGTACTGTCATTCAAGTAAGTGATGGTATTGCACGCGTGCACGGAATTGAGAACGCGATGTCCGGGGAACTATTGGAATTCTCCAATGGTGTTGTCGGATTGGTACTCAACTTAGAAGAAAGCAACGTAGGTGTTGTTATTCTAGGTCGTTATACCGAGATTAAAGAAGGTGACCAAGTTAAACGTACAGGTCAGATTATGCAGGTTCCCGTTGGTGAAGCCTTGCTCGGACGTGTCGTTAATGCTCTTGGAGAACCAGTAGATGGTAAGGGTCCAATTGCTGCTACAGAATTCCGTCCGGTAGAGAGTGGTGCTCCAGGCGTTATTGATCGTAAATCAGTACATGAGCCAATGCAAACAGGGATCAAAGCGATTGATGCGATGGTACCAATCGGTCGTGGACAACGCCAGTTGATGATTGGTGACCGTCAGACAGGTAAAACTTCGATTGCAATTGACACGATTATTAACCAAAAGGGTAATGGTGTGAAATGTATCTATGTTGCTATCGGTCAGAAACAATCTACCGTAGCACAAGTTGTAGAAACACTTCGTCGCCATGGCGCATTGGAATATACAATCATTGTTACTGCAGCGGCTTCTGATCCATCACCGTTGCTTTATATTGCACCATATGCAGGTTGTGCAATGGGTGAGTACTTCATGTATAAAGGTGAGCATGCGCTCATTATTTATGATGACTTAACGAAACAAGCTTCTGCTTATCGTGAACTTTCCTTGCTACTTCGTCGTCCGCCAGGTCGCGAAGCTTATCCAGGGGATGTATTCTATCTTCACTCCCGTTTGCTGGAACGTGCAGCTAAATTAAGCGATGCAATGGGTGGAGGTTCCTTAACGGCGATACCGTTTATTGAGACACAAGCATCTGACGTAGCTGCTTATATCCCAACGAACGTAATCTCGATTACAGATGGTCAGATCTTCTTGGAATCTGAATTGTTCTATTCAGGCCAACGTCCGGCTATCAACGTTGGGGTTTCTGTATCACGTGTAGGGGGTTCAGCTCAGATCAAAGCGATGAAAAAAGTCGCAGGTGGTTTGAAACTTGACCTTGCTCAATATCGTGAACTTCAAGCGTTCTCCCAATTTGGATCGGATTTGGATAAATCAACATTAGCACGTCTAAATCGTGGTGCAAGATTGATGGAGATTCTTAAACAAGGTGTTAACCAACCGATGCAGGTAGAACAACAAGTGATTAGCTTGTATTCAGCTGTTAAGGGTCATTTGGATGATATTCCTGTAGCAGATATTCGCCGTTTCGAGAAAGAATTCGTTGCTTTCGTAGAAAGTAATCATCCTGAAATCCCACAATCTATTCGGGATACGAAGGATTTGATTGCTGACAACGAAGCTGCTTTGAAGGAAGCTATTGCGACTTTCAAAAAAGGATTTTCAGTATCGGCATAGACATATAACCGGGCCGTGAGGCTCGGTATCACTTTTTTATAAATGAACGAACGCTTACGATGCAAGTATGACTTCGTCAAAACCCAGTTAACGCTTACGATGTAAGTATGACTTCGTCAAAGCCAAGTTAATGCTTGCGATGTAAGTACGACTTCGTCAAAACTAAGTTAATGCTTACGATGCTAGTTTTGACTTCGTCAAAACTTGAAGGTGGTGAAAATATGGCAAAAGGTTTACGTGATATTAAACGTCAGATCAAGAGTGTACAGAGTACCAAACAGATCACTAAAGCAATGGAAATGGTAGCTGCTTCCAAGCTTAGAAGGGCACAAGAGAAGGCTGCTGCAGCCCGACCTTACTCGGATAAACTTAAAGAAGTAGTGTTCAGCATTGCGTCTGCTACGAAGGACATCAGTCATCCGATGTTTGAGAAGCGACCTGTGAAGAAAACAGGTTATTTGGTTATTACTTCTGATCGTGGTCTTGCTGGCGGATATAATACAAATATTTTGAAAAAGGTAATGGTTACCATTGCTGAACGTCATCAGTCTAAAGACGAATACGAAATCTTCGTAATTGGTCGTAAAGGCCGTGAATATTTCCGTCGCAGAGAGCTTCCTGTGGTTGAAGACCTAACAGACTTGTCTGACACGCCTTCGTTTGCAGATATCAAATCCATCGCTTATGCTGCAGTTCAACGTTTTGAATTGAGTCATATCGATGAATTGCATATTTGCTATAACCGGTTCGTGAATGCTTTGACACAGATTCCTGAAGTGGATCAGTTGTTGCCAATGATAACTCCGGAGAAGAGTTCTGCTGTAAGTGCGTCTTATGAATATGAACCTTCCGCAAGTGCTGTATTGGAAGTACTTTTGCCGAAATATGCAGAGACACTCATCTTTACTGCCCTGTTAGATGGTAAAGCTAGTGAATTGGGGTCGAAGATGACGGCCATGGGTAGCGCAACTAAGAACGCTACGAAGATGATCGGTGATCTACAATTGACCTATAACCGTGCTCGTCAAGCGGCAATTACACAAGAAATTTCAGAGATTGTGGCTGGAGCAGATTCACAGTCCTAAGATTCATTATCTATATAAATTTCGTACCACGGCCATATAGGGTATTTTAAGATATAAACTTAAAGACGATGGCTGAAGCAAACTTGTAGGAGGGAAACAAAAGATGAATAAAGGACGCGTTGTCAGCATTATGGGTGCGGTTGTCGACATCGAATTTCAAAGAGGTCAACTTCCGGAAATCTACAATGCGATTAAAATTCAGGCTGTCTTGCCAAACGGAAGAGAGATTAACCTGACTTTGGAAGTTTCGAATCATTTGGGCGACAATCGTGTGCGTTGTATTGCTATGTCCAGTACAGATGGATTGGTTCGCGGAATGGAAGTTGTGGATTTAGGAGTTGCGATTACGGTTCCAGTTGGTCCAGCTACGCTAGGCCGTGTATTTAACGTATTGGGAGAGCCAATTGACCAAGCGGGTGAAGTTGTTTCTGAGAAATCAAGACCGATTCACCGTGATGCACCTAGTTATGATGAACTGTCAACGCAAGCTGAGATGCTTGAGACAGGGATTAAAGTTATCGATCTTCTAGCTCCATACCAAAAGGGTGGTAAAATCGGACTCTTCGGTGGTGCTGGTGTTGGTAAAACGGTAGCAATCCAAGAATTGATTCATAATATCGCACAGGAGCATGGTGGTATTTCCGTGTTCGCGGGTGTTGGTGAACGTACTCGTGAAGGTAATGACTTACTTCATGAAATGACGGACTCTGGTGTTATTAAGAAAACGGCAATGGTGTTCGGTCAAATGAACGAGCCTCCAGGCGCACGTCTTCGTGTAGCACTTACAGGTCTTACAATGGCGGAATATTTCCGTGATGAAGAAGGTAAGGATGTACTATTGTTTGTTGATAACATCTTCCGTTTCACTCAAGCTGGTTCTGAAGTATCCGCATTGCTTGGCCGTATGCCATCAGCAGTAGGTTACCAACCAACATTGGCAACGGAAATGGGTCAATTGCAAGAGCGTATTACTTCCACTAAAAATGGTTCAGTTACTTCCATTCAAGCAATCTACGTACCTGCCGATGACTATACGGATCCGGCTCCAGCTACTACGTTTGCTCACTTGGATGCAACAACGAACTTGGAACGTAAAATTTCTGAAATGGGTATCTACCCAGCTGTGGATCCATTGGCTTCCAGTTCGCGTATCCTTGCTCCAGAAATCGTTGGTGAAGAACACTATAACGTTGCTCAAGGTGTTAAACAAATCTTGGCTCGTTACAATGAACTTCAAGATATTATCGCGATTCTCGGTATGGACGAGTTGAGTGAAGATGATAGATTAGTAGTTGGTCGTGCGCGCAGAATCCAACGTTTCTTGTCTCAACCATTCCACGTGGCTGAACAGTTCAACGGATTCCCTGGTAAATATGTTCCAGTTAAAGATACAATCCGCAGTTTCAGAGAGATTTTGGACGGTAAGCATGACAATCTTCCAGAAGCGGCATTCCTATTTGTTGGAGCTATTGAAGAAGCTGTTGAGAAGGCGAAGACACTTTAAACTGTCTATGTTATTCTAATGCTTTTGAATAGCTAAGGATATGCTTTCGAAGTAGCTATTCACAGAATAGCTTTTAAGGAGGGGAATAGATATGAACACTTTTTTATTAGAAATCGTAACGCCGGATCGTTCAGCTTACTCTAGTGAGGTTAATGGCGTAAGCGTACGTGGAATTGAAGGCGATCTAGGTATATTACCTGGACACATCCCATTCATAACTCCTCTACAGGTAGCTCCGGTTAGAATTAAAATAGGTAATGAATATACCTCTATTGCAGTAAGTGGGGGTTTTGTGGAAGTACGTAAAGATAAAGTAGTTATTTTGGCGGAAAGTGCAGAGATTGAGACTGATATTGATATTGAACGTGCAGTTGCTGCTAAAGAACGTGCAGAACGTCGTATAGTTGCTGTAAAAAGCAACCAAGCAGATATCGATTTTAAGCGTGCTGAACTTTCTCTAAAGAAAGCTATGAATCGGATTGAAGTACATTCCAAGAGATAAGATATCTTTAAAGAAACAGACAAGCTAGTTCTTAGCTTGTCTGTTTTTTTATTACAAACAGCGGTTTAAATCACCTTAATACCAATTATTTATCATAAATAAATTAAAAAGTTACAAATAAAGCGTTTGCAAAAGTGGATTCTTTTGTCCTAGGCAAGTATGATGGAAGAGTCGTATAAATAGCGTTAAGAACTGGAATTCGGAAAGGATAAGATGAACCGGTATGAATGAAGGGTTAAATACGGTTTCTGGTGCAGTAAGCGTTAGTGGATTGGTCTCGATTGTTGTATCGCTTTTTTGTATTTGGCTGTCATGGTGGGCTTTGCAGAATCTGAAGTTAGATCTTGTCATTCGCAATCCCCAAGGAACTCAAGGTAAGTTACTGCAGGTTCTTTTGGCCATCGTTCTAGGTCATTTTGTTGCTGGATTTCTGTTAGATTATTTGACGTGGAGCCAAATGATACGTTATATGTTTTAAAGAGAACAGGATTGGTTATATAATCTTAGGATAATTTTTGAACGTATTAGTATTCCTTCTTATAACAATCACTCTTGTCGAATAATAACTTTTTTTATGTCAACAATGGAAATAAGTAAATATTTCTTTTGAACCTTTTATGGACTTTCAACATAATGATAACTAACTGTTAACTGAGATATCAATCTGTAACTTTAAAAAACGCTTGTACACGTGAAATAATCAATGCTATGATGGAAGTTGGGAAAATAAGAGTGTATTTTCAGAAAGTTAGCATAAAAAGGAAAATTACGGACGCGGAGGGAATCAAGATGAGCAAATTTATCGTCCGCGGTGGCAATAGATTGATCGGAAATGTTAAAGTTAGTGGGGCTAAAAACTCAGTTCTTCCGATCATCGCTGCCTCTCTATTAGGGGGAGAAGGGGAAAGCACGATTTATGACGCCCCCCCTCTAGACGATGTGTTTACGATTACCAAAGTATTGGAATCGTTAGGTGTAAGTGTAAGCTACGACAACGAAGTATTACGCGTGAACGCGGAGCAAATCACAACTTGTGAGGCGCCATATGAGTATGTTCGTAAGATGCGGGCTTCCTTTCTAGTCATGGGTCCTTTATTAACTCGTATGGGTCATACTCGAATTTCTTTACCAGGTGGATGTGCTATTGGTTCACGACCAATTGATCAGCACCTTAAAGGATTTGAAGCTCTTGGAGCAGAAATCAATCTTGGGCAAGGTTTTATTGAAGCCAAAAGTAACGGTAGACTACGTGGCGCTAAGATTTATTTAGATGTCGCAAGCGTAGGAGCCACTGAAAATATTATGATGGCAGCTACGATGGCAGAAGGAACAACAGTTATCGAGAATGCAGCAAAAGAACCTGAGATTGTTGATTTAGCGAATTACTTGAACAGTATGGGTGCCAAAGTTCGTGGTGCTGGTACAGGAGAAATTCGTATCGAAGGTGTCGAAAAAATGTATGGAGTGAAACATACTGTCATTCCTGACCGAGTTGAAGCAGGTACATACATGGTAGCTGCTGCGATTACTGGTGGGGATGTATATGTAGAAGGTGCGATTGCGGATCATTTGGGTCCAGTCATCTCCAAGATGGAAGAGATGGGCGTGAAGATTGAACCAGATGAGAATGGTATTCGTGTTATTGCGAATCATCCATTACGTTCGGTGGATATCAAGACACTGCCTTATCCAGGGTTCCCTACAGATATGCAGTCACAAATGATGTCACTTTTACTTGTCTCGGAAGGCACTAGTGTCGTGACGGAGACGGTATTTGAGAATCGGTTCATGCATGTGGACGAATTTCAACATATGAATGCAGAAATCAAGGTAGAAGGCCGGTCAGCAATTATTACAGGTCGCGCTAAATTGAATGGTGCAAAAGTATGTGCAACAGATTTGCGTGCAGGTGCAGCACTAATCTTGCTTGGACTTGTAGCGAATGGTACGACTGAGGTCAGTGGTGTGCATCATATTGATCGTGGATATGTCCATATTGCAGAGAAGTTGTCAGCGTTAGGTGCTGATATTTGGCGAATTACGGTAGATGAGCCTGTATTGGAGCCTGTCTTAGAACATGCGGTTCAGCCGAAAGTGAAAGACGAAGTGAAACGTTTCTCAGCTCAACCGACTTGGGTATAATATATTAGGAATTCGTATACAGATTACTAAACCAAAAAACGAGCCTTTAAGGCTTGGTTTTTGGTTTTTTTTGCGTAGTCATTGTAAATCTCTTTCTCTCTCAAAATGGTTCTATCATATCTTTCGAATTCATATGTATAAGGTAGATAGAACGGAAAATCATAGGCATGTGATGTGAGCGAATGGAGGTTTGCCGTATATATGAAGGATCCGCGTCAGCAAATAAAGATTTCGATAGAACCATTACGAAACGACAGGTTGTCCCAAGATGTGACACCTTCGGCGTCACAGGATCATCTCTCCTTAGTACCACCTACGACACCACTATTAGCTAATACACCAGAGGAATTTCATGAAATCTCTTCAACGGAAGCTACTCGTAAATCGCCAACACCTATGCAAGATCTTCAAGGGTATGGACAAATACCAGAGGAACGTGGTGAACTCGAATCAGCGACAGCAGACAAGGTAGTCTCTTCTATAGCTAGATTCAACGTGCGTAATAAGCGTCTTGTCTTTGGTCGGCGTATCCGAAGGCGCGCTATCAAATCGTCTAAACGACGTGTTCCAACCGCAATATGGGCTACGGCGGTGCTACTTGCGCTCGCACTATTGTTACCGGTGATAGTGGTGTTGTTACGCCATCAGCCCATATCCCTTCCCACACCGAAGCAACCGGTAGTGGTTCCATCTCCATCACCTCCCTCGGTAGCAGAGGAGGAACCTCAGGTATCTGTTTATTTGTCCAAGCTGGGTCAAATAGAGACCCTTTCACTTGAAGACTATGTGATTGGCGTTGTCGCAGCAGAGATGCCAGCACAATTTGAGAGTGCTGCACTAACAGCTCAGGCCATTGCTGCCCGAACATTTATTGTGCAACGACTTTTTACTAATGATAAGAGTGGTGTTCCGATAGAAGGTGCAGATGTAACAGATACGGTAGCCCATCAGGCTTATATATCTAAAGAAATACTAGAGAAAGAATGGAAGAGTAATGGGAAGTCAGTTGACCTAGCTAAATTGCAGCGTGCCGTGCAGGATAGTCGCAATATTATAATGACGTATAAAGGTAAGCCGATCACTGCATCATTTTTCTCTACTAGCAATGGGTATACTGAGAATTCAGAAGATTACTGGAAGACTTCAATTCCTTACTTGCGTAGTGTATCAAGCCCATGGGATCAGACAATCGCCCCAGGTTACAAAAAGACACTCACCATAAGTAAGAAGCAATTTTTAAGTGATTTAGGGCTATCGAATATTGCTATACCAACAATGAAGAGTGCTAGTTCTTCGCTCAACTCTCTTATTCATATTCTTTCAACAACAGAAGGTCATCGGATAAAAGAATTGAAAATTGGGGGTGTTATCTTTAGTGGTAGGGAAGTTCGAGAGAAGCTCGGGCTACGTTCAAGCCAGTTCTCTTGGGTGGAATCAGGGGATGATATTGTCTTTACCACCTACGGTTACGGGCACGGCGTAGGGATGAGTCAATGGGGTGCGAATGGGATGGCTAAGGAAGGGTATACAGCTTCTCAAATTCTCAAACACTACTATACGGGGATAGACTTTCAACAAGTTACTAAACTACTCGCAAAAAAATAATATAAACAAAAGGTATAAAAGAGTTCTTCTCGGTAACAATGGTTACTGAGGTGATAACTATGAATGAACAAAACAAAAATCAATCGAATGGAGAAACTCCTAAACCATTAAAGGGAGGGCCGATTAATCAGCCATCTTCATGGAAAAGGTTGTTGTCAAAACGTTGGGTATACCCAGCAGTGTATATGGCAGCAATCGCAATTATACTAACTTTAGTGTGGGTCTATCAGGATTCCAGTCAGAAAGCACTTAACTCAGACCCTACTACAGTATCTGAAAGTCTAGTCTCAAAAGATACTGAAGTCGGTATAAACAAGTTGGACCCGGACGCGCTAGAAGTGATCGCTAAGGCAGAGACAATTGCATGGCCTGTAAGTAATGCCAAAGAAGTTAATGTTGTGAAACCGTTCTATGATCCAAAGGGTACCGATGAGAATCATCTAGAAGCTATGGTTCAATATAAGGATACCTTTGTAACGAACACAGGGTTAGATCTAGCTCGTGAGGATGATAAGCCGTTTGAAGTTAAAGCTGCACTTAGTGGGAAAGTTACTCGTGTAGAGAAACACCCATTAATGGGTAACGTGGTAGAAGTCACTCATGCAAGTAACTTGAAGACAGTGTATCAAAGTCTAACGGATACTAAAGTTAAGCTAGGGGAAGAAGTAATTCAAGGAGCTACGATTGCAACAGCTGGACGTAGTGAGATGGAGAGCAGTCTTGGTAACCACGTGCACTTTGAAGTGTACGACAACGAGGTACTGGTCAATCCTGCAGAATTACTTCCTGTGAAATAAATAAAGAAATTTAGTTCGGATGAGTTCGATTAAATGGTGAATTAACCGGAAAAGACAGGGGAAACCCTGTCTTTTTGATGTTTTGAAATGACATCTTAAATAACATGTCCACAAAATAAATGAGCATGGCCAAGCTTGTCAAGAACTTAAACTGCGAATATATAGGCACGCCCCTCATATAATGTACCAAACTATCCACAGTAAGGAGGCGGGGGCGTGCACGATTACATTAAGGAGCGAACGATCAAGATTGGTCGTTGTATCGTGGAGACTAGGCAGACGGTCCGAACCATTGCGAAGGAATTTGGCGTATCGAAGAGTACGGTGCATAAAGATTTAACGGAACGACTGCCGGAGATCAATCCCGATCTAGCTGATCAAGTGAAGCACATTCTCGAGTACCACAAATCAATCCGCCATCTTAGGGGAGGAGAAGCCACCAAAATCAAGTATAAAAAAACGAATAACAAGAAAAGAGAGGTCGTCGGTACAGCGAAATCGTAATATGTAGTTAGACATAGATATTCCCCGTTGAATCCATCCCCTGAAGTATGATATGTTAAAAGATGGTATAGGGTCGAATCGTGTCTCTTACCATAAAATAACACTTTGGGGGCTCTTCATGATGTTAAGCAAGGATATTGGAATAGATCTCGGCACGGCGAATGTGCTCATTTACGTCAAAGGGAGGGGTGTGGTTTTAAACGAACCTTCGGTTGTGACGATTGAAAGGGATACCAAGAAAGTTCTTGCTGTCGGGGAAGATGCACGCCGTATGATTGGACGCACTCCGGGCAATATCGTGGCGATTCGTCCGTTGCGTGATGGGGTCATTGCTGATTTTGAAGTAACTGAGATGATGCTTAAGTATTTTATCGACCGCGTGGGGGGACGTACCTGGTATAGTCGCCCTCGTATACTCATTTGCGCACCAACCAACATTACTTCCGTAGAACAGAAGTCTATTCGCGAAGCAGCTGAACGAAGCGGAGCGAAAGAAGTGTATCTAGAAGAAGAACCTAAAGCGGCAGCCATTGGTGCCGGGATGAATATATATGAGCCGAGTGGTAACATGGTTATCGATATCGGCGGCGGAACGACGGATGTTGCTGTTATTTCCATGGGAGATATCGTTACCGCATCTTCTCTTAAAGTAGCAGGGGACAAGTTCGATGAGGCTATTACCAAGTACATAAAGAATAAATATAAGTTGCTCATTGGAGAGCGTACAGCTGAAGACATTAAGGTGAATATCGGAACTGTACGCCCAACTGGACGTAAGGCAGAGATGGATATCCGTGGAAGAGATATGGTATCTGGACTTCCCCTAACGATTACTGTATCTTCTGGCGAGGTACAAGAGGCGCTATGGGATCCGATTTCCTCGATTGTTTTAGCAGCTAAATCCGTACTAGAACGTACACCGCCAGAGTTGTCTGCGGATATTATAGATAGAGGGGTCATCCTGACCGGCGGAGGAGCATTATTGAACGGACTAGATGAATTGTTGTCTGATGAATTACGTGTCCCTGTATGGGTAGCGGAGGACCCGATGCACTGTGTTGTCAAAGGTACAGGTATTATGCTGGACAATTTAGATAAAGTCATTAAGAAAAGGTTCTAACCCACCGATATATAACTTAGAAGAATAATAAATTTAAGTAGTAACGATAGATGCTAGAAAGGGGAATTTCCTTTATGCTAAGAGGATTATATACGGCTGCATCCGGAATGATGACGCAACAACGTCGGCATGACACTGTGACGCAGAATATTGCTAATATTAATACGACAGGATACAAACAGGTTGATAGTGTAGCGCGCTCATTCCCCGAGGTACTCATTTCTGTTACAGGTGGAGATCCTAATAATAATGATCGTAAGGTAGGAAAGCTTAATACAGGTGTATTTATGGAGGAGAGCCTCTCCATGTTCTCACAAGGGGATGTTACCGAGACGAATAAGTCGACTGATTTTGCAATTCAATCTGATCTAATCGTAAATGATCCAGCTACGGGCCAACCGATCCCATTTGATGCAAATGGTAAGTATTTAGGTGAAGACGGAAATACGATATACCAACCGCAGTCCTTCTTTACCGTACAGGATGATCAGGGGCAGGTTAGATATACACGAGATGGAAATTTCAGAGTTAATGCGGAGGGCTCTTTATTATCCTCTACAGGGTTTCAAGTATTAGGTGCGAACAATCAACCGATAACAATAGATGGTTCTATCGATAATCTCAAAGTGGATGGACAAGGTCGTATCATCAATACAACCACAGGGATGCCTACGGGCACTTCATTAGCCATAAGCGTTGTAAGCCAGCCTTATGAAATGGTAAGAGAAGGTAATGGTGTGTTTCGCATAGATAATGAAGATGCTGCAGGTGTTCGATTACGTGCATTGGGTGATAATATGGATGTACGTCAGGGTTATTTGGAGAGATCCAACGTGAACTCTACACAAGCTATGGTGGATATGAACTTAGCTGCACGGGCCTATGAATCGAACCAGAAGGTTATTCAATATTATGATAGAAGTTTGGATAAGGCTGTCAATGAGATCGGTAGAGTATAATAGGCTTATGAAGTGTATTTTTCTACTTAAGGAGGCTAGACTAGAATATGAATAACTCCATGATTAGTGCCGCAGTATCTATGAACAGTATGCAGTCGAGGCTCGATCTGATCGCTGATAACATAGCCAATATGGATACGAATGGATATAAGCGCAAAGAGAATTCCTTTGAGGACGTTCTGACTCGCGTACAAGAGCACTCCAAAGACTTCCGTAGTTCAGTACGAGCTACTCCGCTAGGTTATAATTTAGGGTATGGGGTGAAGCTTGCTTCTGTATCAACGAATATGGAGCAAGGCACACTTCAAAATACGGGAGTTCCTACGGATCTTGCGATTGAGGGTAACGGATTATTCGCTGTAGAGAGCAATGGCACAATTGCCTATACGCGTGAAGGTGCATTTCACTTTGTTCCGGATCCAACAGATAACACCTCTATGCTGTTAGTGAATAATGTTGGGGACAAGGTTCTTGATGATAAAGATAATCAAATTAAGGTTCCAGCCGTTGGGAAAGTAGCGATTGATGCCGAGGGTAGAGTATGGTCTTCCAATGGCATTGAACCAAGGGTACAAAGGGGTCAGATTCAAATCGTTGAACCGCTAAGACCTGAAGGGTTAGTTCAAATGGATGGCAATAAATTTGTTCTGGCAAACGGTGTAACGAATAATGATGTATTTGGGACGAAGAAAGCACTCTTATCTGAGGATCTTGTATCCATACGTTCAGGATATCAAGAGAAATCTAATGTAGACCTAACGGTAGAGATGACAGATATGGTTCAGGTTCAACGGGCATACCAATTGATGGCACGTTCATTAACCTCCAGTGATACCATGATGGGCCTTGCCAACAATTTACGAGGGTAGGGAGGACTAATCATGAGTGAGGAACGTAAGCCAACGCAGAAGTCACCAACACCTAGATGGCGAATTGTACTAAGGTTCATGATTCCGTTTTTACTGCTATTAGCCTTAGTGGGCGGTATGATGGTAGGGTACGTGGTTATGGGTAAGCGGAGTATGAGTGAAGTGTTCGTCTGGGACACGTGGAAACATGTATTTGATCTCGTATTTGCTCCTTAATGACGGTTCAATATGTAAGAAATGGGATCAAAATAAAGAAAACTCCGTTTAAGCGGGAGTTTTCTTTTTAGGTTCGATAACTGTATAATGATGGGGGACTCATACTTATATTTGGACAAAAGGACCCTCTCTAAAGACAATGATTGTCTTATGGAGAAAGTCCCTTATCTAAACCTCCATGTTCTGCAGAAAATGAAGGATATTACATAGTATTACCGTAACATATTACGCTTATTCGAAGGGAGTTTTGATTATGTTAGATGTGAATCAGATTCAGGAGATTATTCCTCATAGACCACCATTTTTACTAGTAGACCGTATTATTGAACTTGAGGATGGTAAGCGTGCTGTAGGGATTAAGAATGTGACCATTAATGAGCCATTCTTTACGGGACATTTCCCAGGGTATCCTGTGATGCCAGGAGTTCTCATTACTGAGGCGTTGGCTCAAGTTGGAGCTGTGGCTATTCTCAATGTGGAAAGTAACAAAGGGAAGATTGGATTTCTTGCAAGCCTTGATAATTTCCGCTTCCGAGGTCAAGTCGTACCTGGAGATACATTAAGATTAGAAGTTGAGATTATTCGTTTGAAAGGAAGCTTTGGTAAGGGTAAGGCAGTGGCTACTGTAGAGGGTAAGGTTGTTGCAGAAGGCGAGATTATGTTTGCGTTATCAGATCCTAACTAACGGATAATGGTTCTTATGTTCTATAGTTTAATCCTATTTGAATTCATTCTATTTAAAAATTGAAGGGGGACTTTACATGTCTCAGTTAAGCGAACGGTCCGCGAATAACATTGAACAATGGCTTCAAGATTCTTATATCGATGAGGATACGAAACAGGAACTCCGTAATTTAGAGCAGGACCCACAAGAACTGGAGGATCGTTTCTATAAAGATCTAGAGTTTGGTACGGGAGGACTTAGAGGCATTATTGGTGCAGGTAGTAATCGCATGAACCGTTATACGATTGGCAAAGCTACACAGGGGTTTGCACAATTTATTGTTGAATCTTATGGGCAAGCTGAAGGTAAACCTTCTGTTGTTATAGCTTATGATTCCCGTCATTTCTCTCCGGAGTTCGCTTTGGAAGCAGCACTGGTTCTTGCAGGTAATGGGATTGTAGCTAAGTTATTTCCTTCCCTTCGCACGACACCACAGCTTTCATTTAGTGTGCGTGATTTGGGAGCGACGGGTGGAATTGTCATAACTGCAAGTCATAATCCACCAGAGTATAATGGGTATAAGGTGTACAATGCTGAAGGCGGACAGCTCATCCCACATGAAGCGGAACAAGTCATTAGAAACATTAAAGAGGTGGATGGCTTCTCAGCTGTTAAGAAGCTGACACAAGCCGAAGCAGAAGCCCAAGGATTGTTGGTATGGCTTGGTGAAGCAGATGATGAAGCTTTCGTAAATACGGTTGCACAGCAAAGTATGAACTCGGAACTCATCCGTACCTCTCTAGGAGAAGACTTCCGTATTGTATATACACCTTTACATGGTACAGGTAATATTCCCGTTCGCAAGACACTTGAAGCCATTGGATTCACCCACGTTCATGTCGTACCAGAACAAGAACAACCAGATGCAGAATTCTCAACGGTTAAATCTCCGAATCCCGAAGAGCGTGAAGCATTTACGCTAGCGATGAAGCTTGGACAAGAATTGGATGCAGATATATTGATTGGTACGGACCCGGATTGTGATCGTATGGGCGCGGTTGTTAAAGATAAAGATGGTAAATATATTGTTCTTTCTGGAAATCAATCTGGTGCAATTATGATTCACTATCTGCTTAGCCAATTGAAGGAATCAGGTAAGCTTCCGGATAATGGTGTCGTTATCAAGACCATCGTAACGAGTGAGATGGGCGCATCCATCGCACGTCATTATGGAGCAGAAGTGATTAATACATTGACTGGATTCAAATATATCGGTGAAAAAATGACTCAGTATGAACAATCAGGTGAGTACACGTATTTATTCGGATATGAGGAAAGCTATGGTTACTTATCCGGGAATTACGCGAGAGACAAAGATGCGGTACTCGCCGCTATGCTGATTGCTGAAGCAGGAGCTTACTACAAAGGCCAGGGCAAGACGTTATATGATGTATTGGAAGAACTGTACGAGCAATTCGGCTATTTCCAAGAAAGATTGGAATCTCGTACATTGAAGGGCAAGGATGGACTGGCACAAATCCAATCGAAAATGACGGATTG
Source organism: Paenibacillus antarcticus (assembly GCF_001637225.1). Taxonomy (GTDB): domain Bacteria; phylum Bacillota; class Bacilli; order Paenibacillales; family Paenibacillaceae; genus Paenibacillus_AQ; species Paenibacillus_AQ antarcticus. The sequence goes on from NZ_LVJI01000006.1 coordinate 208,425, forward strand.
GAGAAATACGCCTCCGCTTGAGATTGCAGGAGTTCAGGTGAAAGAAGTTCTTGACTATTCCATCGGGCTTAATGGCCTTCCACAAGAAAATGTATTGAAATTCATGTTGGAAGATGGATCGTGGTTCTGCTTACGGCCATCAGGTACGGAGCCGAAGATTAAAGTTTACTTTGCAGTATGTGGCGAGTCCTTACACCATGCAGAAGAACAGATTGAGAAGTTGGTTCAAGAAGTAATGTCACGCGTGGATGCTTAAGATGTTTGCAGAGATAGAATGAACTAAGACGAACCTTCAAATTCTTGATTGTACTAGCAAAACGAATATGAATTATGGTGAGTGTATACGTTAGTTCAATCTATATGATAGTTTCAGACCAGATGGACATTCAATTAGAATGTCCATCTGGTCTGAATGAGACATAAGGAGGTACTTGTCAGTGCAGTATAATTGGAAAAAGTGGAGTATACTCTCCCGTAAATGGTTATGGATACTCGTTATAGTCGGTATTGTGGCGGCTATGCCTGTGGCATATGATCGTTTTAAGACGGAGACATCCGCTAATGAAGTGGAATTTGTATTCGATTACCGTGATTTGGTGGACGTTGCTTCCTATGAAGCCCACCCTGTGGATTATATTAATGAGCAACTTGATCGTCTGAAAGAGGCTGGCGTGAGCAGTATGGCCATGTTCGAGAGTACGTTAGATGAATTCCAGAGATCACGGCGGATTACGCTTTATAATAGTAAAGATATCGCCAATAAGACAAATCAACTCATTCCCGTAAATGAGAACTTTACGTATATTGTATTCACCAATGAAGAGAACGCAAGTAAGATAACGCCTGTGATTGAGGAGACATTCAATAGGCTTGAATTGGTTGTGAAGCCATGGACATTTGAGAATCATAAGGGGCTTGTCATTGAGACTCCTCTAGAGAATGCTGTGATGAAGCCAATGCGCTCTGATCCAATTACGTTTGAAATGTTACGTAGCAAAGGATTTAACATTGTACCTCGCATGGGAGATAGTCTTCCCTACAATCAAGAGTATATGGAGAATTTGATTTCCGATTATGCTGCAGCAGGGGTAACGCGGATCCTGTTCGAAGGGGAGTCCGTCAAAGGATACAATGACAATGGAAGTCTGAATAGCTTGGACGGTTTTGCTGAGCTACTTAAGGAACATGGTATTGGTATTGCGGCGATTGAGAATTTGAAGAAACCTCAATTAGGTTTCAATAAATTAGCTTATGATCTTGATTATAATGTTGTAAGAATATATTCCCTAAGTGAAGGCGATGCTACTCTCGATGTGAAGAAGATCGCAGATCGATTTGCTCTTGCTAGTAAAGATCGTAATATTCGTATGTTTTACTTAAACGCAGCCCCAAGTCGTAATAGTTCTAAAGCAATGATTACGAATTCTATGGATAATTTGATCCACAGTCTTTCAGACCCAGGTAACGCCATTGATAAGCTCAAGAACGACGGGTTTACAATTGGCCAAGCTAAAGCTTTTGATGTTGCAGACTCTTCCTATCAACGAATATTGAAGTTGGTAGTAGTCCTTGGTGCAGTTGCTTTTATAACGCTATTAGTATCCTATTTCATCCCACTACTTACGATCCCTGCTTTTGTATTAGGCATGATTGGCAGTGCGGGACTATTCATTCTAAAACCTACATTGTTTGAACAGGGACTTGCGTTACTGGTGGCCATCAGCGCACCAACGGTAGCTATGGTTCTTGCCATTCGTAAGATTAATGAATTAAATGGACATACGAATGATATGAAGTTAAGCCGTCGATTGGCGCATGCACTTGTCTTGTTCGTGAAGACATCGATTATTTCTTTAAGTGCTATTCCTTTTGTTGTTGCATTGCTGAACAATATTACGTATGAATTAGTTCTTAATCAGTTCAGAGGAGTAAGCCTACTTCACTTTGCTCCTATTGCACTTACAGCGCTGTATGTTGTCCTTTATCGTGGAGGAAACCTACGTCAGAAATTGAGTGTAATTCTACGCAGTCGAATTACGGTATTGGGTGTCATAGTGGTTGGGATTATCGGCGTGTTAGGATTGTATTATTTAAGCCGTACAGGTAACGGTGGGTCAGTAACTTCACTTGAGATGTCATTCCGTACATTCATGGAGAATACATTCGGTGTTCGCCCACGTAACAAGGAATTCCTTATGGCACATCCGTTGTTGATACTGGGTGCTTTCTTATCCATTAAGTATCGTAATGCGATCTACATCATGATCATTGCGGTCATTGGACAATTGTCTATGGTTGATACATTTGCTCATATTCATACACCTCTTACTATATCCCTTATTCGTAACCTTCTAGGTCTGGGATTGGGACTTGTTATTGGACTTGTGGCAATATTTGTATGGCAGATTGCAGAAGGGTGTTGGAAACGATGGTCACCACGCCTCAGACGATAGTTATATCAGGGTATTACGGGTATAAGAATAGCGGGGACGAAGCTGTGCTTCAGTCTATTCTAACTGCTGTGGATGAACAATCTAAGGCGCTCGGATTAAATCTGCAACCGATTGTGCTCTCGATTGACCCGGAGTTGACCAAGTCAACCTATGGTGTTCAAGCTGTACATCGCATGAAGCTTGGCGAAGTGAGACAAGCTATTAAGAGTAGTAGTGGTCTAATCAGTGGTGGCGGAAGTTTACTTCAAGATGTTACCAGTCCCAAGACGATCCCATACTACTTGGGTATCATCAAGCTAGCGCAATGGATGGGAAAACCTACATTTATATATTCTCAGGGTGTGGGCCCTGTAAGTCGGGGATTGTTTCATTCGATGATTAAATTGGTATTTAAGAAATGTAATTACATTTCAGTTCGTGATCATGAATCCGCTGCGTTGCTCCAGAAGATGGGACTGAGAAGTAAATCAATAGATATCGTACCTGATCCCGTAATGGGGCTTCATCCCAAAGAACGACGTGAAGCTTTGAATGAAGGCATTGATGAGCATGGTAATAAGAATTTACCTGTAATTGGTATCTCAGTTCGTTACTGGGAGAAAGATCGTATAGAATTGCAGAAGATCGTAGAAGGCTTACAAATGGTCATGCAGAGACAGCCAATTCATTTGAGATTCCTGCCGTTTCATCTTCCAAGCGATGTAGAAGCATCACAATACATGATCGACCAACTTGGTGATGTCTCATCTACAGGAAGTCACATCAGTCTGTGTTCAGATGCCGTCCATCCGCAGGACATGTTATGGGAGATCAGTCAGTGCCAGCTTGTGATTGGAATGAGGCTCCATAGCTTGATCTATGCTGCTAATGTTCGCGTTCCGATGATTGGTATCTCTTATGATCCTAAGATCGATCAATTTCTAGAGAGACTTGAACTTCAACCCGTGGGTAATACGTCATCATTATCGCCTTCTGCATTATCTTCTGAAATCTCACGACTATTGTTGCACGAAGAGGATTGGCGAGTGGTTCATGCAACACAAATTGATCAATTGAAGCAAGAAGCACAGGTGCCTGCACAACGCATTGTAGAATATATCTTCAAAGGTGATAATAAATGAATGATAAATTGTTAAGAGAAGTACCCACTGTCCCGATATTTGGGATCGAAGTATGCAAGTGGGGAATGTCTGATACCGTACAGTATTTAACGGAAGTTATTACATCACGCACACCACATCAGGTTATTACTGCTAATCCAATTATGGTCATGGCTGCAATGAAGGATCCTGATTATCGATCAGTCATGGAACAGGCAGAATTAATCGTTCCTGATGGAACAGGTGTTGTGTGGGCAGCTAACGTAGGTGGGGAACCTGTACAGGAACGAGTTGCAGGATTTGATCTACTTCATGAGCTGATGGGAGCTGGTGAAAGCAAGCACTGGAGAGTATATTTGCTTGGTTCCACGACAGAAGTGATTCAGGAGACAGCATCTAGGTTACAATTGCAGTATCCAGGAATTATAATCGCAGGTTATCGCGATGGATTTTTTGGTCCAAAGGAAGATGATATCGTGATTAAGCAGATTAAGGATACGAACCCAGATATTCTTCTTGTAGCACGTGGTGCGGATACTCAGGAACCGTGGATCTTTCGTTACAAAGAACAATTGGCCGTTCCAATCATGATGGGCGTTGGAGGCAGTTTTGACATCATTTCAGGGAAGACCAAACGTGCTCCCATCCTATTTCAAAAGCTTCGATCAGAATGGTTATATCGGCTCCTGAGCGAACCAACGAGACTTCGAAGAATGCTTGCATTGCCGCAATTCGTAGTTAAAGTACTGCGTGATAAAGAAAACGTGACAAAACCTAACTAAAATAGGCGATATCGAGCTAATAACACGATAAATTGCTGAAATACAGAGTTGGTGTTTATTTTTCGAACGGAGTATAATTCATTCCGTTAGAGAAAAATGGAGGTTGAACACTTAAAATGTTAATGATATCTATCATCGGATTCGTCTTGTCCTTAGGACTGGCACTCTTATTTACGCCTCAAGTGAAGAAATTTGCTTTTAAAGTAGGCGCAATAGATGTTCCTGACGCCCGTAAAGTGCATACGAAGATCATGCCTCGATTAGGTGGACTTGGAATTTATTTAGCTTTTGTGATCGCTCTTTTATTGGCACTGCCATTCGTAGCGAATGACTTGACGATCCGGGATACTAATTTCATCAAGGCATTTCTTATTGGTGGAACCATGATCGTAATTATTGGTGCACTGGATGACCGCTTTCAGTTATCAGCTAAATTGAAATTTGTAGCACAGATTGCAGCTGCATGCGTCGTGGTTTTTGGATTTGATATATCAGTGAACTTTGTAAATATACCTTTTAATGATACTTACTCCTCATTAGAGAGCTGGATTTCCATTCCGCTTACGATCTTCTGGATTGTGGGAGTAACGAACGCTATTAATTTGATTGACGGTTTGGATGGACTGGCTGCTGGCGTGTCCGCTATCGCCATTGGGACGATCCTTGTGATGTCTCTGTTAATGGGTAACATGATGATTGCACTACTATGTATGATTCTTCTTGGAGCTATTATTGGATTTCTATTCTTTAACTTCCATCCCGCCAAGATCTTTATGGGGGATTCGGGATCATTATTTCTTGGATTCTGTCTAGCCATGTTATCATTGCTAGGATTTAAACAAGTTGCGGTAGTATCACTTATTACACCATTAATTATTATCGCCGTGCCATTATCCGATACATTCTTTGCCATTGTACGTCGCTGGGTACAGAAGAAACCTATATTTGCTCCAGATAAAGGTCATCTACATCACTGCTTAGGAGAACTGGGCTTTAGTCATCGTCAAAGTGTATTGATTATTTACGGAATCGCTACTTTCTTTGGAGTACTAGCCGTCATTCAATCATCTGCAGCATTATACGATGCGAACTGGGTTACCTTCGTAGTCATCTGTATCATGACATTCTTCCTACAGATTGGAGCCGAACTCATCGGGCTCATCGGTAAGACGAAGCGGCCGTTATTGAATCTCATCGCAAGATTGCGTATGAAAGAGAATGCGGAGACAAGATCTAAATTGTAGTCTGTTTCAAATAACTTAAATAAATATGTAATGCCAAAGCGCAGCTCCTTGTATAGAGGGGCTGCGCTTTTTTGATTATTTTACTAATATTTACTAATCTAGGGGACTTATTTAAACATATTTCGCTATTTCCCTAAAAATTTCGACCTTCAACACCGATAATTAAAGTAAGTGACGCTATTGGACGGCTCCTGATCGTGATGTGACAGGAGCATCAATAAAATCAACATGGAGAAGGAGAGATTTATACATGCAACGCTTTAAGAAATCGATAGTGTGGTTAAGCTTGTTTTCATTAATAATGGGATTGTTTCCTGTAGGTTTGATATCGACAGTTGAGGCAGCAGCGCCTCCTAGCACTTGGACACCGCCTGCGTATTTTATTCCGAATGATATCGTATTACAGAGATCCAATGCAATAATTCTTAACAATCCAGATGCGAATCCAGCATCAAATACGATTCTAAGCAGAACAACTGCCCAGGTTTCTACGAAGGGTAACTTTCCTGTAGAGGGTATTTTCACACAGGTAAGTACGAATCTACAAGTAACTGTTCAACAGTTGAATTCAAATGCTGGGAAATGGGAAGTTAACGCAAACAGTATTGTAACTGATAAATTAACGGATAATGGAAGTAGTCGATTCTCAGCGAATCTGAAGCTGTTCTCCGGATATAACAAGATTACATTCTCAGGAACTCAGTCGAACATTAAGAAGTCGGATACGTTCTACGTATTATATGATCGAGTACCTACATTGGTTAAAGCCCAAGTTCTTGGGAGTGGTTCAGATGCGATCAACTTGAACGAAGGCACAAAAGCTGTTGTAGCGAGCAATCGGATTATGATTAAAGGGACAGTGGAAAATGCTACAAAGGTATCAATAGCAGTCGGAAATGAAGAAGGACAAAGTGGCACGCTGTTAGATACAGGGGAGTTTTTCTCGAGTTACTTGTACCTATCTCCAGGTTTGAATACATTAACGATTCAAGTAGAGAATGAGACAAGTAAGATGAAGGCAACAAGGCTAATCTATTTCTTCGATGAGAATCAGCCTTTTGTTGAATTGAAGTTGGAGAATGACGGATATACAGACCCAATTGATCTTTTGACTTCTACACCTCCTACGGTAGCCAAAGGATCCGCTAAGGGAGGATTAACAGGTAAAGTTTTGTTGCCATATAAATCATACCCTTTTACCAAAGACATTGGTTTGAGTCTGAAGGTGAATGATGGAGCAACACTAGCCATGGCTAATACTGTGACGGATGAGACTGTTCCGGGACCAGATGGTGTAACACCGGCCTATCACCTCGTTACATTTACAACAACGGACACGTTTGATTTCTCGAGTGCTGAACTTCAAAAAATCGAAGTGATGGTAGCTTATGGTACGGATGTATCATCTCAATATAAGGCAAGTAAGAAAGCGTCCTTTAAGTATTTACCAGGCCAAAATGTCATCAAAAATATGTATTTATTAGAAGGATATGAAGCAGATCCACTTACTTATGATTTTGCGGCTAAGAAACCTTTGAACAATACGCAGGTTAATTCTTCCGAGTTCTATATCTTGGTTGAAGGAGAAGGTGCGATCGCGGCAAATACAGTGTTGGATGGAAAGTATCTTCCACTTAGTACGAATGGACTTACAATAGATTACGTTACTACACCGGCAGGCAAGATAGCCGCAAATCAGGCCATTTATAAGGTTACAGGGTTCTCAAGTGGTAATCAGCAAGTGCGGTTTAATTTCAATGGATCATTAGCATTCTTTAACGCTAACATTTCGTATGTATCAAGAAGTAAAATCCATGTCGATAATTTGATTAACGGACAGACTATCACAATAAATTCGGCTACTAGCGGTCAATCAATTAAGATTTCAGGGCAATATTCTGGTTTTGGGAATAAGTTGACTGAACCACATAACTTCTATAACCAGGTTACTGTTAATGGAGTAGAGAAGTTTGCAGGGAATGCTGGCCCATGGCTTACACCTACAACAGGTGCATTCTCATTAGATTTCACAGTTTCTAATGATGGTCCGCTCTACTATGGACAGAATACGATCGTATTGTCAGGGAAGACATCAGCTGTTGATCCTACAGGTACTCAACCTACGGAGATTCTAGAGACGATTCGATTCTTTATTATCGACGAGAATAAATCCAAAATAGAAAAGTTTATTCCAGTAGCTGCTCCGTCTATAGGTACAGATCGTTATCCATTCGCAGCAGGTTCTGCTACCAATAGTAGCGATCTCAATAAGATCTTTGAACAAGCTTCAGATTTCACACCTTCAACTGAGGGTTTTGTTACGGGGAGAAATAGTTATGATCTAGTAATACATGGTGGTGGTGCCGATAAGATAGAACTTTATAAAGGTACAGAATCATTCTTTAATATGGATATTTCCGCTACGGCTACAACTATCATTGCTGGCAGTGGTGGTGAGAAGAATAATTTGATTTATGACTTTTCAGGTACACAAGAAAACTTTATTTTACGTATCCGCGATTTGAAATTTGATAAAGATGTTTCTTCCAGTCACGTTTACAATATGGATCTGATCAACCGAACTGGGTCGCGCACAAGCCAGAAATTAGAGGTTAAGCGTGAAGTATCAGCTTTCCGTATTGTAGCGCCACAACCGACAGTGGGAGAAGATATCATTGTAAACCGTAACTTTGTTCGGTTCGATATCGAAGCAGAAGGCGCAACTAGTGTTACCATTGGCAAAGAACAGGCAGTGAAACGTAAGGATATTAATGGAGATACACCAAGTAGATTCATTCTAGACTACGTTGGGCTGAAGAAAGATGCTTGGAATACGATTAAGATCCAGATTGATCGGAGCGGTGTGAAATCGAGTACCCAGGTTAGAGTGTTCTATACGGGTTCTGTAGCGATAGATTCGCAGTATATGGCAGAGAAAGTAAGTACTAAATATAGTGTATTCAATAAACAATTAGAGTTGTCATTCCCGAAAGGGACGTTATTACAGTCTGCTATAGTACCTAAGAATAGTGTTGTGAAGTTTTACCCGGATAACAAACTCTTATTCGGTATTGCGGATCCATTGGACGGGGTAGTAGAGAGAAGAAATGATTACGGAAACATTATCTTCGATCCACTTAGCGGAGAAGACAGTGGTTATCGTAAGATCGGCAAACCAGACTACGAGGTAAGCATGTTCACAATGAATGCGAATACGTTTAACTTCACCAAAGTATCTGATATTTATTGGATTAGTGGTGGTATTGGGGAGAACGGGAATTCGCCATCCAGCAATGGATTGCCGCCATACTCATCTTGGTACTCATTCCCTTCAACAAGTAATCAGTCTGTAAGCTTCATGGGAGTTGATGCAACTCGCAAATTGGTTCCATCTCAGCGTGGAGAATTGAAGTTATCATTTGATCCTAATATCGTAGATGCAGCGGGAACATCCGTGACGGTATTCCGTTTAACAGATGGCGGAGTATGGGAGAATATTGGCGGGGAAGTAGATACGAAGAAAGGAACGATTACAGTTGCATTCGATCAGTTTGGTTACTATAAAGTAATGAAATTGAAGAGCAGTTACAAGGATATTACTAATCACGGTTGGGCTCGTGAAATCTTGAATGCTTTATATTCTAAAGGAATCATGATGAATAACGGTCTTCGTTCAGATGCATTCGGAACAGATGATCCAATCAAACGTGGTGAATTTGCTACATTGTTAGTTAAAGGCCTTAATCTACCACTTAACTATGATGACGAACAGACATTCTTCGATGTTGTACCAGCGGCTAAGACGAATACATGGTCTTATGCATACATTGAGACAGCAGCGAGAGCTGGAATAGTTACCGGATTAGGTGAGGGTTACTTTGGTGTAATAGAAGACTTAAGTAGAGAACAGGCAGCTGTCATGGTCGCAAGGGCCCTTAAATTGAAGCTTGGTACGAATGACAGTAAGCTAGAGGCAACATTAGCGAAGGCCTTCCTAGATTCTTCGAAGATCGATGTATATGCTCGCACATCTGTCCAAGCGGTTTATAGCGCGAAGATTATGTCAGGTGTACCTGTAATAGTTACGGGTCAGAAGAAACCTTCATATAACTTTAATCCTCAGAGTCCGATCTCCAGAGCGGAAGCAGGGAAGATTGTAGTGGAGTTACTTAAGAAGAGTACGAATATTTTCCCTAAAAACTTAAGCTAGTATTAACAAAGGACTCCTTCCAATGTATTAATGGAAGGAGTCCTCTATTTCCATTTTCATAACTTTGTAATTTTCTAGGTATTACGATATAATGTTGTTGAACTTAATATTTTTTCTAGAGGGTGAAGGTTACTTATGAAATCAATCTATTCTAAAGCTCAAATGGATTATATGAAGGCAAAAACAGTATTTGAGGGTAGAGCTAGTGTACTAGAGAAGACAATTGAAAAAACAAGTAAGACAAGAGAGATTACTCAAGAAGTAATGGAAGGGCTTGTTCTAGAGACTGGATTCCACGCTGCGTTCAACGAATTGTTAACAGCTGAGAATAACCTCATCGAATGGTCGCATGTTACTATAAAGCACGAAAAAACCTATCGTGAGAATAAGCAGCCGATTGAATCAATGTATGAACAGTTAAGTGGAAGTCCTGAGATGAGAGCACAGATTATTCAATTGGCCATGAAGATTCGGTAACAAATTGTAATAACTATTTTATGAATACAAAGAACGATGACGCTGAGAGGCGTCTTTTTTTATGAGCCAATGGTTTAGAATTGGAAAATAAGGGTAATAAATGATAAGTTGCTCCGTGAATTAGTAACAAAAATGAAATTATTTAAAAAAAGGTGCAACTTTTTAGAAACTCGTGCGTCTAAGATATAGAGTCATTTAGCGATGGACAAATGCCCATAGGATATCCTAAAGAAGAAAATGATCTATAAATTAGAAAATTTTTCTTTACGGCAACTTGGACCCATTGTATAATACTTAAAGTAGGCTTGGATACTAGTCTATTTCCGTTGAATTTTCGTTTACCAGTTTCTGTGATACCCGTCACAGACATCATTTATATTTATCTGCTCAACTCGAGGAAGGGGGTGTACGACTAATGAGTGACACGAGCTACCCATTTCAAGAAAATAATAATAATGTTATGCACGCCCAAGGAGGAGAAAAAAAGGTTATGAAGAAAATTTTATCAGTAGCACTTTCTACAGCAATGGCATTCTCAATGTTTGCATCTGTAGCGTTCGGGGATACTGCAAAGCTATCCACACAAGAGAAGTTTGATGCATTGAAAGTTAAAGGTATTTTCTCTGGTGACACAGACGGTCTAGCACATCTTGAAAGAGATATGACTCGCGCTGAATTCGCTAAAGTAATCACTAAAGTAATGGGATTGAAAGAAGTAACTGGTGTTTATTCTTACAATGACACAGGTTACAACAATCCTAAGAACTGGGCTGCACCTTATATCGAAGCAGTATCTGCTGCTGGAGTTATGCAAGGTAAAGACCTAACTAAGAAATTGTTCGACCAAAAAGCTAATGTAACAGTTCAAGAATTGGCTGAAGTATTGGTTAAAGCATTGAAGCTTGAAATCCCTACGAAGATTGACAACACTGCAACTGAATGGGCTAAAGGTTCCGTTCAAGCAGCAATCAACGCTGGATTGATCTCTAAAGATCTTAACTTCCAAGCAAATGCAAATCGTTCATTGTTAGTAGAAGCAGCATTCGCGGCTGAAGCGGCATTGAATGTACCTCCAGTAACTACTGCAACTAAAGTAGCAAGTGTAAGTGCAACTAACCTTAAAGAAGTTGTAGTAGCATATGATGGTACTGTTGATAAAGCTACTGCAGAGAACAAAGATGCTTATACGATCAAAAGAGGTTTGAGCACAGAAGTTATCGATTCTGCTGAGCTTCAAGCAGATGGAAAAACTGTAGTTCTTTCCGTTGCTGGTGCTTTGGCAAATCAATCTAAAGAGTATACTTTATCTGTTGATGGTGTGAAAGATTCCGCTAGCAAGGTTTCAGTAAGTGCTAAAGAACTAGCATTTGTGCCATTGGATCAATTGCTTCCAACAGTTGAGTCTGTTACTAACTTAGGTAACAAAGCTGTTAAAGTAACTTTCTCTGAGCCTGTTACGTTGAATGGTTCTGTGGCTTCTACATTCAAAATTGATGATAAAGTTGTTTCTGGAACATACGATGTAACTGGACGTACAGTTACAATTGCGTTGTTTAACACATTAACTGATGGTGATCACAACCTAACAGTTAACAATAACATTCGCGATTTTGCTAACTACCAATTGGTTGAAGTTTCTAAAGCATTCTCAGTAGTAGCTGATACAGTTGCTCCAACAGTAGTAGAATCTAAAGATGCTACTCTTGAAGGTGTTACTCTAGTATTTAGTGAAGATGTGAAAAAGGCAGAAGTTGAAAATGCAGAAAACTATGTTTGGTTCTCTGGAACTTCTAAAAAGGTAGCTTCTAGTGCAAAACAAATCAACTCCAAAACAGTTCGTGTTAGCTTTGCTGCTAACAAACTTCCTGGATATGCTGTTGATTTAGTTGTTAATAACATCGTAGATTACAGCGGCAATAAAATTGCTGCAGATACAAAAGTTTCTGTAACAGCAAAACTTGATCAAGTTCGTCCTGAAGTTCTTTCTTCTAAATTTGATAGTGATGCACGTACATTGACTGTGAACTTCTCTAAAACAGTGGATAAAGCTACTTTCAAAGCAGCTAATTTAATTGTGAAAGATAAAGACGGTAAAGTAGTATCTAATGGTTATACTGCTGCTTACGGAAGTAATGATAGCAAATTAGTAATCACATTTACTAAAACATTAGCTGCTGGAAACTACGCAGTTGAGTTGAGTGGTGTTACTGATGTTACATTACTTGCTAATGCAATGTTGCCATACACAACATCATTAACTGTTGTTAATGGTGCAGCTCCAACTGCTCTTAGTATTACAGGAACTGGAACAACTTATGTTGTAGCATTTGATAAGAAAATGGATCAATCAAGCACGTATTCTGTTCTTAACCCAGACAACTATTTCATCACTTATCGTACAACTGATGGAAAAACAATCTCTGGTAAATTACCTGCAGCAACAAATCTAGCTCCTACAAATGATGGAAAAGGTGTTATTGTTCAACTTCCAACAGGTATCCTAAGCATTAGCTCATTCACAGTACAAGGTGTGAAAGATGCTGAAGGTAACTTCTTGGCAGACTATTCCAAAACATTTAATCTTGCTGCTATCGGAAGTACAGTGAATTTAGTTTCTGCTAAAACTGTTGCTAAAGATAAAGTTGAGCTAACTCTTAACCAACCAATTGGTAATGTTAACAAGGCTGATTTCAGAGTTAATGGTTCTACTGTGAAGAATGCTACAATTTCTTCATCCAACAACAATGTTATCGTATTGACACTGAATAGTGCAATTACTTCTAATGCTACTCCTACAGTAACAACTGCAGCTACTCTAGCAACAGTGAATCCAACACAAGGTGTAACAGGAGCTGGATTGCTTGTAAATGCTAGTACTGGTGTTGTTTCTAAAGATGGCGTTGCTCCAGTAGTGATTTCTTCTGGTGATAAAGTAACTATTGGTTCTGGTGCTGGTGTTCATTTTGACGGTAATGATCTAATTACAATTACTTATGATGAAGCAATCACGGAGTTGAATGAGGTAACATTACAAGATAACGTGATAATTACTAGAGCAGACGGTATTGCATTGAAGAAAGGTCAAGATTTCTTTGCAGAAGTAGTTTCAGGTAAAATTGAGATTGAACTAAAAACAACTGGAAAAAATCTTGTTGATTTTGACGGATTATTCACAGTAGCAATCGATAATGCAAATGAAAACATTGTTGATGCAAATGATAATGTAGCAGCAAGCTTCACTACTGCTGATGCAACAAGTAATCAAGATACGTTGGATTTCCAACTGGATCCAACAGTAACACTTGAAACTAGTACTGCAAGTAGCTTAGTTCTTAAACTAAGTGAAACTGCAACTGTAGCTGTAACTGGTGGTACTGCAACTGGATTGACAGTAGTTACTCCTGAAACAGCTGCTACTAGTGTAACAATTAGTGGTACTGCTGCAACAACTGGTCAAACAGTTGAATTCACAGTAACTGACGCTGTTGGAAATGTTACAACTAAAACAGCAACATTTACAACTGTTTGGACTTTGTCTTAATATCTTAAGAATTATTGAGAAAAGAGGGCAGCTTCTAAGTCATCATTTGATGGCTGAGGGCTTGCCCTCTTTTTGTGTCTTTCAATATAAACATGAATTAGAAGCCATCTGAGAGTAATAGTAAAAGTTAGGCACAGAAATAATAAATAACACTTCTAATCTAATGGTTCCCCAATATTTTAATCATGTATAGGATGAACATCGGCCCTAATTCCCTTTGAGGAGTTAGGGCTATTTCTATTTCAAGGAGGAATGAAGATTGAATCATTACAAAAGTTCACAATCAAAGTCATTAGAGCGACTAGAAGGAGAATTGGAAATGAAGATTCAGCCGCAAAAGAGAATAAGCATCGTTAGTGTGAAGTTAGTGAAGGAGTCAAGCCTAATATACAAGGGAAGATCCATCCAATCACCGGAAGATGGATTTAACCTAATAAAGCACTTCCTAGGTGACTTAGACCGAGAAGCCTTTATCGTCATTAGTTTGGATACAAAGAATTCACCCGTCTCGATAAACATCTGTCACATAGGCAGCCTAAATGTCAGCATCGTTCACCCAAGGGAAGTCATGAAAGCGGCTATTCTCTCCAATGCAGCAACAGGTTAGAGTTATTTCAATTTAAAGAAGCAGAGAAATTTGAAACAGCTACAAAAGAGATTGAATTTCTTGCGAAATATAGCTTCTGGAAGTATAGTGATTTAATATTCTACTTGTTTTACCACTAAAATATCTCTATCATTAATAGAAATAAACAATCATAGAGGAGGAACATCATGAATAAAGCATGGAAAGTTGTAACGGCAGCAGTATTGTTCAGCAGTGTTGCGTGGGTTGGATCAATTCTGAATACCACAGCAAGCGGTGCAGGAACTATCACTCAACCAGGAACATCCGAGGACCCAGTGGTCACTAAGAGCTACGTAGATCAGCAAATTCAAAAGGCATTAGGTGGAGGTACAACAATACCTACTCCAACGCCAGTCCCAACACCTACTCCGGTACCTACAAATCCAACAGATAACGGAAATTCAAGTGCTGATACACTTGTTGTCGTTAACGTTAAACTGGGTGAAAAGTTGGTAGCTGCTGCAGGGACTGAATTTATCGTTCGTAATGGTAAAGCTTTTATATATAGTCCAGACGCAAACGGTGTGCCTGACCTGACTGCTGGTGTAGATATTAAGAATGGACAACCCGTAGTAACGAATCATTTATTATCCTTCCCAAGAGAAGGACGGGGTATTACGGTTCAAGATAAATATGGTTTAGTTGTTATGGTGCGTGGTGGATATTCCATTCAATAATGCTTATGCCTTATTATTGCCATTAGTAGCAAACATTTATACGTGTAATTAGAATGAAAATGTAAATAATACTCTTGCAAGTACATCATGCAGGAGGTGCTCATTATAATGGCAAGAAATAATCGGACGGTTGTACCGGCGAGTCGGAAGATGATTGATCAGATGAAATATGAAATAGCTGCGGAGTTTGGACTGAATGTAGGTAGCTATGGTAGTACAGCTGGAATGGACACTGAATTTGGTTCTGATCTTGGAGCAGTTGGAGGTTATTCTAATCATGGACGTGCAAGCTGGGGCCATCTAACATCAAGAGAGAATGGTTCGGTGGGTGGAGAAATTACGAAACGATTAATTCGTCAAGCTGAGCAAAGTTTCATATAAAAAATATACTTCATTATATATCATAGATCACAGCAATGTGAACGCTATTATGTTATAGGTGCTGATGTGGAATCATTGACACCGTTTGACAAATAAGTTAATATGACCATTGAGGATTGTAAGCAACCTTTTCCAATTGGAAAAGGTTCATTTTTTTCTTATTGGGAGGTTACATTATGTCAATTAAAGGACGTCATCTGTTTACATCTGAGTCCGTTACCGAAGGACATCCAGATAAAATATGCGACCAGATTTCTGATGCTGTGTTGGATGCATTCTTGGCGAACGATCCAAATGCACGCGTTGCGTGTGAAGTAGCTGTAGCTACGGGATTAGTTCTAGTCATTGGGGAAATTAGTACGAATTCTGACTATGTTGATATTCCATCCATCGTTAGAAACACAATTAAGGAAATTGGATACACACGTGCTAAATATGGTTTTGACTATAATACATGTGCTGTACTTACTTCATTGAATGAACAATCTGCAGATATAGCTCAAGGTGTAAATGCAGCGATAGAAAACCGTGATCTTGATCAAATGGATAAGGAAACGGCAGATATCGGCGCAGGAGACCAAGGATTAATGTTTGGTTTTGCAACGAATGAGACACCAGAACTTATGCCACTTCCTATCGCACTAGCACATCGTATTTCACGTCAACTCTCAGCTGTACGTAAAGATGGTACGCTAGATTATTTGCGTCCAGATGGAAAGACACAAGTGACGATTGAATATATAGATGATAAGCCAGTACGAGTGGATACGATCGTTGTATCTACACAACATGCTGAAGAAATAACATTAGAGCAGATTCAAGCTGATATTAGAGAACACGTGATTCTTCCTGTTGTTCCTGAAGCATTGCTCGATGAGAATACTAAATACTTCATCAACCCAACAGGGCGGTTCGTTATTGGAGGTCCACAAGGGGATGCAGGTCTAACTGGACGTAAGATCATCGTTGATACATACGGTGGTTATGCACGTCATGGAGGCGGAGCATTCTCTGGTAAGGATCCTACAAAAGTAGACCGTTCAGCAGCTTATGCAGCACGTTACGTTGCTAAGAACCTTGTAGCAGCTGGTCTTGCAGATAAATGTGAGATTCAATTGGCTTATGCCATTGGTGTAGCTACGCCGGTATCGATTAATGTAGATACTTATGGTACGGGTAAAGTGAGTGAAGAGAAGTTAGTGGAGCTAATCCAGAAGAACTTTGATCTTCGCCCAGCAGGCATCATTAATATGCTTGATTTACGTCGTCCGATTTATCAACAAACAGCAGCTTATGGACATTTCGGTCGTACGGATCTAGATGTACCTTGGGAGCAAGTCGACAAAGCGGATCTATTGAAAGAACAAGCCGGACTGTAAGTGTAACGGTTTGAAATAAAGCGGATATCTTTTCCCTTGAGGGAAGGATATCCGCTTTTTGTGTATTTATATATTATTAATCACATGGGTGCAAATCAACGGAGCTAGAATCATTAGGGTTCCCTTGATCAATTACCACCTCTATGGCAATAGGAGATCTATTCTATCAATATTATACTGCGGTTTCTAAACTTGTAAGCACATTTGACCGTTAATATATGTAGGTATGTCCACGAAGATAGAGCGACAAGAATTTATACATAGAAGGCTTAATTGAAAGGGGAACGTAAGGAATGAGAAAGAAGATTTCAATGGGAATTGTATTAATGCTGGTGGTGAATATGTTACTTGGAGCAATGGTGCCCGTAGCTGGAGCAGCAGCTGGGGGGAATCCGATTGTAATAACGATGCTACCAACGGATGGAACAAAAGGGGTCCCGGTAGATACGAAGCTAATTCAATTGGCATTTGATCGAAATGTGAAATTGAGCGACGGTGAAATTGAAGTGTCGGTTGATAAAGGTGCAGCTGTAGTGACTCAGACCATCACGCCGCAACCCTATGTTATACGCGGGTATGATGTAACAATACCTTCTAACACGTTAGTCAACGGTACTACTTATCATGTGAAGATAAAAGCTGGTACATTTGTAGAGGCAAGCACAGGGCTTAATCCAAATGAAGAATTTGATATGTCATTTACTACGCTTTCGGCCCAAGGTAGTATAACGCAGCCTGTGATTAGCGTAAGAACTCCGGAACTTGGTAAGATCGTTAGTGGAGATTCGACGAATTTGAAGGTAACTTTTGATAAGACGGTTGTTAAGAATACGGGATCGGTGTCCGTTATTCGGGCGTCCGATAACCAGATTGTATCGAAAAAGTCCGTAGAAGACCCTTCCATAACGATAGATAGCATTGACAACAAAACAGCATCTTGGACAGTTACTGGGCTGATACCTGGTGAAAGGTATTATGTGTTAATCGACAGTGGTGCGTTCAAGGACATAGACGACCATCTGTTTGCGGGTATTAATAGTGCTCAGGAATGGTATTTCAATGTTAAGGGAAATCCGGTGGTATGGGATGTTACGGTTCCTACAGTACCAGCTGCAAATGTAACAGGTATTGCAACTACAGGTAGCATTTCATTGAACTTCAGTCGTCCGGTATATCCAGATAAGGGAATAATCTTTCTGGAGACGGAAGGGAAGCTTGTAAAGGGGTTTGATGTGACTTCATCTGATGTGAAGGGTGGGGGGACAAATAAGATAACACTTACGCTGCCAACGAATATGTCTTACAACAAGACATATACGGTTACTGTACTCGACGGATCTTTTAAAGATAGTGATAACAATGCTCCGTTGAAAAAGGTTTGGTCCTTCACGACTGGAACAACAACGTCGACTGTATTGACATTGAGTTCATTGTCTCCCACCGACCGAAGTACTAATAATGATATTACAACAAGCATTGTAGCTACGTTCAACCGAAATATAGCAATACAGAATGCTTCGGGCGTTACACTTAAGAAACAAGGTACGACGACAGCTATTCCTGCTTCGTTCATTACTTCAGGTAAGCAATTAATAATCAGACCATCTGCTAATCTTCAAGAGGGAACGACATATTATGTCGATATAACAAACGGTGCAATTACAGATCTTGCGACAGGTGAGTTATTTGTAGGGCTTAGTGGTACGTCAAGTTGGACTTTCCAGACGAAGGTATCCGACACGACAGTGCCAGTCATTCAGAGCGCAACGATGTATAGTAATTCAGTTATTCGTCTTCAGTACAATAAAACGTTGGATTCCTCGATCAATCTGTTGACGTCCAGTTTCAACGTGACTGTGAACGGTGAGACGCGTTCACTCAGCAATGCCTATGTTTCTGGTGAGAGTGTATATGTCACACTGGTCACAGGGGTGGCTGTTGGACAGGTCGTGCGAATTACTTACACTGGAAACAGTGTCAGACCTATACAGGATTTGTCTAAGAATATAGCAGCATCGCTATCTAGTAAGGAAGTGACGAACGGTATAGATACGGTGTTACCGAAACCGACCGACGGATACGTATCGGGAAGTACGCTAACGCTAACTTTTAGCGAAAGTCTCAAGAGTCTTTCCAATAGTAGTTATGCGTATGATCAATTTTCAGTAGAGACGGATGGATATTCGAAAGGGATAAGTAGCATTTATCAGAGCGGACGAACGGTTACGTTATATTTGTCTAGCTCAGTATCTAATGGGGAAATCGTGAAAGTATCCTATTCACCAGGATCTTACCCATTGCAGGATTATCGGGGACAGAATATTTCTGCGTTTAATGATTATTTTGTAAGGAATGCATATGATACGAAACCTCCTGAATTAACCGGGATCGAAGGAAATAGCAATAAAGTGATACTTACTTACAATGAAGCGTTGAAGACAAGTACCATCCCGATGAAGAGTCAATTCTCAGTACTGGTCAATAACTCACCAGTATATGTGACGAATGTGGAGATCGTGTCCAATCAGGTATTCCTTACACTCGCGTCTTCTTTTACTGCGGATCAAGGTGTGACGTTATCATATATATCTGGCGTCGGTGGCATTGCGGATTTGAACGGAAATCTGGCGGGATATATCAATCTTCAACCCATCAATTATAGCTTGGTGACAGAAGGAATACGTTCAGCTACCGTTCGAGGCGATACGATCACGGTCGTATATAATAAGACGTTGAAAGCAATATCGGATCTTTCGATCTCTCAGTTCGGTGTATTAGTAAACCAGTCTAATCGTGGTATACAGACTGCAACAGTTAGTGGGGATACCGTTACCCTAAAGCTAAGCTCGCCAGTTACTTCGGGTCAAGTCGTTCTATTATCTTATAAAATAGGTGCTACGCCACTGAATGATAATCAGGGGAATGTTATTAAAGCCTACAGCAATATGTCAGTTCAGAATTTAAGCGGTACGGCGACGACAACAGACGGTGTTGTTCAACCTGACTACGTTAAGTCCATGTCTTCGGGGGATTTTGGTAAAGGGGGCTATCTGCTAAATTCGGATGCGGCACAGTCGTCGGAGAGTCGTTCTCGAAGTGGTCAGAGTATTAGGAAATACACGCTCGACCATGCGAAGGTACTTGGCGGCCTGAAATTTACATCTAATAATAACGTGAGCAAGATGCTTGTCTTTGAGGTTCCTTCAACTGAAAATGCAGCGGAAGTCGATATTCCGTTGAGTGCATTAATGGAAGTGTACAGTATGGGGAAAAGCACCTCTTTCGCGGTGCGGTACAAGGATGTTATGTACGATCTCCCAATGGACAAGATGGCGTATACAGAAATAGCACGTGCATTAGGAACATCTTCGTTAAGCTATGTTTATATGAAAGTCCAGATGGAATCGATACCTAGAGCCCGATTGACTACGGCAACCTCGTACAATGGTGTTACGACGAACCCTCTGGCAGATCCGATAGAATTGCATATTACGGCACACAACGGATCAACCTCTTCAGGTGTTGGAGAAATTGCACATACGGGTCAACTTTATTTCCGAGCATCAAGTACTGTGGCATCGACCAAGCAGGTATCATTGGTCAAGTACAATGTAGCGTCGGGTACCCCTTCATATGTACCATCAAGTGTAATCGGTAGCCCAACAGCCATGTTGTTCAGTGGTAAGGTAACTGGGAATTCTGTCATTGGACCAGCAATTGGATACAGCTTTTACTCGGATACAATGAAGCACTGGGCTAATGAAGCTATATCTGAGCTATCTGAGAAATTAATTGTGGAGTCACGCTCGAGCTCAGGTGGTAAGTTCGAACCGGATAAATCTATTACACGAGCGGAATTCGCTGTATTCATTGCGAAAGGACTAGGCCTGTCTGGAGAAGAAACAAGTCGTTTCCCTGATGTAACATCGGGTACCACCGGAGCATATATCGGGGCTGCAGCAAAGGCAGGAATTATTACAGGTAACTCTGACGGAACGTTCAAGCCGAACAGCAACGTCACACGTGAGCAAATGGCCTTAATGATGGTACGGGCTATGGAGTATGCTGGGCCTAGTATCTCTCTTAACGGAACGTCAGCTCAGACATTAGCAAGATTTAAGGACGCTTCGAAAGTTCAATCCAAAGATTTAGTAGCAAAAGCCGTGAAGGAAGGTATCATTCAAGGCATCACGATCAACACATTCCAGCCACAAGGGAATGCAACCCGCGCACAAGCTGCGGTCATGTTGAAACGTGTCTTAGATAAATTGAAATACTTATAGGAAGTAAAGAATAGAAACAAACACCCATGACCATTGAAGTGGTTTTGGGTGTTTTTTTGCGTTTATTGTTAATCATTGGTGAAGTCAATTTGCAAGGTTATAGAACAAATTGGCGAATTATCGTAACTTTTCCTCTTAAAAGTAGTCTATTATATGTAACCTATTTTAATTTTCGTTAATTTGACGTACAAATATATGATTTCGCTAACAAGATGGGAGATTAATCATTCATGAACAGAAACGTACAACAAATGCAGAACAAAGTGGCAATTTTAAAGGGGAAGAAGTGGATTGTCGTAACATTGGCAGGTCTATTATGGATTGCGCCTATTGTAGGAGAAGGACTTTCATTACCAGGTTCAACGCAAGGATCAGTAGCTAACGCAGCATCTACATCTGTCAAAAAGCTCGGAGAAGAGATTATTACATCCGGAGCTATCCTATACAAATATCAATTTTCTTCGACACGTTCTGGTAAACAAGCGACTGCACTCGCGGATGTGATCCGAGTGGATCTGAAGAATTCAAATGTGAAAATCGATGCTATGAATGGTGTAGCTAGCAAGTTCACAACAAGACAAAGCACACAAGCTATGGCCAAAGAAAATGGAGCCGTAGCTGCAGTGAATGGCGATTATTACATTACAAGTGGTCCTGGAGCGCAATGGGCACCATTGGGTGGTCAAATAACGAATGGTGTATTGATGACTACACCTGCAGATTTGAAAGGTATGTATTCGTATACCGTGTCTAAAGACGGGAAACCGATGATTGATGAGTATGCTTTTAAAGGATCTGTAACGGCACAAGATGGTTCGGTATTCCCTCTATCAGGAATTAATAAGACGACATACACGCCGGAAGGCACGAGTTCCGCTTACAGTCATTTGAATGCGATGTATATGTATACAAGTAACTGGAAATCATTAGATCGTCCTAGTGGTAGTTCGACGACTGCGACTGAAATTCTTGTACAGAATGGAATCATTACACAAGTATCTTATAAAGCTCCATTGAGTATATCTGTACCAGAGGATGGCTATATTCTTCGTGCACACGGAACAGCTGCTGAATTTGCCAATACGCACTTTGTCATCGGCCAGCCAGTGAATGTAAGTTCTTCGCTCTTATCAGAGACGACAGGTCAACAGGTTGATCCTGCAAGTCTACAAATGATGATCGGTGGACATACGCTTCTTGTCAACGGAGGGAAGGCATCTGCGTTCACTAGAGATGTAGCAAGTATTGGAGGTTATCGTGCTCGAACAGCACTTGGATATTCACAGGATGGGCGATATGCCTACATTGTGACTGCAGAGGATAATAGCAATAGCTCAGGTATGTCATTACCCGAACTTCAAGCATTTATGGTGAACATCGGCGTATGGAAAGGGATGAATCTAGATGGTGGTGGATCCACTACGATGGTAACTCGCCCTTTAGCTGAGAATAACGCGACACTTACGTTTAATACGGAATATGGTACGACGCAGCGAAGTATTGTCAATTCTCTTGGTGTATTTAGTACGGCACCCAAGGGAGAATTGTTAGGATTTAAAATAAGCGGAAGTGGGGCACTATTAATCGGCCAAGAGAGTTCTTATAGCCTGAAAGGGTATGATACTTATTATAACCCGATTGATTCGTCACAGATCAGCCCTACGTGGACGTCTAGCAATGGTAATGTCAAAGTAAGTGGAGGCAAGATCATTGGGGTTCAACCGGGTACAGCGACGATTACAGCAGTTAGCGGGTCAGCTAAGGTAAGTACGAAAGTTACCGTTCTAGGAGCAGATGAGCTGACAAGTCTGACTGCAGCGAATTCAACAGGTTCATTGACAGCAGGTACAACGGTATCTATTCCTGTGACGGCTGTGACGAAGAGTGGAGAAAGTATTAAGATTCCTGCTAGCTCTTTGAAATGGGAGTTCGTTGGGTTTAAGGGGAATGTACAAAATGATACGTTAACCGTAACTTCCGTTAATGCGAATGCGAAGGTCGGTTATGCTATTGGTCGATATAATGGGTTCAGCACCGTAGTAGTTCTGTCTGAGGCTGGTAATAGCATGTGGGAGAACTTCGAGAATGTTAGTTATCCAATTCAATTCACTAGTAATTTGAGCGAAGTGAAAGGTTCGGCTACCATTACCCAAGGAACGGGCGATCATTCGAAATCTAAAGTGATGACCCTTCAATATGATATGACACAAGGACTCGGCAAAATGTATGCTTACGCGCAATTAAATGGAACTGTAGGGAAGGAAGTTTCTGCGACTGCCACTACAATGTCAGTGGATGTACAAGGGGATAAGAGTCTGAATTGGCTTCGCGCAGAGCTTACGGATAAGTCAGGTAAGACGATCTATGTGGATCTTGCGAAGGTGATTGATTGGGAAGGTTGGAAGACGCTTAATGTTGATCTAAGTGGACTGAATATTCAATATCCAGCTCAGCTGAAACGATTCTATGTTGTAAATGTGGAAGAAGGACAGGATGAACGTGCATTGACTGGAACAGTTGCTTTTGACAATATTCAGTTCATGATCCCATCATTATCTGGCGATGCAAGTCTTCCGCAAGCACAAGCAGTCATGACCATTGGTCAGAAATCGATGACCGTTAACGGAACTAAGAAGACCATGGACGTTGCACCGATCGTTCAAAATAACAGTACGTATGTACCGATTCGTTATGTTGTCGATGCATTTGGAGGAAGCGCGAACTGGGACGCTGCTAATCAGAGAATTACAGTGTTACGCGGTGCGAAATTATTAGATCTTACAGTGAATAAGAAAGAATTCATTCTTAATGGTAAACGTTCTAGTGCTATAGTAGCACCCATCGTGAAACAAAGTAGAACATTAGTCCCTCTTAGGTTAGTTTCCGAACAATTAGGTCTAAAAGTTACGTGGAATCAGTTCACGAAGACCATCACAATTGATTCGTGATATGTTATGATATGGAGTAGTGAATGAACATTGAAGTAAGAAATGGAGTAACACTTGAGTGGACTTTCAAGCTGAAGCTATAGACCGTGTCATAAAAAACGCCATCGAAGTGGTGGAGAATAGTAAACTTCAAATGTTTGAGATTCTAGAGAGTGCTCGCGATGAGCTGAACGCGCTGAATCAAGAGCTTAAGTTCGTGGTGAAAGAAACAGTGGACACCTTACAAAAGGTAGATCTGCTGGAGTTAAGCTATCGGCGTTCACGTATCCGACTCACGGAAGTGAGTCGGGACTTTGTTCGCTATAAGGAAGAGGACATTAGACAAGCGTATGAGAAAGCGACTCAGCTCCAACTTGATGTGATGATTTATCGTGAGAAAGAAATGTATCTCAAAGCGAGACGTGATGAACTACAAATCAGAACCCGAAATGTAGAGAATTCAGTGGAACGTGCTGAAGTCATTGGATCACAGATGAGCGTTGTCATGGAATATTTATCCGGAGAAATAAGTCAAGTAGGACGTATTATTGAGACTGCTAAGAATCGTCAGCTTATAGGGTTGAAGATTATCTTAGCACAAGAAGAAGAACGCAAACGAATTGCCCGAGAGATTCACGATGGTCCTGCTCAATTGCTAGCTAATCTAGTGCTTAGGACGGAAATTGTAGAAAGAATGCTAGTGAAGCAGGAATTTAGGATGGTTCAGGACGAAATAGTAGATTTGAAGGGACAAGTACGTGCGAGTCTCGAAGAAATAAGGAAAGTTATTTTCAATCTACGTCCAATGGCTTTGGATGACTTGGGACTCATTCCAACACTCCGCAAGTATATTTATGATTTTGAAGAGAAAATGAGAATTCGTACGTTGATTGAAACAAGAGGTAAAGAACATCGTCTATCTTCTGCAATGGAGGCGGCCATGTACCGACTTGTACAAGAGGCTTTAACGAACGTCGCTAAACATGCACAGGCATCTTATGTTGTTGTGGAGATTACCTATCAAGCGCAAATGGTGAAGATCGTTGTACAAGACAATGGTTGTGGGTTAAGACTTGATCAATTAGAAAAGAAGAGTCAGGATCATTTCGGTATCATTGGGATGCGTGAAAGGGTCGAACTCCTTGACGGAAGAATGGAAATTGAATCTGCACTGAATGATGGAACCAAGATCATAATCCATATCCCTACAAACGTGGATAAGAGAAAGGAGTGACGCAATGGACAATCGGGATTCTGGAAAAACAACCATAAAAGTTCTCTTAGCTGATGATCATCAATTGTTTCGCGAAGGTCTGAAGCGTATTCTGAACATGGAGGATGATATGGAGGTCATCGGTGAATGTGGCGATGGTATCCAAGTACTTGAGTTCTGTAATGAGGTCAAACCTGATATTGTACTAATGGACATTAATATGCCATTAGAGAATGGTGTAGAAGCAACGGAGAAACTTCGAGGACTATTCCCAGACATCAAAGTCATCATCTTGTCTATTCATGATGATGAGAGTTACGTGTTTGAGACACTGCGTAAAGGTGCCAATGGGTATTTACTGAAAGACATGGAGGCGGAGTCTCTCATTAATGCGATTCGCTCGGTGCATCAAGGGTATGCTTTTATTCATCCTAAAGTAACGGGTAAATTGATTCAACAGTTACGTCGAATGACTTATGTGAATGAAGCTGGAGCCGTGAATGAAAGATCGGACAAGGAAGCCGGAGTGAAATTTGTGGGTGGAGAGAACAATCCACTGACTCGCCGTGAAGCTGAAGTGTTGCGTCTTATGGCTGAAGGAAAGAGTAATAAGATGATTGGGGAATTTCTCTTTATCAGTGAAAAGACAGTTAAGAATCATGTCAGTAGTATCCTTCAAAAGATGGAAGTTGATGATCGCACACAAGCGGTTATTAATGCCATTAAATATGGTTGGGTAACCCTTTAACAAGATTATGGAATATTACATATGGATGTAGCCGTTCCTTTTCTCGAAGGTGTGGGCGGGATGCTCATATCTTGTCACCGAGGCTTCTCTATCAGCATATATTGTTGGTGAAGAGGGAGGTGAATCTCCATGGTCATCCAATTAATCTGGATTGCTGTCATTTATGGGTTGGCAATTGCCATCGTTCATGGATTATACGCCACAACCTATAAAGTGAAGGGGAATCGACGAAAGGAATATTATAACGATTATATACTTGTAACGTATAACCACGAACGAAAGATTGAATGGTATATGCGTGCGTTGTGGTTGTATGCTTTTCAGAAAGGTAAGGCATTGCGTGTTCTTGTCATTGATCAAGGCTCGAGTGATGAAACCGTTAGTATGATTCACACGATGCGTGATTGGTCAGGACTTGATCTATCTGTAAAAGTTTGTGCAGGAGTCGTAGATGGAGAGGATATGTTCGACTATTTACCACTCACGAGCACTGAAGGACTGATATGGATAGATTTAAGAATACCGCAGGAGGATAGGCGCATTCCCTATGTGCAGGGTTAATATATGGTGGTGTAGATGACGGGTAGCAATTGTATAGGTAGATAGATTGAACTAAGGACGAACTCCCATAATGATGATTTCCTTTAGGAATGATTGGACTTGTGAGCGCATACCTTAGTTCAATCTATATAGTAAGGTGTGAAGCACACTCTCCAAGATCGGGACTCTGGGGGAATGTGCTTTTTTGCGTCCAAATAAACATATAAGACAAGTTAACCACAGGATAGTTTATTAATGTAGGTAACAAATTTACTACCCGCATGTAAGCGTGAGTTGTTTAAATTGAACTGGTGAAAGGAGAAAAGGGATGAGAATTGCTGTATATGCTATTCGAAATGCCGGACGTTGGGAGATTAGAATATCTTTAGATATAAGAGTGGATCTGTTGTGGTGGGCTAAAGTAAGTAAGGATCCGTTATGCAGAATGGTATTAATTGCGAAGGATATTCCACTAGGATGGGCACTGAAGATGGAACAATTGAATGTCAAAGTGAAAGAGATGGATACGTGGAATGTGCATCAGTGGAAACAGTATGCCATTGGAGTTCTCCAAGTAGAACTTGCGGAAGAAGAAAAGTTTAAGTCGAATGGAAATTGTATAAGTGAGAAATCCATGTGGATAATGCACGTTAGAAATGAAACTAATGTGATTAGACGCGTACACGTTCATTCACACATAAATATGGTGCAGGGACAACAAGGGAATACAGAGTCGGGAAACAGTATCGTAGCGGGAGAGCTGATAGGTATTTCAATGAAGGGAAGGGAAAATATACAACCAGTCAATGAACAGCGGTTGAGTAAAGAGAGAGTTCAGGCGTTGTGGGATAGTTCAGTGAATGATGCCGGACGCGGGCGTAAAGCTGATGACTTGCGACATGGGGGAGTCATGCAGGGGATGATCAGCGAAGCCAAAGAACTAGCTAGAGTACTCCAAGGGCGCTCATTGTTAGCGGCAGAGGTTGATGGATTGCTTGCGGAGGCTGCGCCATCCCTAGCCGGTGCATGGTTTACGGCCGCACAGCTGGCCTATCTCCAGGGCCAGCTTATACTTGGCGCAGGCGTTGCCCCTGCAGCCTCGCCTAGTGGCGGCGCACCTTGGCAGCGCCGCCGCAAGATCCGCCGCTGCCGCCGCTGCGGTAGCGTTGCCCTTGCCCGCACGGCATGCGCCACGTGCGGCAGTGCGGCTTGCGCCTACTGCGAGGCATGCCTCGCGATGGGGCGCAGCCGCGCTTGTACGCTGCTGCTTCGCGGAGCAGCGCAGCCTGCCGTGCGGGGCACGGCAGGGGGTTCCCCCACCGAGGCCATGGGCCGGTGGGGGCTTAGTGTAGCGCAAAGCGCAGCCGCAGGCGCGGCGCTGCAGTTCTTGGCGAAGCCGCCCGCAGGGAGCGACTTCGGAGCCGTGCTGGCCTCTCCATCTCGCGGCGGAATAAATCATCAACCTGAAAGTTCGGGAACCCTCAGTATCGCAGATGCTTCACGTAATTCGCCGTCGCTGTCCTCCAGTCTCTTGTCAGACTTATGGGATTTCTTAAGCTGTAAATGGCTGAAGCAATCCGTTCCTTCGGTATCCACACCTGATCGCTTCCTCCTCTGGGCAGTCACTGGTGCGGGCAAAACAGAAATGATATTTCCGTTACTCGCCTCGATTCTAGAGGCTGGGGGACGCGTGCTTGTCGCCACGCCTCGCAGGGATGTCGTGTTGGAACTTGCCCCAAGGTTAGCGCGAGCTTTTCCAGACGAAAGGATAGTTACATTGTATGGGGGTAGTGAGGAACGCTGGAGATCCGGGACAATGACTCTCGCGACAACCCACCAATTAATGCGCTTCTATCAGAATTTTGATCTCGTCATCATCGATGAAATTGATGCTTTCCCATTCCATAATGATCCGATGTTGGCTTATGCGGCACAGAATGCTTGCAAGCCAGATGGTAAGTTCGTCTATTTGTCGGCGACACCTCCACATCAACTACAGAGAGAAGCATCGCGCGGGATACTACCACATGCAAGAGTACCTGTTCGTTTCCATGGACACCCTCTACCTGTGCCTAGTCGGTTGGATATGAAATCAGTGGCTCATTGTCTGCAACAACGTAGAATTCCCCTTAAGCTTCTTCACAACCTGGAACGATCTATTAAGCGGGGAGCACAATTGTTTGTATTCGTTTCCCGAATTCGTCATATCGAACCGTTTGTGATGTTATTACGGCGTCATATCCCAGGAATCCGTATAGAAGGAACTTCATCGGTAGATCCGAAGCGCTCGGAGAAGGTGGTAGCCTTTCGTGATACGCAGATTAGACTATTGATCACGACAACGATTCTGGAACGAGGAGTGACTGTGCCTCGCAGTGATGTATTTATATTGGATGCGGATAGTGGTCTTTTTGATGAGGCATCACTAATCCAAATGGCTGGGCGCGCGGGTAGATCCAAAGACGACCCTGCAGGTAGCGTATTCCTAGCGTCCGCCCACTGGACAAGCTCACAGAAGGGTGCGATATCACAGATTAGGAAAATGAACCGTATTGCACAAAAGGGTGGCTATTTAACTCGTGATCCTATGAATAGATAAGTGCATTTACAATTAAATGGAAATTTAACTCAACTAAGTTATGCGTTTTCCAGCTGTTAGTAGGGATTAGTAGGGTTAAATAAAGTATCCATCAAGGGTATTATCTTATGATTTGTAGAGGAGAGAACGATGATCTGGAAAAGTATATTAGATCCGATACACCGTTTACTTGCACCCCCAGTGTCGAACTGTCTTGCTTGCGGAAGAATGACGAATAGATCTACACAAATTCATGGGATATGCAGAGATTGTTACAACGGAATACCATGGATTAGGCATCCACGTTGTAGAACTTGTGGACGACACATGGGGTGTCCAGATTGTACACGTGCGGGTGGGCATGAACGTTTCTTCATATGTAATCGGAGTGCGGTTGCGTATAATCCTGTCATGCGTGAATGGTTGGGACAATATAAGTATCGAGGAAATGAAAGATATAGTGAGCTACTGATCATGATGTTAGGACAAGCGTATGTTGGAATGAAGAATGAACATAGACGTGCGGATTCACAATGGACCATAGATGTGATCACTTGTGTCCCTGTAAGTACAATTAGGCTTCAAGAACGAGGATTTAATCAAGCGGAGGTATTAGGTCTTGGGGTAGCGGGTCTTTCACAGATTCCTTTCCGACGGCTGATTATAAGGGAGCGTCATACGGATAAGCAAAGTCTCAAGAATCGCAGTGATCGTATTCGTGATATGATGAACACATTTGAAGCTGATCCTGACATCATAAATAGTATTCGAAATATTATTGAATCTCGACATAGATCACGTGTGAACAGTCCTTTACGGTTTCTTGTCATCGATGATATATATACAACCGGAAGTACAATAAATTCGTGTGCACGAGTATTGTGGGTAGCGGGCGAGGTCATCGGACAACCAATGGAGATCTATAGCCTCACATGGGCGCGATCTTGATAAGTTGGGATATTCGCCAATTACATACATGTTTTGACAAATGGTCCTACTAAAAAGATAGACGGAGTATGCTCATATAAGTTAATCTGTATATATTAGATCATAAGGGTATACGTAATTTATGGATTAAGGGAGTGGGAAACGATGAATCTTGGGAATTGTCCGCGGTGCGGAAAACTTTTTGCTATGAACTTTAGAGATATTTGCCCGGATTGTACGAAGAAGATCGAGCTTGAATACCAGACATGCGCCGAGTTCTTAAGGGAGCATAGAGGTTCGACGATGGAAGAATTGTCCGAGGGTACAGAAGTAACGATACGGCAGATTATTAAATTCATACGAGAAGGTCGTATTTCCGTCATTGACGCCCCTAATCTAAGCTATCCATGCGAAGTGTGTGGAACCACTTTCATCAAAGAAAGTAACATGTGTAATTCCTGTAGAACGCGACTGACCAAGGAGTTAAGTCAATCTGTTAAAGATGGACAAGCTAGAAAAGAAGCTGATCTACATGGTAGGGGTGCTTATAGCGCGGTTAATAAATACAATAAATAGCAGAATACTTAAACTAGCTATTAAATATGTTTCAATTCAGACCGATAAACTTAGTAAAGGTTATCGGTTTTTACTTTTTTATTGACTTACAAGATTGAACCTTTATGAAATGAACAGGAAGGGGATTCTTATGAAAATTAACGAGACCGGACGCGTAGGAGCTATAAATTCGTATCAACGCAACATAGAGTCAGGACATAAGACAGAAGAGAAGAGAAGTCGACGTAAGGACGAGGTTTCTATCTCTGCCGAAGCGATGGAAATGCTACAGGCTAATGAGCGTAGCGCCAATTCAGAACGTACGCAACAAGTACAGGATTTGAAACAGCAAGTGGCTTCTGGAACGTATCAAGTAGATAGTAAGAAGCTTGCTGAGAAGCTGCTACCATATTTCAAACAATTTCCTGAGAACTAGGTGAATGACATGGCAATAGAACAGCTTATCCATACATTAGAACAGTTGAATACTACGCATATAAAGATGATAACAGTCGCTGAGTCTAAGAGAGATGCCATCAAGGACAATAAGGTCGATCAACTCATTGTAATTCTCAATCAAGAATCTAAATTGCTGAAACAGATTGAGCAATTGGAAGTGGCACGCGTGAGTGCTTCTCATGAATTTCTGCAAACAAAGGGCATTAAATCCATGTTAAACCTGACCCTAACGGAGCTAGTGCGATTGGTATTTGATCCTGATGATAAGCAAAAGTTGCTTGCTGTACAAGGTGAATTGTCACAACATTTAGGGAAATTAAAGGATTTGAATCAGTTGAATCAACAATTGATTGAACAATCGTTGGCTTTTATTGATTACTCACTGGAAGTGTTGGCTATTAGGCCTGAACAAGAAGCCACATACCAACATCCTGGAGATAAACACGGCAGCCAAGGCTGGTCAGGACTATTCGATTCACGCGCCTAACATAAGGAGGAGTTATCTGTGGTATCAACATTTCATTCCCTTGAGACAGCCAAACGAAGTTTGTTTACACAAACAGCAGCGCTGAACACAACAGGTCATAATATCGCAAATGCGAATACGGAAGGTTACTCTAGACAAGTTGTCAAGATGACGGCTTCCACACCAATAGAGGCTTATGCTTTTCTACGTTCCACAGCACCGGGTCAACTTGGGACTGGTGTTGAGTTCAATGCGATTGAACGCGTACGGGAGAGTTTCCTAGATAACCAATATCGCAGTGAGAATACAGCAATGGGTAGTTGGAATATTCAATCCGATACGCTTAGTAAGTTAGAAGCAATTGTTAACGAACCCTCGGAGACGGGACTACGTACCGTAATGGATAATTTCTATAAGTCTTTGTCCGATCTAAGTAAAAGTCCGGAAGATGTGACCGCTCGCAAAATCGTCAAAGAATCTACCATTGCACTTACGGATGCGTTGAACCAAATGAGTCGGCAGTTAAGCAACTTGAGTGAAGATTTGGGTACCAACGTTGCTGTGAAAGGTTCAGAAATTCAGAACTATTTAACGACAATTGGTGATCTGAATAACTCAATTACTAGAATTGAAGGTTTGGGTGATAAAGCCAACGATTTACGAGATCAACGCGATCTACTGACCGACAAACTTTCCAAGATTATTAATATTACCGTAACGGATTCGGATCAAGGGTACAATATTTCCATGGGAGGTCAGTTGCTAGTACAAGGTACTACGCCTCCAACCGCTGTGGTAGATGCAGCCTTTCTGAATACAGCGTATGCTTCAGGCGATTTAAAGGGTGGAGAAGTCCATGGCATGATTGTATCCCGCGAGAAATTTGTTGCAGATTATACGAAGCAGTTAGACAACATGGCTAACACAATGGCTAATGGAGAAATGAAGATTACACTGCCAAAAGGTTCTGTTATACCTGCCGGAGTGACAGTTATCAATCAGGATGGAACCACGTATGCAGGACCTAACTTACTAGACACTGACCTACCTATTACGGTTAAAGGGATAAATGGTCTTCATCAATTAGGCTATACGATGGACGGCACGACAAACCCTGGACTTCCTTTCTTTGTAGCAAGTGGAGCTGATGGGACGATTACAGCTGCCAACATTAGTATGAATTCGCTAATCAGAGATAATCCGAATTTGATTGCGACCTCGCTGAGAACAGAAGGAACAGGAGCCGATGCCAAAGTAATCAAGGGGAATAACACGTTGGCTACGCTATTCGCTAATGTTAAGGACACGGCAATGTTGTCTATGGATGATGGTAATCGTTCCGCAACTGCAGGCGCCCTATTTAATTCAATGGTTGGTCAACTTGGCGTTCAATCGCAGGAAGCAACTCGCCAGACAGAGAATTCCACATTCCTCACAGAACAAGTGGAGACGCGTCGACAATCGGTTAGTGGCGTATCTTTGGATGAAGAGATGTCTAATATGATCAAATTCCAACATGCATATAGTGCTTCAGCACGGTTCATGACAACCTTCGATGAACTACTGAATAAATTAATTAACTCTACAGGTGTCGTAGGAAGATAACTAGATAGTGAGGTGTAACCGTCCATGAGAATTACGAATAATATGCTAAGTTCTCAGCTCTTGCTGAACCTGAACCGTAATGCCCAGCAAATGAATAATACACAGAATCAACTTGCAACGGGTATGAAAATCAATAAACCTTCGGATGATCCAGTGGGTATTACATACTCCTTACGCTACCGAGCTGAATTGTCCTCCAATGAACAATATCAGAAGAACGTGGATACTGCCGTTTCTTGGCTTGACTATAACGATACGGTACTCAACCAAGCTGGTGAGGTTGTTCAACGATTGAGAGAATTAACGGTACAAGCTTCTACAGGAAGTAACCCGCAATCTGCATTAGATAGCATTAATGAAGAAGTCTCACAATTGAAGGAACAACTCATTGATATCGCTAATAGTAAATTGAACGGGAAGTATATCTTTAATGGACAGAAGTATGATACAAAGCCTTATGTATTCAGTGAAAATGCAGACGGATCTTCGGATACAACAGCGGTTGATCAGTTGAAGACTGATACTGGGAATATTAATTATATTGTTGGAGAAGCGGTTCAACTTCCTATTAATGTAACGGGTAATGAAGTGTTCGGTTCAGATGAGCAGGATAATTTGTTTGTAATTATTAACACTATTTCCTACGCTCTCAAGAATGGCCTCCACGCTGATGTATCTGCGCAGTTGGACTTGATCGATACACGTATGGAAAAGATGTTGTCAATTCGTTCGGAATTTGGTGCGAAGAGTAACCGCGTGGAACTCATGCAAGGTAGATTAGGTGATTTGGAGGTCAATCTTACGGATCTACAGGCGAAGACAGAAGACGCTAATTATGCCGAATTGATCATGAATTCTAAGATTCAAGAAAACATATATAATGCCTCCTTATCTGCGGGATCCAAGATTATTAGCCCTTCCTTAATGGATTTCTTAAGATAATAGGGGGGCGATGAAGGTGAGTTCGCTTCAGATTGTACAGATCAGGCAAACGCCAGCCCTTATGGGCATTGACATTGACCCTGGGAATTATTCTATTCGTCAACCCCAAGCTGAACTACAAATGAAGACGCAGCCAGCTGTACTTGAGATTCACAAGTATCAACCTGAATTATCTATTGATCAGAGCAGAGCCTTCGAAGCTTATCATGGTGGGTTCTCAATGAACAAAAGAATTTACTCAGGAATTCAACAACAATTTCTGCAGGGAATCGCAGAGCGGGTACAGAAAGGCGATCGGATGGCATCGATCCAAAGCTCAGGTAATACCGTATCAGAAATCTTTGGTACGGATTGGCTGCCTAGACCGTTTCCTGAAATTCGTGGACCCGCATCTATGGATAATGTTGATATTCATTTTGAGATTAGATCGCCAGAACTTTCATTTCGTCCAGCAGAGTCAGAATTGAATGTCGTTGTGAATCGTCCTGAAATAGAATTTATACGCGGCCAGCTGAATATTTATGTGAAGCAGTATTCTTCAATCCAATTCACACCACCAGAAGTAAATGTTACGATGTAATAAACCTAAGGCTATAGATGTCGTTGTATGCCGTCTATGGCCTTTTTTGTGTAATTAAATGAATGAAGGAGGTAATCTAATGGTAATTCAGACAACAATTTGGGGTGAACTTGAAGTGAGTGATGATCAAACAGTTCATTTTGCCAAAGGAATTCCTGGATTTGAACAGGAAACAGATTTTGTCCTAATAGAAGTAAAGGAAAGTCCCTTCAATTATTTGCAGTCCATGAAACAGAGTGAACTTTCTTTTGTGATCACCGATCCTTTTGTATTTCATACGAATTATGAATTTGATCTTCCGGAACATGAAGCCGAAGAATTGTCTATCACAGATGAAGTTCACGTACAATGCATTGTCACATTACATGAGTTGATTGAACAATCTACCATTAATTTGCTTGCACCTTTAGTATTTAACCCACAGAATAAACAGGGCAAGCAAGTGGTTCTTCATCACTCCTCTTATCAGACGCGTCATCGTTTATGGTATGACCCTGCTATCGAAATGGAGCAGAAGGAGGAGGGGGAATAATATGTTGGTGCTGTCGCGTAAGAAGGGTGAATCCATTATTATACAAGATCAAATTGAGCTGACAGTGTTAGGTGTTGAAGGAGATACGGTCCGCATTGGTATATCTGCCCCTAAGCATATCGATATCTTTCGTAAGGAAGTGTATGAATCGATTCAAGAAAGTAATCGAGAATCTGCAACTTCTTCACCAGTTAATCTGGAAACATTGATGCAACATTTAAGAGATACAAAAAAATAATAAAAAATATTTAAAAATACTATTAACAGAATTGTGTGATTGGTCGATATATCTATTAGAGGCTATTACTGAGGGGCGGCCGACCTCGAAGAGTAGTTTACTATTAAACCACATGGACGTGGAATAACTTAATTTCAAGGAGGAAATATTAAATGATTATTAATCACAATATCGCAGCATTAAACACACATCGTCAATTGGGTGCTAATACAGCAGCAACTAGCAAAAACATAGAAAAATTGTCTTCCGGTCTTCGTATTAACCGTGCAGGCGATGATGCAGCAGGTCTATCCATTTCCGAAAAAATGCGTGGTCAGATTCGCGGTCTAGACATGGCTTCTAAAAACTCACAAGATGCTATCTCTTTAATTCAAACGGCTGAAGGTGCATTGACTGAAACTCACTCTATTTTACAACGTATGCGTGAGCTAGTAGTTCAAGGCGGTAACGGTGGTACACTTCAAACTGAAGACACTGATTCTATTAACGCTGAAATCACGCAGTTAAATGCAGAGTTAGATGGAATCGCTTCTCGTACCGAATTTAATGGTAAGAAACTATTAGATGGATCATTGACTGCTGATTTCCAAATTGGAGCAAACGCAACACAACAATTAAATGTAACATTAGCTACAGCAATGAGTTCTACTGGTTTAGCAGTTGGTGGTGTAAAACCAGATGGTACTACAGGAACATTTGATACTGATATTGCAGCGGTAGATGCAGCTATTAAGACTGTTTCAACTACACGTTCAACACTTGGAGCTAACCAGAACCGTTTGGAGCACACAATTAACAATCTAGGTGCAGCTTCTGAGAATCTAACAGCTGCTGAATCTCGTATTCGCGACGTAGATATGGCGAAAGAAATGATGGAGCAAACGAAGAATAATATCCTTGCTCAAGCTGCACAGGCTATGCTTGCACAAGCTAACCAACAGCCACAAGGCGTACTTCAATTGCTTCGTTAATCTTAACTTAGTGAATGACAAGGAGATCCTAGACTTTCTAGGATCTTTTTTTGTTTGAGATCGAACTAATCTAAATGAAAACCTATATCATATATTGGAATATTAGTATGAATGTTCGCTAATAGTTAGGACTTCTCTTCGGAGAGGTCCTATTTTGATTCTTTTGTTTTCTAGTAAACTTACTGTTATCTGGTTTGTTAAATTCCTGTTCTTGTCTCGTAACGATTTAGCCCTAGTAAAGTGGTTACTTGGTAGTATGGACAAACTGTCTATTTTAGAATACGAAATAAGGGGAGTCATCTTTCTATAAGGATATGTTTAGTTGATCTAAAGGGTAAAAGGCTCCTTTTCCGCGTTCTGAATCACTTGTTAAGTGATCCAATAAATTGTTTCAATCCCTAGTCACTACTGCGTCTTTAGCATTATTAGTGAAGTAGGATGAATATTGTAGGTTTATGTATATTTTTGAAAAATAGAGTTGTTTTAGACCTAAATAATATGAAGGAACCTGCCGATAGTAATAGTAGTAAACTACTAGATCTATTATGGGGGCATATCCAATGAAGTTGAAGTCAAAATCTAAAGTACAACCTAGGACGAAAGCTAAGTCTGTAAGACTTGCATCAGGATTGTTGAGCGCAACATTACTATTATCTACAGTAGGTCCAACTATTGGATTCGCAGCTGGATCGGCAGCGCCAGCAACAGCATCTATTACTGTTGCGAATAATAAGTCAGGGGTAAAAGATACGGTTACAGTAACTAACCTGCTTGCAGGAGACATTGTGTATGTATACAATGCAGCGACAGCAGGAACTTTAATGGGTAGCGGAACAGTAGCGGAAGGTTCAACAGAAGCAATTGTGGAAGTTGATCAAGTTGGGAGCGCTGCAGGAACTGTATATGTCACTGTGAAAAGTGGACCTGATGGGGAAGAAAGCATCCGTATCATTAAAGCGTACGATTCGGAAAATTCTGTAGCACCATTGGCATCGGCTATCACCATTACTAATGAAAAAACAGGTAGTGACGATACGGTAAAAGTAACAGGATTGGGAACAGGCGACGTAGTGACTGTTTACGGAAGCGTTATTGATAGTGGGACAGTAGCAGATGGTGAAACGGAAGTTACTGTTTCTAAAGCAGATATGTTGTCAGCAAAGGGCGGAACTGCGCAGATTTCAGTAACGAGGTTTAATAAATTAGAGAGCAATCGTGTATCTAAGACGTATGCAAGCGAACCTACATCTACCGCTGTGGCAGCTAGTACGATCAATATTGCTAATAATAAGACAGGCGTAGCAGACAAAGTCATCGTAACGGGATTGGTAGCAGGCGATGTAGTGAACGTGTACAAATTAGCAACAGGTGGCGAAGTCATCGGAACGGCAATCGTAGCAGCTGATGAAACGACAGCAACGATTACGATCGATCAGCTAACAACAACAGCGGGTAGCGTATATGTCAGCGTGAAGAGCACGGACAAGCTGGAGAGTGGAAGAACGTTAAAGGCATATGATGCAGAGATCAGTACAGCGCCATTGGCGACTTCGATTACTGTAAACAATGACTCAATGGGTAAAGCGGACACGGTGAAAGTAATCGGCCTAGTGACAGGTGACGTTGTGAATGTATACGACATGGCAACAGGCGGAAGCGTGTTGGAAACAACAACGGTAGCAGAGGGTGCAACAGAAGCAACCATATCCAAAGTAGATTTCTTGAAGGTAACAGGTGGAGTAGCGTATGTAACGGTAACGAAAGAAAATAAACTGGAAAGCACACGTACGGCGAAGACATATGTAACCGAGCCGGTATCTGTAGCGCCAGTAGCAGCAAACATTACCGCTTCGAACAACAAAGTGGGCGTAGCAGATAAAGTTATCGTAACTGGCTTGGTAGCAGGCGATGTAGTGAACGTGTACAAGGTAGCAACAGGTGGCGTAGCCATCGGAACGGCAACCGTAGCAGCTGATGAAACGAGCGCAACGGTTACGATCGACCAGCTAACAGCAACAGCAGGAAGCGTGTATGTCAGCGTGAAGAGCACGGATAAGCTTGAGAGTGTAAGAACTGTAAAAGCGTATGATGCAGAAATCACAGCAGCGCCATTGGCGACGACGATTACCGTTACAAATGGTGAAACGGGCAAAGCGGATACGGTGAAAGTAACTGGTCTAGTGGCAGGTGACATCGTGAATGTATACGGAGTGGCAATGGGCGGAACAGCTCTAGAATCAGCAACCGTAAAGGCTAATGAAACAGAGGTTACCATTTCAAATATAGATATGCTTGTAGCAAAAGGCGGAACCGCGTATGTAACGGTAACGAAAGCGAACAAACTGGAAAGCACACGTACGGCGAAGACATATGTAACCGAGCCGGTATCTGTAGCACCAGTAGCAGCAAACATTACCGCTTCGAATAACAAAGTGGGCGTAGCAGATAAAGTTATCGTAACTGGCTTGGTAGCAGGCGATGTAGTGAATGTGTACAAGTTAGCAACAGGTGGCGAAGTTATCGGAACAGCAACCGTAGCAGCTGATGCAACGAGCGCAACGGTTACGATCGACCAGCTAACAGCAACAGCAGGAAGCGTGTATGTCAGCGTGAAGAGTACGGACAAGCTTGAGAGTGTAAGAACTGTAAAAGCGTATGATGCAGAAATCACTGTAGCGCCAGTGGCGACGACGATTACCGTTATCAATGATGGAACGGGTAATGCGGATACGGTGAAAGTAACTGGCCTAGTGGCAGGTGACATCGTGAACGTATATGACGTGGCAACAGGCGGAACGGCATTGGAAACAGCAACGGTAGCAGAGAGTGCAACAGAAGTGACTGTATCTAAAGTGGATCTATTGAAGGCAGCAGGTGGCACCGCGTATGTAACGGTAACGAAAGCAAACAAACTGGAAAGCACACGTACGGCGAAGACATATGTAACCGAGCCGGTATCTGTAGCACCAGTAGCAGCGAACATTACCGCTTCGAACAACAAAGTGGGCGTAGCAGATAAAGTTATCGTAACAGGCTTGGTAGTAGGCGATGTAGTGAACGTGTACAAATTAGCAACAGGTGGCGAAGTTATCGGAACGGCAACCGTAGCAGCTGATGCAACGAGTGCAACGGTTACGATCGACCAGCTAACAGCAACAGCAGGAAGCGTGTAG